>PAIH01000036.1 GCA_002711105.1 Planctomycetota bacterium
CGCCCGGTTCGACCGGTGCCAGCGTCGACCAGCACCGCGAAATCGAAGGCCTCGTGGCTGCGCTCTCAAGCGGCAGTTCCACCGACACCCAGACCGACCTGATCAAGCTCCAGAAAGTCCTCCTGTCTCACCTCGATGAAGAGGAGCAACAGATCATGCCGGCGATGATGGAGCACTTCGAGGCGGCCGAGATCTGGGCACTCGACGGCAGGATCATGGAGTTCTGCTCGCCGGAGTTCATGCAGGAGATGATGCCGTGGTGGTTCACCCACATCGANGCGGCCGATCGCGTCTGCGTAGCCCAGAACATGACGGTCGGAGTGCCCCCCGATTTCTTGCCGATACTCAGCCAATGGATCGCTAGCGGTCTCGATGAGACCGAGTGGAACNAACTGGTAGCGCAGGTGCCCGCACTCGCCGCGACNGCCTGAGTCGCGGTCTCCAGTTCTATCGCGTCGGTGAGAAGGGTGCGGTGGGATCGCGGAGCATCGCCGATTCCAGCAGGATATTCCCTTCCTCACATTCTTTTAGAATGCCGTCGACAAAAGCAGTGTCACCGGCGCTCTTGCTTTGTGCCATCGCCCGGAAATCGCTGAAATCGCAACGAATCCCGTTACCAAGATGGACCCATGNCGCTTGCGGGTCGCTGACATCGATCCGGGCCACAGTCCCCTTGATGGTGATTTTCTTGCCCAGGTACTTCTTCCCTGCTGTCGCCACATCCTTTTCCAGAAACTGCGCCGCCGGCTGCCCNTAGTCCATTTTCAGGGCCTGNCACCCGAGGCTCACGCTGACCAGGATCAATAATGACAGCTGCAGCAGTGTACTGTTCATGGAGAGATCCTTTCGTGCGACGATCAGCGTATCTTGTAAACCAGGAGAAAAGCGATCCAGCCGAGAAGAATCAGCATGAATCCCTCATTGATGGTGGACTGAGCAGCCAACTCCAGAGCGACGTTCCGGCCCTCAGACAAGGGAGTTTCCGTGACCGCCTGAACAAACGCCTCCCGCCCCATCAAGACGACCTTCCATGACCGCCAGGTGTTGATAACTGCCACTACGCCGACGACGAGGATGAGAATCCAGTGGCCGACAGATCTCTGCCTGTTTGATGTCGATGATTCCTGCGAGTCTTCCATCAAACGCCTCCTTCCTAACCAATGGAATGGTCAAAGGTGGATCTCACAGCAAGATCCGCCACCTCTTCGTCTCCAGGTACATGGCAAACGATGCCAACCAGTGCGTGCCCGCGAAGTGGTTGGGATCGATGCCAGCCTAAAAGGCTGGAAGCCACTCTATCGGAGTGCTTCTCGATGACAACGAGGAGTCGATAGGGTCTCGGGTTTACTCTTTCGACTTTTCGAGAAGCCGTTGATAAGCCTTTGTGCCCACCAGCTTCTTGTTCTTCTTGGCGTAGTCGNTGGCCTTCTTGCCGTCCTTGCTCCGGGCGAGGGGATCGGCGCCGTTGTCGAGGAGTGCCTGAAGCATCTCTGGCGATTTGGAAAATGATGCCGCAAACATCAGTGGGGTAGAGCCGGCTTTGGATCTGGTTTCCAGCTGGGCACCCGCCTTGAGGAGCATCTGAAGGATCTCTGGTCTTGATGAATGGGCCGCGGTGTACGTCAGCGGGGTCATCCCCGTGTTGTTCTTGACCTCGACCCGGGCACCCCGGTCGAGGAGCATCTGAACGATTTCCGGTTCTGAGGTACGCGCCGCGGCAAAATGGAGCGGGGTCATATCAATATTACTGCTGGCCTGGACGTCGGCGCCCCTGTCGAGGAGCAGCTGAACGATTTCTGGCTTGTAGGAATGTTGTACCGCGNACATCAACGGCGTCATGCCGCCCTNGTCTCGGTCCACGACCTGGGCACCGTGATCGAGCAGCATCTGAACGATTTCCAGCTGCCTGGAATGTGAGACGGCGGCCATGAACGCGGTACTGCCACTATAGTTTCTGTTGTCGATCTTGGCTCCTCTGTCGAGCAGTAACTGAACCATCTCAGGAATATAGGATCGTGCTGCGGCAACCATCAGCGGGGTCCCTCCCCTCGGGCCTCTGGCATCGATCTGGGCACCCTTGTCGAGCAGGTACTCTGCAATCTTCGGATTCGAAGAGCGGTGAGCGGCACACCAGAGCGGCGTCAAACCGTTCTTGTTCCTCGCATCGATCACCGCACCCTGATCGATCAATTGCTGGACACGGGCTAAATCGTGAGTCCTGGCGGCATCGTGTAATTGAGTGTCGCCGAATGGATTGAATTCCTGAGCGACTGTGGTGGCCGTGACCAAGGAGAGCACCACCAGCATTCCCNNTNTCAGCTTCAGGTGGGCGCGCATGAACACCTATCCTTCGTAGATCCCCCGATGTCCTTCAACGAATAGCCTATGCCATCAGTTCCCAGCGAGGAACGGGCATGACAGNCCCAGTGGCTTCCTCCAGTCTAATTGAAAACCCCACCCGGTCATCAGACCAAGTGGGGCATCGTTTTATGACTGGTGGCCAGGGGCAGAATTGAACTGCCGACACCTGCATTTTCAGTGCAGTGCTCTACCAACTGAGCTACCTGGCCCCGATTCCTGTTTCGGGGAGGAAACTGAGTGGGTTATTGATTCCCCTTGAGTTGCCGCGCCAGTAACGACTTGCGACGACTCACCGTGTTGGCGTGAAGGGTACCGCTCTTGGCGGCTCGGTCCAGCTTTCCCTGGACCACCTTTGCCATTTCTTCCGCCTTGCTCTGCTCTCCCGCCTCGACTGCGACAAGAATCTTCTTGGTCAACGTGCGAATCTCGGACTTTCTGATCCGATTTCGCAGGTTGCGCGTTTCAGCCTGTCGAAGGCGTTTGGTCGCTGATTTGTTATTCGGCATTTTCCTCTTTCATCCCGCAGACCCCTCAGAGGTTGCTGCGGATTTCCGTCACTTTCTGGGAGACGTCGCGGAAACTGATGTCCACCGACATGATCTCCTCCAGGAACTCGAGAGCCTTTTCGCTCTCNCCCTTCTTGTCGTGNGCCATCGCCAGATCATAGCGTACCGNTTTGGCGAGATCACTGTCGACCTCGGTGATTTGCTCCAGCGCCGCTCCGTATTCCCTGATGGCCAGATCGAACAGATCCTTGTGAAAGAAGGATTTCCCGATCTGGTAGGTGGAGGCGGTGACAAACTTCGGATCTTTCCGCGCGTTCTGGAACTGAGCAATCGCCTCGTCCCAGCGTTCGGCATTCGTCAACAACTCCCCGTATTTGAACTTGAGGCCGAAATCGGTCGGATGGTCCGCGACACGACGGGCACTCTCAGCGAGCATGAACTCATTATATTCAGCCTCGGATTTTCTCAGTTCTTCGCCAGCGGCCGCGTCGCCTTCCTTGAATTTTCGGCGCAAGGTCTCGATCTTATCGACGAAGATCGTCTCATGGAGTCCACCGAGTTTGTCGGCAGCATAGAGATCCTGAGGATTCACCTCTCTGGCTTTCTCGTAACAAGTACGGGCCCCTTCGTAATCGCGAGCCTTGGAGTGCATGTCACCTAGATCGCGCCACAGGCGCGAGTTTTCAGGATCCGCTTCTGCCTTCTCGCGAGCTACATCGATGGCACTTCGTGCGTCAGCGGCGGTTCGAATGATGGATGCAGCCTGCTCCAGCTTCTTCGATTCATCCTCGTCCTTCAGCAGGTCACGGAAGGAACCACCGCCCTCTTTCTTGCGTTCCTCGGTCTGGGCCATCATCTGGGCGGCAGAGAGATTTCGGATCGCCTTGCCTGCCTCGCCATCATGGGGCGCGATATGGCGTACATGTTCCCAGCACTCGATGGCCTCCTCGAGGTCCTTATCTTGTTCATGGAGACGTCCAAGCGCTTTCCACGCCTCGGCGTTACTGGAGTCCGATTCAGTCACTTCGGAGAAAGCTTGCTTGGCGCTGTCATTACGCTCAGTGGCGACAAACGCCTCCGCCAGCAGGAACAACTCAGAGGAACTCTGGGGTGCGACGCACAGGAACTTCTCGATCTCGATGATCTGTTCCTCGTACTTCTTNTGTACTCCGAGCTTGCGGATGTTGGCGATCAGAAAGCCGTTCTTGAATTTGACCCCGGCACCGCCTTGGGTGTTGCCACCNTTTTCCTGTANCTTGAGGATCTGGGCTTGCCTCAGGCGCTTGCGTTCTTCAAACCGATCCGGGTCGATCTGTAGACCCTGCTGATACAGTTCGATGGCATAGTCATAATTGCGCTTCTTGAGTGCCATGTCGGCCTTCGAGAAGAAGTTGTCGGCTGCTGCCATTTCCCATCTCTCCGCGGCGATTTTTCGCTTCCAGACCCAAAAAACCGGATCCGGTCGTGCCCGAGAATCCCGGGGCTCTGGATCCTACAGGATCACCGCCAGTGCGCAGCGCAGTCCATTGCGCTGCCTTCCGGCACCTTGACACTCGGGTCGATCAGGGGCCAGTCCCGCAAACCCCGGAGGGTACCCGCGAGCTGCCGGATGGTCAACATCTCCGGGCTGGATTTGCACTTGGAGCTCTGGCCGAATTCGGACCAGACTGCTAGGATTCGCAGCGGGGGAGCCGACTAACTCTGCCGTGTCCGTGTCAGGGAGGATCCTTGTCGTCACAGTTGCCTAACTCCTCTGATTTGCCTTCGTCCGCCGATATTCCCGGACCTGAGCAGTTAAGTCTCCGTTATTACCCTGACCCGATCCTCCATCGGCGCTGCCAACCTCTGGGTTTGCCCGATGACAATGCTCGTGCCTGTATTGGTCGTATGTTCGATCTGATGTACGAACATCAGGGGATTGGTCTGGCCGCGCCGCAGGTCGGCTGGGATGCCAGGGTCTTTGTCCTGAACATTTCCAGGACTGCCGAGGAAGCGGGAGAGGAGTGGATCTTCATCGATCCGGAGATCGAAGTGCCTGCGGATCTGAGGGGTTCACTGGAAGAAGGGGAAGAAGGGTGCCTCAGTTTGCCTGGAATCCGTCTGGAAGTGGATCGGCATCATGCTGTTTCTGTCCAGGCGACCGGGCCTGACGGTGAACCGTTTGATCTGCAAGCTGACGGATTGCTGGCCCGCTGCATCCAGCACGAAAGTGACCACCTCGATGGGATTCTGATTCCCGCCCGAGTCTCGACCCTGCGTCGCGTTGCGGTCAGGCCGGCACTGCGAGATCTGGAACAGCAGTGGCAAGAGCGAGAGAATCGACCTTGAAGACGATCCACGGTCTGTCTCAGCTGCAGGATAGTTCCATCTCCAGACCGGTCTCTACCATCGGTTTCTTCGATGGTTTCCACCGGGGGCATGCTTCGTTGCTGGTCGATCTGCTGCGCTGGACCGAAGAACTTTCAGGAACATCGACCGTGATCACCTTTTCTACCCATCCGAAGCTTGTGATCGAGGGAATGGCTCCGGCGGTCTTGACTCCCCTCGATCAGCGACTGGAACTGCTGGCAGAAAGTGGAGTGGACACGGTCGTGATACTTCCATTCGATAGAGAACTCTCGCGGTGGAGTCCGGAACGGTTCATCGATGAAGTGCTGACTGAATCTCTCGGTTGCAATCATCTGCTGATGGGTTTCGATTCTGCATTCGGAGCCGGAGCCCAGGGTACCGCCGAGTACGTTGCTTCCATCGAGAACCTGGCGCTGGAGATGCGCACCTCGCCGCCCCTGTTGGTCGAGGGTGAGGCGGTCAGTTCCTCGATGGTGCGTCACTGCGTCGAGGTGGGGGATCTGACCCGGGCCAGTCGCTTGCTCGGTCGGGCATATTCCGTCCGTGGAACCGTGATCTATGGTGATCGAAGAGGTCAGACGATTGGATTTCCCACCGCCAATCTNGATCCGGGACCGGTGCTGGTGCCACCGGTTGGTGTTTATCTCGGCACCGTCATCATCGAGGATGATGAACAAAAGACCACCTGGCCGGCAGCGATCAATCTCGGTCGGAGACCGACCTTCGGAACGCCGGAAGCGCCAGAAGGGACTCCCTTCGACCCGGAGCTCGATCGACTCGAAGCGCATCTGGATGGTTTCGATGGAGATCTTTATGGCTCGACCATCGAGGTGGTGTTGTACCGTCGTCTGCGTGGTGAACGACGCTTCGAGTCGATCGATGCCTTGCGGCGGCAGATCGTTCGAGATGTAGAAGCGTTGCGTGATTGGTGGAATTCCCGCGGCTCGAGCGACGGGATCTAGCGACGATTCCAGTCGGGATTGCCGAAGCGATTGCTGACGCGAGTGGCGATCTCCTCCGACCAGGATCCTTGCAGGAAAGAATTGCCCTGTTCCCATCGTTGCGGTTGCAGCCCTAACTCGATGGCGAGTCGCGACAGACGCTGCAAGTCATCGTCAGGATCCGCTGCCAGGAGATCTCTGCGTAGACTCGCTTCGATCAGCACCCTTCCGTTGCGAAAAGCCAGTGCGATGCCTCCGGCCTTGATCGGACCTTCCGGCCCTGCAACCACCACGTCACTGGCAGATTGCCTGGCAAAGCAGTCGGCGATATCTCGCATCGAGGATTCTCTATCGTCGCCGGCACGGCTGCAGGCTGGCGTCTCGAACAGGTTGGCCAGGATCGACGAAATACAGGCCGCCACCTCGGCAGGACGTCGATTCGGAAAGGTCTGAGATGGACAGTCTCCGGCCACTGCGATGGTGAGATCTTGTCCGTGAACAATTCCACCTCCTCCGGTGACGCGACGGACGGTCGGCAGCGAATCAGGACCGGTAGAGGTGACTCCAAACGGATGCAGCGAGTGAAGTCCAGCAACAAACGAATCATGACGCTCGGGCCATGGTTGGAATCGGCCGATGGTAACCGCCGGAGCAGCCCAGCGGGTCAGTCGAATAAACCAACCGGGCTCATCGAGTAGCAGATCATCGAGAGCCATGTTGTCGGCTACCGTCAACGCACCAGGTGCGAGACAGCGAGCCAGTGCGAGAGAGGGAGCCACCTGCGTCATGGCGAGTTCCCTCAGGAACCGCTCAGTTGAGCTTCGTAGGCGGCGGGGTCGAGCAGTTTGTCGAGTCCGGAATTCTCGCCGGGTTCGACCTTCATCAACCAGCCTTCTTCGTAAGGTGAATCGGTGATGGCCTGCTGACTCTCGACCAGTTGCTGATTGATTTCGATCACTTTTCCTGCGACCGGAGAGTTCAACTCACTGACAGCCTTCACTGATTCGATTTCGCCGAACGGGGTGTCGAAGACCACATCCGATCCTTCTTCCGGCAAATCGATGTAAACCAGTTCTCCCAGTTCCTGAGCTGCGAATTCGGAGATCCCGACGATGACGAGCCCACCGACATTTTGAGCCCACTCATGTGAAGACAGGTACTTACGATCACCTGGGACTTCTGACATACCTCATGACTCCTTCCGTACGGTCGTCCGGCATGGACCTGGCACCTACGACCGTGATTCGATTGGTCTCATCTTGACCTGTTTGGCCAGCACCGGGTTGCCACAACGGAGTGCCACGCCATGTGGCGAAATATCGGCCAGAGCCTACGGTTTTGCAAGGAGATATCAAGGTGTCATCGGCGAGGCCACTNCCTCATGCGTTCTGGGCAGCGCGACGGTAAAAGGGCATGGGATGGGGCTTCAGCGCTACCGGAGTGCCTCTCAGGTCGACCTCCAGAGGCGCTTCTTCTGCGATCGAGGACTCGACGTAACCGCAGGCGATGGGGATTCCAAGAGTCGGGGAGGGGGAACCACTGGTGACTTCACCGACCGGTTGTCCCTGCTGAAGGATGGTCGCTCCCTGGCGAGCGGGGCGGCGACCCTCGACCACAAAACCGCGTAACTGTTGCTCTGCTCCCTGTGCTGAGATTTGCCGCAGGGCCTCCTGGCCGATGAAGCCACCCTCCTTGTCGAGGGCGACTGCGAAGCCGAGACCGGCCCGGATGGGGTCGATTTGTTCCGAAAGCTCGTGACCGTACAGTGGCATCCCCGCCTCCAGGCGCAGCGTGTCACGGCAACCGAGCCCGCACGGGATGACCTCATCNGAAAGCTGGAGCAGCGCATTGAAAACTGCTTCGGCTGCGCAAGAGGGCACGTAGATCTCGAATCCGTCTTCTCCGGTGTACCCGGTACGAGAAACCCAACCGTCGATCGAATCTCCGGTCAGCTTTACCACGCAGCGTGAAATTCGATAATAACCCAGGTTTTCGAGCGGCCGACCTCTGGGCCGTTCGATATGAGATGCAAGTAGCGACGAGGCGAGCGGACCCTGCAATGCGACCATCGCGACATCTTCGCTGTGATCGACCACTTCGGCNCCGACCAGTTTTTGAGAAAACCAGTCGAACAACTTGTCGCGATTGCCGGCGTTGACCACCAGCCACCAGCGATCAGGGAGGCGGTAAATCAGAATGTCATCGAGAACTCCTCCATCTTGTCGACAGACGACGGAGTAGCACACCTGGCCCTTTTTCATCTTGGAGACATCACGAGTGACGACCTGATCGAGAGATTTGACCGGATCTTCACCAACGATTTCGAATCGACCCATGTGGCATAGATCGAAAACCCCGGCGCGCTGGCGCACCGCGTGATGTTCTTCGGTCAGAGTCGAGTACCAGACCGGCATCTCGAACCCACCGAACTCGACAAGTCGAGCGCCATGAGTTTGGTGAGCACAGTTCAGGACCGTCTTCTTCAAAGCGGGCTCCTCTACGAGGACAAGATGAAGACTAGAAGTCGATCTCGTCGTCGCCAGTGCCTTCCCGCTGGCCACTGGCAGCCTTCTTGACCTCAATCTCTGCCCATTCCTCGTCGATCAGTCCCGAAACTTCGAGTTCCTGAATGATGAACTTGGTGTCATTCCAGCGGAATCCAGGGAAGCCCTTTCGGAACTTGTCGGTTTTTAACCTGACCGTTGTTTCACCATTGATCTTGGCTTCAAGAACGCCTTTTTCGTCATCGCGTTTGTAGTAGACGAACTCGAAGTCGTAGGCCTCACGCTTCTGGACCCAGTCCTTGGGATTNTTCTTGTATGCCGCTAGAGGACTTCTCACGTTGCCGACTGCCAGTCCATCGTCGTAGACGCGGACGGTGGAACCGTACGATACGGCGTAAAAATCCTGGCCCCCATTCGACATCAGCAGGATCTCGAAATCCGGCTTGTCGATGAGCAACTGAAACAGAACCTTGACACGGATTCGGACTCCATCCTCGAACGAGGAGTTGATGATCCAGTAACCGGATGTGTTTCCGGCCATCACGTACGAGCCATCCTGACCCTGACCGACTCCTTCGTCNCCCTCGAAGTGAGTGTGGGAAGGATCGCCCAGGATTCGCACCATGTCTTCTTCAAGTTCGGTGCCATCGGCCCAGTTGAGTCGAAGAGAGCCCTTGGCAGGGTTGTACTCTGCAACACCGGTGAACAGCCCTGGCAAGTCGGTAGCGACTTCGCCGTCACCATTGGCGCCGATGTCGGGAATATCAATTTGATCGATGCCCGGCACCTCGTCTCCGCGATTTTGGTCCGGCAATTCAGGGTTGTTGCCTGCGGCGACTGCCGCAGCCGAGTTTGTGACGCGTTGAGCCGTTTCGAAAGCACCGATATAACCGGTCTTGGCATCGCGGTAACTGCGGGCGGCCATCTCATATTCACCACGCTCATAGGCCTGGTCTCCCATGCGTTCACGATCTCTGGCGTACTCGATGTCACGTAACGCCTTCTCTTCTGCCCCGGCGTCAACGGCCTGCTGACGTTTTTCTGCCAGCAGCGTCTTCTCCTCGTCGGCGTTCTTCTTGTACTGGTTTTTGCGATTGACTACCTCGATCGCGCGATTCAAGTCGTCGATGGCGAATCCGACGTATCTCCCAGCGCTCTTGGACTTACCCTGCTCGATGTAACCCTGCGCTTTTTCGAAAGATCGAACCGCTCCGTCCATCTCGGCGGGAGCCTCCTTTTCAGCCCCGACAGCTTTGGCCTCGACAAGCTTCTGCTGNTAGGTGGCGATCTTTTCTTCGACACCTTTCATCACCGCCGCAACTTTGCCGACGTCTCGGATCATCCTTTCAAGCTTTCCCCTGGCACTGATAATCTGCCGCTTGCCCTTCTTGTAATCACCCGCGTCCATGTACTCCTTGGCCTTGTTGAGGCCCCGAATTGCTGAATCGAGATCCGCCGCGGCNTACTTCTCTGCCTCGGCCAGTTTCGCCTGNTCGACCANTGCGGAGGNCTCTTNGAACAGAGCTTCGACCTGATTGGCAAATTCNGGCGATCCTGCTGCAGCGCCGTCACCGTTACTGGCGTCGTCTCCACCGCCACCGCAGCCTGACATCGTCAGGCCGAGGGAGAGGGTCAGAACCAGAGCCAGCAGACTCAGGTAGGAACGGGACTGTATGACGAATTTCGCACTGGACTCTTGGGTGGCGAGGGACATCGCGACTCCTCCCGGAAAGTACGGGTTCTGAAGGGCAGACGATGGAAGTCCACCCCATGCACCGATCCTATCGGTCAGAAGGGGAATCCTCAAGGTGACGGGGGACTTCCTGGGCCGTAGAAACCTCGAATTCGACCTGACTCCAGCCGAGTAAACCGAGCATCTCCAGCAATTGAATCCCCGACTCGAGAGCGACTTGCCGGTCAGCGCGAATCGTTAATGGTCGAAGGCGTTCCTCTGGAGGCAGTTGAGACAGCAGATCGGACAGCTGCAGAGTCGAGACCTGTTGGCCCATCCAGCTTAAATTCCCGTCTTTATGCAGCGTCAAGATCAGGGGTTCTGTGACACCAGTTCGTTTGGTTTCGCCATGGGCTTTTGGAAGATCGACCGAGATGGTCTGAGTATGGTCAAAGCGCGCCGAGACGAGCAGGAAGATCACCAGCAGAAAGATCACATCCAGAAGAGGAGCCAGTGAATCACCCCAGCGAGGGGAGAGCCGTACTTTCCGCAGCCTGGATCGCGACCGAACTCTTGCCATCAGGATTGCTTCTCTAGAGCCGTTGCGGCTGGTTTCGATTTTTTACGAGCGACGATCCTGGACAGGAGCTCGATCAGATCAGAGCGTGAACGCTCCAGATCATCGATGAATCCATCGACTCGGTGCGAAAACCAGTGATGAAGAAGAGTTGCTGGAATCGCGACGGCAAGTCCCAGAGCCGTTGTCACCAGTGCCTGCCCGATACCTTTGGCGAGCAACTCACCATCGACGCCACTACCACTGGAGAGTCCGCCCGCCACACCCTCAAAGGAACCGATCATTCCCCAGACAGTTCCGAGGATTCCTATCAGCGGCGCAACCTGAGCAATCACGCTCACCAGCGGCAGGAACCGTTCCAGTCTCTGGACCTCGGCAATCGAGACAGAGTCCATCTTTTCACGCAGTATCGGCAACGGCACACGGTGATTTTTTAGCCCTGCGCTCCANGCCGATGCAACGGGGCCAGGAGTTTCTTCGGCGAGTTCTATCGCTGTTGCGACTCCTCCNGATTCCATTGCCTCCTGCATCTCGGACAGGAATNCGTCGTAATCGATTTTGGCCAGTCGGAAACGAAGGAACCGTTCGATGGCAATGGTTACCACCAGCACCGAGCCCAACAGCAAAGGGAGCATGAAAAGGGGACCGCCGACCCAGAAGAGCTCGATCATCCCAGGTCCTCGACCACCNTTNGCTGTTGCTGATCAGCGTAACGTCCGATGGCCATGTACTTGTCGAAGCGCTTCAGCTTCCGTTCTTCAGGATCGAGATCACTCACCTGATCGAGATGACGCAGAATNGCCTCCTCGACATCTCGAATCGTGACCATCGGTTCGCGATGGGCCCCCCCGGTCGGTTCCTGGATCACTTCGTCGACGATCTCGAAGCGCTCCAGGTCGGCACTGGTCAGCTTGAGAATCTCCGCTGCTCGTGGTGCGTGAGATGCATCTTTCCAGAGGATCGCAGCACAACCCTCAGGAGAGATGACGGAGTAGTAGGAGTTCTCCAGCATCAGGATCCGATCGGCGACCCCAATTCCGATGGCTCCGCCACTGCCGCCTTCACCGATCACGATGGCGACGACCGGCACCCGCAGCGAAGCCATCTTCTGAAGGTTCTTGGCGATGACGAATGCCTGACCTCGCTGCTCCGCTTCAATTCCCGGGAACGCACCGGCGGTATTGATGAAAGAAATGATGGGAATGCCGTACTTTTCCGCGAGTTTCATCTTCTTGATCGCTTTGCGATACCCCTCGGGATGGGGCATACCGAAGTAGCAAGCGACCTTCTCCTGGTTGGTCTTGCCCTTGCGGTGACCCACGATCATCACCTTACGACCNCGGATCCGACCCAGCCCNGTGATGATGGCGGGGTCATCGCGGTAGGCACCGTCGCCGTGTAGTTCAAGGAAATCGGAGACGAAACCATTGATGTAGTCGGTGGTGCGCGGACGCAGCGGGTGACGGCTGATCTGAACCCGTTGCCACGGATTCAAATGCGCGTAGATGGCGCGTTTCTTCTCTTCGCACTTCTTTTCCAGCTCCTCGAGCTGGCCCGAGAGATCGATTTCCGAGCTCTCCGAGAAGGAGCGCAACTCCGAGATTCGGTTCTCCAGCTCCACGATGGGAGCCTCGAAGTCGAGACCGTGTGCGCTGGATTCGTTCTCCATCGGTGCCTTTCTCGCTCAGGATGGTGGCATCCTACGGTTGTAATTGGCAGGAGGCTAGCGCTCCGGTGCGCTTGCTCGGCCCCCCGGGCGACTGCACAATCTCGACAGAGGGGCCCGAGTTCCGGGCCGCACCGGCTCAGGAGCATCGATGTCTTGTACCTATACCGTCACTGTGATCCATGACCGGGACCCGAATCCGTGTCCCGATCACGAGTTGCAAGATGCCCTCAGCTCTGTCGGTTGTGCCATGGCAGCTGGACAGCAGCTCGCAGCAGATCCGGTCTTTTACCTTCGTGTCCCGGAAACGGACGCTGACAGGGTGAAAGACCTGGCGCAACAATTCCTGGCAGGATCTCCTGCCTGCCGTGCTGTCGTGACCGAGGGCATCGAATTACCGAGTAGGTCAGGGGGTGAGGCTTCAATCGTGGTGCAACGAAGGCCAGGGGTGATGGATCCTGTTTCTCACAGTGTCCTCCATGCCATGGCTGAATCTGGATTCGATCAGGATTCCTGTCAGGTCCGTACTGCACTGCGTTATCGACTGTCGGGTATGCAAGCCGATAAAAAGCTACTCGATGAAATCGCCGAGCACCTTGGCAATGGCATCGTGGATGAGTGGTGCACTTTTGCCGAGGGACAACAGGAATCGGTTCCAGACCCGTTTCGGCAATTTCCTGCCCACTCGCAAGGGCGAGTGGAAATTCCCATCACCGAAGTCGAGGATGAAGAGTTGGTTCGCATTAGCGAAAAAGGTGGCCTCAGTCTCGACCTTGCTGAGATGCAAACGATTCGTTCGCATTACATCTCCCTGGGACGTGAACCGAGCGAGATCGAACTGGAAACCATCGCCCAGACCTGGTCTGAGCATTGTTGCCACAAGACATTGACCGGTAGTGTTCGTCACGGTGACATGAAGTTTGATAATCTACTCAAAGAAACGATCTTCCAGGTGACCAGAGATCTGGATCTCCCCTGGTGCTGGTCGGTATTTCGTGACAATGCCGGAGTGATCGGCATCGATGATGAGTGGGGAGTGTCCTTCAAGGTCGAGACCCACAACCATCCCAGTGCCCTGGAACCCTACGGCGGCGCCGGAACCGGAGTCGGCGGGGTGATCCGGGACACTCTGGGAACGGGATTGGGTGCCAGGCCGATTCTCAACACCGACGTTTTCTGTTTTGCTCCTACCGACACTGCAGAAGAGGACTTGCCGAGCGGAACCCTGCACCCGAGACGTTTGCTGCGAGGAGTGGTTGCCGGAGTTCGTGATTACGGCAATCGGATGGGAATTCCGACCGCTAACGGTGCGATTCATTTCCACCCCGGTTTTGTCGGCAACCCGCTGGTGTTTTGTGGGTCGGTCGGATTGCTACGTAGAGAGCATGTCGACAAGACGGTTCAGCCGGGAGATCTCATCGTTGCCGTGGGAGGTCGAACCGGTCGTGACGGAATCCACGGGGCGACCTTCTCGTCGCGGGAACTGACCGAGGATTCGGAGCAGGTTTCCTCCGGTGCGGTTCAGATCGGCAATCCACTCGAGGAGAAGAAAGTGCTCGATGGATTGATGAGAGTCAGAGATGAGAACCTGTGTCGTGCTGTGACCGATTGNGGTGCCGGTGGATTCTCCAGTGCTGTGGGTGAGATGGGGGAGCATACCGGTGCCGAGGTGTACCTCGATCGTGCGCCCGTGAAATACCCGGGGCTCGGACCTACCGAGGTGTGGATCAGTGAGGCGCAGGAACGGATGGTACTGGCGGTGGATCCGTCCAAGCTGGATCGNGTTCAGCAGATCTTCGGCGAGGAAGAGGTGGAGTGTGCGGTCCTCGGTCATTTNCGGGAAGACGGCAANCTGCGTCTGATTCATGACGAAGAAGTGGTTGGCGAGCTGGATGTGCAGTTCCTGCACAACGGTCGGCCCGATATCGTACAGGTCTCAGAACCACCTTCAATTCGTCCCGCTACAGATCCTGACCCGGGTTCGCGGGGAGATCTGCAGATCCTCGAGGAGTTGCTCGCCGATGGTAATGTCGCTTCCAAGGAACCGGTAGTACGTCAGTACGATCACGAGGTTCAAGGGCGCATGACATTACGACCGTTCGCCGGTGCTGATCGCGATGCCCCGATGGATGGCTGCGCGCTCGACCCGTTACGTGACGGCAGTCACCAGGTGGTGGTTTCCTGTGGGTTGGCACTGGGGATGGGATCTGTCGATCCATTCCAGATGGCGTGCCATTCGGTCGACGAGGCGTTGCGTAACTGCATCGCTTCCGGTGGCACGCTCGAGAGAACGGCACTGATCGATAATTACGCCTGGGGCGATGTTCGAGATCCGAAGATTCTGGGTCAGATCGTCGAATGTTCGCGCGGTGCTGCACAAGCAGCACGTGCCTACGGGACTCCATTCATCTCGGGCAAGGACTCGCTCCATAACACCTATCGCGCCGCTGGGGTATCTCGTTCGATTCCGCCAGTGTTGCTGGTCTCGGCCATCTCGGTGGCGAAAGGGCCGCTGTGTGTTGCCGGCTCCGATCTCAAGGACGCGGGCTCGGCGCTGGTCTTGCTCGGCCCCGAGCCAGCGATCCCCGGAAGTTTGTTCCAGATGCGCTATGGCGGTGATGGCGGAACGCCCGCTTTCTTTGATGCGGATCTGGGACCGAATTTGCTTCGCAACTTGCGTCAGTGGCTGGTGGCGAGGCGGCTTCGTGCTGTCCATGACCTTTCCGATGGCGGTTTCGCAGTCGCTGCGGCAGAGATGGCCTTCGGTGGTGGAGGNTTGGGCCTGGACCTCGATGTGGCCGAGATTTCTGGAGATCGCAACAGCGCTCTGTTTGGTGAAGGACCGCACCGTTTCCTGGTGGAGGTGTCCTGCGATGGAGTGGATGCATTGCTGGCTGACGCGGAAGCGGCAGGGATCCCCGCTCAGCGGGTAGGTACCAGCACCGACCAGGGAGTCCTTCGCATTCGCTATGGCGGTGCCCCCTGCATCGAGAGCNGTGTCGATTCGTTGAAAAACATCTGGAAGAGAAGCCTGGAGGCAACATGGCCGACCCCATGAAGATGCATCGCCCCCTGGCGCTGGTACTCCGTTCGGCGGGAACCAATTGCGATAGAGAAACCGTGCATGCACTCGAACTTGCTGGAGCGCGGGTTGAGTCGATCCATGTCAATGCTCTCAGCAAGGATCCTGGCATCCTTGAGGAGGCTGGATTACTCGCCATCCCGGGAGGTTTCACCTTTGGTGATGACGTTGCCAGTGGTGCCGTGCTCGCGCATATCATCGAGCAACGTTTGCGCTCGATGCTCGAGCAGTTCGTCGATCAAGGTGGACTGGTCATCGGTATCTGTAATGGCTTCCAGGTGCTGGTTCGTCTCGGTTTGCTTCCGGGCCAGGATGGTCGCGGGGCATTGCTCTGGAACCATTCGGGTCGCTTTGAAGATCGCTGGGTGCATCTCGAGGCGGGGCAGGCGCAGAGTCCCTGGTTTGCTCCCGGACAAAAGTACTTCATCCCGGTAGCGCACGCTGAAGGGCGTTTCGAGTGGTTCCCTGATCGTCCAGGAGAGAGCTTTCCGTCGCGGCAAGTGGCTTTCCGTTACCGAAATGCCGACGGTGGTGATCCCGAGTATCCCGATAATCCCAATGGATCCCATCACAACATCGCAGGCATCCTGTCGCTCGATGGTAACGTGCTGGGAATGATGCCTCACCCCGAACGATTTGTACGACCAGAGCACCATCCTTTCTGGATGAGGCTCCGTNCTGATGGAAAAATCCCGNAAGAGGGGGATCTTCCAGTCCCACTCGGTCTTGAAATATTCCGGTGTGCCATCGATCACTTGCGTGCACGCCAAGGTGATCTCGTTGGAGAGGGAGGAGCCCGTTGAGTACCAGTTCGGGAACCATTCGACGTCCCTGGNGNCCCTTCGAGTTCGATGATTCTGGAGTCGACCAGCTGGCCCAGGAGTGTCACATCCATCCTCTGGTTGCCCGGCTTCTGATCCAGCGTGGAATCACTACTGCCGAGCAGGCAGAAGCCTTCCTGTCGCCGAAGTTACTGGACTTACTCGAACCGGATGTGATTCCCGATATCGATCAGGCGGTGGAGATGATTCTCACCGTGCGAGATGCAGAGGGGATCATCGCCATCTATGGCGACTACGACGTCGATGGCATCAGCGGCACGGCGATACTTCTGGAGATGTTGAGGCACCTGGGCATCAAGACACTCCATCGACTGCCAGATCGCATCAAGGAAGGCTACGGACTGCATGTACATGCAGTCGATGAACTGGCCGAACAAGAGGTCGATCTCATCGTCACGGTAGATGGCGGTTCTAATGATATTCAGGCGTTGCGCCGATCCCAGGCATTGGGATTGGAAGTGATCGTGACCGACCATCANCAGATTCGAGAGACTATCGAAGGGATCCCTCTGGTTCACCCTGATCGATCTGATCGACCTTCCCCATCGCGGGGTTTGTGTGGTGCCGGCGTTGCCTACAAGTTGGCCTGGGCTCTGGCGAGGGAAGTAGCCGGTGGGGGAAAAGTCGATGACAAAACTCGTGATCTCCTGGTGGAGTTGCTCGGATTTACGTCGCTGGGAACTGTCGCCGATGTGGTGCCTCTCATCGGCGAGAACCGGATCATAGTTCGCCAGGGCTTACGTTCGATTGCGGCGACTCGACGTCCAGGACTGGAAGCGTTGCTGGAAACCTGTCGAATCGATCGTAAGAATCTCTCGGCCATCGATATCGGCTTCCGGGTAGCTCCCCACCTCAATGCCGCAGGTCGAATGGGTGATGCCGGAGACGCCCTTGAGTTGCTGCTGACCGATGATCCGGCTCGCGGAAAAGAACTTGCTGCGAAACTAGCTGAGTTCAATCGAAAGCGTCGTGAGGTTGAGCAGCAGATGACCCAGGAGTGCGTGGAGGAACTGGAACAGGGCCGCCACGGCGAACAGGGTCCGATCGTATTTGCCCGGGAAGGATGGCATCCAGGAGTGGCTGGAATNGTCGCCAATCGCATCGTTGATCGGGTTCATCGTCCCGTTTGGGTGCTCTGTTCAGACGGAGAGATCTCTCGCGGATCGGGCAGAAGTATCGAGGAACTACCGCTCTCGGATCTGTATCCAGTTATGGATCCGGTGGTAGAGAAAGTGGGAGGTCANGCGGCTGCCGGTGGAATGACGATTCGGACCGATCGAATCGAGGAGTTACGACAGGTACTTACCGATCAAAATGAAGCATCGGGAGCGTCAAAAGAGCTTCCGGCACGTCGCTATGATCTGGAACTGAGTCCAGGCGACATCACCCTGGATCTCGCCGATGCGATTGAAAAACTGGCTCCTTTCGGTGAGGGCAATCGTCAACCTCTTATCTATGTCCGTGGGCTTCGACTCGACGGCACTCCGCGTCTGGTGGGTGCCGGCGAGGAACATGTTCAGGTCAAGTTCCAGAGTGNTGGGTCGCGGATTTCAGCGATCTGGTTCCGAGCCGCTGCGCGTGCTCGTGAACTGACCCAGGGGGGTGAAATTACCCTGATCGCATACATCACCGTGAATCATTTCAGGGGACGCAACGTCCAGTTGCAGATCGTCGATCTACTCGCTGACTCACAGTGACAGATTTCGTCACTTTGACCCATTCACTTCACTTGTGTGACGGAGAGTGTCACATTTCGACGCGGCAAATCTGAGCACCGTTTCGAGGTCAGTTTCTAACTCGTTACAAATCTTCGTTTTATGAACAAACTGTTGGTTTGGCCCGGAGTGGGCCCACCGATTGCCATGGTCCTTGCGCACCGTTGGAAGGGCTTTGGAGCGATAGCCTATTCCTCGGGGCAGGACCAGTGCGGTCCTTCAAATTCATCTAGAAACANCACGTCAGGATCGCTCCGGGACAGTCTTTGGAAGGACTAATCATGTATCAGAAGCGTAAGAACGAGGGATTCACTCTCATAGAACTGATGATCGTCGTAGCCATCATCGCCATCATCGCGGCCATCGCGATTCCGAATTTGCTCAATGCCAAGATGGCGGGCAATGAGGCTTCTGCAGTCTCAAGTCTGCGTACCCTCAGCACCGTGTGCGAACAGTTCCGTAATCGTAACCTCGACGGTGACTATCCGGTGACCCTTGCGGAACTTTCCGCTGGTAATTACCTCGATACGTCTCTTGCGACCGCGACTGATAACACCACTTTGAAGAGTGGTTACTGGTACACCTTCAGTGGCGATGGAAATACCTGGAACTGCGTTGCTTCTCCAGGAACCTTCGACTCCGATGGTGGATTCCACTACTTCGTCAGCCCCGCTGGAGTGATCTACCGCAGTGATGCCGTTGCGGCTCCTGCTGTCGGCGACTCCGCTTGGATCCCGATCCAGTAACGAACCTGTCTCGGAGTTTGGGGAGGGACTGCTTAGCAGTCCCTCCCTTACTCTCGATATAGACCTTCATTGTTCATCTTTCGCCTAAGGGTGTCATGAAAAACAAACAGTCCGGTTTTACCTTACTTGAACTGATGATCGTTGTTGCTGTGATCGCTGTGATCGCAGCGATGGCTATTCCCAGCCTCCGTTCCAGTTTGATTGGAAGTCGGGAAGCTGCAGCGATCGGGTCGATGCGTACCATTTCGACCGCTGTCGAGCAGTACCGAATTCGTCTTGGAGAATATCCGGAAGATCTGGCAGAACTGGCGGTGGAGAATCCCANTTTGATCGATTCAGAGCTGGCTTCCGGTGAACGCAATGGCTACATGTACGAGCTGGAGTCTTTCCCTGGTGGATNTTCGTGCAATGCGGATCCACAGACGGCACCNGAGTCTCGTTTCTTCTATNTAGACGAGACCGGCGTGATTCGGCAGTCCGAAGGAGAGTCCGCCGGCCCCGAGAGTAGCCCAATCCACTGATCAGGCTGCGTTGACTCGCACCCGGGGACATCTACCATGCTCGGATAGCCTCCGTCGAAGGGAGGCTGGAAGGGCTTGAGAACCGATGCCATCCTCCGATTTCACTCCTGGACATTCCCTTCCTGGGCGACTGGCCCCCAGCATCTTGTCGAGCGATTTTAGCCATCTGGCGCAAGAGGTGGCTCGTGTTCTCGAAGCCGGCGCTGATTGGATCCATGTCGATGTCATGGATGGCCATTTCGTTCCGAATCTCACCATCGGAGCTCCGGTGGTGAGGTCGTTGCGATCAAGTACCGATGCCTTTCTCGATGTCCACCTGATGATTTCCGATCCGGCTAAGTATCTCGATGATTTCATCGATGCCGGTAGCGACATGGTCACATTTCACATCGAGGCGGAGTCCGATCCGTTGCCTTTGCTGAACAAGTTACACNCTGCCGGCCGTAAGGGTGGCATCGCATTGCGCCCAGGAACTCCTGTTGCCACGCTTCTTCCTTTTGTATCTCACTGCGACATGGTGNTGGTGATGACGGTAGAGCCAGGTTTCGGTGGTCAGTCTTTCATGGAAGAACCGCTTGGGAAAATTTCGGAGATTCGTGCCGCCGGATCTGCCGATCTGGAGGTACAGGTGGATGGGGGGATCACCACCTCGACCTTACCTCTGGCTCTGGAGGCGGGCGCCAATGTGTTTGTNGCTGGAAGCGCGGTGTTCGGTGGCAATGACGTGTCCGCAAATGTCGCTGCACTGCGCAGTGCCATGACGGGGGGGAGGGCGACGGCATGAACGAAAAATCACGAGAACCACGATCTCAGCGTCGACGGGATGTTCCGGGTGGTTTGTGGCTGCACTGCCCTGGTTGCTCCAAGATGATCTACAAGAATCTGATGGTGGAACGAGGCAATGTCTGTCCCGAGTGTTCTTTTCATTTTCCTATCTCCTGCCAGGAACGAATCGAACTGCTCTGTGATCCCGAGACTTTCGTAGAGGAACTAAAGGACCTTTCTCCTGCCGACCCGCTCGAGTTCGTGGCGAAGCGGTCTTACCGGGAGCGCCTCGAATCGGCCCAAAAGAACACCGGACTGCGGGATGCTTGCGTGGTTGGTCGAGCAGAGATCGGTGAAGTTCCAGTGGTTGTTGGTGTCAGTGATTCAAACTTCCTGATGGGATCGATGGGTTCCGTGGTGGGGGAGAAGATCGCCCGTAGTATCGAGCTGGCCCGTGAAGAGAGTCGCCCCTTTATCTTTATCAGTGGTTCCGGTGGTGGAGCGAGGATGGATGAAGGGATGTTCTCACTGATGCAGATGGCGAAGACCTCTGTTGCTATTCAGAGATTACACGAGGCGGGGGGATTGTTCGTTAGCATATTGACCAATCCCACCATGGGCGGAGCAATGGCGAGTTTCGCCGCTCTCGGTGATGTGATCATTGCAGAACCGAAGGCATTGATCGGCTTTGCCGGGCCCAATGTTATCAAGCAGACGATCAAAGCTGACCTACCAAAAGGATTCCAGTCCTCCGAGTTCAACCTGGAACATGGCTTCCTGGACCTGATCGTTGACCGCCAGGAGTTGCGCGGCACGCTGATCCGAATTCTGGCTTATTTCTGCCAGGAAGCCTGAGTCNCTTCGAATTCACGATTTCAGCCTCAAGTTTTGACGTTTTTTTGCCGATTTAACTGACGGATCGCGTTTTTACGGATTGCTATCGATCCGGTAACAAAAGGCGATCAGAAGGAGCAGGAAACGGATGAAACGTAACAGGATCCTCGTGATGGGCCAGGACCGGGATGCCGCATATGCCATCAGAAATCTATTCGAATTCGAACGTCACGATATCGACGTTTGCATCGATCTTGGTGTGGTTCGAGAAGTGCTCGTGGAACGTTNCTATCACCTACTTCTCCTCGATTCGAGAATTTGTCATGACGAGGAGTTTGATCTGGTTGATTTTCAGCTTGATCGAGGCCTATGCGTGCCGTTGGTCGTCATCGGTGGCGAGAACACTGGATTGAGACGTAGTCTCCGTTCACGTCAAGGTCTTGAGGTCATCCATGTGGATCTCGATGGTGAGCAACTGATCGAGACCGTCAATAATTGGAATCCAGAGCCCGATCCAGAAGCTGCGGCCTGACCACGCTGCGCCTCCCTCAGCACGGTGGTACGATGAACCTCTGGCGCATGATGCGCTGTGGAGGTTCTCATGTCTCATCTGCAGCGGTTTAGNGAACTCGAAGCTCAGGGCATCGACATCCTNGCTCTGCTAGCTGGTGACCGCGCTCTCGATGACGAACAGTTGCAGGGAATCTTGGAGAACCTGGGGCCGCTCGGTCCCGAATATCACAGTGATCTGCTGGAACTGCTGACGCACCGTCGTTTCGATGCGCAACAGGCTCAGGATCTATGGCGCGGGATTCTCCGTAACAAGAAGAAGTTAGAGAATCGTCTGGAGCGTCCGGTTGGTGTCCGCGTTGCCGCGGCAGATTATCTGACCAATCGGCGACCTACTGTTGAGTCTCCACGGATTGTGCCCCGCTCGGAGATGGACAAGCTGATTTCACAGGTCACTCTCGACCCGTTGACGGGATTGCTCAATCGCCGTTCTATCGATGATTCCTTACGGCTCGAGATGCAGCGAACGCGTCGCTATGGCGGATTCTTCACGGTCTTGCTCATCGATCTTGACCAGTTCAAGAAGATCAACGATGGCGAGGGTCACATCGCCGGAGACGAGGCACTGGTAGAAGTCTCGAACCGCATCCAGGCGGCGTGCAGGGAGACTGATATCCTGGGCCGGTGGGGCGGCGATGAACTGGTAATGATCTTGCCCCAGACGAGTGCCCAGGACGCAACTATTCTGACCGGCAGATTGCGTAACGATGTTCGTCAGCGACCGGTGATCTTCCGCACTGGCAATCACTGGAATGCGACCATTTCCATCGGCATCGCTAGCTATCCTGATCACGGTCAGATCGTTCAGGATCTGCTCGAATCTGCCAGTTCTGCTTTACGTCAGGCCAAGACTTCGGGCCGGGATACAGAAGTGGTAGCAGATGCTGGCGAAGGTCATAGCCTGGGCGAGATTTCCGAACGACGTTGGGGCGATTTTCCCGATGAAGATTCCACACCGGACGGTCGCGACAGCGATCATTAACGAGGTAGCGAGTCTCTGAGTTGCTCGGAAACCGCGCTTCTGCGAACCCACAACTGACAACGTGGACCCACATGCAGAAGTGCCCAGGTCTCGTCGTTGGCAAGCCTGCGAGTCAGTTCTTGCCGATATTGCTCTGGCGGTCGAATCATCACGGCATTCGCCATAGCCAGTAACCTGTCTTGTTCTTCGTTGGCTTGCTGCATGGCACCGTTGTGGGCGATGTAAGTGTCTGCTCCGTAGACCGTATTACGAGAATCCATCGTCGGCTGCAGGCGGCCGTCCGAAGCGTGAACGACGATGCTACCAAACTCGTACTCGCACATCACAACTCCGGTGACCTGCCAGTTATCAGTGAGGACGGAGATAGGGGTTCGGGGCATCATCACGGACCAATCAGTTCCCGGTTTGCGCCACCGGAACCCGGTTCCATCCATCTCGACCGGATAGCCATTGACCAGCAGCATCAGCAGCACTGCGGTAATCACCACGGCAGCTCTACGCCTCACCTNGTGCATCGTGACGGGCCACTTCAGACACCACTCGGTCAGCCACACCCCGAGGATCGGAGTCGCTAGCAGCATTGCCAGTGCAAAGTGGCGCTGTTGCAGCAGTGCCATCGCTACCGCCACCAGGATTGCCAGTCCGGCTGCACGCGGTACTTTTCCTGAACTGAAGTGAGTCCGTAGCCGCACAACCGCCATCACAGTAAGGCCCAGCAGCGGCAATCCGATCCAGAAGGTCGGGGTCTGGCGGAACATGTTACCGCCAATTTCGTTGGAGAAAGGGCTGACCCATTCCATCACCTGGGTGGTGAAGACGGGATCGAGGCCGAGCTGGAACGGGAACAGAAACAAGCCGAGNCCGTGCGGTTGCAAGAAGGTGGCCGCCACGGAACTGGCGAACACCATTAGACGTTGCCGGGCGCTGGCCCGGTGTCCATCGGGCCAGATCAGCAGGTCAAAGGTCAAGAAAGCGATACCGAGGATGAAGGAGGAGTGCAGGTTCGCCCACAGCGCCATCAGCGGTACCGCCAGCCACAAACATCGCGGACGATCTCGACCGATAAGGGAGATGCACCACAGAAGCAAAACGTTGCACAACCCCAGCAGATGAGGGCGCAGCATCAAGCGTCGGCCGACCNCCAGCCACAGCGGCACCAGCAACAACAACCGAGCGACCGCGGGGACACCCAGCAGTCGTGCGACCTTGTCTTGCAGGGCTCCCAGAAGTGCCGACAGCACCACTGCCAGTGCGACCAGGCCGGTGGCCCCGGCGATTTTGTAGACGATTGCAAAAAGCAGTGCCGCTAGCCACTCGTGGGCGATCCAGCGTTCACCGTGACCGTTGGCGGAGAAGGGATCGGTGGTCGGGACCTCGCCGTGTTCGATGATCCAGTCGCCGATGGAAAGGTGCATCGGTAGGTCGTTGTTGGCGAGTGGATGAAAGGCGATCACCGCCGGTATCAGCAGCGCAAAGAAGATCACCCACCGGTCCCCGGCGTTGGGCAGGTCTGCGTCTGAGGGGATTTCGGTGTTCAACGGCACTCTCTCGTATGGGCGGCTCTTGCTGTGGCTCTGCTCCCCTTCCTACAGCAGCCCCCCTTGCAGCGGTATCACTTTCTGGAGCCGGGGCATGAGCCTCGCGAGATCTCCAGGTCCAGCCTGGGCTCGTACGCGGTTGTTTGCCGAACCCCTGCAGTGCCCGACGACCCGTGCGCTCATATCCGATCGCGACACCACCCTTGGGCTTCCAATACCCCCGGGGCGGATCGTATGATCTCGCCATGCCGATCCCCACCCCGCTTCACGATCGTACAGCGCCGCTGTGTACCTCCTTGCGGTGGAAGGACTGGGCTGGATTTCACGCAGTATGCCGCTATGGAACCCATCTCGAGGCGGAGTATCACGCCATCCGCCAGAGTGCTGGACTGCTCGACCTCTCGCCGTTGACCAAGATCGCCGTTGCCGGTCGCGACGCCGCAGCATTTCTCTCGTTCGTGACCTCCCGCGATATTCATCGACTGCGCCCAGCTCGGGTTCGCTACGTCGCCATCTGCGATGAGGCAGGGAAACTGGTCGACGATGGAACGGTGATGAACCTGGGAGACGGAAGTTACCGCCTCACGGCTGCTTCTCCCATCTGGCGCTGGATCGATCGCTTCTCTGCTGGCTTCGATGTCAGCCTCGTCGATGAGTCCGATTCCATCGCCAGTCTGGCCATCCAGGGCCCACGCTCCCGCGCCATACTCGAGCAAGCGGTGGGCGACGAGATTCCTCTGCGTTACTTCCAGCTGGCAACGATGTCTCTCGATGGAATTCCTGTGGAGATTTCGAGAACCGGCTACACCGGCGATCTCGGCTACGAACTCTGGTGCAAGGCGGAACACTCCACGGCACTGTGGGATCGGCTGATGGAGGCGGGAAAACCGCATCGCCTTCTGCCTGTCGGCCTCGATGCGCTCGACATCGTTCGCATCGAAGCCGGATTTGTCTTGCAGGGCATCGACTACTACAGCGCCCCGACCTGCCTGATCGAGAGCCGCAAGTCATCGCCCTTCGAGGCGGGGATTGGATTTGCCGTCGATCTCGACAGAGATTCCTTCGTCGGCAGCGAAGCCCTCGAACGAGAAAAACGGATGCCAGCGCAGTGGAAACTGGTCGGTCTCGAACTCTCTCTGCCCGACATCGAAGAATTNTACGCCAGCGTTGGTCTTCCTCCGGCCCTCCCCATCGAGGCGTGCCGCACTTCGCGACCGGTGCACCTGAGAGGTCGACAGGTCGGCTACATCACCAGTTCCACCTTCTCGCCGATCCTCAAGAGTGCGATCGCCCTCGCCACCGTCGAGGGCAGCGCTGGCGAACCCGGAACACACCTGGAGGTCGAGTTCACCATCGAACANGTTCACCATCAGATCCCGGCAACGGTCGTCGAACGGCCCTTCTTCGACCCTCCACGAAAGCGAAGCTGAGCGATGGCAACAGCCTACGATCAGGTGATCATCGGTGGGGGCCACAACGGCCTGACCTGTGCCGCCTACCTCGCTCGTGCCGGACGCAAGGTTCTGGTCCTNGAGGCGCGTCACGTCCTCGGCGGTGCAGCGGTGACCGAGGAGGTTTTCCCCGGCTTCAAGTATTCCGTCTGCTCTTACGTGGTGAGTTTGCTTCGACCGGAGATCATCCGCGAACTGGAACTCACCCGACACGGTCTGGAATTGATTCCGCTGGAGTGCTCCTTCTCGCCGTACCCCGATGGCAGCAGCCTGGTCCGCTGGCCCGATCAGGAGCAAACGCGTCGTGAGATCGCCCGTTTCTCGCGCCGCGATGCCGAGACCTATCCTCTCTTTGGTGATGCGATGATGCGTCTGGCTCGCTTCGTGCGACCGATCCTCGAGATGTCTCCTCCGGATGCCGTCGATCCGGGACTCGGCGATCTTCTCGACCTGCTCAAGCTGGGGCGCAGTTTCCGCCATCTCGACCCGGTCGATCGGTTGCGCAAGATTCAGATGTTCACCATGAGTGCCGTCGATTTCCTCGATCGCTGGTTCGAATCCGATGCACTGAAGGCACCGATGGCGGTCAGCGGCATCATCGGCACTTTTCTCGGCGTGCGCTCCCCCGGAACCGCCTACGTGCTGTTGCACCACTACATGGGTGAGATCGACGGTGCCTCNCGCTCCTGGGGCTTCGCCCGCGGCGGCACCGGTGCAGTCAGTTGCGCCATCGCCGATGCCGCCCGTCGCTTTGGTGCAGAGATCCGCACCGAGGCGCCGGTCGCTCGGATCGATGTCCGCAATGGCAGCGCTCGCACCGTCGTGCTCGAGGACGGTACCGAGATCTCCGCCCGGCAGATCGTCTCTGCGGTCGATCCCCGGCGGACCTTCTTCGGGATGGTGGGGAGAGAACATCTCGATCCCGACTTCGCCACTAGCATCGATCGATTCAAGTACCGCGGCTCCTCCGGCAAGGTCAACCTCGCCCTCGATAGACTCCCCAACTTCACCTCGCGCCCCGGAGACGGACCCCATCTGCGTGGTGACATCGCCATCGCGCCCTCGATCGATGCTCTCGAACTTGCCTACGATGAGGCGAAGTACGGACGCTGGTCCTCTCGCCCCTATCTCAACGTCGTCATCCCATCGGTGGTGGATCCGAGCATTGCCCCGCCGGGAAAACACGTCATGTCGATCTTCGTCCAGTACGCTCCCTATCAGATCGAGGGTGGCCCCGAGTCGTGGCCCCAGCATCGTGAAGCCTTCGGCGATACTGTCGTCGAGACCCTTGAGGAATACTGTCCCGGTCTCAGCGACTCGATCCTCCATCGCCAGGTCCTCACGCCGTGGGATCTCGAACAGGAGTTCGGTCTGACCGAGGGCAACATCTTTCATGGCGAACTGTCGCTCGAGCAGCTCTTCTTCCTCCGCCCGACCGCTGGCTGGGCTCGCTACAAGACGCCGGTAAAAGATCTCTGGATGTGCGCCTCGGGGACCCATCCCGGCGGTGGAGTGATGGGTGCGCCCGGACGCAACGCTGCGCGCGCACTGCTGAAGGCGGGGGGCTGAGGTGACAGAGGAGCGGACAGATCTGCTGGTGGTCGGAGGTGGCATCGAAGCACTGGCAGCGGCGACAACGGTCGCCCGCGCGGGGCGTTCGGTCAGGCTCATCTGCAGTGAAGCCAGCCTCGGTGAGATCGATGCCAGCTGGCAGTTTCATCCGGGCTACCGCAGTGCCGGCTTGCGCTGCTTGTCGGCACCTCGGCCAGCGGTCGTGGCCAAACTTCGACTGGAGGATTTCGGCTACCGTTCACGGCTTGCCCCCGGAGCGGATGGGTTACGTCCGATGGCCGATCCTCTGCTCGACGAGATGGCGCCGATCATCGCAACGATTCAGGAATTCGCCGATGGTGCTCCGCGTGAGTTGATCGACCCATCGTTTCTGGAGATGTTGCGGCTCGGTGGAACTGTTCGGAGAACCCGCCGTGCCATGGGCAATACTGCCTTTGCCGATGCCCTGCGGGTATTGCCGATGAGCATCGAGGACTGGCTGACGGAGCGTTTCGATGACCNGCGGGTGCGTGCCGACCTCGCCGCGCCCGCGCTCTTTGGCGGCTGGGTCGGGCCGCTGTCACCTTCGACGGCATTTCTGTGGCTTCTCGCACACGCCGGCGGCTCCCACGAACCTGCCGGCGGNGGCCCGGCGCTGGTCTCTGCCCTCGAACGGGCGGCGCGTGAGGCGGGGGTCACCATCGAAACCTCGACATCGGTCGAGGGCTGGATCATCGAGCAGGGAAGGGTGGTCGGAGCCAGCACCGATGGTGGAGAACTTCGAGCGAAGCAACTGCTATCCACCGCCCATCCGAGCATCACTCTGCTCGAACGGCTGGGGGCACGGGAGGTCCCGGCTGCACTGCGCGAGGATCTCGGGGCCTACCGCAGTCGCGGTNTNGTCGCCGTCATGCATGTTGCCCTCGACTGCCTCGTCGAGGGCCCCGAAGAGCGCTGGATCGGCGATTCCCCGCTCGACTGGGAGCGTGCCTTCGACGCCGCCAAGCACGGCACCATCCCCGAACGGCCGTGTCTACGGCTGCGGGTGGCGAGCGCTGACGATCCCACTCTCGCTCCTGAAGGCGGCAGTGTTCTCAAGCTGCANGTCTTCGCCGTTCCTGTGNTCGGNCTCGACGAGGCCGATCAGCAGCGCGAGACCCTCGAGGCGCGCGTCCTCGATCAGCTGGCGCAGGTCGATGAAAACTGGCCCGGGGCGGTCGTCGCCAGTGAACTGATCACGCCCACCGACCTCGAGCACGATCACCATCTTCCCGGCGGCCACCTCGAGCACGGCGAACTCGCGCTCGACCAGATCTTCTCGCTCAGACCGTGCGTCGGGATCGGCAGTTACCGCACTCCCATCCCCGGGCTGTGGATCGCCGGTGCCGGTACCCATCCTGGGGGGCCCTTCCCCGGCAGTTCCGGAGTTCTCGCCGCCGGTCAGATCCTTGACGCGGCATTCTGAAGCGAGTGTGACTTTCGTTTCGAGCGAACTCTTCTGTACGTCTACNTGTTCATCAGTGGGCTTCCATCGCTTCGGTGGGGAGAAGCGGGAACCGATTCCGTTTTAACCTCGTTACGGCAGTGAGAGGGCCCCTTGTCCGGTTTTTGCAGTCGCCACGGGACCTCTTTCTTGGCTGTTCTTGCCACCATGACGGGGGATCTCGATGTCAGGCGTATTCCTTTCTATTTGGTTGCTCTCCACCTTTTTCCAGGTTCCCGANCAGGACGGAGTTGCACCTGGCCTCCAGCTGGAAGCTCCCGTGCAGTTACCTGAACTGTCGGTGAGAGATCGTGCAAAACTACGTTCACTTACCGAGCTGATCGACCAGCAACCCGTATTTCTGTCGCTGGTGGCTATCGATGAAATAGCCCAGATGAGTACACCGTGGTCCATCGTGACGCTGTCTGATTTACTCGATGAAAAACTTCATCGATGGCTGGTGATGCAGGTATTGCTGGCTCTGGAGGGACGTAGTGTCGAGGAACTGGTTCAGTTCGGCGGACAGAAACTGTATCGCCGTCTCGATCAGTTCAGGAACCTACCGTATCGAGCCATTCAGCGCCGTGCCTACTTCATCCGTGCTCGCATCGACAAGCACCTGGTGCCCGNCGAGGGTCTGGGCCGAGTGTTCCCGCCACCACTGCAGTTACCGTCAGGGCCCCAGCATGGTGATCCTCAACAAAGAGGAGAAACCGTTGTTGTCGCCAAGAAGAAGGGGGGCAGAGGGGGGAACACCGCTGCTGGTTCACGGACCGAGAGTCTCGGCGAGGGAATCGATCTGGTGTGGGCCTTCGACGTCACCGGCAGCATGCAACAGTACCTCGCTGGCTCCATCGAAACGGTGACCAAACTGGAGCAAATCCTGACACCGTTACTGGGTGAGGTCCGCTGGGGATGTGTTGTGTACCGCGACCGGGTCGAGGGTATGCGGCCGCTCGGAAACGACTGGGAGCGATTCAGATACAGTCTGGAGATGCTGGTGGCCAGAGACGGCGGAGGCCCTAATGAGAGGGTAGATCGAGCGTTGGCGGCGGCTCTTTCGTCCAAGATGGGCTGGAGTCGTGACAGGAACGGTGCCGTCATCTTCTTCGCCGATGCAGCGCCCAAGCAAATCCACTCTCGCTCTGTTCCGCAACAGCTATCCAAACTGCTACGCAAGTGGCGGAACCTCAGGGTTCATGCGGTACGTTTCGGTCATGCCACCATGGGGGGGCCGACCGTGGAGTTCTGGCGGCGCCTCACCAGTGCTGGCGGTGGCCGTTCCCTCGAATACAAACAACACACCAGGAGCCATCAACAATTACTGGAGGCGATCCTGATCAGTGTTTTTCCACAAAAGGAACGGCAACAGATCGACCGTATCCTGGCCACTATCGCAGCTGTCGAGCAGTGGCAGCCATTGCTGAGAAACACGGGAAAGGCGATCCCCTCACCTTTCTGAGGGGTCGTTGGCGGTTGAATCGGGTGACAGCGCACCCCAGAACAACCAGCCTGGTTGAAACCCGATGCGTGGCAGGATCGGAANTTTGATGGCCGGTGGCCAGANGCTGAGTCCGGCAGTGAGTCCGATCAGGTGCAACTCGATTCCCTGCTTCAGGCCGATGCCGCACCCCAGATACGGGCTGTCCACTTCGAAACCAAGACCAGCCGAGGTGGTTCCGATGCGGAACCGGTCGGGGTAGTCCTTACCGACCGCATTGTGATGGAGTTCCACCTCTAACCCGGAGATCTCATCGATCAATGAGGCGATGAAGGTATTGGAGTTGGGNCCGGGAATCGTATCGTACTCTCGGGTCCAGGGTTGGTAAGAGAAGAAGCCCCGGTCATAGCCGTCAAGGAAACCTTGCAAGTCTTTCGGGTCGAAGACGAGCTGATTCTCGAAGATGGATTGTCGATGGGTTTCGGCGAGGATCTGTGAGATCAACACCTCTGCAGTGTCACTGCGATAGATTGCGAGAACCGAAGTCTTGCCACCGAATCTGACGTCGGTGTAGAACTTCTTGGATGGAATCGTTTCGACCTCGACCCCGGTATACCGGTCAACTTCGAGCCTGATCCAACGATCCCATCCCTGTGGTTTGAGATCGATCCATGAGTGATGGGCGAAGTGAGCGTAGAAGGGGGTGCTGTCGGGAAGTAAGGTGGATTGTACGACCACCATAGCTTCCGGCTGGGTCGAGATCATCGAGGGGCGCGGCGCGGCGCACCCGCAACATAGCAAGACTACCTCGAGCAATCCAAGAGCAGCTGCTAGCTGTGTTCTCGCCCAGAATCGTACTCGCATTTTCAATTCCCATCCTGAAGAATGTACACCAACGCATCATCGGTTCGACCAAGCACACTTTCAAGTCGTTGCACCGAGGAATCGGACCTGGGGGAAACCCTGGTTGCGGATATAGTTGCGCTGAACAACTTCAAGAGGTTTCTGGGGGTAACGATGAATGAGGGCGATTCTCCGGCCGCGATGCCAACCGCTGTTCAGGAGCGAATCGCCAGCCTCGATGTGCTGCGTGGTTTCGCGCTGCTGGGCATCCTGGTGATGAACATCCAGACCTTCGCGATGCCAAGTGCCGCCTACGGGAATCCGCTGGCCTACGGCGATCTGCAAGGGATCAATCTGTGGGTGTGGCGACTGGGCTATCTTTTTTTCGATCTGAAATTCATGTCTTTGTTCTCGATGTTATTTGGCGCCGGGGTGCTGCTCTTCATCGATCGGGCCAAGGCCCGCGGTGCCTCAGCCGGAAAATTGCATTACCGACGTAGCGGCTGGTTGGTGCTGTTTGGACTGCTGCATGCTCATCTGCTGTGGTACGGCGACATCCTCTACAGCTATGGTCTGTGTGCGATGCTGGTGTTCTTGTTTCGTAACCGATCCGCGCGTGCGCTGGTGATCTGGGCACTGCTGTTTCTTTCGATTTCGTGGGGTTTCACTCTCTTCACGAGTTTCAGCTGGGATTACATCCCCGAGCCGGATCGAGTCCAGATGGCACAGGACTGGAAACCAGAGCAGTCCGTCATCGATGCAGAGATCGCCGATTACAACGGTGGATTTGCCCGCTGGTTCCCACGCAACAGCGCGATGGCACTGATGCTCGAGACGTTCGTGTTCTTCATCGTGTTCGTGTGGCGGGTCACCGGCATGATGTTGCTGGGGATGGCGCTGTATCGATGGGGAGTGTTGAGTGGCGAACGGGATGGGTCGTTCTATCGCCGCTTGATGATCGTTGGCTCGGTGATCGGCCTGGCACTCATCATCATCGGCATGGTCAAGAACCAGCAGGCTGGCTATACGGTCGAGTACAGCATGTTCAATGGCACCACCTGGAACTACTGGGGCAGTGTCGCGCTGGCACTGGCTTATGTAGGCCTGGTGGTGGGGGCGGTGCGAAACGGCGCATGGCCCGCTTTGCAGCGACGCCTGGCAGCGGTCGGTCGCCTCGCTTTCAGCAACTACATCCTCCAGACCGTCATCGGCATCGCGATCTTCCGCGGTCTTGGCATCTTCGGTGATGTCGAACGGTGGCAGCAGTTGGCGATCGTCATCGCTGTCTGGCTGTTGCAACTGTGGCTGTCACCGATGTGGCTGGCGCGCTATCGCTTCGGTCCGCTCGAATGGCTGTGGCGTAGCCTCACTTACTGGAAGATGCAGCCGATGGGTCGGGGATGAGAAGTGACAGAAGTTCGGATCGCCACTGCTGCCAGCTGCTGCTGTCGCTTCAACTGCTACAGGGAATCGACCGGGGGGCTGCCCGGCGAATCTTCGCCGATCCGGGATCACTGCCTGAAGATCCTGACCAACTGCTGGAAATGGTCGCTCGAAGTGACGTAGAGATCCCCGTTCGGCCTGGCATCGAGCACTGCTCGATGGCCTGGGACAACGTCAGCAGACTTCTCGAATCGCTACCGGCAAAGAACCTCGAGGTGATTCCCTTTTCATCGAGCCGGTTTCCCGACCGGCTGCAAGAGATCCCAGATCCACCTGCCGTTCTCTTTGTTCGCGGTGGGGTGGAGGTGCTCAACAGGGAGAGTGTTGCGGTGATTGGGAGCCGGACACCGGACTCCTTCGGCCAGGAAATGGCACACGACGTTGGTTGTCATTGTGCGGCTGCTGGTTACCCGGTGGTCAGTGGCCTGGCGGCCGGTTGCGATACGGCAGCTCATCTCGGTTGTCTCGCTGGGGGAGAGCCGACGGTCGCCTTTCTGGCTCACGGACTCGATCATGTCTTCCCACCGGAAAACCGAGCCCTTGCCGATCAGATCGTGGCGCAGGGGGGTGCGCTGGTCAGTGAATATCTGCCGGATCAGGAGCCGGACAGTGACCAGTTCATCGAACGAGATCGTCTGCAGAGTGGTCTCTCTCATGGCGTGATTTTCATCCAGTCGGAGCTGCAGGGAGGAGCGATGCACACGGTGCAATTTGCCCGCCAGCAGCAGCGACCGATCGCAGTGATCGTTGCTGCGGAAAATGATGTCTCAGGTGAGCTGTATGCGGGGAATCGGCGTTTGATCGATGAGGGCGATGTCTTGCCGATCTCTCGATTGACCGATCTCGATCGATTCCTGTTGGAACATCAGACCGGTTGATACACCCAACAACCGCCGTGTATCGTGGGTGGCACGGGTACCCGGTACACCCGTTTTTTCATGGAGGATTTCATGCTTCGCAACATTGGTGCGGTCTTCGCTGGTCTGGCTGTCGGGATGGCGCTCAACTGGGTGATCTCCATGGAAGTCAGTTCACATTTCTACCCGCTCCCTGCTGAACTGACCCAGGAGATGCCCGAGGGGCTGAATCCAGAGGAGCAGAATGACTTCAAAGCTGCCCGTGTAGAGTCCTGGAAGGCGTACATCCCGACACTGCCTGCTGCTGCCTTCATCTTGCCGATCTTGGGTCATCTCGCTCTGGCCTTCTGTGGTGGTTGGGTGGCGGCTAGGTTGAGCGCCTCGAATCCGCAGCCTGACCGCCATCCGTTGAGGGAGGGTCCTCTGGGAGTCGCCATGATCGTCGGCGTGCTGTCGCTTATGGCCGGCATTGGAAATGCCGTGATGATCGGGGTCCCGCTCTGGATGTGGATCGAGATGCCTTTCTATCTGATTTTGGCCTGGGTCGCTGGCAACATCGAGGTGAAGCGCCGCGCAGCTCTCGCCGGATAGCCCTTGAACAACGCTGACCCGACCACTTCGGGAGTACCTGGCAAGCAGCCGCAGATTCGAAAAGCAGGTCTGCGCTGCGACCACATCCCGTTCGAGGTGCCGGATCGTCCTCATTCCATCATCCAGCACTGGCGCCATCTCAACTTCCTGCACTGGCAGGTCGATCCGCAACGAATCAGCCGCTACCTGCCCGAGGGCCTCGAACTCGATCTGTACCAGGACAAGGCTTATGTCGGTCTTCTCCCGTTCCAGATGAAGCACGTCAGACCGAGACGGACCGTACCGATTCCCGGGATCTCTTATTTTCCGGAGTTCAACCTACGCACTTACGTCAAGTATCAGGGTCAGGGTGGCATCCTGTTTCTGACCCTCGAGGCCCAGAGCCGCATCGCGTGTTGGTATGGGCATCGCTCTTATGGTCTTCCCTACCGGTATGCCAGAGGGAGTGTCCAGGTCGTGGGAGATCAGTACCGCTGGCAGACGCGCCGGGTTTCTGATGGTCTCGAACTGATCGGATCGTGCCAGGCCAGCGGTCAGCCGACGGAGGCGCAGCCTCGATCACTGGAGGAGTTCCTGTTCGAACGCTATCTCATGTACACCGTCCACGATGAGCAGTTGAAAATGGTGCGTGCCATCCACGAGCCCTGGAGGTTTCGATGCGCCGAGGCGACCATCGTCTCGAACAGTCTGCTCGATTCCTACCAGCTGGGGATTTCCGATGTACTGCAACCTGACCTGGTTCATGCCACGGATGGGGTCAAGGCCCTGACCTGGTCGATCGAGCCGGTGTCGGTGGCGACAGCGAGGTGAAGCGGCGCGAGGCTCTCGCCTGAGCTTGACCACTCACCTGAGACTGGACCAACGATCTACGTGCCGGTGAGGACCAGTAGTGATGATCTCAGTCTATTCCGGGCAGCTTGGAACTCCGATATGGAAGTTGGATCCGCCGTCCTTCTTCTTGCCCTTGCGATTGCCCTTGACCGGTGGCGTTCCAGATCCATCTACTGGCTTCTTGTTTGCTTCATGTACATTGAAGTAATAAGTGCCTTGAGCGTTGATCCCACCCGCCACATCTTCCATCTCCTCGTCGGAGGCCTTCTTGCGATCCTGGTCGTCGTGCTTCTTGTCTTCTGTCATGGCACCACCTTTCTGCGGCAGGCTTTCAGCTGTTACGAGATCACTTCGTCCGTGCGGACGAATAGGGGTGCTACAGAGACATCCCATCCGATTGATTGGGCAGTGGTGGCGGCTTCTTGTCGCCGCTCTTCTTCTTGCCCTTGCCTTTCAGGCCACTGAAACCTCCTCCAGATGAACTTGTGAGTGCCCCCCCGGCAACATCTTCCAACTCCTCGTCGGAAACCTTCTTGCGGTCCTTGTCGTCGTGCTTCTTCTCTTCTGTCATGGTGCAACCTTTCTGCGGCAGGCGTTTCATCAGCTTCGAGATCACTTCGCCCGTGCGGACGAGTAGGCTACCCCCCGTTGTTGCTCCGTGTGGAGTTGTGATCAGTGGCTCTCGAGGCGCCGGTCCTCTTGTCCTTCTTAGTGCCCTTGAGATTGATGTCTACGGCACCAGTGTGCGTGACCCCACCGGCTACATCTTCCATCTTCTCGTCGGAAACCTTTTTGCGATCCTTGTCGTCGGTCATGACAGACCCCTTTCGTGGGTTGGTGTTGATACCGGTATCCGTTTCCCCAGTAACATCGGACAGAAGATCAGGCAGGAGTCTTTGGCGTCTCAGACGACCTTCACGTTCACCGCATTCAATCCCTTTTTCCCATCCGTACCGCCAGCGACATCCTTCAGTTCCTCGTCGGAGACCTTCTCGCGTTCCTTGTCGTCGTGCTTCTTCTTCTCTTCTGTCATGGCGCCACCTTTCTGCGGGGACTATCCCCATCTGGGTCCATCGTACTTCGTGGCGAGCCGAGGGCTAGCAGTATAACTACGTCTCCACGGTGCTTCGCAGTGTTTGCAGCGGGATGTGCCGATCAATTGAACGAGCCGCCCGGTCGCCAGACCAGACGGCTCATCAAGTTGCTAATGGTGGGCGATACTGGATTCGAACCAGTGACCCCTAGCTTGTCGAGCTAGTGCTCTAACCAGCTGAGCTAATCGCCCCGTTCTCGAGGTAACCTCGAACGGGGCAGTGTAGCCTCCGCTACGAATCCTGCAAGTTGGCGGCTTCTACAGGTTCGTCATCCAGCCGGACACGGCTGTCAGGAAATCTCCACAGCTGTGCTGGACGGAGACCCCGACCCTCGAAAGGACCTGGTAAATCTCCGAAGAAGGAGCCAAACGAGCGGTCAGAAGTGCGCCCAGGGAAGGCAGTACAAACAGCCCGACCCAGATCGCCACGGTGGCATCGGTCAACTTGGTTGACGGTGCGCTGGATTCATCCTGTTGCGGTTGAGGTACCGCATCGAGGTCGAATTCGTGCCCAAAATCATTTGGATCCTCGCCGATGATACCGAGCACGTCTTGACCGGTCTTCTCCGACTCCAGCTCTTCGATGGGAGGGGCCAGGGTGATGGTGTCTGACGATCCACTTCCTTGCGAATCAACTGCTCGAAGGGCCGCTGGAGATGGCGAAGTCACGGACTTCTGACCGGTCAGCTGCTGCTGCGTGGTCGTCTCATTTTGAGAAGCATCCGTTGGGCACATCGTTTGATCTTCGAAATCAACAGCATCGCTCGTAGCGATCAGGTTTTCTTTGGCGTTGCGGCGAGGCTTTTTCTGTGTCGAGGGTAGGTTCAGTTCGCCCTCGGGCCCGAGCACCATCCAGGTCTGGCAACGCGGGCAACGGATCTTACAGCGCGAGGTGACGGGTTGGAGGCGCAAGCTACCGGAGCAGGCCAGACATTCAAAGCGCCACTGTTGTGGTTGAGGGGGTCGTGGCGCGTTTTTGGTGTGGAAGGAATCGGTTTTCTCAACCGGATCGTGGGCATCTTCTTCAACCAGGTGTAGACGAGTTTCGCCATCGGCTTTCTTCGGCTTGCGCTTCTGAGCGATCGTTTCAGTGGAGAAGAGGTTCAGATCAGAGGTTTTCCCGTTGCTGTGTTTGATGCCCGTTCCCTGCAGGGAACCGGGTTCATCGAGCAGCGATAATCCGCTGGTGGCGGGCGCTTCCTCGGTGGCTCCGGCACAACGGGGACAACGGATCTTTCCATCATCAGGACCGTAGTTCTTGTCGGAGATGGTTCCGCAGTCGTCACAATAAAGCATGGTTTCCCCCGGTTCAGGCCAAAGGGCCGAGGCTAAAAAGGATGGCGATGGCACAGAGACTAGCATTGGCAATCATCGGCAGACCCGCTTTCGAGCGTGTCTCCTGGTTGACAATCAGGATCGAGGCGGCACACAGCCCGACGGTCCCCTGCAGTATCGCGACTGAAGTTACGATGCCTGGCAGGGCCGGTCCCGGCCCGGAGGCGAAGTGGATCGCCAGTGCCAGACAGGCACTGACCACGATGGCGCAACCGAGCGAGATCGCCTGCAGGAACTCGCCTCGTGTGAACTGATGATCACTGCTTGGCATCAAGCCGATGCTGACCAGCAACAGACTCAGGATGGCGACGGTGGTCTGGAACGGCGTTCCGCTGAGCAAGATCGCCGAAATCGTTTCCGGGACCAGCGGGAACATTTCCAGTACCTGCTGCGGTCCGCCGAGAGCGATGAAGGAGAAACCAGCGATGCCACAGAGCACCAAAGTCAGCTTCCATGAGGACATGAGTCACCTTCCCTGTCGTGTTTCACGAGGGAGGACCACCGTCCTGGCGGGCAGGGAACTCCCCAGAAGAGTACGATGAGCCGCAGCTGAGCGTCGAATTGGGTCGAATCCAGTGATCACTCTGCAGTAGCTCCCAGGGATGTTATTCTCCCCCTTGAGCTGTCATTGCCGCGGTGGGCGATGTTTTCGGAACATGGTGTTGATCGCCGTAATTTCGGTGCTCGGGGAAGACACGGGGAGAGGAGTCGATCTTGGCAAGATCAGGCCGTTGGGCCGCGCGGGGAGAACTGTCCCGGAACTGGTCCCAGCCCGATCCCGGTCGTCTGGAACAACTCCAGATGGCTCTTCTTCGCAAACAGTTGAAGGAGAAGATCCTACCTTTCCATCCGCACTTCCGAAATTTGCTTTCTGATTTCGATGTCGAATCGCTACAGGGTTACGACGATCTTGCCGTGATCCCATTCTCCTCGAAGTCTGACGTGGCTCCCACTGCGGAAGCTCCTGATCGTCCCAAAAACTTCGTCTTGCAACCGGATCAGGATTCGATTCGCAAGGTTCTCACTCCGTTCCAGAAGGCAGGGATGATGTGGACGGCGTTGAGGCACGGAAAAGAGGAAGTGAGACGGAGGTTGGGAACCGAGTACCGACCGGTTCAAGCGTTCTTTACCACCGGTCGTACTGCACTACCGACTTCCTTTTTCCTGAGCCGATACGACCTCGATGTACTGCACGAATGTGGTCGTCGAATGGGTGAAGTCATTGGCGTTGGATCCCCCGAAGATCGACTCGTCAGTGTATTTCCCTATGCTCCCCATCTGGCGTTTTGGCAGGTGCACGGGGTTGGCCTTGCCAACGAGGTGTTCACCCTGCACACCGGTGGTGGAAGAGCGATGGGAACCGAGGGAATCCTTCGGGCTCTGGAGAAGATGCGCCCCTCCCATCTGACGGGCATTCCCGGTTATGTCTATCACCTGATCCGGCAGGGAGTGGAAGAGGGCCGTGATCTCTCTTCCATCGAAGTGGTGTTTCTCGGTGGTGATCGGGTGACTGCTGGATACCGAGAGAAGTTGGCCAGCCTCCTGAAGGAAAATGGCTCGAAGGATCCCATCGTGATCAGCGTTTTCGGATTCACAGAATCGAAGAAGTGCTGGATCGAATGTCCTGGTGGAGTCGAGACCGGATTCCATTCCTATCCCGATTTCGATCTGTTTGAGGTTGTCGATCCAGAAACTGGAATCCGTTTGCCGGATGAGGAGACCGGGGAACTGGTCTATACGCCGCTCGATGGACGTGGATCACTGATCATGCGTTATCGAACCGGAGATATCGTCAATGGCGGCATGACGCACAAGCCTTGTCCTGCTTGCGGTAGAACCGTGCCACGTTTCTCCTCTGACCTCAGTAGAGCTTCCAACCAGACCGACATGTCCCTGACCAAGATCAAGGGAACTCTGGTGAACCTCAATGTCATTACAGATTTGCTTACCGATTCTCCTCTGGTCGATGAGTGGCAGGTGGTACTCAGCAAGCGAAATGACGATCCCCTCGATGTGGATGAGATGCGAATCGCTGTCAGTCTGGCGACCGATCAGCAGCCAGATAATATCGATGACATCCTTGCTTCGCAGATCCAGCACGCTTCCGAAGTGCGACCTTCACACATGGAGTTCCTCGCTCGCGACGAGATGTTGCAGCGGTTGGGTATGGAGACACAGTTAAAGGAGAAACGGATCGTCGATTTGCGCGAAGAAGTTGGCTCTGATGCAACTGAGGGAAGTTCGAAATGAGTGTTGCAGTTGCTCTCGGTGGTGGAGGGTCCAGAGGGCTGGCCCATCTGGGAGCACTTCAGGTTCTGGAAGAAGAAGGAATCGAAATCAGTTCTGTTTCCGGCATCTCCGCTGGTGCCATCGCCGGCGCACGCTGGAGCCTCGATCCCGACGCGGCAGTACTGGCGTTGCGCGCCATCGAGGTGATGTCTTCTCCCGATTTCAGAAACATCCGTCTGGGTGGTCTGATGCTCGCCGCCGCGAGCGACGAGGAAAATGGTCCCTTTCAGGCGATCCGTTCGTTACTGAAGAGGGGAATGCACCTGGCGAATCTCGCTCGTCGCTCATCGGTGATCGAGGAAGGGGTTCTGGAACAATTGATAGAGATCCTGGTCGGAGCCGGCACATTCGATGATTGTCGGGTACCGTTCCAGGTGGTGGCTCTTGATCTGCTAGAAGCACGACTTGTGACGATCAGTTCCGGTCACCTGGCGCATGCGGTCGAAGCATCCTGTTCATTGCCCGGAGTCTTTCCGCCGGTCGAGCACGAAGGAATGTTGTTGTGCGATGCGGGAGCTGTCTCCAGTGTGCCGGTGGCGGCAGCGCGTGCTTCAGATCCAGATTCTGTGGTGCTCGCTGTCGATCCCTCCCGTCGGTTACTCCCGACCCAAGAGATCGAAACGGGTATAGAGTCACTGCAACGGGTGGCCAGCATCGCTCGCAACTGGCTCACCGAGAACGAATTGGAGGAGGCGGACATCGTGATCCGTCCCCAGGTAGGTATTCGTACCTGGAGCGATTTTAGCAACCTCGCCAGCTTGGTCGAGGCGGGACGGGAAGCGATGAAGCGCTCTCTTCCGCAATTGCATGAGCTACTGGTAGCCCGTCAATGATCTCCCTATCGTTTGGCTAGCTTTGCATTGCTTGTCGTCGTAACGGTGTCGGGCTAGGGTGCTTGTTGTGGTGTTTTAGCCCCTTTCCCGGAGGATCAGATGCAGTCCAACGATGAGCGTGGTTTTGAGACCGCTTCCGAGACTCACCGTTGGGAGCGGGAACGTCTTCCTGAATGGTTACGGATGCCGCTGTCTCGCAGTGCCCGCAGCCATTCGACGGCAACAGCACTCGAACAACGTTCACTTCATACCATCTGCGAAGAAGCTCGTTGCCCCAACCGGAATCACTGCTGGTCGCGGGGGACCGCGACTTTTCTGGTGATGGGAGATCGTTGCACTCGTTCCTGTCCCTTCTGTTCCGTCCGTGGTGGACCCCCTGTGGCTCTTGATCCGGAAGAACCGTTCAGGGTTGCAGAAGCTTCCGCTGAGCTGGGACTGAAGCACGTCGTCGTCACTTCGGTGAACCGAGATGATCTTCCCGATCAGGGAAGCGGCCATTTCGTGCGCTGTATCGAGCAGATTCGACTACGGATTCCAGGGGTGAAGGTAGAAGTTCTGACGCCCGATTTTCGTGGTCGTAACGAGGACATCGATCGGGTGATCGATGCCCGTCCTGATGTTTTCAATCACAATATTGAAACGGTTCCTTCTCTTTACGTGAAAACCAGACCGGGAGCACGGTATCAACGCAGTCTCGATCTGTTGGCCAGGGTGGCCTCTCGCGGTGAACCCGATGATCAGCGTCACCGAATGTGGACAAAATCGGGTCTGATGCTGGGATTAGGAGAGACCGATGACGAAATCGATTCGCTTTTGACGGATCTTTATCAAGCGGGCGTTCGCATCGTCACCATCGGTCAATATCTTCAACCGGATCGCGATAGTCTTCCGGTAGAGGAGTACGTTCACCCACAGAAGTTCGAGTACTGGCGTGAGATCGGTGAGCAGATCGGCTTTTCGATGGTTTTCTCTGGCCCCTTCGTTCGTTCTTCCTACATGGCCGATGCTCAGGTGCCACTGTCATGATGTCTCGATTCGTTGCACTCGAAGGGGCAGACGGATGTGGTAAGTCGACTCAGGTCGATCGGCTGGCCCAGTCACTTCGCAACAAGGGCGAGCAAGTCGTCACCGTCAGGGAGCCCGGCTCCACCTCCCTCGGTGAAAGAGTTCGAGACATTCTCCTCGATGGAGATGAGCCACTCTGTGCCGAGGCGGAAGCTTTGTTGTTTCTCGCCTCTCGTGCTCAGTTGCTTGAAGAGGTGATCGAACCCGCGCTTGCCGCAGGCAAATGGGTCATCGCTGATCGTTTTCACATTTCGACAGTGGTTTATCAGGGAATCGCGGGAGAACTGGGTGAAGAACGCGCTGCCGACCTGTGTCAGGTGGTCATTGGCGATCGACGTCCGGCTCTCAACATCGTCATCGAGATCAGTGCCGAGAAGATACAGGAGAGGATCGATAGCAGATCTAGCGCTGGAGATCGGTTCGAGTCTCGACCGGGAATTTATGATCGTACGGTGGCGGCATTTCGACAGGTTCGTGGCATTGCTGGTGATCGAATTGTCCGTGTCGACGGTAGTGGCACTGCTGAGCAGGTAGCCGCTCGAATCGAGAAAGAGGTGGCTCTTGTCCTTCGATGAAGTGCTGGGTCACGAGCAGGCGAGAGAGGGTTTATGCCGGGCTCTTGAGCGCGACCGGATCGCCCACGCTTATCTGTTGGCCGGGCCCGAGGGTGTCGGAAAAGGACTGCTGGCACGTCAGGTAGCTGCGACTCTGTTGTGCCCACATACCGAGATCGGTTCCGGAACCGGATCGAACATCGACAGCTGCGGAGAATGCGGATCATGTCGAGCGGTGATTTCGGGCAATCATGGAGGATTACAGATCCTCAGCCCTGGCGAGGGTCGCGGTATCGATATTGGGCAGTTGCGTCAGCTGCTTCGTTTCCTCTCCCTTCGTAGCGACGAACGTCGCGTCGTGTTGCTGGAGCCCGCCGAGCGCCTCGCCGAACCCGCCGCCAATGCCTTGCTCAAGATCCTCGAAGAACCTCCGCCGGGAACCGTCTTCCTGCTCGTTTCCCACCGACCCGCCCAGTTGTTGACGACCATCGTGTCCCGGTGCCAGCGAGTGATGATGGGACCATTGCCGCTTGAATCATTCTTGCAGGTGTTGGCGCGCCATCAGGTCGAGGAGGATTCGGCGTTGTGGCTCTATCATGGCACCGGAGGAAGACCGGGAGCGGCCCTCTCGTTGTTCGAGGCGATCGAAAGATGTGGCTCAGAAGAGCAATTCCGGCACGTCATCTCGAAACCTCCCGCGGATCCGAGGGACCTGGTCGCCATCTCCAGCTTCTCGCAGGAGGGTGCCAAGGCGGATCGAGAGTCTGTGCTGGGCACCCTGGCACTGCTGACTGACGGCGTCTGGGCCTTTCGACCGGAGGATCCTGTTGGTCGGCGACTAGCCGCCCAGCGTGCAACCTTGCTGGCACAAGTCTCTCGCCATGTCGAATGGTCCGGTTCTCCTGATCTGGGCCTGGAGGCCGCCGCGTTAATCCTATCGGCCCTTGATCCAGCAGAACTCTGTTTACGCTTGCCACGATCCCTAGGGGTGGCCTGAGATCGCAAACCCCACAGGTCGTTGCTGTACAGGAGTTATGCGTATCAGATTCGGAATTGGTGCCCGATCCGCTTGCTGGAAAAACCCCACCATCTACCATTCGCCCATCACGGTCCGACTGGAAACCGCACGCCGCGCGGAGATCCTGGACCGGGAGGTCGACGCGTGACGGATCCGACCCCTGAGCAACGCTTCGCCGGGATGCTCAAAGCATCCACTGAGTACCCTCGTGAAGCTTACGCATTCCTATTTGATGCCCTCGATCATTCTGTTCGCCATGTCCACAGCATCGAGTCGTATCAGCAGATCGAAAATGATGAGTTCTATCACGTCGAGGCCCAGGAGTTACTGGAATCAGTGCGACAATTCGCCATCCTGGAGTTCGGTTGTCTGGCCGGTTGCGTGTTCGATTCCTGGGGAGTTGTGGCCAGTGAAGATGTGGGGATGATGGTCTTTCACCTCATCGAGCATCAATTGCTTGGCAAGAAAGACTCCGACCGGATCAACGACTTCGACCGTGGCTTCGGGGGATTGACTTTCCACGAGGTTTTCGCGATCGAACCACAACTGGAGTACTGTCAGGAGAAAGACGAGTGGATCGCTTCATACCGCAGCGCTTCCTGAAGCCGATCACCTATCTCGTTTTCGCTATCGTAGCGATTACGTTGATGATCATGTTGAGGTCGATCTTCGCACCACTCCTGGCCGGTTTCTTTATCGCCTACATCCTGGATCCTCTCGCCGATGCTCTGGAACGAAAGGGCATGAAGAGAATTCCAGCAGTGGTGCTCATCTTCACCCTTTCCACGGTAGTCCTTGTTGGCGGTCTGGTGGCCGGTTCGGTGTCACTGGCTCGTGGTGCCTCGACCCTGGTGAAGAAGCTGGCCGGTGATACTCCTGTTACGGAAGAACATTCGGAGTTTTCAAATGCCGAGTGGGACCCGGACAGCAAAACCAGGTTCATCGATCGTGACGGGGATGGAATCTATGATCCTGGCTGGGTCCGCGAAGCTCAGGAAATCCTTCAACGTGACTTTCCCGGTGCTGCCATCGGTTTCAATCGCTGGAGGGAACGGATTGCCAGTCGCTTCGGAGACAGTGCCGAGGAAGATCCAAACGAAGCCCTGGCAAGGCGTGTAGAGGCGGCTCTCGATGCGACTCTGGGTCGGGCCATCGAGGCTTACCTCGGACCTGCTGATGGGCAGCAAGCCGATGACGGGCAGGGAGCGTTGACCGGTCAGGAGCTGGCGCAGGCGCTGGAGAAAATCAATGTTGAGGAAAGTGGTAACGAAGGTCCTAGTGCTCTTGATCGTCTGTTGACCCTTGGCAACTGGATCCTGCTGCTTCCTGTATACGTGTTCTTTTTCCTGATCGAGATCGATCCGATGGTCGCCAGGATTCGAAGTTGGATTCCTTCTGCGGTTCGTCCGCGCAGTGAGAAGATCGCTGGTGAGATTCACGGAATTTTATCGTCCTTCTTTCGTGGCCGATTACTGGTCTGCATCATCAAAGGGATCATCACCGGCGTTGCTCTGACGTTCACGGGAGTTCCCTACGGTTTCCTCGTTGGTTTTGCCGCCGGTTTCCTCTCCTTGATTCCTTACCTGGGGGTTTGGCTGGTTGCGATACCTGCCCTCGGAATGTGCTGGTTCGAGAATCATGACGTGGTTTTGTTGTTGGCGACGGGAGCCATCTTTGTTGCCATGGAAGTGGTCGAGGGTTTCGTATTGATCCCTCGTTTCCTCGGCGACGAAGTTGGTCTGCATCCGGTTACCGTGATCGTCACCTTCCTGATTTTTGCTCAGTGGTTCGGCGTGATCGGGATGTTGCTGTCCGTGCCTTTGGCAGCGATTACCAAGACTTTCGCCCGAGAGTTCCTGCTTCCTCTGTGGAAAGATCACAATTCCGAGGAGCCCCCTGCCGCGGAACCAACGGGCGCGTGAATCAGCTCAGACTGGTCGACCTGGCCGGGTCGTTGCGCAGTTCCTTCGAGCTAGAAGGTTTGATTGCCTACTTTCCGGATCGTTGGGGTGGAGTGAGTCAGCCTCCCTACGAGACTCTCAACCTGGGCTTCTCGACCGGCGATGATCCGGGTGCGGTGGTTCAGAATCGCCAGCGTCTACTGGCGGCTGCGGACGTTTCTCTCGATCAACTGGTGGTTCCGGGTCAGATCCATGCGGCTGAAGTCGTGCGGGTTGGCCGACGTGATGGTGGGGAAGGAGCTACCGAACCTTCCAAACGCCTGGCGGGCAAGGATGTGGTCGTTCTGGAGGAACCGGGGGTATTTGCACTGTCGCTGGCGGCAGATTGCCCGCTGGTGGCGATCGCAGATCCGCAGACGAAACGTGCCGGTATCGCCCACTGCGGTTGGCGAGGAACTGTGGCCGGGGCCCTGCCCAGTTTCATCGAGGCTGTCGATCCTGGTCCGGAGGCGGTAGCACTGATTTCTCCGGCCATTTCCAGTCGACGTTATCCGGTCGGACTTGACGTTATAGAGGCGATCAGTGCCATTCCTGGTGGGGAGGGCGCTTGCCAAAATGGATCGGTCGATTTACGAATTGTGTTGTACGAGCAGCTGCTTCAGGGGGGCTTCTGCTGCAACCGAATTGCCATGGATCGACGCTGTAGTGCCGGAAATGACGACCTTTTCAGCCACCGTGGGGACGGGGGCCGGACCGGTCGGGGCGGTTTGTTACTCGGATGGAATTCCTGACTTCTTGCCAAGGTCGCTTTCCAGCGCCCTGATGTACCCCTAAACTCTGATCCTCAGGATCTGCAAACGATCCCAGGGAGGTGCTTCGAGAGGTATTCTCCCTCAGTCGTCGGTGCGAAAACAGGTTTGTTTCGTGCCACCGGCCCGGGCGAAAGGCAGCATCTTGGGAGACCCCATACTGGAGTCCAAGTCTTCTGAATCAGCGAGTGAAAAGCTCTCCGCTGATCATTTCTCCTCGTTTCGTACGGCTCATCTAGAACTCGAAGATGGAACTTGTTACGAAGGTCGAGCTTTCGGTGCGAATCGTTCCATCTCAGGTGAGGTGGTCTTTGCCACAGGGATGGTTGGTTATCCGGAATCCCTCACCGATCCTTCCTACAGGGGACAACTTCTGACACTCACTTACCCTCTGGTTGGCAATTACGGTGTGCCAGCTCGTAACCCTGCTGACCCACTCAATCCTGGGTTCGAATCATCACACATCCAGGCGCAAGCATTAGTGATCCAGAATCTTTCGCGGGATTTCAGTCACTGGAATGCTACGTCATCTCTTGAAGACTGGATGATCGAAGAGAAGATCCCGGGTATCGAGGGAGTTGATGTACGTGCTGTGACTCGACGACTTCGCGAGTCCGGAACCATCAAGGGCCGATTGCTTGTCGAAGGAAGTCCTGATCGAGATGAGATTGCCAGTTCTCCGTATCAGGATCCTGGGAACCGTAACGTGGTTGCAGAGGTTAGTTGCAAGGAGCCGATCTTACACCGTTGCGCCAGTGACGGTGCTCCACGGGTAATCCTGGTCGACTGTGGGGCCAAGACGAGCATCATACGAAGTTTCCTCGATCGCGGAGCTGACGTGCTACAGGTGCCATGGAATCATGATTTCGTCGCGGAAAAGGGAGATGCAGTATTGCTCTCTAACGGACCAGGGGATCCGAAGATGGCGCTGGAAACGGTGGAGAACATCCGTCGGGCTCTCGACGGGTCGAGACCCCTGATGGGAATCTGTCTCGGCAATCAACTGCTGGCATTGGCTGCCGGATTCGATACTTACAAGCTCGACTTCGGTCACCGAAGTCAGAACCAGCCGTGCGTCGAGGTGGGAACCTCACTGTGCTGGGTGACGAGTCAAAATCACGGTTATGCCGTCGATGGAACCAGTGCTCCGGATGGTTGGGAGGAATGGTTCCGAAATGCCAACGACGGATCCAACGAAGGGATCCGTCATCGGGAGAAACCATTTTTCTCGGTTCAATTCCATCCTGAGGCGAATCCGGGTCCACTCGATGCGGCCGGGCTCTTCGATAGATTGCTGGGGTTGGTTCGATGACCGGATCTGGCAATCACGAAGGAGTAACGGGAATGAACTCCGGTGGGATGGGGAAGATCGAATTGCCCCGGAAAGTTCTTATTCTCGGTAGTGGAGCACTCAAGATCGGTGAGGCGGGGGAGTTTGACTATTCCGGTTCTCAAGCGATCAAGGCGCTGAAGGAAGAGGGGATCAGGACGATCCTGGTCAATCCGAACATCGCCACCATCCAGACCAGTGAAAACCTCGCCGATGAGGTTTACTTCTTGCCGGTCAATGCCAGCTTCGTCGAACGCGTTATCGAAAAAGAAAAGCCGGATGGACTGTTACTTTCCTTCGGTGGCCAGACTGCACTCAATTGCGGCGTTGAACTGGAGCAGCTGGGGGTCCTCGAACGCCATGGAGTTCGAGTACTAGGGACCCCTCTCGATACGATTCGTACCACCGAGGATCGACACCTCTTTGCCGAGGTGCTCCGTTCCATAGACCTCGATACTCCGGCCAGTCGTGCTTGCGAGGATATTGAGAGTGCCCTGGCTGCTGCCGAGGAGATTCAATATCCGGTGATGGTTCGGGCTGCCTATGCATTGGGCGGAAAAGGCTCCGGGATCGCCCGCGACCGCGACGAATTGCTGGATCTGGCCAGTATGGCGTTTGCCAGTTCACCTCAGATCCTGGTCGAAGAATACCTGGAGGGGTGGAAGGAAATTGAGTACGAGGTGGTCCGTGATGCGCAAGACAACTGCGTCACGGTTTGTAACATGGAAAACATCGATGCTCTGGGAATCCATACCGGTGAAAGCATCGTGGTGGCTCCCTCTCAGACCTTGAACGATCACGAATATCATCGACTACGTTCCATTTCGATTCGTCTGATCAGGCATCTGGGTGTTGTCGGTGAGTGTAATGTTCAGTTCGCACTTCACCCCACCAGTGCCGAGTACCGAATTATCGAGGTGAATGCTCGTCTCTCTCGTTCCTCTGCCCTGGCGTCCAAGGCCACTGGTTATCCGCTCGCTTTCGTGGCTGCCAAACTGGCGCTCGGCTATGGCCTCATCGATGTGCCCAATTCGATCACGCGTGTGACAGCGTCCTGTTTTGAACCGGCCCTCGACTACTGTGTCATCAAGATGCCGCGCTGGGACCTGAAGAAGTTCCGCAGAGTCTCTACCCATCTCGGTAGTGAGATGAAGAGCGTCGGTGAAGTGATGTCGATCGGTCGCAGCTTTCCCGAAGCGCTCCAGAAAGCATGCAGGATGCTCGGGGTCGGTGCACATGGCCTGGTTTCGTCCCGAAATCACTTTAAAGAAGATGATCTTGCACAATTGCTCGAGGTGCCGACGGAGGAACGGATATTCGCCATAGGTGAGGCCTTCAAGCGCAATTGGTCGGTTGAAAAAGTACACCGGTTGACTCGTATCACCTCCTGGTTCCTGGAACGGGTCAAGGAGACGGCAGAGTGTCAAACCATGCTGCAGCAGTATTCACTGACTGATTTGCCTCCGATGCTACTACGGAGGGCGAAGGAGCTGGGATTCAGCGACAATCAGATTTCTAGATCGGTACTACGAGAGGATCCGATAGCTCCTGGATATGGAGCAACGCTAGAGGTTCGTGATTTCCGTGAGTCACTGGGAATCCGTCCGGTAGTGAAACAGATCGACACACTTGCTGCAGAATATCCGGCACAGACCAACTTCCTTTACCTGACCTATAACGGTACCGAGAGCGATGTGGAGCCGGACCAGCAGTCTCCGTTCGTGGTGCTGGGTGGGGGAGCCTACCGTATCGGTTCATCGGTGGAGTTTGACTGGTGTGCCGTCAATGCGGTCCAGTCATTGGCCCGTAGTGGTCACCGTACTGTGATGATCAACTTCAACCCGGAAACCGTGTCGACTGATTACGATTCCTGCGATCGACTTTACTTCGAGGAGCTTAGCCTCGAACGGGTTCTCGATATCGTAGAACTGGAACGATGCCAGGGAGTCGTCATCAGCGTCGGAGGGCAGATTCCGAACCAGCTGGCGGTTCCTCTGGGAAGTCGAGGAGTGCCAATCCTCGGAACCGGTGTTGATAACATCGATCGCGCGGAGAACCGGGAAAGGTTCTCCTCGCTCCTCGATGATCTTGAAATTGATCAACCCCAGTGGCGAGAACTCAATAGTGTCGAGGATGCTCGTGCTTTCGCCGTTGGTTGCGGATATCCGGTTCTGATCCGTCCATCCTACGTCCTCAGTGGTGCTGCCATGAGCGTGGCACATTCTGATGAAGAACTTGATCACTACCTGAAAGCGGCAGCAGATGTGTCGAGGGAGCATCCGGTAGTGGTATCGAAATTCATAGCCGGTGCCAAAGAGATCGAAATGGATGGAGTTGCCCAGAATGGCAAGATCCTCTGCTACGCGATCAGCGAACATGTAGAGAATGCTGGGGTTCACTCAGGTGATGCGACGATGGTATTCCCATCCCAGAGGCTCTATCTGGAGACCTCCCGCAGAATCAAGAGGATCTCACGGGGAATTGCTGAGGCACTCTCGATCACCGGTCCCTTCAACATCCAGTTCATTGCACGAGACAATCATATCAAGGTGATTGAGTGCAACCTCAGAGCGTCTCGTTCTTTCCCGTTCGTATCGAAGATATTGAAAGAGAACTTCATCGATTATGCGGTGAGGGCGATGCTCGGAGAGACTGTCGAAATACCTGAAAAGTCCGCTTTCGAATGTGATTTTGTTGGCGTGAAGGCTCCCCAATTCTCTTTCTCTCGCCTCAAGGGTGCTGATCCGCTGCTCGGTGTCGAGATGGCATCTACCGGAGAGGTTGCATGCCTGGGAGATGACGTTGAAGAAGCTTATTTGAAGGCACTTCTATCGGTGGGCTTCGATTTGCCGAAAAAGGGAGTGCTCTTGTCTACCGGCACCATTGAGAGCAAGGTTGAGTTTCTGGAGGGCGCTCGCAAACTGCAAGGCTTGGGACTTCCCCTCTATGCAACTCCGAAGACGCACGCGTTTCTGTCCGAAAATGACGTCCAGGCGACTCTCTTGCACCAGCCACTCAGTGGTGATTCACCGGGCGTGCTTGAGGCACTGGAAACTGGAATGATCGATCTGGTGATCAATGTTCCACGGAGCCTTGAACGTAAGGATCTTACCAGCGGCTATTTGATTCGAAGGAAGGCTGTTGATTACGGGATCAGTCTTCTAACCAATATTCAAGCAGCGAATCTGTTCTGTGAAGCGTTATGGAAGATTCGTGACATGGAAGAGCTCCAGGTGAAGCCGTGGAGCGAATACTGTTAAAGCCGATCCCCTTTGCGGAATGGAATCTCCAAGATGAAACAGTTGTCGATTTTCTCCCTGGCCATCTTGATCCTGATGGTAGCTGTTGGATTCAATACCACCTTTGGCAATGGCGATGGCATCAGTGAGGAAATGAAGCAGGTTGTGCCTAAGGACGAACCGGCCAGCCCGGACGAAGCCATCGAAAAAGCGATGGAGGCGATGAAATCTGCTGGTCGTAGCATTCGACGTGCACTTCGAAAGAAGGATGTTGAAGTCGCCCTGGCAGTGGTGAATCGGGCTCAGCTCGCGGTAATCGAGGCGAAAAAACTGGTTCCTGCTGCTGCCAAGAAACTGAAGGGGGATGCCAGGAGTGCACTGGAGCGTGATTTCCGCCAGCGGCTCATCGCTGTTCTGGAACGGTGGATCCTGGTTGAAAAAGCCCTGCTTCTGGGCAAAACGGAAGACGCAACTGAGTTCGTGAGGACCATCGTCGAACTGAAAAAAAGTGCTCATGAAGAATTTGATGTCGAAGACTGATTCAATCGCATCACACTTGTACGTTCGTGATTTAAGTGCGTCCTTCTTTAGAGACTTTCGGGTTTCTCCCCCGGTTCTTCTTTGATGATGATGTTGTTGTACTGGGGAATCGTTGAAACTTCGGTTCCCAGGCTTCCGAGGATATCGAAAATCGCTGCCTGGAGTTGAAGGTCCTCGGTGAAATCGCAGGCGAACTGTGCGCCTCTTTCATCTTCCACCAGTCGACGTAGTCTCCTCCGAAGGCCGAAGCGGGCGTCGTCTTTGGTCAGCCCCGGTTCAGAATGGTTCTCAAACCATTGGCTGAATTCGGGAAAATCAGAGCTGTCGCCTGGATCTCCATATTCGACAAGACGCGCAACGAGATCTTTGTTGGTTTCGTAATGTTCATCGATCCACTCCTCGAAGGCTTTGCCGTCAGCCAGGCGACCGAGTGCCTCAATCCTCCAAAGAGGAAATTCTCGCGGTTCCACCTTGAGATCGGGCTCGATGCCTCCTTTGGCGACGATCTTACCGTCACGATTTCTTCGGGTGTGGATCGATCGTCCACTCGGCAGATAATAGTGTTGAACGGTGAGCCGCAAGGTCGATTCACCACCGAGAAATTCTTTGATGGTGTCGGTCATCGGGAGCAAACGTTGGACACTGCCTTTACCAAAGGTTTTTTCGCCGATCAGTTTGGCTCGTTTGAAGTCCTGGAGAGCACCAGAGACAATTTCTGAAGCACTTGCGCTGGAACCATTGACCAGGATCACCATCGGGTAATCAGCGCGCATCCCTTCCGTGGCGAATCTCTCGGAGTCATCAAAAACTCCACTCTCCGACCTTTGCGACACGATCGGCATCTTGGTGTCGTCAACAAACTCATCGACGAGTGCCACTGCTGATTGCAAGTAGCCACCAGGATTGCTTCGCAGATCGAGGATCAAACCCCGCATTTCTTGCGATTCCAGATCATCGAGTGCGGCGAGAACTTCTCTTACCGCGGTGTCACCGAACTGTGCAAGATTGATGTAACCAAGGTTGCCCGGCAGCATCTGGTAAAGCACTGAATCTAGCTGGATCGTTTCCCGGGTGATGACGAAGTCTCTGGGTTCTCTCCAGCCCCTGCGAAACACGTTGAGGGTTACCGGCGTATTGGGTTTCCCTTTGAGACCCTTCACGATCTCGTCGAGAGTTTTTCCCTTGGTTGGAACACCCTCGACCTCGATCACGAGATCTTCACTGAGCAATCCAGCCCGGTAGGCGGGGCCCTTGTAGATGGGCCGTAGGATCTTAAGTGTGTCTGTTTCAGGGTCCTTCTGCACCTGGGCGCCGATCCCTGCGTACTCACCACTGATTCCTTCATAGAAATCCTTGGTGTCTTTCACGTCCATGAAGGAGGAGAAGGGATCGAGGCTACTCACCATTCCCTTGGCAGCTTCGATGATCAACTGGTCGTCGTCGATCAGGTCCGGTTCTACATAGAAGTGGCGGATCCGCTGTAGAATCTCGTCGAGAAGCGGATTTCTTGTCGCTGCTGGACGCCGTCTGCGTTGTAACTTTTTGAGATCTTGCTCTTTTTTCTGTAGAGCAGTTTCCAGGGCAAGAATTTCTCTTTCGGCCTCTAGTAATTTTTCAGAAGTGGGGGGCGGCTTGGTATCCTCTTCACGCTCGAGGGAGCGAATCAACCGGTCACGCTCTAGCAACAGTTTTGCGACAATCCCCTGACGGGTGGGCTCCAGTTCGATACTGCGGAGAACGCTCTTCACATCGCCATCAAAAAGTCCCAGTTCGGCGAGCGCGATTGCGGCGCCAGTTCTGGCGACATCGTCATCGACTGTCAGTAGTGGTTGTAGTAACTCGCGAACCAGTTTTCGGTCGCGGGTGACAGAATAGAGACTCTTACCGACCTCGACTCGCAGGAGGCTGTCTCCCCTGGCTTCGGAAGCGGCAAGATCTCGCAGGGTTCTTTCGGTACGAGGATCGCGGAATTCTGACAGGAGACTCACTGCGGAGGCACGCTGAGGGGATGGCGCATCACCATTTTCACTGATGGAAATCAGAGTGTCTCGGACCCCCGAAGCTTCTCCCAGGGAAAGGAGGGCTTTCGATGCCATCAGTCGAACGGTGATGTTCTCATGTCCCAGTAATAGCTGAATATCACCAATCGAATCGTCGCCGAGGCGTTCCAGTTCGATGGCACCACGCCACACTTCCTCAAGGGTGGTTCCGATGTGGTGTTCGACAATCCTGTCGACATTTTCATCGGTTGTGGAAAGGACCGAACCAGCATCCAGCTGGCAGCAGCAGATCAGCACAAGAAGAGCCATTCCCGACACAGAAGCGCAGCGAGAAAGCGACGACATGGGCCCCCTTCCAGGGTGGACGGATCCGGTCCGTCCTTTCGAGCAGAGGGGCTGGCAGATACCCCCCCACGACTGGTCTTGCCAACGCCGCGAGTATACCTGTCCGTCCGATTCAGGACCAGAGCAGCGCTGAACAAGCCCAGACTGCGCGATATGGTGCCGGAGATCTGGCGGGTGTCCCACCCTAACGTTGGGGGCAAAGTTGTCGTTCCGATTACTTTCAGGAAATCTAGATGGCATCGATGGGCGTATCGTCGAGGTCGAGGTCGATTTGATTCCAGCACTTTCTTCATTCGTGATCAGTGGTCTTGCGGGTCAGGGGATTCGCGAGTCGAGGGAGCGTATTCGCTCTGCACTGGAAAACTCAGGCTATCGTTATCCAGATCGTCATCGAATCGTCATCAACTTGGCTCCAGCGACGCTGCAAAAAGACGGTGCAGTTTTCGATCTTCCGATAGCGCTTTCGATTCTTGCAGAGAGTGGACAGGTGCCCAAAGAAGCATTCAAAAACTGGGCGGCGCTGGGAGAACTGGCGCTCGATGGTCGATTGCGAAAAGTGCCAGGGAGTCTCGGAATTGTTTCCGCTTTGCGCAGGGTCAAACATGAGTCAGTGCTGGTTCCAGCCGAGAATCGTTCCGATGCCCGACAGGTAGGGGGGATTCGTGCTGAGGGAGCTTGCGATCTGCGCGAGGCGATCGCCGTGATCGTCGAGGGTGGTGCAGGTACTGGATTCGATCCACCTGAGATGGACACCGTCGCTGGCCAGAAATTGGCACCTGATCTGTCCGATGTCAGGGGACATGCAGTAGCAAGGAGGGCTCTGGAAATCGCCGCCGCTGGTGAACATCCGATGTTGATGGTCGGTCCCCCTGGATCAGGGAAGAGCTATCTCGCGAGTCGCTTGGCGTCGTTGCTCCCTCCGCTCACTGGGCAGGAGAGTCTTGAGGTGACCCAGATCCATGACGTGTGTGGACTCCATCGGGAATCAGGTCCAGTTCGCCAGCGACCGTTTCGTAGTCCTCATCACAGCGTCACCTGGGCGGGATTGATCGGAGGTGGTTCTCCACCAGTACCAGGAGAGGTCACGCTGGCCCACAGGGGGGTGTTGTTTCTTGATGAATTTCCAGAGATTTCACGTCGATCTCTGGAGGCTCTGCGAGAGCCTCTGGAAATGGGTGAGGTGACCCTCTCCCGGTCTCGATTTGCGCGGACTTACCCGGCTCACTTTCTACTGATCGCGGCGATGAACCCCTGTCCTTGTGGTGGCTCTGGCAGGCTCCGGAGATCGGCAACTGGAGGGATGCGTTGCCGTTGTTCCACTGCGACTCTGGCAGCCTACCGAGCGCGGGTTTCGGGACCGTTGCTGGATCGTTTCGACATTCGTATCACCATGGAAACGATTTCGGGGGCGAGTCTGTTTGAAGAGGATGGACCCGACCAGGAATCGAGCAGCGACGTTTCTGTCCGCGTCGAGTTGGCCCGAGAAAGGGCTTTTCTCCGCGGACAACAGGGATCGAATCGCCAGTTGCAGTGGAAAGACCGTCAGCGCTGGGCCCCGCTCGGTTCCAGAGCCAAGAAGTTTCTCATCGAATGTGGTGAGCAAGGAGACCTCTCGACGCGCGGGTTGACCCGTCTGCTGCGTCTGGGTCGCACCATTGCGGACCTGCGGGCAGGAAATCGTATCGAGGAAGTGGATATGATCGAGGCCCTATCGCTTCGAGGACCTGGATGGTCATGAGTGTGAACTGACACGTTGGCACCAGGTCGCTGAAATCGATACCCTATCGGTCAGGGCAGATCCAATCTCTCCGGTTCGAGGAGGACCCTGTTTTGACGGAAGAGGAATCAGATGGGTATCGACGGAAACCGACAGCCTGACAAGACCGGCACCATCGAGGTCGCAGTTCCGGTTGTGGCTCCGCTGTCGATAGGTCCGTTACAACTGGCGACACCGATTCTTCAAGCTCCCATTGCGGGATTCACCGATCTGGTGTTTCGGCGCTTGGTTCGGGAACTGGGTGGTTGTGGTTTGATTTACACCGAGATGGTATCGGCCGGTGGTTGGATCAAGGGAAACATTCCACCGGATCGGCTGGTCGGGGTCGAAGATGAACCTCGACCGCTCGGGGTACAACTGTGGGATCGAGAGCCCGAGATGGTGGAAGAGGCGGCTCGTCGCCTCGCCGATCTGGATATCTCCGTCATCGACCTCAACTTTGGTTGCCCGAAGAAGAGAATCATGGGCAAACAGGGGGCTGGGGCCCAGCTGTTACGAGATCCGTCGACGATTGCCCGAATGGTGGCGGCGACGAAGCGGGGAGCCGGTGAGATTCCGGTTACTGCGAAGATTCGGCTGGGACCGAACTCCGATCAGATCACCGCCGTTGAAGTGGCCAGAGCGGTACAGGAGGCGGGAGCCGCGGCGATCACGGTTCACGGGCGAACGGCCCGCGATGGTTACGGCATTCCGGTCGATCGCGACCGGATCGCACAGGTGGTCGAAGCGGTTCAGATCCCGGTGATTGCCAATGGTGACGTCGTCGATGGTGCCAGTGCCGTGGAGATTCTGAAATATACAGGGGCCGCAGGAGTGATGGTGGCACGTCGTTGCCTCAGTGCCCCCTGGGTCTTTCGTGAGATTGCTGCGGTTCTTCAGGGACAACCGATCCCTTCTCCACCGACTCTTGAGCAACAGCGCGAACAGTTACTGCGCCATCATGAGCAACTGATCGAACTTCACGGAGATCCATTCGGTACCGTACTGATGAGGAAATTTGCTGCTCGATACCTGGGAGGTGTCAGTGGAGCCAAGTTGTTCCGGTCAAAGGTGACTGTCGCCAAGGATGCTGCTGATTTCCGTCGCATCGTCAAGGATCTATTCCCGACCGAGATCGATCTGGAAATGGTTGTTGAGGATCAGACTCTCGATGAGAGTTGCCAGTGAAGGAGGGGTGAGGCCTTGAAACAGGTCGTCATCATTGCGGTGGGCCTTCGAAAGAAAGACATCGATGCTCTGCCTTCCCTGGTCGGCATGGCCAACGCTGGGTCTGTGTCTAGCATCGTCCCACCAACGCCTGCGGTGACCTGCACCTCTCAGGCGACCTTTCTGACCGGACAACCGCCAACGGTTCACGGCATCGTCGGAAACGGTTGGTATCACCGAGACACCCGCGAGATTCGTTTCTGGCTCCAGCCAAGGAATCTGATCGAGGCTCCGACCTTCATCGACCATTTGAAAGCGGACGGGTATACGGTCGCGAACCTGTTCTGGTGGTTCAATATCGGTTGTGGTGCCGACTGGAGTCTCACCCCACGTCCTGAATATCCAGCGGATGGGCGCAAGATTCCTTCCGTTTACGGAGAACCTCCCGAATTGCCAGTGCAGATGCAGCAACGATTTGGCCGTTTTCCTTTGTTCGATTTCTGGGGACCGCGTGCCGGCATTCCTTCAACGCGCTGGATCGTAGATGCATCTCTCGAAGTGATCGATCAGCAGAATCCTGATCTGATGCTGGTGTATTTGCCGCATCTTGATTATGACCATCAACGATTTGGTCCCGATTCGCCCCAAGCTGATCGGGCAAGGCAGGAACTGGATCGAGAACTGGCGCGATTACTGGAAGCATCTCGGTCGCAAGAGGCAGATGTAATGGTGCTTTCCGAATACGGAATCGAGCAGGTGGATCGGCCAGTTTTCGTCAACCGGGAACTGGCAGGCACAGAACAACTCGGCCTCCAGGTCACATCGCATGGCGATCTTCTTGACGTCCATCGTAGCCAGGCCTTTGCTGTGTGTGATCATCAACTGGCCCATGTCCACCTCTCTGCTGATGCAGATCGAGCGATCATTCGCAAGATCCTGACCGAGCTCGACGGGGTGGAGCGGGTCATCGACGGAGATGATCTGGTGTCGATAGGACTATCTCATCGTCGTTCGGGAGATCTGGTGCTCTTGGCTGAACCAGGTTGCTGGTTCGCTTATCCGTGGTGGAACGACGAATCGCGTGCTCCCGACTTCGCACGTACCGTCGACATTCATCGCAAGCCCGGTTACGACCCGGCGGAGCTATTTCTCGATCCTGAACTGAGCTGGCCGCGGTTGAAGATCGCAACCCGCTTACTGCAGAAGAAACTGGGTATGAGAAGTTTGCTGGATGTGATCTCAACCGATCCGTCGATGGTCAGGGGTAGTCATGGACGTCTTCCTTCCAGTGAAGAGCTAGGACCGGTTCTGCTTCGTTCTTGGGGAAACGATACAGCTCCTATCAAGGCGACTCAGGTTCATGATGAAATCTTGTCTCGCATGGCAAGGGGGAGATGAGTCGATGTTTGATCTGACATGGGTTGCAGATCCCAACGCGTGGATTGCTCTGGCGACTCTGACCGTCATGGAGATTGTGCTTGGCATCGACAACATCATCTTCATCGCGGTCCTGGCCGACAAACTACCCGAGAAACAGCGCGATTCTGCCCGTCGCCTCGGGCTCATCTTTGCGATGGCAACTCGCATCTTGCTGCTCTTTTGCATCGCCTGGATGATCCGACTCCAGGAACCCCTCATCGATTTCTACTCCATCGCCCTCAGCGGCCGTGACCTCATCATGATCTGTGGCGGCTTGTTCCTGCTGGTGAAGGGCACCCACGAGATTCACGACATCATGGAGGGGGAAGATGCTGAAGAAAAAGAAACATCTCGCAAGGTCGGGTTTGGTTCCGTCTTGTTTCAGATCGTGTTGCTGGATGTGGTCTTCAGCCTGGATTCAGTCATCACTGCGGTAGGTATGGCCGACATCCTGGCCGTGATGGTGCTGGCGGTGATTCTGTCGGTGATCGTGATGTTGATCTTCAGTGGATCGGTGTCGAGGTTCGTCACACAACATCCGACCGTGAAGGTACTGGCTCTCTCGTTCCTGCTGCTCATCGGGATTGCACTGGTGGCCGATGGATTGGGGCATCACATCCCGAAGGGCTACATCTACTTTGCGATGGGATTTTCGGCATTTGTGGAGGCTTTGAATCTTCGTATACGGAAGATGAGAAGCTCACGTCTGAAATAAATCAGGAATCCTGATCAGGCGGTTCGATGAGGCAGCCCCTCTGCAGAGGTATGATTCCTGGTGTTTTCCTCGATTCATCGAGCAATCGAGTGACCTTCTCGTCACGGAGAGTTCCCGAAATGTCGTCGAAGAGCCCCTGTTGACGCGGGTTACTGGCATCGATGAGGTTTCCTGCTCCCAGACCGAGCAGGCGAATTCCTTCTTCTTGCAGATCGGCTTCAGCGAGTAACTCGATGGAGACCTTGAACAGTGTTCCTGCATCTTGGATCGGTGTCTCCAGGGTTTGGCTTCTGGTCATCGTTCGAAAGGAACCGGTTCTTACTTTGAGACGAACCGTCCTGGCTCGTAGTTGCTGATCGCGTAACGAACGGGATACCTCCTCGGCGGCTCGTCTCAAGAATTTCTTTGCTTCCTGGCCAGGGGTAACATCGGTGGTGAATGTATTTTCTGTCGAGATCGATTGGACTTCATGTTCCGTTTCGACAGTTCGTTCATCTTCGCCATGTGCAAGCTGCCATAAGTGTCGACCTGATGACTCTCCCAGATGGCGCACCAGCAGATCGACCCCTGCTTCACGAATGTGACCTACTTGACGAAGCCCGATGCCATGCAAGACCTCTCGAGTTTTCGGGCCGACTCCCCAGATCTTTTCCACTGCCATCGGGTCGAGCCATTGCTGGATCCGATCAGGATCGACGACCGTGAGTCCGTTCGGTTTTTCTAGATCACTGGCCACTTTTGCCAGGAATTTGTTAGATGCTACTCCGATGCTGACAGTCAATCCTCCGGTGACTTCTGGTACCCGCTCGCGGATTTTCTGAGCGATGGAAATCGCTCCTCCGAAGAGACGGAAAGATGCGCCGATGTCGAGAAACGCTTCGTCGACCGAGAGAGGTTCGACTTGTGGGGTGAACTCACCAAAGACACCCATCACCTGGCGGGAGACCTCTTGGTAGCGCGAGGCACGAGGAGCGCGCCAGACCCCGGTCGGACAAAGACGCACAGCTTCGACCGAGGGCATGGCCGAGTGGACCCCGAACTTTCTCGCTTCGTAAGAGGCTGTGGCGACAACTCCCCGGCGACCCGGATGGCCGATGATGAGCGGTTGTCCTGCCAGTGACGGGTTGTCGAGTACCTCTACGGCGGCGAAGAAAGCATCCATGTCGGCATGGATGAGACAGAGCCGAGTATCAGAGTCGAATCTGTCCAAGGGGCCTCCTGTCTTGCTCCACACAGCTGCAGTGATGGTCTCTCCACGGGCTGTGGTCAAGATCTTCCACGGTGGGCCGGTCGGTTGGCGTATTGAGGGGACGGTGGCTAGAATGACCTCGGAAGGAAGGACCATGCCCAGGATCACGCTCCCCGACGGAAGTAAGCGCGATTACGACGCGCCGGTTACTGGCAGTGCCATCGCCGGCGACATCGGTGAACGTCTCCTCAAGTCCGCCATCGGGATCGTGGTGGATGGGGATATCGAGGATTTGTCGATGGTCATCGATTCTGATGCCGAAGTGTCGATCATCACCGAAGGTCGAAAGAAGGAAGACCCGTCGGCAGAGGCGCTCTACCTGATTAGACATTCCTGTGCACACGTGATGGCCGAGGCGATCGAGCGCGTGATTCCGGGAGCTCAACTGGTTTACGGTCCGCCCACCGATCAAGGCTTCTATTACGACATTCGTTTTCCCGAAGAGCGTTCCATCAGCTCCGATGACTTCTCGGAGATTGAAAAGCAGATGAAACAGATCATCGCGGAGGACCGTCCTTTCCAGCGTTACGAACTCGATGCAGATGCGGGTCTGGCCAAGCTGCGCGAGGAGGGGAGCAAGTACAAGCTCGATAATGCCGAACGTGCCATCGAGGGAGGCTCAGAAAATCTGAGCTGGTATGCAACCGGAGAACCCGGTTCCAACTGGGAAGATCTGTGTCGTGGTCCTCACGTTCCGAGTACCGGAAAAATTGGCGCATTTCGTTTGATGAGCGTGGCCAGTGCTTACTGGCATGGAGATGCTGCCAGCGACAGTCTGACTCGTGTCTACGGAACGGCATTTCCCTATCCGGCACAATTGCAAACTCATCTCGACCGTCTGGAAGAAGCGCGTCGACGTGATCACCGTGTCATCGGAAGGAAACAGAATCTGTTTCGCATCGACGAAACGGTCGGTCAGGGCCTGGTACTCTGGCAACCTAACGGTTCGGTAGTTCGACGTGAGCTAGAAGAGTTCATCCGGACGCACCTTGTCGCTTCTGGTTATCAAATGGTTTACACACCTCATGTCGGAAAACTGGATCTATATCGAACTAGCGGACATTTTCCCTACTACCAGGAGAGCCAATTCCCGCCACTCATCTCTTCCGAGTTTCTCCGCGGAGTTTCGGATGAGGGGTGTTCCTGTGCGGAGCTGGCTCATCGAATGGGTGTTGGGGAGGTCGATGGATTCATGCTGAAGCCGATGAATTGTCCCCATCACATCAAGATCTTCGATGCCGAACCTCGTTCCTACCGCGATCTACCCGTGCGATTGGCAGAGTTTGGGACCGTTTATCGGTGGGAGCAGTCCGGGGAATTGAATGGTCTCATGAGGGTCCGGGGGTTTACCCAGGACGATGCCCATATCTTTTGTACTGAAGAACAAGTTGGCGCTGAAATCCTCGGATGTTTGAGTCTGGTGAAGTTGGTGCTCTCAACACTGGGACTGGAAGACTATCGGATTCGGGTAGGTCTGCGCGGTAGCGATTCCAGCAAGTACAGCGGGGATCCTCAGGGATGGGATCGTGCTGAAGCAGCGTGTCGCGAAGCGGCCTCGACCCTGGGAGTTCCATTCACCGAGGAGGTGGGTGAGGCGGCTTTCTACGGGCCGAAGATCGACTTCGTTGTCAGAGATGCCATCAAGAGAGAGTGGCAACTGGGAACGGTGCAGGTGGACTACAACCTGCCCGAACGTTTCGATCTCAACTACACCGGATCAGATAACGTTGCACATAGGCCGGTGATGGTGCATCGAGCACCATTCGGTAGTTTCGAACGCTTTATCGGCATCCTGATCGAGCATTTCGAGGGTGTGTTTCCGACCTGGTTGGCTCCGGAACAGGTCCGGGTTCTCTCCATCAGCGAGAAGTATGTTGATTACGCTTGCACGGTGAAGGAACGGCTGCTGGCGGCAGGCCTCAGGGTCACGGTCGACAATTCAGATGAGCGAGTCAATGCCAAGATCAAGGTGGGCGCTGAACTGAAGATACCCTACTTGTTGATCGTCGGTGGTCGAGATGCAGATGCCGGTACCGTTTCGGTAAGGAAACGAGGAGTGGGAGATCTGGGAGCTGTCGATCTCGATGGTTTTATCAGTGACATTTGCACGGAGGTGGAGGACCGAAGCTTGCCTATTACCACTCAAGGGGAAAGCTGATGCTCTTTGCAGTCAGTTTTTGGGAGCTATTGATCACGGTGACGATTTTGTTGCTGGTCGTCGTCTTGCCGGTGGCTTCGGCATGGATGGCGAAGCGAAAGGAGAAGAAACGTTGAAAGTGGCGGTGGTAGGTGCGACCGGGGTCGTTGGTCAAGAAATGCTACAGCTGCTCGAAACATCTCCTCTTGGAGCAGAAGCTCCTCACTTGCTGGCTTCTTCGCGCAGCGCTGGTCAGAAGGTTGCCTGGCGTGGCGAAGAGCTCACCGTGCTTCCACTCGATGAAAATGCCGACCTTGGCGGTCTCGATGTTTTCCTGTTGGCGGCCGGTTCCAAAACCGCACGACAGTGGGCTCCTCGATTCGTTGCGGCCGGGGCAGTGGTGGTCGACAACTCTTCTGCATTTCGCCTCGTCGATGAGATTCCCCTGGTGGTTCCCGAGGTCAATCCGGAGATGATACCGATCGGTCCGGGAATCATCGCTAATCCGAACTGCTCGACCATCATCCTGCTGCTGGCTCTCAAGCCACTGTGGAATCTCAAGCCGAAGCGAATCATCGCCGATACATACCAGGCGGTCAGTGGTGCCGGACGAAGCGGTCTCGATGCACTCGAGAGAGAGGGTTCCGGCGGTGAGTTTCGAGTCGGTGATCCATTCCCGTTTCCCATCGCTGGCAATCTGTTTCCCTCCATCGGAACCGTCGATGATGAGGGAGTCACCCTCGAGGAACGGAAGATGCTCGACGAAACCCGGAAGATTCTCTCTGCTCCAGACATCGTGGTTCAGGGTACCTGCGTCAGAGTTCCTGTAGCACGTTGCCATTCCATCGCACTCAATCTTCTCTTCGATGAGTCCGATCCGACGCGCCTCGATCAGGCCATCGAGTTACTCAGAGAAGCTCCAGGAATTCAGTTTCATGAAGACCCGGAATCTCCTCCGACACCGGGCCCGCTCGCTGGAGTCCACTCAGTTTCGGTCGGAAGAGTTCGTGCTCCCTTCGACGATTCTCTGCAACTGTGGGTTGTCGGAGATCAGATCCTCAAAGGAGCGGCACTGAACACCGTTCAGATTGCGGAACTCTGGAGTGCAAAGAACTGATGCAGAAACTTCATAGTTATCGACTCGTCATCGCCTATGACGGGACCGAGTTCCGTGGCTGGATGGACAATGATGGTGTTCGAACCGTTCAGGGTGAATTAAAGGAAGCGTTGCAGGTCCTCACCGATGGATCGGTAGAGGTGGAAGGATCGAGTCGGACAGATACCGGTGTTCACGCCCGGGGCCAGCTGGTGCGAGTACGGCTTCAGGATTTCATAGATCCAGAAAGTTTGCAGCGTTCTTTACAGGGAATCACACCGAAGGACATCGAGGTGGTCTCTTGCCAGATTGCCGATGCGAAATGGCATCCCCGGTTCAGTGCTATCGGTAAGAGGTATCTTTACCGGATTATGAACAGTCCGCGTCGACCACTCTTTCAGGACCAAACCTGTTGGTGGGTACGACCGGAACTCGACCTGGAAGCGATGAACAACGCGGCTCTACCCCTGATCGGCCAGCATGACTTTGCGGCTTTCCGTACTCGGTCGAAGGATGAGCCGGTAGAGACCGTCCGCACCATCTATGAGTTGAGGGTAGACCGTGCAGGAGATCGGGTGTGGATCCAGGTGGTCGGAGATGGATTTCTGTATCGGATGGTGCGCAATCTGGTCGGTACTCTGGTCGAGGTGGGGCGAGGATTTCGTGATGCTTCTGAATCGATTGAGATCCTGGAGTCGCGAGATCGGCAACGAGCTGGAGTGGCGGCTCCACCGCAGGGACTGTTCTTGATGGAAGTGGCTTGCGAGGGTGAAGCACTTCCGAGCACTCTTCCCGGGGAGTTCTATCCCTAGCTGTATCGGTCGTATCAGGCTTTCTGTGGCCACTGACAAGGGATTTTCGCCTCAGTGCCGCGCTTCCGTGGAACCTGTAGCCCTACCATGGTAAACCATCCGACCAGCCAGATTCTCTTTCGCGGCCAGGCCGCGGGAAATCGCAATGGACTGACGCTTTTTTGCCATTGAGATTGAGAGTATGGGTACAGAGAAGACACTCCTGGGAAGGGACCGCAGATTGAATCCGAGGCAGCCGGAATCCAGTGATTCGTTAGGATCCCCACGAATCGTTGCGTTTGGAGGGGGCACCGGAATGGCTTGCCTGCTCACCGGATTACGCGAGGAGCCAGTCGACGTGACGGCTGTGGTTTCCGTCAGTGATGATGGAGGTTCATCCGGTCGTCTTCGCAAGGACTTTGACATAGCTCCTCCGGGAGACATCCGAAATTGTCTGCTGGCCCTCTCTGGTCAGGAACCTCTCTGGGCGCGACTCCTCGACTATCGATTCCGGGAGTCGGAAATGGCGGGGCACTCGATAGGAAATCTATTGATCACCGCCCTCACCCGGGTTACCGGGGATTTCGATCTCGCTATTCGAGAACTGAACCGACTTCTTCAAGTTCGAGGGCGTGTGCTTCCTGCCAATGGGGGGAAGTTGACGTTGATCGCACACCACCATGATGGAACCAAATCAACTGGCGAGAAACAGATCGCCCGTAGTGGTAAGTCAATCGAGAGGCTGGAAGCGAGACCCCGGGTTGAAGAGCCTGCCGAAGACGTTGGTCGTGCCATCGAAGAAGCTGATCTGATCGTCTTCGGACCAGGTAGTCTCTTTACCAGTGTGGTGCCACCACTACTCATCGAGGGGATACGCAGACGCGTTCTCGAGAGCTTTGCATCCAAGGTTTACATCGCCAACGTGATGACCCAACCGGGCGAGACCGATGATATGACTCTCGTCGATCATGTAGATGCACTGGAACGACACGCCGGCGAGAAAATCATCGATGAGGTCATCGTTCATAACGGAAATTTCCCAGAAGAACTGCTTCAGAATTACACTCGTCAAGGAAGTGTGCCTGTGGTGGATGATGGGGAACTGGCAATGCGCGGGTTACGGGTCTCGATCGCTGATCTCATCGATTGTGGTGCTAGTAGTGCCCGGCATCATTCGGGGATTATCGGTCGGATTATCTGTGAGCTAGCGCTTGTCAGTGCCGGAAAACCGGCATGAGCAAAATTTGTCAGACGGTCAAAATCACTCATGATTCTGGACTCCATGCCCGGGCTTCCACCGAATTTGTGCGATTAGCGCAGCGATTCCAGGCTGAGGTTTCCGTGAGCCGCCCGGAAGGAATGGCTGTAGATGGTAAAAGCATCATTGCAGTCATGACATTGGGAGCGCAACTTGGAGACGAGATCGTGATTGAAACTGTCGGTCCCGATGCTACGGAAGCCCTAGAGGCGCTTGCCAATTTGGTCCGACTCGACTTCCACGGAGTTTAAGTCCGGAGGATATCTTGGAGATCAGGCAGGGGATTCCCGTCAGTCCGGGGATCATCATCTCGGAGGCTTTGATCCTCGATTCGGAGGAGCTGCGTATTCCGCAGCGCTTCGTCGAGAAAGATGCCATCGATGGCGAAGTTGCCCGCTTCAAACAAGCGGTCGAAGACTCAAATAAATCACTCGAACAGGAAATCGATCGCCTTGAGAGTGAAATTGAGATCCATGCCCGGATCCTGGGAGTCCACCGGGATCTAGCCTCTGACCCGATGCTTCATTCCGAAGTTGAAAAGCTGATTCGTGACAACTGCTACACAGCAGAGCATGCCCTGAGCCGTGTCATGAATCGCTACGTCCGCAAATTGCAGGATCTCAAATCGCCCATCTTGCGCGAACGTGTTCACGATCTTCAGGACGTGGAGAAATTACTGCTCAGTACTTTGCTGGGCAAAAGGATTGAGGGACTTTCCAATCTCAAGGGCGAAGTTGTGGTCATTGCGCACAATCTGACTCCAGCCCAGACCGCCAAGTTGGATCCTGAGAAGGTCAAGGGTTTCGCCACTGACATGGGTGGTAAGACTTCCCACACCGCCATCATGGGACGTGCACTCGGTATTCCGGCGGTGGTGGGCCTCGATAACATCTCTACTTCGGTGGTGGGGGGGGATCGGATCATCATCGATGGCTATCGGGGAGTGGTCATCATCGATCCGGATGAGGACCAGGTCACCGACTACTTGGCCCGAGCTGTTGAAATGGAGAAACTTTCGCTCCATTTCCGGAGTCAAGCCAAGTTGCCCGCCGAAACGATCGATGGCCATCTGCTTGAAGTCCATGCAAACATCGAAATACCGAGTGAGGTCAAATCGGCGATTGAATTCGGAGCTGCCGGGATCGGCTTGTACCGGACCGAGTTCATTCATTTCCAGTCTCCGACCGGAGGGGAAGAGGTCCATTTTGAGAATTACCGATCAGTTCTCGAATCTCTCGATGGTTTACCACTGACAGTGCGGACTCTAGATCTCGGTGGCGACAAGTTGCCTGAAGGTGGACTGGAAGAAGAGAATCCATTCCTTGGCTGTCGATCAATTCGTTGGTGCCTCGCTAATCCCGAACCATTTCGGTCGCAGATCCGTGCGATTTTGAGGGCCGGGGTTCTTGGACCTGTCCGGATGATGTTGCCGATGATCACCACGATCCCTGAACTCGACAAGAGTTTGCAGATCATCGATGAAGTGAGCTCGGAGTTGAGGGAGAGCGATGTTGAGTTTGACGAGAATATGCCGATAGGAGTGATGGTGGAGGTCCCATCGTTGGCATTGATTGCCAGCCATGTTGCTGACAGGGTTTCCTTCCTCAGCATTGGCAGTAATGACCTCGTTCAGTACACCCTGGCAGTGGACAGAGGAAATGAGCACGTAGCGGACCTCTATGATCCGATGCATCCAGCGATTCTACAGTTGATTTCACAACTGGTTCGAACCGGAGAGGATCATGGTGTGAGGGTGTCCTTGTGCGGCGAGATGGCATCGGAGCCGATATATTTACCCCTGTTGGTCGGATTGGGCCTGCGCGAGATTTCGGTGAGTCCGCAACTGATCCCCGAGGTGAAGCAGGTGATCCGTAATCTGCTCGATTATGACGTTCGTATCCTGACCGAACGCTGTCTGCGCATGTCTGACGGAGAGAGTATCAGTCGCGAATTGCGCCTGTGGGCCGTGGAGCACCTTCCAGAGGTTGCTTTACGTTTGACCTAGCGGTCTCCAGGTCGGGCAAATTTGCGCCCTTTCCAGCCCCGTCGTAGTCTTCTTGGGACCTTCCTAGAAGTCGGTCCCCTTTCCGGCACGACATTCTCGTGTTCGGAGCGCAAACACGGTTCTGTTCGATCGAGTCGATGGGCAGAACCCCGTTGCGCGCCCGCATGGCGCGGCAGGGAGGCACGAAGGTATGTTTTCTCGACAAAAATCTCTTGTCGGTCTCGATATTGGCTCTGACGAGGTCAAGGTCGTCGAATTGACAGAGACGGCCGACGGAATAGAACTCACGGGTTTTGGTTGGGGGAAGATCCCTGCGCCCGAAGAGACGCTGCAGACTGTCAAAGCGGTTCTGAGAGAATCAGGAATTCGCAGTCGTAAGGTGGCTACCGCAGTTTCGGGTCGGTCGGTCGTAGTACGCTACATCACCCTACCGGAGCTTGACGATGAAGAGTTACCAGAAACTCTTCGTCTTGAAGCGGACAAGTACATCCCATTTGATCGCGACGAAGTTTGTATCGACGGGCAGCGGCTCGGAGAACCCTCTGAGGATTCTGGTGAATCCACCGAGATGAAAAGCCTGTTAGTCGCTGTCAAAAAAGACCTCCTTCATGATCACATCGACCAGGTCCAGGATCTTGGACTTACTCCGGTTGCCATAGACGTCGATTCCTTTGCTCTTGGAAATTCATTCGAATTGAGAAATGGCATCGGAGTTCGCTCAGAAGATCCTGATAAGGCTGTTGCGCTTGTCGACGTGGGTGCTTGCAAGACAAACATCCACATCCTTCGTGGCAACGTTTCCAGCTTCTCTCGTGAGATTTACCTGGGAGGTGCAGACCTCACCGAAGCGATCTCGCGTCGCGAGCACCTGGACGAGGCTGAAGCTGAAGAAATGAAGTGTGAGCCTCATGGTAATGAGGAACTGGTTGCTACAGCGGTACAGCCAGTTCTCGATGAGATTGCCGGAGAAATCCAACTTTCTTTCGATTACTTCGAGAACCAGTTCGACCAAAGGGTCGAAGAAGTCTTCATCAGTGGGGGAGCGAGTCGCACTCTCGGCCTCCAGGAGACCTTTGAGAGGATCTTTGACCGAGAGGTCAAAACTTGGGATCCGCTCGAATCCATCAAGGTCCGAGAAGACCTTGTTGATGTCGATGCCCTTACAGAGCACCTGAGCCAGCTACCGATTGCGATAGGGCTAGGTTCTCGTCTTCAGGACTGCGTCTAGGCGCGCGAGGAAAGGATCTAACCTTGATCAGGATCAACCTACTGCCCGCCGAACTGCAACGTGCTGCAAGCACTCCCCGCACAGTTTTTTACTCTGTGCTCGGTGGAGTAGCTGCCGTTGCTTTGGGTGCCATAGGAATCATGTGGTTGTGGATTGCACAGGGAACGATGGAAGCTAAGGCTGAGACCCAGACGGCTCTGGTATCAGTACTTGAAGAACGTGCTCACGAAGTTGATCGGATACAGTCCGACATCGATTACTACCGTCAGCGCGAAGAATCCATCATTCAAATCAAGACACGTCGAATACTGTGGGCTCCAAAACTGGATCAGATGTTGATGTTGATTCCGGAAGACATCTGGATCACATCCCTTTTGGTTACCGTTCTGGACGATGGCGAGTACCGCTGGGATCCGAATTCCAGGCAATCAGGGGGACGAGTTGTTCTCGATTGTGTTGCTCTTGGTAATGATCCGCAGGTGTTCACTCGTTTCCGCAAAGCACTGAGTGAGGACCAGAGATTTTATGCTGATCTGGTCGATGTCAGTTCAATGCCGGACTCCTTCTTTGGTGATTTCCTCGGTTTTACACCCCTTTCGTGGGAGAAGATCGAATCCACCGATGAAGAGCCGGAGCACTTCCGATCCAGTATCGGAATCGATCTGAAACCTCTTCAGGATCCTCCGGTAGTCGAGACTCCGAAAAATAGTAGTGAGGCAAAATGAAATTCGATGAGAAGAAACAACTACTGATCGTCACTGCTCTGTGCGGATTGGTTTTCTGTGGTGAATTCGCCATCGGATGGGGCCTTAGCAAGGACAATTCTGAGATCAGCGAGAGTCTCTTTCAGTTGGACCAGCGTCAGGCTTCCGCTCAGGACAAGATTGCTCGTATCCCGGAGATGCAGGGAAAGGCCCACACCCTTTCGCAGATCGTCAGGGAGTACACCGCCATTCTTCCAGAGAAGGACGAAGTCCTTCGGGATGCTTTTGTCGACACCATCACGGGTCTTAGCCGCGATGCAGGTCTCGTCATTCAAGGAGCAGAACCAGTCGATATCGAAAAGAAAACGATTCGGTCCTCCAGGAGACGTTCAAAGACTCCTACGATTACCGAGCAGAAGCAGGACTTTATCCGCCACAAGTACCGCTTCGAGTTGCTGGGGGAGTTCTCCCAGCTGCACCGTTTCATCAACAGCGTTGAAAACCATCCTCGTTTCCTTCGGGTCGATGGAATTGAGTTGCTTCCTTCAGAACAAGGTGCCGATCTCGTTTCGGCTTCGCATCCCATCAAGAAACTCGTCGTGGAGATCTCCACTTACGTCTACGACGAACCCAAGTTACAGATGGAGGAGATCCAGTGAGCCAGCACAAGTACCTGTTCCCAGTCCTCGTCGGTCTTCTGGGCCTGACTTCTCTCTGGTTTGTCCTGGGCAAGGCCCGCAATACAGAGTCAGTTTCTGCTGAAACTGTTGTCCCCCAAGCCGAGACCTCGGAACACTCAACGATCAATCCAGATGACTCCGATGTGATTTCACAGGAGCAGTTCGTCGCGGTCCAAGAAACCGAGTTCGATTCCTCCGGTGTTACCGATTCCGCGAATGAAATTATGCTCGTCGACCTTGACGATGAAGAGCTGCTTGTGGATCACTTCGACTCTGATGATCCAGATTCGACCTTCTGGGTCACCGGTCCTGATTGTCCGGAGGAGACGTACTGGACCGGAGAAGAGATTGTCGATCCGTTTACCGCCCTGGAAGAGGAAATGGTCTTCTGGCAAGAGGCGATAGATATCACTTTTGATGACCTCAATCTGGTCGGTTTCATTGGTGACACCTACACCGTGCCGGAACAAGAGTACGGATTTGCCGATGATCCGCTGGAGCTCTCCGATGAAGGCTACGATTTTGGTCAGGAGCCTATCGACTCCGAGTGGTTTTTTGCTCAGGAAGATAGGTTCGCACTCTACGACGAACTGGTCGAAGCTCATGATGACGAGGCTATCGTTGAAAGCCCGTCAGAGCAGCCTGTGGAACAGAGCACTGGATTCGATGAGTTTCCGATCGATTCTGACTTCAGTGTTGTGGTGATGGATCCAGTCGATTTGATCGAGACTGAACACACCACCTTGATAGGCGAATTCGATATCCCAGAAGAATCTTTCGAAGCGTTTGCGGATGCAAACGAGCATCCGGAAGACTTCTTCGAGACTGTAGAAGAAGTGATCTCATCGGAAAACTCTTTCGAGTCCGTAGATGAAGTTGTAGAAAATTCCGCAGCTTCCTTTGAAACGCTCGAGGAATCTGACGAGTTGAATGAAGAGGACTTCGGGCTTGAGGGAAATACCTTACTGACTGTAGAAGAAACTCCAGAAACGGATGACAGTTCCACCGAGACCAGTACGGCTACATCTCTGTTCGAAGAAGAGTCTCGTGTCACTGATCTGAGACGCTACGCTACCGATGATATTCATCGTTCTAACTGGAAGCGTGCTCTCGATGAGGTTCGTGAACTGGTTACCTTGCGTCCTTACCATGCTGATTACCATATGACTCTCGGACTTGTTCACCGTCGTCTCGAAGACGTACTGGGGGATGGAACCCAACTCCAGGAAGCTATGAGGAAGTACGAAGAGTACGCAGAGTTTGGTGGCCAGGAAGCGATCGCTTGTTTGCTTCTGGCTGAGGCCCATGCAGCCAATGGTGATCGCAAGAACGCCTTCGAGTTCCTGGAGCGTGCTGCCTCTTATGGAATGAACATCGCAAGAGCGGTTCAGCAGTTTCCGGTGCTCAAGAAATACACCGGGGATACCCGTTTTGTTCGTTCTTCATTGCGCCTGGAGCGATACACCCTCTCCTCGGTGATGACCCGCGATCCTTTCACGGGACCCTGGAGTCGTGGAGACCAACACAATCAAACGGTGTTCGTCGGGCCTTTTTCGACTCAACAGCAACAAGAGGCCCTGGCAGCTGCCAGGGAGGCGATGGCCAAGGTCGAATACGCATTGCGTAATCGCGATGAAACTGCCGCGATGGAGGCCTACGGCATCATCGAAGAGATCGGTAGTACTGTGGCACGTTTCGATCAGCCGGCACTGGCAGGAGAACTCCGATCGATTCTTGAGAGACTCGACGAAGTCGAAGATGGGATCGAACAGATTCGTGTTGCTTATCTTTACGAACAAGCTCGCGGCAAGATGGAGGCGATGAAGAAAGCCTTTGAAGAGCATGACTTCAACGTCGTTGATCGCATACACGGTGAGGTCAGTTCCCTTGCTTTCAGTATCGATGAGTTAGGCGATTCCTACAGCACAGCTTCAACTCTGGTAGTGCAGGCCGCTGATCAGCTGCAACAACGCAGCAACATCATCCGCGAGTTTCTCTCCAAGAACGCCCACGTCGAAGGAGTCATCGTCGCCGAAGAAGGTTCCCACGCCATCATCGATGGACGTTGGGTTCCTGAAGGGGGAGAGGTGTTTGATGGCCGCCTCGAACAGATCCTGAGGGATCGGGTCGTGATCTTTTACAAGGGAGAACGGATCACCCAGCGATTCAGTCGTTTTTAGTAACTAGATGGGTCAGGAGTCGCTCCTGACGACTTTTTTCGGCATTCAAGGACCTGTCGTCAGATGCCGATACTTCAGTGTGAGAGGTCAGAGATTTTTCTGGCCAGTCGAATCCAGAGTCCTGTCCCATACGGGAGGAACAGAAGATGAGTAAGTTTTCGATCATAGCGGCTCTTATTGCCGCTCTCCTCGGTACCAGTGGCCTCGACGCTGCGCAGATCGCCGACTCAAGAGTCGATCTGGTGACCATCGACGTCAGGGAGAAGGACCTCAAGGAGGTCCTGGGCCAAATCGCAGAACAGGTCGATGTCAACATCGTGGTCGACCCGCAAGTCGAAGAGGTGGTGACCCTGTCTTTGGATGCCATTGACTGGAGAGATGCCCTCGACGTTATTGCGCGTGAAACCAATTGCGTGATCATAGAGGTAAGTGATCGTTTGATTCGATTCATTCAACCTCCATCCATCAACATCGAGTTTCAGGATGCAGATCTCGCTGTGGTCCTGGATCTTCTTGCCAAGCAATCCGGTGCAAACATCGTGATTGCCGATGATGTGGAGGGCAAGGTCAGCTTAACTCTCAGAGACGTTCCGTGGCGTGAAGCACTCAATACCATCGTTAAAACTGCTGGTTACGTAGTGGTGAGCGAGCGGCATGGGGCCAGTGAAATCCTGCGAATCGTTTCTCCGGATAAACTGGAGCAGCAACTGGAGACACGCATCTACCGTCTTCGTTACATCCGTCCTCCAGAGCAATACATCGCCATCATCTCTGACATTGAGAAGCAGGCTGGCAACGTGGCGCGTGACTTTTCTGGCGAAGCCGAGAAGGAGTTCACGCTGCTCAAGGCGCTGCGTAAGGCACTGTCTGCTGGTGGAGACATGGATTTTGACGTCAAGACCAACTCCCTCATCGTGAAAGACATTGCTCCGCGCCTCGATGAAATCAAGGCGATTATCGACGAGATCGATGTGGAGCCGGCCCTTGTCCAGGTTGAGGTGAAGTTCATTTCGACCACAAGTGACGACATCCTCGATGCGGGTTTGAAACTGGATGATCCGAATACGCCAGGGCGTGATGGATTGCGCCTGACAGCGCGTGCATCTTCGCCACTGTCTGGTTTCCCGGATCTTTCCGATACCGGAGCGATTGTCGATCCTGCTACCGGTCCGGTTTACCCCGGCTCCGTGGTCGCCAATGGTGGATCCTGGCCCTTCGACATCGGCAACATGCAGTCGATCGGCGTACCATACCAGGCTCTTGGAGTGCTCGATTTCAGTCAGACGCAGCTGTTGCTCTCGATGGTCAAGGATGATGAGAACTCGAAAATCATCCAGCAACCATTCCTGACCACGCTGGACAATTATCCTTCGACCATCTTCGTCGGAGAAGAAGTTCCTTTCGCGGTTCAGAAGGTTCAACAGGATCAGAACGGTAATGTGACCGTTTCCATCGATGAGAATGATCGCTCTCCTGTAAACATTGGATTCACTCTGTACGTTTCTCCCCATGTCATTCCGGATACTGACATGATCTACATGAACGTGATTCCCAAAGTTTCGACGCTGGTGGGGAACACTTCGGACATCCCGGGATTTGATCGTTTCCGTTTCAGCGATCCTGGCAGTGGGACTTCTGCTTTCATCGACCTTCCTCGAGAGAGCAGCCAGACAGTGGTGACGTACCTGCGAGTTCGAGATGGTCAGACTGCGGTGATCGGTGGGTTGCATACCGAACGTCGCATCGAGATCGAGTCGGGACTTCCGTTCCTCTCGTCGATTCCATACCTTGGAGAACTGTTTAAATGGAGACGTCGTCAGGCAGATATCCAACATCTGTTGATTCTGGTCACTCCGAGAATCATCAAGAGTAGTGATGTCAGCGAAGAGATCTATCAGCAAGCGCTAAAAGAAGCGCAGCGCTACGATTACTTCAGGAACAAATATGGTGCTGACGATGAAGACGACGATGAGAGCGGTGACGACGAGGTTGGATCGGCCTCCGATTCGGGCGCGAAGTCTGAACAAGGTTAGATCCTCTCTAATCAGACCTATTGAGGGGGCCGGATCGGCGTGAAGCCGATCCGGCCCCCTTTTCATCGAGGTGTGCAAAGGTATGGCGGTTCGATTTCGCTGGCAACTCTGCGGGTCCGCTGGACCCCTTGTTTCTCGACGATATTCTGGGGAGTGAGTCTTGGCGTGGAGAGCCTGCCCCGAGACTTCCGTTTTCCAGATTACGGCCTGACGGTCGTGATCGTTTCTTTGAGGACCTATATGCGACTGCTCGTTCAATCTCGAAACACCGATGAGCTTCAGGTGGCAGTGATCGATGGGAATGGACTCTTGTGGGAGTACCATCGGGAGCAACAGGGTATCTCAAGAATTCTTGGTAATATCTATCTTGGGCGAGTCGTCAACATCCAACCAGCGATCCAGGCTGCGTTCATCGATATCGGAGAGCGACGGACTGCTTTTCTGCACGTTTCTGATCTCCATCCTGCGTACCAGGCAGCCAGCGGGATTCCGTTCGATAAGTTCGGTGAGAAATCAGAGCTAGCCCGAGGAGAGGGTTCGATTCAGGATCTGCTTCGACAGGGACAGGAGATTCTGGTTCAGATCACCAAGGAATCGATCGGTCAAAAGGGCCCCAGCGTCACCACCTATATCGGGCTTCCAGGACGATCCATCGTTCTCATGGTCGGGCTTGATCGACCAGGCGTTTCCAAAAAGATAGACGATGAAGATGATCGAGAACGACTTCGAGCTCTGGCAGAGGGTTTGTCCCAGGTCGCCAACACAGGCGTCATCGTTCGCACTGCTGGACAGGATCGGGGTCGCGAACAATTGCTCGAAGAGGTGCGGATTCTGGAGCGAATCTGGCTGTCGATCTGCGAGCGGGCCGGAGCCGGAGGAGGTCCAGTGCTACTGCACCAGGAGGCTGATCTTCTACTGCGAACCGTTCGTGACCTCTGTACCGATCAAATTGAAGAAGTGCTGCTGGATGATCCCCAAATTGTCGAGAAATTCCGGGAATATCACCAAAATATGATCCCGGAGGAACCGGTTCCGATTCGTCTTCATGACTCCAAGTCTTCACTATTCATGGAGTTCGGTGTTGAACCCCAGATCGATTCCATCTACGATCGCAAGGTTGCCTTGCCCAGTGGCGGCTCCCTGGTTATCGATGAGACCGAAGCATTGGTCGCCATCGATGTGAACTCGGGGAGCAGCACTACGGAAAAGGATCTGGAGAGCACCGCTGTTCGGACCAATCTTGAGGCAGCGAAAGAGATTGCACGCCAGCTGCACCTTCGCGACATCGGAGGAGTAGTGGTTTGTGATTTCATAGATATGGTCGAGGAACAGAATCGTCAAAAGCTGGAGGACACCTTCCGCGAGTTGGTGCGCTATGATCGGGCCAAGACCTGGTTTGCGAAGCTCTCTCGCTTTGGACTTCTGGAACTGACGAGGCAAAGGATTGGCGCTTCCAAGGATCGGGCCGGTCGAGAGACCTGTCCGACTTGTAGGGGCCGAGGGACGGTGCGGAGCGCTCGCAGCGTTGCCACCGGTGTGATCAGGGAGTTACGTCAGGGGATGGCGGTCTCCACCACGGATGAGGCACTCATCACGGTGGGAGAGCCAGTCCTCGAGCTCCTGCAGGGGCGTTGCAGAGAAGATCTTGAGGCCCTTGAGGTTGAATACGGCAAGAAGGTCGTGCTGCTCGAAGGTCAAGGCTGGCCTCCTGAGCGTTGGACGATTCAATACCGCTGAGCGATTCAGCGCTGAGAAAGAGGAGACATGCACGCGATCTTTCGCGACGGCGGGCGGCAGTACCGGGTCCAGGAGGGGGAGATCCTCTTCGTCGACCTGCGTAACGTTGAGCCCGGAAGCACCATCCAGTTTTCCGAGGTTCTGGCCATCGAGTCAGGTCCTGGTGAGTTTGTCTGTGGAACCCCGCTGGTCGATGGTGCCCAGGTCGAGGCGGAAGTACTCGGCGAGGTCAAAGGACCGAAGGTGATTTTCCATCGGTTCAGGAAACGCAAGAATTCTCACAGTCGCCGAGGTCACCGCCAGCGTTACACCAAGGTCCGGATCGGTAAGATCGCGGGATAGTCGAAATTATCAAGGCTCTGTATTCAGAGTTTTCGATAGGAGTGAGGTTAGATGGCACATAAGAAGGGGCAAGGCGCTTCGCGCAACGGTCGCGACTCCAACGCTCAGAATCGTGGTGTGAAAAAATACGGAGGTGAGTCCGTTCGTGCGGGCAATATCCTCATCCGTCAATGTGGTACCAAGTTTCATCCGGGCCACAACGTCGGAATGGGGAAAGATTACACCCTGTTTGCTTTGTCTGACGGTGTGGTTCGTTTCGGTACTCGTAGTCGGGTCCACATCGATCCTGTAACTTCTTAGAACCAATAGAATCCTTTGGTAGTTCCTTGTCGATTCGGTTTGTTGATGAAGCCCAACTTCACGTCCTAGCTGGCAACGGAGGAGACGGATGCGTTTCCTTCCGGCGGGAGAAGTACGTCCCTCGAGGTGGCCCCGATGGGGGTGACGGCGGACGTGGTGGGCACGTGATCTTGTTCGCCGATCCCCACAAACAAACTCTTCTCGATTTCAAGGGAATACCCATCCACAAAGCGGAGTCAGGACGTCAGGGATCCGGAAAGAACATGTCCGGTCGAGGCGGTTCTGATCTCATCATCAAACTTCCTGTAGGTACCTCGGTGTTCGATTCCGAAGATTCTTCCCTGGTGGTCGATCTGACCGAAGATGGCCAGCAGTTCATAGCCGCCGAAGGTGGGGCCGGGGGCAGAGGGAATCAGGGATTTGCTACCTCGACTCATCAGGCTCCCAGAGAGTTCACTCCGGGTGAGGCGGGGCAAGAGCGTTATTTCAATTTGGAACTGAAGCTGATTGCTGATGTCGGGATGCTAGGGCTGCCTAACGCTGGCAAGAGCACCTTTCTGTCACGAGTATCTAGCGCCCATCCGAAAATCGCCGATTATCCGTTCACGACCTTGCGACCACAGCTAGGAATCGTCGAACTCGATCCTTTTCGACGCATCGTCGTTGCCGACATCCCGGGAATCATCGAGGGGGCTTCGAAGGGCGTCGGTTTGGGGATCGCATTCCTGAGGCATCTGGAACGGACCCGCGTGATGGTACATCTGCTCGATCCCTATGATCGTGATCTCGATGGGCTGATCGAAGATCACCGGGTGATCTGCGCGGAGGTGCAGGCTCATTCCGAGGAACTGGCGTCCCGGCGTATGGTGACCGCTCTCAACAAGATCGATCTGCTGTCGCCCGAGCGGGCCAGGGAACTCCAGGAAGGGCTTCAGGAGCGTCTGGACGTGCCTGTAGCACTTCTTTCGGGTGTCACCGGAGCGGGCCTGAAGGAGCTTCTGGAACGGCTCTGGATTGTGCTCCAGGAGGAGGATCATGGTGGCTGATCGAGACATACCGGTCTCGGCGGCGCAATTGTGTGGTTCATCGTAATCTTCTGGGGAAGATCCGCGTTCTGTTCAGGGCCTTCAACCCGCGAATCTCCCGGGAGACGACATGGAATTCCACGAGATGCTACGCCGAATGGTTCAGGAAAAAGCTTCCGATCTCTTCGTCAAGGTGGGGTGTCCACCATCCCTGCGAGTCGATGGTGTGGTGCGTTTCATGGATTGCGAGGAGATCGCGCCCAGAGATGCCCAGGAGATTCTGGAGATCATTCAGGACTCTCGACCTGAAGCTCTACCACAGAAACTTGACGTGGATACCTCCTACGATCTTCCCGGTATCGGTCGCTTCCGCGTCAATATTCTTCACCAACGTGGACAGCTCGGGTTCGTGTTCCGCCATGTGATTCCGTCGGTTCCTTCCTTCGAAGAACTGAATCTACCGGTCGAGACCCTCGTTCGTCTAGCGCAGCAGAAACGGGGACTTGTTCTGGTGACCGGAAACACCGGTTCGGGAAAGTCGACGACTCTGGCAGCGATGGTGAATTACATCAACGAGACCGTCAATCGTCACATCGTCACGGTCGAGGATCCGATCGAATTCACCTTCCGCGATAAGAAGTCGATCATCGATCAACGAGAAGTTGGAATCGATACAGAGTCGTTCCCCGTGGCTCTTCGCCATTCACTCCGACAGAGTCCTGACGTGATTCTCATCGGGGAGATGCGAGATCGCGAGACGATGGAAGCCGCCATCGCCGCGGCAGAAACGGGCCACCTGGTCCTGTCGACCCTACATACCGTCAACGCAGTTCAAACCATTGAACGAATCATTCACTTTTTCCCTCCACATCAGCACGATCTCATCCGTCTCCAACTTTCCCTCGTTCTATCAGGGGTTGTCTGTCAAAGACTGGTTCCGCTCAAGGAGGAGGCCGGTCGGATTCCTTCGCTGGAACTGATGATCAATAGTCCGACGATCAGGGAAATGCTACGCGAGGGCCGCACCCACGAGCTAGGAAATGCTCTTCGTGAAGGAGAGCACTACGGTTCCTGCACATTCAATCAGTCGCTTCGTAATCTATATCAGGCGGATCGGATCACTCTCGACGAAGCGCTCTCTTACTCAGATTTCCCCGATGAACTGCAACTCGAGTTACGAGGTGTGGTGAAAGGGACCGCGCTGGGCGACTTCGACTTCGATTACTAGCGACAAGTTTGCTGGGGTCGAGGTTCAGTTGGCGGTATCCTCCGGTGGATTGGAGGACGCCGCGTGGGCACGCTCGTGATTGATATCGGTAATACGCGGCTCGCCTGGCGGTATCGTGGTTCATCAGGAGATCTCCGTTTCGGTACCGCTTCCCACCATGCCATCACCGACGTATTCGACGAACTTCCTCAGGCGCACAAGATCGCCATCTCATCGGTACGACGCGACCATGAAGGTGAGATTCAGAACTGGCTCGACAGTACCTCTCGATCAGATGTGACCTGGATTCGTAGCGGTGCCGATCTGACCTCAAACGTCCTTACCGAAGAACCAGATAAAACCGGAGCTGATCGCGCACTTTGTGCTCTGGCATGGGGAGCTCGAAGTGAAGGTCGTGGCGCGGTGATTATCGACGCCGGTAGCGCTGTTACCGTCGATGCGGTGACTGCTGCGGGAGAGTTGCTAGGTGGTTGGATCGCACCCGGTTTGTACTCTCTTCGCATCGGACTGCAGCAAGTTACGCCGTCATTACCTGATCCGACGGGCGCGACTGACGATGGTCACTGGAGTCGGGAGTCACGATCCGCCGTCCATGGTGGTCTCCATACTCTGTTTGTGGCAGGTGTGAAGGCGCTTCGTGAACGGGTACTGAAGGGGCTAGAAGCCGATACGATGACGGTCGTGACAGGTGGCGACGCCCAACCGCTGGTTGATTCCATCGAGGGAGCGATTCACCAGCCGGGTCTGGTCCTGGATGGACTGGAAACCATCTTGAACAGGGATCGTGAACATGAGTGATGCCACGGTAGAAACTTTGACAGGAGCGGGCCGCGCTGCGATCCATGCGGTACTCCTGTCTGGTGTCGATAGCCCTTCAATCCTCGATCAAGCTTTTCGCGGTACGGGGCTATCTCCCCACGGAACCGTCATCGGTGCCGAAGGGGAGATCATCGATGACGTGATTGTCATCGAATGGCCCGGCGCGGAGCCCAGATTTCTGTTCACTCTGCACGGAAGTCCGCTGATCCGTGATCGAATCATCGAGCGATTCACCGAGTTGGGTGCATCCAGAGCGAGCTCCTGCGCGCATTTGTGGTCGCAGGATGGCGCAGGTCAACGATTGAAAATAAGAGACGAGGCATTGCAGGCATTACCTCATGCCGTAAGCAAAGAAGCCTGCGCTTTTCTACTTGAGCAATCGTCGGAGTTGGGTTTCTCCGGTTGGTTTGAGCGAGCCGCTTCGAAAGGAGTCCAGAGAGACGAGCTGGATCAGTTACTGCGGTGGGCACCGATCGGGATCGGAATGCTGCAACCGGCTCGAATCGTACTGGCAGGACCGCCGAATGCCGGCAAGAGCACCCTCTTCAATGTTTTGTATGGAGAGGAGCGGGTTCTTACCTCCCAGCAGCCGGGAACCACTCGCGATCTGATTGAAGGCGAAGTCTGTTGGTGTGGTTTCCCGATCCAGCTGGTCGACGGGGCGGGCTTGAGATCTTCTGCTGCCGAGGTCGAACAAGAGGGGGTCCGGCGCATGAAGAGGGCGATGGAGGAAGCCGATCTGGTGGTCTACCTGATTCCTCCGGGGGGCTCTGTAGCGCTTCCCGGGCACCATGGAACTGCCCCCGAAAGGACACTGGTAATTCACAGCCGCCGAGATGAGGATCCTGAAGGCGTGGTCGAAGGTTTGGCCGTCTCTTCGGTTACCGGCGAGGGGATAGTTGCTCTCCAGCAACAGATTCTGCACCAATTGTACGGCAGCGACCGGAATCTCAGTGGCCGAGCCTGCCCCTTCCTACCAGCTCATCAAGAGATGCTGGTCCACATCGGATCCACGCTCGATGCAAAAGGGGATCTGGGAGCACTTTTGCGTCAGTATGGCACCAGCGAGATGGGAGGACCTCGATGATGAAGGCGGCTGAGAGAGATCTGGTGGAACTCTCCGATCTGACAGCAGAGTCGATCCATGAAATCCTCGAACGGGCGAATGCGATGTGTCAGCAAACGTACCCGCTGTGGAGTGACGATGTGCGTCACGTCGGGTTGCTCTTCACGGAACCGAGCACTCGCACGGTTCATTCCTTCAGGGTGGCCAGTGCCCGTCTCGGTGTGGATGTGCTCGAAGTTCAGGTGGGATCTTCCAGCCTCGTCAAGGGTGAATCTCTGGCGGATACTGCCCGTACTCTCGAAGCGATCGGAGCAGGTGTCATCGTGGTGCGTGACCGGGAAGACGAAACGGCACGCATCCTCTCTCAGGTGTGTCGCGCAGGAATCATCAATGCCGGGGGAGGAGTCCGGGCACATCCGAGTCAGGGGCTCATCGATGCCTATACGTTGCTGGAGGAGTTCGGTGATCTGCAAGGGAAACGCATCGGTATCGTCGGTGACGTCCTCCACAGCCGTGTGGCACGGAGTGATCTGATCGCTTTTCGGGCTCTGGGAGCGGAGGTGATACTGGTGGCTCCACCTCACCTGCAGGACCATTCCCTGGCGGTCGAAGGAGTACTGATCGAAAGTGATCTCGATGCGATTGTTCCTCAACTCGACGCGATTCAAATGTTGAGGGTACAGCGCGAAAGGATGGACCAAGATCATCTGGGAGATATCGAAGACTATATCGAGTCTTATCAAATGAACCTCGATCGATTGAAACGAGCGCAAGATTCAGTGGTGGTGCTGCATCCGGGTCCATTGAATCGAGGTCTTGAGATCACTTCTGAAGTGGCAGACGGCGACAGATCGAGAATCTTCGCTCAAGTTGCCGCTGGAGTACCTGTCCGTATGGCGTTGCTGGAGCGTGCCTTTGGCAAGGTTGAATAGGTTGCTCGGATGGCTTCTGTAGGACGTTGGCTTCCGTGGGTGGCACTGGTACTGGCGGCTGCAGTGGCGCTGGTACCAGGAGACCGACTGGCTCAGTGGCTTCCCGAATCTCTGTCGAAACCTGGTCGTGATCAGGTGCTGCATGCAGCCGGATTTTTCTTCCTGACAGTCTGCTTTCGCGGTTGGCAGGGGCCGGTTGCGGCTCCTTCCCGATGGATACCCGGTGCATTGGTGATTCTGATCCTGTTTGCTCTGATTCACGAAGGGATTCAGATATTGATTCCAGGCAGGACCATCTCTTCGGCGGATCTGTTCGCCGACGGTATCGGAATCATCGTGGGAGTGGCCTTCTGCCTTCTTTTATCGCAGTCAAAAAAATCTAAAAGTTACTGAATAGTTGTCCAGGTTGTACGTCATCGGTCCAGGGATGCGTCTGAGGTGACTTTCCGCCGATTCGGCACTAATCCTGGCGGGTGCCGTAGCTGCACCAGAAGTGGTATTCTAGACGTCAGACCCGCAGACAGAAGCGCGATCGGGAACGCGTTGAGAACTTTTGCAATTATCACTCAGGAACTTGCAGGGTTAGTTGCATTACCGGTTCTTGGTTTCGCTTGGTCCCGAAATGTAGATTGGGAGTCACGATGAACAAGCTCCAAAATCCCGGGTTGACCCTTTTATCGCTTACCTTGATCGCCGGAGGCTGGTTGTACACGACCACGGATCTGGCTGCTCAGACTCGTCCCTCCAGGGGTACTTCCGTTCGCCCATCGACTTCTCAGGTACGGCCGCAGTCGAGACCGACGGTACGACCACAGTCGAGACCGACGGTACGACCGCAGTCGAGACCTACGGTACGGCCACAGTCGAGACCGACGGTACGGCCATCGACTCCTCAGGTACGGCCACAGTCGAGACCGACAGTGCGTCCATCGACTCCTCAGGTACGGCCACAGTCGAGACCGACAGTGCGTCCAGCGACTCCTCAGGTACGGCCACAGTCGAGACCGACAGTGCGTCCGTCGACACCTCAGGTACGGCCACAGTCGAGACCGACGGTACGTCCATCGACTGCTCAGGTACGGCCACAATCGAGACCGACATCACGTCCGTCGACTGCTCAGGTGCGTCCGACTGTCCGTCGGCCAGTGACCACAGCCGGCAGTGGTCGCACCAGTAATTCGACCGCTCGTGGGACAGTCATTCCGACCTCGAATCGGGGCAGCAGTGGGCGTGTCTCCAGTCGTGCTCCCATCGTTTTGCATGCTCCCGAGGTGACCCCGTCCGCACCGCCGGCCGCCAAGCCGCTGCCGGCATTGCGTGACCGAAACCGGACAGAGCGCAGGGAACTGCTCGGTACAGTGACCCTCGTCGACTCGCGTCGTGACCGTCAGGACTCCAACAACCGCGCCGCCACGATGCGGCTCAAGCCAGGTCGAGCGACCCTTGATCTGATCGATCGCATTTCGCGACCGGGTCGTACTCCCAAACCTCAGACCGGGGTCATCTCGAAACCGGGAGGGATCTCCATTTCTGCTCCCTCACGAGTGCCTGTCGGATCAGGGGTCGGATCGATTCCAACACCTCTTCCGCCGTTCCCCGTTCCGGGAGGGACAGTGACCCATACCGGCGGTTTTCCACTCTCCTCGAGTCATTGCGGATCGGTGCCCTGGTGGTGTCAACCGACCTATAGCTGTGGTTCTTACTGGGGAAGTTATGGTCCGGTCTGGACCTATCCGTGGTTGGCTGGCTGCTGGAGTCCTTGGTACCTGAACGATCCGACGCCGTGGTGTCATAGCTGGGCGTTGCCGTGGGTGTCCTATTCCAGTTTCAATTTCGTCTGGTGGCATCATGGCTACTGGAGTTCATACGGTCCCTCGTTGGTGTGGACATCGCGTTACTGGGGCAACACGGGTTACGATTCCTACAGTGATCCGATTGTTGTATACGCAGATGAGGATGAGGAAGATGTCGAGCAAGAGCCACTGATCGATCGCGAACAGTTCCGTGCTTATCTTTGCGATGGTTGGCATCGTCTCAGTACGGGTGATCCCGTGGCCGCAGTTCCTCTTTTCGACTCGGCCCTGGAAGGGCTTTCGGATGTCGGTTTACCCTGGTTGCTGAGATCGATGGCTCTTCTTCTTTGCGATGATCTCTCCGGTGCCGATTCGGATCTGCAGGTTGCCCTCGAACTGGATCCATCGCTGTTGGCGGTTCGCTGGCAAGAGATCGATATTTTTGGTGCCGAAATCGACACGGTTCGTGCTCAGCTCTGGTCTCGATTAGAGATGGATCCAGAGGATGCGTCTTCAGCCCTGATGCTCGCTACCCTTGCATTGCTTTCGGAGGCGGTGCCGGATGCTCCAGCGAGGGGTGCACTCTCTGAAGTTCTTCTGGCTGAGCGAGGAAACTCGGCAACGGTTTCGGTGCACGGGGCACTGCGCGGCGAAATGGAAGAGAGTCCATCTGCTGCGGCGCTATGGCTGGAAGATCCAGACTGTTCAGGACTTCAGGAAGCGATTCCCTAGCGTCTCACCGCACCGTTTCGACCAGCCGGCTGCAGAGCTGGGGGATTCGGGGGAACTCCCTGTGGCACGTGTTATGATTTCCCCCGAAGGGGGGAGCCGTGGCTGCGGACCCGACAATTCCGTTCGATCCGGAATCCCTGTTCGAGATGGCCCGTCGTCAGGTCGATCACGCGCGGGCTCCCTATTCACGCTTCCGCGTCGGAGCCGCGTTGTGGAGCGATTCCCAGATCTTTGCCGGTTGCAACGTCGAGAATGCCAGTTATGGCCTGACGATTTGTGCCGAACGTGGCGCAGTGATGAACTGGGCCGCTGCCGGCAGTCCCGGTGTGCCACAGGCGATAGCCATCGTGGCTCAAGATGAAGCGGGCCAGTGGGTGCAGGCGATGCCGTGTGGTGCCTGTCGCCAGGTTCTTTCTGAACTGCCTGGATCCTCCGATCTTCAGGTCTGGATCGGGAACCCTCAGCAGGGTGAATCGGTACCACTGTCAGAACTTCTTCCTCGCGCCTTCGGTCCGGAACATCTGTCGGTGAGAGAGGATTAGAGCCGTGGAAACCGCCTATGAAAATCTCGGCAGAGAAACGGCCGGGATTGACCACCAGTATGGAGAAGGAGTCCGCATCCTGGCGGAACCTTATACCCAGAGCATCCTGACCGAGATGTGCCATCCCGAAACAGGGCAGCCTCGATTCAACGATCTGCTGGAGATCGTCTACCGCCACCTACTGCAGAGAGTGGTTGCGGATGAACTGCCAAAGACGTTGGTCGAGTCCGATACCAACATGAAACAGTACACCCCGGCCGGGGTCTTCCGCGGACAGGTAATCGATCGAACCTCACGCGCTGTGATCGTGAACGTGGCTCGTGCCGGCACGGTCCCTTCCCATATATGCCAGCAGGTGCTTCATCAGGTGCTCGATCCAGCTGGAATACGTCAGGATCACGTGATCATGGAACGGACTGTCGACGATTCTGGTGCCGTGACGGGGGCGGCCTTGCATGGCAGCAAGATTGGCGGGGATATAGCCGGAAGCCACCTTTTCTTTGCCGATCCGATGGGTGCGACCGGTTCATCCTTGATCCGTGTGATCCAGCACTACCGAGAACAGGTCGAGGGGACTCCCAAGGTGATCATCAGTGCTCATTTGATTGTGACTCCCGAGTTCATCCGGGCCTTGCAGGCCGAGGTGCCTGACATCAGGATCTGGGCACTACGGCTTGACCGTGGTTCCAGTCCGGCAGATGTGCTGAAGATGAAACCGGGACAGGATCTGCGGGAGAGCGGTCTCAACGAAGTGGATTACATCGTTCCAGGGGCTGGCGGTGTGGGCGAAATCATCAATAATTCGTGGGTATAGGTCTTTTCGTGAGGAAATGATGGCAACGACTACGAAATTCAGACTGAATCCGGAACCTCCGCTCCCTTCGCATCGCCTGGAGCCCCTTCTTGATGAAGAAGAGATCCGCAATCGCATTGCCGAACTGGCGAGAGAAGTAAAGAAGTCGCTGGGGGAAAAGGATCCCATCATCGTCTGCGTCTTGAAGGGCGCGTTCATGTTCGTGGCGGATCTGACTAGGCAACTCGATTTTCCCTTCAGCATCGATTTCTTGCGTGCGTCTTCCTACGGCAACTCGGTGGTGACCAGTGGTGAGGTACGACTTGAGTTAGATCTTCAACAGTCCATCTCGAATCGACACGTGTTGATCGTGGAGGACATCGTCGATACCGGGCTGACCGTCAAGTATCTGCAGGCGAACCTGGAAACGAGAAATCCAGCTTCGGTGAGTGTCTGTACCTTGCTGCACAAACCCGCCAACAACGTGAAACTCGCGCCCATCGATTACTGCGGCTTCGAGATTCCAAATCACTTTGTTGTCGGATACGGACTCGATTGGCAGGGGTACTATCGCAACCTGCCGTATATCGCCCAGGTCCATGAGATTGGCAACTGATCAGCGGATGGTTGTGACATCCAGTAGTTGAGAATTCGGTACCGAGTTTCCGAGCAGATCGTAGTGGTCAAAGGTCCAGACCACCTCTTTGGTGGTGGGATCGACTTCGATGAGCAGTGGCTGTCCCGGTCCTGCGTGGCAATTACCAATCACATAGTTGCCGTTGGGAAGTACTTCCAGAGTCGTGACCCAGGCCAGCCGGATCTCCGGTAATTCGTACTGCTCGAGTCGCCAGACGATTTCTTTGTCGGGTGTAACCTCCAGAACACTGTGTCCATTGCCGGTTGCGATCAGAGAATTTCCATTTTCAAGACGCAGCGCGCAGAAGCATTTGTCACCGAATGAATCGGGACCGTGACCACCGATCTCTTCACGACCGAACATCGGAACGTCGTATTCCCAGACGACTCGACCT
>PAIH01000037.1 GCA_002711105.1 Planctomycetota bacterium
GGCTGGCGATGGCACCGACACCGATAGTGATGGCCTTTGCGACCTGGGTGATCCCGACGACGACAACGACGGAGTCGTAGACGGCGATGACAACGCGCCGCTCGATCCGAATATCTGCCGCGACGTCGACAATGACGGCTGCGACGACTGCTCCAGTGGTACCGATGACCCGGCTGGCGACGGCACTGACACCGATAGCGATGGTCTTTGCGACCTGGGTGATCCAGACGATGACAATGACGGAGTTCTGGATGACTGTGATATCGATCTCAACCCCGGTCCCGACTGCAACAACAATGGTGCTCTCGATCAGTGTGATCTTGATGCCGGAACCGCCTTTGATTGCAACGGCAATCAGATTCCTGACAGTTGTGATATCGCAGACGGCACCACAACCGATACCGATGGCAACGGAGTCCCGGACATATGCGAATTGACTCAGTTTCTCCGGGGCGATGGAAACGACGATGGGATTGTTAATATCGCCGATCCGGTGTTCATGTTGGCGTTCTTGTTCAGTAACGGTTCTGATGCGACCTGCAGCGATACGATGGATGCCAATGACGATGGAAGTCGAGACATCTCCGATCCGGTGCAAATCCTCGATTTGCTGTTTGGTTCCACGACCGAGTTGCCTGCGCCATGGTTCAACTGTGGAATCGATCCGACCGCCGATGCCCTCGGTTGCGACTCCTATTCTGGTTGTCCTTGATGGTGGAAACGCCAAGTAAGCGTTAACTTACAAACGGGTCGTGGGCAGTCGCCCACGACCCGTTTTCTTTTGTACTGGAGTGGGGGAAGGCCTTTCGTTGGCGGACTCTCGGCGGGTGTTTCGACTCTATTTGTGGAATTGAGTTCGATTGTGTGGTCATCTCCACGCTTATCGGCCCATCCGGGTCCGGATTGAGGTTCAGGTGGTGGCTGCTTCGGTAGCGGCCTCCTGGGATGGCAGAGGAGGTATTCCAATGACGAAACTGATCCGCTTTTTTCTACCTGTGACATTACTGCTGTGGTGTACCCCGATGATGGCTCAGAGCCCTCTCGAGACGGGTAGTTTCTTTTATCAGGGGGTGATCCGCGTCGAAAATGAACTGCTCAACGGTACTGTCGATCTGCAGTTTCACCTCTATGACAGTGCTGATCCGGTGCTGGGCCAGGAGCTCGATTTCGTGTCTCTCGATGGCCAGGATCTCAGCAATGGCATCGTCAATGCCCGACTTTCCTTTGATCCAGCCTTGTTTGATGGCTCTGAGCGCTGGTTAGAAGTTTGGGTCAAGGAGCCTGCCGATACGTCTTATACCGTCATCGAACCGCGTGTTGAGGTGTTGGCAGTGCCGTATTCGCTCGCGGCAGCGGTCGTGTCGACGGTCGCCTTTGATAATCAGAGTCCGGTCAATCGTCTGGCGTTGTGGAACGGATTTGCACTGATTCCATCGATGGTGACCGATGATGGAAGCCAGCTGTTGATCAATGGCAACCCGGTGATCGATAGCAATGGTCAGTGGGTGGGAGATCCGACCGGTTTGGCCGGGCCAGTGGGTCCTCAGGGCCCGCAGGGCGATCCAGGGCCGCAGGGTGCAGCGGGAGCTGACGGTGCCCAGGGTGCGGCCGGTCCGCAGGGTGACCCGGGACCGCAAGGAGCCGCCGGAGCTGATGGTGCACGAGGTGCGCCCGGTCCGCAGGGAGATCCGGGACCGCAAGGAGCCGCCGGAGCTGATGGTGCACGAGGTGCGCCCGGTCCGCAGGGAGATCCGGGACCACAAGGAGCCGCCGGAGCCGATGGTGCACAGGGTCCTCAAGGAGATGCGGGACCGCGCGGTGCGATCGGAGCCACTGGTGCGCAGGGTCCGCAAGGAGATGTGGGTCCGCAAGGTGCGCAAGGAGTCGCTGGTGCCCAGGGTCGACCGGGTCCACAGGGCGAAACCGGTCCGGCCGGTTCCATCGGCGAGCAAGGACCGCATGACCGACCGGGCGAACACAACACAGCCGTAGGAGTGGATGCTCTTCTTTCCAACGATAATGGCAATAAGAACACGGCACTGGGAGACAGCGCACTGGTCAGTAATTCTTCCGGTAGTGAAAACACCGCAATAGGTTATGAGGCACTGGAAGAGAACATCGATGGCCGAAGAAACACCGCTGTGGGTGCCGAGGCGCTGGAGAAAAACAGCTACGGCGAGAACAACACCGCGCTCGGTTATCGCGCCGGCAGGGATATCGAAGGCAGTCATAACATTACAATTGGTCATCGGGGTGATTCGGATGATGAAAACACCATTCGTATCGGGGGCGATGACGATTCGGATCATGAACGTGCTTTCATCGCCGGTATTCGTGGGGTGACCACCGGTTACGATGATGCGGTTTCAGTGGTCATCGATAGCGAAGGACAACTGGGGACGATTTCATCGTCTCGTCGTTACAAGGAACAGATCGAACAGATGTCGATCCATAGCGCTCCTTTATTGCAATTGAGACCGGTGATCTTCCGCTATCGCGATGCTTATCGAGATGGCACGAAGCCCATCCAGTACGGTTTGATCGCCGAAGAAGTGGCACAGGTGTTTCCGGAGCTGGTGGTGTTCAACGACGACGGAAAAGCGGAAACGGTCAAGTACCAGTTGCTTTCTTCGTTGCTGTTGAATGAGTTTCTGAAACTTTCTGATCGCCATCAGAGCGAAGCCAGCCAGCAGCAGCGTCAGATCGATGCGTTGCAACAGCGAGTTTTAACGCTCGAAGGGCTTGCCTCGCGCCTGACAAAACTGGAGTCGCAGATCAGTTCTCCCGCCTCTCCAGGAGAGGGAAACTGATGCTTCGGTACAGAAAGCTGGTTTCCTCGATCCAATCCACTGGCCGATGGACTCATGCGTTGGCATGGAGTTTATTTGTTTCGCTGACGGTAGGGGTCGTTCTGGGAGCGACTGGAACTGGCCCCGGATTGGGAACACCAGAGATTCCGGCAACGACCGTTTCCGGCGGGGGAGGAGCGCATCAGGGTCTGCTTCCATCAGGGTCGGCGGTCACCATCGATTTCACACTCGGTGCTCTGCATCTGGGTTCTGGCACTGGTTCCGGTAGCTACAGCGTACTGGGTGGTTACCAGGCACAACGCGAGGCGATTGAAGAACGGACCGCTGCCAGTACTCCGTTTCGACGAGGTGAAGTCAATGGCGACGGCGTCATGAATATCGCCGATGCGGTGGTGATCTTCGAGAGGGTGCTGCTCGGTGGCATCGTTGTCTGTCTCGACTCCGCCGATGCCAATGACGACGGACTCGTGGACATCGCAGACGGCATCGTGATGCTGACCTACCTGTTCACCAATGGAGAAGTCCTGCCGTCCCCCGGCTCCTTCGAATGCGGTCCGGATCCGACCGACGACACCCTTGATTGCGCTGAATACGACTGCAACTAGGGTCGGGCCCAGAGAATTACGACGACTTCAGACGGCTCGGTGGTTGTTTCACCGTGCCGACAATGTGGGAGATCGACCTAACCTGTCAGACCTGACTCACCGGTCAATCGTGCCATCCCTGACAACTCCTATCTCAAGATCAGAAACTCACTTGCTACTTCTCTCTCTGTATCGATCATTAGTGCCATACGTGACTTTATTCGTTTACATGCTGCACTTAGTGTGACGGAGCGTGCTTGTCGGATTTCGCAGCAGCGTGAATATCTACGAGGAGGTGTGCCAGTGGCAGATCAGAAACTAGTGCTTTTCCTTGGTGGTTTTCTGGCATTCGTAGCCTTCTGTGCGCCACTTCACGCCGGGATCCCTGGCACAAACTTTATCCGCGGAGATGCCAATGATGATGACCTGGTCAACCTGGCGGACGGCATCACGATTCTCAACTATCTGTTCGGAGAGGAGCTGGTCTCCTGCGTGAATTCCGCCGATGTCACAGACGACGCGCAGATTGATATCACCGATGCGATCTATCTCTTCAGCTACCAGTTTCTCGGAGGAGGTCCGCCTCCCGCTCCGTTCCCCGCCTGCGGGCCCGATCAGACCGATGATCCGTTCGAGTGCTTGCAGAGCAGTTGCCCCTGAGCGGTAGGAACACGCAGCTGAAGGAACATGGCAGTGTGATGACACTTTGACGTTGCTGCCAGTCGAATCAAACCAACGAAGGGATGGCCTAGCGCTCAGGCCACCCCGACAGATTTATCGGAGGCGTGTTGGCGGTTGCTTTATTCTCCGCCGCACGTCTCAATTTTTTCGTGTGAGCCCATGGCGGACTATTTCTTCCGCATCTCGCTGATCACCCGCAGCTGGGCGAACTGTCGGTGGCCGTCGCGGCCGGAGTGGTAGCCGTAGCCTGATTGCTTGGCACCGACCCACGGGGTGCCGCTGGCTCCACCGCAGCCCTTGTTGATGCCGACCATGCCGGCGGTCAGTTGACGGGCGATGTCATGAGCTCGTTCCGAGCTGCCAAAGACCGCCGCACCGAGACCGTAGGGGGTGTTGTTGGCGCGTTCGATCGCCTCGGCATCATCTCCGACCTTCAACACACAGGCGACCGGTCCAAAGGTTTCCTCGCGGATCACATCCATCGACTCCTGACAGTCGGCCAGGACCGTCAGCGGGAAGAAGTTGCCACCGATATCTTCGCCGCGATAGACCACTTCCGCTCCATCGGAAACCGCCTTCTCGACCTGCTGTTCGACGTGCTGCTTCTGGCCGCCATCGATCATCGGACCGACCTCGGTCCCTTCGACACAGCCATCGCCGACTTGCATCGTGGTTGCCGCCTCGCACAGCAGTTGCTGAAACTTTTCCGCGACCGGTTCCTGGACATAGATCCGTTCGGTGCTGACACAGACCTGACCGGCATTGCGGAACGAATTCATCGCCGCGAACTTGGCGGCCGCCTCCAGGTTGGCATCGTCGAGCACGATCAGCGGATCCTTGCCACCGAGCTCCAGGATCACTCGCTTCAATCCACCGCCAGCGCTCTCCAGGATGTGAGCGCCGGTGGCGCGCGAACCGGTGAAGGCGATCAGGTCGACATCGGCTTTGACCAGAGCCTTGCCCTGAGTGCCGTCGCCGTGAATCACCTGCAGTACCCCTTCCGGCAGCATCGGCATCAGTAGATCGGCGTAGGCCTGGGCGACCAGCGGCGTCTTCTCCGATGGTTTCAACACCACCGAATTGCCCGCCATCAGTGCCGGGATCACCGTCCAGTGCGGCATCGACAGCGGAAAGTTCCACGGTGTGATGCCGGCACAGACTCCCAGCGGATCGAACACCAGCGTCGACGAGACGCTGTCATCATCCATAGGTTCGGGAGTGAGAGCCTCGATCAACTCGTCGAGGGTTTCACCGAGGGAAGAACCGCAATGTTTCGCCTCGCCGATCCCCTCGGCGAGCGGTTTTCCCATCTCACGGGTCAGAAGTGTGCCGACTTCCTCGGCGGCCGCGACCAGCGCATCGCCAAATGGACGCATCTGGTCGGCGCGCTGTTGCAGAGACAACTGGCCCCACGCTGGTTGCGCCGCCCGCGCTGTCGCGACCACTGCCGGGATCTGATCGACGGGAGTGATGGGCAATCGTCCCACTTCCTCGCCGGTGGCGGGGTTGAGTGAGATCAGCATATCTTGCTCGATGCGATTCATCCGGTTTCTCCTACCCGAGCGGTAGCTGCCGGTTTCTTCTGAAGAGGATTTTTGACCGGCGCAAGCGCGTCATTGCCGGCAGCCCACCAGATGGCCCCGTACAGATGCTGGATGAAGGCGGGTTCGGAGAAGGACTCGTTGGTGTGGCCACCGACGGTATAGAAAGCGCGGCCCAGATCGACTGAGTGACACCAGGCGGCCGGATGCTTGCCCTTCATCGATGAACCCTGGTAACTGTCGGTGTCGAGATAGGCGAGCACATCGACGTGCTGGGGGAACTCCTTGAAGTTGTACCACTCGTCGGTGCGTACCCACTTCTCGGGTAGGTGAGCGGTCGCCGGATGCTTACGATTCTTGACCTCGATGGTGGCTTGCTGAACGCGTGGATGACCGGAGAAGTAGGCCCCCATCATGTGACCGTAGAAGGTCCATTTGTATTCGGTATCACTGGCGGAATGGATGCCGACGTAGCCGCCACCGGAACGGATCCAGTCTTCAAAAACAGATTCCTGGGTCGCATCGAGTACGTCCTGGGTGGTATTGAGAAACACCACCACCTCGTGTTGACGCAACTTTTCGGCACTGAAGGCGGTCGGATCCTCGGTGATCTCGATATTGAATCCGTTCTTGTCGGCGAGCTTTTTCAGCGCCTTTTTGCCTTCTCCGATGCTGCCGTGACGGAATCCGGTGGTGCGAGAATAGACCAGGATGGAGGTGAGCCCCTTCAGCGTCGTCGATTTGCCAGCAGCGAGGGTGGAAACACCATCGCTTTCCCAGTGAGAGGGACTGGCCACCGGATTCAGGGGAGAGTTACAGAGGGTCAAGATCAACACGGATGTAACGATGGGGGAGATCATTCGGTCACCTCCTATTCAGTGACCGAGATGGTAGTGTCCCGGAACCCTCTATGCCAATGCTACGACGACGGTTTTCCCGCGAGAAAGTCAGCGCGAGATCCACACATCGACATCTTCCTCGTAGGTGCCTGCGAACAGGTCGAGATCTCCATCACCGTCGATGTCGACCAGGATCACAGTGCCATGGAAGTGGTTGTCGAGTTCCAGCGGGCTCGAAAAGGCCGATCCATCGTTCCATTGCACCTTGAGGTTGGTGGCAGTGGCAGTCGCCAGGTCGAGAGAGCCATCGAGATCGAGATCACCGACCGCCAGTTGCATCGTCGTATCGGCGGAGGAATCCGGGGTTTGGCCTTCGGTGAAGGTTCCCGTTCCATCGTTGATCCACAGGGCATCAAAAAACCCGACCGATCCGGAACCGTTCTGTCCCAGCAACAGATCAGGATCACCATCCCCATCGAAATCGCCGCTGGCGATGGAGCGGACCTCCATCACACCGAGCACCTGACCGGAGTCAGAAAAGTTGGCACTGCCGTCATTGATCCAGATGCGATTGTGACGGCCGGTCGAATTGCCACTGATCAGATCAAGATCTCCATCGCGATCGACATCGACCAGCTCGATCTCATAGGTGATGTCGGGTGGGAAAGGCTGCGGTGAGGTGGAGAAGGAGCCGTTACCGTCGCCGAGCCAGATCCGATTCGTGCCGTGACAAGCCTGTGCCACATCATCGATTCCATCTTTATTGAGATCTGCGACCTGGAAGCGGCGGGNCTTGTCAGAAGCAAAACCACCGGGAAAGTTGAGCACCTGCCACTGTCTCGGAGCCTGTTGAATCAGAAGACGGTCGATTCCATTCTTGGCGCCCAGCAGCAGATCGAGGTCGCCATCGCGATCTACATCGATGAACTCTGCGGTGCGAATATCCGCTCCTTCGAGCACCATCTGGGCATCTTCNTCCGATGGAATCGGAGAGCCGGAGAAGCCGCCGTAAAGGATCCAGGTGACCCCCGGTTCGTAGTAAACGCTCTGTCCGGTGACGACCAGATCGAGCCACCCATCCTGGTCGAGATCGTGGCAAGCCAGTGCCGAGATATGGGAGTCCTCCGCGTCCTCGTCATGCTCTTCGTCCAGCGACAGAGAACTCAGGATCGCCTCGAGGCCATTGATTCCCTCGACGATGCCAGCCTCACCGACAGCGAGCAGGTCGAGATCGCCGTCGCCGTCGAGATCGACACTGTCGGCACTGAGGGCACCGGATAGCACCAACAGGTGGGCTGGCGCGGTCTCGATGATCGAACCGTCGACCGGTAGTGAGCCGCGAGATGGACGCAGCTGGAAGCCGCTGCTGGTTGCCAGCAGCAGATCACTGCCACCATCTCGATCGAAATCGCTGGCCAGGATGGAAGTGGTACCGGTGGCAAACCCCTCGGTGAAATCGGTTTGCCATGCTCCCCCAAAGAAGTCGATGCGGTGCAGATCCCCGGCATCGGAGGCCCACACGACGGCGGACCAGCCATCAGCGCGGTCGATCTTGATCGAAGTCACTGCCGCACTTGATGTGGTGGGAAGCGGCGCATCGCTCCACGGGACGAAGCCGGAGGATCCGCCGCGCAACAGTGCCGGTTCTGCGGTAGCGATATCGAGATAGCCATCTCGGTCGAGGTCGGTGATCTCGATGCCCTGGTTGCCATCGGCGGCGAGGCTTTCGGAGACCACGAAACCTCCCGTNCCATCACCGGTGAGAATGTCGAGGGTTCCAGCTATGCGGGCCACGATCAGGTCGCGGGTGCCGTTGCGATCGATGTCGACGATTTCGATGAGGCTGGAGGCANTGCTGTCTATGGAGCTGATGGTAAGGGTGCCGCCATCGTTCCAGATCACCACGATGCCCTCGGGTCCCGCTGCGACCGCATCGCTGTCGCCATCTCCATCGAGATCGGCGCTATCGATGGAGACCAGTTGACTGGCTCCGATCAGTTCGATGGTCCAGTTACCAACTGGCGCCTGCTGCAACAGCTGTAGCTGACCACCGATCAGTGCCAGAGCTTCCGGGGTGGCATCCCCATCGAGCTCGAAGGCGACGATGTCGGTGGCGGGTTGATCACTGATGGAATGGCTCCTCATACCCGGAAACAGATCGAGAGTGGTGGGAGCTAGCGGCACGCCATTGGTTGCGACCAGTCCCTGTGCAGTGCCGTAGGTGGGCAGCTGGTTCTGCGGAGGCGCCGTGGTGGCACCGACCGCTGCGGCAGCCCCACGACCGTGGAGCGTGGCTCCCGGTCCGATGCTGATCTCCGTGAAACCACCATCTGCAGCAATTGTGACGCTATTGTTGCCGAGACTGCTGCCGCCTGAGAGTAGCAGAGTGTCGGCCCCAGCTAGTGGCGCATCGACGGTCGTTGTGGTTTCGATCTGGATGTGATCGCCGACCCCGACCACACCGTCGCCGTCATCGATGAACAACAGTGGGGACATCAGTCGCGGAGTTGCGACGGTGGTCACCGTGATGGTGAAGGTAGCCTCTCCCGCTTCATTGATGCCGGTGACGGTGGCACTGTAGTTGCCGTTTCCAAACAGCACCAACTCGCCGGTGATACTGTCGACGATGGCAGACAGAGGCGGAGCCCCAGGAGCTTCGACGCTCCACGAATCGATGGCACCGGAGCCTTCCAGNAGGATCGGTGTCAGAATCGTCTGTCCACCTTCGGCGATGTCTACTGCTGACTGTGGATAGCTGAAGGCGGGTGGAAATGGCAATACCACGATGGTGAGCTCGAAATTCTCGAACCCTTCGGGGTAAACGGAGGTGATTAGATGAACACTCGACGTATCGCTGACGGTGGGGGTCCCTGAAATGATGCCCGTGGTGGCATCCAGCGACAGGCCTGCCGGTAACGGTGGATCGACCAAGTACTCGATCGGTTGGCAGGGGGTGTCGTCAGGAATGAGCGGAGCGAGCGGTTCCATCTCGACCAGTGGGGTCAACAGCAACTGCGTGATGTTGTAGATGAGGTCGCAAATCACCACCGGTGGACTGATCGGCGGGACATTGAAGTTGCCGCTGCGATGGCAGGAAGGCAAACAGCTGGCCATGACGATCAAAAGAAGCAGCACCACAGCGGGATGCTTGTGCACGTGGCTGGATGAAGGGTGAGGCATAGACCCTTCCTCCCATCTAGATCGATGAAATTGGCATCCGTTCCTGCTCTTCCCCGCACCGGTTCGAACCGGTTTTCCCCCGCGGAAGCGGTCGCACGCCACAGCTCCAGCATACCGGCCCGTTTCGCAGGGCGGAACCCAGCTGGCAGATAGTCAGTTATTTAGGCCGGTCGATGACGAACGGCGCGGCGGTATCGCAGTAATAGGATCCGCCCATTCTCCCGACCGCCTGCAGTCGCGCTGGATCGGGCAGACCGTCGCTGAGTAGATCCTCACGAAGGTGAAAACGAACCACTTCAAGCAAGAACAGGTCGATCGGGCCGTGTCCCACTTCCTGATGATGAACGCGCCGAGCTTCCATGGCGATGGCAGCATCGGTGAGGCGCGGTGGAGCGACCCGGTCGGATGCGGTTGTGGATAACTTGAGGTGATCGATTTCGCTCGTCTCGGGTGGCAGGCCCTCGCTACTGGCCACCATCACTTCTCCATCGTCGCGAGAGCAGATGTGAACCACAGCCTCGGAGGTCTCCAGCAGATTGCGGCCGGTGTCCTTGTGGCTGCCGTCGCTTCTCCTGCCGATACTCAGCATCACGGTGGGGGGGTCGCTGCTGACCCCTCCAAAGAAACTGAACGGGGCCAGGTTGGTGATCCCGGCCGAAGACATCGTTGAGGTCCAGGCGATTGGACGCGGCACGACGCAGGCGATCATCAGGTGGTATCGTTCCCGACGATCGAGTTCGGCCGCATCGATGCTGCGGTGACTCGAGCTCATCCGGTTCCTTTCGTACGGGGCACCGAATCGTCGGATTGTATCAGGTTGGTTGCAAAAAGGTTCCCTTGACGGTTAGTACCGTAGAGCGGACCATCCTGGCGGAGGAGTGATGATCTACCTGGACCATGCCGCCACAGCCCATCCGCGTCACCCGGGAGTTGCCGAGGCGATGGTCGCTGCTCTCGATCTGGCGGGCAATGCAGGTCGCGGATCTCACGGTGGTGCGCTCGAAGCTGGTGCCATCGTTGGTTCCTGTCGCGAGCGGATTGCCAACCTGATCGGTGCTGATGATCCTTTGCGCATTTCTCTGTTCCCTTCCTCGACGCTGGCCCTCTCCACCGTCATCGCTGATCTATGTCGAGAAGCCGCCGACGATGCGGTGATGTGGATCGGGGCTCTTGAGCACAACGCGGTCTGGCGACCGGCGGTGCGAGCATTGGGGGAGGACCGAGTGCGCCAGCTTCCTGTCGATGAGTGTGGACTCGTCGATCTGACAGCGCTGGAATCACTCGATCCGGGAGTTGCGTTGGCAGTGGTGTTGCAACATGCCAGCAACGTAACGGGCCTCGTGCAACCGATCGAAGAGGTCGGTGCGTGGTGCCAGAAAAAGAACCTACCGCTGGTGGTCGATGGAGCCCAGGCTGCGGGTCTGATGCCCTTTTCGGTCCAGCGGTGTCCTGGTTTGATGGCCTATACCATGGCTGGCCACAAACATCTGGGGGGCCCTCCAGGCATTGGACCCTGTTATCTGGTGCCAGGATATGAACCTCAGCCGCTGTGGATCGGTGGTAACGGCATCGACAGTGAATTGCCGCGAATTCCTGCAACCGGTCCCGGTCGTTTCGAGTCGGGGACTCCCAACTTACCGGGGATTGCCGGACTGAATGCCGCNCTTGAGTATTTCGATGAGCATCCGGTGGNTNCTACTTTCGAGCAACTGGTTCGTCTTCGTCAGCAGTGGCTGAAAGATCTCTCGACGATTTCCCGGCTGTCGATTCCCGGAGAATCAGCCAGTTCCGTTCGAACCCCGGTGATACCGCTCCATGTCGAGGGAATCTCGCCGGAGGAAGTGTCCGCCGAACTCGATGCCCGCATCGGGGCCCGCTGTCGATCCGGTCTCCAGTGTGCCCCGTTAGCACATCGTCACATCGGAACCCTTGAACCGGGGGGGACGGTGAGAATCGCTCCGGGATTGGAAAGTGATGGGTCTCAACGGCAACAGGTGATCGATGCCTTGGCCGCCATTACAGAAGGGCAGTGAGTTTGAGAAAAAAGATGATTTTATCGCTGCCTTCGAGTGACCAAGGTGAAAAAACCACCGCCGAGTCGGTCACTAGTTCTCATCAGGCGAAGCTGGCCCGATTGATGTGGGCGGCTTATCAAGGAACCGTCGACTATGACGGGGAAACTCTAGAAGAGGCGACCAAGGAAATTGAGCATACCTTTGAAGGAGGATACGGCGCCTTACTCAGCGATTGCTCCTTCGTGATCAGTGATGAATCTGATCAGCTACTCATCTCCGCCATCTTGATCACACTTTATCAAGATGCTCCTCTGCTGGCTTTTTCGATGACCCATCCCGATTATAAGCGCCAGGGGTACGGGCGGATTTTAGTTCGCGAGGCAATGGCGGCGCTGACCGAGGCGGGATACTCAGAAGTTTACCTCTCGGTGAACTGCGCCAACGAGCCAGCGCTTGGTTTGTACCACTCTTTGGGGTTTCGTGAGGTCGAGGAATGAGCCTCCCAAGCAGAGGAGTGAGCCGCTCAGGTCGAGGGTGAATCAGACGAGCAAAGAATGTGGGCGAGGGGGGACTCGAACCCCCACCCCTCTCGGGACCAGAACCTAAATCTGGCGCGTCTGCCAGTTCCGCCACCCGCCCACCGGTATTATTTCCAGAAACTACTGCTAGCGCCCGAATCGAGCAACGGGACTCGAAAACAGCAGCGGCTTTGGTGCCAACCGGAACCCCTCTTATCCACTCTGAAAGTGGCTCTCAGACGCTGGATAGACCTTCCACAGCTAAATTTACCCGAGACTGTGCAGAGATCGGGCCGCGATGCCGAAGATGGGAGAAGGGCACGGCCCGATCAACAGGAGAGACTCGCCATGATGACCGATAAAGAACGTCGTAAGATCCAGATTCGTAATCTCGCCCGAGAAGTGTCGGAGGTTCTCAGTCGCATCAGCCAGCTCCATGAGCAGCTGTCGCAGGTGCTGGTCGATCTCGACGAGGCCGCCATGGCAGCCGACTATACTGCCCTCAAGAAGTATCGTCAGCTCGAGGGTCGCCTGTTGTCGCGACTGGTCGATGAAGAGCGTCAGAGATTGATCGTCAGCGAGGAACTGGGAGACGCGATCGGACTCAAGATTCCATCGCAAATCGTCATCGATGATGTGGTCGAGATGGTTCCCGAAGCCCTCGCCGTAAAGCTGGTTGCTCTACGAGATCGAATCCAGGGGTACGCTTACGCTCTGCGGGCTCAGAATCGTCTCGGAGAATTGTTGACGCCGCATGCTTTCGAGCACGTCGAGGTGTTTCTCAGTCCAGGAGCACAGCAACTGGTCGGTGATGAAGAGACCGACTCGCCTTCCAGCGAGAGCTTCGATTCGATCGATCCGTTCGATCGCGTCGACCCCAGTCTCTAGTTTTCCCCAGGTTATCCAACAATGGATCTTCTGGCTCCGGCACTCCCTGCCATTTTTTCTGTCCGATTTTGAATCAAAGTCGGATTCACATATGAAAACTGTGGGAACTGGCTGAAGGGGAAAGGCCGTTGAGCTGGATGGGTAATGTTAGGGAGGGAGAGGGTCGATGGGTTACAGGCTCTACGTTTTTGATCTAGACGAAACGCTGTGGTGCGCTGATATGGACGAGATCTGTCCGATGCAGGGTCCCTTTCAGCTTTCAGGCAAACANCTCGCCAGTTGNAGCACTGCTACCGTCCGACTCCGCAAGGGTACTCGACGTCTGATGCGGTCGATTCAGCGAAGCGGGGGCATCTGCTCCCTTGCGTGTCGTGCCGATGAGGGTATCTGCACCGAATTGCTCGAGACTTTCGGAATTAGCGAGCTGTTCTTCCATCCTCGCTACGGCTTGATGGAAAAGGGAGAGGCGATTCTCGAAGTAATTCGAGAAATCCGTAATAAATTGGGGGTAGAGATTCGCAGCGACGAGGTTTTGTTTGTCGACGATGCACCGGCCAATACAGCTGAGGCTAGAAGGGTCGGGGCCACGGCTCTGCTCTATGGACGCGATGTCCGCAACCTCCAGGAGCTCAGAAATCTGGTGATTTAAGGGCTCAAGACTGCTTGAAATGGGCTCACCTGAACCTTTTCATCTGGTATCGGCGCGGTCGGATTTCCGACCGGACCCGTATCTTTGGAAAGGGTGGAGCTCGCATGGCAGTGGAGACCAGTGAACAGACCGTGGTCGCAGCGGAAATATCTGGCGGCGACCAGGCTATAGTCGAAGCACGACAACTGCGACGTACCTTCGGGGCTACGGTAGCGGTAGATGATGTTTCCTTCGAGATTCGTCGTGGTGAGATCCTCGGTTTTCTTGGACCCAATGGTGCCGGCAAGAGCACCACTTTGCGGATGATCACCGGCCTGCTCGCCCCCGATCACGGCAGTGCCAGGATCTGTGGTGTCGAGATCTCGGAGGATCCGCTCAAGGCTCGCCAACAATTTGGCTATCTTCCCGAGTCGATCCCTCTCTATGACGAGATGGAAGTAACCGAATACCTACGATTTGTCGGTCACTCTCGCGGACTCGAAGGTACCGATCTGGAGCAGCGCGTGACGCGGATCTGTGAGCGGCTGGGACTTGGGCCGTTGCTTCGACGCAGCTGTGGCACCCTGTCCAAAGGATTTCGTCAGCGTGTGGGGCTGGCGCAAGCCCTGATCCACGATCCCGATGTACTCATTCTCGATGAGCCGACCAATGGCCTCGATCCACGACAGATCATCGAGGTCCGTCAATTGATAAGAGAATTGTCCCAGGAGCGGGCCATCATCTTCAGTACTCACATCCTCCAGGAGATCGCAGCGATCTGCACCCGGATCATCGTGATCCATTCGGGAAAGTTGATCGCCGACGGCACGCCGGAAGAACTGGCCGGAGTTTCTTCCTCCGGATGGGAAGTCGTGGTGGCTGGCGAAGGGATTTCCCCGCAGTTGTGTATCGGGTTGGGAGTGGCCGAGGGAGTGCCGGGAGCTCCAGGGGAGACNGTCCATCCCTGGCTCTCTGAATCGGCCCCCGATCTCGCGACCCTGTCGCGCCAAATCGAAGAGAGTGGATCGTCACTGATTCACATCGGACGTGCTCGTGAGACTCTCGAACAGGTCTATTTGCGTCTCACCGGTGGTCAGGGGGGGCGGCAATGAAGTCCATTTTCATCATCACCCGGCGTGAATGTGGATCCTATTTTGGAACCCCCATCGCCTGGATTTTCATCGCGATGCAGATTGCGATCCTGTCCTTCTTTTTCTTCCAGTTCTCACCCTTTTTCGTCATCGAGAGCGCGGATATGCGGGTCTGGTTTGGATTGACCCCATTCATGTTGATGGTGTTTGCGCCGGCTGTGACGATGCGATTGTGGTCTGAAGAGCTGCGGACCGGCACCACCGAGGTACTTCTTTCGCTACCGGTTCGTGTTCAGGACCTGGTGGTGGGAAAGTGGCTGGCCGCGGTGGTCGTTCTTCTGGCCAGCGTCGTCTGTAGTTTTGGGATTCCGCTGACGATTTTCTGGTTGGCGGCCAGTCCGGTCGACTGGGGCCCCATCATTGGCGGTTATCTGGGCACGATCCTGGCGGGCATGATGTTCCTGGCACTGGGTTGCTGGGTGTCTGCTTTATCACGCAACCAGGTGGTGTCGTTGCTGGTCGGAGTGTTCGTCGGAATTATCCTGATTCTGGTCCTCAGTCCTGACTTTGCCGCCTACCTGTCGGGGACCTATCCGGCCCTGTCACGGGTCGTCGAGTCCTTCGGTGTTCAATCGCACTTCAGATCTATCGAAAGGGGAGTGCTNGCCGTCAGTGATGTGGTTTATTTCCTTTCCGGATCCCTTTTCTTCCTGGCACTGACCGTGTTCCAGGTCGAACTGAAGAGACAGTGAGGGGGAATCGATGATCAACAGAAAGAAAAACTTCCTACTTCGCTGGTCCGTTTCCTTGTTGTTGCTGTTGGTTCTGGTGGTGGTTTGTAACGGAGTGGCTCGGCGATTTGATCGCCGTGTTGATTTGACCCGGGCCGGTGTCCATACCGTCAGTGCCGAAACCGGCAAGATTCTGGCCCGTCTCGAGGAACCGATCACCATCGAGTACTGGGTCAGCGACAAGATGCCTTCCGGTTTGCAGAATCTGCGCCGTGATACCGTCGATTATCTCGATGAGTTTCAGCGGGCAGCCAGTGCTGCCGGAGCGAAGGTGGAGATTCAGGTCCGGGATCCCAACCGCCTCATCGAGGCTTATGTGCAGGAGAAGGAAGCGGCGGGAGAAGTACCGGAGTCCAACCCGATGCAGGCTTTTCTGGGTGGTCCAGTGGCACCGGCCGATGAGAAGAAGCAGGAACTGGCACGGCAAGGGATCCCAGAATTGCAGGGCCGATCGTTCAAAGACGATGGATTCGAGATTGTTCCCTTCTACAGCGCATTGCTGCTGAAGTANCTCGATCGTGAAACCGAGGGGATTCCGGTCCATTCCAATCTGGAAGGACTTGAGTACGAGCTGGTGAGCCGCATCGTAAAACTGTCGATGCAAGAAAAGCCGGTCGTTGCTTTCTTCCATGGTCGTCCGGAAGATCAGATCTCGACCACTCCCGACGGCAGACCGTTGCCGGAACCGACCGGGCATTTCTCCCCCTTCATCGAGCAGATTCTGGGGGAACGCTTTGAGGTCGTAACAACCGACCTTTCCAGGGAGCAGCCGATTGCCGAGCAGGCGGTGCTGTTGTTTGTGGCCGAACCGAACGCGACGACACCTCGACAGCGTTATGAGCTGGAACGTTTCATCGCTGATGGTCGACCGGTGGTCTTCTTCGCATCGACGACCTCCGGGAAACTGGATCAGAGTGTCCAGATGACTCCCCTGGCACCAGGACTGGCTGAGACTTTGCGAGCATGGGGGATTCAGATTCAACCGCACCAGATGATTGCAAGCGAGCAGTGCGGTTCGATCACGATCATGCAAAACACGCCGCTGGGTCCGATGCAGAGACCGGTGCCTTTACCGCTGTGTCCGCTGGCATCCGGCAACGGTCTCGACGGCACCTCGCCGCTGACTCGCGGGATCGGATCGATCGTCTTCCCGTTCGCGAGCCCGTTGATCGTCAACCAGGAGGTGGCGAGCGCTGCCGGTCTTGATGTGACGGTGCTGGCTCGATCTTCTTCCGATGCCTGGTTGGCTACCTTCAGGCCCAATTTCACCTTGCAGATGCGAGACAAACCGAAAGATCCGTCGCTGCTCTCCCAGCACAATTTGGCGTTACTGATCGAAGGCACCTTCCCGATGACCTTTGCTGCGGGAACTCCGATTCCTGCCTGGGATCCATCCGAGGAGACCAGTGATCAGGATGGGGCGACGGTTCCGCAAGTAGATGCTCGTGCCAGTCGAGTGCTGTTACTCGGCTCTGCGGATATGGCCAAGTACGGATCTTTGATCCAGTACCGGCAGAATGTGCAGTTCTTGCTCGGGGCTACCGAAGCGCTCGCTCTCGACCCCGCTCTGGCGACGATTCGCTCCAAGGTGCAGATTCCCAGTGCGTTGCGCGACACGACTCGAGAAGAGCGCCGGGTCGTCAGTTACGGCAACATGGTCGGAATTCCAATGTTGTTGCTGATGTACTACATGGTTTCGATGGCCAGGCGTCACCGTTCGGCGCAGAAGTACGAGTCGGAATTCCGCTCCCGGGGTATTGCCGAGGAGGATTTGGAGGAGGTGGTTCAATGACTCCGCGGACGGTACAGCTGATGATCCTGGCGATCATCCTCGGCGCAGCCAGTCTTTACCTCACTTCAGAGAGTGATTACACCGCTCCTCTAGAAACTCCGCTGGCCATCGCCTCGTTGGCTGAGTTGGATATCAATCAAGTGGCGCGTATCGAGATGACGAAGGGTGATTCCTCGGTTCTGCTGGTCCGGGTCAATCAAGGCTGGAGTCTTCCCTCTGCCTGGGATACCCCTGGAGACCGGGCACAGATCAGTGAATTGCTCAATCAAATCCGTTCCATCGCTTCGCCGGAGAAGAGAGCCTCTTCTGCTTCGACCCATTCCAATTTCCAGGTCGGGGCTGAAGACGGTCTCAGGATTTCCCTCCAGGATGCGACAGGAGTTTCGATGGGAGATCTGTGGTTGGGAAAGAGAGACGGTAACGGCCGCTCTTTCATCCGAATCAGCGGTACCGACGAGGTCTACAGTGTCACTCCGAATCTGCTCTTTCGGCCCGGCTTCGCCGGCGGCTCACTTGAGGCTGGAAGATGGGCCGACAGGAATCTGTACCAGTTGCCTGCCGATGCCGAAGTCCAGAGCCTGACCATCGCCACCCCGGAAGGTTTGGTGCGACTGAAACGACAGGATGTGGCAACTGCTGTGACGGATGAAGAGTCGACTGACACGGCAGAACCCGCAGATTCTTCGTGGGTGATCGTGGAGCCAGAGAGTGGACCCGCCGATGAATTGACAGTCAAAGCGATTCTTTCGGCACTCAAAAATGTGCAGGCGGAAAAACCGACCGATCCTTCCGATCTGGCCGCGCTTGGACTCGAGCCGCCCCATTCCTTCATCGAGGGAGAACTGAAGGACGGCTCTACTTTCGCGATCCAATTCGGTCTCGAAACTCCGCTGACTTCTGGCGGTAACGGCGTCTTCGGGCGTGTCATCGGGCAAAAGCGGGTTTCAGTGATGCGCCTCTGGGTGCGAGACTCTCTACTCAAGAAGCTCGATACCCTGCGAGCCGCTCCACCGGAGCCAGAGCCGCTACCAGCCCCTCAACCAGACGTGGAGCCAGAGCCTGGCTCCGACGGCTAGCATGGATTGCGGGGTCGCTCCGGGCTACCCTGAGGCGGGGTAGACCGATCCCGGTGCAGGAGGAGCGTGATGGCCAAGCTGTATTTCAGACACGGAACGGTGGGTAGCGCCAAGACGCTGAACCTGCTGGCGGTGGCTCACAATTACGAGCGTCAGGGTAAGAAAGTCATCGTGATCAAGCCTGGTTTCGATGATCGATATGGCCACCAGGAGGTCGCTTCGCGGGCAGGGCTGCACCGCGAAGCTCACATCATCTTGTCACCTTCCAACCGTCTAGAAATGTCTGAATTCTCGGACGTTCAGTGCGTCCTGATCGATGAGGTTCAGTTCTTGACGGTGGCGCACATCGAACAACTGCGAGACATCGTCGACCAGGTCGGAGTGCCAGTGATCTGTTACGGCCTGAGAACCGACTTTCGATCACGGCTCTTCGAAGGAAGCCGTCGCCTGATGGAGCTGGCAGATTCCATCGAGGAGGTGAAGACCACCTGTCAGCGCTGTAACCGCAAGGCGATCTTCAATCTGAAGTGTATCGATGGAGTCGCGATGCTGGTTGGACCGAGCAAGCAGGTTGGTGGAGATGAGACTTTCCAGCCGGTTTGTTCGCTTCACTTTGTGCAAGCTCTCGAACGCGACCGTATCGAGGGGATCGATGACCAGATTGCTGAGAGTGAGTTGACCTCATGAACGATGCCAACAGCGACAGCTCCCCACACGATCCGGTGATCACAGAGTTGAGGGACAAGTTGCGGGGCATCTCGCTGCTACAGCACGCTGTCACCGTGCTGGAGTGGGATCAGGAGACCCACATGCCCATCGGGGGCACCGAGTCCCGTGCCGCGTCTCTCGGTGAGCTGGTCGGCCTGCAGCACAAGAGAGCGCAGGATCCAGCCCTGGGAGATTGCATCTCACGGGCCGAGGAGGTCGCAGCCGACTGCGGCGATGGCGATCTTCAATCGCTGGTACGAGAGGTCCGTTACGATTACGACAAATCGGTTCGGATTCCCGCAACGTTGGCCACTGAAATTTCTGAATCGTCTTCGAAGACGTTGATGGCATGGCGATCAGCACGAGAAAACGATGACTTTCCTCTGTTTGAACCGCTGCTCAAGAAGCAGATCCAGTTGCAGGAGCAATACGCCGATTGTCTGCAAGACGGCAACACCAGTCGCTATGACATCCTGATGAACCTGTACGAACGAGGTATGACTTCGCAGCGCTTCGAGGAGATTTGCCAGCAAGTGGTCCCGGGGATTCGTAACATCATCGAACGCGCCACTGAGAATCCGACCCCGGAACCCGCCTTCATGAAAGGGCCGTGGGACACCGACAAGCAACTCACATTTGCCAAAGAGGTCGCCACTGAGTTGGGTTATGACTTCGAGCGTGGGGCGATCGACTTGACGGCGCACCCCTTCTGCACCTCTCCGGCGGCTCCTCATGATGTTCGCATCACGACCCGTGTTTCCTCCGATGATTTCATCGGCAACCTCTATGGAGTGATTCATGAAGCGGGCCACGCCATGTACGAGCAGGGTCTCGATCCTGCCTGGGAACATACACCGCTGTGTGACAGCATCTCGATGGGGATCCACGAATCACAGAGCCGCTTCTGGGAGAATGACATCGGTCGTGGAGAGCCGTTCTGGAGTCATTTCTTGCCAAAGATGCGGAAGTACTTCCCCGATCAGCTGGCCGATGTCAACGCCAGGGAGATGGCTGCCGCGGTCAACCCGGTACGTCCATCGCTGATCCGGGTCGAGGCGGATGAGGTCACCTACTCCTTGCACATTGCGCTTCGATTTGAACTGGAGAAGGGCATGTTTGACGGCTCCATCACCACTTCCGATCTACCCGGCCTGTGGCGCGAGAAGATGAAGGAATATCTCGGAGTTGAACCGGAAAATGATCGTGATGGGGTTCTTCAAGACATTCACTGGAGCTTTGGTGCGTTTGGATATTTCCCCACTTACCTGCTCGGTTCTCTCTATTCGGCCCAGTTCTATCAGGCGATCGGAGAGCAGATCGATATTGAAGGGGAGGTCGGGGCGGGTCGATTCGGTGCCATCCTGGAGTGGTTGCACAGCCGTGTTCACCGTCCTGGTCGTCGCCGGATGCCCCTCGAATTACTCGAGGATGCGACCGGCCAGCCGCTCGATCCTGGCGTGATGATTGCCAGCCTCGACCGCAAGGTCGAGCTGGTACACGGGGTCTGACCGGTCGTGTCGGGGGCGCTGACCAGCTATGCCGACTGGCTGCATCTGCAGTGGCCATCGGGACAGGTCGAACCGCTGCCGGAAGTGGCATCCGACTTTTCCACCAACGTCCCGGGACTCTTCATCGTCGGAGATCTGACCGGAACTCCGCTGCTCAAGTTTGCGGTGGATTCGGGTACTCGAGTGGTGAGAGCGATTCCCCAATCGGAAATCGATTCAGCAGGGGATCGGATTCCCCTCGTCATCATCGGAGCTGGCGTTGCCGGAGTCGCAGCTTCCATCGAAGCCCATCGCCGTGGCATCGAGCATCGCCTGCTCGAATCTTCCGCTTTGCTCGATACTCTGAAAAACTTTCCGGTAGGAAAACCGATCTTCACCTGTCCACCCGAGATGGAGCCGGCCGGAGATTTCCAGCTTCCACAGGGCGATCTCGATCGAGAAGGCCTGCTCGAAAGCCTACGACTGCAGGCGCAAGAAGCAGCCATCGCACCGATCACATGTCGTGTCGAGTCCGTGACTACCAACAAGAATGGTCTTCAGGTTCACGGCGACGATGGCCAGAAGTACCAGGCGAAGCGAGTGGTGGTGGCGGTCGGTCGCAGTGGTGATTACCGGCGACTGGGAGTGGTCGGGGAAGATCTCGATCATGTCTCCAACCGTCTGCACGACCCTGGCGATCACCGTGGTGAAGCTGTGCTGGTGGTCGGTGGTGGCGATTCAGCTTGCGAGGCAGCGGTAGCACTGGCTGACGCGGGAGCACAGGTGACTCTCGCCCACCGAGGCGATCAGTTGGTTCGCCCCAGCAGTGAGAACATCGAACGCGTCAACGAGCGAGCGGGTCGCCGGATGCTCCAGGTCGAGCCCCTGTCTACTGTGCTGGCGATCGATCAGGACACCGTGACTGTCACTCAACCGGAGGGACAAAAACGTCTCGAGGCGACATCCGTCTACGCCCTGATCGGTCGCGAGACCCCGCTCGCGTTCCTGCGCCGCTGCGGCGTCAAGATTCGAGGCGAATGGACCGGGCGGAGCTGGCTAGGTCTGTTTTTGGTGCTGGCGCTTTGTACCTTGCTCTACCACTGGAAAAGGCCTGGCGTCTGGTTACCCATCTCGGAGTGGTGGAGCTCACAGGGTGGTTTTCCGGCAGGAGTCGATCGTTGGTGGACAGGACTTGGCGGGTCCTTCTCCGATTCGACCACGTGGATCGGAACTCTTGCCACCAGTGTCGCTGAGGCTGGCTTCTGGTACAGCCTCCTCTACACCCTGATCGTACTGGTGTTTGGAATCCGTCGGATGCGCCGCAGGCCGACTCCCTACGTTCGCTGGCAAACCTGGACCTTGATCTCGATCCAGGCGTTGCCGCTGTTTGTGTTGCCGTACTTGATCCTGCCCTGGCTCGGCAACAACGGTCTGTTCGATGCTGGTTGGGGCCGGACCTTCGCCGATGCATTGTTCCCGGTGGCCGAAGGTTACGGTCCCGGGCGTGAATACTGGCGGGCGTTCGGTTTGATCCTCGCCTGGCCGCTGTTCTTCTGGAACGTCTTCACCGACCAACCGTTGATGGCGTGGCTGGTGATCTCACTGATCCAGACCTTTGTGTTGCTGCCGCTGGCGATCAGGCGCTGGGGCAAGGGAGTTTATTGCGGCTGGATCTGTTCCTGTGGAGCACTGGCAGAAACCCTCGGCGATACCCAGCGTAGAAAGATGCCGCACGGCAAAATGACCAATCGCCTCAACTTCATCGGCCAGGGGCTGCTGCTTCTGTGCTGCGTGATGTGCGATCTGAGGGTGATCTCATGGCTATTTCCTGACAGCACGATTGGGCTCTGGTCTGGCAACGTCTACAGCTCGATCCTGACCGGGATCCCGCTGCTCAGTTACGAGTGGACCGTCGATGTGCTCTTTTCCGGCATCCTCGGAGTCGGCCTCTACTGGCACTTCTCGGGTCGGGTCTGGTGTCGATTTGCCTGTCCCCTGGCAGCACTGATGAACATCTATGCTCGTTTCTCCCGCTTTCGCATCGTTGCCGAAAAGGCCCGCTGCATCTCGTGCAATGTCTGTACCGCGGTTTGCCACCAGGGGGTCGATGTGATGGCGTTTGCCCAGCGCGGGATTCCGGTCGAGGATCCTCAGTGTGTCCGCTGCAGTGCCTGTATCGAGGAGTGTCCTACGACAGTTTTGCGCTTTGGTGAGGTCGATGCGGATGGGCGAGTGGTCCGTCTCGATTCTCTACAGGCAATATCGACCCGGACTCAATAACGACCTCGATTTGAGCTCCGGCGAGTCGTTCACCTCATGGACCCTTGCGCGCCCCGACGAACGGTACCGGTAAGCCTTGTTCATCGAGCCCCCAGCCGGCCAACGGTCCGGTCTTGCCTCTCTCGAGCAATCTCTTCGCCTTCAGCTGGTCGAGTCGTGAGATGTTGGCGGAGATTTCTTTGATCGCTGTTCGCCGGTCGCCTACCAGTTCGTTGCCACCGTCACTGAAGAACGCTTCGATGGCACGCCACTTCAGAGTACGGGCGATGGTGGGTGGTAGATGCCCGATCTGGGCCAGCGAATGCAGTACCCGCTGGCGTGCCGGGGGCGAACCGACTCGTGAATCATCGAGATCGACGATGCCGAGCTTCCAGGGGCCCTCGGGTGGGCCATCGATCAGCACGTTGTGGGGGGCGAGGTCGCGGGTGTTCAGTCCCCCGGCCAGGGCGCGTTTCAGTTCTGATCCGATCCAGCGTGCGAAACGGAATTCATCGACCGGTTTCCACTGCTTCTGAAGAGACCGAGCGTGCCAGTGGTGGAGTGGCTCTCCCGTGATCCAGGAGCAGATGAGGGTGGCGCCATCGGTTTGTTCCTGCAAGGCCACTGGCTCGGGAAGGGGTAGTCCACTGTGCATTCCTCTTTGCATCGATTGCCACGATCGCCGGGCACGACCCCAGCGGAAAAGTCCCGGCACCAGCCCAAGGAACGGCTGGAGAGACGCTGGAGAAGTGACCCGATAGATTTTGCGGGCGTAATGCTGGCCTTGCCAATCGATACGTTCGAGTCGACCGCGGCGTCCCTCAGCGATGATCCATGCCGCCGGAGCCTCCAGTAGGTTTGTGGCCAGTTCGGTCGAGATCCCGGATCCGAGCACGATCTTGCCATGGATCGAATGCGAATCTCGTGGCACCCTGCTTTCCTTCCCGACTGGACACCCTGCCCGGCAGTGTGCCGGGCCTCGACTGATGGTAGCGAGCCGAGCTTTCTGAACAAGTATCACGAGAGGATCCGTGGAGTGGTTTCAGCGGAATCGTGGGTCATCGAGTTGGAGCCACACCGATACCTTGATCCGGTGGCGATTCACGTTGAGCTGGCAGCTGCCCAGGGCACCAGCAGCCCGGAGTGGTTACAGCAGCTGCTGCTGCCGCAGGCGGTGGCAGAGATCGGCGATGAGTGCAAGAAAGCGGTTCGGCAGTTGCTTCGTCATGGCGGTTACCGACCGGCCGGTCGCGGCAAACCCTCCAGTGAATGGCTACTTCGGAGTGCCTCCGAGGGCAAACTGGCTTCGATTCTCCCTCTGGTCGATGTCGGAAATGCCGCATCGCTGGCGGTCGGGGTCCCGTTGAGTGTGGTCGATCTGGATCGGATCGAGGCGCCACTGAGCATCTCGTTGGGATCATCGGGGGAAAAGTACGTCTTCAACCGGTCGGGCCAGGAGATCGATATCGCTGGGCTGCTGTGTCTGAGAGACAAAACGGGAGCCTGTGCCAATGGCGTCAAGGATTCGCAGCGATCCAAGACTGACGAAACCACCCGCAATGCTTTGATGGTCATTTGGGGGACTATCGAGCTTCCTGGTGCCGCTCAACGGCTCGCGGCACGGATCCGCCAGCTGGTAGAACGTTTGGGGGGGGTGTGCCACGAGGTGGAAATCAGTTCTTCAGGAGGGATGGAATCACTCCAATCGACGAGTGAGAGCCCATAGAATGGGTGTGTAGTGCTCGGTTTCATATCGGTCAAGACCTGGATCTGACAGGAGTCACCGTTGACCTTCGCGACTGTCGAAAAACTGGTCGAAGAGATCTCCCGCGGGGGGATGGTGATACTCGTCGATGACGCCGATCGTGAAAACGAGGGGGATCTTGTCGTCGCCGCAGAGTTGGTCACACCTGACAAGATCACCTTCCTGGCGACCAAGGGGCGTGGCTTGATCTGTGCTCCCCTCGGTTCAGAGATTATCGATCGCTTACAGTTGCCTGCCATGACCAATCACCCTTCCGACCCGGACGAATGTGCGTTTTTCCTCTCTGTCGATGCCCGGGACGGAACCAGCACGGGAATCAGTGCTCCTGATCGTNCTCGTACTGCTCGTCTTCTGGCGGATCCTTCCTCGAAGTTGGAGTCTTTCAAGCGGCCAGGCCATCTGTTTCCACTTCGTGCTCATCCAGAGGGAGTCCTGCGGCGTGCCGGTCATACCGAAGCGTCGGTGGATCTTGCCCGGCTTGCCGGTTTGCAACCGGCTGCGGTGATCTGCGAAGTGATGAACGATGACGGCTCGATGGCTCGCCTGCCCGATCTGGTGCGGTTTGCCGAGCGTCACGAGTTGTTGCTGGGAACCATCGAAAGTCTGGTCGAGTACCGCAGAAACCAGNAAACCAAACAACTAGATTTTGACCACCGGCAACTGGAACCGCGCTGCCATTCGGCAGCCCAGTTACCGACTCCCTTTGGCAATTTTGAGATTGAGTGCTGGAGTGTCGGCGATGGGGAGCCGATNACGGTTTTGCGNCAGGGAGATCTAACGAGTGCTGGTGGTGAGCCCCCGGTGGTGCGTATCCATAGCGCCTGTTTCACCGGAGANGTGCTTGGATCTCTTCGTTGCGATTGCGGGGCTCAGTTACAGATGGCCCTCGATGCCATCGGCTTCCACGAGCGTGGCGCGCTGCTCTACCTACCTCAGGAGGGACGTGGGATCGGTTTGACGAGAAAGATCGAGGCCTATCACCTGCAGCAAAATGAAGGTCTCGACACGGTGGAAGCGAATGAACGCCTCGGNTATCCGCCCGACTTGCGCGATTATTCCGATGCGGCTCGCATCTTGAGAACCCTGGGAGTGATCAAGGTCAAGTTGTTGACCAATAATCCTTCCAAGGTCAACGGCCTCGAGCAGAATGGCATCCAGGTGGTGGAGCGACTGGCCATCGAAACAGGTCCCGGACCGGTAAATCTGAATTACCTCCGAGTCAAGAAGACCAANCTAGGCCACATCTTCGAGGCGATCTAATCGAAGAAATACGNCGGCGACTTTTCGGATGAAGAATGGGCCCGTAGGAGAGTTNCCTACGGGCCCATTTTTTCAGTCANCTTGAAGTGCGTCGTAACGGTTGCTAGCTACACAAATCGGTGTTGTAGCCGGGGCAATCGAGAGCGTCGTCGGTGGTATCGACTCCACATTCGCTCGGACCAGGAGCAGCAGGTGGCGGNCCACCCGCGAAGATGTAGTTGAGGACNGAGATNGCGTCGGAAATGTCGACGGCTCCATCGTCATTGCTGTCGACAGCATCGAGGCAGACTACTGGTAGATTCTGGAACAGGTAGTTCAGGGTTCCGATTGCATCGGAAATGTCGAGTGTACCGTCGCTGTTGACGTCTCCGCGCTTGAAACGCTCGGGAAGGCACATGGCGATACAAGAGGCACTCGGAAGTGTTTCTCCACAGGCACCAGAACCGCTGATGGCCAGCGCGTAATCGACCAGCTCTTCTGCCAGGGTGACGCTGACAGTGGTGGCGTCGCCAGGCAAGTTGGCTGCCACGACTCCATCGACCANCAGCACGAGATCCTGATATGCGGGATCATTGTTGAACCAGCTCAGGGTCACGGTGCAAGTTTCATGATCGATGTCACAGGTCANGCCAGAAGGTCCGGGTGAAGGAGGNGTCTGGTTACAGGTTCCAGAACCGGCGCCGGCAGCAGAAGCNTGTCCCNGACGAATACCGACCACCGAAAAGTTGGTGGCAGTTCCGTCACTGAGACTGATTGAAGTGCTGGTGGCGGTTCCGGAGATCGTCGTCGTGACACCATCCTGGGTGACCTCGATCGAGTCGTAGACCGCTTCGTTGGTCCAGCTCAGGGTTCCCGAGCAGTCACANGCGTCATCGANGGTGACGANGACATTGGACGGGGCCGGGGTTTCTACCGTGAAACTACCGTGATTGAGGATGGGTTGATGCGAGACTCCGTTGACCGAAATCACGCAGTTTACAGGCGGGTCACCGAGGGNATTGAGGAATGCGAGAGCAGAAGTGGTGCCCGGGNNGGCATTGNCGTCAATGTTGTAGCTAATGACTGNGACTTCATGGTTACCTGNTGGGAGAGATTCCAGCGGTGGTGCCAGACTGATGATGACGCCGACGACGAGACCGGGTCCACCCATCGGAGNCATTTCAATGGTGAAGAAATCGGCACCCTGTCCATTGTTCGTCGCGAGCAGACCGCTACCTTGTAGAACCGAAGTCAGAGCGAGAGNCGGCTGGACATGAGAAAGCCCCAACTGGAAGCCCTGTGCATCAGTAGGAGTGTCAAGCAGGANNGCTACCTCCGCTACAGAACCTGGTANTCCGCTGGCGGNGGGGGCGGTAAGGGCGTAGTTGGTCTGAGCCTGGAGACCTGTGACGGCACTCAGGATACAGATCAACGCCACTAAGATGGATCTGGTGAGCATTATTGTTCCTTCCTCACTGACGACCCCTNAGTGCTGTAAAACCAAGGAGTCTTCTGGATGCNGNGCACCACAAACACGGGATGCACGGAGAGAATCCGCGATCTCCTATATTCTATTGCACTATTGAATGTTTACTAGTGGTTCTTCTTGTTAATAAGCGAGAGATGGTCGCTTTGATTCGCGGAATCCAGATCCTGCTCGAATCCGGCCATTTCTGGCAGTAATTTTCCATTGGGTCGGGAAGGGAGGAATTGTGAAAACCGNAAGTCGGCAATCTTTTCTGACCCGAGCGGGNGGTTCTTTGCGGCGCGGTTCGACTCGAGTGTTGCAGCTCAATCTGGGCCGCTTGTGCAATCAGAGCTGCGTCCACTGTCACGTCGATGCCGGTCCTCATCGTGGCGAAGTGATGTCCTCAGATGTGGCGNCCGACTGTATCGACCTGATCGACCGTCTCGATGCGATCGAGACCCTCGATATCACCGGGGGGGCACCTGAGATGTGTCCNTCCTTCGAGAAACTGGTCCGGGCTGGACGTGATCGAAATCTCGAAGTGATCGATCGTTGCAACCTGACGATCTTGTTGGAACCAGGATATGAGCAGCTGGCTGATTTCTTGGCCCAACAGCGAGTGCGGATTGTTGCCAGCCTGCCGTGTTACGAGTCCGAGAATGTNGACCAGCAGCGTGGCCGCGGAGTTTTTCAACGCAGTATTCAAGCGCTGCAACGGCTCAATTCTCTCGGTTATGGCGGCGCAANAAAGGGTACGGATCTGTCGCTTGATCTGGTCTACAACCCGATCGGTCCTCATCTCCCTCCACCGGTACAACCGCTGGAGAATGCTTATCGCGAACAGTTGNACTCGCGTTACGGCATCGTCTTCGATCGTCTGATCACCATCACCAACATGCCGATNGCCCGCTTTCTTTCGCAGTTACGCCGAATGGGCCAGGAGAGCCACTATCAGGCTCTGCTTGAGGATTCCTTCAATCNCGCGACGTTGCCGGGGTTGATGTGTCGCGAGNCCCTGTCAGTTTCCTACGATGGCCACCTCCATGACTGCGATTTCAATCAAATGCTGGCACTGAAATTGGTGGCGGGGGATGGCCTTCACGTTTCCACGGTCAATGAATCCGAGCTGGTCGGACGCGACATCCAGACCGGCCGGCATTGTTTCGGCTGTACCGCTGGTGCCGGGTCTTCGTGCGGGGGGACCCTGGTTTGCGAGTCCCCCGCAGCGAAAATCAGCGTGGCAAAACGATCGTAGTGCCGATCGATATCTCCTCTACATCCGTGATAGTCGATCGATTGGCCGACAGGATGTCACGGTATCGCTTTCCATCACCATAGAAGCGAACCGCCAGCGACCAGAGTGTATCTCCGTGACGAATTCTGTAAGTTTCAGAGAGCGGACTCGCGAGCGGTGACGGCTCGATGCTCGCGATTTCGCCGTAACTCGCTTCCGTTTCCGGTGCGATCACATCTTCCGTGACCACATTCGGATCTTCCCACGGAGCGTCTGAGTCATCGAACTCGACCATTTCCGAAGTTGCGGCTTTTCCCATCGGGATGGGGATGACCATCAACGGGTAGAGCGTTTTTTTACCGTCCTTTACCTGGTATCTCCAGAACGGGAAAAACCAGTTCCCGTGCCCCTCTTCCCCTCCCGGCTGAAGCGCTCGACTTTCCGTTTTCCCGGCCAGCCACAGTGGACCGGCACTGACTCGTTTCTCTGTCATGGCGAGACCATCGATCTTCTCGGTGGTCGTCATGTCGTAGGCGAGAAGTCCTCCTAACAGTGCCATGCCGCGTTGATTTTCATTGCGGATTTGCCAGCTCCCGGTCGCCATCGCGGCGATGTCGGCAGGACCGACCGATTCATCGATGTCCAGAGCTGAGTCGTTGCGATTCTCCGGAGCAGAAGAACAGCCAGCGCTGAAGAACAGCAGGCCGATGCAAATGGAGAACAATAGAAACCGAACGATGTGGAAGCGAAACGCGACCACTCCATGATGTGATGTGGGAAAGAAACGCTGGTCTGTTGTTTGCACGACTCGCCTTTCTCGGGCAAGGGTCGCGCGGCGTGCCTGAATGCTATGGAATTTGCCTCTTGCTGACAAGAGCAGCTGACAGCAGAGCAGCAGGAATCAGCAGCAGCACGGCTGCAGTCCAGTAGGGGAAGGATGAGCCGTACTTCCAGTACAGAACCGCGCCCAGAAGCGGTCCTATGGCCCTGGCAAGGCTTCCCAGCGATCGGAATACGCCCAGTACCTCTCCCTGTTGATCTGGGCCCACCGCAAGGCTGACGATGGTCGACAGCATCGGCATCACCATTGCCGAACCGACCGCCAGCGGCAGCAGCGACAGCCACAATTGCCATGTTTGGTCACAGCTGGCCGTTCCCACCAGTCCAATCATGACCAGCAACAGGCCGGTCAGGGCACTGCCATGTTCTCCCAGTTTTTTCGCGAAGCGACGTGAGCCCGCTCCCTGCACCACGGCGAGCACCAATCCGATGGCGACGAACATCACGGCGATCTGTTTTTCATCCCAGTCGAAGCGTTGCCACACCAGGAACGGGAGAGTGAATTCCATACTGCTGAAGGCGATCAGATAGAACAGGTTGGCCAGCTGGGCCCGTTGCACCATCGGTCCCCAGCGAGATCCAAAAGAGATCTGGAAGCGGATCGGTCGGGGCGTCAGACCTTCCGGACGTGTTTCGGGTAACTTTTTCCAGATCCACAACAGATTGACGAGATTGAGAAGACAGACGCCGAGGGCGGCTGCCGTGAAGGGGGTGGCTCGAAACAGTTCTCCTGCCGTCGAAGCGGAGGAGAGATCGATCTGGCTCAGGCCGCCACCGATCGCCGGGCCGAGGATGAATCCAAGTCCGAAGGAAGCTCCGACCAGTCCCATACCCCGTGCGCGATCAGGCCCTGGAGTCAGATCGGCGACCGCTGCGGTGGCGGTAGAGATGTTTCCTGCGGCAATCCCGGCCAGAATCCGTGACAGAACCAGTAGTGCAAACGTGCCGCTGAAGGCCCACAATAGCGCGGCGAACAGGTTTCCGGTGACGGTGATGAGGAGCACCCTCCGGCGCCCGATGCGATCCGACAAACTACCCCAGAACGGACTCAGCAAGAACTGAAGAACGGCATAGAGTGACCCGAGAGCACCTCCGAACAGAGTGACAAGACGGATATCGTCGATTTCGGGCGACAGCGATCGCAGCGCTTCGAGTAATGATTGCATCCAGGGATCGCCCCGGTAGGAGTCGAGAATCGCCGGAAATAGCGGGAAGATGATGGAGAAGCCGACCAGATCGATGAAGAGTGCCAGCAACACGGGGCCCAGGCTTGGCCGAGCCGAACCTGCTTGGGATTGTTGCATTGGCTTCCTTTCCCCGCGCAGATCCTCCTCATAGAGCAAGCCCGGGTCAACCCGGACCCCGCTCAGATTGGGGGGGGGCTGGTCCAGATCGGCACTGCCGATTATCCTTTCAGCATTGCGTCGAGTGTGAGGGAGGCTTCCGAGACATGTCTCGTCATGACAAGGAACAGCATATTTCCGGTCCCAGAGGTGCTGATCCGGGCATCGTGGGGGACGAGGATCGTCACGGAGATGAGCGAATCCGACCGCAAAAACTATCCGAGTTCGTCGGTCAGGGTGCGGTGGTCGAGAATCTGCGAGTGTTTCTCGGTGCTGCCCTGGAACGTCGAGAATCTCTCGATCACGTGCTCTTCTCTGGTATGCCAGGTCTGGGCAAGACCACTCTTGCCGGTTTGATCTCCGGCGAGATGGAAGTGGGTTTCCGCGCTACCAGCGGGCCTGTTCTGGAGAAGGCGAAGGACCTGGTTGGATTGCTGACCGAACTGGAACCCGGGGACGTCCTTTTCATCGATGAGGTTCATCGCATTAGCCGAGTGGTGGAAGAATATCTCTACACCGCCATGGAAGACTTCCAGATCGACATCATGATCGATTCCGGTCCGAATGCTCGTTCGATGAGAATTCAGCTGCCACCGTTCACGTTGGTGGCGGCGACTACTCGCGAAGGAAACCTGACCGGTCCATTTCGCGCCCGTTTTGGCATCCATGAAAAACTAGAGCCCTATCGAGATGACGAGATCGTCGAGGTGTTACTGCGCAGTGCCCGTATCTTCAACCTGGATTTGCAACCTGACGGTGCCCAGACCTTGGCGACAAGATGTCGTGGAACGCCACGTATTGCCAATCGGTATCTGCGCCGTGTGCGAGACTTCGTGCAGATGGATGGCGGTTCGCGAATCGATGCAGCCGCTGCCAGCGCTGCGCTGGATCGGCTCGGAGTCGACTCGGATGGTCTCGACTCCCTCGACCGAAAGATCCTCGCCACGGTGGCACGTGCCGGCGGACAACCGATCGGGATCAAGACCATCGCAGTCAGCGTGGGTGAGGAGGAGCGGACCATCGAGGATGTCCACGAACCCCACCTGATTCGTGTCGGATTCCTCGAAAAGACCTCTCGTGGACGAGTACTGGGTCCGCGCGCTCGAGAGGGTTCTGCCGGTGCGGACGAAATTGGCGATCAGGGTACTCTCGATCTCGAAGGTACGCCGTGATCCGGGCGCTGCTTCTGTCGATCCTGGTCGCCTGGATCTGTGGCCCTCAGGTCCTTTTCTCTGCGCCGCCTGGAAACCGGTCGCAGTCGATTTCTTCGGAAGGACCGGTGATCGGAGTGCTGCTGCTGGAGGGAGTGTTCCAGGGCTCCGTCAGTTCCGATGCAGGATCCCTGATATTGCAGTGGCAAAGCGGGCAGGTTGTGGTCGATTCTCCACTGAGCTTCGAAGCCGCTGACGGAGCTCTGCAGGTCGGTGATCGACTGTTCCGCGAGTCGGTACGGATTCGAGCCACGGCCGGTGATATGCAGATCGGCCATCGGATGCACGAGGGTTGGGTCGAATGGATTCCCGATGCTCCATACTCCGGAAGCTGGAAGCTGATCGAACGGTTGCCGATGGAACGGTATTTGATCGGAGTGGTTTCGCGGGAAATGTCTGCGAGCTCTTTTCCGGCATCGGCGCTGGAGGCGCAGGCGGTGGCGGCCCGTACCTACAGCTATTTTCAATATCGCACCAGGAATCGGTCCCGTCGTCATCACGTATATGGTGACACTCGCAGCCAGGCATACGGAGGAACCGCTCGTGTACCTCAAGAGGTGATCGATGCGGTAGAGAAGACTCGCGGAATGATCTTGCTGACCTCAGGGCAGATTTTCGAGAGCTTTTACCATTCGACTTGTGGAGGCAGGACCTGTTCAGCTGCTGAAGCTTTCGGTATGGCAGATGTTTCGTCGATGCGTAGTGTTTCGTGCGCCGGTTGCGAAGGCTCCAGATTTTCGAGCTGGAGGCGAGAGGTTGAGCAAACGGAAATGCTTCGCGCACTGGAAGATGTTTGCGAGGGGACAGGGGTCACAGTCGGTACCGTGAAACAACTGGTGCCGGTCGAGACCGCACAGTCTGGACATGTCCCCTACATCCGGGTCGTTCACTCGTCGGGCTCCTTCGAGGTCGAGACCCAACGATTACGAACGGCTCTGGCATCATCGGGTGGCGGCAGATTGCGCTCCAGCTCGTTCCAGGTCCTTCACACAGCGGACCGCTTTGTCTTCGACGGCAAAGGCTGGGGGCACGGTGTAGGAATGTGTCAGGTCGGAGCGCGTGGTTATGCGCTGCGGGGTGCCAACCGCACCTGGATCCTCCAGCATTACTATCCGGGGGCTCAGATCCGGAGACTGTGGTGAGTGATTGCGGGGCCGCAAAACACCCGATGCAGGATGGTTTTTCCTTCCAGCTGGAAGCGACCTCTCCGGAAGGTGCGCGAGCGGGCCGTTTTGGCACGCCAAGAGGGGAAGTCCTGACCCCCGCATTCATGCCGGTGGGTACCCAGGGCAGTGTCAAGGGAGTGACCCCTCAGCAGTTGCGTCAGGTCGGAACCCAGATGGTGCTGTCCAATACCTACCATCTCGCGGTTCGACCTGGAGCCGATACGGTTCGCGATCTGGGAGGTCTCCACGAGCTGATGGGTTGGGACGGACCCATCCTGACCGACTCTGGTGGTTTTCAGGTCTTCTCGCTCGGTCATCGCAATCGCATCAGCGAACAGGGGGTTGAGTTTCGCAATCACATCGACGGCGACTCACTGCTACTGACTCCCGAATCTGTCCTCGATATTCAGGCGCGCCTGGGGAGCACTATTGCGATGGTGCTCGATCATTGTCCACCGGCGGAAATCGATCGGGATGCAGCCGGGCAAGCACTGGCGCGCACCGAGAGGTGGGCACTGAGGTCCATCGAGCACCGCCAGCGTCTCGAGTTGTTTGAACCGATGGCGGTTTTCGGGATCTTACAGGGTGGAACTCATGGCGATTTGCGTCGTCAAGGTGCGCAACGACTGACCGAGATGCCTTTTGATGGTTATGCGGTCGGCGGAGTCAGTGTTGGCGAGGATCGGGACGCGATGCTCGAGGTCATCGCCGATGCCGGACGTTACCTGCCACTGGATCGGCCCCGTTATCTGATGGGAGTCGGGGGACTGGAAGAATTTCTGATCGCAGTGGAAAACGGCATCGATCTGTTCGATTGCGTGATCCCGACCAGGAATGCTCGAAATGGCACCATCTTTCTCTCCGATGGTGGGACCCTGAACATCCGCAACGCGATTCATCGTCGTGATCGAGAACCGCTGGAACCAGGCTGCGATTGCCCGGCTTGCCAGACCTTCAGCAAGGGGACTCTGCACCATCTGTACGGTCGTAAGGAGATGCTGGGCTTGACCCTCGGATCTCTCCACAACCTACGGGTCTTCCATCGGTTCTTAGAAAATGCCCGAAAAGCACTTCTGGAACAGTCCTGGGAGCAATTTAGGGCCTCCATCCGGTCCGGATTCCCGGCTCGGTCTGGTTGAATCCCTGCCTCGATCACAATAAGATTCGCAACTTCGCGTGAATCCGTATTTTGCGGGTTCCGACTGTGGATGATGTGGGCTCGGAAGTGACGCCCATGGGCCTACTATTCGACGGTCACCAACGGCGACCTCGATGGGGTTCAGAAAGGAGCAGGGATGTCAGGATCAGTCGTCATCGGCTCCGGTCTGGCTATTTGTGTCGATTGGATCTCGCTCGGCACCGGTTCGTTGCTGACCCTGGCGCAGACCGAAGGTGTTGCCCCAGGCCCAGCAGCGGCAGAAGGAAGCTCGGCCGGACCGTCCTTCATCGACTTGCTGCCGATGTTCGCTCTGATGTGGATCGTGGTTTACTACGTGATGATCCGTCCACAACGCAAGCAGGCGCGCGAACACACACAGATGCTCTCAAATTTGCAGAAGCATGACCAAGTACGAACCATCGGAGGCATCATCGGGAAAGTGGTCCAGGTCGATCAAGATCAGGACACTGTAATTCTCGTCGTCGATGAGTCAAAGAATGTCAGGATGCGCGTGACACGTCAGTCGGTAGCCGCCGTTCTCTCCGGGGAAGAAATCCCCGCCAAGATCAAGGAAGAGGATACTGCACGATGATTCAGAATACTGGTCGCGGGTTTATCCTGGTGGCCCTCCTCATCGCTGCTTGTTTGTACTCGCTCCAGGATTACCAGCAAGACATCAAGAAGGGTATCGATCTCGAAGGCGGCACCGAGCTGCTTTACAGGATCCCTACCGATTTGATTCCTGCCGATCAACGCTCCAGCGTTGCGGCAGACGTCAAGAAGGTCATCTCTCAGCGATTCGATAGTTATGGCCTCAAGGAAATCAGTGTTGTGGTTTCAGGCAGCGACAGGCTGCTGATCCAGTTGCCTGGCTTCGATAATGATGAGCTGGAACGCTTGAAGTCACAGATCGAGCGTGCTGGAGAACTGAATATCCACCTGGTTTCGGCTGCGGAGTACACGTCTGCTGACGTGATCGCAGAGATTGAAACCAAGATGGTCGAACGGCAGCAGGCCCTGATTGGCTACAATTCGCTCTCTGTCGAGCAGCGTGCGCAGCAACCTCCACCGGCCGAACTCGATCGGATCGTCGTCTACCGACCTTCCGGGGTCGATGGTCTCCGTGGAGCGCCGGTAGTCGTCGAGAACAGTAAAACTCTGAAGGTCTCCGGCTCGTTCATTCAGGATGCGAATTCGACCGTCGATCAAACCGGTGGCCCGGCGGTGGGGTTCACCTTCGGTGGTGCCGGCAGTACTCTGTTCGCGAATCTCACCGAAGACAATATCAATCGCAGTCTCGCGATCGTTCTCGATGATGTGGCGATGAGTATCGCGACCATCAATGATCGAATCGTCGGCGCTGGAATCATCAGCGGTAGTTTCACCACGCAGGAAGTGGATGACATTGTCACCATCCTGCGGGCTGGCTCTCTTCCGGCCAAGCCGAAGCTGGAGAGCCAGCAGACGGTCGGCGCGGTACTCGGCAAGGAGTCGATCGATCGCGGCACCCAGGCGATGATCATCGGTTTCTTACTGGTTGTCGTATTTATGCTCATCTACTACCGGGCAGCGGGACTGGTTGCGAATTTAGCTCTGATGTTCAATTTGGTGCTGGTCTTGACCCTGTTGGTGATCTTCCGCAATACGCTGACCTTCCCTGGAATGGCGGGTCTGCTGCTGACGGTGGGTATGGCAGTCGATGCCAACATTCTGATTTTTGAACGGATTCGAGAAGAAAAGGACCGCGGAAAGGCGTTGCCCGCAGCATTCCAGGCTGGCTTCCAACGGGCCTTCTGGACCATTTTCGATGCGAACCTGACCACCCTGGTGACTGCATTCGTGTTGTTCCAGTTCGGTACCGGAGCGGTCAAAGGATTTGCGGTGGTTCTCTCCATCGGAATCATCACTTCATTTTTCTCGACGATCTATGTCAGTCGTTTGATCCTGTCTGCCTTGATTCGGTCTGGAATCATCAAGGAGATGTCGATGGCGCGGCTGGTCTCGAAGCCGAATATCGATTTCATGTCGATGCGGGGAGCCACGAGAATCCTGTCGATTGTGTTTGTCTTGAGTGGTTGTGCATTCCTGTTCTGGCGTGGTAGCGAGGCGATGGGGATCGACTTCACCGGTGGTACCAAGCTCTCCATCAGCCTGGCAAAACCAATCACCGAGGGGGAATTGCGTCAATTGATCGGTTCCAACCTCGAGTTCGAAGATCTCCAGGTTCAAGCTCTGGGAGTTCCTGGATCCATCGAGACGGCTCGTTATGCCCTCAAGACCAGAACTCTGGGCAGTGGTGCCGAAGAGACCGAGGCATTCAAGGAAGCGATTGGGGAGCTTCTGACCGCGAATGATCTTCTGGCACCCAATGCTCTCACCAACCCTCGGTTCGAAACGGTTGCTGGTCAAGATGGAGCTGTCGACACACATGTTTTCATCTCTCACCTTCACGTCATCAAAGGGACCGGCGACGACGCGCAGGCGGGCTTGACCGCAAGTAAGATGGAAGAAGAGCTACGGGCTACCGGTTATCCCGTTGCCGGAGTGGTGGAGACCGATGGTCCGGGAGCGATTGTCGGAATTGTCACCTTTGAAGTGAGTAGTGAGCAGCAAGCCAATTCAAACGCAGCCCTTGCACTCCAGAGTACACTCACCAAGAATTTGAAAGATCTGGCGAAGACCAAGGCGATTAGCCTTTCCGATCCGTTTCCTGAAGTCACCAGTATCAGCGGTCGGGTTGCAGAGAATATGCAAGGCAAGACGTTCGTGGCACTGATGATCAGCTTCATGGCCATCGTCTTCTACATCAGCATTCGTTTTGAACTTCGTTTTGGTATGGCGGCCATCGCGGCACTGGTCCACGACATCCTCTTCACACTGGGTGCCATCGCCGTCGGTGACTTTTTGATCGGGGATGTGCTCAGTTTGAAGATCAATCTTCCGGTGGTGGCAGCCCTGTTGACCGTGGTGGGATATTCCCTCAACGACACCATCGTGATCTTCGATCGGATTCGTGAGAATCTGGTCGATAGCCGGCGCGACGTTGATTATGTAAATATTGTTAATAAGTCCGTGAATCAAACTTTGAGTCGCACGATACTGACCTCGGTGACCACCTTCATCGTGGTCTTGATCCTGCTCCTGATCGGTGGAGAAGCGCTCCATGCCTTCTCCTTTGCCCTCTGTATCGGCGTTTGCGTGGGTACCTACTCGTCGATCTTCGTCGCCAGTCCCACTCTGGTGTACTTACAGGAGAAAGCGAGAATGCGTCGCGATCTACAGATCGCCGAGGCAGGCCTGAAAAAGTAGGTTTTGTCTCGGAGAGTGGGCGAGTGTACAGCAGGCGGGCCTGGTGGTCACAACCGGGCCCGCCCGCTTTTCTTTTTACTGCCCGGATTCCCAATCTTGACTCGTAGATACAGGCTTCCCTTCGGGTTATCTTTCGCTAACGGTGTCTGGGAAGATGAACTTCCCACTCGAAATATGAACCCACCTCGGGGAAGCGATGGCTAGTGGGCGTCGCGAGGGAATGGGGGACTCCATGGGTACGGGAACGAAGATCGGCATCATTCTGATTTTGATCTTGGTGGTGGTCGTCATCGCCAACCTGCTCGACAGTGAGGTCCAGCGCGGTCCTTCTGTCGAACAGCAGGTGACGGGTAAGAACGCAAATTCTGCTCCTGCAGTTCGTCCGGTGCGTCCTTCCGCAACAGAACGCCGCAATACACGTCCAGTTCAGGCACGGAGTTTGGCCACTGACGATTCGTCCAGGCGAGTTGTCGGTGACGAATCCAGCAATTTGTCGGAGACCGTCAGTCCGCCGATAGGTGTGCCCGACGGAGCTGTGGATATTAAACCCGCTGTCAGTCGTGTCAGTGAGGTCGGTGTTACGCGGGCGACTGGGGTGATTCGAACGGGTGGCGAGATTTCATCTCCGACCGGTTCCTCCCGACCGACTCCAGTACTCATCCCCGGTGCCGTTGAGGTCGTAAATAAGCCTGAGCCTGCCAAACTCGGTACTGTCACGGTGCAGGAGAACGATAGTCTTTGGGCGATTGCCTCACGTCAACTGGGCAGTGGTTTGCGCTGGACAGAGTTGCTCGAAGTGAATCCTGGTCTTCGTGAAGATACGATCTTGCAACCGGGACAGCTGTTGAAGATTCCGGCAAACAATGTTGCTGTGAAACGACCGGTTGCCAGGGTGTTACGGCCGGTTTCGGTTCGAGCCGGTTTCCGTTCAGTGGTCATCCGGGAAGGCGATACCCTCTACGATCTGGCCGAACAACAACTGGGTAGTGGCCTGCGCTGGTCGGAGATTCAGGATGCAAACCCGGGGCTGAATCCGAATCGTTTGCCGGTCGGGAAAAAGATCCTGATCCCGCGCTAGGGGAAACCGATCGACTGGCACTTTCCCCGACGGACACTTTGACGTGATCACCTCCGGGCACGTGATCGAATATGTACGGGATGTCCGTGACACGCTTGCTGAATGGTAGGCGCCCAGACAGGTTGCTATACTGGCATGCCGGTTCACGACCCGCTTCTCTTACCCTGAAACAGCCATGATTCTATTGCGATCCGCAATGGCCCTTCTGCTGGCCCTTCTGCTGGTTCTGCTCTTCACTTCCTCGCTCCCGGCCCAGCATGACCGTGAGCGGAATGCCGTGCGGCATATCGCCAGCGGAGACGTCGACAAGGCATTGGCGGAACTGGAAAAGGCAGAAGCGGCAAGCTCCGAAACACACTTCGTCCGTATGCTGGCGGCCCTGGAAGTAAAGAAAACCGACCAGGCCGTAGTGCACGCGCGTGCTGCACTCGATGCCGGGCTCCCCTTCGGACGCCTGGTGGCCGGACCCCGCGACCGGCTGGCCCCGCTTTACGCTACCGATCAATATCGCCAGTGGGCACGGCAGAACGACTCGCTCCAGCTGCTGCACGGCCCGATGCTCGGCGCGATCAGCAGTGACTCCGCCTCGCTCTGGCTGCGGACAGCGAAAAAGGGATCCGTCCAGGTCCGGGTCCTGGATGCCGGCAGCGGAAAGCTCATCAGCACGTCCGAACAGGTGGCTGCCACTGAGCACACTGACTTTACCGCCGTGGCACGGCTGACCGGTCTGGAAGCAGATCACTCCTATCGCTATGAAATTGAGGTCGACGGCATGCAGGTACCGGTCGAGAACGGCCAGTTCCAGACCTTTCCGCAGCAGGGAATCGCTGCCAGCTTTCGGGTCGGCTTTGGTGGCGGAGCGGGGTTTGTACCGAAGTGGGAGTACATGTGGGACACGGTGCTCGAATCCCGTCCAGTTGCTTTCCTGATGCTCGGAGACAACGTCTACATCGATGATCCGACTCATCCGCTGACAAACCACTATTGCTATAACCGCCGGCAGTCCCGTCCGGAGTGGCGCCGTTTTACGGCCGCCACCGGTATTTACTCGATCTACGACGACCATGATTTTGGACTTAACGACTGCATCCCGGGCGCCGAGATTGAACAGCCGGCCTGGAAACGGACTGTCTGGAAGACGTTTCGCCAGAACTGGGTCAATGCCTCCTACGGCGGCGGGGAGAAACAACCCGGCTGCTGGCAGGATTTTTATATCGGCGATGTCCATTTCATCCTGCTGGATGGTCGCTATTACCGCAGTCGTGATGGGGATCCAACCATGCTCGGCCCGGTGCAGAAAAAATGGCTGCTGGAAACTCTCGAGAAGTCGAAGGGGACATTTAAAGTGCTGGCCTCGCCCGTTCCCTGGACCGCCGGGGTAAAGCCTGGCAGCAAGGACACCTGGGATGGTTACTCGCAAGAGCGCGAGGAGATCTTTTCTTTCCTCGAGGCGAGGGGAATCAACGGTGTGTTTCTCGTTGCGGCGGATCGGCACCGCACCGACCTGCGGGTGACCTCCAGGCCCGAGGGCTATGACCTCTACGAGTTCGAGAGTTCCAGGCTGACCAACCGCCACACTCACAAGGTCATAGAAACCCCCGGGCTGATCTGGGGCTACAATGAGACCTGCTCATTTGCCCTGATGCGATTTGACACGACCGCGGCCGATCCGACGGTGACGTTCGAGGCGATCACGATTGATGGGGAGAAGGTGCATTCGCACCAGTTGAAATTGAGCCAGCTGACACACAAGTAATTGATAGAACCAACGATGAACAAGGGAGCAAACACCATGAAGAACCAGGCCCTCACTTTTGTTTTCAGCATCTCCTTGCTCCTTTCGGGAGTCATGCTCGCCGGTGCCGACGAACCGGCAGCGTTTCGTGACCTTTTTAATGGCAAGGACCTGACCGGCTGGGTCGATGTGAACACCTCCAAGGAGACCTGGTCTGTTCGCGACGGGCTGCTGGTCTGCACGGGCCGCCCGATCGGCGTGATGCGGTCGACCGAGCAGTTTGAGAATTTCATCCTGCACATCGAATGGCGGCACATGGAAGCTGGCGGAAATTCCGGCGTATTTGCCTGGAGCGAGGGGACAGTTCCCGAGGGGCGGCGCCTGCCCAAGGGGATGGAAGTCCAGATGCTTGAACTGGACTGGGTTAACCAGCACAAGAACAAGGAAGGGGTTCCGGCCCCAATCGCCTATGTCCACGGGGAACTGTTTGGCGCCAATGGCCTCGAGACGATTCCCGATAACCCCCGCGGCCGCCGCAGCAAATCGATTGAAAACCGCTGCAAGGGCAAGGGCGAGTGGAACGTCTACGATGTGGTCTGCGTGGACGGTGTGGTCAAGCTGTCGGTCAACGGCAAGTTTGTCAACGGCGTGCGGAAGTCCTCGGTCAAGAAAGGTTACCTCTGCCTGGAATCCGAGGGCGCGGAGATCCACTTCCGCAATATCCGCATCCTGGAACTGCCGCCGGGAATTAGCACTCCCCAGGAGCGAGCCCCGTTGCTTGGCGGCAGCAAATGACCGGACGGTTCCAGGGTGGCTGATTTTGTCGCCGCAGGGGGGGGTGGAGTATCGCGTACCATGCTTCGGTTTTTGGGTCGGGTTGTGCTCAACCTGGAGGGTGACTCGACCTAGCGGCTATCGCGCAGATACCCTGTCGATTGCCCTGACTGTTCGAGGTGATCGCTGAGAGTACGTTCCCCCGTCAAGTTCTGGCCGGTCAGTTTTCGCAGCGCCTCTCGTCGATAGAAGCGATCCTTTTCCAGAGCGTTCAGTCGCGCATAGGAGTCGGTGAGCCGCTGCGAAAGTACCTTTTCCTGGCCTCTGAGCGAGTTCAGGCGCGATTCGAGTTGGTCGCTGTGTTCACGGCGCGGCATGTGGACCGCCGATATGACCAGCATCGAGATCCCCACCATGAAAAGAACGAACTGGGGAGTACTGAGGGAAAATAGATCTCTCACCAGGTTCATGGTACGGGTCAGCGAGTTCGGGATGATCGATCGGATCATGGCTTGCTGTTCACTCCGGTCCATTGGCGAGCGATGTGAGCCGGCGGCGATCCGACGGAGCCATTGCAACAATTTTGGCCTAAAACTTCAAGGGCCCCAGTTGTGCAGAACTTCCCAACTGCTCATGGATGCGCAACAGGCGGTTGTACTTTGCGTTTCTCTCCGATCGGCAAGGGGCTCCTGTCTTGATCCAACCGGCTCCGGTGGCAACCGCCAGGTCGGCGATCAGGTCATCCTCGGTTTCGCCTGAACGGTGCGAAATGATAATCCGGAATCCGGCATCCGATGCGACCCGGATGGCTTCCAGGGTTTCGGAGACGGTTCCGATCTGATTCAGTTTCACCAGCAGGGCATTTCCAGCACCTTCCTTGACTCCTCGAGAGATACGTTCTGGGTTGGTGGCGAACAGGTCGTCACCGACCAGGCGGGTTCCCGGTAGCCGCGAAGTCAGCGAACTCCAGCCATTCCAGTCCTCTTCATCGAGTCCATCTTCAATGCTGGTGAAAGGAAACCGGTTTGCGAGGTCGACCCAGTGATCGATCATCTGTTCCGTTGTCATCGGCTCATTGCTAGCGCCCAGATGGTACTTGCCGTCACGGAACAATTCGCTAGCGGCGACATCGAGGGCAAAGGTGAACTGTTGATCATGACCCACGGTGTATCCGGATTCGTAAATGGCACTCGAGAGTTCTTCCAGCACCAACTCATCGCTATCAAAGTCAGGAGCGAAGCCGCCCTCGTCTCCTACCGCGGTGACCATGCCCTTTTCTCGCAGGCGTTTTTTGAGGGTGTGGTAGACCTCCACTCCTGCCCGAAGAGCCGTGGGGAAATCTTCAAAGCCGGTCGGTGCCAGCATGAATTCCTGAACATCGACATCATTGTCTGCGTGGGCTCCACCATTGATGACATTCAACAACGGTATCGGTAGGCGGACTGAAGAAGGCCCTCCTATGTATCTGTAGAGAGGAAGCCCACATGAGATTGCCGCTGCGCGACAGGTCGCCATCGAAGCTGCCAGAATCGCGTTAGCTCCATAGCGGGACTTGTTCGCCGTTCCATCGGCTTCGCACAATCGACGATCGATTCTCTGCTGGTCGAGGGCATCGCAACCGACCAGCAAGGGTGCGATTTCGCTGCGCAAGTTCTCGAGCGCTTTTTCGACCCCCTTGCCGTTCCACGATCTTCCTCCATCTCGCAGTTCGATGGCCTCGGCTTCACCGGTCGAGGCTCCAGAGGGGACCAGTGCTGTGCCGCAACTGCCATCTTCGAGGGTGCAATCGGCCTCTATCGTGGGAAAACCACGACTATCGAGCACCATCCGGCCCTGGATGTCCTTGATGGCTACCATCTCGTCACTCCCTTCCCCCGGTATAGTTGCCTCTTTCAAGCAGATCGCTCACGATGACACCGAGGACGCGGCCGGATTGTCCTGTCGAGGAGCGGCTGCTGTCAACCGATCGAGAGGATGCAAACCAAAGATGACTACTTCCACGATTTCGCCAGAAGGCTCCGGTTTGCTGGGGAACCGACTGACGCGCCACGGCACTCCGGTGATTTTGTGGGCGACCGTTCTGACGCTGGTAAGTGTTGTATTGATCGGCTTTGGAGTTGCAGATCCTGTGACCCGCTGGGCCCTGATGCACCTTCCTCTACTGGTATGGCTGTTTGTTCTGTCCTTTTTTCGCAATCCGTCCCGTGTCGCACCCGCTGGTGAGGCACCGATCTCACCTGCGGATGGGAAGGTTCTGGCGATCGAAGAGGTGGATGACGAGGTTTATGTCGAAGGACCCGCATTGCGGATTCAGATCTTTCTGTCGGTGTTCAACGTCCACGTGAACCGTACTCCCGTCACCGGAGTCGTCGAGCATCTACGCCATGTCGATGGAGTTTACAAAAATGCCATGGGAGCCAGCGCCCGTGAAGTGAATGAACGCCAGGAGATCGGTTTACGCACCTCTGACGGCGTTGGGGTGCTCATCCGGCAGATTGCAGGCCTGATCGCCCGGCGCATCATTTGTCCCTTACAGGCCGGACAAGAGATCGAACGGGGATTCGATTTCGGTATGATCCGGTTCGGGTCACAAACCGAAATAGTGATCCCTGCTCGCAACGGGATCCCATTTCAGGCTCAGGTGCAACTCGGACAGATGGTTCAGGGTGGAAAGACGGTGCTCGGTGACTGGTCAGAATGAAAACCCGCGTCACATCGCGGTCATTCCTAACATCATCACGCTTTGCAATGCGGTTTGTGGATTCATCTCCCTGACCCTCATCGCTGGCAGTCTGGTGATTGGTGAGGTGCCCGCCCTCGATCGTCTGAATCAGGCTGCTTGGTTCATTCTCGCTGGAATGCTGTTCGATGTTTTCGATGGCAAGGTGGCTCGTGCTACCGGAGGAGGGACTTCTCTCGGAGCACAACTCGATTCCTTGTCGGATCTGGTGACCTTTGGTCTGGCACCTGCCGGCCTGGCACTGGCGCTCCATCATCACGCCGAAACGGAAGTGGATCCTCTGAGCCGTTTGATGTGGGTCTTCTGTCTCGCCTATTTCCTCGGTGCCCTGCTCCGATTGGCTCGTTTCAACTCGGTTCGTGCTGAGAAAGATGATGAGGAGCACCGGGCATTCGAGGGGATGCCGACTCCCGGTGCTGCCGGTGTGATCGCAAGCCTGGTATTGATTTACTTCTGGCTAGGAGAGTGGGCCTCCTGGGATTTGAAGCTGATCTTTGCCGAAAAACCGGAGGCACTCGATGGTTACCTCCAGCTGATTCCGCAATATCTTCCGGTGGTGTGCTTCTTCATCGGATATTTGATGGTGTCGAATCGGGTCAGTTATTCTCATGTGGCCACCTTGATGTTCAGCAAGGGGATGCAGTTCGATCGATTTGTCAGTTTGATCTTCGGGGCCACTCTGGTGGTCTTTTTCGCCGAACCGTTGATGTTCATCATCTTCTTTAGCTATGCGATCTGGCCGCTATTACGCTGGGTTTTACGCCCTCTGAGACGTCCGAAGGCGCCAGAACCCTTTGCTCCTGAAGGAGAGTGATCATGTTGCGAGAGGTCCGTCTCGCTCTCGGATCGAACCTGGGAGACCGGGAGATGCACCTCGAATCTGCTCGTGGTCTCATCGGGGACTCGATTCTGACCAGTATGCAATGCTCTGCGATCCACCAGACCGAACCGGTGGGTCCGCCGCAAGGTCGCTACCTGAACCAGGTCATCCGTGGCAATTATGACCAGGAGCCGCTGTCTTTATTGCAACAGTGTCAGGCGATTGAGCACGCTCTGGGCAGAAAACGTACCCAACGATGGGGACCGCGCACCATCGACATCGACATCCTGACCTTCGGCCAGTTACAGTGGCAAGATGAGTCGTTGACGATCCCGCACCCGCGAATCGAGGAACGATACTTTGTGCTGGCACCATGGGCACAGCTGGAACCGGAGTTCGAGGTTCCGACGCTGGCCAGGACTGTCCAGCAGCTACTGGATCGGTTGCAGGACCGAATCCCAGAGGAGACCGGGTCATGAAGATTTTGCCGGAGCCGAACCGATCCGATGGAGCAGCGGGGTCGGCGGCAGAACTACGGTCCTGGAAGCGTGAGATCGCACCTGACAAGGTGGTTGGACTGGTAGCGACGATGGGTGCTCTCCACGAGGGGCATCGGAGTTTGATCCGTCGGGCCAGACAGCAATGTGACCTGGTGGCTCTGACCATCTTCGTCAACCCGACACAGTTTGGTCCCGGCGAGGATTACAGCAACTACCCGCGCACCAGAGATCAGGATCTCGAGATTGCCCGTGCTGAGGAAGTGGATCTGGTCTGGTTCGGTAACAGCGACGAGATGTATCCCGATGACTTTGCGACCCGGATCGAGTTGCCTTCCCTGTCGGCCCAGCTATGTGGTGAGTCTCGCCCGCACTTCTTCGCCGGAGTCTGTCTCATCGTTCTCAAACTGTTTCATCTATTCGAGCCAGACAGAGCCTACTTCGGAGAGAAGGACTACCAGCAACTGGTCAACATCGAACGGATGACTCGAGACCTCGATCTCGATCTAGAGGTGGTTCGCTGTCCCATCGTCAGGGAAGCCGATGGGCTGGCGATGTCGAGTCGGAACGTAAATCTGAATCCTGCTGCGCGGAAAGAAGCGCTGGCTCTGTCTCGATCTCTGTTTCGTGCCCGTGAGCTGTGGATGGAAGGCGAGGAGTGCCCGGTTCAGATCCGCCAGCAGGCGACTGCTCTCTATAGCTCTGCCGTGGAGTTGGATTACTTCGAGGTGGTGGACCGGGATCATCTGGTGGCGCTGGAACGGATCGAACCTGGCCGTGGTGCGGTGATCTGCGTCGCTGCCACGATCGATGGAGTACGTCTGATCGACAACATCCAGCTGGAGCCGCGGTGAATCGATATCCTCTCATCGAACACGGATTGGAAGCGGCTGGCGGTTGGGCCTGGGCAGCTGCCAAGGTAAATCTGTGGCTAGAGGTCCTGAGTCGTCGTGAAGATGGGTTTCACGAAGTCGAGACTTTGTTGGCCCCCATCGCACTTTGCGATCGACTCGAAGTAACGGTGTCTGGCGCTGCTGATCGACTTTCGGTCAAAGGGATCGACGTTCCCACCTCGGCTGACAACCTGGTTCTGAAGGCGTTGCACAGCGCCCGTCAGACCAGATCGATTCCACCGTTACAGATTCAACTGACCAAGAAGATCCCGCCACGGACGGGACTGGGGGGTGGTAGCAGCGATGCCGCCGCCATGCTGGTGCTTCTCGATGCACTTTTCCCTGCACCGGGAGGTCGGCAGGAATTGCAGCAACAGGGTGCTTTGATCGGCTCCGATGTGCCCTTCTTTTTCGGTAGCGGGCCAGCACTGGCCACCGGAAGGGGAGAGATCATAGAGCCGTTTTCCGGCCCGTTTTTGGGCGGAGACCCGGTTTGTTTCCATTTGATTTTTCCTGAGATCGGTCTGGAAACCTCTGCAGTGTACGCAGCCCTAAGCGAACACTTGACTTCCGGCGATTCCCAGCGCAATTTCCCTGTAGGATCCTTTCAGGAGAGAGCGGCTTGGGTGCATTCCCTTCATAACCGTTTACTGGACGGAGCCAGGCGGATTGAGCCGTGCATGAGTGAGATTGCTGCCACCCTTGAGCTCGTGACTCCAGGGCGTTGGACGATGACCGGGAGTGGTTCCTGCTTCATCGTTGCAGCATTGGATCCGGCGAACTTGGCCGAGGATGCAGAAATCCTCCGACTTCAATTTCTTGAGGTTGCCGGTTCAGGTGCGACATCCGAACCGCCCCCGGTCAAGATCGTGGCGGTTCCTCTCTTGACCCCGGCCGAGTAGAGAACTGCTGGGCCAGCACAGTTTGAATCGACGCCGGAGAGGAGATTCCGAGTGGATATTACCGAAGTGAGAATCAGTCCCGTCGGAAATCGCGATGACAAGTTGAGGGCGTTCTGTAGTGTCACCTTTGACGACTGCTTTGTGGTCAGGGATATCAGGATCATCGAGGGTAACAAAGGCCTCTTCATCGCAATGCCGAGCCGGAAGTTGTCAATTCGCTGTCCCGGTTGTGGCTTCAAGAACGTGGTCCGAAGCCAGTATTGCAACAATTGTGGTTCTTCGGTTCCGCGCGAACTCTCCGAGGAAGTGGAACGGGGACGAACGAAGCTTCACGCAGACATTGCCCACCCGATCCTGACCGAATTTCGTGAGCAGATTCAGGATCAGGTTCTGGTTGCGTTTGACCAACATTTCGAGATCCAGGAGGAGACCGAGAAGACCAAGGATGCCGAACAGATCGAAGTGGTCCATTCAGGCGGTGGAGCAGATCAAGAACAACAAGTGAGCCCCACCCGCCCAAGATCTCGACCGCGGGGTCCAGCCGAGGAGGAAAAAGTAGCAAGTAACGTTCCGCCCTTGCCGCAGGAGTCCGGAGAGGCTGAATTCCTCGGTAAGGAAGCCGAACAGGAGAAATCTACTCGCAAAGACAAATTGGTGGACCTCCCGCCGCCGGATGACAATTTCAGTTCGGGTCTCTTTTAGATCCTGGGGGTGAAGCGGGACCAGGGGGGGTCAGGAAGTGAGTCGGGGAAGTTCTGCATGAGGGATCAGTCATTGGTGATTTATGGTGAAGGACCTTGCCGTCTTCTGATTTGTAGTTGCCGACGGTTGATTCTTACGTCTGCGTTAGTGCTGGCCATTTCGATCCTTCTGCCAGTTCTGCTCACAGGTCAAGACACACCTGAAACAGACTCGACCAATCCTGCCAACGAACTGGGCACCGAATTTGTCCCGCCGCAGGATCCCGAGGCCGAGCAGGAGCAGCCGCAGGATCCTGACGAACAGCTTCATCAAGAAATCATCGGCTACTTTGCATCGGAGCAATCGGCAGATTGGGTTCGGGCCCTGACTCTGCTCGGGTCGAGGATCGAGGCCGGTGATCCTCCGCCGTGGATTGGCACATTGCTGCTCGAACTGCTGACCGAACATTCACAACAAAATCCAGACAGAACTCGCACCATCTTGCAGGACCGCCTGATTCGAGCCAGTAGCAGCGGAATACCGATATTGCTGGTGTTATTGCGCCAGGATGCAAACTGGCCATTTTTGAGCGAGGTCGAGAGGAACTTCCGGGTTTGGTCTGCTGATGCCGAGATCCTCGAGCGATTGTTGACCGAATTATCGGTCGGAAAAGACGCCCTCCTCATCACCCGTCTACTGCCGATCCTGGCAGCGAGAGATCCCAGGAGGACGGTGGAAGTCACCATCGGAAGGCTGGCCACCGAGCCGGAGGGATCTTCCGCGGCTCTGGTGAAGGCACTTTCGTCCTTCCTCGAACTGGATCTGGAGCATTCCGAGTGGGTCCAGTGGTGGGACGACAACCGCGATCAGCCGATTATCAGCGGTATCCTGGAGCGTCAGCGACTGATCGCTCAGGCACAGGAACTGAAGACCTGGGAGCGGGCCAATCGATTGCTTCGTGAAGTTGCCCCGCACCGGTATCGCTCCTGGTTGCTCGATTCGATGCGCGATACTGAACCTGTGGCTGTTCGTTCGATAGCGCTTATCGAGTGCGGTAGATTCGCCCGGGAGTTGCAGAAAGAAGGTTCGGAAATCGAACCGGAAGCGTTGCAAGAGTTATTGTTACCGGTGCGGGATCGTTTGCTGCAGTTTATTTCTCATCTGGATGATTTCAACGCAACGGTAGCGCTGTCTGAACGTCAAGAACTTGCCGTGGCCTCCTTCGGTGCGCTCTCTCTTATGACTTCATTTCGTGAAGACCCGGAGGTGGTGGAACTTCTCATGCTGAGGATCGAGACACTGACTCCCGGATCGGCAAACGGAGAGAGGCGTATCGCCCGCGAGGCTTTGAAGATGGCGACGACGTTGCGTGCTCCGGTGGCGCGAGCGGTCGATGATGCCCTTGAGCGTTTTCGACCGGCTCGTGGGCAGGAGACCGACACGGGGGAACTGCGACGTTTGATTGCGGCCGCGCGAGCGATCGGTTGCACCTCTCGTACTGTCGACTTACTCGGTTCGATCGCTCGTGAAGTGGCTGAATTGCAGGAGGCGGTGCTGGAAACGCTGGTGTTTGGTGAAATCCCAGATGACGCGGTGGAGAAGGTACTTTCCTATTATGGCGATCTCCTGCAGGAGTCGACCAGTGACAACATCCGGGCGCTGGCCATCAATGGGATCGGACGGCTCGGGGTCGAAGAAGCGATTCCGATGCTGACGAGACTCGTTCTCGGCGAGGATGGCGATTCCGAGATGGAGCGCAAAGCCGCGCTGACGATGATCCGTTCAATTGGCGGGCCTCGCTCACATCTGGGTTTCATCGAGATTTTGATGAAACTCCCAGATTCGGATGCCCTTTATCCGACCGCTCTGGCCGATGCGATTGCGATGATTCCGACCGATCCTTCGCTGGGATTGGCACGACGTCTACTGGTCGATGAATCAGGGAATCGATACCCCTGGTACGACAAGGCACTTCGTAGCAGTGGGGTGGTAGAAGCGTTGCAGGCCAAGGGGCAACCGACCGATATCCGGACTCGAAGTCCCGGTCGGTTCGAGCAGTGGATCTTGCTCCAGGCGTTACGCATCGAGGGGATGATCGTAGATCTGGCCGTGCTGGGAGAGGTTCCGACCGAGAAATGGCGCGTGATTCTCGACGAGGTCATCGCCAGCATCGGCCTGTTCGGAGAGGATCCTCTGCCGACAGATCTGCAAATTATAGGGTGGAAGATCCGTGGTGTGAGGACCGAAATCGAGAGTCGTCTGTCGGTCGAGGAGGCTCTTGTGCAGGGAGATACCGAGCGGATCACGGCCGCTTTTCGTGCATATTTGGAGGGGATAGCCCTGGAAGAGGCGAATCCGCCCGTTGAGCGCCTTTTACCGGGAGATCCGTGGGATTGGCTGCTCCAGCGCATCGAGAAACGTCCGCCGCTGGAGAGCGATCCAGCCCTGGTTCGGTCCCTGAGAACACTGGCGGAGAGCCCTCCTGCAAGGGACGATGTAAGAGAGCGCCTCGATTTACTCGAAGCGCGTGCAGACAGTGGTGGGAAAGAGAGATCTCCTGCGCCTCCACTCCCCGTTCCAGACGAGGAGGCTGACGGCCGGGAGTAAAAACCCGGCTGGAGGCCCTTTTGAGTTCGCCTGGAAACGTCAACATCAGGACCATCGTTAGTCGAGGGCCTTGTAAGGAGTCCCTGCATGAGGCAGTGGCGATAGCTGCTCCCCTTGACGGTCCAGCTCAGATGTTCGGTTCGGTGGATTTTGGTACCTATCTCCGATCGGTCGCGAAACCATTCCAGGCTCTGGCGATGCTCCGTGGGGGTATCGGCGAGGCCTTCTCCATAGCTCCGAGAGAACTGGCCGTGATCTGTTCCAGTCACGCCGGAGAGCAGATTCACCGTGATCTGGTGCGTGCTCTGTTGGAGCGGGGCGGGCTTACCGTCGGTCACCTCGGCTGCGGGATTCATTCCCCCTTCTCGAGGAGCGAGCAGAACAAGATCGTGGCCAGCGGCGGCGTGTTTGATGCGACCTGCAATAACTGCTCAGGCAAGCACACCGGGATGTTGCTGGCCTGTGTGGCTCAAGGATTTCCGATCGAAGGTTATTTAGAGCCAGATCACCCCCTGCAAAGATCGATTCGAGCCATCCTTGAATTATTCACGGGTGAGATTCTGGATTCTTCGCGGCTTGGCGTCGATGGTTGCGGGGCTCCCACCTATCACGTCCCGGTTCTGGCGATGGCACACGCGTTCCGGAACCTGGGTGATCGAGATTTTCTGACTCGCTCAGGTCTTCTCGATCGTGTCGACCAGATTCACGATGCGATCGATTCCCATCCGAAAGCATTCAGTGGTGAAGGACGATTGCCTTTGCGCTGGAGTTCTTATTTGCGTGGAAAGATGCGGGCCAAGGAAGGTGCTGAAGGAGTGATGGCGATCTGGGGGGCGAAAGGCTCACTGGCGATCAAAACTCTCGATGGGAATGATCGCGGTCTGGTTCATGCAATCCCACCATTGCTGCACGGATTGAACTGGATCAACGATGCGACCCTTGAGCAGTGGCTCCAGGAACAGCCTCCGCAGGTACGAAACGTGGCGGGGCGAGTGGTCGGAGACATCGTTGTGGAAGTGCCGGATTCCTGCCGTTTGAACGGGACTTACCGACCTTCGGTCAATCCTGGCAACGGTGTTGTGAGGTACAACTTCTGACAGGGCGGGCACAGATCGAAACGAAGTTCACGATGGATCTGGTCCTGGGCTTCCTCTTCCGTCAGTTGCGACAGACTTTCCATCAGGGTTTTCCAGTCGAAGTGACCGCTCTTCTCAAGATCTTCCCGGGTGATCTCCATCGGGTCGTAGGCTGCCTGAACCACGATATGAACCTGGTACCGAACCTCCTCATCGATGAGCAGTCCCTTGCCACAGCGGTCACAGGAGATGCCATCCATCACCTCACCTCTTCCCAACGGAACAGAGTGACGCATCAGTGACTTCCGGTCGAGTCCCTGACAGCGCGGCACGAAAAATCACCCGCAAGATCTTTACCCCGGCACGGATGGAACCCAGTACCGTGCCCGATATCTTCGATTGACCGATTCGTCGGCGGTACGGGACCGGGATTTCCCGGACACGAAATCGGCTCTGGACCGCCTTGACCTGCATTTCGACCGTCCAGCCGAAGTCTTGATCCTGCATGCCGAGTTGTTCGAAACGATCCCTCCGAATCGCTCGAAACGGTCCCAGATCGCTGTAGTGGAAACCGAACAGCCGGCGGATGAGAAAGGTCGCCAGTAAATTCCCCAGCCGTTGCTGAGGCGAAAGTGCCCCGGGTTCGCTGGTGCCGAGCACACGACTGCCGATGACCAGGTCAGCCTGGTCATCGATGATGGGGGAGATCAGTTCCCCCAGCTGAGTCGGATCATCGGACAGATCACCATCGAGGAAAACGATGATTTCTCCTTCAGCGTCTGGCTCCACCTCGACAATGTCTGCTACTGCGGCCAGACAGGCACTGCCGTAACCGCGTTGAGGTTCCTCGATGACTCGGGCTCCATGCTGTCGGGCTATCGAGGCAGTGGCATCACGAGAGCCGTTGTCGGCAACATGGATGCTGGTGACCCATTGTCGCGGAATCGCATCGATGACGGTGCCGATGGATTGTTCTTCATCGAGTGCCGGGATCACGACACGGACGCACCAGGAAGTGGACGCCGAAGCGTTCAAAGATCTAGATCCGGTAGCTCACGAACTGTGCGAGTCACGGGGATGATGTGTTCGAGAAAATTTTCGAGGTGATCGAGGGGTAGTGCATTGGGGCCATCACAGAGGGCCTGATCAGGATCGGGATGGACCTCCAGGAAGAACCCATCGGCGCCAGCTGCTGCTGCCGCTCGCGCCAGTACCGGGATGAAGTGACGTTCTCCCCCGGAAACGCCCTCTGGTCCTCCCGGTGTTTGTACACTATGGGTGGCGTCGAAGATGACCGAAGCTCCCGTCTGTTGCGCCAGGGGAATGGACCGGAAATCGTTGACCAGGCGGTGGTAACCGAAGGAGGATCCTCGCTCGGTGATCCAGACATCGGCGGCCCCTGCTTGCTGAAGAACCTCGACTCGAGATGCGATATCCCACGGCGACAGGAATTGACCCTTCTTCAGGTTGACCACCCGTCCTGTCGCTGCGGTGGTCTCCAGCAAAGAATTCTGTCGACACAGGAAAGCGGGAATCTGTAACACATCGACGATTTCCCCCGCCAATTTCGCCTGCTCTTCGGAATGGACATCGGTGGTGACGGGGAGTCCCGTTTGCTCGCGAATCCGGGCCAGAACCTCGAGTCCCCGTTCGATGCCGGGACCACGGAAGGAACTGGCACTGGAGCGGTTGGCTTTCTCGTAACTGGCCTTGTAAATGACCGATAGTTGCTTGCGTTGGGCAATCTCGGCGATGACGTCGGCGACCTCGAAAGCAAAACCCTCGTTCTCGATGACGTCGGGGCCAAGGATCCACACAGGGGCGGCCAGGGAGTGTTTTCCGATGGAGAATTGCTCACGGAAACTCGACATGACAATTGCCCTTCGACGACTCGAAAACTCGAAAAGAGGGAACCTGGCTGGTTTCCGTCTCGTCAGGATATCCGGCTGGGGCTCGCTCATCCAAGCAAGGCGTATCGCCACCGGGAAAGGGCCATGATAAAATCCCGACCCGGAAGGAATCCATGGCAGAAAACGCTCAGATTCAGCTCTATAGCGCCTCTTGGTGCCCCGATTGCACTCGTGCGATCCGTTTTCTCGATCAGCATGAAGTCGCTTACGAGAAAATCGATATCTCGGAAGACCCCGATGCGGCGGAACTTCTGGAAGCCAAGACCGGCAAAAAGGGGATTCCTTTCCTGGTGGTCGGAAATCAGTGGGTTCGAGCCTACACCCCCGGCGGAGGCCCCTTCCCCGCCGATGAAATCTGTGCCGCTCTCGGCATCGTGAATGGTTCTGTCGAATGATGCAGTGGTGTCAGCACCGACCTGTTCGTCGTTCTCTCTCCCGGACCGGGGTGGCTCTGTCTCTCATCACTTTGATTTGCGGATTGGGCTGGTCGGGTTTGCCGGCACAGGATCCGTTTGAACTGGGTGGCTTCGACGGTTTCGGCAGCGATTTGAATCCCGTCAGTTTTTCCGCCGTCGATGTCAAGGCCGCCCGTCCCGGTTCGGAGGTGGTAGTCACCGTCGTGGCCAAGGTCGAGCGTGGCTGGCATATCTACAGTTTCGACATGGATCCGGAACTGGGGATTCCGACCACGCTGTATGTCGTTTCCTGTGGAGACCTGCAGATGCCGGGAGCGATCCAGGAACCTACTCCTCATGAGCGAGAAGATGTGCTCGTAGGAGGTCTGATCTCTGAACACGAAGGAAATGTCGAGTTCAAGATTCCTCTCAAGGTTCCCGATGATGCGGCGGATGGGCCCCGCAAGGTGATCGTCGATATCACTTATCAGGCTTGCGATGCCAATCAATGTCTCGACGCGGCCAACGCGACGGTGGAAGCCACCGTCCATGTCGGTACAGCGAAGGCTGGAGCCGACAGTGCAACCCAATCACTGACGGTGTCCGCCAGCTCGCTCGACTCTCCGGTTTCCTGGCGAGGTACCGGAGTGGTTGGAGTGACAGCCGGGGCAGACTTCTTCATCGAGATCGAAGCTGCCATCGAGCGTGGCTGGCACATCTACGGTCTGGAGATGGATCCAGGCCTCGGTCCACCGCCGACCTTCGCGGTGCCGGATTCGCACTCCTTCAAGCTCGGTGACCCCATCGAAAAGACTCCGGCACACTCACGCCACAGTCCGATGCTCAATGCCATCAGTATCGAGCATGAGAGGAAAGCGATCTTCCGCATCCCGGTCCAGGCACCGGCCGATCTGACCGGGGACAAACACATCATCCCGATCACCATCCGATACGTGGTGTGCGATGCGCAGATCTGTCTACCGCCAGATCAGGTGACGCTGGAGATTCCGGTGTTGCATGGTGAGGCGAGGACCAATTCAGGTACAGAAGTCAGAAGTCCGATTGATTCCGTCAAGTCAGCGGCCACCGGGCAGGTCGACGATGGAGAGATCCAGGTCACGGCTTCGTTCAGTGCGGCTCGGGTACGCTCCGGCGATCTGATTCGATTTGAACTGGAGGGGTCCGTCGATGACGGATACCGGATTCCGGCAATTCGCAAGGACGTACGTGGCTCCGCCGAGGAGCAGGGCTTACTGGGTGTGATCTTGCTCGCCATCAGCGGTGCGCTACTAGCGCTGGTCACTCCCTGTGTCTATCCGATGATTCCCATCACCGTCAGTGTTTTCACCAAGCAAGCGCATGAGAGTCGAGCCCGGGTGCTGGGACTGGCACTACTGTTTGGTGCTGGAATCGTCGTCTCCTTCACCGCTCTCGGTTTCCTGTTGTCGGCAATTCTCGGTGAAGAGGGTGCCAACTTCATGGCCACCAATGGATATGTGAATCTCGCCATCGGGGTGCTGTTCGTGGTGTTTGGTTTCAGCCTGTTCGGTTACTACGACATCCAGTTGCCGGCGTGGATTCGCAATCGTGTCGGTGGAGGCGGAGGCGGCGGCGGTGCTGCCAGTGTGCTGGTGATGGGACTGGTGTTCAGCATCACGACCTTCACCTGCGTCGGACCCATCGTCGCGGCGTTACTGGCGCTGGCGGCGGGAGAAGGCCCCGGCTTTGCAGCGGTCGGAATGCTCGCCTTCAGCAGCACCATCGCTCTTCCCTTTGTGATCCTGGGGCTGTTCCCCAAGGCGTTGACCGGATTGCCTCGCTCCGGCGGCTGGCTGTCGATGGTCAAGGTGATCCTCGGTTTTATCGAACTGTTAGCGGCGTGGAAGTTTCTCAGTGCGGTGGCGACCTACTGGCAGTTTGGTGAGCTCCTCAACCGCGAGGTGATCATGGCGATCTGGGGTCTGACGTTCGTGGCGCTCTTTCTCAATCTGCTCGGTAAGCTACGCTTCCCGCACGATTCACCGGTCACGTCGATTTCATTCGGGCGAGGATTGTTGCTGGCACTGACTGCTGTCTGTGCCATCAACTGCTTCTATGCCATGTCCGGTTACCGCCTCAATGAAAATCTCGAAGCGCAACTGCTGGTGCCGAGTATTCATGCCAAACAACACTTGCCGTGGCGGGTTCTTGATCGAGATCATCCGCTCGATTTTTCGGAGCAGATGACTCAGCTTCAGCAAGAGATCGAAGAAAAGAGTCGCAGCCCGCGACCGATCTTCATCAATTTCACTGGCCACACCTGACAGAACTGCCGGCTGATGGAAAATGGCATCTTCCGTCAGCAAGAGGTCGAGCAGTTGCTCGGTCAGTACGAGTTGTTCGAGGTCTTCACCGATGACGCCAACAGCGAGATCGAAGCGAGCTATCGCGGTCATCAGATCGAGCTGTCCGGGTATTACGCCAACCCGACCTACATCGTGCTCGACAGCAAGGACCATCTGGAAGTCGCTCGCGGTACCTTCACCAATAGCAGCAGTGAGTTCAGCGATTTCCTGAAAGCTGGTCTACTGGATCGACCGGCATTCGAGAGTCGGATCCAGCTGACTGGATTGCAGATCCGCGAGGCTGGCCAGGATGTCACGGTTTTGACCCGCGAAGGGCCGTGGCAGTTTTCTGAAAACAGCGCTGGCGATTATCTCGGCGCCGATATCGATCAACTGGTGGGGGATTTCGGTGCCTCCACTACGTTCCGGGTTGGAGAAGATCTTGAGGGAGAATATGTGATTCGACTGCGCCTGGTCGGTGGCCTCTATCGAGCCGATGAGCGCATTCGCACCTTCTCGTTACCGATCAAACTGACCCTCCAGGTCGAGGCTCCCCCGCCGGTCTAGGATCTGATCCGACCCTGTCTTGATCATCCCGGATGGGCCCCGCCCTTCCTCGATTCGTCACTGCTCCACCTGTCCGGATGCGGTTCATCGCCGCAGATCACTTCTCGATGAGTTGTCCGCCATGCGGATTATGAAGTTCTGGCGAGAAGATTCCAGGAAAGTGAGATGCCATGAGCTCCAGTGCCTTTTATCCAGCAGGATTATTTCTGCCTCCGGATCAGATCAGTTTGCCGTATCGATCACGTCAGTTTTTTGCTGCCGCTGTGCTGCTGTTGATGACGACCCTGTGCACGGTCGGGTTGGCCCAGTCCACCGACGGTTCGGTTCCACCAGAAGTTTCCTGTGTTGGAGATTGCCCTTCGATTGGAACGGTCTGGACCGAGGGGCAGCAGGCCGTTTGTCCCGTGACCAATGATTGTGTGGGAACTCCGCTACGTTTGCTGCTGGGGCAGCTGGGTGTGGTGATTCAACTGGTGCAAGACCAGTGTCCCTTGTGGATTCTCATCCAGCCTCCGCGTGGTGTTCCCGCTGCCAAGGAAGGATGTTGCATCCTGACGGAGGTTGTCTTGCCCGAGTTGCAGCAGGTTCTCGAATGCGAATGCACTCGCTGGTTCATCATCTGCTGGGATCAGGACTGTCGTCCTGTCGGTACACCGAGAAGAACTGGCGAGGTCGTCAGTTACATCGCTTCTCCCTGTCCGGGTCAGCAGCCGGCTGGGCCCTGCAACGAAGGTTTGGATTGAGTCAACATGGAACGGAGTGACAAGATGAAGCCAAATATTCAGGGGATGAGCTGGAACCGTAAGATCACCCTGTCGTTGCTGCTGCTACTGACGTTCGGCATCTTCGGTATTGCGACGCTGCCACCGCAAGGAATCAAGCCTCCGGTGGAGGAGGATGAACCGATCATCCAGGTGGTAGTTTCGCCTGTCGGTGTTGCTTCCGATCAACTCTCGACGGAGGGACTGAAGGAAGATCAGCAGCGCGGAATTGCCGCCAGCATCCAGTCGGACGAGCTGGAAGGGTCGATCGAGGAATCGCCGGTGGAGATTCCTGCATGGCGCACTACTCTCGACGATCTGATCGCGGTCGGTCATTCAGGGGAAGATCCCTCTGCGGCGATCCTGGCACTGCTGTCGGCCGAACCCGGTATGGGAGATCGACTGCTCGCCTTGATCCTGGAACTGGATGGCAGCCAGAATGAACAAGATGCGTTACTGGTAGCTCTCGCCACCGCCTTGACTCTCGACCCGGATCATGTCGGAGGAGGATCCTGGCCCGAGGGGCTGGAGTCACTGTGGCATGATCGCGCCGGTACCATCTTGTGGATGGCCGAGTTGTGGATCGAAGGTCATCCGAAGGCACACTACTTCCAGAGATTTCTTCAGATGGAAAATGTGCTGGAGCCATGGCATTCGGTGGAACTGGCCGCCCTGCTCGAAAATGGCCCCGTCAAGCTTGATGAAAATGGCCGTTTGCGATTACAGCAGCTGCTGGAGCATTCATTACTCGATCTGGGTACCGATGCGCTGGTCATTGCTCGCGAATGGGTACAGTCCGAAAACTCGACTCTGCGCGGAGTCGCTCTTCGCACCGTCGGACGTTCACTGGCTTCGGATCCGGTGGCGGCGAGAGAGTGGGTGGAGTCGGTTCGTGCAGAGGACAGCATCCCGGTACTGGAGTCGGTTCTGGGGCAGGTCGAAGGGGATCAACTGGTCGAGCTGATCGATGAGACCGCCGATTGGATGTTGCGGCAGGAATACCGGGGCTCTGCACTGCTCAAGAGTTTTTCGCGCGGGACCGAACTTGATCTCGAAGAGGTCGTTTATCTGCGGGGAGATACGCCCGAGTCGGAGTCGTATCGAAATTTGATGCTCTATGCCAGCCAGGGTGGGATTGGCAGAGGAGATCAGATTCCACAATTGTGGGCCAAAGGGCTGAAACGAATTGCTCAGACCGATCCCGCTCTTTCGGTTCGATGCATGGCGCTTCGAGTTTGTGCCATGACCTGGCCCTCGGGAGATCAGGAAGGTTTTGCGCAGTTGATTCGACGTAGTGATGTCGATCCGCGTACAGCGGAGATTGCCTATGCCTTGATGGTGGCACGGGAATCGACCCGATAGGACACAGCTAAGGTACGACCATCAGAGACGGTACCACAAGCGCGGCAGGCACCTTCGACGACCGGATCATCGGAGGTGTCTGACGTGCTTGTCCCGTCCACCGACGGTTCGATCTGACAGGAGTCGGTCTCGTTCAAATACTCAACGGGCTTCCCTTTGAGTTCGGGAATCAGCCCTCAGTCGCTTTTCCGCGGCCGCTTGGTCACTTTCACGTAATACAGGTCGGTCGCCACCTCGAAGCGCTCCTGGCCGAGCTCGGTCGACAGGGTCTGCCACTCGGTGGTCGGTGAGATCTGCTGCCAGGTCGCTCTTTCTCCGACCAGGATCGGCATATTGAAACCTGGTACGTCCGTCTTCCAGCGATAGGACACGCTTTGTTTGGCGTCATCGAAGACCAGTTCGAGAAGCGGCGGTTTTGCATGGCGCAGATACTGATCGAACACCGGTTGGAGGTCTCTCCCGAATTGTTTGTTGAAGAGTTTCACGATGTCGGCGGTCTCGATGCTCTGGTACTTGAACGTGTCGTAGACCTCGCGCACCAGCGCCCACCACTTGTCATCGTCTCTTAGCACGTTGCGCAGAGTGTGGAGAAACAACGCCCCCTTGAAGTACTGGTCGCCGGGAGGTTCTTGATGCTTGCCTCTCTCCGTGATGATCGGTCGCCGATTGGAAACCTTTCCCTGATAACCGTTGATGTACTTCAAGGCGTCTGAGTAGCCGAACAACTTCTCGACGTACATGCACTCGAGATACGTGGTCCACCCTTCGTGAATCCACATATCGCACACATCGGCTGCCGTAACGGCGTTGCCGAACCACTCGTGACCACTTTCGTGAATGATGATGAAGTCGAACTTCATGCTGACACCGACACCGGTCCAGTCATTGCCGTGGTAGCCGTTGGTGAATCCGTTGCCGTAAGTCACGGCGGACTGGTGTTCCATGCCGGAATAGGGGACCTGTACCAGCTTGTAGCCATCCTTGATGAAGGGGTACTCGCCAAAGTAGTGCAGGAATGCCTCCATCATCGGTTTTGCCTGGGCGAATTGTTTCCTGGCCTTTTCCAGGTCTTCTGGCAGGGCGTAGTAGTCGAGGGTCAGTTCACCGAGCTGATCAGAAAAGTGTTCGTAGGCGGCAATGTTGATCGATACGTTGTAGGAGTTGATCGGATAGTGAACACGCCACTTCCAGCGCGTGTACCCGTCTCCCAGATCTTCCTTGCCCATGTATCGACCGTTGGAAACATCGGTCAGTCCGTTGGGGACGGCAACACTGATGTCCATATTCTCAACCTCATCACGCCACTGGTCCTTACAGGGCCACCAGTAACTTGATCCTGGTCCTTCGCATGCGGTGTAAATCCATGGCCGACCGGCCGGATCCTCCTCGAAGCTGATGCCACCAAAACGACTGCTGCTTTTTGGGTTTCCGGAATAATGAAAGTCGAGGCTGTATTCTTTACCCGCTTTGAATCCATCCGGATGATCGATGAACACAGCGTTGAACTCGCGTTGGTAGGGGAGTTCCTGAGAATCGAGCACGATCTTGTCGACCGAGAGTTCGCTGTTGAGATCGAGCTGGATGCGGTTGTCGTCCGACAACATCCGAAAACCAACGGTCACCTTGCCGCGTATCGATTTGGACTCGGGTGAAACACGGATGTCGAGATGGTAATAGGTGAGATCATTGTTGGCGCGATAGCGTCCGTACTCGCCACGCAACTGTTGTTTGCGCTGTCGTTCGTTCGGCTGTGGATCCTGAACCCCGGACAATGCTTCAGACGCAGGGATGACAGCGACTCCCACTGCTGGATTCGCACAGAGCATCGTCAGCACAAGCAGGATTGAGCTCATCAGTTTCCCTTTCTCGGAAGGATCACCTCAGCCGGAGTCCGCAGTCGGAGCAGATTTCGTCGGACTCCTTGGAGACGGTACCACAGGCGGGGCAGGCACCTTCGACGACCGGTTCGTCGGCAGTGTCAGTTGTACCGTCCCATTCCTGTTGTGCTATTTGCTGCAGAAGGGCGACCGCCCCGGGAGCATCTTTCTTCGCGACCGCGAGGATCAATTTGGTTCCTCAGCCTCCGGGAACCGGAATGATACGCGGCGAGATTTGTGAAGATTCCAGCTTCTGGGCGGCAATTCTGATGGCTTCAGTTCCACCTTGAAGGAGCGAGATCCACTCTTGATCGGATTCGTTCATTTGCTGGCTACTTTCTTCTTTCCGAGGCGTTTCAGAAGCGCCAGGTTCTTGCGGTCCATGTCGTTTTCCTTGGGAGTCTCCAGCATCTTTGGAATTCCTCCGAAGCGGTCGTCATTGATGATGTATTCGAAGCCTATTCGCCCTATGAGACCATCTCCAATATGCATGTGGCGGTCGAGATGGCTACCCAGATCACCCTTGCTATCGTTGAGATGCAGGGCGAAGACACGTCGAGCTCCGACCGTCCGATCGAGATTTTTCATTGTTTGCTGATAACCGGATTCGGTTCTCAGTTCATAGCCGGCGGCAAACATATGACAGGTGTCGAGACAGGTTCCGGTTCGTTCCGGGGTGTCGATGGCATCGAGAAGATCGCGCAACTCCTCGAAGGAACGCCCCATCGTCGATCCTCCACCAGCTGTATTTTCCAGCAGAATACGCGTTTTGACGTGGGGGACTCGCCGAAAGCACTCCGTCATACCGGCGGCGATTCGTTCGATGGCGACATCGACGCCGCTGCCGACATGGGCACCGGGATGCATCACCAGGAAATCGAGCCCCAGTAGCTCAGCCCGTTCGATTTCATCACTGAACCCGTCGATCGACTTCTGAAACAGCTCTTCTTTGGGAGAAGCGAGGTTGATCAGGTAGGAATCGTGACTGGTCACTGGATGAGGACCCCACTTTTCCATCTCTTCTCGGAAGCGGTGCACTTCTTTTTGTTCGATGGGGCGCTGGATCCAGCGACTGGCATTTTTGGTGAAAATCTGCAGACTTCGGAGACCCAGTTCCTGTGCTTCCCTGACCGCTTTCCACGATCCGCCCGAGACGGACAGGTGACTGCCCAGGCAAAGGCGCTCCTGGTCATCGGAAAAAGAACGGCGAAGTTTACGCTTGCCGGTCATCGGAGATCCCAATTCAGTACCTCAATTCGGAATCAGCTCGGTCAATTCATCGACCCATAAATCGGGTTCTGGGGGAGCGGCGACACCATATCCATCGCGTCGACCGACAGTCCGGACTCCCGCCGCAGCCCCGGTTGCGAAATCGACAGCAGAATCGCCGACCAGAAGAGCTTCTTCCACCGGGCAGTTCAGATTTTCGAGGATCAACTGGAGACCCTTTGGATCTGGTTTGGGAGCCCCTGCATCTTCGGGGCAGATGATGGAAGACCACTGGATGCCGTCTTCGAGACGCGGTAGCAGGGCATCGGTAACGGTTCGAGGTTTGTTGGTGAGAATCGCGATGGGGATTGACCTTTGTTGCAGATAACCGAGTAAATCGCGCGCTCCGGGTAGCCAGCAGATGTCGCGTGAGGTGTCACTGGCGATCTGGATATAGGTGGCACGGAACTGATGGAAGAGAACGTCGATCGATTCGCTCGGCTCCAGGATGTCGGCGAGAATCCGTTGGCAAAGAACCCTGGCACCATGACCCACTGCACCACGGACATCAGCAACGGGAAGTTCCCTGGCATTCCGGTCTTTTCGGATGGTATTGACGGAGTCAGCAATTTCTCCGATGGAGTCGATCAGGGTGCCATCGAGATCAAAGACGACGCAGCCGAGAGGGTCCTGGAGGGAAACGGTCATGTCGTGGTGGATGTTGTCGGGCCACCGCTGCTGTAAATCTTGCGCTGTATGCCGCGATGGATCAACGAAACCAGCACGACACCTCCCTCGATGGCGTAGAAGAGCAATAACGTGACCAGGATACCATCGGTGAAGCCGTATGAATGGAGCCCGACACCGAGCAGGTTCACTCCCCACCAGGAGAAGGCCACCACCATGCCATTCATCACTGCAAGAATGTGCAACCCGTGGTCACGGATGAAGCCGCCCATGCGGGCATGCAGGATCATCAACTCCGCCAGGCAGATCATCAGTGCGCCATTTTCTTTCGGATCCCAGCCCCAGAATCGACCCCAGGAGTAATTGGCCCAGATCCCGCCCAGGATGGTTCCGACGATGCTGAAGAAAAGGCCGAAGCAGATGGTGCCGTAGACCATTCGCGTGATACTGCGATAGAAGTCCTTGTCGTTCTTGCGGATTCCCAGCAGTTTTCCGATGAGCCAGATGTGAGCGATGGCTGCGGCGAGTAATCCCGCTGAATATCCGAGGGTGACCGATGTGACATGAGTGGAGAGCCAGAAGTTGGTGTCGAGAACCGCAACCAAGCTCGGCATTGTATCGCCGGCCGTGACCGCCTCTTTTAGCTCGTATCTCATCGACAGGAAGCACCCGAGAGCGCCGAGGAATGAGGCGACGGTCAGAGCGATCCGTCTCCGATCGTAAAATTCCATGACGAGCGCAGTGATCACGCAACATGATGTGATGAAGAGGATGGTTTCGTAGAGGGTCGTGACCGGAGGACGGCCCTGGATGATACAGCGAATGACGACCCCGGTGACCAGTAGTGCCAACCCGACAAGATTGAGTAGCCAGTTCGCTTTGACGGGCAATCTGGAATCTGGTTTCAACCAGCCGATCCAGACGACCACGAATGCGAGCATGAAACAGATCAAAGCCCGGTAGAAGTAGTCCATACGGTAGAAGGAAACTTCCATTGAAATGCGACCATGCTGATCGTGAAGCTGGGCGAGTGCCGACAATTGATCGAGCACCACGGTGGCTTTTTGCTGAAAGACGATCCGATCATCGAGGGTTTTCGGCAGCGATTCGAGTGCGTTCAGTACCGAGATTCGCCGATCAGCTGGTTCCCCGGCCAATGCAGATTGGATAACAGCACTTGCCGTGGTCCAGATCACGGGGAGTTTCTCTTCGGTCTCTAATTTCTGTTCGGGTGGGTACCAAGAAATACCCCGATCAGTAATCTGCATGTGCATTAGCAGTTCCGATTGGAGCTGTTGTAGCGCATTGACCACGATCGTTTGCCGATCCGGTGGCAATGCCAGCAGTGTTTCGCGATCAGCGAGCGTTTCCAGATCATCGATTCCCGATAGGATGGCGGAGAAACCGGTTCCCGGTGAATCGCCAAATATCGCCTTCAGCTCATCGACTGAATCCAGAGGAAACACATGACGGGCTGTATCAAAAGAGTGAAAGAAGTCTTCGAGGGCGCGGATATTTTGGGCCAATTGAATCGTCTGACGTTGTACCAGGGTCCACTTCGAGGCTTCAGGTTCGTTTTCCGAGATGAGCTGAGCTCTGCGAAACAGCGAGTCAAGGCTGGGTAAAAGATCGTTGTAACTCCAATGTGCTCTGCGTTTGCGACCTGAAGTTTCGAAGCCAATTGCCGTGAGAACCTCGGCATTGGAAATCAGGATACACTCGTAGTGCTTGGCGATTTCAGGATAAAGCATGCAATCGAGAGCCCATGCGATGGGCCCGATTCGCTCACCATCGAGCGACAGTGAGCGCTTACCGTTGATCTTCAGCATCGAGAATCCTGCGAAGGTGTCGAATGGTTTCACCCGGCCACCATGCTGCATGGGCCACCGAGCGACCAGTTGCTGGATTTCATCGGACCAGGGGACTCGTCCCGAGGAGATTTTTTCGGAGCTATCGTTTTGATTGATCGGAGTCGGCACGGTGACATCCGCCGAACCAACTGTGGGGCCGGGAACGGTGACATCGGCTGGTTGAACGAGGATGGGGGCTTCTTGACCAAATAAACAGGTCGTGGCCGGGATAGCTCCGAGAGTGATTCCCAGGTACAGGAACAGGATTCTGGTAGTGATCCTCATGGGGTGTCCTGATTCATGCGCTTTGCTTGCTGTTGGCCGTATTTAAGGAACTTCTGGATGAAAGCGATCGCCATTCCCAGGGCGATCACGATACAGGAATAAAGAGGCCAGTGGTCGGAAGGGTTCCGGACCACTGCGAAGACACTGTAAAGCTCGTCACCGGGGGCCGCATTCGATGGTCCCCAGCTCGATTGGAAGAGGATTAACCCCTGATCTCGCAGTGGGTCATTCATCTCGATTCGAATTTGACGATCGGGTCCGGAACTCTTCTGTGTCACATCGCTACGGTACTCCTTGGCGGTTGCAATTCCCGGGTGATCTACCTTCTCGAAATTGTCGAGTCGGATTGAGAAGGGCATCGAGTGTCGAACCTTGCGAAGAACCACGGCGAAGGTTCGATCTTCCACCTCGAAGGTCCAGGGGTAGTTCTGTGCTCCCCAGAGAAGTGATTCTTGAGCCGGGTAGTTCTGTTCATCGGCAGGTTTCATTCTCATCAGAAGACCCGGTATATTTCTCTCGTTTTCTGACTCCAATTCGAGCTTTCTCAGGGCCCAGTTGTCGATCTTTGGCGAGTCTGGTTGCCAGTTGGGGCCCACAGGTAGCGGACGACAGTTTTTGAGTGCCCCGCTGATTTCTAGCTGGAAAGGAAGCCCTCCGGGGTTTCTTTCATCGGAACCAGGCTGCAGGGCGAGTAGAACTTTGCCATCTCCACTGTTCCAGCGATCCTGATTCACCCGGTACTCGACGATGGGACTCTGGTCGATTTCGAACACGGCCACTTCCCATTTGTGATGACTGACGTATTCCGAGGATTCCTGATTTTCCCACAGCGTCAAGAATCCTTCATTGGAAGCGACCAGCTTGACGAGGCCTGCGGCCATCATCACGGCAATCCCGACATGGATGACGAAAATACCGAAATTGCGCCTGCTGACTCTCAGCCGCAGGATGCCACCAACCAGTAGATTTACCGAGAAGATGCTCATGCAAAGCAAACCGCCCGGGAGCAGAAACGGTTTGCCGAAGACGTCCGTGACTAGCAGCGATTCGAAGTACTTCTTCTGGACCTGATAGAGACCGGATTCTGTCTGCTCGAGAGTACCGAGAAATGTCAGAATCAGAAGGAAGAACATCAAGAGAGCTGCCAGGCCCTGTGATCCGAACAAACGCAGGAACTTGTCGAAGAGTTTCATGTGGTCACCTCCAGTGAGGAGACCAGTTCCGACATTGAATCTCTTGCAGCTTCAACCTCTTCTGCAGGGCCGACCAGTTTTATGAAAACTGTTCGATCGGGAAGAATTCGGATCAAACCAATCAGTGCCCAACCGTCTTGAGGTGGACTTCCCATGCTGGAATAGGTTCCGGTGCTCTCGATGACTATGGCATCGCCATCTAGTATCTTCATGGTAGGGAGCTGTGCCAATTGTGCTGGAGAGATCGGGTCTTGACCCAGTTCTGCAAGCCAGCGGTTGGTGTTGGCGAGTGCTCCTCCTCCATCCCCACCCAGTAAGGTGATCCAGCAGCGAGTGTCTTGCCCTGCAACGAAGGTGACCTCCCGCATCGGACGGGGGGAGTCGACTTGCCAATCGGTGGGCACCTGCCAGCGAAGATAACTGGGCGGGGTCTGGGACTGGGACTGGGGGCCATCGAGACGTATCGAGGCCGCGAATGCAGTGAATGTGTCCGATTCACTCTCGATCAGTGCACGAGGTCCGGTGGCCTTCAAGAACACAGTCGTGTCTCCGATGGGCAGTACGTGGACGATCATCCGAGCATCTGCGACTGGTTTGCCTGACACACCCCCTGAGAACGTACCGTCAATTTCGAAGCGAATTGCTGCGGCTCCCAGCAGCTCGATCCGCGGTAATGCCAGCAGTGCTTCCTCGGAGATCGGTTCCTGTTGCATTTGTTTGCACCAGCGATCGATGTTTGCTCGTAGACTTCCGCCTCCAGGCAATATCGACAGGTAGCATTCAGTTGAGGCATCTCCGCCGATGAGAACGTTGAGTCGTCGCATCCTGGTGAGCGGTACTTCGACCCATCCAGCTGGAAGATCGTAGGCTAGCACGGGGCCATTTATACGTTCATTTGCTGGTCGGGTCGGACGATCGGAGCCGAATCTCTGAACAGAAGACGCCCCAGGAAGTATCGGATGTGACGACTCGCTGACGATTCTGACATCATTATATTGATGCGAATCTGATGAACTGTTCGTACATGAAGTGAGAACAGTACAGCAAACAATGATGTATGAAACAAAACGTAACGGGAGAATTCGAACTGGAGAAGCAAAGCTCTTCACCGCGGATTTACCCCGATTCGGGTCGTTTCTTCTAAGGGCGTCTGACATGATCTTAAAAACTAACCGCTAATGGTTGCGAGCTTCTTCTCGATATTGGGTTTTGGGTGTGCACCGGACATTCTGTCGACAACTTCTCCGTCTTTGAAGAAGAGCAGGGTGGGTACGCCCTGGATGGCAAATTTGATCGCCAGGTCAGGGGCCTGATCGATATCAACCTTACCGACCTTGACACCTTTTTCAGAGAATTCATCTGCGAGCTGTTCGACAATCGGTTCAATCGTCTTGCAGGGACCACACCAGGTGGCGTAGAAGTCAAGCATCGCAACGCCGCCGGAGCCGATCTCTGATTGAAAGTTATTGTCGTTGATGAACAGTACATTGCTCGCCATGAGTTCTCCTAATTCAAACGGAGGGTACCAATTATTCGGCACTGCCTCGTTACCTTCACTCCACTGTATCTTCTTCGTTGTTTTCTACCGACTGGTCAGCAGCTAGCTCGGAGGGGCCCTGGACAGTCAGGGAAACGCCCGGTAGGGGAAATCGTTCTCCAGGTTCGCCGTCGACGGGGCGCCAGGCATGGATAGATTCCTCACCTGGTTGCCATGAGAACCAAGCGATGCACCCATCCACCTCTCCCAGGAACTCCAGGGTGGCGGACGAGGTCTGCGCGATGGTCCCACCCAGGTTCTGTACTTCCTCACGTAATTCCGTGAGGCGATTAGCGAGACCTCTCAATTCTTGTTTGAGAGCTGCAACGGGAGAGGGATTTTCTTTATCGCGTCCACGTCCAGGTTTTTTGCACTGGGCTACGATCTGTTCCTTGCGCTCCATGACTTTGATGAGGTCGTTACCAATTTGCTCAAGAAGGGGGATTCGCGCCACGACTTCAGGCAATTCCATGATGGGAGGACTATCGGTGGAAAGGTCGGACATCGGCACATTCTCGATTCTCTAGCTGGCCCTGCAGGGCAACACCGCGACGTGCTGAGAGGCTCCTGGTTGGGAGCAACTCTCCTTCCCGTTCATGGTAGTCATCCGCCTATCAAGGTGCAACGAGGAGAAGACTTTTCACGGCCTCGATGTGATAGTCTGTCGTCAAAAAACAGGCAAAATATACTTGCAAGATGGGAGATCAGATGGAAGAGCCGATAGTCGTCGGGCGTTGGGTTACGCGAGCTATCGAATGTGGAGGGTTGCATCTGGACGGTGGAGCGATGTTCGGATCGGTGCCCAGAGTAGTTTGGGAAAGATGTATCGAACCTGACCTCGAACATCGGATTCCGCTAGCTACTCGTCTGCTACTCCTTGAAGACACCGAGTCTGATCGAGTTGTTATTGTCGATGCTGGAGTGGGAGACAAAGAAGACGTTTCTTTCAGGGAGCGCTTTGCAGTATGGCTGCCAGAAGGGAGTGACGAACCGCCTCTTCGCAGAGCCATCCGCAAGGCAGGAGTAGATCCGGATCGAGTAACCGATCTGATCATCACTCACCTTCACTTTGACCATGTTGGAGGAGCCACCACATTGGATGCTGCAGGCCATCCGTGCATGGTTTTCCCCTCTGCGACCCACTGGATTCAGGAGGCCAATTGGAATAGCGCCATCGATCCGAATCCTCGAGAGAAGGCCTCCTATCTTCGCCAGAACATCGAGCCGCTAGAGGGAACTCAACTGAAAAAAATCGATGGAGATGGAGAGATTCTGTCCGGGATCACCGTCGAAAGAGTGGATGGGCACACGCTGGGTATGCAGACGGTGAGAGTGGAGGGGGGAGGCCAGGTATTGCGATATCTCGCAGATTTGGCTCCAACAAGACACCATCTCAGACCAGCCTGGACGATGGGCTATGACATCAGTGCCATCACCGCGGTCGAGGAGAAATCTCGGATTTTGGCACAGGCGTTAGAGGAGCAAGCGGTGCTGGTTTTAGAGCATGATCCCGAGTCAGCCACGGCGAAGATCGAACTGAAGAATGGAAACATTGTCCCGGTGCTGAAATGAAACAATCGTGGAATGTCTTTGGTCGCTAGAGGCCGAGTCGGGAGGCCCCGCTGTAGCAATTGAGTCCTGTTTCGCCTGCGAATCCACAGAGGATCATCCCGGCTTCGCGAGCTGTTTCCACTGCAAGACTTGATGGAGCACCGACGGCGACAAGGGCTTCGAACCCGGCGACTGCGGCCTTCTGGACCAGTTCAAAACTGGCTCTTCCACTGACGGCACAAACCAATCCAGTGGCAGGAATTTTTTCACGAGAGGCGATGGATCCTATTAGCTTGTCGAGAGCGTTGTGTCGGCCCACATCTTCTCGCACCGTGATGAGTTGCCCTCCAGCAGTCCAGGCACCCGCAGCATGAACTCCTCCCGTAGTCTCGAACAATCCCTGGGCGGCTCGCAATTGATCGGGGAGGGTAGCCAACCAAGCTGGATCCAGGTCCTGCTTGTTGGAGACCTTGGGAATCCGGGCGATGACATCTTCGATCTGAGTTCGACCGCAGATCCCACAAGCGCTGGTGCCGAATCCAACACGTTTTACCGAAGAGATGTCAGGAATCGACCCACTTCGAAGCGTTGCCGTGACGACGTTGAGAGGTTCTTCTGCCGTTCCGTCGGTGCAGTGGGAGATCCCCGCCGGCATCTCTCCTGCAGACAGAAGCCCTTCTGCTACCAGAAAACCGACAGCGAGGTCAAAATCGTCCCCGGGGGTACGCATCGTTGTTGTTATTAGTTCATCATGGGAGCCGGCATCGTCGTCCCAGCGCAGACGGATCTCGAGAGGTTCTTCGACGGCGATTTCATCGAGACCACGAGGTGAGCGACCAGGCCGGGTTCTGCGGACCGGGAGACGAACCGAGGGCCTATGAGTCGATTGACTGGAGTCCTGCTCGTGTTCGGTCATCAGCCGAGATCCCTCCGAGGTGCCAGGGTTGCACTGGCATTCTCGAAGGATACCGGTCTCCGGCTCAAGAACCTACTGAACTCCTGGTAGTAGCGATTCTCCTTCTTCCCACACGAGACGGTCAATGCCGACCGCCTGGGGGAAGAGATCCCTGAGGACGCTGGAGTTGAGCAGATCTTCATCAAAGTACCAATTCCGCTTGGGAGGCTTGTAGACGCCCGATTTTCCCCAGCGTTCGGTCGCGACACGACTCTGGAACAGGTTGATGAAAGCTCCATTGATGTTGGCCGCTTTACTTCCGCCCCACCTTTCGTGGAAGCGTGGCAAGTTTTCGAGTCCACCCGAGTAGTCTCCTCCGCCATCGGGAGTGCGGACATTGCCTGTGATGATGGCCATGTTGTAGGTGGTTTCGGAAGCGGAATCAAAGTCGTTGTAGTCATCCCCGGGTTCGCGATCGTCATCCCAGTTGTTGGAGAGCAGGTTCACGGCATCGCTGATCACTGCAGATGTCTTTTTGTTGATGGTGTTGAAGTCGCCCTGAACGTAGATCGGATCCTCGCTGACGAACAGTAGATCAGCAGGCAGTTTGGATCCGTTGGTGAGACGAATTCCTTCGAACCAGTTGTTTGCCACACCTGGATCCCAGCTTCCGGGTTCCGGATCAGGCGAACGGTAGGCATATACCTGGTGAATGTCGTTATTTGGATTGCTGTCGGAGTTTGCACTGGTGACGTAACTCTGGAAGTTACTGTCGGAGAGATCGATCTCAGTCAGAGGTACGTAAGTCTCCTCACGCGCATCGTACATGTCGTCATCGCTCTCGCTGATGACTCCAGGTATCTGGCTGGTGATGTCGAGTTCGACTCCATCTACCACGTGATAGACACGATCATTGTGGAACACCAGATCTGCAGTATTTCGGTAGTGCCCATTGTTGGCGATGGAACCGATGTCGGGAGCATTCTGGGTCAAGACACCATGGCTTCCGGTCTGGACCGTCCCGCCCCAGCGATCGTCAGCGAAGTCAACCCAGTCTTGTGGGTCGTTAAACGCCTCGAAGTCCTGGTTGCTAGCCATACTTCTGAAATCTCCGTCAGCATTTTTGATCTTGACGTTACCTCCGGTGGTGGAACCATTGTTCTTGCGTTCACGAAAGATCTCACCAGTGCAACGGAAGTAGTCTGAATCGATGGTCAGAGTTTTAGAACCTCCAACGCCGACGTAAATGTCTCCGTTGGCGTGAACTTTTCCTGCAAAGGTCATGCTGGGTCCAGGCAGTAGTTCGAGATCGTCATCATAGAAGATGGCAAAATCGAATAACGGATTGCGTTGGACCTCGATGGTGCGTTTCAGGTGACTTTTCGCGATGCCGATCTCCACTCCCGAGTCCGGCGCAATCCCGGGATAGAGTTGAACCACTCTGGTATAGATGGTTTGGGTTGGGCCACCAGTGTCTGTGGAGTCGTAGAGTACTTCTATCGATCTCCAACCATTCTCATCCAGATTGCCCGGGTAGACGGAGGGCGTCAGGTCTTCAGCGTTCCAGGCGTAACTGGTACCGCCAACGTCGACGGTTCCGGTGGCGATGGTGGCGTTTGCGAAAGGATCGTCGAAATTCGCTGTACGCACTAGAATCTGTTTCTGTGCAGCATCGAGTATCGCCTCGGCGAGTGATCTGGCATGCAGCCTGTCGAGCTGGAATCGTGAGTCTTTGCTACGGGTCAATGTGGTGGCAACGGTAGCTGCGGAGATCAATCCCAATACCAGGGTCATGAAGACGGTGACGAAAAGAGCGGTTCCCCGCTGGCTTTTCAGATTTTGTTGAGGATCAACAGGCTTATGGGAATTCATCGAGGTGGCTCCTGTAGGTGAGTGTAAGGGTAGAATTGATTTTATTGAGTTCATGACTTTGGAAAGCACTTCACTGTGCGTCCTCGAGGAAGTTCCTGCGCTTGACACGACTTCGTATCGAGTAGGGGATTTCTTCGGGGTTTCTCTGCAGGTTCAACTCGACAACGATTGCCTGTCCCTGATTATCGAAGGAGAGTCCCGGCAGTCTGTCAGAGCTGGACTCATCCACCTGGTGGGTTCCGATACCGGCGGCCAGCAACCAGGAAGTGGAGTGGCCCAGTTCATCGAAAATGGAACAACTGATGTTGCCGAAGTGGTAATCCTCACTCTGTGGGTCACTGGAGAGCCGATCCCAGCGAACAGTACAGGTTGCTACCGGTATTTCGAAACCGGAGCTGTCAACGAAGAAATATTCTCCAACTGTCAGATCGTATTCTCTACGCCAGGTTGCAGGGTCGATTCGATCCCACTGCGTTGTTTGCTGATTCCAAGAATATCCGAGAACCTCGACTTCGAGTGCATCTCCATCATCGAGGATCACGGGAACGGTCCAGCCATGCCTCAGCACCGATTCGATACGAGAAAAGGCTCGGTGTGCATCCAGCTGTGCGGAGGAATCCGCATCTGCTTCTCCTCCGAAACGGGAGAAGAAAGAGGCCAGAGCGAGGCTCAAGGCGATGACCACCACAAATACGATGGTTGCGATGAGAACCTCGAGCAGGGTTGATCCCTCATCCTTACGGCCGAGGACCTTCTCCATGAAGACTCCTAGCGGGTTCGTACTACCCAGAATTGTTGTTCAGTGAGATCGCTGGAATCCCGACCTAGCCATGAAACGGTGACCAGAATTTCCAGTGGATCAGAATCGAGATCATCGATGTCTACATCGATGGTGGGGATGGCAGGATCAGCCATTTCTTCCAGCGTCAGTACTTCATCGAAGACCTGGTCACCCTTCTTGGGCCAGTTTTCTTCGAGCAGGTATCCGGTCGAATCGTTGGTGAGATCTTCCAGAGTCCGTGAATACAGTTCCTCAAGCACCGCACGTGCATATCCGGTGGCGCTGGTGACCTCACGAGAGTTGTTCTGCTCCTCCAGGATCGGTATCAGTAGCATGGATGCCCCAAGACTCACCACACCCAGGAGTGCGATGGCCAGCATCACCTCCAGGAGAGTGAAACCCTCCTGACGATGTCGAGGAGCGAGGCTCGAGTTCATTGCAGATGTTCTCCTTCAAGGGGAGGCCCGTGTTGGGTTGAGGCAGAAAAGGCCCTACCGGGACCCACAGAAGATTACGACGAGGGTGCCTGCAGGCGCAAACAGGGACGAAACGCGTGGTTGTTGCAGAGCTCGGTAGAGGAACTAAATCCCGGAAAGGGATACCGGATAGGGCTATCCACCGATCTCGAATAGAAGACGGATGCTGGTCGCATCGTCACCGTCGAAAGCAGAGATTTGTCGCTCTGTGACGGTACTGGTGCCTTCCAGGAGCCATCTGAACCAGGAGGTGGAGCGTGAGGAGACCCCGACACGTAGTACCTGAACCCCTCCAGCATCGGTTCCGGCCGTCATCAGCCCTTGCTGAGCCAGTTGATCGCCGAGATCGGCCTTTTCATAACGAACCAGCACCTCAAGATCATTGTGATCAAATGGAGATAAGTCGTCGAATGGCCCAGGAGGGAGATCAGGCCCGGTTCGGGTGGTGAGAGATTCGTTTGATGAGAGCAGAAAGCGGATCCCCAATTGCCACCCGTCGATTTCGCCCGGGAAATCGGAGGAAGTACCCGCATTTTCTACTCCGAAAAAACCGGTGCGGCTCCATTCGTTTTCCAGGTGGAGCCAGTCGAATATGGGCCAGCGCCAGCCGGCACGAACCCAGCGCGCACTGTCCATCTGGAGATTTTGCGATCGATACAGCATCGATTCGCCTGGCGATTCGATCTGGAAATGGCCATCGGCTTCGTGGTCCAAGCGACCGGATATGAAAACAGAAAAGTTGTTTTCCGCCGAGTCGATAGCAGTAGGTCCGCCGAACAGTAAAGGTGCGAAGGGGTGCAGGGCGAGTCTACCTGAGAATCCCTGACCACCGAAAAAGTCACCGCGTAGATCCGCAGCTCCACCCAGACGTGTATTTAGATCGAGGGTGATGGCGTCCTCAAGCCACCGCCCTCCTGCGCGAAGAGCCCAGCTGGAACCCTCATCGATCCAGTCGAGCACACCGTGGGAGATAGTGAGTCGGTCCTCTGGCGGCAGGCCTCCCTGCAGACCGAGGGCATTCGGCATTCGACCGAGGGTCAGATGAATACCGTTACGGACTTTTCGATCAATCCAGGCCTCGGAGAAGATGCCGGGAGAACGGGCTCCATCTAGATCGACACGGAACCGGAAGTGATTGTTTTCCAGTGCACTGCCTTCGATGCGAAGATCACTATTCTGAAATCGGAATCTGTTTGGCGGATCTTCTTGCTCGGTTACACCCAGCAGTCCCAATCGAAAGGTCCCGATCAGACGGAGATGGGGTACTTGATCGGGTCCGATCACGGTGATCCGACCATGGCGATCGATGGAAATGGAACTGCGAACTTGGGTCTCTCTTTCGGAGTTCGTTGTCGAATCGGAAAAAGGAAGACCGAACGGATCATCGTTGGATTCTCTGACGAGGGTGTCGAAAGGATCGTCGAGGGAATTTTGTCCTGAGATATCCGTGAGAGGGAACAAGGCCTGTAGAAAGATGATGGAGAAGATGATGACGGAGTGTAGCCGACTCGTCACAAGCTCCAGGATCCGGCGATGACTCGGATCGGCAACGCCACCCATTGAGGACAATCCCCCCCCCTTCGAGGTAAGATCATCGCGAACTCTCGAATCTGAACAAGGGGATTCTAGGGTCTCTCAAGCCGAATATCGTCGACCATGATGAGCGAGTCCTTGCCATTGGTGTGTATCAGGCGCAGAGCCTCGATCATGTCCCACTCAACTTCACCTTTGCGAGTAAATTTCTTGAAATCGATACGGAGATCCTGCCAGCGTCCTTGCACTGTCACGGAAGTCTGGTAGCCATCCCGCTGGAAGGCTCGCATCGCTCCGCGTCTTCCCCCGCCGCGTCCCATACGGGGCTGCCCTCCATCGACATCGAACAGCACCAGCAGTTGAGGCTTTGACCGCGGATCCTCGCAGCGCAGAGAGATTCTCAGGTAACGAAATTCTGTCAGATCTGTTTCTTCAGTGATTTTGCCCAGGTCGAGCCAGCTCAGGTCATCGCCGGTTTGCCAGTGCATCGCGAACTGGCCGGTACGAACATCACCATCCTCGCGGCTTCCACCGATGACCTTGGAATTGCCACCGCCACCACGACCACCACGGCCTTGGCCCGGTCCTTCGCCTTCGTTGTCTTCTTCTTCGTCCTCTTGTGGCTTGGTCTTGCTGTCTTTCTTTTCGTAATCGGCGAGAACCAGGTAGACGGCATCAAAGACTTCTTCACGTAACTGGGTCAGTTCTTCTCCGGTGAGACTACCCTCGAAGGCGTCGCCGCTCGGATCTTCTTTCTCGATGTACGCAAGAGCTTGTTTCATCTTGTCCTTGTCGGTGTACTTGCGGGCCTTCTCCAGGACCACGCCTCCCTCAGCTTCCTTCATGCAACGATCAATGACTTCGGCGATGTTTTGTGCTGGTTTACGGACCTTGCTCTTGAGTCGCTTGATCACCGAGAAGGCACGGGAGTAATCCTTTTCCCCGATGAGCTCCAGGAATCTGCCGTAATCGGTGTTGAGGGCTTCGTCACCAAGGTCGACTGTGGGAATGGGGCCGATTTCCGATTCCGATGCGCTCTCCTGTGCTGGATCGGTCTCATCGACCTGAGAAAGTCCAGGAGATGTGAAGCCGAGGCAGCAAATGGTCAGCAATGTGGTCAATGAGATCAGAGACCGAGTCATCGAAAAATCTTTCATCAGTTTCTCCTTGGGCAAAGCATACGACCCTCGCTGGAAGAAGATCTTCACGCCGAGGATACCTCTCCAGTCACGAGTATCTCCAGGGTATTTCAGGTGAGAGCCCTTTCTTCCGATACCGGCACACATTATACGAAGGAATTCGTAGGCGGCAAGGTTCAGCAGCTTCAGTTGAGTCCTTGTTCAGGGACGAACAAGAGGAGTGGCTCCCTCCTGCTAAAAAAACCCACAACGCCATCACTCCAACCCCGAAACTGGCCGATTGATTCCTGTTTCATCCGCCAAAATTGTGTTCGGATTCGAGGAAATCGCCATCGATTCAGGCGATAATCGCCCGAGCCTCGGGTTGTCCCCAGGGGTTTGAAAAGGCAGAGCGTTGCCGGGTGCAGCACCTGCGGTAAGCAGTAGCGAAATGAGGAAGATCGATGGTTCGGGAAGTTGTGATCATAGGATCGGGGCCTGCAGGATACACCGCTGCCGTTTACACAAGCAGGGCCCAGCTCGATCCGCTGGTTTTTGCCGGTTCGCTGAGTGGTGGACAGTTGATGCTCACAACTGACGTCGAGAACTATCCGGGATTTCCGGAAGGGGTCATGGGACCAGACCTGATGGAAAGCTTCAGGAAGCAGGCGGAAAGATTCGGTGCCGAGGTCGTCTATGAGGATGTGATCGAGGTCGATTTTTCGAGTCACCCCTACAAGGTGAAGAGCACTGCACAGGAGGTCGAAGCCAAGACCGTCATCATCTCGACAGGTGCCAGTGCCAAGTTACTTGGTTTGGAAGCAGAAAGTCGCTTGATGGGCCATGGGGTCAGTACCTGCGCGACCTGTGACGGTTTCTTCTTCCGCGGACAGGAGATCGCCATCGTCGGAGGAGGAGATTCCGCGATGGAAGAGGCGACTTTCCTGACCCGGTTTGCAGACAAGGTCACGGTGATTCACCGCAGAGATAGCTTACGAGCTTCCAAGATCATGCAGCAGAAAGCTTTCGATAATCCGAAGATCGAGTTCTTGTGGGATTCTGCAATTACCGAGGTTCTGGAGAAGGACGGAAAGGTCAGCGGGCTCGAAGTCGAGAACTTGAAAACACACGAGAAGAGTACGTTGGAGTTGACGGGATTGTTCGTGGCGATCGGCCATACTCCCAACACTCAGCTATTCGAGGGCCAGCTGGATCTACACGAGAACGGTTATATGAAGACTCATGATGGCGTGAAAACCACCGTCGAGGGCGTCTTCGCTTGCGGGGACGTTCAGGACTTTACCTATCGTCAGGCGGTCACTGCTGCTGGCACTGGCTGTATGGCAGCGATAGACGCAGAACGTTGGTTAGAGCATCAACAGTCCTGACGGAGTTGGATTCGGGCTAGCTGGGCGAAACGGAACAGATTTCTCGGTCTCCGATCACATTGGATCACTTTCCAAGTACTGAACTCATCCAGTACCATGCAGGATCATTCCCGGGCGGTGGACACGCTCCCGGAGGAAAGGCTACCGTAATGAGGATCTTTGACCCCCATTGCCACATGATTTCTCGAATCACCGATGACTATGAGCGTATGGCTGTGGCTGGTGTCGTGGCCATCACCGAACCGTCTTTCTGGCTCGGCGAACCGCGAAAATACGCCGGAACCTTCTACGATTACTTCGATCACATCACTGGATTCGAACGGGAGCGAGCCGCCCAGTATGGCATCCAGCATTTCTGTACCATCGGAGTGAACCCCCGGGAAGCCAACGACATAGATCTGGCCAACGAGGTCCTGACCAGAATTGATCAATGGTTTGAACATCCATCCGTGGTTGCGGTAGGCGAATTGGGATTCGACCTTATTACCGATGAAGAAGAGACAATCCTGCGCAAGCAACTGGAGCTGGCTTTCGACGCCGGACTACCTGTGATGATCCATACTCCTCACCGTAACAAGCTCGAAGGTACGCTACGCACCATTCAGGTGATCCAGGACATGGGTTTGGATCCAACCCGGATCCTGATGGATCACAACACAGAGGAAACCATCGATGCGAGTCTTGATAATGGTTTTTGGTGCGGGCACACCGTTTATCCGGTGACCAAGCTGAGCCCTGAACGGGCTGCTGCCATCTTCGAGAAGCACGGTCCTGAACGGATGATGGTCAATTCCTCCTGTGACTGGGGTCCCTCTGATCCTCTGAGTGTACCGAGAACAGTGTGGAGGATGAGAAGAGAAGGATTTCCAGAGGATGTGATTCGCAAGATCGTCTGGGATAACCCGATTGCTTTCTATTCTCTATCTGGCCGGATTGACCTCCAGCCCGGCTGGGAGTGATCTTTTGGACGTACCCGAGAAGTTTGACGCAGAAAAGGTTCGAGAAGGGGTTCGAATGATCCTCGAAGGAGTGGGGGAAGATCCCCATCGTGAGGGTTTGTTGACCACTCCCGATCGGATGGTCCGGATGTACGAAGAGATCTTCGGCGGCATGCACGAAGCCAGCTCGGAAGTTCTCAGTGCGGTCTTCCACGAGGACTATGACGAGATCGTCTTGCTCAAAGAGATTCCCTTCTTTTCCTTGTGTGAGCATCACCTGATGCCTTTCACCGGGAAAGCCCATGTTGCCTACCTGCCCGACGGTAAAATTGTTGGACTCTCGAAACTTGCGCGTACAGTTGAGCACTTCGCCAGAAGACCTCAAATTCAGGAGCGATTGACCGCACAGATCGCTGATCTCATCAGTCACGAACTGGAGCCCAGAGGCGTTGCTGTGGTTCTTGAAGCGACCCACACATGCATGACGATGAGAGGTGTGAAGAAGCCGGGCAGTATCATGACGACTTCCTCCATGCGCGGAGTGATGAGGGAAAATCAGGCAACCCGGAACGAGGTTCTGAACCTGATATACGGAAAAGGGTGATCGATGTCGAATCGACCCGATAGGCTTTTTGAAGTGGAGTGCCCCGACTGCAAGACGACGCTCACCATCGATCCTCGTACCAGGAAGATCTTTCACAGCGTGTCGAAAGATGAAGATGGCAACACCAGATCTTTTGAAGACGCCGTGAAGGATGCCACTGCTGGGCCGCAGAAGGCTGAGAAGGTATTCGAGGAGGGACTTGCCGCCGAGGAGGGCAAGGACGAGCGTCTCGACGAACTGTTCGATGAGGGCCTCAAGAAAGCCGAGGAAGACCCCAACAAGAAGCCCCCTTCCATCTTTGATTTCGATTAGAGGACCCTTGATCCACTGGATCGTCGATGGCAACAACCTCATCCATTCTGATCCTCAGTTTCGTCAAAGAATGAAGGAAACTGGTTTCGAAGCTGCACGTCAGCTTCTGGAGCATGAGTTGTCCCGTCTTCGCAGTTCCGATGAAACTTTCGATGTCGTGTATGACGGTGGTTCAGCGCTACCTGGTCGAACTGGAGTCGAGAGTTCCATCGCCAGGAGAGGGGAAAGCGCCGATGATCGCGTGCTTGCTCTGGCGCGGAAAAAAGGCGGATCGGGTACCGTGCGTGTCGTCACCGATGATCGATCTGACATCGGATCGCGTTTGGACGGTTCAGGTGTCGAGTGGGTTTCCTGTGCCGATTTTCGAAAGCTGGTTCTCAAGGGGGGAGCCGGCCGAAATTCGAAACCGGGCAAGGTGTCAGGCAAACCGGCAGCTCCGAGGAGCAAGAAGCAGGTCGATTTCTGGCTCCAGGAATTCGGCGTCAACGCGGAAGAGGAATGATCACTGATCTATTTTCCAGTATTGAGAACCATCATCTTTTCTCAACATGTATTTTCTAGAGATCAGTTCTCGCCTCAAAAGAGCAATATCGGCAAATGAATGATGCTGATTGATAATTTCATTTACTTCGCTTTCGGAATACTTTTTATCAAAGTCAAATTTTGTAGATAGCCATTGAACTACGATCTCTTTGTCTGATCGCTTTTTAGGCCAACGAAGAATCCCATCGAACTCATCTATCAATTCACTCATGATAAATAATTACTCGTCTTCAACCGGTTTCCAGGGAACGTCATCGATGCCATCGGCACGATTTGCTGCCCTGGCCTGAAGGAAGAGAAGGTCAGAGATCCGGTTGAGGAACACGATGGCGTGTTGCCCCTCTCCAGAAGACCTGGAGAACTCAACGGTTCTTCGCTCCGCTCTTCGACAAGTGGTGCGTGCGCGGTGGAGACGGGCGGCGATTACATTTCCACCTGGGATGATGAACTCCTTGAGTTGCGGCAGCTCCCGTTCCCACTGATGAATCCAGCCCGTGATCCTATCGGTGTCTCTGTCACTGACACGTAGTTCCGTACCTTCCTCGATTCCACAGCCTGGTTGAGCCAAGTCGGCTCCGAGAGAGAAGAGTAACGATTGGAGCTCTTCCAGTTGTTTGCGGATCGCCGGGGAGTTTTTCAGAGGAGATTCGGAGCTATTACTGGAGAGGCACACACCGATCTCCGAGTTCAGTTCATCGACGACACCATAGGCCTCGATGCGTGGATGGCATTTATCGAACCGGCCGGCACCCAACACCCCGGTATCCCCGGTATCTCCACCCCCGGTTGAAATCGATCCCATTCGGTTTGCCTCCTAGAGGACTACTGCTGCAGCACCAAACTTTTGTTGGCCGAAGTCGACCATGCCATGCTCTAGCAGGTGGCCAGTACGTCGGCCACGCTCGACCGCATGCGCAGTGGCCAGCACCAAGGAACACCAGTCCGTTAAGCCAGACACGGAGGCGAGCCCCGCCAGATCGACTGCTTCCGGATCGAGCATGTATTTCAAGATCGAAGCGTCTTCCTGGATTTCATCACCAACTTTTCCCTCTTTTCGCGGGGAAAGGGTTCCGGCGGCGATCAAACAAGAACCGATTTCCGATTTCAACTGGCTGCCCAGTTCCTGTCCGAGCCGAATCGGGTCGAAATCTTGACCTGGTCGGGTTGGAATCTCCATTGGAACCACTCGGCATCCAGGAATCAGAACCTGCGCCATCAAAGGTGTGATGCGATGTAGAGAGGGGAGGATTCCATCACCAGTGTTTTCTGGAATTACCTCCAGATCTCCCGGCCAGAGCGAGGCGATCCGAGCTGCCATTCTCTCGTCGATGGCGACTTCTCCCAGAGAAGTTTGGATGCTCCCGATGGCTCGAAGCCTCGTTATCTTGCAGGAGGTTCCGGCGACCAGCACCAATGTCCTGGGTCGGGAGCGAAGGACCAGCGTATGAAGGGTGCGTGCAAGAAGACGAGCTCCGTTGATGCACTCTGTCCCGGGGACGATGGCTGTGCAAACACCGTGGGGAATGTTCTCGGGGACGGCCCAGCCAGCGACAAGAGCCTCGGTAGCACTGGTGAGCTCGTCGCGACTCCTTGTAGGATCTGTAGCTGGTCCGGTCACGCGATTTCCTCTCCGGTGGTCACGGGAACTGGTCGGTCGGGTAACCGTCGATAACCCGCATTTCTCAATCCGGGTCGGAATCCGGATTTTTCGATCGTATCTCGCAGCAACTTTTCAGTCGCCGTATGGTTGGCCCCGGCTACCGAGATGACATTTTCCTCGATCATCACTGAGCCGAGATCATTGGCGCCCCTCTGGAGTCCCAGACGACCTTCCTCCATTCCGACGGTGAGCCACGAAACCTGCAGGTTCTGGATGTTGTCGAGGAAAATTCGAGAGACAGCGAGCCAACGGGAGTATTCACGGGCAGGGACTCTCTCGCTGATCTTTCTTCCAAGAGCAGTGTTGTCAGGCTGGAAGGTCCAGGGGATGAAGGAGATGAACCCGCCGGTTTGATCTTGAACTTCACGAATCCTCTCGAGGTGTTCTGCACGCATCCATGTCTCTTCACCGAGTCCGATCATCATCGTAGCAGTGGTTGGAATCCCGAGGCGATGGGCGCTGGCGGAGACTTCCAGCCATTCATTCGTACTACATGAAGAGCGTCTTCTCTTACGGATGGCATCGACGAGGATTTCTCCCCCTCCTCCTGGGATCGAATCCAATCCAGCGTTTTTCAACTGCTCGAGGATCTGTTCGCAATCGAGTCCTGTCACGGTCGTGAAAGCATGGATTTCGGTAGGAGAGAAACAGTGCAGGTAAAAGCTGGGGTGTTTATCCTTGATGCTTCGAAGCATTTCCGTGTACCAGGACAGGGGCAGTTCTGGATGAAGGCCACCCTGCATCAAGGTCCCGCTGCCGCCAAGAGCGATCGTTTCATCGACTTTCTCGTGAATCTCATCGAGAGAAAGAACGTATCCCTCCGGATCACCCGGTTTCCGATAGAAGGCACAGAAGGAACACACCGATGTACAAATGTTACTGTAATTGATGTTCCGGTCGACGACGTAGGTAACGATCGAGTCGGGGTGTAGTTTCTTACGAATCTCATTGGCAGTCGTAAACAGCGAATCCTCATCGGCATGAAGAGCCAGCGCCAGGGCATCGGCAGAGGAGATCCGATTTCCAGCGAGTGCGGACTGCAGAATCGGCTCACAGTCGCCAGCGGATTGACACGATGGAGAGAATGCGCCCCGGTCGGAGGTGTACCCGGTGGAGTTTGTCCTGGCGTTTGGTTCCAGGCCTGGCTCGTCGATCACAGGCACCCCTTCATCCCGGGTTTCATTGTGGACGCGCGGAGCCGCCACAACGGGGGAATCGTAAGGTCAGGGTAGTCGTCGCGCCACCGGTCCCGATCACATCCTGGGCGGGTTGATCCCTTTTTGACCCTGGTATTTTCCACCTCGATCGCGGTACGAGGTCTCACATTCCTCGTCGCTTTCAAAAAACAGCACTTGTGCCATTCCTTCTTTGGCATAAACACGAGCCGGCAGAGGGGTGGTGTTCGAGATTTCCAGAGTCACGTGGCCTTCCCACTCCGGTTCGAATGGAGTGACGTTGACGATGATTCCGCAGCGAGCGTAGGTGGATTTTCCAAGGCATACCGTGATCACATTTCTCGGAATCCGGAAGTATTCGATGCTACGGGCCAGCGCGAAGGAGTTCGGTGGGATGATGCAGCAATCAGTCTTGATATCGACAAAGGAGCGTTCGTCAAACGACTTTGGATCGACCACGGACCCGTGGACATTTGTGAATACTTTAAACTCGTCTGCGACACGAAGGTCATATCCATAGGAAGAGATCCCGTAGGAGATCACTCTGTACGGTTGGCCAGATTCATCGATTCCCTCTCTCACCTGTTCTGGTGAGAAGGGCTCGATCATTCCGTGTTCTACGGCCATTCTACGAATCCAGCGGTCTGGCTTTACTGCCATCGGACACCTCCATAAACGAACCAGTTTTTTCAAGTCGATCACCGCACTCGAAGCTATCCAGAAATCGGCGAAAGCTGAGAGATTGCTTTTGCGATCTCTCAGCTTTCGCCTGACTGTTACCGTTACGCTACTCTGATCACGAACAGCCGGTTGTAGCTCCGCAGGTATTACAGCGCAGGCACGTGCCGTTGCGTATCATCGTCAATGCGCCACATTCTTGGCATGGATCTCCGGTGAATCCTTTTGCTTGCGAAACTTCTCGCTGGGAAAGAGTCGCGGTACTCGCTGGGACTTCCACGGCAGGAAGTCTTCGCGTGAATTCAGCAAGTCCTTGCGAGAAGAAGGAATCGTTCGAATCTTCACTGGAGACTGAAATCTCTTCTTCATCGGTAAACTCTGGAGGAGGAGAAGAGTTTCCGATGGAACTGGAGCGAAGGTCTTCCTGCTGTATCTGGGCGAGATCGTACCGACCCAGATAATTGATTGCGAGTTCCCGGAAGATGTAGTCGATCACACTGGTTGCCATTTTGATGGTTCGGTTTCCAGTGACGATTCCATTGGGTTCAAATCGAGTGAAAGTGAACGCTTCCACGAATTCTTCCAGCGGTACTCCATGCTGCAGACCGAGCGAGACGCAGATGGCGAAGTTGTTCATCAGGCTGCGGAACGCAGCACCTTCCTTGTGCATATCGAGAAAGATCTCGCCGATGGAGCCATCCTCGTATTCGCCGGTCCGGAGGTAGACCTTGTGGCCACCGACAATTGCCTTTTGTGTGTAGCCACCGCGACGATGAGGTAGTCGGCGGCGACGTGCCAGGTAACGGTAGATTACCTTCTCGATCTGAGGGGGCATGTTCTCAGTGGCCTCTGGAAGATCGGCCTCAGCGATCTCTTCGCCCCAGGAGGAGAGAGGTTGCGACAGCTTGCTTCCATCACGGTAGAGAGCGACCGCTTTCAGCATCGACTTCCAGCCGAGATTGTAAGACTCTCGGACCTGATCAATGGTTGTTTCGGTCGGCATGTTGATGGTCTTGGAGATGGCTCCAGAGATGAACGGCTGAGCTGTTGCCATCATCAGGATGTGAGCTTCAGATCGAATGAAGCGCTTGCCGGTTCGGCCGCAGCGGTTCGCGCAGTCGAAGATGGAAAGGTGCTTCTCCTTGATATGTGGGGCACCTTCGATCGTCATCGTGCCGCAGACGTACTGATTGGTCTGGCGGATCTGTTCCGTGGTGAAGCCCAGAGCTTTGAGCGGATTCGAGGACCAGAGGATCAGAGAATCTCCGGAAAGCCCCAGAGTCTTCTGGGCGAAATTTTCTCCCAGCAAGTAGTCATTGAAGGCATATTGCAGGTCGAAGGCGCTCTCCAGCGAGGATTCGATCTTGGCGATGGAGGCGTCGTCGAACTTCAACTCGCGCAGTGCATCGTGATCGATTTCCGGGGCACCCCTCAGCGTTCCATGACCCACTGCGTATTTCGAAATTTCATCGATCTGCTGTTTGGTGTAGTCCAGTTTCTGTAAGGCAGGGGGAAGGCTCTGGTTGATGATCTTGAAATACCCACCTCCGGCGAGTTTCTTGAACTTGACGAGTGCAAAATCGGGCTCGATTCCGGTGGTGTCACAATCCATGATGAGACCGATGGTTCCGGTCGGTGCGATGACCGTGACCTGTGCGTTGCGATAGCCGTACTCCTGGCCCAATTTGTAAGCATTTTCCCAGCATTCCTGAGCGGCCTCGACCAGATAGTTCGGGCAGCTGGCAGAGTCGAGAGGTGTTGGTAGTACCGAGAGACCTTCGTATTGGTCCGAATCGACATTGAAGGCTGCGTTCTTGTGGTTACGAATGACCCGTAGCATTCCGTCCTTGTTGCGCGAGTAATTGGGGAAGGGAGCTTTTTCCTTCGCCAATTCAGCGCTGGTGGCATAGGACTGGCCGGTCATGATCGCGGTGATGGCACTGCAGATGCTTCGGCCCTCGGCGCTGTCGTAAGGAATTCCGAGACGGATGAGGACCGTTCCCAAATTCGCATATCCAAGTCCGAGGGTCCGGTACTCATAGGAGCGCCTAGCGATTTCTTCGCTCGGATAGGAAGCCATCAACACGCTAATTTCGAGAACCATCGTCCAAATTCGTGTGGCGTGACGGAAGGCCTCCACGTCGAACTCACCGTCATCAGCCAGGAACTTGACCAGGTTCAAAGAAGCGAGATTGCAGGCGGTATCGTCGAGGAACATGTACTCAGAGCACGGGTTCGATGCGTTGATACGACCGTCCTCGGGGCAGGTATGCCACTCATTGATGGTGGTATCGAACTGGATCCCTGGATCGGCACAAGACCATGCGGACTCGGAGATCTTGTCCCACAGCTCGCTGGCAGGGATGCTGCGGACCACTTCTCCATCGGTTCGTCCAAGCAGATTCCAGTCTTCACCGTTGTTCAGTGCATCGAAGAAGGCATTCGGAACCCGCACACTGTTGTTGGCGTTCTGGCCGCTGACGGTCTGGTAGGCGGCGCTTTCCCAGCCGATATCGTATTCATCGAATTCGATGGCGAGAACTCCCTGATCCGCCAGTTGCAGCACCCGCTGGATGGAAGGCTCGGGTACCGAAGCGTTTCGGGCGGTGAGTACCGCTCTGGCGAGTGTCGGATTGCTCTTGGGATCGGTGTTGGTCGCGCATGCCGACTTGTCACCGTTGTGACATGCTGCCAGAACAGCCTGGAGGTTTTGGGCACAGACCTTGGATCCGGCTACCAGTGCTGCGACCTTTTGTTCCTCGCGCATCTTCCAGGTGACGAAGTCTTCGATATCCGGGTGGTCCAGGTCGAGACAAACCATCTTGGCTGCCCGTCGAGTAGTCCCGCCCGACTTGATAGCTCCTGCTGCGGCATCGCCGATCTTCAGGAACGACATCAAGCCCGAGGAGCGCCCTCCTCCGGAGAGCGGTTCTCCGGCACCACGTAGCGAGGAGAAGTTGGAACCGGTTCCAGACCCGTACTTGAAGAGGCGTGCCTCTCGGGTCCACAGATCCATGATTCCGCCTTCACCGACCAGGTCATCCTTGACACTCTGAATGAAGCATGCGTGTGGTTGAGGACGTTGATAGGCACTGGTGCAGCGCTTCAGTTCACCGGTCATCGGGTCGACGTAATGGTGACCTTGTGGAGGTCCCTCGATGCCATAAGCCCAGTTTAATCCGGTGTTGAACCACTGCGGAGAATTGGGAGCGCACATTTGATTTGCGAGCATGAAACACAACTCGTCATGAAACGCGCGAGCATCATCAGAGGTGTCGAAATAACCACCCTCGAATCCCCAGTGAGTCCAGCAGCCAGCGAGTCTGCCGAAAGTTTGTCTGGAATCGGTTTCGCCACCGAGAATGGCGTTACCTTCATCGTCGAGAAGTGGCTTGCCATTCTCATCCAGCTGGGGGACGCCAGCTTTGCGGAAATACTTTTGCGCCAGAACGTCAGTTGCGACCTGGCTCCAACTTTCGGGAACCATGATGTCGTCCTGTTGGAAAACGACGGTGCCATCCGGATTTCGAATTTCCGACTCGCGACGAGTCATCTCGAAACTGGAATAGGGACTGTCTCCTTTGGTAGTAAAACGGCGCTCAATCTTCAACTCAGGTCCTCTCCCATGTTCCCTCGTGCAAGTAGACGATTCCGTTTGCTGGAATCACGCCCGGTTATCGAGCGACTTACACGTTCCCTCCATTGACCTGACAGGTAGCGTTGCGACTTGCTGATCGCTACCTGCAGTCTCCAGTCAGTACCGGCTCTCGATGGGATTAGATCCGTGCGTGTGACGTTCAAGTTGTGAGGGCGTGATGCAAAGGTATGAGTGGGGACTGCATCTTCCGACGACGAAGCAGCGACCCGACTCTTCCCGCCCATCTTTTTCCGTCCTGGAGGACGAAAAAGAAAACGGATGAGAAGCGCCAGATTCGTTCTGCTCAGAACCAAGAATTTCGCGGCTTCGTATCCCACCGACCGTGCAGTGAGAGATGACTCCGCTATCTCACTCGCCGTGACGACTCCTGACTTCAAGATCGAAGATCTTGATCGAACAGGATTCACGATGAGCGAGTCGTTCTCCGAGGTTCGACTGTGACAGGCTCGCGCCTGACACACGGAAGTTCGAATCCACTCTCGCCGGCTTCGTTCGTTCGAGTAAAGGTGCTCCCCACTCGGGCGGTCGAAGCCGCGTACCTCAACCACGTCTAACCACTCAACGTCTAACAGCACTCCGTCTGATGTCACTGCGTTTGGCAGCAACGCATCCGACGATCCCGCATGCACGAAGCATGCTCCCATCACTGACCACTTCCCCTTCTCTTCATCTAGTGAAGTGGCACTATTCCCCTGATTCCCGCGGACAGTTTCCGCGAGTCTCTTCCCGAGGTCACCACCGATCATCGGTGACAGACCCAGTCGATGAAACCGAATGAAAAAAATGACGAAGAAACTCTGGAGGGATTCCAGAACAATCGTGGTTCGGCAATCACTGCGCAGCCCTTCGAGCCCACGATCCGGTAGGGCGGCGTGGCCTCTCCCGNACGCGTGGGCCGCACCATATCTAGGGGGGGNCCGGGCATCAATGCCCAACCTGTGGTCATCTGGAAGATCTATCGCAGAAGCCCCAGAACGTCGTTTCCGGGGCCTCCTTGTGGGAAAATTGGGGACAAGCAGGGCACCTGGCTGGTGCACTCCTCACCATTGCAGTGCCGCTCGGTGAAAAAGGGAGACCCGGCTAGGATCTTGGGGGGATTGGGGGAGACCTCTTGCTGCGGGGGAGGCGAGGATCCCAGCCGGGTTCGGGGGTTTCAGCTCCACTGGAACGAACGCTTGGGTTATCCGTTACAGTTCAGTCCATCAGCGGTTGGATCAGTACCTACCGCCGGATAGGGAGCTGGAGGGGGATTGGATCCTTGGTAAAGAAACTCGAACAGGTCTATCGGGTCTGAAAGGTTCACCATTCCATCGTCGTTGACGTCTGCGGCATCGAGACAGGGTGGAGTGGTTCCGCCACCGGTGAGCCACAGCTGCAACAGACTTCCGTCGGTGACATCGAGGCTGCCATCGCCGTTCACATCTCCACGCAGGAAAGTGACTTCATCTACCGGCGGGTCATCGTTACCACCGGTGGAGTTATCGTTGCCACCGTTATTCCCGTTGCCGGGGTCGGTGCTCGGTGAACTTCCACCACCGATGGTCAAGGTAGCGTCNATCAGTTCCGGTTCGACGGACACTCCAGCCACCACGAACGTGTTGTCGGTGACCGCAGACGTGTTGGCAGCGTAACCATTGGCCGGGCCGAAGGTGTAATCTCCGGAGGCGGCACTACCATCGATCACGGCCGTGGCCCGATGGACTTCATGATCGCTACCGCTAGGCAGAATCGCTCCATCGAAGGGCGGCAAGAGATCCATGATCACCGCAACGATGGTGACTCCATTGACATTGTCGATATTGGGTAGTTCAAAGTCGATGGAATCCTCAATCGCTGTTCCTTCAGAGGAGATCGTCGAGATTTGCATCAGCTGGGGCTCGTACTTCAGCACGATGGTCCAGCCCTGGAGATCCGCTTCACAGTCGATGTAGACCGAGAAGGGCACTCCGGTGTCTCCTGCGTTTGCTGCGATGTCATCGAGGTGGACCCGATCCGCCAGAGGCAGATTGAGGGGATCACCCCGATTGATTTCCCAGCTGCCACCAGCTTGCTCCAGAGCGATATCCAGAGCTCCGTCGCCATCGGCATCGCCGAGGTTCAGGGACCGAATCTCGGCGCTATGATCGAAATTGACCGGGGGTTCAAAGTTGCCGTCGCCAAGGCCATGTGAGAAGTGGAGACCGGCTCCAGACGGATCCGGTGTCAAGGCGTCGAGCATTCCATCCCCATCCCAGTCAACCAGCTGGGCNCCTTCGGTCGCGACTCCATTGAACAGGACCCGCAGNGAGAAGTTCAGATTTCCCTCGGGCAGAAGAGTCGAGGCGGTGTCATTCGGGCCAGGTATCAGAAGCAAATCGCGCAGTCCATCTCCGTCCAGATTGCCTGCGACGATATCGATGGATGCTGCGTATCCGGTGACGGTTCCGGCAGAGACAAAACTGCCACTACCTGTGCCAGACAGGATCAAAATCGATCCATCGTTTTGCACTGCTGCCAGGTCGATGATGTCATCGCCATCCAGGTCGGTGGCAACCGGAGAACCCAGTACTGGAGTCGTATCGAGCAGCGTTTGTTGAGTGAGAGGATCGTTCGAGGATCCCCATACAACTGTCAATCCCGCCGCTCCGCTGGCCAGTAGATCAGAGATACCATCTTCGTCGGCATGAGCCGCATGGATCCGGGTCGAGGCGGTGGACAGGGTGATTTGAACCGGCTCCTCGAGTGGCACTGCGATGCTGAAAGAACCTTTCAACAGGTAGATTCGTTCGGCGGTGGCTCCGAGGCAGACCAGATCAACTCGGCCATCTCCGTCAAAATCTCCGACGGCGGCTCCNCCGAGTGGTTCTGGAAGGGTCCAGCTGGTCNAGTTTCCCAGACCTGAGGGGGTCGAATCTTGCAATTCGACGATTCCGTTACCACCGACAACTGCCCATTCATCGATGCCGTCGGCATCGTAATCGAGAAACACGACGGTACCGGATCCCAGTGAGGTGCCCGAGTCGAGAGGAACACCGGGCCATTCGGAACCGAGGTTGGCGACCGTCACTCCCAGTAGAGTTGGATCGAGCGGGATGCCGTTGAGACCGACCAGGCCGTCGATCAGGGCGATGCTGACCCGTTCGCCGGCGAGGAATGGNCGATCAGGGGAGACTTTGAGGGTGTCGATGCCGAACAAAATATCCTGCAGGGTGACTTCCCGAGTTCCGGAGCGAGAACCCTCGACCACCACGGTGGCCCCGGTCGCGACAAACGGATCATAGGGGCTGGTGAAGGTGGGTTGCAGGAGGCTTCCAGGAGCTGCGGTGACACTCTCGATGGAAGGACTCATCGAAGAGACCAGGAAATCGGAACCGGGTGGGCCGGGGATANTGGATTCGACCTCGAAATTCCAGGAAAAGGAATCGAGCGATTTCCCCGACTGGGAACGAATCGATTGGGTCAAATCAACCGTGATGGTCTCGTCATGGATCAGGGGAGCCAGAGTGGTGAAGACCACGCTCCGATCGCCATTTGCCAGCTCGAAAGTGCCATCGATATCAGTGGTCACGCTTCCGNTNACGACAAAGCTTTCCGCTGTTATGGATGAGAGATCCATCGTGTGGTCGAATCCGACCTCGATGACGAAGCTCTCCACGGTGTTGAGGGGTACGATCGCTCCCGCTGAGGGAGAAACGGAGGTCACCTCGGTCTTGATGGGTGCGCAGCCGGCGAGCCCCACTGCAATCAGGGTGAGCATGAGTTTCCGCATGGTATTGATCTCCAATCCAATCCGTCCCTACTGCAGCAAGCTCCGGGCCTGTTTCGAATCAGATCCTGCGTAGGCGATGTAAGCCCCAGCATATTATCGTTTTAGCGATTTTGTGGTAGGGGGGCCTTGGACTGTCTACTATCGCAGCAGGGTACCAGGAAAGGACAGGCTGTCATCGATCTGGACGATTCTGTAACAACGGGTAGAGACCACCAAATCGACCTCCCCGGAGAATGGAGCGTATCTGGCGGGGGAACCGATTCCGCAGCCACTACCAAGCCACTCCATCTGGTGGTCATCGATCATCGCGATTCTTTCACCTATAACCTGGTGCAAGCGCTCTCTGGCACCGGGGTTAGGATATCTGTTCGTCTCGCCGACACCCTTTCCCTCGATCAACTGGAGCAACTGGCCCCTGATCGCCTACTGCTGTCACCAGGACCCGGCTCGCCGCAGCGGGCTCGATTCGCCCGCCAGGCACTGGAGCGCTACCGTGGTGAGATTCCGGTGCTGGGAGTCTGTCTCGGTCACCAGGTGATTGCCGAGAGCCTCGGTGCTCAGGTGGTGGCCACCGGAGTACCGACCCATGGCAAGGCGGAANTGGTTTTCCACGGTGGAACCGGGCTGTTCCGTGGCGTTCCGAACCCGTTTCCAGCAGCGCGTTATCACTCCCTTGCGGTGATCCGGGAAAGCCTTCCCGAAACGGTTCAAGTACTCGCCTGGAGTGGTTCTGGCATGGTGATGGCCGTCGGGATCCCGGGCGAAGCAACCTGGGGGCTTCAATTCCATCCAGAGTCCTTCCTCACTCCCGATGGGGGCCTCATGCTGTCATCCTTCATTTCAGGCATCCGCTGTGACAAGGATGTCGAGCGGCAGAACTTCGAGAGGATGGACAGCGGTGCTTTCTGATACCGCAGGATCTCTGGCCTGGAGGGTTGTCGAGCGATTTTATTGCTCGCGCCTGGTTTTTTTGTCGGTCCATGATCGATACGAGGAGATCGTTCAGGGCTACGTCGAGAAGTTCGATCAACCCCGCGAGGAGATTCGACTCGGTCCTCGGGAATTGGTTGAGNTGCTCTCTACCCAGGATCTNGAGAANCTGCGCGACCAGTACCTGATGCCATTGAAGCAGGCTTGTCATCGTCTATTTCGAACCGAGGACAGCACCGATTTCTTGGATCGACTCGTCAACGATATCTTTCACGAACTGAGTATCCTCAAGGAAGAGCATTACAACGTGCTGACCTACGGAGCTGATGATGCCGGCGGAAGCTCCGTTCCTGGNCGTGATNTGCAGCTGGAACAGAAAGCGGTGCTCGACGAGGTGCACGCCATGTTTCCGCAGAAGGTGCACAGGATTGCCCACCTGTTCGACGTCGGGACTGCCGCTCTGGAAGCGTTGCTGCACCGCTGGAAACAGGATCCGGTGTTAATCCGTAGCCTTTTCTTGCAGCGTGATCGATTCGTCAAGGAGTCCTACGAGGATGGGCTGTGCCACTTCTACCGCCTGATGTACGGGCCCGAGAAAGCCTGGGAGGGCTACAAGATAGTGGGAGATTCATTTCTCTCGTCCGGATTCGTCAGTCGCGCTCAAGAGGCTTATTCCGATGGGCTAGAGAACCTATCACTGTCGTTATCCGAACAGGGAGACGCGGAATTGGTTCGTGCCGAGTTGCTGGCCGCCATCGCCCGCGCTCAGGAAGCCAAGGAGCTGTCCAGCGTCGAGCGGGGGAGCAAGCATGAGTGAGACTCACTTCTCCGACCGACTGGCGGCGCGAATTCAGCTGGTAGAGAGTCGACTGGTGGTCGGTATCGATCCGCGCCTGGATCGTCTTCCCGCAGAGATTCGCCACGACGATCCAGAGCAGGCGCTTTGTGCCCTGGGCGAGGGAGTCATCGAGGCTGTCGCCAAGCATGCTGCTGCGGTGAAACCTCAGGTGGCCTTCTTTGAACGCTATGGCTGGCGCGGCTGGCGAGCGCTGGAATCGGTCTGTCGCAGTGCCGCGCAGCGAGGGATCCCGGTGATCCTGGATGCCAAGCGAGGGGATATCGGCTCCACCGCAGTGGCNTACGCCGAGGCGTTGCTGGGCGACGAGGAAGGTACCCCGGGGCCATTCGTCGATGCACTGACGGTCAATCCTTATCTNGGTTCTGATTCGTTGGAACCATTCCTGATGCAGGTTCGCGATCGTGGCAAGGGCATCTTCGTGCTGGCCCGCACTTCCAATCCCGGCAGTGGAGAGATCCAGTGTCGCGACGAGGATGCAGTACCGATCTTCGAGCAGGTGGCCCGCAGTGCCCAGAGCTGGGGAGAAGGTTCGACCGGCGAGTGCGGTTTCCACGGTGTCGGGCTGGTGGTCGGAGCGACCTATCCAGATGAGATCTCGAAGGTGCGGCAGGCGGCCCCCGGGTCGATCTTGCTGATTCCCGGCATCGGAAGTCAGGGCGGTAGCATCGAGGCCCTGGCCCCTGCCTTCGACGAGAACGGTTTTGGTGCCGTGGTCAATTCCAGCCGTGGAATCGTCCAGGCATTCGAGAACGATCCGCAACGTCCATGGCAGGAAATGGTCGAGGAGGCGGCCCGGGAGACACGTATGGCACTCCAGGGGGTCAGTTCCACCCGATAGAAAACAGCTTCGATGGTATTCTTCCCGGGAGCCATCTCGGTTCCCTGTGCCGTCCCCGTGGGGGCGGGAGGAGGAGCCGTGGAGGACTCGCCGCAGGTGGTGGAAACGCCACCGAACCAGTTCCAGGATTTGCCGGCTACGGTTTCCCAAACCGTCGGTGGGGTGGCGCTGGAACCGGTTCCTCTGGCCACTTTCCGGGCTCAATCTCCGGTGCCGGTTTCNCTCTACCTGAGACTCGACGAAGACATGGTNCTGTGCCGTCGTCAGGGAGAACTGCTCGATACGATGCTGCGGCGCCACCTGNTGGAGGTGGGCAAGGACAGGTTGTGGACGCCTGCCTCATCGCGCCATCGATACCTGCAACACCTGCGAGAGACGGTCGTGGAGCTTGTCATGGAAGTGGCTCCAGATCAGAACAGTGGCGAAGATTCGTTCAGCTGGCTGGACCCGTGGCTTTCAACCCTCAATCGATCGACTCNGGAACAGATCGAGCGTGCCTGGCGCACAGCCTTTTACGGCGTGCGTCTGGCAGAGAGNGCCGGTCTCGATGANTTTTCTCTGGTGAGGGAGATCGCCCTGGGATTGCTGTTACATGAGCTGNAAGAGATTCAATCGANGACCGCCGAGGGTCAGAAACTGGGAGTCACCGCCGCTTCCATCATCGACGGATGCCACGAACGCATCGACGGTCAGGGTCCACGAAGTTGGGGACCGGCCCAGCTGAGCTTGCCGGTACGGATCGCCTGCGTTGCGGTGGCATTCGATCGCAAAACAACCGGNGCTGACGATCNACTGCGCCAACCCGCCTTTGATGCGCTGCGAGATTTCATCGTCAACGACCATGGAGCGCTCGATCCGAGGGTGATTGCCGGCTTCATCCGGATTCTCGACCGCTAGTCGCCTTCCACCATCTCCAGCCTGTCGCCGATTCGGATCTCCCCTTCCTCGAGCACCTCACAGTGGACTCCACCGCGCCAGTCGGGGAGCAGCTGATCGTGCAGTCCGCTGACCTGTTCTTCCATGCGGAAGCAGGGGGTCAACTCTCCATGAACGAGGAGCTTCACGTCGCCGATCGACAGCGTCTTTCCGTTCCATTCGTCATCGAATTCGATACCGGAAACCAGCATATTGGCACGCCGGATGGTCCACGGAAGATCGCGTCCCAGTTGCTGGCAGACCGTCTGCCACTGTGACTGGGCGAGAATCGTCAAATGTCGTCGTGGTCTCGTACCGTGGTCATCCACGACCCCTGTCGATGGGGTCAGATGCAACTGCTGACGTTCTTCCAGTTCGGCCCGTGTTGCCGAACGCACCGCCAGCGCCAGTACCTGTGCAGAAGGCATCGTCTATTCCATTTTCGTGTCCCGTACTTGCTGCAGCAATTGCGCAAGAGAGACGACTCTTATCAGCCGATCAGTTCGTTGACGTTGAGGATTCCAATCTTCTGGGCCAGCACCACAAGCACCAGTGCCGGGGCGACAAAACGAATCAGCAGTAGCCAGCCGGTCACCAGTGCTGGAGAGAGATCCTCCATCTCCGCTGCCCGGATTCGTGCTGGCATCACCCAACCGGCATAGATGGCAATCAACAGACCTCCCAGTGGCAGTAACCAGTTGGAGGCGAGATGATCCATCGTGTCGAAGAAGTTCTTGTTGTAGCCCGATTCCCAGCTGTCGAGCAAGAAACCGGAATCCATGGCGAAGGCGGATGGAAGCCCGAACGCCAGACACGCCAGTCCGACAACTACCGCTGCTTTTTTGCGAGGCCATCCCTGCTCGTCGATGAGATAGGAGCAGACCACCTCCAGCAAAGATACCGCTGACGTGAGGGCGGCGAACACCAGCAGTACGAAAAAGATGATCGCCAGCAGCAGGCCACCGGCACCGATCTCGGCAAAGGCCAGCGGCATGCTGATGAAGACCAACCCCGGACCGGCACTCGGTTCCTGTCCGTAGGTAAAGATGATGGGAAAGATCATCATGCACGCCAGCAGCGCGATCACCGTGTCGAGCAGCGCGATCATGAACGAAGTTTTGCCGATCCCCGTTTTGGTCTTCTGGTANGAGCCGTAGGTGAGCATGCAGCCCATCCCGAGCGACAGAGTAAAGAACGCATGCCCGAGTGCTTCGAGTACACCGCTCGGGCGTAACTTTGATGCATCGGGCTCGAACACGAATCGCATCGCTGCTTCAAATCCGGGCTGGAACACCCCATAGATCACCATCACCAGGATCAGACAGATCAGTACTGGCATCAGGACCTTGCAGGCCCGTTCGATTCCGCGCGAGATACCGCCGGCGACGATGAGGATCGTGATCATCATGAACAGGGTTGCCCAGAAACTGCTGGTCCAACCGTCGCTGGCGGTGGCGCCGAAGATCGCGCCGACCTTGCTGGCGATGACCTCTCGACGTTTGGCGGCTTCTGCCTCGTCGGCGATCTCCTGGATATCCATCTGCTGGTAGTGGGTCATCGCATCGGTCAGGGCTCGTTGCTGAACCCCCTCGATTTCCTCCATCTTGCTCATCGCAAGCGGGATCGCTACAGCCAGTTGTGGGTCCTCACTGTAACTACGTGTTGGATTATTCTTCAGCACTTCCTGCCAGATCGCATGTTTTTCCCATACCGATGGCTTTACCGACCGGCGGACGGAATTGATCTCGTCACGTGCTTCATGCTTTGCCAGGATCTGAGCCAGGTAGGAACGCATTTCATCATCGCTGGAGGTGGAACGAAAACTCTTCGCCTCGATGGTGGCGGCTTTTTCGACCGGTTCAGTGAAGTTGAGAACCGACTTGAGGGCAAAGTCCATCGACCAGCCCGCTACCACGATGTAATAGGACAGGATGACAAAGCCGGCAACGATTCCGAACCAGCCGACCACCGTCCATGGCGTATCTTTGCCCTCTATCTGGCGGAAGGCACCGACCGGTTGTTTCTGCGCTGCCCGACCGATCATGATCTCGGCGAGCATGATGGGAAGACCGACGAAAGCGATACAGGCGAGGTAGATCAGAACAAACAGACCTCCGCCGTTTTCTCCGGTGATGTAGGGGAACTTCCAGATGTTACCGAGGCCGACCGCACTGCCGGCAGCGGCGAGAATAAATCCCCAACGACTTCCCCAGTGACCTCTTGTCGAAGCGGTGTCGTGTCCATCACTCATCAGGTTTCCTCCCTTTTCGCATCATCGCACTGATCCGGTGGCCGGAATCCTACATCAGGGTTTTGGTCAGATCAGGGTGCTTCTCCAGCGTCGATCCGTTGACGCAATTGCGCCTCGTCGACCACCTCGATGTCGAGTTTTTGCGCCTTTTCCAGCTTGGAGCCCGCTTTTTCCCCGGCCAGCAGCAGGTCGGTGCTGTTCGTTACCGATCCGGTGACCTTGCCGCCGGCGGCGATGACGAGAGCCTTCGCCTCGTCCCGGCTCAGGCTTGGCAGAGTGCCGGTGATGACCACGGTCAGACCCGACAGCGGCCCGTCGGTATCGTGGCTAGCTGCCGAACCGTCGCTTTTCATCTTCAGTCCCGCGTCACGAAGTGATTCGATCTCCTGACGCACCGAAGCTCGCGAGAAGAAATCGGCTACCGATGCGGCGATGGCGGGGCCTACCTCATCGATCTGTTCCAGTGTCTCGGGACTCGCTGCCATCAGGGTGTCGATGTCTCGTTGCGATTCGACGATCAGTTCGGCGACCCGCTCGCCGACATGACGAATACCGAGGGCATGAAGCAGTCGGGCAAAAGAGCGTTGTTTGGTTTGCTCCAGCGCGGCGATCAGATTCTCTGCCGATTTCTGGGCCATCCGTTCCAGTGCCGCCAGTTGATCGACTTCCAGTTGATAGAGACCGGACGGGGTCTTCACCAGTCCCTCGGTGACCAGCTGATCGATCAGCTTCTCACCGAGNCCGTCGATATCGAGTGCCCTGCGCGATGCAAAATGTTCGATCCGCCCGCGGATCTGATCGGGGCACTGCAGATTCTGGCAGTGCGGGATCACTTCTCCCTCGGGGCACCAGACCGATTCCGCGCAGGCGGGACAGTTTTCCGGGAACTGGTAAGGTTGTTCGGTGCCATCGCGCAGCGACTCGACCGGCTTCACCACCTGTGGAATGACATCGCCGGCGCGCTGGATGATCACGGTGTCGCCGATCATCAGTCCCTTCTGTTCGATCTCGTTCGGATTATGAAGGCTCGCCCGTGAAACGGTCACTCCACCGACTTCGACCGCTTCGAGATGAGCGACCGGGGTCAAGGCGCCGGTACGACCAACCTGTACCTGGATGTCGAGTAAACGGGTCGTTTCCTGCCGTGGCGGAAACTTCAGGGCCACCGCCCAGCGTGGCGACCGGGCACGCATCCCGAGTGTTTCTCGCAGTGAAGCACCTTCTACCTTGATGACGAGCCCATCGATCTCGAACGGAAGATCATCCCGCGATTCCAGCACCTGGTCATAGATGGTCAGTAGCTGATCGCCGCTGGTGACCTTGTGAAAAAAAGGCGTGGCGGCAAATCCCCATTTCGGAAGCATCTCGAACAGATCCTCTTGAGAGCTGAGATCGATCCCCTGTTGTTCTCCGACCCCGTAGATGATGACATCGAGTGGGCGCTGTGCTGCCACGCGTGGGTCGAGTTGTCGTAGAGTGCCAGCAGCGGCATTGCGTGGATTGGCGAACAGATTCTCGTCGTCGCCACGGGATGCGTTGAGGGCCTCGAAGTCGGCGGTCTTCAGGATCGCTTCACCACGCAGTTCGACGGTGGCCGGTGGCGTTTCTCCCTGGAGCATCGCTGGGACTGAACGGATGGTCCTGACGCTACCGGTCACTTCCTCGCCGACCAGACCATCGCCGCGGGTCGCTGCTCGAATCAGCACTCCATCTTCGTACAGGATGGAGACCGCGACGCCGTCGAATTTGTATTCAACCGTCAGTGGTGGATCCGCTGCATCGTCATCGAGTTCGAGTCCCTTGCGCACTCGANTCAGCCACTCTCGCANTTCCTCTGGCTCCATTGCGTTTTCCAGCGACAGCATCGGCACGGCGTGTTCGACCGGCGGCAGGCGCTCGGCGACGAAATCCTCGGGACTCCATCTGGCACCGACCTTTTGAGTTGGAGAATCGGCGCTGACCGCCTCCGGGTAGCCCTCTTCGAGGGTCTGCAGTTCGCGCAGCAGACGGTCATATTCGGCGTCGGAAATCTGCGGGTCATCGAGGATGTAGTAGCGGAAGTTGTGCTGGTGAAGCTGGGCACTGAGTGCCCGGATCCGCCGGAGATCGTCCTTCTCGCTACTCATCGAACTCCTGTGGCGATCAGGATGGATCGGGTCGTACCTTTCGGCACCCGGATCGGTCCCGGTCGGTTATCCTCTGGTGACCCCCCGTCGTGGGAGGTCTGCAGGAGGAGAACGCACGAAGATGGCCGGATCAACCCCTAACGGCGATCGCCTGAGGCCGTTCGTGATCCCTGATCACGTGCTACGGGTTCATCGGTGCCTGGTCGAGGCGGGCCACCGCTCGCTACTGGCCGGGGGGGCGGTACGCGATCACCTGCTGGAGCGGGTCGCGAAGGACTTTGATCTCGCCACCTCGGCACTGCCAGAACAAGTCGATGCCCTGTTCGACAAGACGGTGCTGGTTGGCGCTCAGTTCGGAGTCGTGCGAGTCGTCCTCGAGGAGGGTGAGGTCGAAGTGGCGACCTTCCGTGCTGATATCGGCAGTGCCGATGGTCGACGGCCGGAATCGGTCCGCTTTACCGACGAGCGAGAAGATGCCCTGCGCCGTGATTTCACCATCAACGGTCTGTTCTGGGATCTCGATACGGAACAGGTAGTGGACCACGTCGGTGGCTGTGCCGATGTGGAAGCGGGCACGATTCGCGCCATCGGAGATCCTGGCGAGCGTTTTCGTGAGGATCGCCTGCGCATGATGCGGGCGGTGCGTTTTGCCACGGTGCTCGATTTCCCCATCGAATCCGCGACCTGGGATGCGGTGGTGGAGGAGGCGAGTTCTATCGACGAGGTCAGTGCCGAACGCATTCGCGATGAGCTGGAGCACATCCTCGTTTCTCCTCATCGTCATAGAGGTTACCAGTTGCTTTCTGACAGTGGTTTGATGCAGCACATTTTTCCTGAGATCGAGCAGATGCGGGGTGTCCGTCAACCTCCGCAACATCATCCCGAAGGAGATGTGTTCGTGCATACCGGATTGGTTCTTTCTCATCTGGAAGATCCATCCTTCGAGCTCGCCCTGGGGGCGCTGCTCCACGATGTTGGGAAGCCAGGGACCTTTGAAGAAGCTCCTGATCGCATCCGTTTTCACGGACACGATGAGCTCGGAGCCGAGATGTCGGAAAAGATCTGCGAACGGTTGCGATTGTCGCGACGTCAACAGGAGCGGGTCGTCTATCTGGTTCGGCGACACCTGGTGTTCATNAATTTGCCCCAGATGCGCCTGGCAAAACGCTATCGCCTGTTCGAGGAGGATGGTTTCGAGGAGTTACTCGAACTGTGCCGAGTCGATTGTCTCGGCAGTCATGCAGATATGACGTTATACGAGCAGTCTCATCAGTTGTGGAGCGACTGGAAAGCACTCGGGCCGCCGCGCAAGCCGCTGTTGCAGGGACGAGATCTGATGGAGCNAGGTGTCAAGCCGGGTCCCGAGATGGGGGTGTTGCTCGACGAGCTCGATGATGCCCATCGTGAGAGTGAAGTGACCGATCGTGAGGGTGCCATCGCCTGGGTGAAGGCGCGACTCGAAGGGCAGCAGTGAAGTGTTGCGCTACGGTTACATCACCAATGGTCTATCCGATCATAGCCTCGAACAGGCGATCGAGTTGCTGGTCCGGCACGGATACCGAGGTATCGGAATCACCCTCGATCATCATCATCTCGATCCGTTTCAGGTCAGCGATGCAAGGTTAGCCGAGATTCGTGGATTACTTGATCAAGCTGGACTGGAGCCGGTCATCGAGACGGGAGCCCGCTACGCTCTCGATCCGCAGCGCAAGCACTGGCCATCGATGGTCAGTAGCAGTTCGAGCGATCGTCAGCGTCGTATCGAGTATTACCTTCGCGCCATCGACATCGCCAAGGCAATCGGTGCCAGTACCGTCAGCCTGTGGAGCGGCATCGCTGAGGCAGGAACCGACAGAGATGTGGCTTGTCAGTACCTGCTCGATTCCCTCGGTGTGGTTCTCGATGCCGCCAGCAATTGCCAGGTACGAATCGGTTTCGAGCCGGAACCGGGCATGTTGATCGAAAGTCTCGATCAGTGGCGCTGGCTGCGTGGTGAGATTTCGAGCGAAGTGCTCGGATTGACGGTCGATCTGGGACACCTGGCGGTGACAGAACCGCACTCGCCGCAACAGGCACTTTCGTCGGTGATCGATGAAGTGATCAACGTCCATGTGGATGACTGCAAGAATCGTGTTCACGAGCATCTGCCCCTGGGAGCAGGAGAGATCGATTTTGAACCTCTCTTGCAGATTTTGCTCGAAAACGGATACGGTGGTATGGCCCTGGTCGAGCTGTCGCGCGATGCCCATCGGGCGCCGTTGATGGTCGAACAGTCGATCGGTTTTCTGTTGGAAGCTGAGGGGCAGGGAGATAGCGGGTCTGGTCGAGCGGGGGAATCGAGTTGAGCAACTCAGCATGGTTCGAAGTCATTTCGACGGCGATCCGTAATCCGACTCTCGATCACCAGCGTTCGGTCTATACCAATCGAACCTTGCGTTTCGATCACATCCAGGCGGTCGGCTTTGACTTCGATCACACTCTGGCGGTTTACAACTCCAAGGCACTCGATGATCTGGCCGAACAGCTGGTGGCCAAGAAACTGGTCGAGGAGGAGGGGATCCCTGAAAAGTGGCTCGAGGACGTTCCCGATCCTTCCTTTGCCCGCAAGGGTCTGATCCTCGATCTCGATGAGGGAGTGATTCTCAAGACCGATCGCTACGGCCACGTGCTGCGAGCTTTTCATGGCCGCAAGAAGCTGACGGTGGGTGAGAAGCGCAAGCTGTACGGCGATCGCGATGTGATTCCACACACTCCGGGNGGACGACGATTCATCCAGGTTGACCATGCCTTCAGCAAACCGGAGATCTTGCTCTGGACCGGGCTGGTCGGGCACACCGAAGCCGGCGAACGCCGTCGGTTGTGGGAACGAATCCGCCATCATACAGACACCATCCATCGAGACGGTTCGCTCAAGGGTGTCATCACCGCGAAACCTTCTGATTTCATCGTGCCCGATCCACGAACCGAATCGTTACTGACAGACCTGCGTGACACCGGCAAGAAGGTGTTCTTGCTCACCAATAGCGAGTGGGAATACACCGCCAGCATGATGAACACGGTGCTGGGTCGCAGCGACGAAGCGGATGACAGCTGGCTGGAGTTGTTTGACCTGGTAGTGGTGGAGGCGAACAAGCCGAACTACTTTTCCGCCTCCAACAAGAAGGCGTCGAAGCCGGGTCCGAAATCCGGTGTTCTCCTCGGCGGCAATCTGGCGGAGATGGAGCAAGCGATCGGCGTGCACGGGCCTGAAGTTCTGTACGTCGGCGATCACATCTATTCCGACCTCATTTCGTCGAAAAAGAACGTTTACTGGCGAACGATGCTGGTGGTGCCGGAACTACAAGAGGAGCTCTCCATTCAGGAGACGTTGCCAGGCATCGTTCGGCAATTGAAAGAAGTCGATGAGCGACGTATTTCGACCGAGCGAGAGGTGATGCACTGGAAGGCGATCGAGAAATCGCTCAAGGAGATCACCACCGATATCCCGGAGGAGCGGCGCGATCTCAAGAAATTGCGTAGCGAGTGCGCCATCGCTCGCAAGCAAGCGACCGATACCCTCAAGGACTTCATCCGTCAGCGCGAAAGTCTCCGGTCGCGACTCAGCACCGCGACCAACACCCAGTGGGGTAGTCTGTTCCGCGCTGGCAGCGAGTTGACCTATTACGGTCGTCAATTAGAAGACTACGCCTGCACCTATACCAGCCGTGCCACCAANCTGATGTTCTATCCGCCCAACCACTANTTCCGCTCNCCGATGGACTACCTGCCGCANGAGCTGGAGTCGATGTAGGATCTCATTCCTTGTAGCTCCTTGCTTGATATATGGTCTAGCGGGTTGTTAGAAGTGGGGCCATTTTGTTCAAAAGCGAAGATAGTGTGTTTGATCGGACTGAGATCAAGTCTGAGATTATTGGTGATCATCAATATAACTTCATCCTGGGAGCGGTGTTGTGCTGGGGATTTGCCATCAACTGGCTGATCGTTCGTACCGTAGATCCACGTTTGATCGTTACTGCGATGCCGTTTTGGTTCTTTCTGGTGCTGTACTTCGCTTCGTGCTTTGCAGGTGTCTGGCTCTTTAAAAAATCGATCAATCCTGTTGTGAGTTTCATTGGGTACAATTTTGTTGTGGTGCCGTTCGGTTTTGTAGTGAACCTTGTTGTGTCTGTCTACGATGAAGCACTTGTAGCCGCTGCGATTCAGGTCACCGGCTCGGTGGTGGTAGTGATGATGGTGCTGGGGACCTTGTTTCCCAAGTTCTTCCAGAGGATCCGGACCGTACTGACTTTAGCGTTGTGCTTATTTATCTTGATCGAGTTTTTTCTGATGTATACCGGTCGTGCACAGCCCGGTTGGATCGATTGGGGCGTGGCTTTGATTTTCTGTGGCTATATCGGCTACGACTGGGGGCGAGCCAATCAGATCCCGAAAACCGTAGATAATGCAGTCGATAGTGCTGCGGCACTTTACATGGATATTATCAATCTGTTTCTACGAATCCTCAGGATCATGGGACGGTCTAAGGACTGACCATCCTTAGCGTTCGGTAGCAGTTNCCGTTTGCTTCTTTTTCTACTGACCGCGGTAGATGCAACCGGTGTTGCAGGTCTCGTGGATGCACACCGCGGTGAGCCCTGGAAGCCCATCGGCGATGCGATTCCAGATCCACATGGCGATGTGTTCCGAGGTGGGATTCTCCAGCCCTTCGATTTCGTTGAGATGGCGATGGTCCAGTTGTGCGATGACAGGACGGACCACTTCCTTCATCTGTCCGTAGTCCATCACCCAGCCGCTGGTCTCGCCGACTGGACCACTGACTTGCACCTCGACATGGAAGGTGTGTCCATGGAGTCGGCGGCACTTGTGATCTTCCGGCACGTTGGGAAGACTGTGCGCCGAGTCGAAGGAAAATTTGTGGTTCAGTTCGACAACCGGGTTCATCTTTTCGCTCACGTCCTTCTGGCTTCTGGATCCCAGATGTACTTGTGCTGTTGCAACTGCATCCTGACCGGCAACTGGTCCTCGATGAGCCACTGCGACAGCTGTGCCGGTTCCATCTCATCAAACACCGGTGAGAACAGGGTCGGGACCGTCGGTCGATGCTCTCGGTAGACGTCCCGGGCCCATTCGTAATCGGTGCGATCGGCGATGACAATTTTGAGTTCGTCGCCGCTCTTCAGGTGGGGCAGATTGTCCCACAGGTTACGACTCTCTTCACCGCTTCCGGGTGCTTTCAGATCGAGGATGACTCCGACTCTGGGGTCGAGATCGGCGATGGGAAACGATCCGGAGGTTTCCAGCAGCACTTCATCAAACTGATCACAGAGGCTCGTCAGCAGCTGAGGTGTGCCAGGTTGTGCCAGCGGTTCGCCACCGGTTACCTCGATCAGTCCGATTCCGCTCTCGGCCACCAGTTCGATGATGGCCTCGATGCTCATCGAATCACCACCGGTGAAGGAGTAGGTGGTATCGCACCAGCGACAGCGAAGAGGGCAACCGGCCAGGCGCACGAAGGTACAGGGTAATCCGGCCCGGGTGCTCTCACCCTGGATCGACGGGTAGATCTCGATGACGCGCAGATCGGTCACGACGACTCCTCGATCGATTGCAGGACTTCTCGAACATCGGCCGGGATCGGAGTCGGTTCGAATCGGTCGATGGCGACGCAGACCTTCCAGACGCGGGCACTGAANCAGTTTCTCGGGTTGCCATCTTCGAGTGAGCTCTGACGGCCGACGAAGTGGAAACAGACCGAGGAGTCGCCCAGTTGCGAGGTGGTCACCTCGACGGTGACGGGGCCTGCATGCTGGACCGGGGCTTGAAAATCGGCNTCGAGGCGACGGGTCGGAAAGCCGAGTCGCGATTGCTGGCACCACTGGTGATAGGGTACCGGTCCGCGCTGCTGGTACAGTTCCTCGAACGCCTGGTGGCAGATGTGAAGTAGCTGCGGGTAGTAAACGATTCCNGCGGCATCCACATCGGCGAACCGGATCGGAATTTCGACCTGGAAGGACACGACACCCTCGCCTCTCTCGGGGACTTTCGACTTCCGGACAGGATAAGGGGGATCGAGGTTTATGGGGCAGGAACCGGCCGGAATTAACGCTCCTGGATACGGTGAAGACGGGCGGGCGGACGCGTTGCCGCACCCCGTCAGAAACGGTAAGATCAGGGCCTCGGGGACTTTGGGACCGAGCGTCAAATTGACAGGTAAGTTCGGACCTGAAAACGCGGATTCGGGCGATATTTGCACCTGGAGCCCGTATCTGAATCTTCAACTGGTTTCGCGAGGGAAAATTAGGGGAGGCCGAGATGGAGCCGATCTCAAATCTTGAGCAACTCATCTCAGAGGTGGATCAACTTCTCGAGACCGAAAAGCGAGAACGACAGCTTTTATCCGACATGGTACGGATCGCCGAGCGTTTTGCCGCTGGAGTCACGGATGAGTTCCTCGGTCAGTTTGAANCTGGCACTCAGCATTACACTCGCCATTTGCTCCACGCNGATNCTGAGGATCGTTTCTCGATGAATGTACTGGTGTGGAANCCCGGCCAGGGAACCCCTATCCACGATCATCCAGCCTGGGGTGTTCTGGGAGTCTTGCGCGGACGGATGCGCTTCACCAATTACGCTCCCGACGAGGTTGACGGTCAGCACTGTCTCATTCCGGTCGAGACCTTCATCGGTGCCGCCGGATCGGTCGGGACCGTCTACCCTCCGGCGATGGACCTGCACCGGATGGACAACTGTTCTCGCGAGGAGAATGCGGTCACCCTTCACATCTACGGTTGCCTGGTGAAGGAGTTCCACATCTACTCCGCCGAGACNGGTCAGCGTCGTGAGGCGACCAGCGAATATGATTCGGTGCTCGAGGGAGCCCTTCCCTAAGCGCATTCGCCTCCTTTGTAGAAACTGCCATCGATCCCTTGCTTCCGCGCCCCGGTCAGGATTCCATCTGCAACGGGACCAGGAGGCCTTTTCAGATGCGCATCGGAATCATCACTGCAGATCCAGCTCTCGATTCGTGCGTTCGCCTCGAGCAGGAGGCGACTGGTCGAGGTCACGANTGGGTTCCCCTGGAATTGTTGCGACTGGCGATCCGCAGNTCTTCTCCTCGGCTCATCTGTAATGGCGATCGGGTGGCTCCGCTCGATGCGGCCATCCTGAGACTCGGTGCCGTTTTGCCCGGCCTGGCGGTNGCTGCCGGACGCGCTCTGGAACAAGACGGAGTCGCACTGATCGATCCAGTCGATGCACTGGTCACNGCCCGTGACAAGATGGAATCTCTGCAACGACTCTCTCGTGCCGGCGTGGCGGTTCCCGAGACAGAACTGGTGCGCGATCTCGATCAACTTCATGACGCGGTCAAACGTCTTGGCGGTCCTCCGGTGGTACTGAAGCCGCTGTTNGGTTCCCAGGGACGTGGAGCGGTGCTGGCGGAAAGCAACGCTTCAGCAGTTTCCCTGATGGAGAGCGTGTTGTTTTTATCACGTGAGTTCATCTTGCAGCGTTACATCGAGTGTGGCGGCNAGGACACCCGGCTGCTGGTGATCGGGGGCGAGGTGGTGGCGGCGATGGAACGGACCGCACCACCCGGCGATTTTCGCTCCAACCTCCATCGTGGGGGAGTGGCCACGACCGTCGATCCAACTGTTGAAATGAAACAACTCGCCAGTCGCTCCGCATCGATCCTCGGTTTGCGTTGCGCCGGGGTCGATATCTTGCAGGGGCCCGATGGTTTGCTGGTGCTGGAGGTGAACGGTTCGCCGGGGCTAGCCGGGATCGAGTCGACCACCGGTGTCGAAGTCGCTTCGCACTGGATCGATGCGCTGGAGGAGACGGTCCGGGAGGGAGAACGCTGTGAACAAGGATGAAGTGATCCGCGTTCTCATCGAATGCGGCGAGATCCTTGAGATTTCCGCTGCCAGCCCGTTCGCAGTTCGTGCTTACTCCAACGGCGCTCGTGCCCTCGAATCGTGGCAGGGCGATCTGGAAGCTCTCGTCAAATCGGGCGAGATCACCTCGATCCGTGGCATCGGCAAGGGNCTGGCGGCCCTCATCGAGGAGCTGGTGATTGACGGCGAGAGTGACATCGAGGCGGAGATCCGTGAACTGGTTCCCGAATCGCTACTGGAGTTGCTGCGCATCCCGGGACTGGGGCCCAAGAAGGTCCGTGCCATCTACGAGAATCTCGAGATCTTGACCATCGCCGAGCTGGAAAACGCCTGCAACGAGCAGCAGATCCGTGAGCTGGCAGGATTCGGCGAACGNACCGAGCAGACCATCCTCAAGGGCATCAATAATCTGCGTCGATTTGCCGGTCGCAATCTGGTGTCACAGGCACAGCTGGTGGCGAGTCGTTTCCTGGCACAGGTCGAGGACTGCAACGCGACCGAGGAGGCGCAGGTCGCCGGCAGTTTACGTCGCCATCGAGAGACGATCGGCGACATCGACATCCTCGCTTCTTCCGATGATCCGATCGCGGTTCGTGATGCATTCCTGGCCACTGACGGTATNGGTGAAGTGGAAGCCGAAGGAGAGACCAAGACCAGAGTATTGTCGGAGGAGGGGATCGGGGTCGATCTGCGGGTGGTAGCGCCCGATCANTTTGCCCCGGCNCTGCATTACTTCACGGGCAGTCGCGAGCACAACACCCGTGTTCGCCAGCGCGCTCGTGGAAAGGGCTGGAAGCTCAACGAGTACGGCCTCTGGGATGCGTCCGAGAAGCCACTGGAGACTCCTGACGAGGAATCGATCTTCGAACATCTGGAGCTGGCGTGGATCCCGCCCGAGATGCGCGAGGATCTGGGCGAGGTGGAGCGAGCCGAGCAGTTGTTCGAGTCCGAGGAGGAGTGGCCCGATCTGGTCGAGTTCGAGCAGATTCAAGGCACGCTTCATTGCCATTCGACCTGGTCCGATGGCAAGGCGACCCTGCGCGAGATGGTGCAGTCGGCATCGGATCGGGGCTGGAAGTACTACGGCACCGCCGATCACTCGCGTACCGCCGCCTATGCCGGTGGACTTTCCATCGATGAGTTACACCAGCAGCGGGTCGAGATCGATCAACTGCGCCAGGAGTTTCCCGATGTGATCATCTTGCACGGCATCGAGAGCGACATCCTCACCGATGGATCGCTCGATTATCCCGATGATGNACTCGCAGAACTCGATTACGTGGTCGCGAGCGTTCATTCCAGCTTTTCGCTGGCCAAGCAGCAGCAGACCGATCGCATCGAAAAAGCGCTACGAAATCCGTACACGACGGTTTGGGGCCATCCGACCGGGCGACTGTTGTTGCAACGAGATAGCTACGAGATGGACATGGCGCATCTGCTGCGGGTGGCGGCCGAGGAAGGGGTGATCGTCGAGCTGAACGCCAATCCGCGCCGGCTCGATGTCGACTGGCGCTGGGGAAACATGTTGCAAGAGCTCGGTATCGACATCGGTATCCATCCCGATGCTCATTCCATTGCCGGACTCGATGACATCGAGCATGGTGTGGGCATCGCGCGTAAGATGGGCCTGTCAGCGAATCAGGTCACCAATACCTGGGAACCCAAACAGTACGTCCAGCGTCTAGCGGTACATCGCCAGAAGGCCTGACGACNAAGCAGGCGAGCGGGGGGAAAGCAATGAGTGATCGTCAAAACAAGATACCGTCCGAGAGCGCGGTCGAGATGCGTGAGCTGGTGTTGCCCAACGACACCAACAGTCACGGCAACGTGCTCGGCGGCAAGGTGCTGCACCTGATGGATCTGGCCTGTGCGATGGTGGCGATGCGTCACTGTCGCAGACCCGTCGTGACCGCGGCGATGGACAACGTCGAGTTCCTGGCACCGATTCCCGGTGGTCACTTCATGATCCTCAAGGCGATGGTCAACTACACNGGCCGCACATCGATGGAGATCGGTGTGCGCGTCGAGGGGGAGGATCCCCGCACCGGCGACATCACCCACACATCGAGTGCCTACCTGACCTTCGTCGGTCTCGACGACCGCAAGAAACCGGCCGAAGTTCCGGCACTGGTCCCCGGTACCGACGACGAGAAACGCCGCTACGCCGAAGCCGAGAAAAGGGTGGACCATCGCCGTGAGACTCGCCGCGACTGATCCCATTCTCGAGCGATATCTGTAACTCGTTTGGTCGAACGGGGTTTCAGGTGCGCGAGCAACGGGTTCCTCTGTGCCCATTATCTTTGATACTGGAGGGCTTATCGGGTACTGAGGAGGGTTCATGGTTGCTCGCACCAGTTGCCAGTCCAGTTCGTCCGTTCCTGTCGAAAGCACCGACCAGTGGGTCGAGAAAGACCAGCTGCTCAGGTTGCCCGGCAGCCTCTTCTGTGGCTGTCTGTTGCTGTTTTTGATGATGGTGTCGCCGATTCACGCCGATTCGATGTTCGTCCGAGGCAACGTGAACGGCGACGCAAGTGCGAATCTTGCCGATGCCGTCGCCATGCTCGAATACTCGTTTAGCTCAGGCAGTCTCAATTGCTTTGATGCCGCAGACGTCAACGATGACGGGTCGATCAACCTTGCCGATCCCATCTATCTGCTGAACTACCTCTTTGTTGGTGGGCCCCCTCCTGTTGCGCCGTTTCCCGAGTGCGGTGCCGACTGTACTGCTGATGCGCTGGATTGTGATGGCCCAACCTCCTGCCCCTCCCAGATTCCCGCGCCGATTCTCGATCCTCATTCGCAGTTCACGAACACCTCGACCATCACACTCGGCGGCCAGGCACCACTTGCTGATACGGTCGTGGCGGGCACCCTGGCGGGATCGGTAACGGTTCCAGTGGTCGGAGGTATCTTTCTTGCCGAGGATATTCCACTGCAAGAGAACACCGTCAATAACGTCTATTTCACCGCATCTCTTTGCAACGTTGATAGTGCTCCAACCCAGTTGATGATCATCCAGGATGTCTCACCTCCGCAGGTTTCGACCCAGGTTCCTGCCGAGGGGGCGGAGATTCTCACGACGACGACCGAGGTTCTCGGCACGGTCAGTGATCTCCTCAGCGGTGCGCAAACCATCACCGTGACCGTCGATGGGATCGATGCGAGTGTTAACGAGGGTCTGGGAACGACGGGTACTTTTCTCGCGCTGGGCATTCCCCTCGGCATCGGGGTGAATACCATCGAGGTGGTGGCGACCGATTTTCTCGGCAACAGCGTGTCGCAGTTGCGCACGGTGACACGGATCGTACCCTCTCCAGGCACACCCACCTTGCAGCTGGTTTCCGGAAACGCTCAGATTGGATCGGTTGGCACCATGCTCTCGCGGCCGATTGCCGTCCAGTGCCTTCGAGGTGATGGTTCGCCCTTCGACAACAAACTGGTCGACTTCACCGTGACGAGAAACAACGGCTGGTTGAACGAGGATGGGGGATCGACCGGCACCCAGGAACTGGCACTTTTCACCGACTCCCAGGGAGTCGCGACAGCACGTTGGGGTCTTGGATCGACCGCAGGGGAAGCGACTGATCGGGTGGTGGTTTCCTCGACTGATGTGGCTGGTGAGTTGACCTTCTGCGCCAGCGGTCTCGTCGGCGCGGCTTCCCAGATCAACATCGGCGATGGAAACAACCAGTACGTCCAGGTCGGCAATCCGGCACCTCTGCCGCTGCGAATCTGGGTATCGGAAGGAATCAACGGGGTCGAGGGGGCGGGCGTCAACTACTTCGTCGTCCAGGGTGGCGGCACCATCAATGGGCAGTCCGAGTTTCCGTTTTCCACGATGTCGACCGGGCACGCCGAGGCGAACTTCATGGCGGGGCCAGAACCTGGACTCAACATCGTCGAAGTGTCGCTCGGTGCCAATCCGGACCAGATAGCGACATTCTATATTTACGGGATCCAGAACGACCCGACTGATCCGACCACCTTCATCGGCGTGGTCCAGTCCAATGCCAGCCAGCCGATCGAGGGTGCGCAGATTTCTCTCGAGCTCGGGGGATCCATCTTTGACGTTTTGACCGATCCCGAAGGAAAGTACGAGTTCTTCGACCTGCCGGTTTCCGGGCCCGGGCGGATCACCATAGACGGCGGTACGGCAACCGCCTCCGGGGGTGTCCCCATTCCCGCCGGCACCTTTCCTTTTGTTGCCTATCCGGTGGTCGTCATTCCGAACGCCGAGAACAAATTGCCACAACCGATNCTGCTTCCGCATCTCGATCCGCTCAACGAGGTTTCCTTCGATGGCAGTCAGGATGTNCAGCTCACGGTCGAGGGTGTCGAGGGACTGGAGATCCAGGTGCCGTCGACAACGGCCATCACCCTCGCCGATGGGACCACCGTCGCCACCGGCAGCGGCAACTCCGTCACCTTGTCGCTCAACCGTGTCAATCACGACGATGTCCCGATGCCGATTCCAGACGGGGCGGCTCCACCGTTTGCCTGGACGTTGCAACCGGCTGGCGCCCACTTCGATCCGCCGCTTCCCATCCAGTATCCCAACATCTCGGGGCTGGAGCCGGGATCGATCGCCTACTTCCTCAGCTACAACCACCAGAACAACCGCTTCGAGATCGTATGCTCCGGTACCGTCTCCCTCGACGGTTCGATGATCAATAGCGATCCGGGAGTGGGCCTTCCCATTGCCGGTTGGGGTTGCAACTGCCCGCCGTATTCGCTGGTCGGCAATTGCTGTGAGTTCGAGCCGATTCCCGACGGCTGTTCTTTTTCACCAAACCCGGGGAGTCCGAGTGGGGAGGGATATTCCGCCGATTGTTTCTATCTGCGTTCGAGTGCCGCAGGGGTTCCCAACCCGGATCCGCCGATACCGTTTTGCTTCACCGAGTCGTGCAATCAGCATGATTTATGCTATGCGATGTGCTTTACGACCACCGGGTTGCCTTGCCAGCATGCGGAATACTGCGACTACCAGCTCTTCCAGGACAATCTCGCAAGCTGTGACGATCTCCTGAGTGATATAGATACGTCGTTTTACTGGGGATATTGTAAATCTGCAGCATTTATTTGGTACCACAGGTTGCACGTTGGTGGAAACTGGGGCCCCCAGTATTTCAACTTTGCCCAGGAAACTGCCTGTATCTGCGAACCGGATTACATCCCCTGTACTCCGTTCCTGCCTCCTTCCGGCCCCGATCCCGACGATCCCGATTACCCTGACGAGGATGGCGACTTCCTGCCCGACGAGTGGGAGATCGAAGTCGGGCTCGATCCCGACGACGGCACCGATGGGTTCCTTGATATCGACGGCGATGAACTCAATGCTTACCAGGAGTTCCTGGCGGTCACCGATCCCTTCAACTGGGATAGCGATGGCAACGGATTGAGCGATGCCGACGACTTCTATGCCAGTCAGCCTCCCGTGCCGGAAGTCCTCGACAGTTCCTGGCAGGTGACCGTCAACGGTCGTACGGTCGAGGTGCTGCGCGGTGGCGGTTACAAGATCCCCAACATCAGCGCCACCGATCAGTTCGGCCCCGGCGGGCCGGGGACCACCCCCGATTTCGAAAGCGACGAGATGTTTCGTGTCATCGGCGTGAAGGTCGAGGGTCTCTCAACCAGATATGCCTGGTCGGAACCGTTCCGCGTCACCCAGGGGCAGCTCATCGACCCTCTACCGTTGACGATCTCCTCTTCGCCCCCTCCGTTCCTTTACGAAACCATCTCCCTGGAAGCTCCGAGAGTCATCGAGTTCGGGACCACCGGACAATGCACTGTCACCGGAATCGTCTCGGGAGGCGGGGTCGATATCGATATCACCTCTGCGGAGGAAACGACATATCGCACCAGTAATGCCTCGGTTCTGTCGGTCGATGCCAGCGGAGTTCTGACGCCACTGCTGGGAGATGCTCAGTACTCTGCGGTCATCTCGGTCACCAACAACGGGACAACGGTGACCCGGGTCGTCAGGACTGCCCCTGCCCAGCCGCTCACGACGGTGCTGGGCTATGCCTACCTGTCGGTCGGCACGCCGCTGGCGGCTGTGGATGTCTCACTGGTGGGTCTCGGTCTCGCTACCACCTCCGATGCCACCGGTTACTTCGAGTTCACCGATGTTCTCGTCACCGGGCCCATCGAACTGATCGCAACGGTCACCATCGGTGCCGACACCCTGGTGGCGACCGCCACCATCGCCGATCCCGAGGTTGGCGGGATCAGTGACGTCGGGATTCTGAACCTGAGTGCGGGACCGACCTTCCGCGCCACTTCGTCGACAGGTTCCGTCGGTGCTACGACCGATGTCGATGTGATCTTCGATACCGATATCGAGCTGCGCGGCTGGTCCTTCGGGCTGTGCCACGACAATGCACAGCTGCAACTGACCGACGCTGCGCCCGCTCCCCTGATCGACTCGATCCAGGGTGGCGAACCTGCCGAGTTCGTCAGTGTCGAGATGTGGCCCGATGGGGTAGCGATGGGAGTGCTCATCGACTTCCAGGGCGAAAGCACGCTGCTGCCCGGGGCCGGCTACTGGCTGCTCGAAGTGGATTACCAGCCGCTGGTTGCCGGAGTCGTCTCGGAGCTGTGCTTCTGTGACACCCTGGGAACGCCGGCAAATCCGGTGCAAACCGTCGTGGTCGACCTCGATAACATCCCCATCAGCGCGAATACTTCCTGCGGTTCGGTGACGATTTTGCCCTAGAGAGGCGGTGCTGTGATGCTGAAGTTGTCTTCCCCATGTCTCCTTTGCGGGTGGCTGCTACTTGTAGCGCTTCCGACNGTGGCTCATGCGCAGCCGACGACCGAGTGGGACATTCTCACCGCAAATGATGGCGAGGAAGGGGACTTGTTCGGCTGGTCAGTGTCTCTCGATGGGGACACGCTGCTGGTGGGAGCCTATGGGGATGATGATGGGTGCGTGATGAATTCGTTTTGTGAATCCGGAGCGGCCTACGTGTTCGTGCGCGATGGCAGCGGCAACTGGAGCCAGCAGGCCAAACTCACCCCTGACGACACAGAGGAGGATGACTTATTCGGCCATTCGGTGTCTATCGACGGCGACACGGCTCTGGTGGGGGCAATATGGGAAGATTCCGGTGGTAATATTTTCTTCTCCGGTTCCGCCTACGTGTTCGTGCGTGATGGCAGCGGTAACTGGAGCCAGCAGGCCAAACTCACCGCAAGCGATGCCTCCGATTTCGTTTATTTCGGCCAATCAGTGTCGCTCGATGGTGACACGGCGTTGGTCGGAGCCTACCAGGATAGTGCCCCTTGTAATGTTAATGACTCCGAATGCGGTTCTGCCTATGTGTTCGTGCGCGATGGCAATGGCAACTGGAGCCAGCAGGCCAAGCTCGTCGCAAGTGATATTGAATTTTCGGACTGGTTCGGTAATTCGGTGTCGCTCGATGGTGATACGGTGCTGGTCGGGTCACCTNGTGGCGGTAGCGCTACATTTCCATCTTCCGGTTCCGCCTACGTGTTCGTGCGCGATGGCAGCGGCAACTGGAGCCAGCAGGCGGAACTCACCGCCCTCGATGCTCTGGATGGTGTTGACTTCGGGTATTCGGTGTCGCTCGATGGCGATACGGCGCTGGTGGGGGCCTGGATGGACACTACCGACAACGGACCCGAATCCGGTTCCGCCTACGTGTTCGTGCGCGATGGCAGCGGCAACTGGAATCAGCAGGACAAACTCACCGCAAGCAATGGCGCTGCCGGGGATTCTTTCGGGTACTCGGTGTCGCTCGATGGCGACGCGGCACTGGTAGGTACCTATGATGGTGGAGTTACCGATTCCGGTTCCGCTTATCTGTTCGTGCGCGATTCCAGCGGTAGCTGGACGGAACAGGCGGCACTCACCGCAAGCGATGCCGTTTCTTCTGGATACTTCGGCCAATCAGTGGCGCTCGATGGCAATACCGCGATGGTGGGCGCCGATGATGGGCAGAGTGCTGTAGTACCCTTCTCCGGTCGTGTGTATGCCTTCGTGGAGATGGCCTCCTTTCGCCGCGGCGACAGCAACTCGGATGCCACGGTGAACATCGCCGATGCGTCCTTCAGCCTCGGTGTGCTGTTTCAGTATCCGGCTGGTGCCCCATCACAGCATGGTTGCCAGGATGCCGCGGACGCCAACGACGATGGCACCGTGGACATCGCCGATGCGATCACGATTCTCACGGTGCTGTTTGCTCCGTCAGGGGGCCCGATNCAGAACTTCCCGGAGCCGGTCGGANCCTGTGGNNCCGACCCGACCGACGACCCCCTCGGNTGNGAGACTTATGGAGTGTGTCCCTGACGCTTCCTCGCCCCTGATGGATGGTTCACGGGCAAGCTGCCGAACTGTCGCAACCTAGTGAATCAGCCGTCGAGTCGAAGCCGCACCCCGGGAAAGGGCTGGGGGGGGCTGAAGTGCTGGAGAAGAGGTAGGCGAACAGGTAGATCGGATCGATGAGNTGGAGGAAACCGTCGTCGGAGATATCGGTCGCGTCCTGGCAGGTCGATTCAGCACCAGTACTGAACAGCCAGTGCAGCATGAACACCCCGTCGGTAATGTTGACGGACCCATCGCTATTTGCATCTCCCCGGATGAACTGAACTTCACATTCGTCGGGGATGCCGTTGTCATTGTCGTCACTGACGGCGCCGGATGAAATTTCGCAACCGTCGGCAATGCCGTTCTGGTTGCAGTCCTCAACCGAACCGACATTGAGGTAGACACGTTTGGGTTGCACAGGTTGTGCCGTTGGGTTTGGTGGAAATGGTACTTGTTCCGCGCTGACGATGTCCAGATCTGAATCGCCATCGACATCGACGAGGGTGATGATGCTGGTCGTTGAAGATCCGATTTGCTGACCACTGTCGGTGAAGACACCGTTGCCGTCATTGTGAAGAATGACATCTGGTTGGCCATCCATACCGACAACCAGGTCAAGATCTCCGTCGCCATTGATGTCGCCCAGTGCAACCGCTCCGCTAACAGCTAGATTGAGAGCCTGGAGATTCTCTGTGAAATTGGCATTGCCGTCATTGATGTGGACGCTGCCGGAGTTACCAAGCACCATGTCGAGATCTCCATCGCTGTCGATATCACCGAGAGCGATGTGCAGGTTGGAATCGTTGCCTCCTACTTGTAGAAGAGCATCACTGAAAGTTCCGTTACCTTTATTGCGGTAGATTCGATTGGGAGAGCCTACATTTCCCACGACTACATCGAGATCTCCGTCGCCGTCGAGATCTCCGAGCTTGAGAGATTCGCTGTTATTTAGTGACAGTTCGCTGGTCCAGGAGAAATTTCCACTTCCATCATTGGTGAAGACCCGATCGGGGAAATTCGATTGATTGATGGTGACCATGTCGAGATCGCCGTCGCCATCGAGATCGCCGAGTTCCGAATCAGAGAAAAATGGCAGCTGCTGACCACTGTCTGTGAAGAAGCCATTTCCGTCGTTGACGTATACGACAGGCGAACTGAAATTTCGTGCCACGATCATGTCGAGATCTCCATCATTGTCGATGTCGCCGAGGGAAACTCGAGAGCCAGCTTGGCCCAGCAGCTGTTGGCCACTATTGACGAAGGTGCCGTCGCTTTTATTGATGTGCACGCTTAGTGCTTCGAAGAAACGGCCCGGCAAGACCATATCGACGTAGCCATCGTTGTCGAGATCGCCGAGAGCCAAATCTCTAGAATCTCCCAGTTCGATTTGCTGGCCACTATCAACGAAGAGGCCATGGCCAGGGCACTGGCCGGGTTGGGCAGAGAGTGTTACCGAAAACAGCAATACTGTGATGAGAGAGAGGATTTTTTTCATGTCGGATTCCTTTCGGGGTGGTCGATCCACTCTGAACAGGCAGGTAAGGCAGGAGATGAGAATCCGATTGGCCAGCACAGTCGGACGAAAAAACAGCGGGAGACCAGAAAAAGCCGATTCTGGGGCGTTTTGAAGCACACCGGAGGCTGCTTTTGTTGTTCTGTCTCGATGGCCGGCAGGGCGTTGGCTTCCGTCAGTTGAACCAACCAAACAGATCCGTTGCCACGACCAGGGCTGTGAACCCGACAGTGACCAGCGAAAGCAGGCACTTCAGAGTGAAGAACACCCTACGAGTGCGGGTCATCCTCGCCACTGTCAGGGCCACCAGAAAGAGCACCAGCAGGTTCCCCAGGGCGGCGGCTGCTGCCGAGTAGATGGCCCAGCTCGGGCCCCGGTAGTGCCCAAAGAGAAAGTCACCCTTGAAGATATAGATCGCCAGAAAAACGATGGTGATCAGGTCGATCAGGAAGGAAATCCACATCTTCCGCTCGGGATTCGAATCTTCTGCTGTCGGTGACGGTCGCTGCATCTCGGGTTCCTTACCTTTCCACTTCGCTCTTCTTGTTCCCTGCCGACACCGCCCACCCAGCCCGGCCGTAGTGTGATTTCGTCCGATTCAAGTCGATCAAGAGTTTAGCATCCTCATCACGGGCAAGCGGCAAAGCTGACGCAGTCGAGGGCGTCGCGGTTGGGTCGATGCAGCTCGATCTGTTATTGGCTGTTATTGTTTGCTTCTCTCAAGATGGCAGCGGCGGAAGCGGGCAGCTTTTCCAGTTGATGGGGGCCATTGCTAGCCCCCAAGCCAACCTTGAGAAGTTTTCGACCGGCGAGGGCGTGCGCCGCAGCATCGGGCAAGGTCTCCAGTGTAGTCAGCGCCAGCAACCCCGGGTAGTGACTCAGTGCCACTGCGACCTCTTCGGAGATGTGTTTCACATATAGCGTGAGACTCCGTCCTTGAAATCGGCTCAAGGCGGATGCGGTTGTTTCGGAAATGCTATCCAGAGATCTCAACGACAGCGTAGTGGGGCTCGACCGTAGCCACCCCCCCCCGATCGACAGCCAACCGGTTCGACATCGAGACAGTTCCTCAGCAGCTTCTTCTGACAGATGATCCAAGCCCTCCAACGACAGGTTGGCCGTTTCACATCGACTCAGAGCGTTCGCGGCTTCTGGTGAAAGACGGGTCATATGGGTAACGGTGAGGCGATCCCCCTTGAACTGGCTCAATGCCTTGGCGCCTGCTTCCGTAAGATTCGGAATCGGTAGACTGAGTTGTGGACAGCGACCGCTCACCAGCGCTGCCAGGAGCTCCGGAGAAGTGACTTCAAGATTCCAAAAACACAGGCCATAAGGTGACTGGCTCAGACCTCTGGCAACCGATGGGGACAACTGGGGGACATCCAAATTGATCATATTGCCGTAGTTTTTTGCCAGAAGTGCAGCGGCAGCCGGGGTCATTGTCAGATCTGACCGCCGGAGGACCGAATCGACCGGATGCATCAAGGATGGGCTCCCCCCAATTGCGACCGATTCATGTTTGACTGGATTCCACAGCAGAATCAGTGCTCCTGCGGAAGTCAGATGACTATCACGACTGAGAGCTTTTTGAGATTGCCAGATAAGTCCCGCCAGGACTGGCGCTGCGAGCAAAGCGGAAATCACTAACAGATAAGTCACAAATTTTTTGACCCTCGAACTGGTTTGACCTGTATCCGTGGCCATGAGTGCCTCCCGGCTGCGATCTTCTCATTGGTGGAAGTGGCTGTCCTATTCAATTCCATCCGAAAAAAGAGCTAGCTCGGACCTGTCCTGAAGACAAAGGCAGGCTCCGGGGCGTTTTGAAGTACACCGGAGTCTTACAACGGCTCAACTCTCACGGGCAAGCGGCAAAGCTGACGCAGTCGAGGGCGTCGTTGGTGTCTTGGTGCCTAAGAACAGTCGATCTCGCTCACTCCGCATTCTAATAGGAAATTGTAAGTGCTGTCGTAGAACTGCGGATCGACAGTCGGAT
>PAIH01000038.1 GCA_002711105.1 Planctomycetota bacterium
ATCTCGAAACCGCATCCGGCAACCGCGGCTATAAGGCCAACCTGCTCGGCCACATCGAGCACGAGGAGGGCAAGATCACTCGCTTCGATCTCGTCGCGCACGGACAGTTCTGGGGCGAATGCACCTACACCCCTGGAGCACCGAAGGGAAAGTTCCCGCTGGCAATCTCCTTCACCCTCGCCGATGGCAGTGATGTGGCCGACGGTGTGCCACCAAAGGGTTCGCGCGGTTGGGTGCGGGGCTACATGCAACCATAGTTTCATGGCGCAAGATCAACCGGAGCAGCTGTAGCGATCGATACGAACGCTCTTACCCGTGAAAGTCGCCTGGGGTGCTGGATTCTCGACGATGTTTGGTGCCCGCAGTGAACGCTTCACCGCCACCCGCCAGGTTGCCATCTGCAGCGCGAGCGTGAACAGCTCCGCATCCTGCTCCGGGTTATGTCCTTCTGCCACCAGGGCTCGTAGTAGTGCCGCCTCCTTCTTGACCGCGGCTCGCCCCTTACCCTCGGGAAACATCGGGTCGACGAGGATGGCATCCGGCCGGGCTTCTTCCTGGTCGACTCGTTCCAGTGCTCTTCGCGCATCCTCGATACGCACCGTGATGCGCCGGGCCGCCACACCAACATCGCCCTCTTCGGCCTTCGCCCGTCGATGGCCATCGAGTATCAGCATGCCAAGAAACGGATTGCGCTCGAATGCCACCACTTCGCAACCAAGTAGTGCCAGCGTCATCGCATCGCGTCCGAGCCCGGCAGTGACATCCCACACCAATGGCATCGGCTTGCCCGGCGCCGGCAAGATCGCCTTCGCCAGCAGCCCGCCGCGCCCCTGTGCCGCCCGGCGCAAAATCGATGAAGATGCGAGATCGACGGTGATCGAACCGAAACGTCGACGATCAACCGATTGCACCGTCAGTCCTTCGGCCAGGGTGACAAAACGCAAAAGGGGTTCATCGCGTCGGGGAGAAAGATCGAAACGTGCGACCGATGGTTCGCTGTTCATATCTCGATCCTGCCCGATGCACTCCGGGAAGGAAGCCCTTGGCGACGAAAACCACAGAAAAGTCTGTCCTGAGAAAATCTAATTACGGATAGAAGAAGAGTAGGAACTCGTCGGAGCGAACCATCGCCTGCAGAGTTATCGGACAGTAATGCAAACCCCCAGCAAAGCGCCCGCTTTGAAGGCCGCCATGACACATCAACCTCACTTCGTCGTTCTTTGTCTACTTCTGAGCCCGTTTTTGCTGGTAATCCCGTACACAGCAGAGGCGGTCTACGCCATTGAAGATGATTGCTTCAACGGTATCGATGACGACGGCGATGCCCTCGTCGATTGCGACGACCCCGAATGCGAACCCGGTTATTTCAAATTGACCATCGTAGATTTTGAGGAGCTGGACAGCCACAACGTTGCCCTCGGGAAATTAGATAACAACGACTCCATCGATGCCTTTGTCGCCAACAAGAACGGCGATGGCAACACCGTATGGATCAACGACGGGTCCGGGGTATTCAGTAGCAACGGTCAGTCTCTTGGCAACTCCGACAGTCTTGATTGCCAACTCGCCGATCTCGATGGCGATCTCGACCTGGACGCCTTTGTGGTCAATAACGGTCAACCCAATCGCATCTACCTGAATGACGGGGACGGGAATTTCGTCGACAGCGGTCAGCCGCTCGGCTCTTCCAGCAGCCAGGGTGTGGAGCTCGGCGATCTCGATGGGGATGGCGACATCGATGCGTTTGTGGTCAACAATAATCAACCCAATCGGGTCTGGATCAACCAAGGTGGCGACCAGCAAGGACCTGGAAGTCAGGGCGAATTCCTGGACAGTGGTCAGTCGTTGGGGACATTACCCAGTCTCGATGTGGCACTCGGCGACATCGATGGAGATGGCGATCTCGATGCATTTGTCGCCAATGGTGGCTTTCAAACAAACGTCGTGTGGATCAACCAGGGATACGATCAGGGCGGGACCGAAGGCGTGTTCGATCCTCAAGTTCTTTCGCAAGCCAGCATGAACAGTCGAGATGTCGCTCTCGTAGATCTCGATGGCGATGACGATCTCGATGCGGTGGTTGCCAATCTCAATCAGAGCAACAACGTCTGGATCAATCAGGGAGGAGATCAACCCGGCAACGAGGGTGAGTTCTCCCTGGGCCAGGCTCTGGGTGTGGGAGCCAGCTGGGGCGTCGACACAGGAGATCTGAATGGCGACCAGCGACCCGATGTGTTCATCGCCAACTACAACCAACCCCATCGCGTCTGGTTCAATGATCAAAACGGCAATCTTGTCGACAGCGGTCAAGCCCTCGGACAGGCGATCAGTAGCACCGTCGTACTGGGCGATCTCGATGGCGATGGAGACCTCGATGGCTTTGTCACGAACATGCAAGCCAACCATCTGTGGATCAACAACATGCTGCAGTCTTGTAACGATGACCTCGACGGCGACGGGATTCCCAATTCATGTGATCTCGACCTGGTGCTCGGCGCCGATTGTGACCAGGACGGCCAGGCTGATAGCTGTCAGCTTGATACAGATGGCGACGGCACCATCGATCCCTGCGATTCCGATCTCGATGGCGACGGTGTTGCCAACGATTGCGACATCGACCAGACCAACGGTCCCGATTGCGATGGCAACGGAATCGACGACAGCTGCGATCCCGATGAGAATGGTAATGGCATCCCGGATGCCTGTGACCTGTTCCGCCGTGGCGATGTCAACACCGACGGCTCAGTAAATATAGCCGATCCGATAGCGTTGATTAATTACGTGCTCGGTTTGTATGAGACCACCTGCGTCGATGCGGCCGACGTCAACGACAACGGCAACGTCAACATCGTCGACATCGTTCACCTGCTGTTGATGATCATGGACGGTGCACCACAGATTCCCGCCCCCGGGATCATCAACTGCGGCCCTGACCCAACCGCCGATGCGCTCGATTGTGTCAGCTACGACGGCTGTTGATCGATCCGCTGGTACCAGCAAAAAGCCCCCGACGAGTGATACCTCGCCGGGGGCTTTTTGTTTGTTTCGTTATCCTGAATCATCAAGCAGTAGCTCATGAAATAAGAAAACGAGTCTATTCTGTTTCCGATCGTCGCCCGGGTTCAGCACCCCAAAGCAACCGGGAAGAAAGCCCTTGGCGACGAAAACCACAGAAAAGTCTGTCCTGAAAAAATCTACTCGCGGATAGAAGAAGAGTAGGAACTCGTCAGAGCGAACCATCGTCTGCAGAGTTTTCGGACAGCAATGAAAACACCACCAAAGCGCCCGATTGGAAGGCCACCATGACACATCAACACCACCTAGCCGTTCTTTGTTTAATTCTGAGCCTGTTCTTGATATCACTTCCGTTCACTGCACAGACTACCTACGCCACTGAAGGGGAGAAAAGCTCCAAGAGCATCGGTGCCTCTGTCACGAAGACACAAAAAAGCGACGAGAATGGCAATGACATCTCGGATGCACGTGAAGCCCAGGTCTTCCGTCGTGGCGATGTCAATGGCGATAGCTCCGTCGACATCTCTGATCCGGTCATGCTGATTTCTCACCTCAGAAACATCGAGGACATCTCCTGCTTGGATGCGGCCGACGTCAACGACAACGGTAATGTCAACATCGTTGATCTTGTCCACCTGCTGCTGACAATCATGGACGGCGCACCAAAGATTCCTGCGCCCGGACCGATGGACTGCGGCCCCGACCCGACCAAGGATGCTCTCGATTGCGACAGCTACGACGGCTGTTGAGGCAGTCGGAAAGTGAGATGAAAAAGCCCCCGACGAGTCATCACTCGCCGGGGGCTTTTTTGTTTCGTTTTGGATCACGAATAGATATCAGACGTTGCGAAATAAGAAGAACAACAGCTGGATAAAAGATGAAATCTTTGCTCAGACCAGCCTATCCGGTGTGACCTCGACCGATTTCGCCGTGGTCACACCGAACTAGACCAGAAGGGCTCGGACATTCCCGGCTCATCCCCCGACGATGCCGCACACTGCATCGGAACGAAGCAATAAGCAAGCCCCTCGAACAAAACTCATTGCGGTGTAGTATCCGGCATGCAAATGGACCCGCTCGATCTAGCAATTCTCGCCCTTTACGTCGCCTTTGCGATCGGGGTTGGTTTTTTTCTGCGCCACAGGGCCAGCAAAAACGCCGATCAGTTCTTTCTCGCCGGCCGCAAACTGCCTTGGTGGGTGGTAGGAACCTCGATGGTGGCCACCACCTTTGCTGCAGACACTCCCCTGGTGATCACCGGCTGGGTCCGAGACGGTGGAATCTGGCGAAACTGGCTGTGGTGGTGCTTTGCCGTCGGTGGAATGCTGACCGTTTTCCTGTTTTCACGTTACTGGCGCCGGCTCGGTGTCATGACCCAGGCCGAATTCGCTGAGCTGCGCTATGGCGGCCACGGAGCCACCGCTTTGCGCGCCGCCCTGGGCTTTTTCCACTCGTTCCTGACCAATCCAATCGTGCTGTGCTGGGTGCTGCTGGCTGCCGCCAAGATCAGCGACGTGCTGTTTGATATCGACAAGATCACCTCGCTCAGTATCGCCTGTGCCATCTGCCTGTCTTATTCGCTGATGTCGGGCTTCTGGGGCGTCGCGGTGACCGATCTGGTGCAGTTTTGCCTCGCCATGATCGGCGCCATCGCGCTGGCGGTCATCACCTGGGATGCGGTCGGCGGACAGACGGAGATTCTCGCCCATCTGGCCGGTAAGGGGGGGGTATCCGGCGAAATTCTCGGGTTCTTGCCCTCTCCCGGAGGCGGCTCCTGGACCGAGCTGAGCTTCTGGACCACTCCCGTGGCAGCGGTCGCGGTGTACCTGGGGGTCTCGTGGTGGGCGACCGCCGGGATCGACGGTGGCACGGTGGTGGTGCAGAGGATCGCCGCCAGTAAATCGCCCGCTCACGGCTCCGTCGGCACCCTCTGGTACAACGTCGCCAACTACGCCCTGAGACCCTGGATGTGGATCGCCGTGGCTCTCGCTTCGTTGCTGGTGATCCCTCATGGCGATCCGGTCGTCAGCCCGGTCAGCGGTACCGTGGTGGAGATCAGCGACTCCGCCGACCGCATCGTCATCGCCGATGCCGAGGGTGAGAAAACCGAGGTGGTGCTGGAATCACCAGAGGGTTGGGCCGGCGTCCTGCCGCTGATCAAAGTCTCTGAGGAAGATGACGTGAACAAGGACGAGGTCATCGCCAAGACCGATTCAGAGAAGGCCTACGTCGTCATGATGGTGCGTTTTCTGCCGGTGGGATTGCTCGGCCTGGTGGTGGCCAGTCTGCTGGCCGCGTTCATGTCGACCATCGATACCCATGTCAATCTGGCAGCGAGTTACTACGTCAACGATCTGCATCGGCGCTTCTTCCGCCGCAAACGGCGACCGGAGTACTACGTCAAGGTGGCGCGGATCGCCAGTGTCGTATTTCTGATCGAGGGCGCGCTGCTGGCATCGGTCTCTAACTCCATCAGCGATCTGTTCACCTTCTTCCTGGCATTCCTCGGTGGTGTCGGTCCCATCTATCTGCTGCGCTGGTTGTGGTGGCGCATCACCGCCTGGAGCGAGATCTCGGCGATGATCACCTCCAGTGTCACCACCACCCTCATCACTTTTGGCACCGCTAACGGCTGGCAGTTAGGGCCACTCTCTCCCGAGGGTGCGATCACAGCCGAAGGACGGATTGTCATCGTCGTATTGCTATCGACTGCGGTCAGCTTGCTGGTGACCTGGTTACGACCCACACCCGATCCGCAAAAACTGGTGGCCTTCTACCAGAAGGTCCGACCGGCAGGGGCGTGGGGTCCGGTTCGGGCGCTGGCGGGAGTTTCTTCGAAAAAAGGCGAAGGACTGCAAGTGCTCGGTGGGGTATTTGGCGGCCTCGCCCTGATCTGGGGCCTGACCCTCGGTATCGGCGGCTGGCTGCTCGGTTACGCCTGGAGCTGGACCGCACTCGGTTGCGCCGCTGGCGGAGCAGTAGTGGTCGCCGCCATCTTGCCTGGATTGCTTCGTGACGACTGGAACACTGAACAAGAGAACCTCGAGCAGTGATGACAAACAGCGCTTTTCCCAGCATCCGCATCATCGTGCTGATCGCCATCGCCAGCTGGGCAGGTTTTTTCATCGTCCGAGCGACCGGTCCAGTCGATTTGATGAGTCGAGATCAAGCCAAGGTCGCAGGTTACACCCTCGACATCATCGAAAACGATGCGTGGTTATGGCAAACCGATCACGACGGCAACTTTGCCTCCAAGCCACCGTTGACCCAGTGGTTGGCAGCACTGTTTACCAAGGCAACCGGTCAGTACCATCGCTTATCACTCACCTTTCCATCCTGGTTCGCTTGCCTCATCGCGGTGCTCGTCATCTGCGGCTGGACCGCCCGCGAGTTCGGTCCCTCGGCAGCGTTGTGGGCACCGCTTTTACTGCTAGCCAACCCGATGGGAATCCGTGCCATCCTGCTGGCACGAAGTGACCCGCTGTTTCTCTGTACCATCGTCTTTCTCGCCCTCGCGATCTGGCGCTGCTGGGCCGATGGAGCCCGCGCATGGCCCATCACCCTGGCCGGTACTGCGGCCGTGATGACCAAAGGACCACTGGCACTATTGATCGCGCCACTGGGTCTTCTGGCGACATTTAGTGACAAGAAAGGTGATCGTCAACCGATCCCGATCCGGTCCATCACCATCGCCTTGCTTCTCTCGTTGTTGATTCCGGCGATATGGCTGGCAGCTGCCAACCAGGACAGCGATGGTCAAGCAACAGAAAAGTTGCTGGTGCAAGAACTGGTGGGACACAGCGTCGGCCAGCGAGATGCGGCAAACCAGCAATCGTGGACTCACCACTTGCTGCCTCTGCCGTGGTTTCTCTCGCGACTGGCGCCTGTCGGTCTGATCGCACTGATCGCCATCATCCGGATGTGGCGTCAGCCATTCGGTCACAAACGGGAAGATCGAGCTGCCCGTTTTCTGATCGCCTGGCTACTGGCGGGCTTGTTGTTGCTTTGCCTGGGAACCCATCACCGTTTCATACACCTGCTGATCGTCTTACCTCCGGCGACGATGCTGGCAGCGCGGGAAGTCGCCAGCTGGATCAGCAAGCCATCGCGAGGACCGATGTGGGCGGCCATCGCACTGTCGGGAGTGCTGCCGATCACAGCGGTTTATCTCGACATGATTGATATCTCATCACCACATATCGTCAGGTCCCGTGAAGTGGAAGAGTTCGCACTCTCGGTACAAAACGAAGTAGGCCCTGGAGCGCGGCTCGAATTTTTCGCCACCCCTGCTGCAGTACAGGCGCAACTGGGCAAACATCGGCCAGTGCTGGCAGAGGCTCGCATCGCAGCAACGCTGGAGTCGGCTCAAGTGATTTATGTCGTCGTCGAAGAGGAAGATGGTTTTCGAGAACTCGCCACAAAACAGGGCATCACATTTTTCGACGTCCCTCTTCGTCGCCCCTTCAACGAAACCCATCTGGCGCTCTATGGCAGCAAAGGTGCTTCAGGAGCCCTCAAAATAGCAGACACGCATAAACCCAATTACCTGCTATTGACCCTCCTGTCCTTACTCACAGGCGGTCTATTGTTAGCCAGTGGTCGTTTCTTGTTCGACAGTCTCGCCACTTCCGAAGCGCCCTCTTCGAAATTATAATATGGACAGCCCCCCTGAGTGGATTCCGGGCAGCTTTCCAATTGAATCCACAACTGAAGAACATGACACGTAACAGGAGGTCGAAGATGTCGTACCGAAATCCATCCCCCGGCTCCTTTTTTCTCTGTCTCGCTGTGCTGTTTGCATCGACCTTCGCGGTCGCATCAGACGCATCTTTTCGACGTGGCGATGTGAACGACGATGGCAGCGTGGACATCTCCGACCCGATCGGCGTTCTCGGCTATCTGTTCCTCGGTGAACAAAACATCGACTGCTTGGATGCTGCCGATACCAATGACGATGGGTCGATCGACGTGGGGGATCCCATCTTCTTGCTCGATTACATCTTCAACGGTGGAATGGTACCCCCCGACCCGGGACCCGCCGTATGCGGTATCGATCCGACCCTCGACAATCTCGGTTGTTTCCAGAACACCTGTGACGGTCTCAACGACCCAGCCCGGATCGCGGCAGGACATTTGTTGCATCGCATTGCGTATGGACCACGGCCAGGCGATGTCGATCTGGTTCTTGCAGCCGGCATCGACGCCGTGCTCCTGTCGCAGCTAAATCCAGACACCGGCACTGAGCCAAACAATCCGGTTCTGGCAGAGCTGGAGGAATTTTTCTCAGCTGAGGTTCCAGTTGGTGATGAAACATTTCGGTTGCGTCCGCATGCTCCTTTTCATTACTTCCTCGGCTTCGAGGAGCCCCCGGTAGACTGGGCACAACCCGGATTTGATGATTCCAGCTGGCTCATCGGCAAGGCGGGATTCGGCTGGAGTGACAGTGACGACGTCACGGAAATTGTCGAGTTCACCAGTACCGATCTGGCCTCGATGTACATCCGGACCGAGTTCATCGTTGGCAATCCTACGGCCCTTCCGCCGCTCTATCTGAAGATGCTCTACGACGATGCATTTGTCGCGTACATCAATGGTGTTGAGATCGCCAGAAGCACCAACACCAATGGCACTCCCCACCTGGTGGGAAGCCCACCACTGCACGATCAGTACTCCAGTGGATCACACGAAGCGGGAATCCCCGAGTATTTCGCGATTCCAGCTGCCCTGATGCAAGCCGGACTCAACACACTCGCCATACAAGGTCACGATGCTCCCAACAACGGTGACTTCACGCTCGATCCGTCGATCGTCTCCCAGCTGTTCAGCACCACTGGACCTCGCAAGGTGATCCTGTCCGATGGAAACCTGCAGCGGTTCCCGTTTATCCGAGGCATCTACTCGAATCGGCAGTTACAAACCGTCCTCAGTGAGTTCTGGGAAAACCACTTCACCACAGATGAAGAAAAACTGCGCGATCTGCTGCGCAACCTCAGAGATCGATATGGTTTCCGTATCCTCGGCAGCACCACAGCTAACCGGATGCATTCTTCAACTCTGGAATTCGAAGAGTATGACTTCTTCCGCGTCAATGCCCTCGGCTACTTCGGCGATTTACTGATGGGCAGTGCAGCCGGCGTTCCGATGCTGGTCTACCTCGACAACATCCTCAACTTCGCCGCAGAACCAAACGAAAACTACGCCCGCGAAATCCTCGAACTGCATNCNCTNGGNGTCGACAACGGNTATACCCAGACAGATATCGAANANGTCGCCCGTGTCTTCACNGGCTGGACCTTCACCAGAATNCCCAATGAGATGATCCAGGNNTTCCCGGACTACATCACAAACCCGNTCACCACNGANCANCANTCCTGGACCNNCACCNCGNTGNTNGANNTNGGAGANGANTGGAANTATCTCAANGGNANCGCNGANCCGACNCCGGATGNCCTCGGNGANCCGACCACCGNCTGGNCNCAACCNGGTTTCGATGANTCGANCTGGNTNANNGGACCNACNGGNATCGGAATGGGCGANAATGACGANGCCACCGTNCTCNNNGANATGNAGAANAACTACATCAGCTTCTATGCNCGNAAAACTTTNACNATCAACNANCCNGCNACNCCGGACCGNCTCGANCTGGANGTCGACTACGACGATGGNGTGGTGNTNTACCTCAACGGNACNGANATCGGNCGNAGTNNNNCGATGNANGGACGNGGNACTCCTCCNCCNTTCAGNTCCGGTTCTGGAAANCATGAGGCCNANGGNCNANTNCTNNNNATCGANCTCGATCACTATCGTNCCTTGATGGTNACNGGAACNAACGTNCTGGCNGCNCANGTGCACAACACNGTCGATNNNCANNNNTGANNNNTCGTTCCTGCCNCGAGTCACNTCGAATNTNCCNACTTCTCGCCANATCGANCTCAATAACCGACAGGGNNGNTGGGAATTCCGNTTCAACCCGCAACAACANGACTTTGGANCGAANANCATNTTCGANGGAACNCCTTATCAACTCGANATCCCTGGTGATCGCCAGGGNGCTGATGGGGTACTCGACGGGATCGATCTGATCGATGCGCTGGCTGCTCATCCGGGCACCGCTGAGTTCNTCTGNATCAAGCTGATCCAGAGATTCGTCTCCGATGANATTTCGCTGGNCNCCNTCNNNGATGGAACGGCGCCNNTNGANTTGCANGGNTTGCTNGCGNATATGNTNGCNGCCTGGTTCTCNACCGNNCGGCCNGGTCATATCGGGACNGTTCTNGANGCNCTTNTCGATCCCATCNANCANCAGGGNCCGTTCTGGGACANGANNNATGCNCGNNCCAAAGTCAAAACNCCCATCGAGTTCATCAACTCGACNNTACGNTCNTTGAATGCCANCGCNAGCACNGACNATCTGGNNNNCTGGATGAGAAGANATGGGTATGNACCTGTTCCAGCGNGACGAACCGGATGGATATNCCGAAANCGGACTCGATTGGATNGGNACCACAACTNTGCTNGAACGCNTCAACTTCGCCCGCAGATTTNCCTCCAATGTCGATAATGATTACCGCTGGACTTTCGANAACTTTNTCGATCANNCNCANGGNCTNGGNNCNGTNGAAGTNNTNGAANTCTTNGACGAGGTGCTGTTCCAGGGANCNCTCACCGAAGCGGAGAAATGCGTTGTGNTCGACTACCTGGAAACCGATCTTGACGGTTTTCCGTGGCCGTTAGATCCNGACGCANCTAACTACGAAACCCGAATTCGNGACANGGTCGGCTTNATGCTGAGNNTGCCNCGCTGGCAGTTCCAGTANGAGNAATAGGAGANAACCATGTTGAATCGCAGAGACCTGCTCCGNAACGGTGGCCTCGCCGCACTGGGACTGATCCTNCCGCCNCTTGCTGGCCCCAACTTTCTCGCCAGAAAGTTGCTCGCTGGCCCCATCGGTGGGGGAACCNGTGCCAAAAAAATGATCTTCATCTTCCAGCGCGGTGGCAACGATGCCGTCAACACTGTTATCCCTCGAGGCGATACCGATTACAGCCAAGAGTTCCGTCCCACGCTTTTCATCAATGACACGGAAGCCATCGATCTCGGTAACGGATTTGCCCAGTTGCATCCGGCGCTGAACCCGCTGATGGAAATCTACAATCACACCTCGCTCAACGGTGTGGCTGGTCCCGGTAATCTCGCGGTCTTGCATCGCATCGGCTATCCGGAACAATCTCGCAGTCACTTCAGCGCCCAGCAATTCTGGGAAAACGGGGTCCCTGGTGATGAATCGCTGGAAGAAGGATTTATCTATCGCCGTTTCGCCAATGTTCCTGGCTTCTCTGAAAACCCGTTCCCTGGAGCATTCCTCGACGATTCATTACCGATCTCGATGCGCGGCCCGGTACCGATGCCAGCTTTCCCCGCCACCGAAGATTATTCTTTCTCCGGCACACTCGCTGAGGTGGCACGTTTCCTCGGAGTACTTCCCAGCACACCCAACGGCACCGACGGAAAAGGTTTTTACGGCGCTTATGGCGGTAAGCCCGACAACGAGGGAGCCCCTTACCGTGACATCTTGATGCCCACCGGCGTTAAACTNGGTGAATCGGTCAACACCGTGCAACAAGCTCTCGCTCAGGGTCCCTATGTACCGGAAAACGGTGCGGTCTATCCGGCCAACACCTTTGGACAACAGCTCACAGAAATAGCCATGCTGTTGAAGAGGACTCCGGCGACGGTCCTTGGAGTCAACATCGGAGGCTGGGACACTCACACCAATCAAGGTCAGATCACTGGCGGTCATCCGAATATCCTGGGAGATCTTGCCCAGGGAATTCAGGCGCTTTCGCGCGATCTACAAGACATGTGGGAAGACACCATCGTGGTGACCATCTCCGAGTTTGGTCGCACCTCCATCGAAAACGGTTCCCAGGGAACGGACCACGGCGCCAGTACCGCCATGTTCGTGGCAGGTGGCCCGGTCGTGGGAGGAGTCTACAACTGCGATCCTTCGACCTGGCAAGCAGGAGCACTGTTCTCTGTAAACGACCGCTACCTGGCCGCAAATACCGATTTCAGGGTAATCTTCTCGGAGATTTTCCAGCAGCACTTCGGCGATGCCCCGGATACGATGAATCAGTTCATGCCTGGTTACGACATCGCCGCCACTGAGAATCCCGGTCTGTTCACACCGCTCGGTTTCCTCGCCTAGGAAGGGCCGTCGATGAGCGCGAAACTGGTGATGACCCTGTGTCTGGTCACGACACTGGTGGCGAGTCCTCTGTCATGGGCAGAAGACCACGTCGTCAATTTCTTTGCCTCGGCATTCTTGCCGACCAGCCTCACCATCGAAGCGGGAGATACAGTCACCTGGAACTGGATTGACGGGGATCACAACCTCAATAGCGGCATTCCAGGAGGAGCCCCCGGAACCAACGACGAGCCCGGTGCGCTCTTCTCAGCCATCATCAATGCGCAAAACCCATCCTTTACCCACACCTTCAACGACATGGGACAGATCATCGGTTTTTTCGATGCCAATAACCCAGTGCAGGTGGGTTCCATCACCGTTCTCGATGACACTCTCACCTTTGAGGTCGGTGTCGTCGACAACGCCTACATACCTCCACTGATTGAGGTCTTTGAAGGAGACCGAGTACGTTGGGTTCACGAACCGATGGAAATGCTCCACACCGTTACCAGTGGAGTCGCAGGTGGACTGCCAGGCACCATTGAAGAACCGGGCGCACTCTTCGACGAAGAATCGTCCGATCTCAATCCTATCTTCGAGTACACCTTCAACGATCCGATGGAACTTCCTTACTTCTGCATCCCGCACGTCACTTTTGGCATGACCGGAACGGTTGTCATCCAGGATCGATTTATACGCGGAGATTCAGATCGAGATGGAACGCTCACAATCGGCGATGCCATCTCTTCGCTCAGCTTTTTGTTCCTGGGCACAGCGACACCCAACTGCCTCGATGCACTCGACACCGACGATGACGGACAGGTCAACATCGCCGATCCAGTAGCGCTGCTCGGCTACCTGTTCACTTCCGCTCCAGCTCCGGCAATGCCATTTCCATCGGAAGGGCCCGACCGAACCACCGATGACCTTCTTTGCCTTCCTTAAGGCCGAGAATGTAATTCTTAACCCCTTGAATTATATAGGGATACGATTCCTCCCCCGAACCTCTCGAATCGGACCTGATCCGGGCTCTCGTTTCGCGTAGGATCCACAGTTCACTTCAAACTCCAGGAAGGATGTTCCTCCATGATTCGAGGGATCCGTTTCCTCGCCTTCGTCTTGACCATCTGCTGGGTCTGCCAGGATCTTCCGGCACAAACCGAACCTCGTGAGGGGATCGAACGTCGGGTACCTGAAGTCCACGCCATCATCGGCGCAGCAGTGATCACAGAACCGGGCGAGATCATTCAATCCGCCACCATCCTCATCGAGGANGGTGTCATCACNGATGTCGGTACCGATGTCCAAATNCCCGCCAACGCTCGCGTCTGGGACAGAAGCGATCACGTGATCACGGCAGGTTTCATCGACATGGACTATCGCGTCGAAACAGAACAACCCGANGAATCTTCCCGAGCAGGCAGAAACTGGAATTCCAAGGTTCAGCCAGAACGTGACACCGCCGAAGGTTTCGTCATCGATTCTGAGAGCGCCGCTCAGTTCAGAAAAGCTGGTTTTACCAATGTGCTGGCGAGCCCAAATCAGGGCATCTTCTCCGGCTCGGTGATTTTTACCCGTATGACTGGTGGATCGGATCGTAGGGCACTCATCGAGGATGACGTCGCCATCAGCAGTGGCTTACAAGCAGGCAGAGGTCGAGGTCGCGGCGGCTACCCGTCTTCGCGCATGGGTGCGATGGCGTTGTTCCGTCAAACCCTGCTCGATGCGAACTGGTACCGGGAAGCATGGAACTCTCACAGGGCCCATCCTGATCACCTGCAAAGACCAGAATCGAACCTGTCTCTTGAAGCACTGTTCCCGGTGATCGACCGCAAAGTCCCGCTGGCTATTCGGACTCGCGATGTGCTGGAAATGCTTGCCCTGGACAAAGCGTTGGACCCGTTCCAGGTCAACACCTGGTATTACGGCAATGGCCAGGAATACCTGTGGCTCGACGAAGTCGCTTCCATCTCCTCTCCGATTATCCTGCCGGTCAATTTCCCTGAAACGCCGACGGTCGATGGAGCCTCCGGAGATGCCGGGATCACTCTCGGTACTCTGGAGAAGTGGGCCTACGCACCAGAGAACCCGGAGCGACTGCGTAGAGCAGGGGTGCCCTTCACGCTCACTTGTCGCGGACTCGATTCGCCGAGCTCGTTCGCCGGCAACGTCCGCAATGCCATCGAGCGTGGTTTACCCGGCGATTTTGCACTCGCTGCGGTCACAACCGAACCAGCACGACTGATCGGAGTCGAAGATCGATTCGGACGCATCGCCGCCGGAAAGACCGCGATGCTGGCAGTCTTCGATGGCTCGCCCTTTGAAAAAGGTAAGAGTTGCGTCGAGGTCTGGATCGATGGTGTTCGACATCAAAATCGTACCGAACCAGATCCGGATATTCGCGGTACCTGGTCGATGACCATCCGCCGCCCGGACAACCCGGTAGAGATGGAAGTAATCCTCTCTGGATCAGAAAAATCGCCGCGAATGACCGTCAACTACAATGAGGAAACGATCAGACGCAGCCGCTTTAACCGCCAGGGAAACGAAATCGGGATTACCCTTCCCGGTGAGCCTTTCGGAGATTCTGGCTTTGTCCGTGTCGGAGGGATCCTTGGCAGCGATGGCCAGATCCGTGGCACCGTCACCAGTCCCTCCCTTTTCTCGGCGCCTTTTGTTGCCATTCGAATCGGCGATGCCCCCGAAAACCCGNGGGACTCNGAAACCGATGAACAAGCTGATCAAGACTCATCNGATGACACACCTCCTCGCAACGCCAGACGNGGTGGGGGAGGNCGCCGTGGAGTGGGCGGCTGGCCTGGCGCTCCGGGAGCCCGAGGGAATCGTGCTGCTGCATTTGCCGGCAGACGCGGTGGCGGTTCTGGTGGCAGAAATAACACCATCTCCGCAGACAAGTTCGAGGGATTCATCGACCAGGAAATCTCTCAACCCCTGGGTGCTTTCGGATCGGTCTCGGGGCCCTTCTCGCCTCCTTCCGTTCTGATCACCGATGCCACCATCTGGACCTGTGGCCCGGAAGGGATCGTCGAACAAGCCGACCTCCTGGTGATGGGGGGCAAAGTGGTCGAGGTGGGGCAAGATCTTACCGCGACCAAGGGGACCCATATCATCGACGGATCGGGTCTGCATGTCACTCCAGGCCTCATCGACCCGCACTCCCACACCGCAATACGAGGGGGTGTCAACGAAGGGACCCAGGCGGTCACAGCAGAGGTACGGATCGGTGATTCGGTCGATTGCGAAGATATCAACATCTACCGACAACTCGCCGGTGGTGTCACAGCTGCACAGCTTCTTCACGGCAGTGCCAATCCCATCGGAGGACAGAGTGCCATCGTCAAGTGGCGTTGGGGGCTCACAGCCGAACAGATGAAGATCGAGAACGCGCCTGCGATGATCAAGTTCGCATTGGGCGAGAATGTCAAACAGTCGAACTGGGGCAACGAAGCGACTGGCCGTTACCCGCAAACCCGCATGGGTGTCGAACAGGTGATGCGAGACGCTTTCCACGCAGCAAACCAGTATCGCGACAAATGGAACAAGTGGGAAAACGCTGACCGCTCAACGATGTTACCGCCGCGCAGAGATCTGGAACTCGACACTCTTGTCGAAATACTAGAAGGCTCCCGCCTCGTGCACTGCCACTCTTACCGGCAGGACGAGATATTGATGCTGATGCGAGTCGCCGAAGACTTCGGGTTCAAGATTGGTACCTTCCAGCACATCCTCGAAGGCTACAAAGTCGCCCCGGAGATGGCGCGCCATGGCGCGGCCGGTTCGACCTTCAGCGACTGGTGGGCTTACAAGTTCGAGGTTTACGATGCGATTCCGTACAACGGTGCGCTGATGCGCAAAGCCGGGGTCAACGTATCCTTCAACTCCGATTCCAGTGAACTCGCCCGTCGCCTCAACCTTGAAGCGGCCAAGGCGGTCAAGTACGGAGACGTACCCCCGGAAGAAGCGTTGAAGTTCGTGACCCTGAATCCTGCCTACCAGCTGCGTCTCGACGACAGGATCGGATCACTGGAGCCTGGCAAGGATGGGGATTTCGTCATCTGGTCCGGGGATCCGCTTTCCGGATACACCCTGTGCCTGCAGACCTGGATCGATGGACAGCGGTTCTTCGATCGAAACGAGGATCTGGCGATGCGTGAGCGCGACAAGGAGCGCCGCGAATCNCTGATCTCGATCATCCTGGATTCCCAGCTCGGAGGGGCCCGTGAGCCCCGAACCGAGGAAGACGGAGAGGAGGGAAGCCGATGAACTTCTCCACCCTGATCACCAAAGNCATCTCGGTGTTGGTACTNCTGATCATCAGCACAGGTTCCTCAACAGTGTTCTGTTCCGATCCGGTTCCGGCTCCTGAACAAGCCGGGCCCATCGCCATCGTCGGTGCCACAATTCACCCGGTGGAGCGGGCTCCGATAGTCAATGGCACCATCCTCTTTGATCGCGGACAAATCGTCACGATCGGAACCAGAGTACAAATTCCGGAAGGCTGTCAGGTCATCGAAGCCCACGGGAAGCATGTGTACCCCGGACTCATCGCGTCTGCGACCAGCCTGGGACTCATCGAAATCAGTTCGGTGCGGGCTACCAATGACCAGCGGGAAACGGGAACGCTCAATCCGAACGCACGAGCGGCCAGTTCCGTGAACCCCGACAGCGAACACATTCCGGTGGCCAGAGCCAANGGCATCGCGCTCGCCGCGACCCGGCCTAGCGGAGGGCTGATCTCTGGACAGTCCGCCTTGTTACGTCTCGACGGNTGGTCCTGGGAGGATCTTGCCGTCAAGCAAACGCTGGGAATCGAGATCCAGTGGCCATCGATGGGGGGAGGTCGTCGCTTTTTCGAAGACGAAGATGCCCACGCCCATGGACATGGACATGGGCAATCNGCCGACCGCGCAGGGACTCAGACCATCGATCCGCGAGCNGATGAGAATCCGCGCGACACTTCTCGCAAGGCTCGGGTGAATGAAATTCGCGAGCTCTTCGAGCAGGCGAAAATCTACTGCAAAAATCGTCCAGCCAATACGAAGATCTCCAATGGCGATGCGCCAGATCTCAGGCTGGAAGGACTTCGCTCGGCAGTCGAAAGAACATGCCCTGTGTTCATTCACGCCAACGGTGCTCGTGAAATCCGCGCTGCGGTCGAATGGGCACTCGGATCAGAGCTACGGCCTGTTATCTGCGGCGGACGAGATGCGCCACTGGTAGCGAATTTTCTCGCCGAGCGAAACGTGCCGGTTATCTACGGTCCCGTGCATCGCCTGCCGACAAAGCGAGACTCCGCCTACGATGAACCCTTCACCGGGCCAGCAACCCTGGCAAAGGCTGGAGTCGAGTTTTGTATCGGCGCCTTCGATACTTCCAATGTGCGCAACTTGCCCTACCACGCAGCGACTGCTGCGGCATACGGGCTCGGAGCAGAAAAAGCGCTGGAAGCAATCACCCTGGCACCAGCGAAAATCTTTGGTGTCGCAGATAAATACGGTTCTCTTGCTCGCGGTAAGTCTGCAACGATGATCATCACCAACGGGGATCCGCTGGAGATTCCTACTCAGGTGGAGGCGATGTGGATCGATGGACGTTCCATTGATCTGACCAGTCGTCACACTCAGTTGCGTGATAAATACGAAGAGAAGATTCGCCTCAAGGCGGANCGCCGCGCTTTCTGATCGTCAACGTGGTGTTGCAAAACAAAAGGGGACGAGGTGTTCAACACCTCGTCCCCTTTTCTTTCATCGAAAGACACGATTTATTGTTCTTGCCTCTGTATCGAACGACGATGAAAAGTCGATANCACAGTAACGGCGAGAAGNGCNCCACACAGAGCCATGAACATGTCTCCCTGGGCATCCCAGGGATCCCCTTGCATGCCAAGCCACTCGGGTCCCGTATCAGGATAAAACGCGATCACCCATAACCACTCCAGAATTTCGTAGAACGCACTGAAAGCTAAACCGGCGCAGACGGCGATAGCTGAAATGGTTTTCATATTGGTCAATTCGGAACGACGAGTCAGCCACTCGACCACCAACAGTGCAGGAGTCACCCCCTGCATGAAATGCCCGACACGATCAAAATGATTCCGTGCGAGATCAAATCGTTGCTGGAGCCAATCAAAAAGCGGCATTTCCGCATAGGTGTAATGAGCACCCAGAGCCAAAACGACGTAGTGGATGAAAACAACAGACAAAAAGAAATTCGAGAAGCGAAACTTTTTTTGTATCGCGACCAGAAACAAAATTCCAGCGGCACCCATCATCAATTCAAAGAACCAGGTAAAGAGATCCGCGGCGCCGATGAAAGACCAGACGGTGACAAGGAAAGTAGCGACCAGCAACAAGCGCATTCAGCCTCATTTCTGTGCAACAAAGGCATACTTCCGTAACGCTTGATGATAATAGCAGAGCATGGTCGCATCTTGACTGGTTCGATCAGATAACGGAGCATCTATCCAACAGACTAAATTGGCGAAGACGCTACGGAATCGAGGATTCAAGTTGCTCCCGCTTCGGCTACTGGTTTTCATTCTGGCGATAGCGGTCATTCCAGGACCGATGGTCAGGGCACAGGATCCTGCTCTGGCCCTGGCTGAGGCGCGTTTTCAAGCGGGTGATCTGGCCACAGCAGCAAAACAGTGTCGCGCAATTATAAAATCGCAGCCAGACAACGCCAACGCTCTTCACTTGCTAGGAAAAGTCAGCTTCATCGCTGCAAAATCGATGCAGGGAATATCACGCCCTTTACAGGCTTACGGAGAAGCTGAATGGGCTTTTCGACGTTTGCTACAGATTTCACCACAACGAGATGAAACAAGAATCCAGCAGACTCTTGCGGTCTGTGCNCAACAACGTGGGGCAACACTGGAAGCGATGAAGTGTGCCAGAAGAGCCACAGAACTGGGGCCGAAGAGTTCCAATGCTTTCCGCATATTAGGAGAATGCGCGTCCGATCTTGGACACACCGATGATGCCATCGCGGCGCTGCATACAGCNCTCGANCTCGATCCGAGCANCGATGACCTGGTGTGGCTGCTAGCCAATGAGTTCAAAAATGCCGCAAAACCCCACAAAGCCATCGCCTTACTTGAACAAGCCATATCGAATCAACCCGACGATTCAAAATCGTCCGCGACTCTGTACCAATTGCTGTACGAGAGTCACCTGGCTTCGAATGATTCGATCCGCGCCTTAACAGCCATCGAAAATGTACTGCGAATTGATCCGAAGAATCCAACTGGCGCGATCGAACATGCTTCCACTCTTTATCGTCTTGGTCGATTCGAAGAGGCCAGAAAAGCAGCACTGCGAGCGCGAAGTCTGCCCGTCAAAGACTCCCGGATCCTGGCCGTTATCGCGCTCAAACTCGGTCAAATTCTTCTGCACGAGCAGAAATTTGCCGAGGCGCTTGTCGAACTGAGGATTTCCATCGAGCAGGACCCNGCCGACCTGGAGGCTCTGCAATCACTTGCAGGGGCTCTCCGAAGAACCGGAGAAGAAGAAGAAGCTCGATCGATTCTTCAACTTTATCGACAGATTCGAAGTGCCAAAGACTCACTGGAAAAAAACCAGGCCAGCTACAGAGTTCAGCCCAATAACCGAACAGCACAAGAGAAGATCATCCGAGCGTTGATCACGTTGGGCCGTTTCGGTCAAGCGGAGAGACAATTGGAACTGCGCCAGCGTAAATTTCCTGATGACCCTCGCCAACAAGGTCTGATTCGTTTGCTAACAGAAGCCAGAACGCAGTGAGATATCTTCTGCCGATGACGNTCCTCATCTTGTTTGGTTGTTCTCGCGTATCGGAACTTCCGAAAACAGTCACCGATAGTTCTTTGTCGAGTACACCCTTATTTACCATCGAGGATGACGTGATTCCTTTCATCCACGATGCCGGCGCGCGGGGCCAACGACATATCTGCGAAATCGTTGGTTCTGGAGCAGGCTTTTTCGATGCCGATGGAGATGGAGATCTCGACCTGTTTCTGGTCAACGGAGCACCAAAGTCACCAGACCCAAACACCCCACCTCCACGTGATGCACTGTTGATCCAGGAAAACGGCATCTTTTTNGACCGTNGTGAANATCATGGCATTGAAGGTCATGAACACGGACTCGGACTCGCTATCGGAGATGTCGATGCCGATGGCGATCCGGATGTCTTTGTCGCCAACGATGGGCCTGATCGACTCTACATCAATCAAGGGGATGGCCATTTCAAAGAAGAGTCAGCAACTCGAGGAATCCAGATCAACTCACTTTCCAGTGCTGCTGCTTTTGTTGATATCGATCTGGACGGAGATCTCGATTTGTTTGTCGGTTCTTATCTACAATTTGATGAGAAGACTTTTATCCCTTGTATTCAGGAAGGGCACGAAATCTATTGCGGGCCCGCAAACTACCCCCCCGTTCCCTGTTATCTACTGCTGAATGACGGACAAGGTAACTTTCAGGATGTGAGCATATCGAGCGAAGTGGCACTGTACCCTGCCAAAGCTCTAGGAGTTGTGTCCATCGATATCGAAAACGACGGCGATTCTGACTTATATGTTGCCAATGACGGAGAAGCCAACTTCCTTCTGATCAACCGCCTGAAGGAAGAAGGCAAGTTACGATTCGATGAAGAGGCGTTACTAGCAGGCTGTGCTTATGGAGAAGGAGCCAAGGCAGAAGCTGGAATGGGAGTCGAAGCCGCAGACCTGGATGGTGACGGCGATGAAGAAATCCTCGTTACGAACCTGGAAGCGCAATCAAACTCCTGTTATCGCAATGACGGTGGCGGAATGTTCATGGAAATGAGTTTCTCCAACGGTATCGCTACCCCCGGATTGCCACTCATTGCGTTCGGTATTCGAGTGCTTGATGCCAATCTCGATGGCCAACTGGATATCTTCATCGCTAATGGCCATATCAATGATCGGGTCGCTGATTTTCGCGGTGGCGTTTCCACCTTTGCCCAACCGGACCACTTATTTCTTGGAGATGGAAATCGTTACCGGCTCACTGCTTATTCCGAATCGGTGGCAGAAGAAACGGTAGCCCGATCCCTGGTCAGTGGTGACATCGATGACGATGGAGATTTAGACCTTTTGATCACTAACTGGAATAAATCTCCGAGACTGCTGCGATCAAACATCAGCGGCAAGGCCCCGGTTCTGGGATTGCTGCTGGAAGGTAGCCCTCCTGCCAGCAATATCGACGCCATCGGTGCCAAAATCACCGTTCACGCTGGAAATCGAACCCAGGTGCGCGAACACCGGATTCAATCATCGTATTTCGCCAGCCATGACCCACGGCAATTGTTCACCTTGCCGGGTGAGGCCACCACCGCTGCCGTCACTATTCGCTGGCCCGATGGAACCAACGAACAGTTCCGATTAGATGCGGGAAGCTATCATCATCTGAAGCACGGCGAGGGGCTGATCTCATCGTCACCATTTGGGCCCGCTCGCTGACGAAACGATGCCAGCTATTCTTGTGAATTAGAGTCCGCAACAAAATCGGAGAGACGATATTTTTTCGCGTGGATCACCTCACCTGTACTTCGGATCAGCTGACAATTTAGTAGCGGTTCGGAACCGGTGGCATCCGCCTCCATGTGAAGAAAAACACTCGTTTCTCCGGCATCGAAAACGAGCGATGGATGAGGAGCGTTGGCGGCTCCGATGACCGAATTTGCCAGGGGAGAGGTAATCCACTCTTCAAAGGGATATCCGGCTCCACCTTCTGCCGGATAAGAAAGATGGCGAGTGCGGTGAATATCTCCGGTGACTATCAGTACGCCAGAGATGGAATTCTCCCGGATATGATCGAGAAGCGCCTGGCGCTCATGCGGATAGTACCCCCAGTGGTCGTCCTTGTTGGGACGAGTCGCGCCGTTAAAGATCATCCCGCAAGTGATGACCTTGAATGGTGAACGTGAATTCTCCAGTCCTTGCTGTAACCATTTCCACTGGGCAGAGCCGAGTAGAGTCGGGCGATCTGCATCGAAAGGGGAAGGCTCTGTTTGGCCATACCAGCGGGTATCGAGGATGAACAGTTCGATCGGACCGAATAGGTGCTTGCAGTAGATCCCACCTCCCGCTCCATCGCCGATGGGTCCGAGGGCGTGATATTCGGAAAACGCTTGTCGGGAATTGGACCGTCCCGGAATGTTCCCGACTGAATCATTTCTACCGTAGTCATGGTCATCCCAGGTCGCCAAAACAGGAATACGGCGGATCAAGGCCGCCACAAAAGGATGCTGCCAGAACTTCAGGTACGCGGCTCGCTGCAGAATCAAATCGGTGGTATCGATATAAGGAGTATCGCCGAGCAGCACCAGAGCGTCCGGTTCCCGCTGACCGATCTGTTGCCAGATCTGGCCCTCACCATAGCGACTCGGATTGGCACAAGACCCGAAGATGAGAGTGCTACGCCCGTTCGGCTGGGCAGGTCCCACGATGATCTGGTCGGCTCCATCGGCAACCGGAACACCTTCGACCAGAACACGATAACGATAGCGATGACCTGGTTTCAGCTGCGCCTTCAGAACCAGTTCCACGGTCAGATCACGTTCTGCAGTTGATTTAGCGCCGACCTTCGTCAGCTCTGCTCCTTCGGCATCGATGAGAGTCGCCTCAATCGTCTGATTCGCCTCAACAGCACGACACCAGATCCGAACCTGGCCGGATTCGACAGCACCCACCATCGGTCCGGCACTGAGGCCAGGAGGAGCATCCTCCGGGAGAGTGTCCGCAGACTGTAGTAGCAGTGCGCTCAACAAGACCGGCAGCAACAACATGACACCCCTCCTCAAAAAAGTTCTCTGTTCTTCTCGACCTGGATGTACCGGATGGTAGGGGACTCGCGCTATCCTTGACACCGAAAAGAGGGTGGATGGGTCAGCAAGAGCCCGGGGGCTTTCTGCTACTACTGCTGGGATTAGCCATATTGAGTCCTTCGATCTGGCTCGATTCGAGTCTCACCGGAGGCGATGAATACAACATCACCTTTCAAACCACTCTCGAAACGGTCGACAGCGAAGATTGGACCGTACCAACTCTCGGTGGTGAACCACGCCTACGGAAACCACCTCTTTATTACTGGCTCCTGGCTACCTCGACCGATCTGTTTGGATCGAGCCCGCTCGCCCTTCGTATCTGGGGGGTCCTGGCCGGGATCTTACTGGCCATCTTCACCGCGATACTCGGAAAACGATGTTGCGGGGCCAATCCGACCTTGACCTTCTTGATCCTCATCTCGACCGTGGGTCTCGCGACAGAATCCAGACGTGCGATGCTCGATATCCCGATGGCTTTTCTTGTCGTCTGTTCGATGGAACGCCTGGCTTGCTGGAANANCGAGGGGGGAGGCGGCAAAGCGGCGCTGTCAGGTCTATTGCTGGGATTGGCAACCCTCATCAAACCAACGGCACTGCTTTTTGGATTTACCGGTGCACTGAGCCTTTTTCTGGTCGGCCCGGAGCGCTCTTCTTCAGCTCGTGTAAGGCATCTCGGTCTGCTCCTGTTTGTATTTCTTCTGGTCGCCACCCCATGGTGGTTACTGGTCGCCGAAAGATATCCCGAACTAATTCAGCAAAGGTGGCAGGAACAAGTCGCTCGCCGGGAGATTTCGTGGCTCCATCTGGAGGCGATTCCCTCGCTACTGGGTGGGCTGCTCGGTCTGATACTACCGTGGTCCATCGTTGCATTGGCGGCACTCTTTTCGTTCCTGAAGCGAAAAGCTGACGGCCTCGAAAGCCCGGAGCGCTGGCTAGCTTTTTGGATTGTCCTCTCGACCATTCCGTTCTTCTTCACAAAAACCTTTGAACGCTATCTGATCCCCGTGCTTCCAATACTGGCAATCCTCGTCTCATCTCATTTTGAGACACTCGATCATGGAGCGCGAAAAAGACACCTGCTGATCGCCACAGTTCTGCTGGGGATCCCGTGTCTCGGTATCGCAGCATTCGTCGGTTGGTTCTCCTGTTCGCTGATCGCCGCGGCCATCATCGCCGTTGCCTGGCTCGTGATGTTGCTGGGCTCTTTTAATGGCTCTGCCAACACCAGCGCACTGGCCGCGGCAGGCTTGCTAGCCATCGTGATGGGGATCGCCCTTCCATCCATCGGCATCGGCTCGCTTCCTCTTTTCCCTGAAGAATGCCACGGCTCCAGGATGGCGACCGTCGGTAGCCCGATCTTCCCGACTCTGGCACTGCGCGAAGGAAAATCGATCCCGTCCCTACCTGTACAAGCACGCGATCTTTCGGCCTCTCTTCCTCGCGAAAAAACTACCTTGCTGGTCAGAGACGAACACATTTCTGCGCTGGAAGCGGCGCTCATTCTCGCCGGAAGGGACGCGCGGAAAGTTGCTACCTGCGGGGTTTTCCAATCGAGGAAAACCTTCGTTCGATTTACGCGTCCAGCTGTCACCGTTGCAGACTGGAAACTGGCCATCGAGGACAGGTCGCTCGACCCTTTACGTATTCCTTGCAGCATCTACCTGCTAGAACCGCTGCCTTGATCAAACCGGGCCCTTGACCCGGTCCACTCCGGCGACTCCGATACCCAATAGGAGGTTTTCGATGTTTTTCACGTTGATTCTGACCACCACCCTGGCGCTGACCGGATTCGTTGCCCCCACCGATGGGGGAGAGTATGAACCGACCTGGGAATCCCTCGCTCAGCACGAAACTCCAGCCTGGTTCGTCGATGCAAAGTTCGGCATATTCATCCACTGGGGTGTCTATTCTGTCCCGGCATTCTGTGACACCAGCACTTACTCGGAGTGGTACCAGCAGTGGTACGACAGCAACAGCCATGGTGGTAAGGTTCGCAACTTCCACCATCGTGTTTACGGTGAAGATTTTGAGTACCGCGAGTTTGCCCCTCTATTTAAAGCCGAGTTATTCGATCCCGATGAATGGGCACAAGTCTTTCGTCGCTCGGGGGCCAAATACATGGTGATCACCAGCAAGCATCATGATGGCTTCTGTCTGTGGCCCAGCGAAATAGCCAGCGAGGTTCGTGGTTATCCGTGGAACAGCGTCGAGACGGGACCGAAGCGAGACTTGCTCGAAGACCTGTTTGTTGCTTGTCGTAAAGAAGGAGTTCGTCCCGGCCTCTACTACTCCTTCATGGAATGGCACAGCCCTCTCTATTCCAACGATCGGACTCGCTACGTCGATGAAGTGATGATTCCCCAGATTCAGGACATCGTTCAACGCTACCAACCCGATGTCTTCTGGCCCGACGGTGAATGGAACTACCAGGACAAGGAGTGGCGTTCAGAAGAAATTCTCGAATGGATCTATGAAAACGCGGAAAACCCGGAAGACATCGTCGTCAATGATCGCTGGGGAAAGGGACTGCGCGGCCAGGTGGGGGACTACTCCACCACGGAATACGGCAATCTTGGCAACTCATCGGGCAAAGGAATGCGAAAGCAGCGCCCCTTTGAAGAATGCCGGGGTATCGGCCACTCCTTCGCCTTCAATCGAGCCGAAAACTACGACATCTACTCCTCGCGTACTGAATGCATCCAGATGCTGATCGACCTGGTCTCCAAAGGCGGAAATCTATTGCTCGATATCGGTCCCGATGATGACGGCACGATCCCGCTCATCATGGTTGACCGATTGCTGGCGATGGGACGTTGGCTCGACGTGAATGGCGAGGCGATTTATGGCACAACACGAGGTGCCCTGCAGAAGCTGCCCTGGGGACGCAGCACAACCAAGGGCAACCATCTATATCTGCATGTTTATGAATGGCCAGCCGATGACAAACTGACCGTCGACGGCCTTGTCACCAACATCGATCGGGCAGTAATGCTCGGTGACCGTGTAAAAGGACGAGAGCTGTCCGTCAGCAACTCCGATGGCGGCTTTCCTGTCATCTCACTGGCAANCCTGCATCCCGACGAATACGTTTCCGTCATCCGTCTCGAACTCTCTGGACCACCGGTGGTCGACAACGCATTCCGACCCAACAGCGATGGAGTATTACACTTGCACGCATCCCGAGCTGACATAGAAGGCGGCAAGCTTCGACTGGAAACTCTCGACGATCCAGATTTTGAACAGGAACCGAATCTCGGTTACTGGAGTGACACCACCTCAACTGCCAGCTGGCCGATCAGAACCGTTGCTGGACAGAAGTACCAGGTCGATGCCCTNTGCGCCGTGGANGATGTTTCTNCCGGGGGAATCCTTGAATTNCGCCTCGGCGATGTAACTTCGACCCACAAGTTCGACAAGGGAACCGGNGCATGGAATCAATTCGAGTGGATGGATCTGGGGCAGTTGACCTCGGCAACGGATAAATCGCAGCTTGCTCTGAAGGCACGAGAAATTGGCTCTCAGGCGCTGGTCAACATCCGGAGATTACGACTAACCCCCGTGGTTCAGGACTGAGAATCCACTTCTCGTTCGGGAGCCTTCAANGCCTCGTGAAACCGGTGAGAATATCGATACAGAACCGGTACCACCAGTAAGGTCATGACGGTCGCCACCATGAGCCCGGCGACAAACACGGTAGCAAAGGGACTCCAGCGGACATCGAAATGGGGAATACCGATCGCCATCGGCAACAGCCCGGCGATGGTCGAGATGGTTGTCATCAAGATCGGCCGCATCCGTTCATGTCCTGCCATCCGTAACGCAACATCGATTGGCATCCCCTCTTTTCGTCTGCGCTGAATAAAATCAACCAGAACGATGGCGTCGTTGACCACGATCCCCGTGAGGCCGACCACAGCAATGAACGCAGAAACCGTGATATAGGACCTCTCTTCACGCACCCAGCCACCCGGCAGGACATCGGAGAAGAGCGCCAGCAGTGCCATCACCAGCACCACTCCTGTGAAGGAAAAAGCCACGTTCGACAAAATCACNAAGGGGTGAAAGNCAGAACTGAATTGGGCCGACAGAATCAGGTAAATAACAAAGACAGCGATCCAGAACGAGACAAATAAGGTTTCAAAGGACCGAGTCGTCGATTGGGCTTCNCCCTCGAAGCTGAAAGNGACGCCGGGCCTGGAACGAACCTCATCGCCCATCGCTTCATCGATCACGAAGGAAACGGTATCGGAGTTGATAATGGCATCGGGAGCCAGATTACCGGTGATGTTGACCGATCTCTGGAAATGACGTCGGCGCAAGATCCCGGGTTCGTTGGCCCCCTCAATGGTGCCAATCTCAGCAAATCGAAGTACTCCTGTGTCACTCCCGCGAGCGACGGGTAAACCGAGAATTGATGTGGGATCCCGGGTGGCATCTTGATGGAATCGAACACGGATTGGGATTTCATCATCGCTTCGTAAAAAATCGCCGACATAAACTCCATCGAAAGCGCCAGCAATAAAGGTACGAACTTGACCGGGCTCGATTCCATGCACGGCCATCTGTTGTTCATTCGGAATGAAGGTCAAGGCATGTGATTCTTGATCCAGATCACTGGCCAGATCGACCACGCCCTCCAGTCGTCCACCTGGCTGAGATTCATCGCTGAGCAGCTGGTATACCCTGTGCGAAATTTCATCAATCCCTTTCGAGTCGCTGCCTTGAATCCTCACCGTCACCGGAGATCCCACAGGGGGACCATCCTTTTGGCCGGTGACTTCGATTCGGACATCTTTTTCTAACCAGCGCTGCTGTAACTTCTGTCGGATGACTTCGATGGCATCATTGGGATTGTCATGGACACGTTCTGACCGGATCGGAAACTCGGCCATGACCAGACCAAACTGATGGCTGAACTGGGGTCGATAGGTCGTATCGAGCTTCATCCCCGACAAACCGACAGCGACTTCCACCAATCCAGTTTCGCGCAATTCTCGCGACAATTGACGCACGATTTCATCGGTCTGATTCAAACTCGTTCCAGGTTTGGTATTGACGGCGATGTGCAATATCGAAGTGTCTTCCGGGAAAAACACCAGCTTCAGCATCGGCCTCATGCCCAGTGTCGGCCCGAACCAGCTCTGGACCACAATTCCGATCGCCGCCAAGAACAACAGCGCCGCCAGCAGTAACACCCGAATACCGTTAGCCTGGTTCCATAGAAAGACTTTGTCGTAAAACCTCGACAACTTGCCGGTAAATCCAGGTCTTGAGAGATAAGCTTCGACGCCATCATGAACATCGGCCTGATCCACTTCTTCCGGACCAAGGATGCGATCGAGGTCTCCGATGTGGACCGGCAAAATGACGAGACATTCTATGAGGCTCACCCCCAGGGCGATCGAGACGCTGATGGGTAAAAGGGTAAATACATCTCCAACAGTCCCCGTCATCAATAACATCGGCAAGAACGCTGCAATGGTCGTCAGGGTCGCCGAGCAGATCGGAACGAACACTTCCGCAACACCGTCAACAATAGAATCGCGCAGGCCTTTTCCCAATTCGCGCTGTCTACGGATGTTCTCCAGNACGATGATGGCATCATCNACGATGATTCCCACCGTCAANACGAAGCCGATGAGAGTGATCTCGTTGATACTGTTACCCATGGAATGAAAAACTATCAACGTGCCCAGAAACGAAAATAGAATCCCGCTGACAGTGAGTACCGCTGCGCGACAGGCAAAGAACACAAACAAGGCCAGCGATCCCAGGGCAAGAATCTCAAGGGTGGTGTCCTGGCTAGAGGCCACCACAGCCGTCGAGATGACCGTCAGCAACAGAGCGATGCCAGAAGATGCCCAGCCCCGCTTGCTCAGGAAAAAGAATAGCGAAGCGACAACCAGGCCCAGGGCCAGCATCAAGCTGTCATGGAGAACTGCCATCGACTCATTGATCTTTCGAGTCGAATCGAGGATCGCGTGAATCTCGAATGGTAAATCTTTACGAGAGATTCGAAACTCATCTATCACCTGGAGGACGTCATCGCGAACCGTTTTCGCGTTGGCTGCTTTATCCTTGAGAATCCTGCAGCCGATGGATTCGCGNCCATCNAGACTGTTNCCNACCGTTTCACGGATCGCGGAAATACCGGTTTCTTCAGGATNAACCAGATCCGCCACGGTGACGAAAGCCCCATCGCCTACGCTTTTCACCACGACACCGAGAACATCCGAAGCTTCCCGNGGTCGGGTATCGATCCGGATNAAACGTTCCCCGAGCTCCGTATCCAGATCTCCCGCCGGCAATGTCCCACCATGTNCAGAGATCGCTAGCAGNACCTCGGNTAGAGTCACCCCATGTCGATCTAATTTTGCCGGATCGATGGAAACCAGAAACTGATCGAATTCATCCCCGGCAAAATCGATCCTCTTGACGCCGGGAATTTGCTCCAGTCGGTCGCGGAGTTCCTTGGCCAGCAACGTCAGAGCTCTTTTGTTCAGGTTCCCGGAATCTGAATTCACCAGCATCACCTGAATCACGGGAACCCAGGAATCAACATCCAGTTCACTGAAATGAGGCTGGAGAATCTTTCCGTTGACCTGCGGCAAACTATTCAGCACCGAAAGCACTCGAAACCGAAACTGGTCGTAACCAACATGATGATCGGCATCATCGGCAAACTTGACGACCACCTCGCTACGACCTGGCACCGAAGTGCTCGCCACGTACTCGGTAGCCTCAAGTCCCCGAATGGCATCTTCCACGGGGCGCGTAACGAGCCGTTCGACTTCATCGGCGGAAGCTCCGGGATACCGCAAAGAAACCTGCGCCTGGCGAAAAGAGATGTTCGGAAATACCTCGACCGGGATGTTCGGGAAAACAACAAGCAATGCAAAAAGGATCAGACCGAAGAAAGCTATATTGATCGGTATCGACGCACCCAGGATTGTCCGGAGGAAGCGCTTCACGTTCATTCCCCCCTAGGGCTCGACGAGAACTGCGCTGCCAGGAAGATCTCCCGGAAGGACGATCCATGCCGAATCATCGAACCGTACCGGTGTCACGACGTACAGCTTGCCCTTCTGCGTTTTTACCAGCCGCTGCTCCAGCCTGCGAGTGAGGAACCGATGTGGGATCCTGACACCCCCGGAGTCGTCGGGAACTTCAAGGGTGACTTGCATTTCGATTCCGCCACCGGTTTCGAGTGGCTCAAGATTCAGTTCCTCTGCAGGAATTCTTATCACGACTCTGCGCCGACGAGTGCTCGGATCTGGCACTGACCCGACAAACTCAACGACACCGTTGATCGATTCGCGGCCGATGACTCTTTCGATCCCAAGCGGTGTTGTCCCCAGCACCCTGAGCTCTTCTTCGGCCATCGGAATCTCGATCTCGAAGGACGATAAATCAGCAAAGACCATCAGTGGGGTCCCCGGCGTTACACCCGCACCCGGTTCGCTGAGGCGCTGTTCGACACGCCAGCCGGCAGGAGCCCGCAGAATCAGCTTATCGATCCGCGCTTCGATGACAGCGACCTCTGAAGCCGCCGCCCGCACTGCTGCCGCGGCATCGAGTTTCGAAATGCGAGCCATTTCGAGAGATACGCGTGCGTCTTCGTGCGCCAGTATCACGCGATCAAGATCACTGTCCGATGCATCGCCTTTGGTATGCAGGCCCGTCACCCGCTCCAGATCTCTGACGGCGATCCGGGCAGCAGTTTCTGCTCTTGAGATCGCCAGGCTGCTCCGGGATTCATCATTTCGAGAGATCTCCAGGGCGATTTTCGCACTGGCGAGCATTTCCTTCTCGACAGAGGAGTCGAGAAGTATCGCAACCACCATCTCTCCCGGCTTGCCAGGAATACGATCCCCTTCCTCAAAGTGAACTTGCTTGACCCTCTGGGGCACGTCAGAAGCCACCGATAACAGCCGAACGGGACGGGTGTAGGCGGTAAAAACCCGTTTCGACACTGCCGGGTGATCGAACGGACGCCAGGTCTCCGGGTCATCCACTTTCCCGGGAGTGGTCAGGTAGGCTATCGAGAGGATCAAGATCAGCGGGTAAAACAAGTTCAGCCTCCGCAGGAATCAAACGGGTTCCTGGTTTGTCAACACTGGACGATGGTGCCCTGTACGGAAGGGAATCGTACTGAACGCCCTGGATGCTCCAGAATGGCTACCTGGAGAGCGGTCGTCAACGAATCCCTACGGGTCGGATAAAGGAGCTTGCCGTGATCAGATTTCTAACATTGGCAATCTTGTTGTCGATTCTCCAGACCGGGCTAGCGCAAGAAGAGGCCCAGAATGGCCGCAATGGAGGGATAGACGAAGACGCGTTTCGTCGACTTCATGAATTGCGCGGCGATGAAGCTCCTCCCCTCAAGGGCAAAGAGATCGACATAGGAATTGCCAAGGGGTATTTATCGCTACCAGCCACGCCCGGAGACACACGGAGTGCCATCCTCGTTTTCCATGAGTGGTGGGGTCTCAATGACCACATCAAACACTGGGCCGACCGCCTGGCAGCCGATGGTCATATTGCCGTCGCGGTTGATCTCTACGGTGGCCAGGTCGGTACAACCCCCAGAGATGCCCAGAAGTTGATGCGCGGTGTCGATGAAAAGATCGCCGCTCGTGTCATCGCCGATGCTCTTCGGTTCGTCCGTAGAGACAAGCGTATTCGCGCTGAAAGGATCGGTACCATCGGTTGGTGTTTTGGTGGCACCTGGTCTCTCAATGCAGCACTCGCAGATCCGGGAATCGACGCATGTGTTCTGTACTACGGACGCATACCCACCGATCCAGATAAGCTGGCTGCCATCGGAGCTGAAGTTCTTGCAGTTTTCGGCAAAGAAGACCCAAGCATCCCCATCCAGCAAATCGATGCTTTTCGAGCGGGGCTGAAGAAAGCCAAGGTCAAACACGAGGTCCATATCTATCCCGCAGGGCATGCCTTCGCGAATCCGTCGAGCCGCCGTTATGTAGCGGAAGCGGCCACCGCAGCATGGAAGGAAGTGCGCAGATTTCTCAGCGCAAAACTCCAGCCCAAGCCTGAGACCGAGAAGTCGGGATCATGAATCAGGCGGCTGATTACGATCCCATCGGACTGAGGGTGATGGGCAATCTGCTCGAATCGGTAGCCGAAGAGATGGGAACTGCGCTGGAAAGATCCGGCGTGTCGCCAAATATCAAAGAGCGACGCGACTATTCCTGTGCAATTTTTGATGCAAACGCTGAACTGGTCGCACAAGCAGCACATATGCCAGTCCATCTCGGTGCGATGCCGATCTCGGTCAGCGCAGCCCAACAACAGTGCCCATTACTCGATGGCGATATCGTGATCCTCAACGATCCCCGACTCGGTGGCACCCACCTGCCAGACATCACCACCGTGCAGGCGTTCCGGATTGGGCCGAAAGACGAAAAGCCCCTGGCGTATCTCGCCACCAGGGCCCATCACGCCGATGTAGGAGGATCGGTACCGGGTTCGATGGGCATCACCTCTTCCCTGGAAGAAGAGGGCATCGTTATTTCTCCCATCACATGGGTCCAGGGCGGCGATAGATTGGATGAAGTTGAACATAAATATCTGGGCCCGATGCGCAACTACGACGAAAGAATCGGAGATCTCCTGGCCCAACGCGCTGCTCTTGAGGTGGGACAACGCGGCTTGCGACGTATCATCGAACGGATCGGCGCGCCAGATCTCCAGCAAGGTTTTCACCGGCTGCAAGACTCAGCAGAAAAACATGCTCGAAGTTTGCTTCGCCAGATCCCCGATGGAACTTACGAAGCTGTAGATTATCTCGATGACGACGGTTTTGGCGCCAGCGATCTCAAGATCTGCGTGGCGATAGAGATCAAAGGGGACTCCGCCCGTTTCGATTTCTCGGGCACTGCAAAAGCCTGTAAAGGGCCGTTGAACTGCAACGCCGCGGTTGTATTTGCTGCGGTGGAATACCTCATCCGCTGCCTTGCCGGCGAAGAAATGCCATCGAGCGGAGGCATCTTGAGAACCGTCTCGATCGCGATTCCGGAAGGCAGCTTGCTCGACCCGCCCGAGGGCTACGCGGTGGCCGGTGGCAATGTCGAAACATCACAGAGGTTGGTAGATGTGCTGCTTCTGGCGATGGCGCCTGCCCTGCCAGACCTCATCCCCGCTCAATCACAAGGAACCATGAACAATCTGGTGATAGGGAATGAGCAAGGCGCGCACTACGAAACGATCGGAGGTGGTTGTGGGGGCGGGCCTGTTCGATCAGGAGCCAGCGGCTTGCACGTTCATATGACCAATACTCAGAACACACCCATCGAACGACTGGAACACACCCTCCCGGTGCGGATCACCCACTTTGGCTTGCGGAAACACTCTGGCGGAAACGGGATCCACTCCGGCGGTGACGGCATCATTCGAGAATTCGAGCTTCTCAAGTCGATGGAGATTTCGATCCTCTCTGAAAGAAGAACTCACAGACCTCAAGGCCTGGCCGGGGGCGGCGATGGACTTACCGGCCTAAACAGCAGGGTTAGTCCGTCAGGAGAACAGGTTCTGGCCGCGAAATGGCAAGGAGCAGTCGATGCGGGCGACAAGATCCGCATCGAGACCCCCGGTGGAGGAGGCTGGGGGAAAGTTGAAGATCCCGTTCCTCCCCATTGCAGCGACGATTAAGATACCGGGTTGCCCTGGAGAGGAACCGGATGTCGCACCCAATAGAGTTACACAACGTGACCAAAACCTACGGAGATTTCCGAGCGGTCGATGATGTGTCCTTCAGCGTGCCCGCCGGAACCGTCTGCGGTTTTCTCGGCCCCAATGGTGCCGGCAAGACGACCTGCATCCGCATGATGCTCGACATCCTTCGCCCCACCTCCGGTTCCGTCTCCATTCTGGGGACTCCTCGGGCTCTCGATGTCCGCGCCCGCATCGGCTACCTGCCCGAGGAAAAAGGTCTTTACAAGAAGATGACCGCCGCATCTATCATCGCTTACTTCGCCATGCTCAAGGGTGTCCCTTCGGCCAAGGCCAAGAAAACGGCTCGCGAACTGCTGGAGCGATACGGACTCGGTTCCTTCCAGGACCACAAGTGCGAAGCACTTTCCAAGGGAATGGGGCAAAAAGTACAGGTGCTTGCCTCCATCGCGCATGACCCTGATCTGGTCATCCTCGACGAACCGTTCAGCGGTCTCGACCCCGTCAACCAGGGGGTGATGGAAGAGGTCATCCGAGACATACGGGCCAGGGGAAAGACGGTGCTCTTCTCGACCCATGTCATGTCTCACGCAGAGCGAATCTGCGAACGGATCGTCGTTATCTCTGCCGGGCGCCTTGTCTTTGATGGCACCATCGAGGACGCCAGAGCGTTGCTGCCAAGAAGAGTGCGGGTGCGCGGAGCTGGTGTCGAGGACGCTCTCTCCCACCTCCCGGATGTGGCCCAGGCTCTACCCTCCAGCGACGGTCGGGAGGGAGTCATCGAGCTCAGACTCCATGAGGGAGCCAATCCGCAGGAGATGCTGAAAATCGCCTTCGAGCNGGGCGTGGCGCTGGAGGTATTCGAGGTGGTCGATCCAAATCTGCACGAGGTTTTTGTCCATCTGGTGGGAGATGAAGCGAGAGAGGCGGCCCTCCGATGATGCAGATCTACCGCGTTGCCTTGCGCGAATACCTGGAAAACGTCAAGACCAAGGGCTTCTGGATCGGCATCCTCATCTTTCCGGGCATGCTGTGGATGTTGATCGAGATCCCCCAGTTCCTGGAGGAAAAAGGGATCCCGACACGCCATGTGGTCATCGTCGACCGCAGCGAAGATCTGGGGCAGATCGCGCGCCAGCGAATCACCCTGCTCAATCGCAGAAAGGCCCTGACAGCTCTTCAGACCCACATCTCCAAGGCCACCGCCAAGCAGCGTGAAGAGATGATGGAAAAACAGGAGATCGACACCGGGCAACTCCTCGATCAACTGGAACAGGGTCTCGAACAGCTATCGCGATCCGATGTAGAGATCAATCCATTCAGTCCCAACCAGCTAGTTAAGCTGGGGGATCTGATCCCCGAAACGATGCTCCTCGACGATACACAGTGGCAACAATTCAAAAAGCTCGCCCTCTCCCAGTTACCAGAAGACGCNCCGCCTTTCGAGGAGCCCGAACCCAGATTCCGCGAGGTGCCCCTNCTCGCTGGAATCGCCATCNACGATTCCAACGAGAACATCGAGGAACAACTGAAGCCCTACTTGCGCGGAGACCAACGCTACCCCAACGGCGACGATGAGATCGATCTGTTCGCCATGGTGATCATCCCCGAGAACGCGCTCGATCAGGACCAGGATTTGCGCTTCTGGTCATCGAACCTGGCGGACACCGATCTGCTCGACACCATCCTCAAGGCACTCAGTGAAGAAGCGCGTGAACGTGAGTATTCCCGCCGTGGCATCTCATCGGAGGTGGTCGCAGAGGTTGCCTCGATCAGGGTCAGGTCGGCGAACTACGATCCCAACAAGGGGGCAGGGGACGAGAAGGTCGGCATCCGCGACAAGATACGGCAGTACGCTCCGATCGGCTTCGTCTACATGCTATGGATCGCCATCTTCTCCATCTCGCAGATGCTTCTCAACAACACCATCGAGGAGAAATCAAACCGTATCATCGAGGTACTCCTGTCCTCACTGACGACCAACCAGTTATTGATGGGCAAGGTGTTCGGTGTGGCAGCGGTCGGAATAACGATGCAGATCGCCTGGATCGGATCTCTGATCGGGATACTGAACCTCAAGGCGGGGCCATCGGCCACCTGGATCGCTGATTTGATCGCGGCGGTAATCACGCCGGAATTACTGCTCGGATTCGTCTTTTACTTCATCGCAGGTTACTTCTTCTACGCGTTCCTGTTCGCAGGTATCGGCAGTATCTGTAACACCATCAAGGAAGCACAGAACTTCATGAGTCCCCTGATGCTATTGATGATGGTGCCGCTAGCGACGATGACCTTCATCCCCAGCGAACCCAATGGCACCATCGCCACCACCTTGTCATGGATTCCGCCCTGGACTCCATTCGTGATGATGAACCGGATGGCAGCGAGCCCCCCACAGAGTGAAGTCTACGGCACGGCTTTGGTGTTGCTGGTCTCGGTAGGCCTGGTCTTNCTGGCATCGGCGAAGATCTTCCGGATGGGTGTCTTGCGTACCGGGCAACCGCCAAAGTTGCTCGAACTGTTCGGATGGTTGAAGTCCGGGAAGCCCTGAACGTGACGAAAAGTCGCTACCGTTTTCTGTGGATCGGTCTTGGCTTCATTTCCCTGGCTCTCGGGATCATCGGCATCCCGCTTCCGGTTCTGCCGACTACTCCGTTCGTGATTCTTGCCGCGTACTTTTTCGCCAAAGGATCCCCCCGTTATCATCGATGGCTACAGAACCATCGCTGGTTCGGACCGATGGTGCGGGAATGGGAACAACACGGAGCGATCCGTCCCAGGGCAAAATTGCTGGCGACAATGATGATCCTCATCGCCATCTCTTTCCCGCTATTTCTGTTCAGGGATCGCGTGCCCGATGAAGCGAAGATCGCCACCGTCGTGCTGGCAACCATCGGTTGGCTGTATGTCATCACGAGACCGAATGGCCCTCACGACAGATAGAGGCTCCCGTTGGCGGTCGCAAGATAGGGCTCGAGGGGAATATCTTCCTGCTTGATGAAACCCTGAGCTGGCAAGGATCCATCGTTGACCATTTCGACGACTGCCGCTACCGAACAGGCCGTGGTCCAGCTGATGGCTCGCCACTCAACATTATCGATTTCGATGGGTCGATACTCGCCGACGAACTCCTCGCGTTGCAGCTCACCATCGATTTGACCTTCGATGGCAGCGTGAACATAAACCACATCTTCTGGAACTGGTGGGCAAGCGGCCATGAGGATTTTGGCGGCTTGCTCGCGATCACGATGCATTCCTAGCTCGTTCAAGAAAAATGACATCTTTTCGCAATGGCCCGGATAACGCATCGTCTTGTAGTTGAGAGCTTCCAGTTTCCCATCCCAGGTGTCACACATCGTCCCAAGGCCACCGGAGGTGGCGAAGGCTTCAAGGCACAGGCCATTGATGCGAATCGTTTCCAGTCCTCCCAGGGCGGGCACCATGGCTCGCTTGCCTTGCGAGATCACTTCGCAGTCATTGAGATACTCATTGATCACTCCGGCTGGGGACCAGGTGAATGAATAACCGAGACTTCCTCGTGGGTGTTCTGGAAGTGCGCCTACCCGTAACTCGATTGAGCGAACACTGTCAAACTGTCGAGCCAGATCAGAACCGACGATTCCAATGAAGCCAGGAGCTAACCCACACTGAGGAGCTAGCACGCTCTTGGCATCGGAAGCCATCTCGAGAATTTTTTTGGTGGTAGGAACATCTTCGGTCAAGTCGAAATAGTGAATGCCTCGTTCAAAGGCCGCCTCTGCCACCGAAAGGGTAAAGNGATAAGGAAGACAGGAGACAACCCCCTGGCAGCCTTCCAGAGCTTTGCCCAGGGCATTGGATTCTGACACATCGAGTACCTGATTGGGGAACGGGAGGCCGGCAACCGGCACAACGTCAGCGCCCGAAACCTGAAAACCAGATCGCTGCAGCAGCGTTCCCACCAGGCTGCCCACCTTGCCGAGGCCGACCACGAGAACCTTGTCGATGGAGTTACTCATCTGGCAATCCTTTCCGGCTCGATCTGGAGCTGGTCACCCCGAGTGGGGCATCCTATCTGCCGCCGAAATTCTGGCAAGCAGACCCAGATGGAAGGGGCGGCTAGGCCGGAACAGGCCTCGTTCTGCGGAAGGTCATGAACTCCCGCCAGGAGTGCTTCCACTCCTTGCGAGANCCCTGGACGCNCTGCCGATTACNGCGCAGGGCTTTTTTCAGGTCAGATCCTCCGGTGGGGGGTANCAACCCCTCCCTGGACGGCACTCATCGGGACGTACGTCATCTCCATCCGGGCCGTGGTACGCCATCGTCCGCAGACAGTGGAAGAAAGCCGTNTCTGCNGTAAAGGAATCTTCAAAAGCACTNCGNCGATACTCGGTATTGAGCACCATGGTNTTTGTTCTCAAGCAAGGGCAGACATCTTCAGGAAGTAGTTCTGGTTTCTGCATCGCCATATCAACCCTCCTTCTGCCCGTGGGCCATACGTACCGCTTTGGCGATGAGTCCCTGTAACATCGGAACCTTGTAACCATTTTGAGAAAGCGGGGTCGCGCCCTCACCAACCTTTTGTTGTAACTGAGAAATCCGATCGGGGTCGTTGGCTCCGTCGGCGAGAATCTTTTCCAGATCCTTCCGCCGCAGTGGCGCTGGAGACACGGCACCAAAAACCACGCGATGTTCGCCGGCGCGTCCACCTCGGTCGAGCAACACCGTGACGCTGGCCAGTGCCCAGTCGAAGCTTTGCTTCTCCCGCGCCTCACTGTATCCCCAACGCGTCGTCTGATTTTCACCGGGCAACAAGATGCGAGTCACCATCTCGCCCGCCGCCAGGTTCACCTCCTTGCGAGGATCCTGCTCCGGGGTCACGAAGAACTGTTCTGCCGCCACCTCTCTCGTTTTGCCATCACCCTGGACTTCGATGACAGCATCGTAGGCGACTAGCACCGGAGCAGCATTGGAGGGATGGGTCACAGCACAGACCTTGTTGCCGAACACGGCGTGAAACTCGTTCTCGCCTTCGCGTGCCCAGCAACCGGTTCCGCCATTCTTGACGCACGAGTAGCCTTCGTGACGCAGATACCAGCAGCGAGGTTGCTGGCATAGATTGCCGCCGATGGTCGCCATGTTGCGAATCTGCGGCGTCGCGGCATTCTCGATCGTTTCCGACAGCGCCGGGTAACCGTCCCGGATGGCGGCATGCTCTGCCACCTCGCGCATCGAAGTCAGGGCTCCTATCCATACGCCTCTTTCATCGGAAGTGATTCCATGAAAACCATCGATTCTTTTCAGATCGATGACCAGATCAGGAACCGTCACGTACTCCTTGATGCGAGCCAGGAGGTCAGTACCGGCGGCAAGGAAAGGAGCAGACTCCTCTTGCTGCAGTCTTGATGCCTGACTCACGGTTTTGGGCATCGCTACCTGGAAGGGTTTCATAGACGTGCTCCCTTCTTGGTCCCACTTTTAGACCCAGCTTTCTTCATCGCGATCGCCTCCAGCACATTTTTCGGCGTAAGGGGGAGCCGGAAAACCCTGGTCCCGATGGCATCGGCAACGGCATTGGCCACGGCTGCGGCAGTCGCAACAACCGGAGGTTCACCTAGACCCATCACCTGGGTATTCGATTTCCCGTTGTAGACATCAATCAACACGACATCGATCTCTGGGCAATCAACCGAGCCGAGAAGTTTGTAATTCTCGAGGTCGTCGTTGAGCATACGGCCCTTGTGGCGGTCCATGATGCGGCGCTCGTGCAGTGCGAAAGAAACACCTTGAATCACACCGCCCCTGACCTGGCTCTCAGCGGTCAGCGGGTTGATCAGCTTGCCAGCATCGGCCACCGCAACCACTTTTTTGACCCTCACAACGCCAGTTTCCATGTCGACTTCGACTTCTGCGGTCTGGACCCCCGCATTGGTATCTGAGAATCCGGCGTAGTTGCGCCGAGGACGTGCCTTCAGTACCTCGATGGCATCATCATCCATCAACTGGCAGGCGTCGTGGAAAGAAAGGCCCGTGTCGCTTCCATCGTTGCGGATGACCTTGGCTTTGCGAATATCCAGCTCGGAAACATCCCAACCTTTTCGCTCGGCAACCACTTCCAGCAGTTCCTTCTTGGCGTAGTGAGCGGCCAATCGTGCTGCCGGGGTGAGAGTCCCGATGGTCGTCGAACCGCCACTCATCGGACCCTGAGGATCGTTGGTGTCACCAATCTTGGTGGTGATCATCTCCAGTGGAATCCCGATCTCCTCGGCAGCCACCATCCCCATCACGGTGCGGGTGCCGGTACCGATATCCTGAGCACCGTTACGGATCTCGACCGCTCCGTCCTTGGCGATCCGGACCAGCGCGCTGGCTCCGCCACCACCAGCCGAAAACCACAGGTTGCTAGCCATCCCCACTCCGGAGCAAATGTTTGAAGCTCCCCCTCGAGTGCGTGCCTTGTCCCAGCCGATACGCTCCTTGGCGATGTCGTATTCGGCGATCCGGATCGGATGTTTATCGTTTTTCTTGCGGAACTCGACAGGATCCATATCGATCGCCGTGGCCGCCATATTCATGATCTGCTCAAGAGCTACCGACCCCTGGGGCCATCCTGGAGCTCGGTGAGCGCGCGCTCCACCACAGTTGGTACGAACCCCGTATTCGACCTTGTCGATTTCTCCGAGTTCGTAGATGCCATCGTTGTGAGCTCCTGCGCCGCCGGTGCCCGTTCCTGGAGTACCCCAGCTTCGAATCTGAAATCCTTGAATGGAGCCGTCTTTATTGACCCCCATACGCATCTTCTGCAGGGAGTCGGGACGGTTGCCAGCACTCGTTTGCTCACCAGATCGATCAAGAAGCAACTTCACCGGAGCACTGGCCTCTTTCGCCAACAAGGCTCCGAGCACTCCCTCTCGACCCGCTGAAAACTTCGAACCGAAACCGCCTCCGACATACTCACAGATCACCCGGCACTCCTGAGCCCCAACCGGGCCCCTGTTGCTCGACAGTTCGCGCTTGAATCCAAAGGTGGCCTGGGTCGATGCCCAGCACACCAGTCGTCCATCTTCCCAGCTACAAACCGCGCCGTGAGTTTCCAGCGGAGCGTGAGTTTGAACTTCGGTACGGAAGGTACCTTCGACAACGGCATCGCAGTCATCGAGGATCGCTTCGACCTCCTTCTGCCGAGCCGCCATTCGTTCTCGTGCCTGCTGGTCGCCATCCCCGCCATCGTTGCCTCCGCGGCGACGGCGACGAGCCCTTGGGCTGGTCCGCTCCACATTCTTCTGGTCGCCTCGGCCGACCTGAGGGGCACCTTCGGCCATCGAAGCATCGAGAGTAACGCAGAATTCTTTGACATCGTAATCGACGAGGATCGCCCGCAGCGCTGCTTCTGCTTGTGCTTCGGTGTCGGCAGCCACGGCCGCCACTTCCGCACCGGCGTACCGGGCACTGGAATCCTCGAAGACATCGGGCACCGTGAGAACCGCTCGAACTCCGGGCATCGCCTTGGCCGCCGCGGTATCGATGGCTCGCACATCTGCATTGCCATGAGGGCTACGCAGGATCTTTCCATATAGCAGGCCTTCTGGTCGCTGGTCGTAGGCAAATTTTGCGGTCCCGGTGACTTTGGCCACCGCATCGAGGCGAGGCTTCCTCTGGCCAACCACATCGAGTTGCTGATCCGGTTGCCAGGGAGGAATATCGCCATCTTGAATGCGTACCGTCAGGTCGCGGAACTGATCACCAAATCCAACTTTGATCGTAATCTCTTCAGCCATCACTTCCCTCCCTTCCGGAAGGTGTGCTCCACAGCTTCGATGATGTTCTGGTAGGTCCCGCAACGGCAGATGTTGCCGGCGATGCCCTGGCGAATCTGGTCTCGGCTCGGTTTTGGATTTTCCGCCAGCAGGGCGGTACAAGAAACNACCATACCAGGNGTACAGAAGCCGCACTGAAGCGCATCTTTTTCAACGAAAGCCTGCTGNAGATCACTCAGATTTTCCGGGGTACCGATGCCCTCGACGGTGGTGATCTCGCGACCCACCGCATCGATGGCGAGCATGCTACAAGAATCGACCACGCGACCATCGAGTAGTACCGTGCAAGCTCCGCAGGAGCCCCGGTCACAAACCCTCTTGGCCCCCGTCAATCCATGATGATCCCGAAGCAAATCGAGCAGGGTCGTGCTCGGAGGCGCTTTCACCTCTAGCTCGGTTTGGTTGACGCTGAGGCGGATGGAAACCGGTCCCGGCCCCAGGACGTCCGCATCAGCGTCCTTGCCGACGTGGGCCACGGCAGTAGCGGGAATGTGAGCGACCCCGACCGCTGCCACCGCGCCNGCNCCCTTGAGGAAGGTCCGCCGCGAAACCCCGTCTTCATGTTGTGGTGGTAATCCCGACTCCGGTTTCATCGCCATAATTCCTCCCCGCATGCCCAGCAAGCCCGGCTCGATCAACCCAGATCGTAGCGTGCCGGGACAGGCACAGGAAGAAGGGGGAAGGCAGCCGAACGGGGGGCCAGATATCGCCACCCGGGCCGAGATTCCCCCTCAGATTCGATCCTGGCTCATCCAAACGAAAACAGGCCGCCGAGGGAAACCCTCGACGGCCCGATTCTTGAACTAGAGTTGGTGATCTTTCGGTCTCTAGTAGCGACCGCCATCGTTACGCTCGGGGCGAGGCTTGGCCTCACTGACGCGAACGCTACGTCCACCCATATCACTGCCGTCGAGAGTATCGATGGCACTAGCAGCGGCTTCATCGGTCTCGAAAGTGACGAAACCAAAGCCCTTNCTACGACCGGAATCACGGTCCATCACGACCACAGCATCGGTGATCTCACCACAAGCTTCGAAATGAGTGCGAAGTTCAGACTCACCGGCTGCCCAAGGCAGTCCTCCAACAAAAATGCGATTACCCATTATTCTCCCTGACCTCTCACGCAACCTCGATCAAGCCGAGGAAGGCGACCTGGGGAGTATTAGGCCGCCCTGCGAACACAGTGCCTGGCTACGCCAGACGGAACACGAATTGCTCATAATCACACACCGGCACGGTACCGATGGTGATAGGAGCGGAAAAATCTGTAGGAATGGTATTGAAAGCACGACGAACCGAACGGAGCGCGCACCTGTNCGAAGAACTACTCAAAATCTATTCACACCCCTGATCGTCGAGTGCCCAGGGATCGATGCAACGACCCCTCCCTGCGATACGGGAAATTATCTCGCCGCGACACTTGCCGCATCTCCGAGCCCCGTATCAACCGACCATTCTGCACAAATCAGAGCTCTTCAGCAAGCAGACTCGGAAAAACCTCACCTTCTGAGCCAAAGCTCAAGCGCCGCCTGGAGATCTCGATCAGAGATCTCGAAGATGAGTCGCTGCAATAACCTACGGGATTCGGGGCTGCGATGTTGGACCAGAGCNCCAATGACAGGATCNCGATTTTTCCCAGAATCCCATGCCGTCGCCAAGACCTCGACCGCTCCAGGGCCGGATATCTGGCCCAGGGTGGCGATCTCTGCATCGCTGAGNCGNCGTCCCATTTCCAATTTATCGGCCAGTTCTTTGACCCATGATCCCTCAGTGGAATGGGCAACAGNGCCAGCCCCAGCCAGTGCCAGCTGGACAACNTCACCCTGTGTCAGCAGTTGTGCCAGGGTGCCGATGTCTANCCCTTCNCGCTCTCGCTTTCGCAAGTCGAGAGCGAACTGCANCATCATGTCAGGCTCCGCCATCAGCGTTGCCATCAGATATGCCGTCCACTGCTCAGAAGCTTGCTGGTATAGGGGTCGAATGCCGGAAATCGGGTTCAATTCTCCGTCCGCTTCCATCAGCCACTCAAGATATCGAATCGTAGCGACAGCCGATTCGAATTCACCGGTGCGAATCAAGCCAAAGATCTCATCGGCCATTCCCTGAAAATTCGCCAACGCAACGGCATCGTCAAACGCCAAAGAAATCTCCCTGGGAGTTTCCTCGATGGGAACCGGTGGCGGCTCTGGAGCGGGGGGCTGAGTTTCCACCTGTATCGGTGACGTATCCGATGGAGGCTTCAACAACAAGTAGGCGATCCGCTCTTCGAACCGTTGCTTGAGTTCTTGATAGGAGAGCAATCGTGCTTTGAGTTCCTGGATCTGTAGCTCCATCTGCTCCGTGGCGTTTTCTTCCGGGCGCTCAGGTGTTCCACCTGAGAAGAAGAAAAACGCCAGCAAATAGCCGAACAAGGCGGCACAGAAGTGAGATAACAGCAAGCCACGTATCGTCATATCCTTCGATCCTGATCGTGTTCGAAGATCACCAGCCTCTATTGTCCCGTTCACCGACAGGGGCTGCAACGTGACAAGAAACCGGGGCTATCGGTCACGCCACATTGTACTAGGATGGCCCCTGGCGCCCTGCGGGAGTCGTTCCTGGCGTCACCAGGAGGTCACGATGGTGCGTATCTCTGTATCCGCTGTCCTTTCGATTTGGCTTCTGGCAGCGCCGCTCACCGCGAACCCGCTGGCACCGACACAGACCGAATCCTCCATGCTGCTGGCGACTGCCAGCAGTGCGGACACCTATCTGCTGATCGAGGCGCTCGATACCGGAGACAAGGAAAAGCTCGGCGAGACCAGTCCGGCCAAGATCTTCAAGGCTGTGACCAAGGGTGTCGCGGTGGAACGACCCGAACCGGGCACCCGCAAGGAAAAGATCACCGGAGCGGATGGGCGCCAGGCGGACATGTGGGTCCATGTGCCCTCCGGCCGGATCAAAAAATACGGACTGCTCATCATGCTGCACGGCTACGGTGGCAACGGCGAGCAGCTTCTGACAGTCGCCTATAGCAAGTTCGCCAACCGAAATGGTTACATCATCGTCGGCCCGGAAGCGATGAAGCCACTCGACGGCAAGAGCAATCCGGATCTTCCTCCGACCATCCTCGGCGAGACCACCAAGCACTGGTGGACCTATCGCTCCGACGGATTGGTGATGGCGATCGTCAATCAGCTATCGGCAAGATTTCCCATCGACCGCAACCGAGTGGTGCTATCGGGGATGTCGATGGGGGCCTGGGGCACCTGGAATATCGGCATGCGCTTTCCCGATTGCTTCAGCGCCATCGTTCCCTTTGCCGGTGGACTCTGGATGGGGGACTACAACACCGAAACCCTCGGCAAACAGTACGCGCCGCTGATCGACAACCTGAAGTGGCTTCCCTCTTACTGTGTGCACGGCGACCAGGACAACATCGTTCCGACTCGCTTTTCTCGTTTGCTCACGGAAGAGCTGAAAGAGCGCCGGTACGACCACACCTACGTTGAAATCGCGGGTGCCAACCATTTCCTCGATTTTGACGAAAACGGTTCGATGATGCGGGAAGTCATCAAATGGCTCAAACCGCGAAAACGGATTCTACATCCACCAGAGGTGATTCACGTCATCATCGATGACGACCACCCACGGCAGCACTGGCTGCGGATCGATGCCAGAAACGACGACAAGAAGCNGGCCAAGATCCACGGCCGCATCGCCAAGAAGAACACCATCGTTGTCGAATCNGAAAACGTCGATGCTTTCACCATCTTCNTCGACAATGACCGCCTCAGGGAAAAGAGCAGCATCACGGTCACTCACAACGGCGAACAAGTGCANAAGGGTAAGGTCAAAGAATCGGTCGACGCCTTGATCGAATCATGGAAGGGCCGGCGCGATCCCAACCTGTTGCATACCCGCATGATCACTGTCGATGTCGGGGTGAAAGAGGACAGGNCGAAAAAAGACCAGTAGAAGCGAGTCCTGGATGCCCCGGCTCCGGGGCTCTNTCGACCACTAAAACCTTTGCGAGGTTGTCATATGAACGTGATCAATATTCAGGAGAAGTTCGATCTCTTTTCGGATCAATGGTCTCCCAAGAGAATCNGTGAACTGAACGGGCAGCAAGTCATCCTGGCGAAGATCGAGGGAGAGTTCGTCTTTCACAAGCACGATGATGAAGATGAACTGTTCATGGTGATGAAGGGTCAGCTATCGCTGGAACTGAGAGGGCACGACGAAGAGCNCACCACCGTGGTCGTGAATCCTGGNGAGTTCTTCATCGTTCCCAGAGGTGTCGAACACAAACCNACTGCCAAGGAAGAGACGCATCTGCTGCTCTTTGAGCCATTGAGCACGAAACACACCGGCGATGTGATGGCAGATATCACGGTGGAATCCTACGAGGAGATTTAACCCATCTGAACTCGGCATCGTTGACTTCGCTGCACCCGCTGAATTCAGGAGGCGGCGTCCTCCACCTCAAACCACGCCCAGACCCCTTCCAGCAGCTACAGAACTCGAACGAATCCTGTCACGCTCGCCGTTCCTTCCGGATTCAGAGGTAGGTCTACCCTCGGCAGCCGTGCCTGGCGAAAATTCCACAGCAGGACAAACGAAAGAAGCTCGTCATGACAGAAGAGAAGCACCCACGGGACTGGAACGAGGTGCTGGAGAACACTCTGGCCAACAGTCAGGAGCAGTCGCTGTCGCTGGCCACCTCGGGGCAGGGGGCGCAAACGGACTACATGGGACTGGCTCTCTTGCTGGCGCTGATGCTTGCTGTCGGTATCTACTTATGGAAATCGGGGCTTACCGCGCGGATGAAAAACCCAGATGACCCTCTTTTTGTGAGGGCTTCCGCATATTCGGCGACAATCATGAGTTTGTTTTTCCTGCTGATTTACCTGTGGAGCGATCTGGCCACTGAGACCCGGTTCATCGGTACCTCCATGGTCATCATGTTGCCATTTTTTTTCTATCTGACGGGGGAGGCACTAATGCGGGGCCTGAAGCAACAAGACGATCGGACCCAGGAACGGATCCAGGCGCTGGAAGCAGCACTGGCCGAGTTGAAAGAGAAACCTGCGGTGTGATCCATCCTGGCGGCAAGACCGCAGCAGGACCCATGAAAGGAGCTCGTCATGACAGCAGAGAAGAACCCACAGGACCGGGACGAGGCACTGGAAAATACTCGGGCCAACAGCCAGGAGAANAGNGGGGATATCTCGAGGATGAAAAGCCCAGATGACTCCCCNGGCTGGAAGATAGGCGAATGGAAGGTAATGCTTCCTGCAATCGTTTGTTTCGCTTACATCCTCGCTGAGAACGAGTATCCCTCACCTCCGCCGGGACAATCGCTCTTCTGGTTACCGTTTTGCTTCATGCTATTGGGCTCGATCCTACTGGGCGGCCTGAAGGAACAACGCGATCGGATTCAGAAGCTGGAAACAGCACTGGCCGCGAGGGATGAGATCCCTTCCCGGTGATCCGGATGTTCAGTCTCCCTTGAACCGTTCCTCGATCATGGGCACTTCGCATCGACCACCCACCACGGGTTGCCTTCCGGATCGCTGAACCCTCCGTAGTAGAAGCCGTTCTTTGCATCGAGGGCTGGTCCAAAAGTGATCGAGCCGCCCTTCTCTTCCAGTTGTCGGAAGAAGGCCGCAACATCGTCCACCTCGATCTGAAGGATCACGGTGTTCTGGCTGCGGTCGACCGGATTCACCTTCATCTGAGCGGCATCGGCGATTCCGATGCAGATCCCGGTGGCGGTCTCCAGGTTGCAATAGTGGTAATCCTCCTCGAAGGAGCGCACCAGCTTCATCCCCAGCACATCTCGATACCAGGCGACCAGTTTCCTGACATCGGTCGCCAGGATCACCGATTCGCGTTGCCGGATCTCCACTGTCGGTCCAGTCGGACCTGTCGGTGTGTCGATCATCTCTGCTCCTCCTCCATCAGTTGTGAAGCAACCCACTGCATCCGCGGCAGGTGATAGGGCCCCTTCCAGTGGTTGCCCTTGAGCTGTAGTGCCGGGGTTCCATCGCGATGCAGATAGCCGAACCACTCGCCATGCTCTGGGTCAGCAAAGTGCTTCTGTGACCAATCGTGCAACATCCTGAAGCGCTCGGCATGGCGTTCATCCCCGGTCAGCTGATACGCCAGCAGCGTCGCGATGATCGCCTCGGTGTGGGGCCACCAGTACTTCATATCGTGACTCGGTTCCTGAACCGGCAGGTCGTGCAGGTCTCGAAACGAATAGAGACCTCCGTACTCTTCATCCCAGCCCCGTTGCCACATCCAGTCGAGCATCTGTACCCCCAGCGACACCAGATGGGCATCGCCTCCTCGATGCTTCGCCTCGTGCAGGATGAACCACGCCGCCTCGATGGCGTGTCCCGGATTCAGCAGACGTCCATCGAAGCTGTCGATGATCTCACCGGTGGGGGACACCGTTTCCATCACCACGCCCAGATCCGTCTTGCAGAAATCCTGCTCGATCTCTTCGATGCAGCGATCGATCCAGGAATCCATCGTGGAATCATCGATGTTCTCACGCAGGACCTGTGCCAGGTGAATGCAGATCATCAGCGGCCCACAGCCCTTNGTCGGCCGGGTACCCGGATCGACCTTCGGCTCCATCATCCCCGGTTCAAAGGAAACCCGGGTGTACGTCTCGAACAGATTACGCGCGCGCTCTGCCCACTCTTGATTGCCCGTCGCTTTGGCACCGGCGGCAAAGGCCATCGAAGCAAACGCCTCGGAATAGACGTAGCGGCGCTTTCGAAGCGGCTGACCATCTTCAGTGACCAGGAAATACATGCGACCATCTTCATCGAAACCGTGCTGCTCCAGGAACTCAAGACAGGAGGTGGCGACTTCGAGCCATTGCGGATCCTGCTCCACGGTGTTGTAGGCGGTAGCGAACATCCATGCGGCTCGGCCCTGAAACCACACCGACTTGTCGCCATCGATGCGAGAGCCATCGCGAGCGAGCGAGGTGATCATGCCGCCATGCTGGCGATCCCAGCCGTGCTCGATCCAGAAGGGTAGCGTGTCCCCGACCAAGTCGGATCGATAGCGTTCCAGTTGCGGTGTCAGATCATCCATCGCCATTGCGAGTATCCCTCAGCGTCGCCAGCGTCAATCCGGCCAGGTCGCGGTCCTGGCCACCGGTGATCAGGCTGACCAGATAGCCGACGATGAAACAGGTGCACGAACCGATGGCAGCATACAGCAGAAAATTGATATCGGTCCCGAACGCCACAGCGATGGTCGCGGACGCACCCGAAACCAGCCCCGTCAGTGCACCGATGGCGTTACAACGGCGTGTGAACACCGCCAGCAAAAACACCCCGAGTAGCCCTCCACCAAACAGCCCCAACACCCTCTGGAAGAAGTCGAACAGGTACTTGATCTCGTAGGTNGCCAGCACCATGGCGGTGCCGATTCCTATGACCCCCAGTGCAAGTGTCAACCGCCGAGCCAGCTTCAGGAAATCCTGACTCCTCCCCCTGGTCGAGAAGCGGCCGACAAAGTCGTTCACCACTGCGGCACTGATGCTATTCATCGAACTATCGAGGGAACTCATCGCCGCGGCAAAGATCGCCGCCACCACCACACCGGCAACACCCGATGGCAAATGCGTGACCACGAACCACGGCACCAGTTGATCGGTCGCCGCCGGGAG
>PAIH01000039.1 GCA_002711105.1 Planctomycetota bacterium
TCTCCATCGTCGTCATCGACGGTCAGCACCTCGACGATCGTGTTATCATGAATCGCCTGGGAACCAAGTCCTCCCGTCGTGATGGAGGACCAGTCGATGAACAGTTGCCTCAACATCACTTCTCCGGTCGCAGAGCCATACTGATTGCGCAGCAGAAAACCCAGATCGAACCAGAATCCCGCCAGAGCCTGGCCACAGAAATGTATGGCACCGGAACAGGGAAACATGACACCTGCATTCTCGATGTCTCGCACATGCTGCCCCGGCCCACTGAAATCCTTGCCGATGATCCCTTCGCCTAGATAAGTGACGGCGAGGGAATCCCCGTATCCCTCGCCGAACGCTCCCTGGACCAGGCCAAGAGAATCAACTACGTGATGACCAAACTCATGCAACACGACCGAGGAGTAGGCACTATCGACACAGCCACCGCCGGCTCTCAGAAATCTCAACTGTGACTGCGCTGGATCATAGAACGCATTACAGGTGCCTCCCAATCCGGTGATGGCATTGACGGGTGTCGCCATCGCCGGGAATCCACCGGGAGCATCCATGTAGTATCGGAAACCCAGCTCAACATATTGGAATGCATTCGCCTGGGCGGTCAGATCCGGGTCATCCCCCGGATTGATCAGCAGTTCAACACCGTTCGGATCGGCAGCGACGCTATCGGTAGCATCAGCAGTGACGGCACTGTTGACCGAACCCCATTCTCCCTGCAACCCGGCCAGGAGCGTGAAGTTGCTCCCAGTGCCGCGCTCAAGCAAGAAACTGCCATCCGGATCACTGTGGGTGGTAGCTCCACCACCAGAAATCTGAGCTCCCCCGAGCACAAACACCTCTCCAGAGGCCACCCCCTGGGGATCAGTGCCAGGGGTTCGAACGGCACGGACGGTCCCGGGAACATCCGCATCGCAGATTTGTTCCTCGATCGCCACAATCTCCGCCGACACAGCATCTACATCGATTCGTAGACTACTGTGAACATCAGGCAAGAGAGAACTCGCCTGGAGCACCCAACATAAGACCGGCTCTCCCTCGCTACCTGAAACAACCTCCAGATAGGGGGCCGACCAGATTCGAGCTGGGTAGTCAGCCGTCACCATGTCTAGCGCGAAAGCAGACGTGACGATCGGATCCATCAACTCAACCGGTTCGACAAAACGAATCGTACGAAAGTGTACCGACCAGAGCGATTGGACCGGATCCCAGTAAGCCAGAGATCGGCCCAGAGCATCTCTCACCGGGTAACCCTGTAGCTGCTGGCTCCAACCGACAAACACACGGCCTTGGCCTGGATCACGGATCCAGGAGATCTCCAGAGTCTCGGAAATTCTCGCTCCCAGAATCTGATTCAGATCTGACTGGAGTGCCACGATCAGGTCCTCTGAGGCGGGACCCACGGTGCGGAAATCGAATCGATCTGCTGCTGGAAGTGCAGTGGGAATCACCAACAAGAGCCAGAGCAATAACGAAATGGACAAACCTTGAGCCCGATAACGAATCGAGTTCTCGCTACTTGTTCTCGCCACTTCGATAACCTCCTACTGGATACTCAAAAACCGAATGCAATCACTTCGCGTGATCTGCACTTTCGATATCTTGAAAAAAGCTGAGCCCGACAGCAGGGTCTACCGATACGGTTCGACCCGCCCAATCCACCTCACCCTCACCGCCACAGTGTACAAATTAGGCGATATTCCGATAAGTGTCAAACCTGTCATTCCTGACCTTTTTCCACTACATAGAAATCGAGGTGTTTCTATCCATAGTCAATCTCTAACTCGTAACATCCTTATTCGGCGAAACTTATCCCGGCGGAGCCGCAACGGCTAGCCATAGCCACGAGATGATCAAACCTGTTCCGCCAATCGGCGCCAGAACACCCAACCAGCTCGAAGCTCCCACAGAGAGTGCCAACACACTGCCGCAAAAAATGACTGTGGATACCAGCATCAGGTTTCCTGGCCCGCGATACCCCCGACCACAGATCCAGAGTCCCAGCGCATGCCAGAACAAAATTCTGGCCGCCACCTCCCACTGGTGCAGGTGAGACGAATCGAGCCAACCGTCGAGAAGATGGGCTGCTGCCGCAGCACAGCCGACGGCGATGGCCGCCAGTAGAAATGCCAACCGAACCAGAGTCTTACAACTCAGCAACGTTCCTCCTGCAATTTCTTGATGGCAAAAAGCCACTCGTGAACTTCATCCTCAGAACGACCCCGAGCGGGATGAAAGCTCCTTGAAGAACCGGTCCGGGAAACTCGTCCTTCCTTGTCACTACGAAACCTCCGGTAAGGGATCTCGTGTAAAATCTGCTCTTTCTCACACTCTCGTTCCACATCGACATCTGCCACTGACCATTGTTCTAGCATCTGTTCGATCTCGCCTCGGGTGAGAATTCCCTCCTCACTGTAAGAAAACACGATCCCCTGTGCAGGTGCTCTGGAGATGATACTAGCCATCGCATCCCTGCACTCGGTTCCACGCCTGCTACAAAGGGAAGAAGCGGAATCCTTCCAGGGCAGTAATCCTGTTTTTCCGTAGAGCTGCGATTCGATGCCAGCATCTGAGTCTTCCAGCGGTAACAGAGAGATCACTTCGGGAAGATGATAATTGGCCGCGTATTGCCTCTGGTTGTATGGGGGGTCGATGTAGAGAAGATCACATTCCATCTCCTCGATGCAATCGATGGCATCAAGACGATTCGCCTGACCGAGAGGCCCCTGAACCAGTGCAGGAGCTGTCAATTTCAGCGGATTGAGTGCATTTTGCTGCCAGTTCTTGAGGTAAGCCCCATAGGTCCCTGAGATGTTAGCGACTCGATCAGCCGCATCGATGATGCAAGTGATCAGTAACCACATCTCCGGCTCGTTGATTTTCTTCTGCAGACGCCAGTTCCGAATCGTCTCGATGATGGCATCGAGACGACCCGCATTGTCAGGGCTCAGGTAACGACGATCAGCAGCACCTTGAGGGGAAAACTGGCGGCAGAGAAGCCCCTCGCGCGACGGCAACTCCTGCTCAAGAAAGTGGATCACCTTCAAAAATGGTTCCCAGGTCACCGAGTCGAAGGATTGTGCATTGCGAATGCGATCGGCACCCAGAGGTTCCAAATTGTCCCAGTGATCGCGTATTCCCTCGAAGGAGGGAGGGCCCGGGCATTCAAGAAAAACCTTCTGGAAAGCCAGCGAGCAGTGCATCAGATCGGTAGAGATGACCTTGTAACCACGAGACCTGAAGAAACGCCCCACGGTGCCACTGCCGGCGAATAGATCGCAGACCGTACCACCAGAAAACCCTGCACGCTCACCTGCCAGCAGGATCTCTTCGAGTAGTTGGACTTTGTTTCCAAGCCAGCGCAACTTCAATCCTCACAGAGCAACAGGAGTTCTCTGACCGAACGATTGGAATCCCCCTGACCGGAGTGCATCAAATTCTGCTCCCGGATTTCGACGTTGCTGTAGACCTCAAGGATGAGCTCCCTCAAACAAGCCGCTGGTTGCTGGTGACCCTGACTCAACCAGCGACGAGTGAGAAGCCCAGTATCGGTAGAGTAAGAAATCAACAGTCGTGCACCACGTTCATGACATGATTTGACGAGCCTTCGGAACGCATCTTCAACCCGACTTCCACTGCAGAAATCGGAACGGAATCTATTCGCCTGCAAAGGATATCGACCTCTTGTCAAAACACCGTCGCGATGCTCCAGTTCCGGGTAGTCATAGCAAACCAGCGTCTCCAGAACATGGTAGAAGCGCGAATAATTGTCCGCGGTGTAAGGAGGATCCAGGTAGACGAGGTCGACTTGCTCGTCATCCAGAGGGCTACCCTTCTCCAGTAACTGGTGCACATCGCTACGATAAACCCGGTTGTCAGGATGCCGAGCAACGGATCCCCATTCTGTCCGAATCGCATCGAGGGAAAGCTCGAACTGCTCATCGATATTTAGCAACCTGCGACGAACCACGGCGACCAGCTCCGTATCTTTTTCGATCGATCGAGGCTGGGCGAAATGACTGGTCCCGGAGGTACTGATCGACACCGCGTGAATTAGCGCAGCAAGATATAAATTCTGCTTTTGTTGCTGGAACTGATCGGTGGCAGGAATCTCATCGATCGCTCTTCGCAATGAATCGATCTGCATCGCCTGTCGAAGACTGAAGTAGAGATGGGCCCAGTAGGTGGTACAGAGCACAGCGGGAGCCCCTCTGGGATTGGCGCGCCTGTTCTTCAGTAACTCAAGGATCTGCGAGGCCAAAGGCTCGTGGAGTCGGCTCTTCTCGACCGAGGGGTCGGACCCATCGGGGATGGGAGCTTGAGTGACCAGGGTTCGATAACGGTCGAATACCTCAGGATCACTCTCGCATTCAGAATCACCAATCTGCACCAGTAGAGAGCTCTCTAGCTCCAGCGCATCCGGAGCCAGGCTTTCCAGCATTCGTAGATTGTCGTCTCGTACCCGCCCCAGATCATCCTCCGGATCCAGGTACTCGAGAACTCGCTGCCAATCCGGGCCACCTTCCAGATAAGCTCGTGCAACGGTGGCGGAAAATCTCTGAACATCATTTGCCAGGATTCGGTAGTCGGGAGCAAACCAACGAGCCACCGCAGCGGTTCCGGTACAGGCATCCAGCAGGGTTGCTCCTGGTTCGACCAGATCACGTACGGCTCCATTGATGAACTCGTCGCACAGACGAGTCTTGGCACCCATGTACCAGAAGGTTCTCAGTTCAGTGGCTGAACGGGTCATCCGATACTTCCCACCCGTTCCAGGGCTTGGCGGAGGCTGGCGAGCCAGTCTCGCTGGATTTTTGCGCAACGAAGGGCTCTTCCCCCTCCTCCGAGGAGAGTTGCCCAGCCTTGCCAGAGCGTTACAAATTCGATGAGGGATCCGGATCCATCTTCGAGGATCGCCATCTGCGCCTCGCTACGCAAAGGACCGAAACCCGCACGCCAACAAATCCTCCTGGCCAACACACCACTGGCTGGATTTGACTGCGGAGATTCGGACCTTGTTGAGAGAGTGGTTTCGACCGGATCCAAAATTCCTTCTTCCTCAATCCGAAGCACTTCTCCTGCAACAAGGGGGGCAGGGACCACGCCATCCCAGTTCAGTTCGAAACGAGATCCGGGACGCCATGGTTCTCCTCGTATCCACCGTGCAGACCTCAATCCCGGACACCATCGAGACCACTCTTCCAGCAGAGAGACCTGCAGCCAGATCGTTTCTGGATCGACGTTGAACCAGGCCGTTTCTCGAACCGTTAGAATTCTCACGGTTTCTTGAGCCCTCCCAGAAACCCCTCAGAGTGCTGCTCTCCAGGAATTCCTCGATTCGATGGCGGTACTCGGCATTCTGTGACGGTGACCCGGATGGGTCAAGGCAGGCACTCTCAGATCGGGTGACAGGAGATGGCTCCTCTGTACAATGAGGCGCTGGGCCCTTGCTGATTCCTGGCTCCAGTGGAGGAGCAGTGGAATTGCCGTCGGGATGGGATTCCCCAGGCTTGGCCCGTCAACCAACAGGAACTAGCTGGATAGGTGTTCTCCTTGAACCGACCACTTCTCCCCATCGTACAAGCCATCATCCTCTGCGATCGTATCTACAAGGACGACGAGAACGGCAAATGCGTCCTGGCCGGAACTTTCAATCGGGTCCGTCTGCCCGAGTTCCCCTGTGAATATCAACCTGCTGCTCTGTACCTGAATCTGAGCGATTTCTCCGGTCTCCACACCGTTTCTTTCCGCTTCAAGCGGCTCAGTGATGATCTTGTCATCGAGGAAAGCCCGGAATTCGGGTTAGATCACGATGACCGACGTGAACATCATGAGTGTATTTTTGAACTGCCACCGATGGAATTCCCGGAACCGGGTCGATACACCTGGGAAGTCATCTTCGATGGAACGGAGATCATCGGAACGGCCGATGTCGAAGCGATCCTCATCCCGGCTCATGGTGAAGAAACAGACGAGGAGCCACACGAGGAAATGAACGAAGAGCCACGCGAAGAAATGAACTAGCGCCAAGAGCAACGATTCAGTTCAACGCGGAGGACCGGAAATCTTCTCGAACTTACTTCTGAGGATGGCTAGTTTTCCCGGTTTCAACCCCACCAGTTGCTGCTCGAAGACTTCGCGCAGTTGATGCCTGGCCAGCAGCGCGGTGATGCGTGCTGAAACCCTGGGGCTCGGATCGCGCAGGGTCGGCGCCAGCCGGGTCGCCTGCCGGGGATCAGGATCCCCGGCAAGGACCTTCTTCAGCAACTCTTTGCGAGCACGCCCCTGGGAGCCAAGGTACTGCTCGATCAACTGGTCAAGATTCAACGAAGCTCCTCCAGAATCGCTGCATCTTCCTGCTCGGCAGTGGCGATCCACTGAAGGACAAACACCTGTTCCTGGTCCTTCGCCAGCGACATCGTCCAGCGCACGATTCCGTCGACATCGACTGCCGGTTCCGGCTCGGTTTGACCACCGAGGACCACTTCGACTCCATCCACGGAACTGACTGGAATGCGATCGACCAGTTCCAACGGGATCGATTCGGGGATCATCGAGCGAACCGTGATTCGGTAAGCTTTCACTAATTTCATGTTACTGCTGAAGGAACGAGCTTGGGTGGATCGATCCTCGATCTCCTCCTTGTGAACCACGATCCGTCCTTCGGAACCAAAGTGCTGTGTGAACTGCTGGCCAGCGGCAGTCCGTTGCATCGTTCCATCTCCAACGTAAGCACCGTCACGAAAACACCGCACGGTACCGGCAAGGAGAGGGGCTTTGCCGGAGTTGGTGAGGCGAGCACGACGATAGACGTGCAGACTCAGCAACGGAACGCTTTCGTAATCTAGATCTGCAACGAAAGTCTGCTCACCGATGAGCACCGCATGTGTACTTCCATCCGCTGGGATCGTTGCCTGAGCTCGAATCTGAAAACGAGCCGGACCCGATCCACTGTCCAGAGTCGCCCCGACGAGCTGTTTGTTCTCCAGGTCTTCGGCTTGTTGAGTCGGTTTACGGTGTTTTGAAGGATCTGGCAAACTGGAATCGGCACCGGGCGTCTCACTCCGCTCAACAGCAAGTCTGACATCGACCTGGTGAGCAATCGCCTCAACCCGTACCGGTATTAGCGAGGGCGGGGTAAGTCCCAGCGAAGAGCGGGCGGTGGACAGGGTCAACTGGACATCATTCCAGTCCTCTCCGCTATGTTGAATCACCTCGGCCTTGCTGAGCCATTTCACCTCGCCTTTCGCTTCATCCAGGCTCGCCTCATGGATTGGATCCCAACCGGCTCCGTGAACGTCATGGGCCAGCTCCACCGTCGCCTCGCCCTGTTCCTGCGTCTGTATCAACACAGTGGCAGACCAGGTGGTACGTTGTTGCCGTACCCGTAGCGGTTCCAGATCATTCGATAGATCCTGGCGCTTCTTCTCGATCTCATCGCGCTGCAACTGCAACCGGTCCTTTTCGAGTGTTAGCTCCAGAAGTCGGTCCGCGATCCATTGCTGGGCAGTGATGATCTGAGCCGAGGTGGCCCCCCCCAACAGATCCTCTGTTCCCCTGGCAGAGAAGGAATCTTCGAGAATTTTTGCCAACCGCAGGGTAATGACCCTCCGTCGGTCCAGTTCTTCGACCCGGAATGTGTTCTTGAGCAACTGATCATTCAGTTGCTGGATGGCTTGCACGAGAAGACGAACATCTTGCTGCACATCCTCGACGTGGACTTCCCTTTCGAGACGAACACCGAGAACCAATCCAGAGACACCACTCAGGCGTGCTCGAACGCTGGTAGGATCGAGACTCGCCGGCAATCCAAAAAAGAACACCTCGCTCGATTCGACTCCCACCTCCACTGCCAGTCGGCGATGAACTCGGGCTCGATCCTCGAAAACGGTCACCGCATCGGGTGAAACGTACTTCAACAGGGGCACTTTGGCGGACGACCCGGCGATGACAGGCGACATGGAGAGCAACAGACAGCAGCCGAAGAGACAGTAGATGGTTCGCATCATTCCCCCTTTCCCAGACGTTCCGGGGCTTCTCGGCGCGTCAGTTGCACATCAGGGGGTGCCGCGATCCACCATACCAAACGCACCTTGGTGGCTTCTCCCGGAGAGACCTCGAGGGACCATGAAAGGAGTCCGTCATCTGACTCAAGCCCTTCGGGCAGATGCGTGGTGGCGGAGCGATCGATCTGCACGCGAAGTTGGTCCGATTCAGTAAAGGGTATCCTCTCTCTGAGACTGACCGTGATCGGGTCGGAGTGGAAGTTCTCGACGACCAGTTCGAGATCAGTGCGATAGTGGATCGCTTTGGAAAAGATTCCCACCTGCTCCTCGGAATCTCTCTGGATCCGTTTGACGGTCACCTGGCCATCGACACCGAGATCGAGAACCATTTCTTCTCCTGGCGCAGTGGTCTGGATGATCGCCTGGCCGAGGTAATCTTCTCCCAAAAACACGGCGACAGTTCCGTGAAGCAGAGGATCTGACCCGGTGACCCGTGCGATGATGCGTCTGAAGACTGCGGTGTTGAGCTCCGGGGCACAGATTCGCTCTTCATCGAAATCGAGCTGCTTGATGGCATAGAGCAATCGATGCGACTCTCCGTCTGAGGGAATTTGTTCTGGCTTCACCGAAGAAAAGGTCCTCAGAAATCCTCGGTTCGAGAAAACGGGAAGAATGTGATCTAACTTGCCCCCCGCCAGTGCATATGAATAAAACTCCTCACCTCCCAGCACTGTTCCGCCGTCAAAATTCATTTCTCCCGTTCGAAATCGGGTGTCGCCGAGAAAAACCTGGCGACCCAGCCTGGTAATTTCTGCCTCTTTCAGCGGTAGGTCCTGATACCGGGGGCGATTCAGTCGAATGGCGGCCAGATCTGGAATGTCTGAACCCAGCTCCGGTGCCGAAGTCGAGAAAGAAACCGGAACTTCCGGCCAGTCCTCTCCGGTCATCTGCCGCACGATGGCGAAGGCCCGCAATTGCAAGGTGTGATTGACCGTATCGACATCCACCTCGTAGTGGGGACGCCAGTTAGCATTCGGGATCAAGTAGCTGATTCGGATCACACCCCCGGCTCCGTCCAGATCCTGGATGCCGATGTGGACTTCAGCTCGAGCACGCTCTTGGTTTTGCAACAGCAGGTCGAGACTACGCCGGGCCTGCTGGACCTTGTCCTGCGCCTCTCTCAGCCGGGAAGCCAGTGCTGACCGGCTGCTGGCCGCTCGCTCCATCCCCTGTTGAACCAGATCGAGCAACCCTTGCCAGGCAACGAGGTCGATATTGGGGGGTGTATCTTCATCGTCAGAACGATTCGGCAAGATGGATGCAAAGCGAGCCCGCATCTCCTTGAGCGATTGATCCTCGCGCTTCAGCCGTAGCAACGACTGTTGCAACTCTTTCAGTTGTGTTCGTTGATCTTTCACTCGCGCCGATTCAACAGGTTCGCCACTGGAGCGATGGACTTGAACCGAGACAGAAGCGAGTCCATCGGTCCCTTCGACCTGGATCGAAGAATCGATGAGGGTCGCTGGCAGCGGCCCGACAACAACCTGACGCAAACCCGCGACTCCTTCAGCGATCGCAAGGGTCCTTTCGACGCGAGCCTCGCTTGAGTAGAGAGTGACCGAAGTGATCTCACCCTTTACCTCAATAGGGGTAGTAACTACCTCAATGGAGGCAGCGGCGAAGGTCATCTCACTCGCCACCAAAAACAGCGCCAAAATTGCTGTAACGCCATACAAAAATCGGTATCGCAGTCGATTGTTCATCGATCCACCTTTCCCCGGCCAGTGACGGTTTCCGCCCCTGAGACCGGGCTGCAAGTCCTGCAGAGCATCAAATAGGAGCCCTGCGTTCTAGTTCCTGCACTCGGTCTTGCAAGGATCGTACCGCTTGCTCAAGTTGCTCCAGTCGAGCAACCGTTGGTGCTGGAATGGTGCCGGAGGCGGAGCTAGTTCTTGTCGTTTGAGAGCTAGCTGCCGACTCGTCGGCAGCTTCTGTCGATTCGGCTTGTTGGAGAAGAGCTACCTGCTGTGGCTCCTGCAGTAGATGACCCCATCGAACCCCCCGACGGACGCCTTCGGCAGAAAATCTCGCTGCCAGTGGAGGATCCTGTTGAGACAGCCCCTGTAATACCTCATCGAGTGCTGCAAGGTCGGGAATCTCTTTCATCCGGGATGCCCGGGCACGCAATTCTCCCAGCGTCTGAGGTCCTCGCAAAAGAAACTCTGCCACCACCGCCATCGAACGGCCGTCCAGTTGCAGCTGTTTGGTCAGTTCCTGACGCCATTTCCCCACTCGAGAACCCGCTGCGTGAACCTGGGTGGCAAAGCCACGCCCCGCCAGCAGCCGCAGTACATCTTCGACCTCGTCTTCCATCCAGGACACCACTGGATCACGGTTCGATTTCTGATTGCAGCCGGTCACCACCTGATTGAGGGTCAGGGGGTAGTACTGTGGAGTTGCGAGGGATTTCTCGATGAGAACCCCGACGATTCGTTGTTCCTGTGCATCCAGGATGATCGGCTCCGACATTTCGCCCTCTCGAATCGGGGACATGATCTCCCTGCGGGGCTATTGGCCCCTCAGGCTTTAAAATACAGGTTACGACGGGATGCCGGGGGTGGCGAGTGACTGCCTCACTGGTTCACCATCGATTCCCGCCCCTCCTGCGGCTACGATTCACGGTCTTTGGTTGCAGAAGAGGGGGAGAAGAATGCCGCGCAAGCGACGCATCGATCAGCATCGGGCAGACGCCGATCTCCGGCAACAAAGAAATCGTCCGCAGCTGTCGTTGATCCTCGATAACGTCCGTAGCCTGACCAACGTCGGGGCCATCTTCCGTGCCGCTGATGGGTTCGGAGTACGAAAGATCTTTCTCTGTGGAATCACTCCCACGCCACCGCGACCGGAGATCGAAAAGATATCACTGGGTTCGGAACAGACCACCCAGTGGGAACATGTCGAAGATCCTGCAATGGCAGTGCGAACCCTCCAGAACGAAGGAGTCACGGTCCTTGCGCTGGAGCAAACCCAGAACTCCCATTCCCTCTACGAAATCGATCCTCCTCATCCTCTCGCGATCGTGGTGGGTCATGAAGTAGTGGGAATCGATGAGCAGGTTCTGTTCCTCTGTGACGGAACAGTTGAGATTCCGATGTTCGGTTCCAAGCACTCACACAACGTCGCCACCTCTTGCGGAATCGTACTGTCCGAAGTGCGGCGAAACTGGCTCTCCCTAGGGAATCCTCCTCCCTGGGAACTGCCCTCAAAAAATTCGACAGAGAGGAACTGACATGAGTCACTGGTTAGCAGGACTCGATGAAGCGGGATACGGCCCCCAACTGGGACCGCTGGTGATTGGATTCGTAACACTGAAGTGCGAAAAAAGGATCGCCGCCGATAGCCCATGGGATCTTCTTTCCCCTCTGATTGGAGCTGCGGGTCGTAGAGACAAGAACGTGATCTCGGTCGCGGACTCGAAGAGACTCCACAGACCTGGAACCGGAGATCTTTCTCGACTGGAAGAAGGAGTGCTGTCCTTCATCGGTGCCGAGCGAGGAACCGTTCCTCGTACCTTTCGGCAGTTGATCGATCACTGCACCGCGAATCGATCCTCCTACCTCGACGAATATCCGTGGTATCGCGACCAGGATCTGGATCTGCCCCATTCCTGCTCCAGCATCAACCTCAGCGGCAAGATCAGGAGACTCGAACGAACATTCGACCGATGCGCCATCTCCTCAGGAGAGATCCGCGCCATTCCGCTGGAAGTGAGGGAGTTCAACTCCCAGGTCAAGGAACGAGGAGGAAAAGGAGCCGTCGATGCCTGGGCGATGGGCCGATTCCTTCGCTGGCTCTGGCTCCAATCTGACCGAAAACAGATCGAGGTGTGGGCAGATCGACTCGGCGGCAGGGAACGATACGGTCCCCTGCTCTATCCATTATTCCCGGGGTGCATCTTCAAGATTCTGGAGCAGGACAAGGAGCGCCAGTCCTACAGGGCCACTTCGGTACAAGAAAATCGTGTCGTCGATGTCCATTTCCGCAAGCAATGCGAACAGTACAGCTTCTGCACCGCGCTGGCCTCGATGACCGCAAAATACCTCCGTGAACTGCACATGGTTCTTCTCAACCGCTACTGGTCACAACATGTTCCCGACCTCAAACCGACTGCCGGCTATCCTCAAGATGCGGGCCGTTTCATCGGCCAGGTGGAGGGGGCTCGGCAGACCCTGGGGATCGATACGGGACTGCTGGTGAGAAGCCGGTAGAGGCCCCAGGAGAGCACTAGCAGCGCTGATATTGCCATTTGCGGTTCTCTCGGCTAGGGTTCCTCACATCAGAGTATGTCCCCGGAGAAGCCGAGGAAGGAGCCTATTCTTGTCGCAGTCCCGTCCGACCTCCGATCTCGAGATCGCGAGAGCTGCTTCTCTCGTCGACATCCGCCAGGTGGCCACTCGATATGGCATCGAGGAGGACGAACTGGTCCTTCATGGCAAACACATGGCAAAGATCCCTTTGTCCATCCTCGATCGAATCGGCTCCAACCCACCAGGGAAGTACATCGATGTCACCGCCATCAACCCGACTCCGCTCGGAGAGGGCAAAACTGTCACCACCATCGGATTGAGCCTCGGACTGAACCACATCGGAAAGAAAGCGGTTGCCACCATTCGACAACCTTCGATGGGTCCTGTTTTTGGCATCAAGGGAGGGGCTGCAGGAGGTGGTCATAGCCAGGTAATTCCGATGGAAGATTTCAACCTGCATCTGACCGGCGATACCCATGCCATCGGACTCGCCAACAATTTGCTCGCTGCCTGGGTCGACACCTCGATTCTGAAGGGAAACCCGCACCGGATCGATCCACCTACTGTTACCTGGAAACGCTGTCTCGATGTCAATGATCGCGCTCTCAGGAACATCATCGTCGGCCTCGGTGGTTCCAAGAACGGGGTTCCAAGAGAGTCTGGCTTTGACATCAGCAGTGCCAGCGAGGTGATGGCCATTCTCGGACTCTCTTCCGATAGCAGCGATCTGCGAGAGCGGCTAGGTCGTATCGTGATCGGATTGAATGACGATGGTGATCTAGTTACCGCAGAGCAACTGGGAGCCGCAGGTTCCATGGCTGTCTTACTCAAGGATGCAATTCATCCTACCTTCATGCAGACTCTCGAAGGCACGGGATGTTTTGTTCACACCGGGCCATTTGCCAACATCGCTCACGGAAATTCTTCCATCGTAGCGGATCGCATTGCCCTCAGTCTTTGTGATTACGTCGTTACCGAGAGCGGATTCGGTGCCGACATGGGTGCGGAAAAGTTCTTCAACATCAAATGTCGCCTCAGCGGAATGAAACCAGACGCTGTGGTTCTGGTCGCAACGATCCGAGCCCTCAAGGTACATAGTGGCCGCTACAAGGTGGTGCCTGGAAAACCCATGCCCGAAGAGATAAATCAGGAAGACATCCAGGCGGTCGAGGAAGGGTGCTCGAACCTCCGCAGACATATAGAAAATCTCGGTAAGTTCGGCACTCCTGTTGTAGTAGCGCTGAACCGGTTCCCCACCGACACCGGAGGTGAAATCGAAGCGGTACTCAACATCGCACGAGAAGCCGGTGCCTTTGATGCCGCCATCTCGGAAGTCCATTCGCATGGCGGTGAAGGCGGCGCCACCCTGGCAAAAGCTGTCGTCAAGGCTTGCGAAGAAGTCCCGGCAGATTTCAAGATGACTTACCCGGATGATCTGCCCGTACGAGATAAGATCCGCTCCATCGCCACAGAAATTTATCGAGCTGATGGAGTCGATTTCAAACCCACCGCCAGCAAGGCCATCCGGAAGTTTGAAAAACTGGGACTGGGACATCTGCCGATCTGCATGGCCAAAACTCAGTACTCCTTCACCGACAACCCCAAGATAGTCGGGGCCCCTGTTGGTTTCAGGATCACAGTCAGAGATGTTCGGTTGTCTGCGGGTGCAGGGTTTCTCTATGCCCTCACCGGTGACATCATGACGATGCCCGGTCTGGGCTCACGGCCAGGCCTGCTTCAGATCGATGTCGATGAAGAAGGACGCCCGCAGGGTCTCTTCTAGGGTACGAGAAGGGAATTACTGATGTTCCTCGCAACTGCCACCTTCCTGATCTCACTGCACAGCGTCCCGGCTTACCTCGAAGATGCAAAACCAACCGTCATTTCCTGTTCGATAAAATCTCTCGGCGAAGGAGAAGAGAAGGGAAAGAGCTTCGTCGTCAAGGACAAGAGAGGCAACCTGAAGGTCGAACTCGTAAAGAGCTCGATCATCGAGATACATACCATCACCTCGGTAAAAGATCTCGATAATGGAACCATGCTCCATGTACTCGCCCGTAAACAGGAAGAACAGTTCGGATCCGGGGGCGCCCGCTATCCGCCGATGCTGATCCAGATCCAGGCCATCGTTGCCGGTTCCTTCAAACCTTCAAAGATCCCCGCCAAGTTGATGGCACAGGGATTCGCCTGGGTACATGGGCCGATGATTTTGGTAGAGAATGGCCGAGAGAGACAAGTCGCGGACCATCGCCTGAGCACGGCTCTGGGTACCGATGTGCTACTGGTCGAGCAAAAAAAACCCGCAGCTCTGAAGAAACGTCAGAAACTCTTTCTCAGCGGCTACCTCGATGCTTCAGATCGCAAAAATCGAAAACTTGAGGCCGCCGAGATCATCGTGCTTCAATCGAAGTGGAAGAAATACGACCAAACCCACGACCTGAAGAACCGGAGGCCGCCGATCAAGAAAGAGGAGGACGAAAAGCCACAGGAAGAAGAGGATCTACCCTTCTAGGACTTCTCTGTCGATCCGAACAAGAGAGCCTGCCGAAGCCTGCCTCTGATCCTCTGAAGCATTCCGCTTTTTTGATCGTTCTGAGGCGACTCTATTTCCGCTGTGACAACTCCACCGCAACCTTGATGGTAGTAGTCACGACTTCCTGCCTTCAACCGGTTCCAGACCCTCGTTCCCACTTCAACTTCTGACCCACATCCCTGACAAACCGCCTGGTGCTGATAGTGTTGCCCCCTTGCTCGCATCTCGTGGCAACGCTCTCCATTCCCACCGATCTCGATGAATATCTTTCTCCATCGAGTCCCGTGCGCCTGAACTCTAGATCCTGCAATGACATGGGCGAGCTCGTGCAGGACGGTGTTTCGAAATTGGGGGTGATTCTCTCGGGCCGTGAAGATCGGCGCACTGATTCCGACGGTACGAGTCTTGGCACAGGCGTTGCCCGCACTTCTGGTGAGCCTATGACTGATTCTGATTTCACACCCTTCCAGTGCAGATCGATGGTGCGGGAATCCTTGACGCACCTGTTCGAGGATGCTCACCGCCTGCTCCAGAAGCTCTTCCCCCTGAACTTTCAACTATTCACATCCGATCCCTGCGCAACTGCTCCAGTTCCCTGCGTAGTCGATCTACTTCTTGCTGAAGCTGCTGGTTTTTGGTCATCAGGGAGGTGTCGGACTGAACAACATCTGGACTCGATCTCCGAGTGGTTACCGAATCGGCAAAGTAGTTTCCTGCCAACATCGCCGTCTTCACTGTCGCACAATGTCGAACTTCCGCCTTGTCGGTCCATACCACTTCGTAGAGACGTTCATTTTTTGACCCGAGCCAGCCTTTGGCAAAAGGAGTCCAACGAATCGATTCGATCTGACCTCCCTTGGCGACGATTTCAACTTCAATTCGACGCTTGTCGAGCATCCCGGCAACGATGCGAATACCAAGACCCACAGCCAATCCTAAAACAATCCAGATAGCAACTTCGGGACTAAACGTCTCCATCAGATACACCTGAGTTCTCCTCTCTCGAATCGGAACACCCCTCGGCAGCCAGCTTCTCAATCGCTCCATGGAGTGCCTGTGTCCCCAGTCGACCGCCGCCACCTCGAACCACCTCATCATACAGACCTCGAGCGAGTTTCAATCCGGCCAGTTCGATCCCCATCCGGTCGCATTCGGAGATCGCGATGCCGATGTCCTTGACGAAGTGCTCGACGAAGAAACCGGGCTGCAAGTCTCCATCCAGGATCCGAGGTGCCAGATTGGAGAGCGACCACGATCCTGCAGCTCCGCCTGAAACACTCTCCAGAACCTTGCTGGTATCGAGCCCTGCGCGCTTGGCATAGACCAGGCCTTCGCACATACCGATCATGGTGCTGGCGATGATGATCTGGTTGACCATCTTGGTGTGCTGTCCTGCGCCGGCAGTTCCGTGCAGAATTGCCTGTTTGCCCAGAACATCGAAAATCGGCCTGGCCTGCTCGAACGCTACCGCATCTCCACCGACCATGATGCTGAGAGTCCCGTCGCGGGCTCCCACGTCCCCCCCCGACACCGGAGCATCCAGGCTCAGCGCTTCTCTCTCGGTCGCCACGTCCGCGATCTTTTTCGCCAACAAGGGGGTACTGGTGGTCATGTCGATGCTGAGGCGGCACTTCGAATCGTGCTGAGGAATCGAGAAGACCCCGGCTTCTCCGAAATACACCGCTTCCACATCTGTCGGATAACCCACCATCGAGATGACGATATCATTTTGCTGCGCCAGTTCGGCGGGGCTGGAAGCCCATCGAGCTCCCGCCTCGGTAAGCGCCTCCGCCGTCGATCGGGTTCGGGTATGAACCGCAACGGAGAACCCTCCGTCGAGCAGATTTCTCACCATCGAACGTCCCATCACTCCGCAACCGATCCAGCCGACGGTGGGTGGCATGGGCTCTCCTTTGCGAAATCGGGGCGATCTGCAACTGATCGCCAGTCTACCCCAGGGTTTCACCAGATGTACCGAGAGGAGATACCTCGACATCTCTCGCCGACAGTGGCACCATCCACCATCGGCACCCTCACGGAAGGTGCCGACATACCATTTCACGGCAACGGAAAGGCCGAGGATCGATGGGGTCGAAGATCAACTTCCTGCGCGAATTCATCAAGGAACCCGGCTCCGTCGGAGCCGTCGCCCCCAGCGGTAGTGTTCTGGCTGCCAGGATGCTGGATGGCATCTCGCTCGATCAGTCTTCGGTGGTCGTGGAGCTGGGTCCAGGTACGGGTGTCTTCACGGCCGAGATTCTGACCCGGATCTCCACCCGCACCCGTTTCCTGGCAGTGGAAAAAAACCCGATCTTCGCCCGCAATCTGCAACGACAGTTCACCAGCGTCGAAATCATCGAGGGCAATGCAGCGGAGTTGTCTTCCATCCTCGACGAAAAACAACTCAAGGAAGTCGACATCGTCGTTTCAGGACTTCCGTGGGCTTCTTTCCCTGACTCGATTCAGGATGAGCTGCTGGCAGAAGTCGCCCAGGTGCTCTCCCCCGAAGGCCGTTTCGTGACCTTCGCCTACGGCGGCATACACTTATTTCCGAAGGCACGGGCATTTCGAAAGCGACTCGACCAGATCTTCGGAAAAGTCGAGAGCACTCGCCTGGCCTGGCGTAATCTCCCTCCGGCATTTGCCTACCACTGCAGGAGGTAACTCAAAGTGTCCGAATACGAGGAAATCATCTATTTCGTTCTGGGAGCTCTTGTCGTCATCGCCTTCGTGGTATGGATGGTCAGGCTAACCAAGAGGAAGAACAAGGAACGAACCGAGTCACTGGATAAGGGAATGAGATACCTCGGGCTATCCTTCCACGCCGATTCCGATGAAAGCGCCGGCAAACTGCTGGCACCCCACCCTCTGGGAAAATGTGGATCACCCAAGGGTGCCACCAAGATTGGTCGAGGAAACTACCGCGATCAGGAGGTGGTGATCTTCGATTACACCTACGTGATCCATACCGGCAAGAGTTCTCACGCGATTACCCAAACGGTCGTGGTTCTGAAAAATGAGCAGAACTTCCCCGACCTGGATATGGGTTCAGAGAGTTTCTTTGACCGCTTCAAAGAATATTTTGGTGCCCAGGATATCGATTTCAGTTCCCACCCCAACTTCAGTAACAAGTACCGCCTCCGCGGCGATGACGAGGACGCCATCTGCAATCTGTTCCGACCCCGCGTCCGGGAGTACTTCGAGCAGAACGACAAGATCCAGCTCGATATCAAGGGGGATCAGATTCTGATCTACAAGCCAGGGAAATGCTGCAAGTCAGGGGAAGAGCTGGAGCCAGTTCTACAGCGGGCGGTGGCGATCAAGGAAGTACTCGGCGGCAAGAGCTACTGAAAACCGGGAGAGTTATTTCCCCAGCGCAGCAAACCTCGAATCCAGCTCGGAGATGGTAAATCGTCGGCAGGCGATCCAGGGCGATTCGTCTCTGGTCCAGTGGCCGTAGGTGATGGCGATGATGGTGCCATCCTTTTGCTGAAGCACTGCCGGATAGGCGCAATCTCCGCGCACATGGTTATCCATCAAACGCACCCGATACTGGCCCTCTTTGCCATCGACGATGTCCTGCCAGGTCCCGACCCAACCGACCCAGTCTCCCTTCGTCGCACTCTCTCGAGTGGTATCGCGAAACGAGATGAAGAGACGTCCATCCGGGGTGTAGGTGGCGGTATGCCGATCTCCGGTCAGGGCTGCAGGGAGCTCCTTCGGCGTCGACCAGCTGCTTCCCTCGTCGCGACTGAAGATGACAAACGAATTGCGCCTCCGACTGTTTTCTCGCATCAGCAGCGCGATGGTCTTGCCATCGGGGGAACGAACCACTCCCGGTTCACACAGGTGAACATCCGGTCGATGGGCGATGGCAACTGGCTGCGACCAGGTCAATCCACCGTCCGATGACAGGGTCTGGAATACATCGAATCGAGAAACGCCCTTCTTGGCATGAAGAAATCGACCATCGTCATGAAACCAGGCGGCATAACGGCCATCGGAAAGACGAGCCACCGAACCCATCACGACGATTCCCCCCCACTCCCCGACCGGTTTCAAGGGACTCCAGGAAGAGCCGTCATCCTCGCTGACCGCCAATCGCGCCGGATAAAGACCTGACCACACAATCAGTCGTTTCTTCCCCTCGGCGTCGATCACCCGGTGGATGGTCGGAACTTCTCTGGAGGAGGCCCAGTTGTCGGGCGTGGGCAAGCGTTCACTCCAGCTCTTGCCTCCATCGCTGCTCTTCTTGTAGACGAGGGGACCGCGGCCATGCCCCTTCGGATATACGCACAGGATTGTTTCGTCATCCTCGAGCAATACAGCACTCGGATGCCCGAGGTACTGACCCTTTTCTCGATCGATGGTGATCACTGCGCCAACATCGTCGGTCAGATCGACGATCGGAATCGTGTAACCAGCGACCAGAGGTTTCTCGTCATCCAAATCTAGCACGGCAAAAGACGGTGCCAGTAATAGCAGAGACCACAGGATCATCACGCGGCAGACTTCCCTTCCGAGGCCAGAACCGACCTCATCGCTCCGTAAACAACGGCCACAACGATTCCAACGATGACGGCGGTATGCCCTGCCTCGGTGGTCCCGGAGCCACTGGAGGCGAGACCGAAACCGTGACTGAGAGCCCCACCCAGCAAGATCCCTGCGACTGTCATCGCCGCATCTCCATTGCCCTCACCGGTCATCACCAGTTGTCGAACCGGGCATCCCCCGGCCAGACAACCACACAGCCCGACCAGCGCCAGTGACAAGGCTGACCACAGGTGATCGGTATGAGCGGCGGGCTGCCCCTCGATACCGGGCGTCGATTTCCCGGTGGTCAAAACGATCACTCCGTAGCCGATCATCATCGCCAGTGCCGCCAGGATCATCCTTCGATCCTTTTGAAAAACCTGGCGAGCTGCCGTCACGGCGCAGAAGCGGGTCATCGAGAGGATCGCTCCCGCTGCCAGCGCGATCCCCAACGAGATCAACCAGGGGGCATGGGCCGGAGGAGCTGCTCCACCGGGACCGGGGCCATCGAGGTGACCGAGATACCACAACACGGCGGCCAGCCCCAGTAACACCGGTCCGAGCAGCCCGACCGCCATCGGAGACTCCTGCGTCTTGCCTACGTTGTAACCGCGCTTTTCGAAAAAGAGACCGAGCCCGACACCAGCGATGAAACCAGGCAGCGCAATCCACGCCGTCAGGTCGAGTCCACCCAGTCGCTGCAACATCCGAAAGGGACAACCGAGAAACACCAGACTGCCGATTCCCATCCAGATGCCGAAGAAGAAGCGCGTCGCTGCGTGACTCCCCGAGCGGGCCTGCCACTTGCCACGTAACAGCATCCACAGCAGAGCTCCGAACACCACGCCGAGAACTTCCGGACGTAAATAGTGCAACCCCTGTGGATCGCCAAAGAGCCGCAAGGCTCCGGCACTATCTCGTAGGAAACAGGCACCGCAGATGCCCATGTTTCCTGGATTGCCCAGATAGACCAGCGACCCGCAACCCAGCCCGACCAGCAACATCGCGATCAGACCAGTTCGGGTACGACTGGAGTTCAATTCCCCTCGGAGCATCGAGCCCCCTTCCCGGACAGAGCGTACTCAGCACCAGAGGGTTGTTCTACCCGAGAGAATCAACGCCCGAAGATCACCTCAAACACCAGCTGTACCGAGATGTCGCTACCGTGGATCGATTTCTCCGGATAGAAGACGCGCGGTGCAATCTCTCCGAAAAGCCAGTCTTCATGCAATAGACGCCGGAGACCGACCCCCCAGCCAACCCCGGTTCGGGCCGGTTCGTTGCCGAGAATTCCTCGCATGTCTCCGGAGATCCTCAGAATGGTCCGATCATCGACGGGCAAGAAATAACTGGTGGTGAACAAGGCCTCGAAGTCCTGCGCCTCAAACCACACTCCTTCAAGGCCGAATCGCAACAATCGTTGCTCCAGGGATCGCTCGAAGCGGAGCTGGGTACGTTCGCCATAGCCGAGCTCGCCCCGGTACTCCAGGCTCTGAATAAAGCGAAGGCTCCAGATGTCGCTCAATTCATGATCCTCGCTCCAGCGCAGTCGTAACCGTAGCTTTGGATCACTGGAGATTTTTAAACCACCATCGAGAGAAAGGTGGCCCCGATCACTGTCAAGGAGTGCTGCCCGCAGGCCGGAAATATCCTCTTCGGGCAGGAGAGATGGTTCGCCTCCTCCCTCGACCGGATCACCCAGGATATCTCCCAGGTCGGTGAGGAAGTCATCGCGAAACGACTCCAGAAACAGACCCAGTCGCTTCTTGGTATGGGGAAGGACTGCGTGCCCCCTTATCCGGGTGCGGAAATCAGACTCTCCTCCTTCCTCGATGCGAAACTCCGTTCTGACCCGGTATCGGGTCTCGCCGGCATCTGCGTCGAGGCGTGGATCGCCAAAGAAATTGTCGATTCGATCACTGAGGTCGAGAACCCGATCTCCGATGGAGCGGTGCATATTTGACAAGTGGTCAGGAAAGGTGCGATCGGCCTGATCAGCAGCCGATTCCTGTTCAGACACCTGGGCCAGAAGCGCTGAAGAGAGAACCATCAGCAGCGAGAAAACGAGGCCGATTCGCAAACGGATTGATCGGCAGAATGAAGCGGGCGAAAATCGGTATCTGTACCCCTGCAAATGAAGAGCCCCCTGCTCCGGGCCAGAGAATCATGGTCAATGATCAGCAAATGTACACCGATCTCGGCAAGAACTCGACACCTCGGCAGACACGGCGGGGTTAGGATGTAGACAGTCATGGCGAAAAGGAGATCCTCAATGCCGCCAGCAACGATCCTGCGATTCGACACCAAACTGCTCTGGATGCTGCTCCTTCTGGTGGTCGCCGGCCACGCCGCCGCAAATTCAGCGGCCAGCGACGACCCGCAGGATGGAACGGTCGCAGTTGCTGCCAAACATACCGGAGGATATGTGTTGCTGTCGCCCCTCGGAAGTACTGAAGCCCAGATCATCGACCGACAGGGGACGACGATTCACAGCTGGCAAAAGGAGCGCAGGAGTGGCAGCGCGGTCTACCTGCTCGACGATGGCTCGTTACTTCGTACCGGCTCTTCTGGACCGAGGGGAGCCTTTGGCTTCCAGGGTGGGGGTTCTGGCGGATTGATCGAAAAAGTCTCCTGGCAAGGGGAAGTGACTTGGAAACTGGACTGGGCATCGGAACAGCACCTTCAACATCACGATATCGAGCCACTTCCCAACGGGAATCTGCTCCTCATCTCCTGGGAAAGAAAAACCGAGGAAGAGTGTCTTGCTGTCGGTCGTCATCAGGCACTTCTGCCGCAACGCCAGCTGTGGGTCGATGCCATCGTCGAGGTCAAGCCCACCGGAAATGATGGAGCGGAAGTGGTGTGGCGCTGGAGTCCCTGGGACCATCTGGTCCAGGACATCGACCCTGAAAAACCAAACTACGGCAGAGCGTCCGAGCATCCGGAAAAGATCGACATCAACTATGTCTCCTTCAGCAGCAGAGAGCTGGGCCAGCCGGACTGGATGCACACCAACTCGGTGGCCTATAACGCGCAACTCGACCAGATCATCCTGAGCATCCATGGCTTTGATGAAGTATGGGTCATCGATCACTCCACCCAGGGCGAAGAGAACCCGGGAATCCTGTGGCGCTGGGGAAACCCCGAGGCTTACGGTAAGGGAAATGCAGCGGATCGGACCCTCTTCAAACAACATGACGCGCACTGGATCGAGCCCGGTCTTCCGGGTCAGGGCAACATCATGATCTTCAACAACGGTCAGGGCCGGCGCGGCAGTTACTCCACCGTTCTGGAACTCGAACCGCCACTAAAATCGAACGGAAGTTATCGTCGCACTGGCGATGGATCATTCGAATCGGCAACCACGGCGTGGAAGTACGAGAATCCAGGCACCTTCTTCTCGTCCAACATCTCAGGGGCCGACCGTCTCCCCGGCGGTAACACACTGATCTGTAGTGGGGCCACTGGAGAAGTCTTCGAGGTTACCCCCGAGGGTAAGATTGTCTGGGAATACGGTGTCCAGAGTGATGGGCCGCGCGGCGGTGCAATTTTTCGGGCTCCCTGGATTTCACCCGACCATCCGGGATTGCGCCCGACCGATCCGGCGAAAAAGAAACCGGCAGGTGGCACCTCTTTATGAGCACAGCTGAGACCGCAGGGTGGTGTTCGGTTAGCGCAGATCGAGGGACATGTGTTCCTCGTCCGCTACCGTCTCTTCCCAGATGATGGCACGCTCACGGAGGCCATAGGGAACAAAGCCCAGCGACAGATAAAGTTGACGAGCTTCCGGAGCTGCACTGGAGACCCCCAGGTCAACACTCTCACAGCCCCAGCTCCTGGCACGCTCAATCAGACCGTTCATCATCTGTCGTCCTGCCCCCTGACCCCGGTACGATGATCGAAGATAGCTGCCCCAAATATAGGAAGTGTGTCGCACCTTCAATGCCCGATATCTTAACAGTCCGACCATCCCCACCACCTCTTCCCCGTCAACCGCTCCGAACAGGGCATGGTCATCGGATGCCATCTGTTTCTGGTAGGATTGCGAATTCATCCGGTCTTCCTCAGGGGAAGAGCTAAAGGCAAGCGGATGTTCCGACAGAGCTTCCTGACGCAACAGGAGCACCTGCTGCTCATCCTCGGGGGACAGTTCCCGTACCTTGACCAACGTGCACTCGCCCTCTAGATACAAGGAGGCGGGTTGAGACAATCCTGCCCGTCAGTGGTCGGGTCCGATCCACAGGCAGGGAACGGTGCCGGTGGCGCACTGCCGTTTGAAAACAGATACATCAACAGATAGACCGGATCGGAGATGTCGGTAAGGGAATCGTCATTGGCATCGAGAACATCGGGGCAATCGCAGACCGTCCCACAACTGCCACCGAAAAGAGCTGTCAGCATCATCACGGCATCGGCGATGTCGATTTCGCCATTCCAGGCCGCATCGCCACGGATGAACTCCGGCAAAGCCAAGCCCTCTTGCTGGTAAATGATGACCACATCCGCGAGCTCATCGATGAGCGTCAGATCGAGATCGCCATCGTTATCGACATCCATCATGACCGCACAACTGGCCGCCACCGGAGCGAGGATCTCCTCCTGGAAGCTGAAGTTGCCGTCACCGTCATTGACATAGAAGTACCAATCTCCCAGGTAACTGGAGATGACCCAGTCGAGATCGCCATCGCCATCCATGTCACCCACATCGGTCGCCAGCGGGAAGTTGTCCGCGGGATATACATCCGGTGGACTTATGGTGCCATCTCCGTTTCCGAAGTTGACGGTGCCATTATCCTGGCTGGCATTGACGCTGGTGAGATCGAGATGGCCATCGCCGTTAAGATCTCCCAGTGCCAGCATCCAGGTTCCACTTACCGCCGGTTCACTGTCCGACTCGGTGAAAGTACCGTCACCGTCGTTGAGATTGATGACGATCTCGCCACTGTTGATCATGCCGATCACCAGATCGAGTAGACCATCACCATTCATGTCTCCCGTGGCCAGAGATCGTTCCCCGGCACCACCCCCCTCGAAGAAACTGGGGCCCCCGAAAACGCCACTGGCATTGCCAATGTTGATCAGGATCGACAGATTGCCGTTGCCGTAGTTGGTGTTCACCACATCCATATCGCCGTCACCGTCTATATCGAGAACCGCAACGCCGCGAGGAGCAAGACCGACATCGATCTGCTGCTGGGGCTGAAAGGTTCCATCACCGTTGCCGAGCAGGATCGAAACCGTATCCATCGCGATATTGCACACCACCAGGTCGACATTTCCATCGCGATTGAAATCTGCCGGCTCATTAGGGCTGGCCTGCAAGTTGACCGAACTGACGGGGGTGATCATCTGGCCGAACAGGCCGGTGCCGGTGCCCTGATTGAGGTAACAGCGGACATCGGCGGTGTCCTCGTTGATGACAGCGATGTCGAGATGCCCATCGTTGTTGAGGTCAGACCCGATGCCACCGTAACTGCGAGTCGAAACGTTGGGATTGGTACGAGTCGACCAGTTGGCAATCTCTGTAAAATCCAGAGTCGCCGGTCCTGCCTTGGTCCAGAACAGAAAGCTGTATCCGCCCGACTGAATCGAACTACCCGTGAGCGCAATGATGGATTCAGAGAGGATCACCATTACCTGCTCACCGGCCGAAAATGGATTGTCGGGGGTGAGTCGAATCGTCATCCCACCATTCTCGATGGAGATCACGCCTTCGGCAGGGCCACTCCAGCGCCCAAAGGCCCAGAAGGAAGCGGGGGTCACTGTCGCAGGATTAACCGCTTCATCGAGATTGACCGAGATGACTGTATTCACAGGGGCCGTCAGAAAATTACTGGTGGGGGAAATCCCAACCACTTGCAATCCTCCGACCTGCGCCTGCAGTAACGGGCTCAAAAACAACGCTGCGGTAATCAGGAGCGATGAAAGAACAACGCCGGATACTGGCAATTTCCGCATGGACACTCTCCTCAGGAATCATGATTAACAGAGACCCCATCATAGCGGACGGCAAAGCCGCTTCCGAGGAGTTCATCTCAGATCGAGGTGCGCACTATCACTTTCTCCCATCTCGACACTGCGGGTGGGGAAGTACTCATTCCAGCGATTCTCGACCAGATCAGCGGTTTCCTGGTCGCAGAACAACTCATCGGGATAACCTGGTTTTAACCGTGCATCGATAGCCACGGGAGCCCGGTGAGACACATGGTTGCGGATCACCTCTCGGCTCGCAGCGTGAAGATCAGCAGCAGGTTCAAATCGGGTGAAGGTGGTCCAGAGGAATCGTGCCGCAGTTCTGGTCGCCTCTGCTGCGTCATCGACGATGACCACGAGTGGCCAGTCCTTCAACGATTCGCAGGAAAGCAAACGAGAGGCAGCCTCCGGTTCCTGCTCATAGCCAGGCCCCTCCACCACCAGGCAGCCACGACAAAACACCTCGGCACCGTCGAATCCACTGGCCAGTTCCCCGGTGAACTCGCCGGGCAGATCCCGAATCGGATCTCCCAGTCCAAGCAGAAATCCTTTCGACCCCGCGTTCACCTCAGGACCGGTGTAATCGAGGGTGTCCATGCTGGTACACGATATGACGTGAAGATCACGGCTGAAATCTGCCCGGGCCAGGACATGTTCGAGCGTGGCTCGAAAATCTCGTAGATCGACAGCACCATCGGTCAGGAGCAAGAACTTGGTCAGAGAAAGTTGCCCTTCTCCCAGGATCCGGAATGCAGATACCATCGCTTCTCGTGGATAACGGTCTTTGACCACCGCTGCCGCCAGCGAGTGGTAGCCGGTCTCCCCGTACGACCAGAGTTGTTTCACTGTCGGCATCACCAGTGGGAAAAGGGGCGATAGCAATTGTTGGAGGAAATCTCCCAGAAAGAAATCTTCCTGGCGTGGCTTTCCGACCACCGTGGCAGGGAAGATTGCGTCTCGTCGATGTGAAATGCTCGAGATCTTCATCACCGGGTAGTCGTGTTGTAGCGAATAGTAGCCGTAGTGATCCCCAAACGGTCCTTCGGGCCAGCGCTGTCCGGCCAGTGCGGTGCCATGGATGGCGAAATCGCACTCGGCGATGAGCGGATGAGCCACATTCTCGGTGCGTGTCATCTTCAGAGGGGATCCCTGTAACAACGAAGCCAGCATCAGTTCTCCGACATTCTCTGGCAACGGGGCCACGGCGCTGGCGATCAGTGCTGGAGGACCACCGAGGAAACAGGTCACGGGGAACTCCTGACCGGTTCTTTCCGCCTCCATCAGGTGATAACCACTTCCCTTGTGAATCTGGAAATGAAGTCCGAGATGATCAGGATCGTGTTTCTGCAGCCGATAGATGCCAAGATTGTGACGGCCGTCTTTCGGATGTTCTGTGTAGATCAGAGGCAAGGTGATGAAGGGACCCCCATCGCCAGACCAACTGGTGGTGATCGGTAGGTCATCGAGAGTCGTTTGTGAATCTTGAACATCCAGCACCGCACCGCTTGAGCGATTTCGCATGCCACTTCGTAACAGGGTCTTCGCCACATCACGAGCATCCCAGATCTTGGTGAGTGTTGGCGGAACCATCGTTTCTGCCAGCTGTACCAGACGCTGGAGAAACTGCTGTCCGTGATCACCGAAACCGATTTGTACCCGACGGTCGGTACCGAACAGATTCATCACTATTGGAAAACGAGATCCGATCGGATTACGAAACAAAAGAGCGGGACCTTCAGCCGCGATGACCCTGCGGTGAATCTCTGCAACCTCGAGGTGCGGATCGACCGGAGCATCGATCTCGACGAGATCATCAGCTCTTCGCAATTCTTCAAGATAATTAGCCAGGTTGCGGTGCATCGGAGACTCCTGGCCGTTCCCCGACGGCCTGCTCGCAATGCTGCGTTAGCTTCAGCGGTCTGTCCAGTGCTTCAGACAACACCCGGAGGAGAAGAAATCGGCACCCCCTCGACACTCTGAACCCGAACCTGGTGGCCAGCGACCATCTGGTATTGAACCTGACAATTTCCGAGCAGATCTCCTCGGAATCGCTCCTTCAGGGCACTGACGAACACCTCAGGCACGACCTCGGCTTGCCGGCCGATATCGATTTGAATCCGCGTGACGCGGCCCAGCCCCCCCATCAAGGCGGCACTGCGGGTAGAACTGAGGATCTTGCCGAGCAGGGACAACGGTTCAACTCCTTTCCGGCCCTCGGGGACTCTGCTCCCCGCAGAACTGGATTGTGTCGTTGGATGTCTTCGGATCTGAAGCGGCACGGGTGAAGAACTTTTTTTTATTCATCCATCTGTTTCCGGATTTAAGGCCCGAATCAGCCAACCGGAAAGAACCAGATACCTCTGGCCGCTTCTATCCCGCTCCCAGTGCCAGCGCAAGCCAGGTTCGAACCCCGATCGGCAGCGCCTGGTCATCGACCTGGAATCTCGGATGGTGACAGAAATGAACGATTCCCTGTGATTCATCCCGGTTCCCGAGGAACAGAAATGCAGCGGGAATCTTCTGGCCGTAATACGCGAAATCTTCTCCACCAAGAACGGGAGTTCCCTCGTCGGAGAGGGGAACCTCCACCGAGATCGATCGCCGCGCCTCTTCACAGGCTTCCGGATCATTAAAAGTCACCGGATACCCTTCGGTTATCTGCACCTGTGCGCGACAACCGTGAGCCGTGGCGACCCCTTCGACAATCTCCGTCAGACGCCTCCGTGCGGACTCACCCACTTCCGTGTCAAATGACCGAATCGTGCCACGCAACTCGATCTTCTCCGGGATCACGTTGTCGGCACTTCCGCCATGAAACTGGGTGAAGGTCACCACGCAGGCGCTCCTCGGATCGATATTGCGCGAAACGATGTGCTGCGCCGAGCTGATGATCTGGCTACCACATACGATGGGATCGATACAAGCATGCGGAACGGCTGCATGTCCGCCTTGACCCGTGATCTCGATACTGAAGGTATCGGGTTGCGCCATCGTCGGTCCCTCAACGATGCCGATCTTACCGGTGTCGAATTGGGGCCACACATGCATACCGAAGATCCTGTCGACGCCTTCCAGGCAACCATCCGCAATCATCGCAGGAGCCCCACCGGGTAAAGCCTCCTCGTTGGGCTGGAAGATGAAGCGAATCGAACAGGGCAAGCGATCTCGGATTCCTGCCAGAGCGGTCGCCGCCCCGACCAGCATCGAAGTATGGGCGTCGTGACCACACATATGAGCGGCACCCGGGATGGTGCTGCGATGAGGAAGATCGGTCTCTTCATCCATCGGCAAGGCATCCATGTCGGCGCGGAATGCGATACAGCGTGTCGATCCGGAAACTTCGATGTCACCCACCACACCGGTCTTGCCGATCTGCTCCCGGGTTTCGATTCCCACCGCCCGTAGATTTTCGGCCACCAGAGCCGCCGTTCGAACGGTATCGAAGCCAATCTCCGGATGGCTATGGATATCGCGCTGGAGATCGATGACCTGATCCATCACCGCTGTCGTTAGCTCCTGAACATCAACTTCCCGGATGGTGGCCATCAGCTCGCCCCTTTCTGCAATTGAGAAGCTGATTCTGAACTATCCAGGCCTTTCGGGAAAGCGCTCGCGTTGCCGACATCGAGTCATTCGGCTACCCTCGACGCTCCGGCCGCGAGCCCGGTCGAATCTGGAGGACCTCATGGCAGAAAAATTGACCAGCCAGAGCGTTGATTTTCCGCGCTGGTATCAGGAAGTAGTGCAGCGAGCTCAGCTCGCTGAAAACTCACCGGTTCGCGGTTCGATGATCATCAAGCCTTACGGATACGCACTATGGGAACAGATACAGTCGGTGCTCGACGGCATGTTCAAGGAAACGGGCCACGTCAACGCTTACTTTCCCCTGTTGATCCCTGAGAGTTTCCTGCGCAAGGAAGCCGAACACGTCGAAGGGTTCGCGCCGGAACTGGCGGTCGTCACCCACGCCGGCGGAAAACAACTGGAAGAGCCTTATGTCATCCGACCCACCTCGGAGACGATCATCGGGGACACCTTCAGCAGGTGGATCCAGTCCTACCGGGATCTACCGCTGCTGATCAACCAGTGGGCTAACGTGATGCGCTGGGAGATGCGTCCACGCCTGTTTCTACGCACCACCGAGTTCCTGTGGCAAGAAGGCCACACCGCACACGCTACTGCCGAAGAAGCCTACGAAGAGACGATCCGGATGCTCGGTATCTATGCAAAATTCGCCGAGGAATACATGGCGTTGCCCGTGATTCAGGGTGCGAAGACGGAACGCGAAAAGTTCGCCGGCGCGGTCAAGTCCTACTCTATCGAAGCGATGATGGGAGATGGCAAGGCGTTGCAAGCCGGCACCAGTCACGATCTCGGCCAGAATTTCTCCAAAGCTTTCGACGTCAAATATCAAACATCGGAAGGCAAGGAAGAGTACGTCTGGGGCACCTCCTGGGGAGTCTCTACGCGTCTGATCGGAGGGCTGGTGATGGGACACGGCGATGATCAGGGACTGGTACTGCCACCACGACTGGCACCGATCCAGACTGTGATCGTGCCGATTTATAAAGGGGATGAACAACGCAGCACGGTACTGGAAGCGTGCGGCAAGATGGAAGCCGCACTGCGAGACTCCGGCGCCAGAACTCACCTCGATGACCGCGATCAGTTCCGTCCTGGCTACAAGTTCAACGAATGGGAACTGAAGGGAGTACCGGTACGCATCGAGGTCGGGCCTCGTGATCTGGAGAAGGGTGAAGTGGTGCTGGCGTTTCGTCATAGCGGTGAGAAGAAGTCGCTACCGGTCGAGGCGGTTACCGCTGAGGTGATGAGTGTACTGGAAGAAGCACAGAAGGGTCTGTTTGAGAAAGCTCTCGCCCAACGAGAGGAACGGACCTACACCGTCGATAGTTATGACGAGTTCAAGGAGCGCGTCGATGGCGGCGGCTTCTTCCTGTGCCACTGGGACGGTACCACCGAAACCGAAGAGAAGATCCAGAACGAGACCAAGGCGACGATTCGTAATCTGCCCTTGGAAGCTCCCGACGATCCCGGCCAGTGCATGGTCACTGGAAATCCGAGTGCCCATCGGGTGATCATCTCGAAGGCCTACTGATGTCCTGCTTTTCGCTGGTCCTGACTCTGGTAACGCTCACGGTCCACCCGTCCATCGAAGCGCAAACAGCTCCCGCTGCCAGTTACGTCATCTCCCTCGATGAGGCGGCGCAGCATCGAGTCATCGTCGAGGCCAGATTTTTGACTCCTGCTAGCGGCAAGCTCGCACTGTGGATGCCGGTCTGGACCCCTGGCTCCTACAAGATCCGTGACTATGCCCGGCACATAGAGGAGATCGTGGCTACCGATGCTACGGGCACAGTTCTTCACATCGCGCGTCCATCGAAAAATAGCTGGCTCATCGAAGCCTCCGCAGGCGCGGAGGTGGTGGTCCGTTATCGCATCTATGCTCGTTTGCTCACAGTACGCACCAACTTCGTCGAAGCGGACTCAGGATTCCTCAATGGCGCAGCCACGTTCTTGCTGCCTCGTGGAAGCGATGGGCCCTTTGACATCAGCATTGAGATGCCAGATACGATGTCCTCGGTCGTTACTTCGTTACCGTCTCTGGGAACAAATCAGTGGCGTGCTGAAAATGTCGATCAACTGTGCGACTCACCGATCATCTTCGGATCACCACGAGTGCAGAACTTTGAAGTCGATTCCATCCCCCACTACCTGGTGAACCTGGGTGGAGAAGACCTCTGGGATGACGAGGCATGTGCAGAAGACGTAAAGCTAATCGCTGAAGAACTGGCCAACTTCTGGGGTCAAATCCCCTACTCAGACTATCGATACCTCAATGTCATCGCGGAAGGCGGCGGAGGACTGGAGCATCACGATTGCACCCTGATGCTCACTGGACGCTGGACCTGGGGAGACGAAGATCGACGAAAGGGTTGGTTCGGCCTGGTCAGTCACGAACACTTCCATGCCTGGAACGGAAAACGTCTGCGTCCCGAAGCACTGGGTCCGTTCGATTACGAGCAGGAGGTGTTTACGCCCGATCTGTGGTTCGTCGAGGGTTTCACCAGTTACTACGACGATCTCCTGATCGCCCGGGCAGGGCTGCTCGATCAGAAGGAATACCTGGAGCGTCTCGGCAAGGGGATCGACGGCGTCCAGAAAACTCCTGGTCGCCTGGTACTGCCCCTTTCTCGAGCCAGCACAGATGCGTGGATTCGCTACTACCAGCGCGACGAGAACTCCGTCAACAGCCAAATTTCTTACTACACCAAGGGTGCCATCGTCGCCTGGCTCCTCGATGCCAGGATTCGCACTGCCAGCCAGCATCAAAAAACTCTCGACGATGCGATGCGTCTGGCCTACAGCCGCTACTCCGGGGAACGCGGGTACTCCCACGATCAACTTTTCTCGGTTTTCGAGGAAATCGCCGGAGTCGATCTCGATGACTGGTTCGCACGATTCATCGACGGAACCGATGAACTCGAATACGGCGAAGCACTCGACGTTTTTGGCTTACGATTCAAATCCGAAGAGGAAGAAGACGAAAAAGAAGAAGAAGAAAAAGAAGATCCTGTGCCTGGCTGGCTCGGGATCGATGCCAGCGAATCAAATGGTCGCTGGGTGGTAACGAGAGTACGTCGCGGAACACCCGCCTACCATATGGGCCTCAATACTGGAGACGAGCTGCTCGCCCTCAACAAATATCGAGTCAACTCCGGCAACTGGAAAACGATCTGCTTACAGCACCCTCCCGGCACCAAAGCTCGCCTGCTGGTCTCGCGGCGTGGAGTGTTGACCACTCTGGATGTCGAATTCGATAAAAAGCCGGAACAGAAATGGAAACTACAGCTCCATCCCGAAACGACCGATGAGCAGGCACTACGACGTGCCACATGGCTCGGTCGTGCCGGCGCCGAAGCACGCCAGAAGGAGCTCGAGAAATCCGAGGAAAAAGAGCCCGAAGAGACCAAAAAGGACTGACAAAGGCTTCAGAAACCTCTCAGGCCTGTTTTGCCCTCCATCGCGCATTCCAGCGGTTGGCCGATCACCAGATGTCATCCTATTCTCAAGATGGAGAGGATCCCGGCACCCGTTACGCCGGTTTCCGATACAGCTTGAGGAGGATCCAGTGACTTCAGTGATCGAAAGCTTTTCACAACGTCGAGAATTTGTTCGACTGCATACCGAGATTCCGGTTCGTTACAAATTTCTCTCCAAAGAAGTAGAGATCCCGGAAGATTCCGTATTCGAGGGCTCTACCTCGCAAATCGGCGGTGGCGGATTGATGCTTCATGGCCGAATCCCCAGCTTCAACTGGATCCCGGCTCTTCTGATGGGCAAGATCCACCTGGGAGTGAACCTGCTACTACCATCTCTTGATCAAGCGATCAAAGGTCTGTGTCAGGTCTCCTGGATCGAGGAGATCCCCGAAAACCGTGACCGCTGTAGCATGGGTCTTCGATTCATCGATATCGAAAAGGAAGATCAAGATCAGGTGATGAAGTACCTGATTCGATCTCAGGTCCGCCGCTAACACAGCTGTGCGGCGCACCTGGAAAGGTGACGCCGGATGCCAGCCCTCGGAACGATGTTCGTTGCAGTCCTACTGTGGTACATCGTTCCGGGGGTTAATTTCATCAGCGACTCATGGCTCGATGAGATCTTTCCCAAGGACAGCCTGCTCTATCCAATTCTGCTGCTACTTCTGACCCCCGCTCTGGTGACCCTCGCTTCGCTGCGAATCCGTTCGAGAAAACCACACAGTGAGCTTTCAAAACAACTCAGCCGCGCTCACCAGATCGGCATGATCGCAACTCTGGTCACCTGGTTGGGAATCCTCACCTTCGGCAACTGGTTCGAGGTCACCCACTCCAGGATCTCTTCCGATTGGCTTGGCATGACCACGCTGGTCGCACTTCTGCCGCTGGTCCTGAGCATCGGACTGACCTCCATGCCGATCACCTGGTACTCAGGGAGACGCTCCGTGGCGCTCCTCAACAGGGACTTCTGGCAACAATGCCGACCGAATCTGGTGCTGCTACTACCGCTGACCCTGCTGAGTGGGCTGGAGGAGTGGCTACTGCTTCACCCCGATCGGATCATCGATCTTTCCGGGCCGTTGTGGCTAATATCCATTGGTCTGTACCTCGTCATCATCATCCTGGGCGGTCCATTGTTGTTGCAGTACATGCTTTCCTCACGACCCATCCCTGCCGGTGCTTTGCGCGACAAATTGATGAATCTGGCACGCCGCGGTGGCATTCGATGCGGCATTCCGAGGATCTGGAACACCGGATCTCGACCGATCCTCAATGCCATGATCACAGGCCTGGTGCCATTCCAGCGCAAGATATTCATCACCGATCATCTGCTGGAGGTGTCCTCGAATGACGAACTGGATGCTATTTTTGCCCACGAACTGGCGCATGCTCGTCACGGGCATCTGTGGCTGTATCTGCTGACAGGGATCGGTTTCATCTTCTCCTTGCTGCTATTCGATAGTGAGGTCCCTTCCACCACGACAATGATGATGATGGGGAGCATCACCCTGCTCTTCTGGATCTTCTTCGGGAAACTCTCGCGACAGCTGGAACACCAGGCTGACATCGTCAGCGACGAATTGACCGGACAACCGGGAGCCATCGCTCAGGCACTGGCACGAATCGCCATGCTCGGTAGTGGTCTGAATCAGCGTGGAGGTTGGCGCCACCCGCCGATCCTGGAACGAATCCGGGTCCTCCACCATTACCGAGAAGATCCGCAGTTTCGCGCTCGCTTCCGTCGTCACAGCCGCCGTCTACTACTGTTCATCGGCTTCCTGGTGGCGATCCCTGGCAGCGTCTTGCTGGTCGAGGCGGCAGACGAGCTGTCGAATTCCCCCTGGCAACAGCAGTTCGATCACGGACTCGCATTCATCGATGCGGTCGAGGAAATCCAATCGAGGCCCGGGCANGATCAGAACCGGCAGCGAGAGTTATTGCTGGGTGCAGAGAAATGGTTCAAACAAGGAGTCGACNAATTACGTCAGCTGGAACCAGGNCATCCAGCGCTGGNGGGAGCCTACGTGACTCTGGCATTGATCTATGACCGACTAGACCAGCCATGGAATGCCGCGGCTTGCCGCATCCTGGCCAACAACGTGCGTGCTGCTGAACCGACCCCAAGATGAAGAACAGGCTCCCGGGAGGTCCCAGGAGCCCTACTTTTCAATTTCAACAATTCCCAGCTTGATTTCGCTGTCGTCGCCACCGTTTTGCGCGGCTCAGTTCTGACAGATGTGGAAACTCCCCTGGTTCATCGAGGCGAGGGTCTGCATGAAGTCGATCCCTTCCGTCTCGGTTCCGATGAAAATGGTGTGGATCGGCACCATCTGCCAGTTGGCCATGGTGATCTCACTGAGAGCCTGATTCGAGGTGTCGATCCCGTCACAGTAAGGGGCACCGTCACTCAAGATGAGGATCTGCCGATACGGTTTGTTCGACTGATTACAGATCTGGATGGTCTGGATTGCCGCAGGGGCCAGACAGGTCCAACCCTCCGGTTGCAATGCGTTGACCCAGGTCAGCCCAGCAGCCTTCTCGGGCGAACGAGCCGGCCGTGGTGTCGGTGACCAGACCACGGTATTGGAGCTGAACGCCACCAGACTGAATTCCGCTGCCGGACTCAGAGACATCACGGAGCCAACCATCTCTTGCTTGAGATCTTCCATGGCACCACCCCAGTCCATCGATCCGGACTTGTCGAGACACCAGAAGAAGGCGTCACCCTCGTAGTCCTGACCGTAGAAGATGATGGTTTCTGGAGCATCTTCGTCGTCTTCGTTGCCAGTACCCCCTCCAGAGGGCATGTCCAGCGGTCTTCGAGGTCCTTCTTCTTCGGTCGAGGCAACAACCCACAATGTCGGTGACAGCAGCACTGGAAGTAAAAAGATAGACAGCCACAACAACAGAGTGACGATCCGAGGAGAAGTAACATCCTCATGGGACACGCTGGCAGCTGCAGAAGGTGCAACGAGATGGGTCACTTTGGCATCGGTTCGATCACGCGCTGGCACGGTCCAACTCCTCTCGAGGGAAGTGGAAACCCCGCACAACCACTAGCTGGCAGTACGAGGAATCAAGGCAGGCTCCTGATTCAACAGGGAGTCCACCCATCGGTACGGAAGAGGAGGGAACCGGTGTGTCACGCCGGTGTTCAAGCTTCCCCTATTTTTGCGCCTCTGACAGGTATTTGGGGGTTGAATTCGACCATTCCCGGGCACGCGAATTGCGGTCACCCAAGAGTGCAAAGGTATGCAATTTCAGGGANCAAAATTGACCCGGAAGCAATTGCCGAAACAGCACTAAAGAGCAGTACTGTGGCGCAACGTTCGCAGCATTTGTTCGAGACCAGATCGATCGGGCAGTCCATCGATGGCGCCTGCCGCACCCGCTGCCAGGGCCCCCATCGCTGATGCGGTGAACAATTTTTCTTCCAGATCACCCTGACGAAGACAGGCATCCATCCAACCGGCGGCAAATGCATCTCCACAGCCGGTGCCATCGACTTCCTCAACAGGATGGGCCTCGAACACCCCGGAGTCGGTCGCTGTCTCCCAAACGACCCCCCGATCACCGCAGGTGACCACCACCGTTTCGGCACCGAGCGCTCTCAGNTCAGTGGCGGCTTGACGCGGATCAGCGGATCCCGTCAATCGTTTTGCCTCATCATCATTGGGTAGAAAAACATCGACCAGCGGCAACAAGCGTTTCAAATCGCCAAGTAAATCCTCGCCAGGAATCACGATGACATCGAGAACCGTCGTCGCTCCTACATTTCTGGCCGCCTGCAGAATCGACTCGGTGTCCTGCACGTCAGGCCTTTTCGCGAGCCCAAAACCGTGGAAAGACACCACCGCAGCTTCTTCCAGCTGCCTTTCATCGAAGCGTTCCGGCCAGGCTTCGTCGTTGGCGCCGGTGGCAGAAATAAAACGTCGATCCTGGCCCTCCACATTGATCACGAAGCTGATCCCGGTCGGGATCCCTGATTCGGTCGAGAGGTTCTCCAGATTCACTCCCTCTGTCGCCAGATCTCGACGCAGAAACGTCCCCAGATCGTCATCTCCGACGGCACCGCAAAGAGAAACCTGCTGCCCCAGTCGGGCCAGACCTGTCGCCGCATTGGCAGCGCAACCTCCTACCGCCAAGGTGATGGAAGCCGTTCTCGATGAATCTCCAGGACCTGGAAGTTCAGATATCTCATGCGAGATCAAATCGGCAACCACGGCTCCAAAACAGAAGATTTTCGCACCCATGACCGCTCCTCTTCGAGTGTCAGATCACATCGACACGTCATCGGTCAAGCCCGGTTGGATATCTAGTTCCTGGAGATGAAAAACGGGTCGGCGCCCTGTGGCACCGACCCGTTTTTCAATCCTTGATCCAATTCAAACGTTAGTTCGGCTGGAAAAAGGTGCCGTTGTTCTGGGACGCCAACTGCTGCATGAAGGCAATACCACCCGTATCAGTCGCAATGTAGATGGTGTTGACCGGCATCCGCTGCCAGTTGGCCGCAGTGATGTCCGCCAGCGACTGCGTCGCNGTGTTGGCACCGTCGCAATATGGCTCCCCATCAGAGAGGATCAATACCTGCTTCATCTGCTTGGAGGATTGGTTGGCAATATTAAGAGTCGCGACACCAGCAGGACCTATACATGTCCAACCTGCAGCATTGAGAGCCAGCACCCATGCGGTAGCCGAGCCCTTGTTGGCTGGATTGGCACGCTGGGGCATCGGATTCCAGACGACATGACCACCCGAGAAGGCGACAACACCAAACTCTGCCGCCGAAGAGAGCGAGTTGAGAGTTTGGGTGAACTCCTGCTTCAGTTGTTCGATCTCACCGTTCCAGCCCATCGAACAGGACTTGTCGAGACACCAGAAGAAGGCATCTCCTTCGTATTCCCCACCCCAGAAATTGATGGTCTCCGGAGCGTCTTCATCGTCGTCATCGTCACCGGAACCGCCTGAAGGCAGATCGAGAGGTCTACGAACCCCGTCGGGGGCCTGTCCGACGATCCAACCGGTGGTACTGGCCACGGTTACAAGAGCGAGAATCAAAATGAGAAGGCGCATCGATAACCTCCCTGCAGGACCCTCCAGTCAGCCGGTGAAACAACAGATACCGGCGACTCACGAGGATCCTTAGTCCTGTCTTCCTTAGTAGGATGACGGCTCCTACGGTGAATTCCCGCGAAAAAAAGCAGAAATTCGTCAGAACTTCGATGATCCTGGATTTCACCTCAGATTTGTAGTCCTTTCTCAAGGAAACATATTGGTTTACGTTAGTCTAACGGAGGTCAGCAGATGGAAGCCGAAATGGCCCCTATCGGCATCATAACAGTCTCGGACCGGGCCTCTGCGGGCGAATATCAGGACCGTGGCGGTCCCNCCGTTCAGCAATGGCTGGAAGGCCANTTCGCAGAGCCGCCCCCCTTCGAATTACGCCTGGTTGCCGATGATCTGGACGTGATCGAGCAGGAAATGACCCGGCTGGCAGNCAATTGCGCCCTGGTGGTCACCACCGGCGGCACCGGAATCGGTGCGCGTGATCACACCCCCGATGCAACCTATCGAGCCTGCAGCACCATGATCCCGGGATTTGGCGAGAAGATGCGAGCCGCCAACTGGGATGCGGTACCGACAGCGATTCTGTCCAGGGCCACCGCTGGCTTGATCGGAAGTTGCCTCGTCATCAATCTACCCGGCAATCCGAAGGCGATTGCTGAATGTCTGGAGGCGGTCTGGTCCGCCATACCTCACGCCATCGAAATTGCTGGCGGGCCATCCTGGAAAGCACAAGGGGCCGCGAGTGTCCCTCACCCTCCGTCGGAGAGCAGTTCCTCGTAGCTGTTTTCGTACGCTTCGATCACCCGATCCCAACCGAACTTTTCCACTGCCAGTTGTCGGGCAGTGTCCGAGAATTTACTTCGCAGCGCTGCATCGGAGAGCAGGGTACGAACATGCTGGGCCAGTTGATCGACATCGCCGACCGGAGCCAGTAATCCCGATTCTCCTGACGACACTACCGATGGGATTCCGCCCGATTGAGTCGTAATTACCGGCAACCCCGATGCCATCGCCTCCAGCGCAGCCAGACCGAAGGACTCACTCTCGCTCGGCAGCAAGAACAGATCCGAGCTGGCCAGTAGTGCTGCGGTATCATCGATCAGCCCAAGCCAAGAAATTCGATCCTCGACCGCCAGTTTTTTCGCTTCCTCTTGTGCAAGCGCCAGATCGGGGCCTTGTCCGATCATCAACAAGCGAGCCGGAATCCCCGCAGCCCCTTTGGCGAAGGCAGCGATCACATCCGCAACCCTCTTGACCGGTCGAAAATTACTGACATGGACAACGAGAAGTTCATCGACCGCGGCNAACCTCGCTCGCAAGGTTGGATCNGCCAGCTCCGGTGAAAAAGCTGCGGCATCGACGGCATTCGGGATGGTCTGAAGTTCCTGATCGGGCGCTAGCTCATTCCGGGTCGCCTGACCAAGCCAATCACTGACCACCGTCACCCGATCACTCTGCTCGATGGCCCAGCGTGTGATGTCGGCGTATGAGGGATCGGCCCCCACCAGTGTGATATCGGTGCCGTGAAGAGTCGTCACCACCTTTACCGATCCATGAGGCTGCATGTCTCTCGCCAGCACCGCGGCCAGCGAGTGCGGGATGGCATAGTGAGCGTGGATGATCTCCACNGCTTCTCTCTTGACCACTTGAAGAAGTTCATTGGCCAGTGCCAGAGCATAGGGTGGGTATCGAAAAAGCGGGTAGGAGGTGACCTCCACCTCGTGGAAGTGAACCCCACTAGCAAGAGGATCGAGACGGAAAGGTCTCTCATAAGAAACGAAGTGAACCTGGTGCCCGCGAGCAGCGAGCCTCATACCGAGCTCCGCAGCCACCACTCCACTGCCACCATGTGTTGGATGACATGCCAGTGCAATCTTCATCCAACCTCGGTTCCCGAGCGGTCCTGGCCATCACTGGAGAGACCTTCCCCCACCACCAGATCAACCGGATTGGCAATCGCAGGAGGATCCTGCCAGATGATCGCCTCACCCATCTCGACGCCCGATCGGGACCCGAGATCGCGCGCACGCCCCTCCACCGCAGCCATGAACTGAGGCCGTGAGATCTTCGTCGGAGGACCTTCCTGTGACGGATCGTAAAACTGAGACCGATAGCAGCGAATCACCTCGAGCTTGCGATTCCAGTGCTCGGAGATGTCGACGACGACACTCGGCTCGAATGGTGTATGGCACATGTAGTAACCGAGAGCCGCAGCCCTGTGCTGCACCGTCGGTCCAGAACCATCCGTGTGATAGTGGCGCACACCACCGAGGTAGAGGCTTCGATAGGTCAACAACCCTGCCCCGGCATGATCCGGATGAAGATCATCTTTCCACGGTGCCAGCACCACTTTCGGACGAGTGTCTCGAAACACCGCAACCAGAGCTTTACGTGACGCATCATCGTCACGAATCGATCCATCGGGTAGGTCGAGGCAGCCTCGCCAGTGGACACCGAGCAGCTCGGTAGCCGCCACGGTTTCCTCGGCCCTCAACTCCGGAGTTCCTCGACTCGACAGTTCTCCCCGGCTCAGATCGACGATCCCGACCCGAGAGCCGCTGGCGATGGTGGCCAGGATCGTACCGCCCAGGGCAATCTCTGCATCATCGGGATGAGCAGCGACCACCAGTAGATCAAGCTTGNGCTCATCGCTGGCCATCGAGGTGCTCCTCTCTGAATTCGCTCGATCCGGTTTCTGAATCCGTTTCGAGCTCGAAATCGTGGATGGAACCATCCCAGCGCACAGCAGCGACTTCCAGAGCTGTTCTCATCCGATCGATCACTGCGCGGCCCTGATGGGCGATCAGATCGAGCAGGTTACGATTTCGTTCCGGCTCGAGACCGCCTGCAAACAACTGCTCGAGCAGCGTCGAGACACGCTTTCGGCGATCTTCAACAGCTGCTCCGAGACCTCGCTCGATGGAACTCTCGAGTCGGGCCAGTTGCTGACGCCAGTTGCGTGCCAGTCGCCGTGCCCGACGCTGCAACGCAGGGTTCGCATCCTCACGGGTGCTCAGTTGCTCGATCCGATTGAGCAGAGCAGTCCCTTCCCTGCTGATCTCTTGCGCTTCCTTTTTCGCTTCCGGGGAACAGATTAAATCGGCAGCAGTGACGCCGGGAACTATCTCTGTCCGATCAACTCCCTCCGCAATGATCGCATCGATGACACTCTGCTCGATGGGTCGGAGAGCCGGACGCGGCAACCAGAGAGGGCGTGAAAGACCCCACTGCTGCCTTACCCTGCTGGTTTCAAGGGCATAACAGAACTCGGTGGGCCCCAGGATCACTGCTGCAGGATCGATCACCTCATCCTGAACGATGGTTCTCAGCAGTGCGTCTGGAGACACCGATTGGGGATGCTCCTCGATGATTTCACCGACTGGTTGCTGAACTTCGCGAGGCCTTCTGCGCAGACCATCTTCATCGATGACGAAGATCGGCTCCTCACGTGGCACTGGAACGGGAGTCGGAATCCCTATCGATTGCTGTTCTCGACAAGCCGCTGCCACCAGTTCGCGGAATTGACCGGACTCTTGCACGACTCGATCGACGATGGGTCTTTGCAGGGTTCGGAACCAGCGCGGCAACACCGGCAATAAAGGAGTATCAGCGAGTAACTGCGACAGCAGAGAAACAAATTCCTCCGCCGGACCGGAAGCGATGGCCGCAGCAGCGATCCGGATCGCATCGCTAGCGTGAGGCGCNANACCNATGGCATCCGAGAGAGCGGCTAATCGTTCCTGCGGGAGCTGCCTGTGACGCAGATCGTACAGAGGCCGACGTCCTTCGAGATGCGGATTGCCCGGATGCTTGCCGGTCGAGAAGGAACCCGGTTCCAGTTCACCCCCATCGTGATCGTCGTCTGCGACCCAGAACAGGGCCACGGCAGGAACACCAGCCCTGTCGAGCTGCTCAGCCAGAACGACCACCGAAAGCGCCTTCGAGATGGCCAGCAGGGGACCTCCCCACAGGGCGGGCTGTTGCCCGGCAATCACGATTCGGGTTCGAGGGTCCTCAAGACGTTCTATCGCCCGGCGAGCCGCAATCGGCAACTCGAGCGCTTCCCAGCATGGCCTGGTCGTTTCCAGAAACTTTCTTCGTCTTTCAGGATCTGGCTCGCGACGACCGATATCTTCGATCACCTCGGAAGATTCGATGGCGATATTACCCAGCAGAGCCGCGAGCTTTGGCTCCCGGTTACGAAGTAACTCGAGCAAGTTATTTCTCGCATGCACCATCAAACTTCTCCAGCTCTTCGTGCTACCACAATCATCCGTTTACTGTTAGCGGCGAGGTATCGATCACCATTCCAGTTGCCGTAAACCCGCGAACATTCCCAACCGCTAGCAAGAAGTAATGCATTCAATTCGGCGAAATCGTACAAGCGAACCGATTCGGTATAACAGCGTTCATTTCCATCTCGACTGAGAGTCACCTGCTTCTCGACCCTCTTCCCATCGGCAGTGATGGAACGGGACTCATCGATGTGGAGATCCCCTTGGCTTCGGTGACTGGTTGCGATCAGAGAAGCGATGACTGAATCCCGATCCGGCAAGTCGAGTAGAAAGCCACCTCCAACCCGAACCACTCGGGCAACCTCCTTCAGCACCTCCAGATTCTCTTCGTCTGTCGGGAGATATCCGAAAGAAGTGAAGAACATCGCCACGTGATCGATACTCGCCGTGGGCAATGGTAAAGACCGAATATCGGATTGGACCAGCACCGCTTCGGGACCGAGACTGCGCCTTGCTTCGGCGAGAAGGTCACGGGAGAGATCGAGGGAAATCAGCTCGAAACCTGCTTTTTTGAGCCAGAAGCTGTGTCGACCTGCTCCGCAGCAAAGATCCAGGAACCGATCTCCCGGCACCGCTGCCAGCCACTCGATGGCACTGGCGGTCTCCGCCTGTGCCGCTGCCACGTCACGCCAGGGATAGACCTCCAGGTAGCGGCTATCGAAGGCCTCCCGGAACCATTCTCCGGTTGTCGCGGTCTTTTGACTCATTCTGCACTCCCGGGCTATCGGCAGCCGCCAGAGAAGCTCTCGGGGAAACTACCCGGCCAGAGCCCAGCGACACATCCTCCTATCATCCCGTTTCCAGACATTCTTCTCAAGGAAACCCTGCCCCTTGCCGGAAGAACCTGTACCCGGTAACGATAAGACCGGGAATTGCCCCGGAAACGGGACTGGAAAGGCATGGAGGGGAAAACGTGGTGAGCTGCATCGCCCGAGTGGCACTTCCGATTCCCCGTCATGAGCCATTCGATTACCGAATTCCGGAGTCCCTGCGCAGTCAGATCTATCCCGGGGTTCCGGTTCGGGTCCCGTTCGGTGCCAGCAAAAGACATGGCTGGGTTGTCGAACTGACCGACCACTCTCCCCATCCCAAACTGCGTGAGGTCGACTGCCGTGTCCCCGATGGAGCCGAGATCCCGAACGACCTGCTCGAACTGTTACAGTGGACTGCAGATTATTATCTGTGCGGAATCGGCGAAGTAATCGAGAGTGCTGTCCCGCGGCCAGTCCGAGATCGTCGAATCCGACAGGTTCGCTGGGTCCAGCTCACCGAGCCAGGGAAAGCCATGAACCCGGAAGAAGCGGGCGCAGACTCTCGGCACAAGATTCTCGAACAACTTCAAAAAACTACAGTTCCGATGCCACTTCGTAGCCTCATCGCGACTTGCTGCACCAGTGAGAGTCCGGTGAAAACCCTCGCCAAAAGAGGTCTCGTGGAGATCTTTGATGCACTCCCTCAAGAATTCGGAACTCCCGGCGCTGAGCATCAGCAGCTGCCACCGTGGAAGATGCCCGCTCCGTTTGAGCCAAACCAGGAACAGTTACAGGCGATCGGTAGAGTCAACGACTGTCTCGATTCCAACGAGTTCAAGACTTTCCTACTTCATGGGGTGACCGGAAGTGGCAAAACAGAGGTGTACATCCGCTGCGTCCAGAAAGCTCTGGAGATGGGACANGGAGCACTGGTTCTACTGCCTGAAATCGCCCTTACACCCCAGACAGTACAACAGTTCACCCAGCGCTTGGGGCCGGTCGCGATCCTGCATTCCATGCTTCCGGACACCGAACGCGCTGTCCACTACGAGAGACTCCGCAGAGGAGAAGTCCGCATCGCCCTCGGAGCGCGCAGTGCTGTTTTTGCTCCTGTTCCCGACCTCGGCATCGTCATCGTCGACGAGTGTCATGAGAGCTCTTACAAACAAGAGAATAATCCCCGATACCATGCACGGGATGTCGCCGTCATGAGAGCTCATCGCCTCGCCATCCCTTGCATTCTCGGTTCGGCAACCCCCTCGATGGAATCACTGGAGAATGTACGACGAGGAAGATACGAGAGACTACGCCTCGGCTCACGAGTCAACGGTCGGCCGATGGCCAGCATTGAACTGGTCGATCGCCGCAGTGACGTCGGNAGTGGAAGTGGGCTTCTCTCGCACATCCTGATCGAAAGGATCCGTTCTACTCTGGAACGAGAAGAACAAGTGCTACTGTTCCTCAACCGCAGAGGCTTCGCACGCAACTTGCAATGCAATCGGTGTGGCTTCTCTCTGCGTTGTGAACAATGCGATATCCCCCTCACCTATCACAAACAAAAAAACCACTCCCTGTGTCATTACTGCGGAGAGAAGCAAACCATCTCTGATCGTTGCCCCCAGTGCAAAGTCACGGGTCTTCGTCAGCGGTTGCCTGGCACGGAAAGAATCGAGGAGACCCTGCTCCAGCTTTTTCCAGGAGTCGAAATCGATCGTCTCGATCGAGATACGGCAACCAGCTCGGGGCGGATGGAATCGATCCTACGTCGCTTCAAGGAAGGCAAGACGCGGATCCTGGTCGGAACACAGATGGTGGCGAAAGGTCACGACATTCCGGGGGTCACCCTGGTCGGGGTACTGGACGCAGACATCGCCCTCGGACTACCTGACTTCCGCTCTGCCGAGAGAACCGCCCAATTGCTCTGCCAGGTGGCAGGACGAGCCGGTCGAGGCGATCAACCAGGCCGGGTGGTGCTCCAAACCAGGCAACCTGAGCACTACGCTCTGGGCTGCGCTTCTCGACAAGATCTCGATCAACTTCTGACCGAGGAAGACTCCATCCGGAAACTGCTGAAATACCCTCCGCATGGACAACTCGCTCGGCTGCTGTGTGAAGATGAAGATGAACGAAGGGCCCTCGAAACCGCCCAGGGACTGGTCGAGGCGATGAAGGAGAAGAACCAAGGAAGAGTACAGATCCTCGGGCCGGCACCGGCTCCCTTCGAACGATTGCGAGGACGGTTCCGACAGCATGTTTTGCTCAAGTGCGGCCATCGAGGCCCGATAAGAGAAGTGGCACGGGTGGCATTGGATGAAAAACCACGGTGGTCTTCTACCAGGATCTCAGTGGACATAGATCCACAGAACCTGCTATAGAAGTGAAAAAGCGGGCGAACCACGTCAACCGTGGCACACCCGCTTCCTGCACGACTCATAATTCCCGGTGACTAGACCATATCCTTGAAAGTTTTCGAAGGCTTGAAGGCAACACTCTTCGATGCCTTGATCTTGATGGCTTCACCGGTCTGAGGGTTACGTCCCATGCGAGCAGCTCTCTTGCGAATGCTGAAAGTACCAAACCCTACAACCTGGACCGACTTGTCCTTCTTCACACCCACCTTGATGGCGTCGACGACAGCATTGACAGCACGCTCTGCTCCGGCCTTGGACTCATCAAGGTTATTTTGAACAGCAGCTACGAGATCGGCCTTGTTCATGCCCACTCCTTTTCTTCGAGCGCAGTCTTCACTACACCCGTCCTCCATCCTGACGAAGCTTCACAGACCGATCGACGGGGAAAGAGAACGCCTCTCTCTCCGTCGCGGCCCAGCTTCACCCTCCGAACCAGGGACTTCCTGCCCCGGAAATACCAGCTGGAATAAGGCTTCCAGCTCGGTCGGGCCAGTATGGGAGTTGAGGCAGGGCCGTGAAACCGATCCGGGCAAGATTTCCCGTGGAGTTTTCCATAAAAGTCAGCCAGGAACCTTTTGACGCCATTCTGACGTTGGCGAAATAGTAGACCTCGGTATACCATCCGGGCGGGGGAATGGTCCGGAGTCTGAGATCCTCAACGTTTCGGAGCCCCCGCGATCGGAGTAGAGATGTTACCCGGTGTGCTGAGCCTGCTGCTCCTGTGCGGTGCTGCCGATGATTCGGTCGGAANCCCGGNCCAGGAGCCACCCGTCGTATTNGATGTTGACGGTGCTTATCCAATTCCGGGTCTCGCCCGCGAGGATCTCGCCGAAATCGTGCCCTCTGCTCTCCCGCTCGGAGAGCGGTTGGTATTCAGGGCGACCGTCGAATGGAAGGGTGCTCACGTTCTTGTCGGCCACTTCGAGCTAGCAACCTGGTCAGATTCAGACTCGAAGAAAATTCTCCATGGTCGAGGCAAAGGCGAGCGATTCGGCTATGAAATCGATCAGAAGATCATCAGCGTGCTCGNTCAAGANGGCGTCCGGCCAGAAAGTTTCTTGAACACACAGAGGGGCAGCGAGCACCACACCAAGAAGCTGATATTCCGAGACGACAAGATTCAATACCTCAAGAGATCTCACTGCCGAGAACAGGACTGCAAGGAAAAAAAGCACCTCGTATTAGAAGTGGCGTGGAAGGGACCCATCCCCTGGGGAACAGAGAAAAGCCATTGCTACGAAAAAGAATGCAGCAACACGGATCATGAAGTTTGGTTTGAACGGAAGATGCACGAAGTCGACGAACCATACGTTGACCTTCTTACCGCGATCTACATCACCAGAACTGCAACGTTCCCTGCCAGTGGAGATCCTCTCATCATACCGGTGGTCAATGATGACTCGCGCTGGCTCGTCATCGTCCAGCCGATGGGACGACAAAAACTGAAGGTGATAGAAGGCGAGTACGATTCCATCGAATTGAGTCTCACTCCTGTCGCCGCTGACGGTGACAAGAAGAAGAGATTCCAGGGTCTTTTTGGTATCCACGGAACCTTGCGGGTCTGGATCGACATCGCCACTGGAAAACCCCTTTTGATCGAGGGGACACTCCCCATCTCCATCCTGGACCTGAAAGCCCGCATCGAGCTGATTTCTTCCGGTGATGCGGAGGTGGTCAAGGCTCGCCATGCAGCGATGACCAAGAGTATTTCGGATCAATCCAAGGAAGGCTCTCGATGAGTCAACCGGATACGGGAGAGTTACTGCGGCGGCTTCCCCAGGTAGACCGTCTGCTCCAGCGCCAGGACGTGATGGAACTGGCAGCACTTCATTCGAGGGCTCTGGTGCTGGCAGAATGCAGATCCTTGTTCGACTCCCTCAGGGCACGCGCTCTCAGTGGCGAATTGGCTGCTTCAGAACTGGAAGAAGACAACATCGTCACGGCCTTATCTGAACGCCTCGAGAGACGAGAACAGCCCTTCTACCGGCGAGTTGTGAATGCGACAGGAATCGTCCTCCACACCGGACTGGGACGAGCACCGATACCTCCCGATGTCGCCAACACCCTGGTCGAAACCCTCCGTCATCCGGTGCGAGTCGAAGTGGATCTGGAAAGTGGTGAGCGCGGCGGCAGGGATGAAGGTTGTGCAGAACTCCTGAGAGAACTCACGGGAGCTGAAGATGCCACGGTGGTGAACAATAACGCAGGTGCCACTTTGCTACTGCTCTCTGCTCTTGCCTGTGAAAAAGAAGTTCTGGTTTCTCACGGAGAGCTGGTCGAAATCGGAGGATCCTTCCGGATTCCTGAAATCATGGAACAGGGGGGCGCCCGATTGTGTGCAGTCGGGACCACTAACAGAACACGAACCGCAGATTACGATTCCGCATGTGGTCCCGAATCAGCCATGATTCTGAAGGTCCATACCTCCAATTACCGAGTCGTCGGTTTCACCGAAGAAACCGAGATCGAGGAACTATGTCAGGTAGGAAAGAAACATGACATCCCGGTAGTCCATGACATGGGATCCGGCTGCATGGTCGACCTCGCAGCCCATGGCAAAAGTGGTGAATCGTGGGTCAGAGAGAGCGTCCAGGCCGGTTGCGGGCTGGTGTGTTTCAGCGGTGACAAGTTACTCGGCGGCCCGCAGGCTGGAATCATCGTCGGCACCTCCGATCTGGTGCAACGCTGCCGCAAGCATCCGCTTTATCGTGCGTTACGCCCGGGGAGGATGACCTACATCGCTTTGGAGCAGACCCTACGCATTTATCTGCGCGGTGAAGATGAAGCCATCGCGCGGATTCCGGCACTACAAAGAGTCCTCGCCAGTACCGAAGAACTCGAGGATAGATTGTCGCAACTCATCGACAGCCTGCGCGCCATCCCGGGAGTATCTGCGGAGCCGATCTCTCACGACGGATATGCAGGAAGTGGTTCTCTTCCGGCTCGTCCTATCGAATCCCGGGCAGCACGTGTGGATGTTTCAGGAGTCTCAGCGACAGAACTGGCTCGACTGCTGCGAACCGGAGACCCTGCGGTTCTCCCCACCGTTCACGATGAGTCGGTCNATCTCGACGTTCGAACCATCNCCGAAGATGAGGTAGNACTGATCGCTGCACGGGTTGCAGAGATTACCAACCGAGCCTGACTTGACCGGTTCAGTGATTCAGGTGATCCTCGCGACTCCTGAAAGGAAAAGTTCACGTGGCCGATGTTCCCATCCGACTCACTAATTACGCTTCTTGTTCCGGCTGAGCGTCTAAACTTGCCCCCGGGGATCTGGTCGAGGTCCTCTCGCAGTTGGATTTGCCCACTCGCACGGAAGTTCTCCATGGCCCGGANACCCTCGACGATGCNGGGGTGATCAGGATTCCTGGAACCGATGCAGCGATCGTACAAACGGTGGACTTCTTCCCCCCGATTGTCGATGAGCCAGGTGATTTTGGTCGCATCGCAGCAGCCAATAGTCTTTCTGACATCTATGCCATGGGCGGAACGCCCCTGAGCGCTCTGAACATCGTTGGCTTCCCAGAGGAACTCCCCATCTCGNTACTAGGAGAAATCCTCGCCGGGGGAGCAGAGAAGATGGAGGAAGCGCNCTGCGCCCTTCTCGGAGGTCACAGTGTCCGTGATGCAGAAGTGAAGTACGGACTGGCCGTGACCGGGACCATCGATCCATCGAAAATGCTCACCAACGGTGGCGCACAGCCTGGAGATATCTTGGTACTCACCAAGGCACTCGGAACTGGCTCCGTGAGCACTGCACTGAATCGAAATGTGGTATCACCGGAAGTACTCCGATCTGCTACCGAATCGATGGCAGCACTCAATGCTGGGGCCGCCAAAGCTGCCCTCGCCTGTGGAGTTCAAGCCGCCACCGATGTGACGGGTTTCGGTCTCTGCGGTCATGGGGCCGAGCTGGCAGCCGCCAGTGGAGTGCTGCTGGAGATCCACACTGAAGCCCTACCTCTTCTTCCCGGAGCTGAAGAACTTGCCGACCAGGAAATCGTCTCGGGAGGGTCGAAGAGAAACCAGGAACACCTCGGATCGCATCTGGAAGTGGCCGCAGATGTGCCGAGCAATCGAATGTCCCTGGTCCTCGATTCGGAGACTTCCGGTGGACTGCTGCTGGCCATATCCGCCGACAGCGTCGACCAGCTGAGAAAATCCCTCCAGGCCGAAGGGGTCGAGATTCAGGCTGTCATCGGCGAAGCGAAGCCAGCAGAAGGTGACCTGAGGATCCGGATCCGTCGCTGAACTTCCGGAAACACCAGAAAAACTTGATCCCTGACACAAGAGTGGGGACACTCGCTCTTTCGTCGGGGGTGAATGGGCACCTGGTGGGCCTCCTGGGCTTCAAACCCATGGTGCGGCGCGAACAACGTCGTAGGTCGGTTCGATTCCGATGCACCCCCGCCATTTTTTCTCTTCTATTGCAACGGGACGCCGGTCAACGGGGAATCGGCTCCCAGATTTCTCGGCCTTCTAGATATAACGAACTGACCCGTTCGATCATCGAGGTGCGGGGAACCGGTTTGTAATTGTTCTCGATGGCTTCCTGGATCTTGGGTGGCAAGGAACGAACTCCATTGAAGGTCCAGGGACCGAAGTAAGCTCTCTGCTGGCCGTCAGGATCGGTTTCGAAGCCCGCGTACGCCCTCTGCTTGGCCCTGAGTATCGCGGAGTATCGCTGCTGCTCGATCGCCTCCACCAGATCATCGCCATCCCACATTCCACTCTCAAACATCTGCCTGGCGGTATAGGGTTCGATCTGTAATGGCCTCGCCGACTCGGCCAGCGCCCACGGCTCCTCGCTCAGGACTGGGTCAGGAAATCGTCGCAGATCATCGATCACCTTCTGGCGGTAACGTATTTCTTCTAATCTCTCTGGTTGAAACTCGGCGATACCGCGGCACTGATAGAGTCCAAACAGCACCTGAACCATCAACAAGACAACGATCACCATTCCCCTCCGGGTTGGAACACGACCAAACGAAGTTCCACAAACAAGTAGGGTCAAGACTCCCGCTTCGAACAAATAGTTGAGATCGGAGCCGATTCTGGCGATCAGAGAAGTGGATAAAAGAGCCAGGAGAACCCGAAACCCGTCGATCTTGTCTACCCCCTGCGAACGGAAAATCGCCAGCAATGCGCTGGCAGCCAGAATGCCGTGTCCCCACACAATCGGATCGAGCGCATCACGACCCAGTGTCCCACTGTTCCACGCCAGTAAGGTCGGAACCGTCAACACAAGAGCGAGACACAGGGGTAACCAGGTCGTTACGGAGACTCGCAAATCGGCCCGGACCGACCCCAGGGCGAGAAATGTTGCGAAAAAGAGCGGCAATTTCCACGGAACGAAGGACCCGAACGCTTTCTGGATGCCGTAATCCCAGTTGAATGGAAACAGATTCGAAAGGACGGCGTGTTGATGGAACAGCCCTCCGGTCGAAACAGAAAGAATTCCGTAGAAAACCAGCCCAGCAGCGAGCAACCCCAGCGGCCAGCGAAGAGCTTTGCGACCTTCCTGCAGATACAGTTGCCCATAGCTAACCAGCAACAATGCCAGCATCGTCTGTCGAGTATAAACCGCAAAAAAGAACGACACTGCCCCGAGNAGCCTGATCCTGTTTCCAGCCTGCAAAGTGCACCAGCTTCCGACCATCGCCAGCGCCAAAGCCAATGGATCTACTCGCATCAAAAACCCGAACTGCAGGAATTCGAGCATCGTCAACATCGCAGCCCCACAGAGCAAACCAACCGCGAGCCCGGAGCTTCTTCGAACTATGAGAACCAACATTGCTGCCGACAGCAAAGTTGAGATCAGCGAAAGAAACCTACCGGCACCATATGGAGTGGTCGAAAACTGACTCACAAAACGTGCCACCCAGGGATAAAAGGGCGCGTACTGGTCGAGTAGCCACGGCTCCTTGCCGATCTCCGGATAGAGACCGGGATCGGCGACAACTCTGCGAGCCTGATCGAGAACGACCGCCTCTCCATATCTCAATTCGTGCGGAAAGCTAGTTAGCGTCCCACCCCGAATGAGCAACTGGGCAACAGAAATGGCGGCCAACAAAACCGCAATGAAAAGCAACCATCGTGTGGAGGAGAGCTTCCGCTTGGCTTGAAGGTAGAGATGGACTGGATAGTTGGTCGCACGATCTTCCATAACGCCAAGGTTACGACGTTGAAACCAACGAATCCATAGCGATAGCGCTAGTCCTGAAGAAACTCGTTCTTGTATTTAATATTATGCTGCCTCATGCGAGTCATGATCCGTGAGTGCAACTGGCAAACCCTGGATTCCGAGAGCCCGAGACGTCCGCCTATAGCCTTCATCGTCATATCATTGTTGTAATAGCCGATGATGATTTCTTTCTCACGCTCATCCAATTGGCTCATGATGAAATCGTACATCGATTTCCTCAANANCTCTTTTTCAGGTGCTTCGCTCTTCTGATCGTAAAGGAGATCGATCCTGCGTAGTGATCGGGATTCTCCATCATCGGGAGTCTGATCGGAAAGAGATACCAGTGACGCTGCCGACGCTTCCCTCTGCATCAGCTGGAACTCCTCATCCGTAACCCCCAGATGCTGGGCCATTTCGAGATCGGTGGGCTCTCTGCCCGATTCTCTCTCAAGTTCTTTCCAGGCAGCATCGATCCTGGTCGCGGTACTTCTCACCAGGCGAGGGACCCAATCCTGAGCTCTCAAGGAGTCAATGATCGACCCTCGAACACGAGTGGTGCAATAAGTTTCAAATTTGACACCACGGTTCAGGTCGTAATTTTCAATCGCATCCATCAAACCGAAAATCCCGGCTCCATAAAGATCCTCGACATCGACCTGTTGAGGCAACTTCATGTATAAACGGTCAGCAGTGTAGCGAACGATGGGAAGGTATCGTTCGAGGAGATCATTTTTGAGTTCCTGTTTGAGTTCTACTGAACTGGTGTCCTTGAATTCGATCCAGACCATCTCCAGTTCCGGATCATCCTGCATCCGAGTCTTCCCGATCATGGTAGATTTTCCAGGGAGGTTTTCCCGGATACCGTCTGGTTTGGTCTGAGCCAAAAGAAACTCCTCTTCCTGTCATCTCAATCCAACCCTGGCCAGGAGCCAGGTGTGAGGCCTCCGCAAAGGAAAGCCAGGGCGGTTCAGCAACCTCGACTGCACACTGAGGCACTTCCCGTGCCAGGAATCACCTTTTTGTTGCTCTATCACGAAGCCTCAATGAGTACGNTCTGAGGCCTTCACTAGATCCCCAGAAATCAGTCCTTTCAAGCGCTGCAGAAATCCACGATTGCCTTTATCTCTTACAAGACCCAGATTCTCTCCAAGAGCCCTCACTCCTTGAGCCGCCGGGGAGGATGGATAGGCCAGGGAAAAATGCTGACGACGGCGTACCGAAGCCGGCACTCTCGGATCGTGTAAAATTGTCCCGCCCTGTTCAATCTCTATCGACAGGAATTGGCGTGCCAGTCCTCGCATCCGCCCCATCACTTGCTGCGCCTCGCCACGAGACTGCGCTTGATTGACCACGAGCCAGCATTTTGGCGCTTGAATTGCTTGTGAAAAAACCTTCAGCATCGCGTAGGCATCTACTATGGCAGTGGGTTCGGGAGTCGTCACCACCAGCACCTCTCCTGCACAGGTACAGAGATCCACAATCGACCTGGAGATCCCGGCCCCTGTATCAATGAGAATCAGATCGTTTTCTTCCGTGAGGAGACCCAGACTATCGAACAAAACCTGTTTCTGTAGATGCCCGAGATCTGCAACCCGCGACAGGCCACTGGCTCCAGGCAATACCTGGATCCCCCCCGGAGCCCTGACGAGAACCTCAGAGAGGGACGCACTCCCGTCAACAAGATGGCCCAGGTTCTTGCGCGGCTGCAGGTCAAGGAGTACGTCGATGTTCGCTAGACCCAGGTCTCCATCGATGAGTACAGTTCTGAGGCCAGCTGTCGCAGCAGCGATGGCAAGCCCGACCGAGATGTTGGTTTTCCCAACACCCCCTTTTCCACTGGTGATGGCCAATACACGTGCCCTCCCCTTCACGGGAAGAACCCGCTCCTCGATCATTCTCCGCAGTTTCCAGGCCTGATCCCTCATTGATCCCCGAGAATCATATCCTTGATGCCATCTCGAGTTGCTTCGGCTATGTCTTCTGGTACTTCCTGACCACACGTGATGTAAGAAACAGTGGCAGGAACGAGACCGAATAGATCCCAGAGGAATCCTTTTCTGTACGACTCATCCCGCTTGGTAAAGATGACTCGGTCGTATCCGACCAAGCAGAATGACTCTGCTGCNGCAATCACTGCTTCTGGCGCCGCTCCCAGCGAGAGACAAAGGTGAACTTCGATATCGTCGATGTTTCCGAGAGAATCCCGCACCTCTGCAAGTCGCTCCATGTCCCGCTGACTTCTTCCTGCCGTATCAACCAGGATCAAATCGCAATCCGAGAATCCGTCAATCGCTTCCTTCGCTGCGCCAGGAGACACCACGGTTTTCAAAGGCAACCCGAGAATCTCTGCGAAACGACGCAATTGTTCGATCGCACCGATCCTGTATGAATCGAGAGTAACCAGTCCAACTCGCTTCTTCTCAACAAGGTGGAAGTAAGATGCCAGTTTTGCCAGTGTCGTGGTCTTGCCTACTCCGGTCGGACCGACAAGAGCCACGATCCGGGGAGCACTGCTCGACCCGGCAACGATGGGAGCGGTGTCTGGAATCCTATCCAGTATGCAAGCTCCCACGCGAGCGTAGGCGATGTCCTGCAGCTCGGTTACTGAGAGATTCGAATCGATGGGCGCTTCACAAACAGAACCGATGATCTTGGAGTACGCGTGTGCCGGGATTCCTGAAGATTCGAGTAGTGATCTGATAGCACCGAGAAAACGCGGATCGATGCTCTGATCGAAGGGGTCGTCGATTCCCGCAGCAGCAGTGGCGCTAATTTCATCACTCTGCTCTACATCACATTCTTCTTTGTTTTCGAAGCTGTCAGATTCGAGATCAGCAGACTCTCCCCCGTCCATCTGCCATTTCTCTGGCTTACGGTCGATAACCGTAGTGCTGGAGAACTGCTGCAACTCCGAAGCGATTTGGCTCCTGGCAACTTCCAGGTGCCGAAGCAGATCATTGCAGTCGCTTCGATCGTTAACTGACGTGGAGTAACAATCTTCAACTTCTCTGGTAAAGCCCGAGGTAGTAACGGCCGGAATCCCTGGTCGCTGTACTGATTCTTCGTAACCTCCGACTGAATCGAAGCTATCCGATCTCGCATTGCGCACGATCACAACAACATCGGAAACACCAAACCAGCCGAAAAAACCAGATCTACGAACTTTACGTGAATGGACCACTGTCCAGTCACTTCCAAATCGCTCCTGCAAAATGCGGACTGCAGTAGCGTAATCGGGCGCAACGACACGAGTGTGGCCCGCATCGCTTGTNTCTTTAAGCTCGTTCAAGAGCATCGTCCCCTTCCCCCCAGAAGACCGTGGTGTCTGACCCCCTAGGTCAACCACCGATCTTCGCCATCCCCGCAGATTCCACGGTAATACCGTGGCCGATTTCATTGTAGGAGAGGACCGCCACCGAGGGCACTTCCTTCTCCAACAGCTTTTTAACATGGACTCGAAGAACCGGGGCCGTCAAAACAACCGGAGGATGACCTCCAGCTGCCAAGATTTCCAACGGACCTTCGATAGCCTGAACCACTCCTTCATGAAGCCGAGGCGGTAGCCTCAATACCTCACTCGGTGCATGACCCTCAACCGCATCCAGAAGAGCCTCTTCAATCTCTGGATCGATGGTGACAACCTTTATCCGACGCTCTTCATCGATCANCGGGGTGCAAATGCTCCGCCCAAGCGAAGTCCTCACACGCTCCGTGATGCGGACAAGATCGCGAGGAGCATCAACAGGAACTTCCTGGGTAGCCTCTCCCAGGGTTTCCAGAATCTTCTCCATATCACGAATCGAAACTCCCTCGGAAAGCAACAACTGGAGNACCTTCTGGACCTCCCCCAGCCGCAACAGGTTCGGAACCACTTCAGCAACAAGAGGCTTCACCTCATCATTGACCCGATCGAGAATCCTACGAGTTTCCCCACGTGTCAGAAGCTCGGGGAGATGGTCCTCTACCGTCTTTCTGAGGTGGGNCAGCAAGGCATCTTGTGCGCTCACTACCCGGTAGCCGAGAGACTTGCGCATCTCGCCTTCCTCCAGTGAGATCCATTTCGCTCGCACTCCAAACAGAGGCTCACTGATTTCATCCCCTTGGATTGCATCGATCGAACGTTGTTCCTCGATGATCATCGCGTCATTAGCCCTCAGCGTTCCCCACGCACATGGAATCTGACGTAGCAGAATTCTGTAGTCCTGACGTGGGATATCTCGAATCAACACGCTGGCTCGGACCGGGGGCAATCGAAAACCCAGCTCGGTCCATAACAACNGACGAAGATCCTCAATCTTCTGTCCAAGGGATACTCCAGGTCCGTCAGGNTCCAGAAGACGGTGAAGGCTGTATCCCAATTCGATAGAGAGAGGCTCGGCAAAACCTGCAGGTTGAACTCGCGCACGGTGATTGACGCCCCCTGTAGTGACATTGGAATCATCGTGCGAGTGCTTCTTGGAGTCCCCACGAGNCACACTTCTCACTGGCGGAACTCGAGTCAGATAGGCAATCGTCACAAATAGAACCGCCAGGAATCCTAGAACCGCAGTCGGTAGTCCAGTAAAAGCGAGTAACAACAGAACCGCGGCAGTGATCACCAGTGCACGGGGGTTTGCAAAAACTTGCCCGACTACGGCGTGGCCTATCTGTTCATGTGTGGAAGCTCTCGTCACCATCAATCCAGCCGCGATACTGATGATGAGAGCTGGTAATTGGGTGGCGAGTCCATCTCCGATGGTGAGTGTAGTGAACACCCTGCCCGCCTCGGAGAAANTCATTCCATATTGGAAAATTCCGATAGCAAGGCCACCTACGATATTGATCATCGTGATGATGACNCCGGCAATGGCATCCCCACGAACNAACTTGGACGCACCGTCCATCGCCCCGTAGAAGTCCGCCTGACGAGCAAGCTCCACACGGGCGTTCTTTGCTTCTTCTGCCGAGATGTTGCCAGAATTCAGATTGGCATCGATGGCCATCTGTGAACCGGGCATTCTGTCCAGAGTAAACCGGGCGGCAACCTCTGCAATCCTGGTTGCCCCCTTGGTCACAACAACAAACTGAATCACCACCAGTACAGCGAAAATGATGAATCCAACGACAAGGTTCGAGCCAGAAACAAAATTTCCAAAGAAGTTCACAACTTCACCAGCTGCGTACTCGCCTTCTTCACCCGCCCGACTCAAAATCAGTCGGGTTGTGGCGATGTTCAATGCAAGTCGATAGAGAGTTATCAGCAACAACATCGACGGGAAGGCAGCAAATTCTAACGGCTTCCTCAGATACACGACCGTGAGGATGACCAGTAGGGAAAATGCGATGTTTGCGCCGAGCAGGCCATCCATCACCGTACCAGGCAAGGGTACCAAAATGGCGACCAGGATTCCCGCCAGCGCAAGCACCAGAGCAAGGTCACGATTCCTTCCGATGGAATCCTTCCAGTGCGGANTTGGTACCAGAGTTTCCATCNGGGCTTCGTTCATCATCCTTCTCTTCTCGGTACCTGTGATTGAATTTCTGCGCAGCTTGACTCCGGCGTCGCCAATGAACCGATTACCTCGGTAACGCGCTCGAACAGACTTTTTTGAATTACCTCGCCCTCGACCCCGCTATTGACGAGATCGGTGGCCAGCAACACGTCGTCCAGAATCGGAATTCCCGCTTCCAGACCGGCGTTTTTGATCTGGATCGCAGCTTCACCATGTCCAATCCTGATGATCATGGGAGCCTCAGCATTTCCCTCCTCGTATCGAAGGGCTATTGAAATTGAAGGTCCAGCCGTAAGGACTACTCGTGCACTTGAAAGATCTGGAAGTGCTATTCCCTTGAGAACTTGTTCGTGAAGCTGTCTACGACGACGACGAATTTGTGGATCACCGTGCACTTCACGGTTCTCATCTTTGACCTCGGCTCGACTCATCAACATGGACTTTTGATATTGCCAGCGCCTGTAAGCCCAGTCTGCAGCAGAAATCAGTAGCAGAACTCCACAGACCTTCAGGAAAATCCAGAACAGNTGATCTCCTGCAACACTCCAGGCNATTNCCGGATCAGACATACCGATATCTACAATCGCCTCGGGACCAAATAGCATCCCTCTGACGCCGATCCACAGAACCATACCCACTGCTGCGATCTTCAAAAATCCAAAAGCCAACTTACCGAATCCCTCTAGACCTAAAATTCGTCTGCCATTTCTGAATGGATCAACGCGTTCTACATCTGGAATGATCTCCGCAAACCGAACCCGGAAACCAACCTGCAACCAGGTCGACAGACCGGCTACGATCAGCAACAAGAGCAAGANGGGNCCTGCAATCACAACGACTTGTTCGAGGACCTCGTAAAGGAACAGACCTGCTGTCGATCCATCGACTCTCGTATTTGACAAATTGCCAAGAATCCCACTCATCGTCGTCGACAGGGCCACGAAAATCGTGCTCGAAAAGAGCAGGATCCCGCAAAATCCCGCAATCAGGACCAGAGCTCCCACCAGGTCCGCGCTGAAAGCGGCCTTGCCGGCGAGTCGAGCTTGTTCCAATCTTCTGGCGCTCGGAGCCTCGGACTTTTCATCGTGATCAAAGAATCCGACCATGACTCAGATCCCCCCGATTCCACGGAGGATCAGCTCCGAACCCTGAAGTCCTAGCCCGATAACAAACCGATAGATTTCAGCGATAAATGGCAAAGTCACGAATAGAGCCAGCATCCCGACTCCCGTACGAATCGAAAATCCTACAACAAAAACATTCATCTCTGGAATTGTTCGCGCCAGTACCCCAAGACCGATGGTCGTAACCATCAAGGCAACACATGCTGGCAAAGCGATCTGGAAACCAAGACTCCAGATTTGACTGCCCATCTCCTGAGTAACGATGGTCGCTGAATCTACCGACAACGCACCGTTAAATATGTTACCCAACAGTCCTGGCGGCACCGTTTCGAACGATCCATAGAGAGACAGTATGACCAGCCGATGGCCTTCAAGAGCCAGAAAGACAAGTCCCGCAAACACCATCAGCAGTGTCGTTAACGGAGTGGTGGACTGGCCCGTTGACGGATCTACCACTTGTCCGAAAGCAAAGCCTGAATCCTGGGAAAGAAGCTGTCCGCCCAGATGAACACTCCACATCAAGATTCCCGCGGTGGCACCGAGTACCCAACCGAGAGCAAGTTCTCCACAGAGGGCGACGGCAGCAGAAAGCGGACTGGCAAACAGCGTGGTAATGTCGCTGGAAGCCATCTGTATCGACTCTCCGGAGATGATCGGTGCCACACACAAGGCGATCACAGCCGCTATCGCACCTTTAATCCGTGTTGGGATGGTCTTCGAAGAAAAGACGGGAAAGACCATCATCGCCCCGGAAATTCGTAGAAAAACAAGCAGCCAAACGACCCAGGTATTGGCGGAGAATTGCAGCAGTTCATTCACCGCTGTTCACCTCCTTCAAATGTCCGAGCAGACTCCTGAATCGAATTACGGGCGTAATCGGTCGTCCAACCCAACAGCAACGGAAGCAACAAAAAGAGTGCCACCACCACTGCGATGATCTTTGGTACGAAAGTGATCGTTTGATCCTGCAAATGAGTCAGGGCCTGGAACAGGCTGATCACAATTCCAACCACCAACATCACCAGCAATATCGGGATTGCCAGTTGCATGGCGACGGCCAATGCTCCCTGAAGTACATCGATGGCTGCATCAAATCTCATCAGCCGGCCACCGTTACCATTGTTGAAACCATCAGTTGCTCAACAACCAGACCCCATCCATCTACCAGCACGAACACCAGTACCTTCAATGGAAGGGACACGAGTACCGGTGGAAGCATCAACATACCCATCGAAACCAGAATCGCCGAAACCACTAGATCTATGACAACGAATGGCAGATAGATCATGAATCCCATCTCGAATGCTCTTCGTAATTCACTGAGTACAAAGGCGGGCATGATCACTGTCGTTGGTAGTGTTTCAAGAAAGTCACTGGTGATGAAACCTTCTTCTGTGTACTGGTTTTTGACCACGACAGGCGCACCAACGCGTGCCATAAGCAAGAGATCGCTTTCATTGATGAAGCGATACATGAATTCCCTGACCCTGGTTTCTGCGTAGGAAAACGCTTCTTCGCCAGTAGGAATTTTACCGGTTGATTCAACTGGAATTTGCTCAGCATAGGGCCGGATGGCATTGCTGTAGATGTCACCCCAGATCGGCCCCATGACCGCGACGGTCAACATCAGAGACAGCCCGATCATTACCTGATTTGGAGGTGAATCCTGGGTTCCAATAGCTCGTCGGACAAATCCGAGCACCACGATGATTCGGGTAAAACAGGTCGTCAGTAGCAACAACGCCGGTGCGATAGATAGTACTGTCGCAAGTAGAATCAAACGCAATGAAACGCCGATGTTCTCTGGCGATCCGCTCAGAATTTTCTCGACTATGCCATCGTCTGGACTATTACCCTCGTTGGCCAACGCCTCTGGTGCAGTCATCAAGAGGATGGCGATGGCACAGAGAACTCCCAGTATCAGAGATCGTCGGAATCTGATCACGTCTGTGTTTCTCCTTCAACTCGATCTCCATAACCATCGAGGCGATCCCGAAGCCATTGAATTTCGTTTCTCACATCCTCGGAAGCAGAATCCTCTACATTCACAACTTGATACTGGTCGTCTTCTGTGTCGTTCCTGATCTTCTCGATCTGATGGGAAAACTCACTTCCGTAACTGAGGTCCTGTACCTCATCGAAATCGGTAATCTCGCTGAGACAATCGATTCGACCTGGAGATGCACCGACGACCAGGACTCGTTCTCCAATTTTTACGATGACCATGCTCTGGCGGTTACCCATCGGAATTCTTGTCAGTACTTTCATCCTTGCATCGGTACCCGGAATGACGCCGGGAGCGAATCTCCGAACCAATACGAGGCCACCGATACCAACACCAGCGATGGCAACGATGACTGCGATTGCCTGGAGAGTCCTCCAGATGAAATCGGGGCTCCCCGCCGAATCCATTGCAATCACACCGCCGTTTGCAAGTCGTGCATCGGGAACGGAGTTCACGGTGACTGGTTTATCCGTATTCCCTGTTGGCCACTGCTGCGCTTCGATCGATACAGATGTCATCGAGAAAATGAGGGCCAGAGCCAATCCGACCAGAACCCGAGATCCACCACTATTTTTCAGTGCCGAGGGTGCCAACATCCGTGACTCCTTTTCAGATTCCATCATCAATCACTCTCCCCGGAAGACGTCACGCGAAGCCACTCGTTGTTCTTCGTTCTCAATCTGGACGCGTTTTGCGAACCGAGTGGTTATTTCGTCTTCAACAATCCGTTCCGTGATCTTCGTTACCCGTTCACGATTCTGCGTTCTTCTTCGATTGCTCAGATTTTCGACGATGCGATATCTATTCACTGCCATCTCGACTTGCTCTCGGACTTCGTCAGCAGCTTTCGCAAGTCGATCAGCTATTTCGGCGTGTTCTTTCGCCTCATCCCTCAGCCTCGCCAGGTAGTGGCGATGCACTATCAGCTGACCAAGATCGTTCCCATCCTGATCAGATTCCCGAATCGAATGGATGACAGCATGATGTTCTACTTCTGTTTCCCTGATCCGTTCTTGTTTGACGTGGAGATCTCTCACACAGCGGTATAGCTGTACGAGTTCCGCGTCCATTTCTGATTTCCGAAGGCGCAACAAAGAATCGAGGTGGTATTTAGTTTGTGACATTACTTCGCCTTCCGATGAGATCCTCGAGCGATCTCAATCAAACGATTCCGGGTTTCGAAGAAGTCACTCGCCACTTCTGGCTCTTGTCTGAGCAACTTTTCTATCAGTGGAATCGCATCGATAGCTTCGTCGGAACGCAAATCATGACCTTTTACATAGGCACCGAGACGGACCATGTCCTCGATCTCACTATGAATTGCCACCTTCTCAACGAGTGACCGAGCAGCTTCAAAATGTTCTTCGTCAACAACAGATTTCATCGATCTGCTAATACTGGAACAGGGGTCGATGGGTGGAAACCAGCCCTTGTTGGCGAGGTCTCTCGATAACCAAACCTGACCGTCAAGAATGCCACGGACTGCATCCCCTATCGGATCGTGCTGATCGTCTCCCTCGACCAATACCGAATAAAAAGCAGTGATGCTTCCGGTGACACCTGGCCCCGTTCTTTCGAGAAGCCTCGGTAACATCGCGAAGACGCTCGGGGTGTAACCCCTTGTTGTCGGCGGTTCGCCGGCACAAAGCCCCACCTCACGCTGAGCAAGAGCAACACGCGTGATGGAGTCGACAAGCAAAAGCACATCCTCGCCTCGGTCGCGAAACCATTCGGCGATGGATGTTGCAACCCGAGCCGCTCTCAAACGCATCACAGCTGCTTCGTCTCCGGTTGCCACCACCACGACACTTCGTGCCAGCCCTTGTGGACCGAGATCTCTCTCGATGAACTCTCGAACCTCTCGACCCCGTTCTCCCACCAAGGCAATCACTCGCACTGGAATTTCTGTATTTCTGGCGATCATGCCCAGAAGTGTCGACTTGCCGACACCGCTACCAGAGAAGATACCGAGCCGTTGCCCCAACCCGACAGTCAAGATCGAATCGAGAGCCCTTATCCCGGTGTGCACTGGCTTGCGAATCTTCTGACGTTTCAATGCGGGGATCGGATCACTGCTGATGGGCATCTTGTCTCGGATGGGCAAGGGACCCAATCCGTCTATCGGAACTCCTCGTGCGTTCACCACCCTACCTAGCAGATGTTGCGACACTGCAACGCAGGGAATCTCTCCGTCATGAATCACTTCGTCACGGGGGGCAATTCCATCGCTTCCATCTTCTGGCAATAGATGCGTTCTGCCCTCGTCGAAGCCCACCACCTCGGCCACAACGCGTTCTCCATCACGAGTCACGATGGTGCATTCTGCGCCTACTGGCAGTGAAAGGCCTTCAGCTTCGACGATAACACCGATGACGCGGACCACTGCCCCACGAACCCGAACGAGATCATCCAGGTTTACCGCCTTCAGTGCAGACATCAAATTCATCTAACTCTCCTGCGTATCCTGGATAAGAGCTGATTCGATCAGATCGAGCTGTGTATCTATCCCGAGATCGACACTGCCGGTCTCACTTCGAACGCGGCACCCTCCACGGCAGATGGACTCCACTCCTATCACTTCAGCACCTTCAGCCNCCTGTATCTTCTTACCGAGAGCCGGAAGNAACTCGANAACAGTTGTCAAATCTACTGGATTCACTTCGATCTGAATTTTTCGCCTGTCACCGATTCTCTGGATCGCCAATTCGATGTTCTCGGTTACCAGCTCCGGGAATTCGACGATCTCCTTGCGTAAGATTCGCTCCGCAATTCCACGAGCCAATGCGACCGTATCTCGGCGAACCTCATCGATGGTCTGTTTCCAGCAACCGGTGAACTCCTCGAGGACACTCATCAACAATTGAGATGTCGAATCACATCGATCCCCGAGCAAAGCCAGCGCCCTTTCTTGGACCTGGTGGTCAGCTTGGCGTCTGCTTTCTTCAAGGCCCTTCTGTAGACCCTCCGAAAAACCAGCTTCGACACCTTCTTTCTGGCCGACAGTCTCGCCGCGAAGTCGAGCATCTTCCTCGATCTCCGCTACCCTCTGGTTCGCTTCCGAGATCTTCCTGTGAACGTGTTCATCCGTTTCTTTCCTGGCCAACTCCACAGCGGCCTTCATCTCGTTTCCCTCCTGGACCAGTTTCCTACGCAGCTCTGCATAGGCGACCTGGAGTGCGTTCAGTCGCAGATGTGCCGTTTCAACAGAATTTCCATCCTGGGCACTTTCAGTAACCGATCGAGAGAAGACAGGATCACTCATGACGACTGAACCTCCCGGGATTCACTTCCCTGACGATTGCGTTCGATCAGCTCTGCAAGATCGGGATCCGTAGCTCTTATGTCATTGAGAACGGATTGATCCACATTCGAGGAACCGGGAACCGTGCTGACAAATGGCGGGAGGGATATCCCGGTAGAAAAATCTGCGCGCCCACCTTTGAACAGGTCCAGGGCTGCCATCGCATCTTCTATCGAATCTCCAGTAAGGACGCCGGCCTCCTGGATCAATTCTCCCAGGATTGCCAATTCATCCGAATTCAGTTGCTGGAAGATCAGTTCGCGATTCCCGCCTTGATCGAGGATCAACAGCGCAAGAATCTCACAACCCGGTAAATCGTCTCGTGTACCAGAGATCACCTGGCGCAGAATGGTGACCGATTCCGCCACTGTGAGGTTTCGGATTATCTCCATCGAGTGATCGTAGGAAAACTGGCTTTCTTCATCCCTGTACGTATCGATGGCCGCCTGGATCCCGGCTACAGAAGAAGAACCAGAGATTCGGAAACCCTGGATGGCTGATTGACGAGGAACGTCGACAGGACCGTCACGTAGCATCACGAATATCGATGCGATTCCGAAGAACACCAGAACCAGGAACGGGAAGTTGTTGTTCTGGCTTGTGGGACCAGGAAAGAACGGGGTAGCCACGGCGGCCGCGGTCGTGAAACCTCCGAAGCGGACCGGGAATACTCTGGCTTCGACGTCGGTATCTTTCCCCAGATGCACTTTCAGGTGTGATTCTATACCGTTGGCGACTTCAGTGGTAAATCCACGGAGAACCCGCAACGCTTCCGGAGTCTCCTCGACTTGCAGCCCGGCCACTACAGCGCTTACTCCACGATTCGAGGTTCCTCGAAAGCGGTCCGTTGCGATGGCGAGAGCTTTCTCACGATCTAGCATGACGGTAACTGCCACTTCGTCGACGGAATTCACGGCTGGGTCGGAATCGGAATAGGATGGAATCTGCTGAACGGTCGCTCGAGCAATTACCGTATCGGCAAATTGAGAAGAGGTGGTCGTAAGTCCCGCAACCTGTTCTTGAATGTCATGAATCCCTCGAACAACAGGGAACCGATTATCAATGAAGCCACGATCCTCAACCGGTTCTTGTAGACTGACAGCCACCGTGACCCGGAACATATCAGTAGAAAAAATGGAATTGAGGTAATTGGTAACGTAACCCTCTACCTTTTTCTTCTTGTCTATTACGTCACCATTGGTCAGTTTCGGGTTCACGAGATCATAGTGATGACCAAAAGTGTCCGTGAGGACGATCTTGTCCAGAGTGATCGCATACGCCCCAGAAACATGGAGTCCGATAGCACGCGCCACTTCCTGGCTGATTCCCTCTTGCCGAATTTCTTCATTGAGCATGACCTGAACACTTACACCATTGATCTTACGATTAGATCCGATGACGGCGCTTGAGGATGCGCTGCTCGGGGTCACGCTTACGGAGAAAATCCCATCGAGGCGAGCGATGTCTTCCTCCAGCCTCTGGATATGAGACCTCTCCCATCTCTGCTCTCTCTGGCGAGTATTTCCGAGGATGGAATCCGATTGACGAATCCAACCAAAAGGGTCCTCGCGAACGCCTGTACCCGGAATGCCCTGGAGCATCGAAAGAACTTTGCCGATGTTCTTGTTGGAAACCTGGATCTGACCCTGCGGTGTGTAGCGGAACTCCACTTGTTCGTCCCGGAGAGTCTCGACGAATTGAGACTTGTGCTGCGATTCCCCCTCCGCGAAAGGAATCTCTACCCAATTCGTATCTCCTTTGTCCAGAAAGATGAAATAGGCTGCGATGACGACGAAGATACCTGCAATGGTTCTTCCTCCGGAGCCAAGCCCTGCCCAAAAATTATTGAAGTTAAACGCTGACTCGACCGGCCTGCGCTCATCCCTACTTTGGTTCGTATCCTGATTCTCCATCTGTCCCCTTCCGGCTCCGATTAGCGGAGCTAGACCCTTATCTGCTCAAATTCTTGTCACGTTGACGTAAGTTCTCCTGTTTCACTCTCGAAAGTGTTTGCTGCAAACCACCTTCGCCGTTTCGCCCTCGGTGCACGGTTCGCGCAAGAAACAACAAACTTGCAACGATTTACCGGCAATCCACCGGAGCGATGTCCTTCCCTCTGTGGCCGTTTACGAACCAACCAGGGTCACCCTCTGACCTCAGCCAGCGCGAATACGGACCCGAAGAACCGGACATCCCCGGGCAAAGAGTGGCACATACTTTATAAAGTGTAAAGTGTAAAGTCTGTACNAGGTTCCGATAACCAATGGCTCAGATTCCCCCGAATTCTTCGATTGGATCGCCGGCAGCCTGGATCCGGTTATGCTGGATCCAGGTGGTCATTCCCACCTGGATGGAAGCCCGTGAACCTGCTCATCGCCGTCGTCTCCCTGACCCTGNTCNTNTCCTTCCTNTGNTCNCTNCTCGAAGCNGNNNTTCTNTCNGTNTCNGTNGCGAGTCTGGAAGAACGNNGNNNNCAGGGANNNGGCATNCGNTGGCTTCTGGAGNTGAANNAANNNNGNNTCGANGAAGCGATCGGTGCNATTCTGGTNCTCAACACCATTTCCCACACCCTTGGTGCCTCCATTTCTGGATACCTGGTTGCCAGAGAATTCGAAGATTTTCGCGCTGCTGTGGGAATCTTCTCCGCTCTGTTCACCTTCCTGGTCCTGACCCTCTCGGAAATCATCCCAAAAACACTCGGGACTTCCCACTCTCGAAAACTATCAGGGTTTGTCGGGGTATCCCTGAAACTCCTGACAAGGCTGATGCAGCCATTTCTGCTCTTCACCTTGTGGTTCACCAAGCTGTTCCGGAGCAAATCCTCTGAAAATGTATCCAGGGGTGAAGTGGAAGCGATGATCCATCTCGCTGGATCCGAGGGGACCCTCGCCCGACATGAGGAGGCGCTGTATCGCAACATACTACGCCTCGATGAGATCCGGGTCGGAGATGTAATGACACCTCGAACGGTCATCCGGGACCTGTGGCAAAACGCCACCATTGGAGATGTTCTGGCAGAGTTTCGTCGAGGACAGCTGCCGAGTCGAATCCCTATCCATGGCCCCACACGTGATGAAGTGACAGGTTACATACTCCTACGCGAAGTTCTGATGGCCCACATCGAGGGGGCTCCCAAAACTACTCCTGTCTCCAAATATCGCCGAGAGATTCGATTCGTGCCGGAAGTTGCCACCCTTCGCCAAGCTCTGGCGGACTTGACCAGTGGACAGGACCCGATCGCCATGGTCGCAGATGAGCATGGCGGCACATGCGGACTGGTCACCACCGAGGATCTGTTCGAAACGATCCTGGGTATAGAGGTGCTGGATGAACATGATCATCCTGAAGATCTCCGAGATCTGGCTCAGGAACTGCGGGAGAAGCGCCTGGAGAGACTGAGAAAGGACCGTGTTCTCCGTGGTCCCTCCGAGGCCGGTGACGAAAAGAAACGGATGTAGTAATCTAACTCCGTCGCTGGAAATCGCTCAACGCTGGTGGGGTGGCAGAGTGGTCTAATGCACCGGTTTTGAAAACCGGCAGGGTGTAACAGCCCTCGTGGGTTCGAATCCCACCCCCACCGCCAATGCGAATGGTCTGGAGAAATGTCCGATGAAGGGTATAGGGGTCCTGATTCTTGTCCTCGTACTGGGGTTAGCAGCCCTGTTCCTGTTCACGGACAACTATCAACAGCAACAGATCGACCAGCTTTCAGAAACCCAGGTCGAGTTGGAGGTGGGAGTTGAGCACCTCGATCAAGAGGTAAAACGCATCGATACCGAGGTCGTGACTGTCCGAAACAGCCTGGCTGGAGTCCAGACAGAGCTGGGCGACCTCGAGGACAAGATGAAGAATGAGACAGCGCAATCTGAACAACAACAGGAAGCGATAACCGCAGAACTGGAGAAGTTAAAAGGTACCCTTGAGAAGTCTGCCCAGGATCAGCAAGCGTTGAAAAACCACATCTCCTCACTTGAGGAAACGTTGAAACTTGCCCAGCAAGAACGGATCGAGATGGTCACACAACATCTTGAGCTGAAACGAGAACTACAGGATCTGGCCCAAACGCAGTCTCTTCTCAAACAGGCTCTCGAACGGATAGAGCCCCCCCCCATAGATCCCAGGAAGTGATCTGTACTGCTCTCGTTACGGTATCCCCGACCACTAACTAGAAATATACTTGGCATACTCAGTTGCTAGGTTCAGTAGAATTAGGCATGCCATTGAATCCTTCAGACATCACTGCAAAAGAGATCCAAGATCGTTTTCTCTCACAACTGAGAGAACGAATTTTGGTCATCGATGGAGCCACCGGTACCGCGCTCCAGGAGGAGGATCTCAGTGGCGACGACTTCGGTGGAGAGGAATTGGCGGGCTGTAATGAAAACCTCGTCCTCACCCGCCCTGACGTCGTTCGGTCAATTCATCAAGAATACCTGAAAGCTGGCTGTGACTGCATCGAGACCAACACCTTCGGAGCCACACCGCTAGTACTGGCTGAATACCAGCTGGAATCGAAAACAGAGCAGATTAATCTCGTTGCATCCCAGCTTGCCAGGGAAGAAGCGGACCGGTTTGGTTCGCCAGATCGCCCCAAGTGGGTTTTCGGATCNATGGGGCCCACAACAAAAACTCTATCCGTCACCGGTGGGATTACGTTCGACGAAATGCGTGAGCATTTTCGTGTTCAAGCACGCGGCCTGTTACGCGGAGGCAGCGATGTGCTGCTTCTCGAAACGGTTCAGGACACTCTCAATTTAAAAGCCGCGATACACGGTATCGAAGAAGCAGCAAACGATGTCGGCTTCTCGCGCCCCATCGCGATCTCCTGCACCATCGAACCGATGGGTACGATGCTGGCGGGTCAATCGATCGAGGCTTTCTACGCTAGCGTGGAACATTTCCAGCCTCTATTCATCGGAATGAACTGCGCCACCGGACCACGATTCATGACCGACCATCTTCGATCTCTCGCCAGGATCTCTGCATTTCCGGTCTCCGTTTACCCCAATGCGGGCCTGCCCGATTCGGATGGCAACTACGAGGAGACTGCCGAGATCTTGTCTCAGCACCTCCGTCCATTTCTCGAACAAAACTGGGTCAACGTCATCGGAGGTTGCTGCGGAACAACCGCCGATCACATCCGAGCCATGGTCGATCTGGCCGATCAATTCTCACCCAGATCCTGGTCAAAAGAACCGCGACCTCTCGTTTCCGGTATCGAAACCGTAGAGATCAGTGAAGACACCATTCCACTGGTCGTGGGAGAGCGAACCAATGTCATCGGAAGCCGNCGCTTCAAGAAGTTGATTGCCAAGGAGGAGTTCGAGAAAGCCGCAGAGATCGGAAGAAAACAAGCACGGGGCGGAGCTCATGTCATCGATGTCTGTATGGCAGATCCAGATCGGGAAGAACTTGACGACATGCTCCGGTTCCTTCCACTGCTGACACGCATGATCAAGGCCCCGTTGATGATCGACTCCACCGATGAAAAGGTCATCGAGGAAGCACTGAAATTGTGCCAAGGGAAATCAATCATCAACTCCATCAACCTGGAAGATGGTGAGGACCGCTTTGAGGCGGTAGTTCCGCTCGCCAAGAAATATGGCACTGCCTTGGTAGTTGGATGTATCGACGAAGATCCCGCCGATGGGATGGCCGTCACGACCGAACGGAAACTGGAGATCGCAGAAAGGTCCTACCAGCTCCTGACAGAAAAATACTCGATCCCTGAGACAGATATTATCTTTGATCCGCTGGTCTTTCCGGTCGGAACGGGCGACCAGAAGTACACCGCCTCGGCAGAGGCCACCATCGAAGGTGTCCGTGCCATCAGTAAAAGATTTCCCCGTTGCAGTACTACTCTGGGAATCAGCAACGTCTCCTTCGGTCTACCACCAGCAGGTCGCGAGGTCTTGAATTCGGTTTTCCTTTACCACTGCATCCAGGCCGGACTCTCCATGGCCATCGTCAATTCTGAACGGATGGAACGATATGCCTCCATCCCGGAGGTAGAGCGGAATCTGTGTGAAGATCTGATCTGGCAAAGGACTCCGAATCCGATTGCCACATTTACAGAGCATTTCCGTGGCAGAAAAGTGGCGATGGAGGGCAAATCACCTCTCCTTGAGCTTCCCATTCCGGAACGATTGGCTCGCAACATCATCGAAGGCACCAAGGAAGGTATCGAAGAAGCTCTTGAGCAAGCCCTCGATATATATGAAACCCCTCTTCAAATCATCAACGGCCCACTGATGACCGGGATGTCCGAAGTGGGCCGACTTTTCAATGACAATGAATTGATCGTGGCAGAGGTACTGCAAAGTGCCGAAGCGATGAAGGCTGCCGTCTCTTTCCTCGAACCGCACATGGAAAAACTTGAATCAAGTTCACGCGGGAAGATCTTGCTAGCAACAGTAAAGGGCGATGTGCATGACATCGGGAAAAATCTTGTCCACATCATCCTCTCCAACAATGGATTTGAAGTGGTGGATCTGGGAATCAAGATTCCGCCGGCCCAGTTGATCAGCGCCATCCTGGAACACCAACCGGATGCCATCGGCCTCTCTGGCCTGCTGGTAAAATCGGCCCAGCAGATGGTCACCACCGCAGAAGATTTTCAATCTGCGGCTATCGATCTTCCGATCCTCGTCGGAGGAGCGGCACTGTCCGAGAAGTTCGCTGCCATGAAAATTCAGAAAGTTACCGATTCTCCGGTGATCTATGCCAAAGATGCGATGAATGGTCTCGATATCGTCAATGCACTATTCGATCAGAAACGCCGTTCTGCTTTCATCGAGGATAACCGACGCAATCAAGAACGGATCATCCTTGGTGGATCAAGTAGCAGCAGGACAGCAGTAGCACAGATCACTCTCCCTGACCGCTCACCGGAAATCCCGATACTCGATTCTGTATCGATGGCACCCGATCTGGAACTTCACATCGAAACTCAGATCCCTTCAGAAGAGATTTTCCCTCTCATCAATCCGCAGATGCTTTACGGAAGACACATGGGCCTCCGGGGCAATTTCGAGAAGAAGATCGCTTCCGGTGACGAAAAGGCGATTCGGCTCCAGGAGATGATGTTGGAACTTCTGGACGAAGTTCGACAGAGGGATCTCCTGGTCCCCAAGGCGATGTGGCAACATTTCCCCGCCAGTTCAATGGCGGATCAAATCTTCATCCATGATCCAAAGTCCCTCGAGCCCATCGAGAGAGTCGCTTTCCCCCGCCAGCAGAAGCCACCACATCGATCGATCTGTGACTATATTCTCGCTCCTGATCAGGATGGAAGCCCGGTCGACAATCTCGCCATCTTGGTCACCACGGCAGGGTCCAAGGTTCGTGAACAGTCTCAGGCCTGGATGCGAGAAGGCGAATACCTCAAATCTCACGCCATCCAGGCTCTTGCGGTGGAAATGGCCGAAGGATTGGCAGAACGAATCCACCGCACCATTCGAGCAGGCTGGGGGCATCCGGATACGAAGTCGATGACGAAGTTGGATCTTTTCCGAGCCAATTACCGTGGCAAGAGATATTCCTTCGGCTACCCCGCTTGTCCTGACCTCTCATGCCAGGAAGTGATCTGGCGACTCCTTCAGCCGGAAGAACACCTGGGAGTGGAGCTCACCGAGGGCTACATGATGGACCCCGAGGCGAGTGTATCGGCGCTGGTTTTCCATCACCCCAATGCCAGTTATTTCGGAGTCGGCAATAACCGAGAGTGATCTGTTTCGAGACCGTTCAGGATCAACGCGCTACCAGTGTCACCGGGATCTTGAGCATTTCTCCATCCCGGTCGATATGCACGACCACATCAACTCCTGGTTCCAGCTTCCGAAGTAGTTCCGCATAACCNCGCAGNTCATTGATCGGTTGGTCATCGATGGCTAACAGGCGATCCCCGGTGACGAGGCCAGCCTGTGCTGCCGGAGAACCCTCAACCACATCATCGATCCTGACTCCGGGTCCGGTGTCGGTGAAATCGGGGACGGTGCCAAGCATCACTCTTCGTCCCTGCCTGGGTTGAGCCGGTTCCGTAATCCCCTCCTGCCCCACCGCGAGGGTGGAGGTTAAAGGACCGGGACGATCAGAGAGATACACCAGCGCTTCCCGCAACCAGGTGGCCACTGAAACCAGCCCCGCGACATCGATCTTGTCAGCGGTATCACTGGGACGATGGTAATCCTGGTGCGCTCCGGTGGTGAGTTGAATGCCAGGGATTCCTATTTCGTGGAAGGGAACCTGGTCGGATCCCCCTGGATCATCCTTTACCGCGGTCGAAAGCACGGCAGTGGTGAACCCGATGCCCCGAGCGATGTGTACCCACTCCGTCGCGGTGCCGGTTCCCAGTGCCAGCAATTCTCCGTCAGAGAGACGACCGACAGCATCGATGCTGATCACTGCAATTGCCTTTTCTGCGGGCCATTTCTCCATCGATTGGATGTATCGGCGTGCACCTCGCAACCCCCACTCCTCGGCACTGGTGGCGACGAAGATGACGGTCCGTGCTGGACGATGGGTACCGGCGATAACCCGCGCTGCTTCAAGAAGAACCGCCACGCCTGAGGCGTTGTCATCGGCTCCCGGGTGAATCTCACCCTGATGACCCTCTCGAACATCGGGCCAACCGCGCCCGAGATGATCGACATGCGCCAGCACCACCACCGATTGCCCCGCCAGCGTAGCATCGGTACCGGGGATCATGCCGATGACATTGCGCAACGCTACGGTTCTGGTCTCGCCTCCGATCTGGGCTTGCTCGCTCCAGGAGTCGAAGAAACTGCCGTCGGAGGCCGCTGGTTGCAAACCGATCTCTTCATACCGGTCCGCAACCCACTGCGTCGCTCGTTCCAGTCCGGCGGAACCGTTTTCTCGCCCTTCCAGTTGCGGATCAGCGAGCCAACGCACATCCGAGATCATGCGATCTTCATCGAGGACCGGACCTGGTCGCGTGAGAGGTTCGCGCGAATCTTCGATCTCCTCGACCGAAACTCCCTCTGCTGTCCACGAAAGAGGAGAAGTGTCGGCCGCCCATTCCCCCTTCGCCATATTGGTTGGCTCATCGCCTTCAAATAGCAGATAGGAATACTTGCCATAGTGAGGCAGTTTTCGCGCCAGACCGGGAATCGCCGCCTCTCGGTAACAACGGATCAATCCAATCGTCAGGTTTTCATCGTCGGGATGTCGTTCCACCTGAATCCCGGAGTGATCAAATTGAGACAACCTTGGCTCTACATACGGGGGCTTCATCGTCGGCAGTTTCCAGGTCGAATAAGAAAGTTCGAACTTCCTGCTATTTGATCCCTTGTTGAGGATCGTCCCGCGCAACCGTTCATTCGCCACACCAAGAGTCGGCTCGCCGAGGATCCACACCGCCCGATCCTGCGGGATTTCTTTCAGTTCAGTGTCGAGGACGATGCGAACATCACCATCGGCAGCCCAGGATTCCGCCAACGCTCGCCATGCCTCGAGCCTCGGACTCAGAGAAGGCAGAATGATCAATTGAGAAGAGGCGCCGAAGATATCGCCGATGGTCGGTGGAGTCTCCGATCGATCAAGCAGCCGAAACACATCGAAAAAGGGATCGGCCCTCACTGCAGACAGCGAACCCGCCACCTCGAAGGCCTGCTGTCGAGGAACCGTTCCATCATCTCCGGGGGTAAACTCAAAAATCTCTTGCGACCATCCAGATGAAGTCGTCAGCTGATACTGAACCGGAAGCCGAACCCGATAGGAGTCCTGCTCCTGAACCTGCTCGATGACGATACGCGACAGCTCCTGACTCGGCTCCACCGTCAGTCGAAACTCCGGTGCTCCGGTTCCTTCGATCCACGATCTCATCCAATCACCCAGATCGGTTGCCGCAGCCTCACCAATACATTTGGCGATGTCATCGAAGGAACCACGCTTGTAGGTGAACTCAGCGAAGAAACTCCGAAGCCCCTTCTTGAACGCTTCATCCCCGACGCTTTGGCGAATCATATGCCACAGCATCAAACACTTACCGTAGCCCACCGCTTCAGTGGCCCCTGAGTGGCGGCTGCGAAACTCACGCAGGGGGAAATCGAGACCCTCCTGCACGTAGGATCCAAACTTCTTCAAAACGTCGCGCCGGTACTCGGCACCCCGACCCTCGCCCTCTTTCATCAGATGATCGGCGAGATAGGCGGTGAGACCTTCACACCAGTTGCCGTTCGGATAATCGACATACACCGAGTTCCCCCACCAGTTGTGAAGGACTTCGTGCGGATAAGATGACCTGAGGATGAAGGGCAGCCGGATCACCTGCGGACCGAGCAAGGTGAAAGACGGCATGCCGTACCCGCTCTCCCAGAAATTCTCGACCAGTGCAAACTTCGAGTAGGGATAAGGACCGATCAACTCGGCGTACATGTCGACGTATTGCACCGTCGCTTCCAGGTACTTCGCGGCCAGATTCGGATCCTCGTCACGCAAAAAAACGAGAGCTTCCACCAGTGGAGTTTTCTTTCGGTACTCGTGAAATTTAGCCGCGACGAGAAACACCTCTTCCTGGGGAAGTTCGCAATCCCAGCGTACGAAGTTACGATCCTCGCGGATCTCCTTGTTTCGCCGGTAACCCTGACTCACTGCATCCCAGCCTGCGGGAAGATCCACTTCCAACGAGAAGGTGACCAGAGCTCCCTCCGGATGCGGTAACCAGGATGTGGCACCCGATAGGTACACCCCCTGCTCCTCGATGGTTCCAGGTGTTGCAGAGAAGGACCTGCCGGCACCGGAACCGACCTGTTCCAGATCCTCCTGGATTACTCCACGAGCAGAGATAAACACCGGGAAGTCGTCCACCAACTCATCGGCGACCGTCACTCTCCAGATTTTTTGATTCACCGGTCTCTGGGGATCGAGTCCGGATCCCCCCTCCTGCTCGGTCTCGGTGACAAGAGTCAGGCTTCCCACAGACTCGAGTCGAGGAGTGATGCCAGAATGGAGCCTGAACTCGAATTGTTTCCCCATCCGCTTCAAAGAAGCCTGCCAGGATATAGAGCCAGTGGACGGATCGAGGGTCACCTCGGCAGCAATGTGAGGGTGCAATAAAGACGACTCTTGCACAGGAAGGCAACAGAACAGACTGCTCAATAGCAGAGTTACGTACATCCAAAGCCCTTTCTCGATTTCCGGCATGATGTTATCTCCTGAACTGGGCCCGGTCCATGTTGACTCCCACTCCTTAAAACCTTCTCATCCAGAGAGTGGCCCCGGGGAAAACAGCCAAATCTAGAGAGCCTTGAATGAAGAAGATTGATCAGATGTTCCTGAAAACAGCCCACAAAATGGGGCTGCTCGATGATGCCGAAGTGAAGCAGGTCGCAGAATCTCTCGGGGACGAGGAAAACGTGGCCACTGCTGTGGTCGCTGCTGGGTTGATGACAGAGCAACAGGCACAACGACTTCTCTCCACTGTCGAATCCTCGGTTCCTCCCGAGGGAATCCCCGGTTTCGAGATCCTTTCTCCGATCGGAAGAGGTGCTACCAGCACGGTGTGGAAAGCACGTCAGGAATCTCTCGGAAAGATTGTGGCTCTCAAGGTGTTCTCAACCGCCATCGCAAACACGACCGAGCCGGAGCAGTTGATTTCCGAGGCACGGAATGTTGCTCTGCTCAACCATCCTCACATCGTCCACGCACTCGATGCAGGAATATCGGATGGTAACTGCTGGTTCGCCATGGAACTGGTTGAAGGGGAAACTCTTCAACAAAAATTGTCACGTAGAGGATCTCTATCCGAACGTGAAGTGAGCGAGCTAGCGATGTGCCTGGGTCAGGGATTGGCTCATGCACACGGTTCAGGGCTTCTTCATCGCGATCTGAAACCCGCCAATATTCTGATTTCGGAAGAGGGTGTTCCCAAGATCACCGATCTCGGGCTCGCCCTTGCCGAGACGGAAGCAATGGAACTGGACAGTTCAGAAAAGAGAAAGGGGACGCCTCACTATATCTCGCCGGAGCAGGCGCAAGGCAATGCTCTTGATGTCCGAAGTGATCTGTATTCTCTCGGCGCCACTCTGTACCACTGTCTCACCGGCCGACCACCCTTCCAGGGAAAAACCAACCGTGAGATCCTGAAGAAACATATCCAGGAAGAAGCGATCCCGGTAGCGACCATCTCTGGTAAGGAAACTCCACTCGATGCCATCGTCGAGAAGCTACTCTCGAAAGATCCGGACCAGCGATTTGCCACTGCAGAGCAGCTGCTGATGGCACTCGATCAATTGACGGGTGGTAGCGGCCAGGAAACTACCGCCGCTCTGCGCAGAACTCGATCAAAATCTCATCTGGTAACAGCGTCAACGAGAAAGAGAGTCATCGGAGGTGCTTCAAGGGCTTCTCTTCACAGTCGCAACACAATGATGACGAAAATTGGCGCGGGAGTAGGCGCCGTTATCTCGGCACTGTTGATCCTGTCCGCTTTTTCCAAGGCAAATGATGGATCTCCCGAATTCGAGACGACAATTGCCCAACACAAATCGGATATCGCCAAACTAAAAATCGAAAAACGAATGAGTGAAGCGGACACGGATTGGAATCGACAGGAGGAATTGGCACGAATCTCACTCGATTCGCTGCTGGCCGAGGATCATGACTTTCAGGTCCGACTACTGGAAAAGGCGCTTCAAAACTACGGACATACCAGAGCGGCAGCTCAGATGACAATCGCTCTGGATCGAGTCAAAGGTGATATTGTTACCACTCGACAAGCAGATGGGCGCGCAATCCTCGAAGAAGCTCGCGTTATGGCATCTTCTGGAAAGTTATGGGACGCGGTTAAACTTCTCGATGAGAGACCTCGATCAGCACGACGTGATCAAAACCTCAACAGGGAGATCAATAAATTGCTCTCTGTCTGGGAAGAGGAGATTGATTCTCGCTTTCTTCAAGACCGGCAGAAGCTCGATTTCCTGCGCAGTAAAAGAGAGTACTCCGAAGCTCTAACTATGATCGATCAGATCGAAGAATACGCTGATCCAGATAGCATCGGTGAATTGAAAGGTGTCCGGGAACAGATTATCACCGCTCGTGCTGAACTCGCCAGAGTTGAAGCGGAACGACGCAATACCGAAGAACTACGCAAGTACATGGAAATCTGGCCCAGATACAGGGAGCTCGCCCTGACACGAGACTTCAAAGGTATGATCAGTGTTTCGGTCAGCCTCGATGCAGAACTCATCATGGATCAGGTGAAGGAGCGAATTAAAATTGATCTACTCGCTTTTCAGTTACTCGACAAGTTCATCAAGGACGCTCTACTGGAATTGAGAGAAAAGGGCGAGGATGGCAAGGAGATCACCTTCGAGCGGGTTCCACTCGGTACCAGTACCCGTAATCGCAAGGATCGAGGAGTAGTGGATCGGATCGATGAAGAGCGTATCTGGATTCGCCTCTCCGCTGAAAGAGCCGTGGTCCCACTGAAAATCGGTGAGCTCACCGACTCATTCCTGTTCGATCAAGTCGCCGAAAGACATGGCCGAACTAGCCCCGAATACCTGCTTCCGATGGGAATTCTCTCCATTTATCGCGGTCTTGAGGATGTCGCAGCGGATAACTTCAGGATTCTCGAACAGAAGGGTGCCCGTCCCGACACCTGGATCGATCTACTGAGCTGGGTCAAAAAGAACGTCGCAAAGTCCTGATCAGTTTCGGAGTAAGGGAGAGATCCTTTCCCAGTCGTTCGGGTTATCTACATCTTCCAGAACCAGAGGATTGTCACTGTCCACGTGTTGAATCCGTACATCGTCCAGCGCGAGCAGAGCTCTGAGATGGGCAGGGGGGTCCTCCTCCAGTAACCGGCCCACTACCTTTCGTGTCAGCAACAGGGGATGACCACGTCTCATTTGATGAGAAATGACCCACGCATCGAAATCTCCACAAGAATTGCGAAAAGCTTCGATCAGATGCGATACATCAGTCGCCTGAACTCCCACGACATCAACTGGCTGAATCAAGATCGCGTCCCACTCTCCTGCAGATTGAATGGCGACCCGAATACTACTGACTGGACCATCGCTAGGATCCTGATTGACGATGGACCGAATACCGATGCGATTCGCTTCTTGTTCGACAACCTGGCGGTGACTCCCTCCGCAAACGACAAACAGCTCTTCACAGCCACCATCAGCCAAAGCCGCCGTCACTCGCTCTAAAACGGTCCGCCCTTGCAACTGCAGTAATGCTTTGGCGGCGCCAAAACGACTCGATTCGCCAGCAGCGATGACAACACCACGAACTTTCACTGAATCGACTCCTCTACATCGGCCTCGGCAAAGAATGCTTCGAGGGCGGTTCGAACTTCGCCCCAGGGAGCCTCCAAGCGACGGCAATCGGGAAGACTGGCGATGAATCGTTTGCCGTAGGGGCGGCGGACAATTCGGGTATCGGCGATTACCACCACCCCGCGATCATCAACGGTGCGAATCAAACGTCCGAACCCTTGACGCAATCCGAGTACCGCTCGCGGAAGTGCCAGGTGAGCAAAAGGACTCTTGCCGCGAGATTTCAGTTCTTCCGCGCGCCCCTGTTCCAGTGGGTGGTTGGGAATCTTGAAGGGAAGTCTGGTGATGACGACACAGGAAAGTGCGCCACCGGGGACATCGATTCCCTCCCAGTAGGATTGATTGCCCAACAGCACCGCCCGACCCGATTCGACGAATTTACGTAGCAGTTCACTGCGTGGCTCTTCCCCTTGCACCATCAAAGGCATGCCAAGCGCCTGCAGGCTTCCTCTCACTCGTTGCGCGATACGTTTTAAAAACCGATGTGAGGTAAAGAGCGCAAAAGTTCTACCGCTGGCAACCCGAGCAGAATCGACGATCATCTCGGCGATCGCCTGCTCATAACCGGCGCGATCCGGTTCCGGAACATCGTTTGGAAGACCGAGTAACACCTGCCGTTGCCAATCGAAGGGCGATGAAAAATCCTCCTGGCGCAATCGTCCTCGCTCGACCTGCTCCCAGCCGAGCCGATCGGACAGAAAACTCCAAGAGTCTCCGACCCGCAGCGTGGCACTGGTCTGAATCACAGTTGCAACCGGTCGGTACAGATGTTCGGAAAGCAGTTCATCGACGCGCAAAGGGGCCGCCCTCACCACGATTTGCTTTTGTGGCTGCGAGTTCATCTCGATCCATGGTTGAATTCCGCCGGTGGCACCGAGAACGAAATCGATGGAAGAAATCTGCTCCACTACCGACCTCACCGCCGAACGAATCTCTGCCACCGCCGCCTGGAACTCCACCTCCGGTTCAAAGGGATAATCCTCCAGCAACTCCGCGCAGCGCTGTAACAATCCACGAAGATCATCGAGGCTATCTCTGGCATCGACTAACGGCGGTGAAACGACCGTCATCGGCAACATCCCATCCTGATCTCCGATGCGAGTCATCAACGATCCCTGGCGCAGCTCCTGATCTCCCACCAGATGCGCAGCGTCCTGGATTCTGGTTTCCAGTCTCTGCAAAGCGGCTTCAATTTCCTGACGAACCGCCAGCACACGGGGTAGCACTTCCATTGAAAGAAGCTCATGGGCTTCCCCCTGCTGGTGACGTCCCAGATGCGCCCGCAACCATGGGATGCGACCTCGCTCCTTTTTGTTCTTCTTGCGCGGCGAAACGAGCCGACCGAGAACCTGAAGAAGCCCTCTGCGGGACACTTCAGCACCAAGGTGGTGACAGGCCACATCTTCCAGATGATGGGCTTCATCGAAGATGACGCGCTGATATCCGGGGATCACCAGATCGCTATCGAAATCGCCACTGGAACGGCGCAGTTTGAGATCAGCAAACAGCAGATGGTGGTTGACCACAACGACGTGAGCGCCAAACGACTTGCGACGCGCTTCGTAATAGAAGCAGCTACGGTAGTGAGGACAACGCGCTTTGAGTGATTGATCAGAGGTCGATTGGAAATCGGACCACACTTCATCCGGCACTTCCCCCGGCATCTCCTGGCGTGTTCCATGCTTTGCTTGTTGCAAACGTTCGATTACATCGGTAACGACACGCTCTCGTTCCTCATCTTCGGCAAAGATCTCTGGCTCCGATTCGACTTGCTCGGTTTTTCTCCGACAGGCGTAGTTGCCCCGGCCCTGGATCAATGCGAAACGAAAATCGATACCGAGCACCCGTTGCAATGCCGGAAGATCGCGGTGGACCAGTTGCTCTCCCAGGGGAATCGTCGCGGTCGACACCACCACCCGGCCTCTGTTTTTCACCGCCCACAGGATCGCCGGTACCAGATAGGCATAAGACTTTCCAACGCCAGTTCCCGCTTCCAGTGCCGCCACGTCTCCATCGTTCAGTGCTCGCGCCACCGACTTCGACATCTCGATCTGGCCCGATCTCTCCTCGTAGTCGGGGAAGGAAGCGGAAAACACACCACCGGAACAGAAGATCTGCTCGATCTCACCTTCCTCTACCGGTGTTTCTTCCACCTCCGGGAACGGTTCCACCACTCGATTCACTCGGGTGCCATCATTATTGACGATGAAAAACCCGAGGCGTCGGGCACCCGCTTCGGAAGCGATCGAAAGATCGGCGGGGCTTGGGGTCAGATCACCCCCCGGGTGATTGTGAATCAGAACCTGAAATCCTTCTTCGGCACGCGACAGAAAAACCGGCACGGCGGAGTCGGAACCGCGAGCGGCCACCATCACCTCGGTGACTTGCCCCTGCTCATCGATACGTCCCAGAAAGAAGACCTCGTTCTGTCCGGCGTTGTCGATCTGTTCGGCGATATGCTGCCGAACCCCGGCTGCCAGCACAGGGGCAGTGTCGATTCCTTCGGTGCGGCTCAAGTCAGGATCCTCTCGGCCATGGGCAAGAGAGATCTTCCGCCGCGCCCCCCGCGACAGCAAGCCAGACCGGGTGAATTCTCTGGATGAAAAAAATCCCTGCCAGGAACCGAAGTTTCTGGCAGGGAGCCAAAGTCAAACTTTACTGCGAGTTCACTGAAGAACTAGCAGCCACCGGTTGGGATCGCGCAGTCGAGCGAATCGCCACCGGTCGGATCAATTCCGCACTCACCGCCAGGTGCCGGAGCATCGGCGCCATTGGTGAACAAGAAGCTGAGCAAGAAGATCGCATCGGCAATATTTATCGCACCATCGTCGTTGACATCTGCTGCATCAGAACAAGTAGGTTCCGGTCCCTGGGTAAAGAGGAAACTGAGTTCGAAAATCGCATCCGCAATGTTTCTGGCTCCGTCTGAATTGGTGTCGCCACGACGGAACTCGACACCGCCGGGATTACAGATTGCAGTGCAGTCCGGATCATCACAATCAACCAGACCATCCCCATCGTCATCCACACCGTTGCTACAATCCTCGACAGGACCACTCGCAGGTGGAGGTGTGCTGTGGTAAAGATCGCAGGTGATGCCGGCAAAAGTGAATACGGCGGAGTAGGACTCGTTGGTTCCGTCCATGTCCCCATCCACATCCGGCAGGATTCCGAAGGTGGTCAGTAAGTCAACCAACGTTCCGGAGAAGGGTGCCGGAGCTGGCTGTGTCGCCAGGAATGCCTGCGTGAGGAATGCTTCCGTTTCGGTACTCTGGAATCCGTAGACTCCAGTGATCGCTCCGACGGGGAAGAAATCTGCTTCCACCGTCAAACCGTTGAGCGGGATTCCCGACACAAAGATCGTTCCCGGACCGGCGATCAGATGACCATCGACGATATTTCCACCCGGAAAACTCGATACAGGTTCCCCCGTAGTCTGATCGTAATCGCGGGGATCGATCACGAACTCGTTGAATCCAGAGTCATTGTTGGTCGTATCCTCGTCCATATCGAAACCACCAAAAGCGTTCAAAGTAATGTCGTCGTCATCGGTGTAGGTCGGGTCATCGAGCTCTGCTACTTCCAGCAGGAACGGGAAATTTACCAAATTGTCTGCGAGGAGGGAGTTCAGTCCAGCAGTGATGGTCGGATCCGACCCCAGAATTCCCCCTACCACGATCTGTTCTGTCGCCACGAAACCCTGTGTGGAGGGAATGTAGGAGTAGTAGAGGGTGCAGCTGATGCCGGCAAAAGTGAACACCGCCGAGTAGGACTCGTTGGTACCGTCCATGTCAGCATCGATATCCGGCAAAATTCCGAAGGTAGTCAGCAAGTCTACCAGGGTCCCCGTAAAGGGTGCCGGTGCCGGCTGCGTGGCCAAGAACTCCTGGGTGAGGAATGCTTCCGTCTCGCCGCTCTGGAACTCGTACACACCTGTGAAGGCTCCGGGAACGAAATCAGCCTCCACGGTCAGGTCATTGAGCGGGATTCCACCCACGATGATGGTTCCGGGTCCAGCGGTTAAATGGCTGTCGACGATGGTTCCATCGGGAAAACTCGAGTTGGGCTCACCAGAGACTGGATCCCAATCGAGCGGATCGATCACGAACTCGTTCACACCAGAGCCGTTATTAGTGTTATCACCATCTAAATCGAACCCGCCGAAGGCATTCAGCGTGATGTTGTCATCATTGGTATAGGTCGGATCGTCGAGATCTGCCACCTCCAGAAGGAAGGGAGCAGTCAACAGGCGATCCGCCAGTAGCGAGTTCAGTCCTGCGGTGATGGTCGGATCCGACCCCAGGATTCCCCCTACCACGATCTGTTCTGTCGCCACGAAACCGGGCCGACCCAGTTGGGCGAGACCTTCGTTTGGAATCAAAAATGTGAACAAAAATGCAAATGGAATGAGCGCGCCGATGATCCGACGAGACATGGAATCCTCCTCCTTCGAAACATAAATCTTAGTGAGATCTACAAGACCCTTAATCTTCCCGGATGATCGGGACTCCCGATAGTCACAATCTTGTTCGTCGGCGAAGCGCGCTCGCCATCCTGGACCGACGAGCAGGTCGTAGAACCTACCCCAAGTCCTTATTATAAAAGGGTTTCAGTATTACTCTTCGCGCAGGCCCTCGGCCAAAATGGAAACATGATTGTCTAGGACTTCCATGAATCCGCCGCTAACTTGCCATTTACGATCAGCGTGACCTTCGATACGAACCCAGAGGGGCCCATCTCCCAGGGCAGTGATCAGCGGAGCGTGTCCCGGCAGCACACCCAGCCGCCCGTCGAGCGCATGCGCTTGAATAAAAGTAGCTTCCCCGTCAAAGACTGATCCCTCTGGCGATAGTACGGAGCAGTGAATCGTACCAGCCATCCCTTAACCCTCTGCCTTCATCTTGTCTGCCTTCTCCACCGCTTCTTCGATGGTGCCTACATACATGAAGGCCTGCTCCGGTAGATGGTCCCACTTGCCCTCGACCATTTCCTTGCAAGAACGCACCGTTTCTGCAACTTCAACGTACTTGCCCGGGAAGCCGGTAAACACCTCAGCAACACTGAACGGCTGCGAGAAGAAACGTTCAATTCTGCGGGCTCGACCCACCAGGATCTTGTCCTGTTCCGACAGTTCATCCATTCCCAGAATCGCGATGATGTCCTGAAGGTCACGGTATCTCTGCAAGATCCGCTGCACTTCACGTGCAACACCATAATGTTCTTCACCGACGATCTGTGGATCGAGAATGCGTGAGGTCGAAGCGAGGGGGTCGATGGCGGGGTAAATACCCTTACCAGAGATTCCACGGTCCAGAACGGTAGTGGCATCGAGGTGAGCAAATGCCGTTGCTGGAGCCGGGTCGGTCAGGTCATCGGCAGGAACGTAAATCGCCTGCACGGAGGTGATGGACCCCTTCTTGGTCGAGGTGATCCTCTCCTGCAACTGCCCCATTTCGGTCGCCAGCGTCGGCTGGTATCCCACCGCACTGGGCATCCGTCCCAGCAGTGCCGATACCTCGGATCCGGCCTGCGAGAAGCGGAAAATGTTATCGACAAAGATCAGTACGTCTGAGCCTGTTGAATCACGGAAGTACTCCGCCATCGTCAATGCGGAAAGAGCCACTCTCAGGCGCGCGCCTGGCGGTTCGTTCATCTGTCCGAAGACGAGAACGGTGCGGTCGAGAACACTGAACTCTGTTCCGTCAGCAGTCTTGACGACTGCCTCCTTCATCTCGTTCCACAGGTCGTTCCCCTCACGGGTTCTCTCCCCGACACCAGCAAAACAGGAATAACCGCCATGCTTGGTCGCTACGTTGTTGATCAACTCCTGGATCAACACCGTTTTACCGAGCCCAGCACCTCCGAAAAGGCCCGTCTTGCCTCCCTTGGAATACGGAGTGAGAAGGTCAACGACTTTGATACCGGTCTCGAAAACCTGGGTCGATGGTTCCAGTTGATCGAAGGGCACGGCTTCGGAGTGGATGGGGCGATATTCGTCCACCTTTACCGGTGGCAACTTGTCCACCGGATCACCGAGAAGATTGAACACCCTGCCGAGTACCTCTTCTCCCACCGGAACTTTGATGGGAGAACCGGTATCGACGATGTCCATGCCCCTGACCACACCATCGGTTGACGCCATGGCGATGGCGCGCACACGGTTTCCACCGAGATGCTGCTGTACCTCAAGAGTCAGCTTGACGTCACCCTGGTCGATCTTGAGGGCATTATAGATCGGAGGCAGGTGATCTTCCGGGTACTCGGCATCAATCGTCGCACCGATCACCTGTACTACCTTGCCGTTGATTTTAGTTTTGCTCACGAGCCTGGCTCCAGTCTCTACAGCGACGGAATGATGTCCGCCGAAATCTACTTTTGAATCAGCCCATCACCTCGGCGCCCGCGATCACTTCCAGGATCTCCTGGGTGATAGCCCCCTGACGCGTACGGTTATAGAGCTGGGTGTAAGTCTTGGACATTTCCTCGGCATTGTCAGTGGCGTTCTTCATCGCAATCCTGCGAGAAATCTGCTCGCAAGCTGCCGCCTCTACCAGTGCCTGGAAAAACTGCATCTTCAAGGAAAGCGGCAGTAGCCGCCCCAGGATCAACTCAGGGCTCGGTTCGAGAATGAACTCCCGTCCTGAAGAACTGGATCCTTCTGAATCTTCAATGGTAATCGGAAGCAGCTTCCTGATCACAGGTTTCTGTCGAGAGGCACTCTCGTAGTGGGTAAAGACGATGGTCACGCCGTCGATCTCACCCTTTTCGAAACTCTCCATCTGCGGGGAAATGACTTCTTCTGCCTCCTCGAAAGTTGGGCGATCTTCGAAGCGCGTGTCATCCCCGACCGTTTCCCGACCCAGGTACTTGAAGCGGCTGATCCCCTTCTTCCCCAGCATGTAAATGTCGACCTGCACTCCTTCGGCATTTCGCTCGACGATGTATTTCTCCGCCAATTTCAGAGTGTTGGTGTTGTAGCCACCACACAATCCGCGGTTGGCTGTCACGACAAACAACGCTTCACGACGAACCTGCTCTGGAACACGCAGCAGGGGGAAACTCCCCGACTCACCGCCCCCACCAGAACCCAGGTCTTGCAGAATCTCGGCTAGCTTATCCCCGTATGGCTGAGTCGCCTCGATCCGTTTTTTACAGACCACAGCCTTGGCGGTGGAGATCATTTCCATCGTCCGAGTGATCTTCTTGGTGTTATCCACCGACCGAATCTTGTTCTTCAGCTCTCTGGCAGTGGCCACGCTTTACTCCTCGCCCGACTAGCCCTGGGGCTGCTTGGCGCTGAAATCCTTGGTGAAGTTTCCTACAACCGAAGTCATTGTTGCCTCGAGTTCATCGGAGATCTCTCCGCTACTGGTGATCTCTTCGATAATCTCGGGGAACTCGTTGCGAATATGTTCCAGAAGCTCTTGCTCGTAGTTCGCCAGACTGTTGACCGGAAGGTCATCGAGGTGCCCTTTTGAACCGCACCAGATGATGACCACCTGTTCAGCAATCGGCATCGGCTTGTACTGCGGCTGCTTGAGGATCTCGACCATCCGGAATCCTCGATCAAGCTGGGCCTGGGTCGCTTTGTCCAGATCGGTGCCCAGCTGAGCAAAGGCCTCTAGCTCACGGAATGCTGAAAGGTCGAGTCGAAGCGATCCCGCGATCTTCTTCATCGCTTTGATCTGGGCGTTGCCACCGACACGAGAAACCGAAATCCCGACGTTCACTGCCGGACGCTGACCGGCGAAAAACAGATTTGGCTCCAGGTAAATCTGACCATCCGTGATCGAGATCACGTTGGTCGGGATGTACGCGGAGACTTCCCCCTCCTGGGTTTCGATCACCGGCAATGCAGTCATCGAACCTCCTCCGAGGTCATCGGAGAGCTTTGCAGATCGTTCGAGTAAACGAGAGTGCAAGTAGAAGACGTCTCCGGGGTAAGCCTCCCGTCCCGGAGGACGACGCAGAAGCAGCGAGAGCTGCCGATACGCAGCAGCCTGCTTGGAGAGATCATCGTAGACACAAAGAGTATGCCCACCGCTGTACATGAAGTACTCGGCCATCGCGGCACCGGAGTACGGCGCGATATACTGCAGCGGAGCGGGATAGGATGCAGGAGCACTGACGACAATGGTGTAATCCATCGCACCTTCGCGCTCCAGACGGTCCACCACGCCGGCAATCGTCGATCCCTTCTGCCCCACCGCCACGTAGACGCAAATCACATCGCCGCCACGTTGGTTGATGATGGTATCGATGGCGATGGCGGTTTTACCGATTCCCCGATCTCCGATGATCAGCTCTCGCTGACCACGCCCGATGGGAATCGTCGAATCGATCGCCTTGATGCCAGTCTGCAACGGCTGGTGAACCGATTTTCGATCTGCGATCCCTGGGGCAGCGGATTCGACAGGACGGAAATGTTTTGTCTTGATGGGACCTTTGCCGTCGACCGGATTGCCGAGCGGATCGACCACACGACCCAGCATCGCTTTGCCACAGGGAACCTGCATGACGGTTCCTGTTCTTTTGACCTCGTCACCTTCTTTGAGGGTGGCGAACTCACCCAAGATGACAGCTCCGATGGAGTTTTCTTCGAGGTTAAAAGCGAGACCATTGGCCCCGTTCGAGAACTCCAGCATCTCCCCTGCCATGCAGTTCGAGATACCGTAAATTCTCGCAATACCATCTCCCACCTCAAGAACGGTTCCGACCTCATCGACTGCAAGGTCAGACTGGTAGTTTTCGATCTCCTTCTTGAGTACAGAGGAGATCTCGTCAGCTTTAATTTTCATCGATCAGGTCTTTCCCAAACCGAGTTTGTGACACTTCTTGACGGACCTTCCTCAGCTGAGTGCGAAGGCTTCCGTCTACAACCAAATCACCGACCTGGATCGTCAATCCAGCGAGAAGGTCAGGATCGACCTGCTCGGTTGAAACAACTTCCTTGTCTAACTTTTTCGCAATCGCTCCGACGAGAGCTTTTCGAATCGCAGAGGAGAGCTTGGTTGCCGACGTAATCGTCGCATTCACCCTTCCCGCCAACACATCCATTCGATCTTGATAGGCATGAGCGATGTCTTCGATCAGACCCTGCCGCCCTCGATCGATCAGAATTAGTATGAGATTGAGAACCGCCACAGAAACCTGGCCTGACAGGGCCTTCTCCAGGGCGGCCTTCTTGTCGCTACGACGAATCTTCGGGCTTTCCAGAAAGACCTGGATTTGCGCATCTCCCTCAACGGTGGTGGAGATCGCCACCAGCTGATCCCGGTAGAGATCCGCCTCGCCTTTCTCCATGGCCACTGCCAGCAATGCACCGGCATAAGCCTGAGCCACTGGGTTTCGTTGTTTGATGCCTGATGCCAACGCGAACTCCTAGCCGATCTTTTCGTATTCAGAAATAGTGTCCTTGGCGATCCGATCCTGGTCGTCCTTGTTGACCGAATGACCGATCAACTTCTCTGCGATGGAAATCGACAGGTCAACCGCATGAGTGTGAATCTCATCGACCGCTTTTTCTTTGGCCTGATCGATATCAGACAGCACTCGAGCCTTGATCTCTTCCGCCTGAACTCTGGCGTCATCGACGACCTGGTCACGAACCACCTCAGCATCTCGCTTACCCTCGGCAACGATGGCGCTGGCTTCCTTACGAGCCTCGGCAAGAAGCTTCTCTTGTTCCGCCTGGAATTCCTGCTGTTCCTCACGCATCCGATCCGCGGCTCCGAGAGACTCGCGGATTTTGCTCTCTCGCTCATCGAGTGCAGCAACGATCGGACCCCAGGCCTTCTTTTGCAGAACCAGGAAAGCGAGCAAGAAAACCCCCACCGTGTAGATGAAGATCTCGGTCTCCTGAGTGAGCAGACCCCTGCCAGCCTCACCGCCTTCATCGGCAGCCAACAACTGGCCCGACGCCATGAGCAGGAAAACCGAAACCACGACCAGCGAGGCCAAGGTCGATCGTGAAGTGCTAAACATCCTAGCCACCAGTCGCCATTCCACTGATTGTGTTGTAGATCAGGAAGCAGATCACGACGACAAACAGTGCCACTCCCTCGACCAGTGCTGCCGTCAGAAGCATCGTTCCACGAACATCTCCGGCAGCTTCCGGCTGACGTGCGATCGCTTCGCAAGCCGAACCGCCGATCCCACCAATTCCGATTCCCGCCCCAACGGCAGCCAGTCCGGCTCCGATCCCGGCCCCCATGATGCCGTTGGAAACGAAACTGGGGTCAACAGCCGCCAGAGTCAGGAGCTCCATGAGCATTTCCATTGCAATCCCTTTCCAATGCCCGCCCTTGAGCGGGTCCCCATTTCTACGCCCCTGAGGGGCTTAGTGTTCTGGATGTATCGCTAACGACAGAAAAACCGTCGTCAAAAACGCAAAAATGTACGCCTGGATCGCAGCCACCAGTAATTCCAGGAACATCAGTAATACACAGCTGAGCACGGAAATCACGGTGATGGTTGTTCCCAGGAAAAAACTTTCCGCCGACAGGATTCCGGTAAAGCCCAGAATCACGGCCAACATCATGTGACCGCCAACCATGTTGGCAAAAAGTCGAATGGCCAAAGCACACGGCCTGATGATTTGACCGAGGATTTCGATCGGGATCATCATCCACCAAAGCCACCAGGGCCCCACCAGCAAACTGCTCTTCACGTACTTCACGAGTCCGTTTCTCTTGATCCCGACTGCGTGGTATGTAAACAGCGCTATCACAGCAAGACCCGCCGTAACGTTGACGTTGCCGGTGGCAGTAGCCGCCCCCGGTATCAGACCCAACAAATTACAAAACAAGACGAAGAAGAAGAAAGTCCAGATCAAAGGGACAAACTTGCGAGTGTCTTCGCCAAGAAACGGCTCGACCATTTCGTCCCGAATGTAGATGAGGATCACTTCAAAGAAACCGGCGAACCGTCCACCGGGAACACCGCCTGCCAGTTTTCCGGCCACCATCGGAAACACGAGCAAGCACAGAGTCGCAGCCAGTAACAGATACAAAACGTGTTTGCTAATCAGCAGATTATCGGTGAGCCAGGCCAAATCGCTATTCAGCACATGCGTGAGCGGATCACTACTAGCGAGAGTCACCAGTAATCCGGTCATCTACCTGCCTCTTTCTGCGCCCCTTCGGAGCTTCCCGTAACCAAGTCCCCGTCATCCGGGGATTTCAAAGGCTGCGCCTGACTGACGACCCGCGTCATCAGTCCCGTTTTCATTGCCTGACTGAGAGTCAGAACTTCCACCGCCAGAACCAGCAAATACAGAACCGTGGTGGTCAGTAACGCTCTGCGACTCCACTGGGCTCCCACGATGCCATAAACCAGACCCGTACTCGCGAACAGAACCAGTCCTCGTTCCAGCACACCTTTCAGCAACTGACCCGTCATCTTCTGCGGGTCGCAAGTCAAGAGCGTCCGCATGCTTCGAAAACCAAGAACTCCCAAACCGATCGCCCAGAGAACACCCCAGGCCAGGCACAGGAGACCTTCCTGGCCCCATTGGTCGCGCACGAACCACATCGCGATGCCGCTGGCGACCAATACCACGCCACAACTCCGCAACAAAAATGTTCGAAAGAGGCTCATTTGAATGCCTCTCCTGAATCGTCCTTCTCGAAATCGGACGCCTGCTTTGACCCGGAGGGTCGACGATCAGTACCTTCTCGCAACATGATCTTCACCATCGCGACAAGACCGAGCCCAACACCGCCCAGGGTTCCCCAGGGCGAAGTCCCGATCTTGCCATCCAGCCATGACCCGCCCAATGCGAGCACGACAAATGTAATGACGACCTGGAACCCCAGAGACGAAAAGCGGACGTAAGCTGCCGCTTTCGCTGGCTCCCCATCGGGATCGGAATCGAAGCTGCCTTTTCCCGTCACGTCACTCCCGACCTGTTTTCTCGGCAAGGTGCTGGAACGTAGTGATCGACATCGCAGCAAGAGTGGAAAAGTACCAACCGCCCCGGGAGAGGTCAAGGAAATCGAGCCCCTTCAGGAGACCAGAAAACCACGGTTTCAGGGCATTTCTGGGCGATTCAGGAGGTCGAATTCAACCGTCATCTCCGACCGCATCTTCGCCTACCGCATCGAGGACTTGACGAGGGCGTACAGCAGATGGCTTCAGTCGCAGAGCCCGGCGCGCGATCTTACGTGCTTCGTCTTCCTCACCCAGTTTCCAGAGAACCCAGGAGAGATCTGGATAGATGTCGCCGAGCTGAGGAGTATCGGCGCTCAAACGCGCTTTCAATTCCCTCTTCGCCTTGCTCCAGGCCTTGATCCCGATGAACCCCTGGGCCAGCAAATCATGCCCTTTATCGTTATAGGGATCGATGAAGGGAATATCCCAGGCCACATCGATGACTCCCGCCCAATCGTTCTGATCTGCCAGACTCTCCGCCACCAGTAAACGGGTTCGAACGTCATCCCGATCATGAAGAGCCTGGGCGCGCAACGACTCCAGAGCCTCATCGGCAAACCCCAGGTCCTTCTGGATGGTGGCCAGGTCTACCCATGGGCTACCTCTACCGACCGGTGAGGTGGTTCCTGCTGGAGCCATCGTTGTCGCCTCGACGTATAGCTCCATTGCTTCCTGGCTCTTGCCTTGCTCACGCAAGGTCTTCGCCACTAACAATCGACAACGCCAACCCCAGATGGTGCCCCCTTCGATGGCCGACCTCAGTGACTCCAGCGACGATTCGGTGAGTCCATCCGCCATCTGCATCAACCCACGTACCGCCAGGAGATCGGATTGGTTCCTGTCGATCTTCTCGGCTTTACCGAGGGCCAGTTCAGCATCCGCCTTGCGATCGGAAGCCAGGTACGCGGCAGCAAGCCACGCCCAGGCACGTGCCTCTTTAGGTCGATCCACAGTTTGTCGACGAAGATATTCGATGTGTCGCTGCTGAAAACTGGGACCAATCCCCGCGGATGCCACCCTCTCCTTCAACCACTTCTGAGCTTCCTCATCGAACTGTTGCGTGGATTGACTCAGTACCTCCCGTACCACTTGTCGAGTGGTCCGCCCCTTGGAATACGCCTCTAACATCTGACGAATCGAATCGAGGCCATGTTTTTCGACGATCATTTCACAGAGGAGCCCCGACTGGACGTAGCCCACCATGATTTCACCGCGCCATTTTGGATTGGTGAAGGCTCCCTGCAGATCCTCGATGCCACGCAACATACCGCCATGAAATTCAGAAGAGACCAACAGCGGTTCCGAACGCTTCCAGCGCGGCTCTGTTCTCCCCTCCTCCAGCACCGAAAGCCCTTCTCCGAACCAGCGGGGAATCCTGTGCTGAGCCTTTTGCAATGTCGCTACATGGGCAAACTCGTGCACAGCGACCGCACCCCAGTTGCCTGGGATCGCATGGGGAGTGGTGAGGGTCACCAGATGACCAAAACAAACCCCACTGGCTGCGAGTCCTGGCAACCCGATGGATCGTGCAGAGAAATAGGAATGATCTGAAAAATCTTCCACCGTGAGAGGTCGCAACATCGCCAGCTGGTAATCACGTTCCAGTACAGTTCTGGTCGTGATCAGTAAAGGTCGGAGATACGGCATCAGATACGGTTCTTCGTCGGTCCGCATCCGAATGATGATGCCATCGTCCTCCGAACTGATGAACTTCTCATCGATATGATCCATCAGAGTACGGGTGTTCTTGACCCAGACGTTGTACTTGTCTCGCGCCCACGCCTCGTCGAGCACCTCTCTACCCTTTTTCTCCAAACCGCTTCTCAGCGCGTTGATCGCGAAAGTGGCGTAGGACTTGGGGAGTCCCGGATCCAGTTCCATCGCTCTCAAGGCATGCTCCGCCGATTCACGGTAGAAGAAACGATCGACCAGTCTGTCGGCCAGCGTGACATGGAACAGCGCCGGAGCGGGGTGGCTTGCTTCTATCTTTTTTACCAGGTTCTTGAACTCATCTACCCGAGCGGTCGACCACAAGACCGCAGCCAACAATCCCTGAGCCGATTGATTTCCAGGATTCAATTCGAGAACTTCTTCGTACAGTTTCTCTGCCCGACCCCAATGTTCAGAAGCAAAAGCAACATCTCCCCGTAACAGCAACAAATCCGGGTTCTTTTCCCAGACAAATCGGGCTCTGTTGATCAGATCCTCAACCTCTTTGCCACGGTCTCCCGGAAAACGAAAATCAGCCCAGGTGGCACGAGCGAGGCCCACCAAAGCCTCAGCACTTCGGGGATTCCGTTTAATCGCGTCACGGAAGTGGCTTCGTGAATCTGGATAGTTGTACTTGTTGAAGAGCGCCCAGCCGCTGGCCACATGAGCCGCCACCGATTCCGGGTCGAGATATAGTGCACTGTCATACATCACTTCATAGGCATCTCGAAACCTCTGCATCCCTTCACAAGCTTTTCCAAACCATACGAACTGTTCGGGGGTAAGACGCTGAGCTTCTTCCCTGGACATTTTCTTGTAGATGTCGAGAAGCTTACGAAGAAGTAAATGACCTTCCTCTCGCTTTCCCTGATCAATTCTCAACAAGCCGAGCTGGCATATCGCTTCGAAGTGTTCCGGAGTGCTCTCGAGAACTTTCTTTAACTTCTCTGTCGCAGCGGAGGCGAGGCCCAACTCAATCTCAAGTCCTGCTGTCGCCGTAAGAAGATCCGCATCATCAGCAGCAAATCGGGGATGCTGATTCAAGGCACGGAGGGCATCAGAAAAACGACCGGTTTCTCGAAATACACGCGCTTCCAGAAGCGGATAATTTCCGGGTTCTTCCTCGACCCAATCGATGGCCTCCTGATACTCGCCCGTCTCGATCAGGAGCCTGAGTTCTTCCCGTTCCCCCGGCTGCTGGGCCCAAACCGGATTGAAACCCGGCAAAACCTGAATCAAAACCAGGAAAACCAACCATAGGAGGGAACTTGAGCGATCTGGCATCAGCGATGGTCTCCAAGCAGCGGGAAACACAAAACGACCCGTGGAAGCCACGATTCGCGGCATCCTACACGAGGTGCCCCTGTGGATCATTATGCCCTCTCTGCGGTTTTCCTGATAAGTCACCGCAAAGAGCCGATTTGTCGCCATCCGCCCGACCATCCTAAACTTCTCTGACGGTATTGACCGTCCAGGGAAAGTTCTGAGGAGGGAGCTCCTAGTGGCCGTTAAGTTCACTGAAAAAGCCGAAAAGGTGCTGAGACTGGCACAAAATGACGCGCAGCGTCTCGGACATGGCTATATCGGCACTGAGCACATCCTTTGGGCTCTACTCCATCAGCCCGATTCTGTCGCTGTCCAGGCCATCTTGCGCTGCGACCGAACCGTCGATGACTTACTGAGCTCCCTTCGCGATAGTCTGGGTCGAATCCCATGTAGTACTGCCTCTGCCAGTACGGATACCCCTTATACCCCCCATGCCAAACGCAGTCTCGAGCTGGCCCGCGAACAAGCGGTGCTTCTCGACCAGTACTACATCGGGACCGAACATCTCCTCATCGGTCTGAGTAAAGAGGAAGAGGGAGAAGCCTCTCGCATCCTCGCTGAGAGAGATCTCGGTAAAGACCGACTTCAAAATGTGATTCAGAGAATGCTGGGAGGCGATGTGGATCAGTCGCATGGAAGCACGGTGAAACGCTCAGGAATTGCCACACCAACTCTCGACTCCAATGGAGTTGATCTGACCGCTCTGGCAGGTCAGAACCGACTCGATCCCGTCATCGGACGGAAAAAAGAGATTGATCGGGTTATTCAGATCCTGTCCAGAAAGACCAAGAACAATCCCGTGGTGATGGGTGAACCCGGTGTCGGAAAAACTGCAATCGTCGAGGGACTAGCGCAGAAGATAGCTGACAGCACGGTGCCCGAGGTTTTATCACGCAAACGGGTCGTATCGCTCGACCTGGCCTCGTTGCTGGCCGGTACCAAGTACCGCGGTGAGTTTGAAAAACGCATCAAAGCGATCATCAAAGAGATTTCGGAATCGGGAAACGTCATCCTGTTTATCGATGAACTCCATACCATCATGGGAGCTGGAGCTTCTGAGTCGAGCCTGGATGCCTCGAACATCCTCAAACCAGCGTTGTCTCGCGGAGAGATCCAATGCATCGGAGCAACCACCCTCGATGAATACCGTAAGCACATCGAGAAGGACGGAGCGATGGAACGTCGCTTCCAGCCGATCATCGTCGACCCTCCGAGCCGGGATGATGCCCTGGAGATCCTGACCGGTCTGCGCGACACCTTCGAAGCTCATCACAGGGTCCAGATCACTGATTGTGCTCTGGAAGCGAGCGTTGACCTTGCCATTCGTTACATCTCGAACCGATTCTTGCCTGACAAGGCCATCGACGTACTGGACGAAGCTTGTTCCTGTGAACGTCTACGAAGAACAACCCGTCCTCCCGATCTCACCGAGATTGAGGACCAGATCGAGCAGCTACAACGAGAGAAGAATGAAGCTGTGTTCTCCCAGGACTTCGAACTGGCAGCGGAAATCCGTGACAGCCTCGAAACCAGTAAGAACCAAAAGGAACAGTTGATCCTCGAGTGGAAAGCCAGTTCGAAGGAAGTCGACGGCCAGGTCGATGCTCCTAACATCGCTAGCACCGTTTCCGAGATGACAGGCGTACCCATCCAGAACCTACAGGAGGAGGAAGCGGAACGCCTCAAGAAGATGGAAGACTCGATCCACCTCGATGTGGTAGGTCAAGATCATGCGATCCATTCCATCAGTCGAGCTACTCGCCGTGCGCGAGCAGGACTTCGGGACCCACAAAGACCGATGGGTTCCTTCATCTTCGTCGGACCCACCGGTGTCGGAAAAACGCTGGTCGCGAAGTCTCTGGCCAAGTTCCTGTTCGGAACTGAAGAAGCTCTCTTATCCATCGACATGTCCGAGTACTCCGAGAAACATTCGGTCTCACGTTTGCTCGGGTCTCCTCCGGGATATGTCGGATACGACGAAGGAGGGCTTCTAACCGAAAAAGTGCGCCGTAAACCCTACATGGTGGTGCTCTTTGATGAGGTCGAGAAGGCACATATGGACATCTCGAACACACTCTTACAAGTACTTGAAGAAGGACGCCTCACCGACGCCTTCGGCCGCAAGGTCGATTTCAGAAACACCATCGTCATCTTCACTTCCAACTTAGGTGTGCGGGAAGCGATTAACAGCGCCCCTCTCGGCTTCGGAGATTCCGAAGACGAAGAGAAGAGCGGAGCCGCTCGCAGTGCGGTGATGGAAACCGTGAAGAACTTCTTCCGTCCCGAGTTCTTGAACCGGGTCGACGAAGTGGTCCTGTTCGATGAACTCAACGAGTCCAACCTGACCAAAATCCTTGATCTCGAAGTCTCCAAGCTGGAGAAAAGGGTCCATGGAATGGAACTCGCGATCCAAATCGAAGAAAACGCGAAGCTGGCTCTGGTCCGTGAAGGAGCCACGCCCGATTCAGGAGCCAGAGGCTTGCGCAGGGTGCTGGAAGATAATCTCCAGGACCGAATCGCAGATTTGATCCTCGACGGAAAACTGACTAATGGAGGAATCGTCAAGGTCACACTCGACGACGCCAATAAAGTATCGATAGTCATTGAACAAATAGACACAGTCCGTCAATCGGGAGAGTGATAAACAAGCAGCCCGCCTGGCCCGTGGGTCCTCATCTGTAAGGATCCACGGGTCTTTTTTTTCAAGGACAACCAACCCAGGAGGAACTATGGGACCCATGGAGTGCCCTCACTGCGGTGCTCTGGTTCCATCTCGCCGAATCTGTTGTGCTTCTTGCGGTAGTGATCTGGAGACCGGTTGGAAAGATGCTCAGGAGATCGACTATAGTTCCGTTGACCTACCCGATGAGGAACTTGCTTCTGAAGCAGATCCAGAAATCCACCAGGCAAAGATTAGATCCGTGGGAATCTTGCTAGCTTTTTTCATCGCAGCCCCGCTCTCTCTCTTCTTATTCGACAATACCATGCAGGTGCTGGTGGTTTGGTTAGTCCTCGGGCTATTGTTGGGAATCCACAAAGCACGAAGCTAGATCAGGAATCAGATTTCTGAACGTCTCCACTTTCGCGGGAGCCACGCCAGGCCACAGCACCGATGCCCAGTACAACCAGAGGACTGCCGATCCAAAATGCATCGGGAGGTGTCTCTCTCAAAATCGCCCAGGCCAGGAGAGGAGCACCCGCCACCTCGCCCAGAAACGCAGTGGAAACCACTGACGGAGGGAGATACACCAGAGCCGCGTTGAGCGGGGTGTGACCCAACAGCGTCGGAAAGAGCGCCAGTAAAAACGCAAGCCCCCACTCCTTACCGCTATCGGGAGCCTCAAGTCCTGCCGTCACTATCAAGTAAGCGAGCAACAACAATGCCGCCACTCCATAGGCTCTAGAGGTATAGATCGAAGTGGGTAACTCTTGGCTTGCCGTTCGACCGGCGAAGATGTAACCGACAAAGGCGAGAGATCCGATGAGTGCAAGAGCCACACCGAGAGTCGGGTTTTTCAAACCCAGATCATTCGTGTCCTGTCCCGCTGTCATTGCCAGAATCACTGTTCCTGTGATCGTGACGACCACTCCTGCGAATCGCAAAGCATCGCCACGAGCTTGCCCCCGGATCACTTCAATGACATAGACAATCACCGGGTGGACGTAGACGAGTACCACAGAGGTGGCCACCGAAAGATGAGCCAACGACGCCATCCAGGCACCGAAGTGCAACGCCAGACAAGCTCCGGAGATGAAAACTGCTCTGGCTTGAGTTGTGAGGGGCACAACTTTCTTTATCCGACGTGACAGAAGCCACAGAACCGGCACCGCGATTGCGAGTCGACGTAGGGCCAGATTCACCTCCTCGCTATCGGAGAGGCGGATCCACAATGTTGACGTAGAGATTCCAAAGATACCGATGACAAGAAGCCACCAGACACGACTACCGGCAGGCTTCATCTTCGGAAGTCCCTGGTTCAAGAGTTACCGAACTCTTGCCAGGCCCCATCGATCCTGCGCATCCCGACCGCCCCGGACCGCAACTCCTCCGGTAACGCACCATCGGGAAATCCTTGCCAACACACCGGGCGAAGAAAACGCTGGATGGCAGCGGCACCGACTGAAGTCCAGCGTGAATCAGTGGTCGCCGGCCAGGGACCACCATGTTGCATCGATTCGCCCACCTCGACGCCAGTCGGGAAGTCGTTGAAAACCAATCGCCCGACACGATCCTCCAGCAGATGAAGCAGCGAACTCAACTCTGCGATTTCATCCTCGGTGGCGTGCACAGTCGCGGTCAGTTGTCCTTCCAGTGCACGTGCCACGTCGTTGATCTCTTCCAGGGAGTGACACTCCACTAACAGGGTTGCTGGCCCGAACACCTCTCCCTGCATTGCTGGATCCGCGATGAAATTTTTGAAGTCCACTTGGAGCAACGAAGCCCCCACCCCGCAGACATCATCGCCAGCAGGACCTCTTGCGATGACCTTTACCCCGTTCCTCGCCGAGAGTTGATCCACGGCATTCTCATAGCCACCATGGATTCCCTTGTGAAGCATCGTGCCCACCGGTTCATCGCAGAGTGATTGACGCAGCTCGTCCTTGAAAGAAGCCGTATTCTCGTCGGAAAGAATCACGACAACCCCGGGGCAGGTACAAAATTGGCCGACTCCGAGACGAACACTGCCGGCCAATCCCTCGGCAATTTGCTGGCCACGCTGCTGCATCGCGGCGGGCAAAATGAAAACCGGATTGGTACTTCCCATTTCGGCGAAAACCGGTATCGGCACCTCACGCCCATTGGCCAATCGCCACAGGGAGAGCCCTCCGGCACGCGAACCGGTGAAAGCAACCGCACGAATTCCTGGATGCTTTATCAGTCCCGTTCCCACATCAAAGGACTCACCCTGAAGTAGGCTGAACATGCCGGCGGGCAATCCGACATCACGAACCGCTTCTTGCAACGCCCGGCCAACCAGTTCGCAAACTCCTGGATGAGCCGGATGCCCTTTTGCAATCACAGGACAGCCCGCCGCCCAGGCACTGGCGGTGTCACCACCGGCAATCCCGAAAGCCAGCGGAAAGTTACTGGCTCCAAACACCGCAACGGGACCGATGGCTTGCATCCGCGTGCGCAGATCGGGACGTGGCAACGGCTGTCGCTGAGCAAGGGCGGTTTCGATGATGGGGTTCTGGAACAGCCCTTCTCTCACCACGGAAGCAAATAAGCGTAGCTGGTGACAGGTACGACCCCGCTCGCCCTCGAAACGTGCTTGCGGAAGACCGGTTTCTTGCATCCCTCGCTCTGTGATCTCGGAGCCGATCGCATCGATTCTCTCGGCAGCAGCCTCCAGTAATTGGGCCCGTTTCTGTGGATCCGCCGCAGCTCGTTCCTCATGTACTGAAAGCGCAGCACCAACTGCTACATCGATGTTTTCAGAACTCGCTTCTGGAAAGATCGGTTCAAGAATCTCACCACTACTGGGATTGATGGCCCGCAAAGAACCCTGCCCCGAGACATCCTCTCCCGAGATGAGATGTACACCTTGGATGCTCATCGATTCTCCTCTACATCCTGGATTGGATTGGAGGCGAGCGTCTCACGAATCACCTCGAGGGCACCCGTTCGAAGATGCCCTACTGCAGGAAAACGAGGAGGCCGAACTCGCTCCGATCCTCGCGCCACTTCCTGCTGAACCAGTTTGATCAGTTGTACAAACTCCGGCACGCAATCGAGTCGCAATAACGGCAGGAACCACTTGTAGATTCGATCTGCTTCGCGAGCCACAGCCGGGTCCTCAAGACCACAAACCGCTTTATCAAACAGCAGCACCGACTCGTAGGGAAGCGCATTGACCAGACCCGCAACCCAGCCCACCGCTCCCTGACGCACCGCTTCCACCACCATGTCATCGAGGCCTGCAAAAAGGGCCAGCCGATCACCGACGAGCGAATGGATTGCGGTAATACGACGGGCATCTCCACTCGAATCCTTGACCGCCTGGAATCGTTCATTTCGTTGTGCCAGGCTTGCGATCCAGCCTGGTGAAAAATCGACTCCATAGGCGATGGGATTGTTGTAGAGCATGCAGGGAAGATCGGTCGCCTCCATCACCACTTCGATGTGAGTCTCCACCTCATGGAAGGGGCCTTTGTGGATGTACGGTGGAAGCACCATCAATCCCCGAGCTCCCATCACCTTCGCGGTCGCAGCGAAGCGCGCTGCTTCGCGAGTGGAAGCTGCCGCGATGCCAGGGATGACCGGAACACGATCTCCGACAGCCCGAACCACGGTATCGATGACTCTCTGCTTTTCATCGAAGGAAAGCGTGGCACCTTCTCCCAGCGATCCGCAAGGAATGATGCCGGAGACACCTTGCTGAACCATCCAGCCGCAGTGCTCAAAGAGAAAAGCGTAGTCTACTTCATCGTCTTGATTGAAAGGCGTCGTCACGGCTGGCATGACGCCTGCCCAGTTCACCGAGGCGGCAGCATTCGGATTCATCGAACTCCTTCTTGTGCAGGAACGTCTGAGCTACAAATCGTGCCCGATCCTACCCCCGTGGGAAAGGTGCCACATCTATCGCCAGGGCAGGGCCCGGAAGGTGTATACCTGCAGAAACGTTATCTACGTGATCGACGCGTCACGAGCAGGAATAGCACCGGAGCCCCCAGTGCTGCAGTAATGACTCCCACCGGAATCTCACGCTGGTCCATCAGGACCCTTCCGATGGAGTCACACAGCGGCAAGAAGGCTGCCCCGAGCAAAATCGAACCGGGGACCAGAATTCTCGGTGCGGCACCTGCGATCCTCCGAACGATATGAGGGCAGATCAGGCCGACAAACGCGATCGGTCCACAGGTAGCCACGCAGGCCGCCACTCCCAGTGAGGCGAGACCGAGGCCAAGAGTGCGTACACGTGGAACCTCGACACCGCGGGTTCGGGCCCGCTCGGTACCGGAGATCAGCACTTCTAGCGGTCGGATCAGCCAGATCATTCCCAGCAATGTGATGACGACGAATGGCAGCAACATGCCGATGCGATCAAAACCGACCACCGTCAGACTTCCTAGCGACCAGCGCAGCGCATTGAGCGAAGTGATTTGATCGACTCCCAATCGCAGCGCCGAAGCCAACGCACCTGTGGCCAGTGTCAGAGCGATGCCCGCCAGCAGGACATCCTCCGTGCGTGCTCGATTTCTCGAGGCAACCGCCGAAATCACCAGTGTCACGGCCAGTGCTCCGATAAAGGCTGCCGCTGGCAAGAGCGGAAATCCGAACAGGGTGCTGCCACTACCGAGCACCAACGCCGCAAGCACTCCGAGGGTCGCTCCGGCAGTGGTGCCGATGGTACTTGGTGTCGCCAGTGGGTTCTGAAGCAGGACCTGAACCACCGCTCCCGCCGCAGCGAGAACCGCTCCGACCAGGGCCCCGGCCAACGCCCTCGGAATACGCAATTCCGTCAGGATCTGATCGCCATGTTCTCCGGCCAAAGAAGGACCAACCCAGGCGGTCGCCATCACGATCGCGACGGTCAAGAAGGTCCAGGCGAGAAGGCGAAGGGAACCGGTCATGACAATTCCTCACCCCCAGGTAGCCAGAACTCTCTTCCCTCCGACTCGAGGCACTGGAAAGGAATTCCATGGACTTCCTCGAGACCCTGCCCGAATTGTTCGTGATCCAGAGACCCTTGCCAGACGATCTTCCCGTCGCGCATACCGACGACTCGAGTTCTCGAACGATCGACATGACCCAGTAGATGGACATCGTGAAGCGCCACCAGTGCGGTGGTTCCTTCACTGACCTTACCGTCCAGAAATCGGAGAGTGCGAGCTCGCCATACCGGATCGAGATGATTTGCTGGTTCATCGAGTAACCAGCAACGAGCTTCTTGCGCCACCATCGATGCGAGCTCGACTCGTTGCCGTTCCCCGCCGGAGAGTTCTGTCAGCCAGCGACGGGCCAGGTCTCTGGCTCCGACTTCCTCCAGTGCAGCAAGCGCTTCGGCAAGGGCTATCGAACGAGGTTCGTCAAATCGATATCGAGAGGCTGCTACAACATCTTCCACCAGCAGAGCTTCGATAGCGGTTCCCTCCTGGGGAAGCCAGGCCATCACGCTCGACCGTTGCCGCGCCCCCATCGAGGCCAGAGGACTTCCTTCAACCTCTGCCGTACCAGAGTCGAGTGACACCAATCCCAGCAGAGCGCGGATCAAGGTGGTCTTGCCAGAACCGTTGGCACCGATGATGGCGATCAGCTCCCCCTGGCCAACTTCGATGGAAACCTGATCGAGGATGGGGACGTTGCCTGCGCGAACCGTTGCATCACGGAGAGTCAGCAGTGCCGTCATCGCGATTCCCCCCGATTCAGTAGCTCGACCTCTTGCTGAATCGCAGCAACCAGCTCGAGCAATTCGGGACCTTCGTCGAGAATGCGTGGATGACAGACGCGGCCGACCGTGGCTCGTCGAACCGCCTGCAACCCCTTCAGAGTGGCGTAATCCTGCCGGATGTCACCACGAGATCGACCAGCCGAGTCGTCTCCGGGAATCATGTGAAGAATGATATCAGGGTCAATCTGGTGCAGCCCTTCGATGGACAGCTGGGGAGTACCTGACATCGGCTTTTCGATGGCATTGCGACAACCCGCCGCTGCCAGCACCGCACCATGAATCGAGTTCGGTTTGATGACCCAGAGCCCACCGGCTTCGTCAAATGAATCTCCGATGACCAGTAGAACCCGAGGAGCATCAGGAGAAGGAACCGAGGAGAGGGTCTCACGCATTCGCCTGGCTAGATCATCAGCAGCTTGTTTTCTATTTACCAATGAACCGATGGTCTCGATGCTCTTGGTTACTTCTTCGATTGTGGACCAGGGTAATTCCACTGGCGTCCCAACTCTTCTCAACTCACTGCGCGGCAAGGCCGTGGCAGAACGAACCAGCAAGACACGGGCACCGCAACGGAGGATTCGTTCCAGGTCCGGGGCCAGCGCAGTCCCTCCACGCGGAAGCCCATCGCTATCAGGACAAAAATCACTGACCAGTGCGATGGAATCCTCGGCACCCAGAGCCCTCAAAGTTGCCGTGATGCAAGGAGCCAGAGAAGCCACTCGATGGGTCCCGGTCAGATCGAGCACTACAGGAACATCTTCCGGAGCCAACATCCCGGAGATGGCGATCGCCAACGCTGCCAGGCTGAAAATGACGATGAGAGATCCACGGTCCATCGGCTCGCTCCGAACTGAGGTGATCAGGAGGAAGATAACCGATCAGCAACGCCTATTGTCCATCGGTCACGGAGAGATCTGACTATCGAGATGGGCAGGTCGACCAGGGTGGACGTACCGAATCATGGTGAAAGCCATCCCTGTGGGCCAGGATCGGTACGCAAACCCTCCCCTGGCACGGTCCCATACCGATTCGACATTGCATCCTGGCCTGCCGTAATGACTGGACCCCTTCGAGCGTCGAAAAAACCACATCCTCGCAGCGGCAAACGATGTCGTCAGCGCCAGCCAGCTGCTGCAGTTCAGGACGCAGTGGATGGGCCCGTTCCAGTGCTTTCCCCCAGGCGCGCTGGCGGCTAACTCTGGTCAATAAATCAGCGGAGGGAGTTCTCCCCGCTGCGACAATTCCTGCAACCTGTCCCGAAGCCAGTGCCGCCTCGCTACCGGCAACTCCGGTCGGCTCGCCGGCACACAGTACCTCCTCGACACTGGTCTGCTGGTATCCATCGACCTCTACAGTGCCGTTTTCATCGATTCGACAGCCCAGACCCTGGGCAACCCGACTCTCGGGAACGAGACCAAAGCCCACCGCCAGAACATCGACCGGCTCGGTGCGTACTCCCGCACGCGTCTGGAGGTGGACCGTATCGACCTGTTGATTTCCCTCGGCCTTCACTGGCCAGCACGAAGAGAGCTTCTCGACCCCGCCGAGTTCCTTCCACAGTTGCCAGGCTTCTTGCATCCGAGCCGCGGAAGCCACCAGCGAGAACAGCAGTGGAGCCCTCTTCGCCAGCGATGCTTGCTCGGCCAGAATCACCTCGGCACCTTCTGAAACCGCCAGTCGTGCGACCGCCAGAAGAAGGGGTCCGGTACCGGCGATAACGACACGCTTCCCTTTCACATCGAGCCCGCCCTTGATGAGAGATTGCAGCGCTCCTGCTCCGACCACCCCGGGTAGTGTCCAGCCGGGAAAGGTAAGGAAGCGTTCTCTGGCACCGGTCGCCACGATGATCTTCTGACAGCGAATAAGAGTGCGTTTACCGCTGGTCACGGACGCGACCTGCAGTGAGCCCGATTCTCCGTCAACCACCGTGGCTCCCTGCAAGATTCGAACTCCAGCCCGGTCAACTCGTTCGATCCAGGTTGCCACTTGTTGCGGAACCCGGTGCCGATGGGCCCAGATCCTTCCTCCAGGTCGGGGAGACTCATCGACGACAAGTACATCCTCACCCAGTTCTGCCGCATGACAGGCAGCAGCAAGGCCGGCAGGACCGGCACCGATCACGACCACCGTCGCCTTCTCGTCGGCAACTTCGGAGGGTTGAACCAATGAACGCAGTTTCTTTTCGAGCGGTCGCTCGGTGGCGATTTCCATGCCGTCTTCCACGGTAACGAGACAGCTTCTCACTCCACGATGACCATCCACGGTCACCCGACACTCCTGACAACTCCCCATGGCACAAAGAACACCACGATTTTCGCCCACTGGAGATGAACGTAAAGCAACGATTCCTTGTCCCATCAAGGCCGCCGCCAGTTGAGATCCGGATTCCACTTCAAGAACGGTCCCGTCGATTCGTATCGAGACCTTATCCGGTGACGTCATCGATCAACCCCGGCCAGAAAGAACTCGATCTTTTCCGCCGCCTCACCGGCATCAACGATGGCTCCGGCCAGCGACGCCAGTCGAGCCACTTCCAGCAGGTGTTCTTGATCACGTTGCAGATCGATGCGGTTCAACAGCATCGGTTGCGGTTGGTGACCATTGAGCCACGCGGTGAAGGCAAGCCCAGCCTTGTAAAGATGGGTCGGAGCCTCGAAGACCTTCTGGCCGTAAGCCTCGCACGGATCCATCCAGCGCTGGTATCCGGTCAGATCACCTGCTGCCAGGTGGCGCAGAGCGCGACCGGCAGGAACCGCAATGCCATCGAAAACCCCGAGCAACGGATGGCTGAACTCGCCGTCAGGAATCTGACGATCCCCGAGCAAAACGGTACCTGTCGGTGCCTTTCCATCTCCCTCGATGAGGGCACTGAAGTGGAAATCATCGCCGGTCAGCACGATCTGGCCGCGATCTCGACAGTGGCGGCGAACTTCCAGCTCCAGGTCATGATCCAGCATCGACATCTTGACCCCGCGAACCTTGTCCGCATCGATCTCCAGGATCTTCCGCAGCGAATCGCCGGGGAAGTAGCCCTCCAGTTCTGCCAGGAACATCGGACCGAGCCAGTGGATGAAGAGCGGTCCCGTACACTGCTCGAAGATGGAACGATAAGTCGAGATGAACTGCCCCTCGTCACACCCCCAGTGACACAGCCATGGCATCGGCAAGATGATGGGGATGCCCCCGGCGGACTGGATGATGCCCACCTGTTCGACCACCGCATCGATCAGGGTCGTGAGATCAGCAACGTCCTGGCACTGGTCCGCACCAGCGCCGGCGATGAATCCGGTCTCCAGTTGCAGCGCACCACACTCTTCGATCAATCGTCGTGCCGCGGGCCAACCCAGTTCGAATCGCTGGGCGGTGTCCATCGCTTCTGCGATGCCGAAACCATGTTGCGCGAGATGCTGTCGAAACGCCATTGTCCGGGACCAGTCGACATGTTCACTGGCATCCGATGGCACCGAGAGATCCCTGTAAGATTCCTCGAGGATGATGTGGGCCGCTGCGTAAGCGATGCGAACCGGAGCTGCCGCCTCCGGCTCCGGCTCGGTGGCCAGCACACCGTCTTCGAGCCAGATGGGATCTCCAGTAGGATTCGGCAGTTCGATCTTCATCCGGTGAGATTCCCCCACCAGACAGGGAACGCTGTAACGGTCTTCCAGATCAGGAATGCACTGAGCACCAGCGTTGCCAGGAGAATCAAACCCTGCCACAGCAAAGCCTTGATTCCTTCCGGCCGCTCTGCTCCGAGATACTCCTTGGATCGCTGCATCTTGAGGATGCCGATGTAGACCGCGGGAAGCAAAAACCCGGTCAAGATGGTCGTGGGAACGGCAATCCAGATGGCGATATCACCCCAGTAAAAGGCCCCCAGAACTCCAGGAGCAGGTAACAAGCAGGCGAGTCGAAACTTGGTCGAGCCAACCTTCCAGCCGAACGCTTCACAAGCTGCGAATCCACAGCAAATCATGTGCATCGTGATGCTNCTGGTGACCATTCCGAGCANNCCAAGATCAAACAGAANNCGNGANNNNTNGGTNCCGAANGTGNCCNCGAGAATCNTCGCCGCATCGACCGGCGCNAAACCTTTGCCGGGGAANGGGATTCCNCCNGGNCCNAANGTNCTNGCTGCCGCCACCACGATGAGGGTCGTGGTCAGGAGATANGGNACGAACATNCCNGCNAACAGATCGAACCTNGCCAGGGAACGGTGTTCTTTTCCCCAACCTCTCGCCAGCAACGAGTACGGATAGAGAAATACCATGTTGGCACCGATCGCTGCCGCCAGTCCCGCCACCACAATACTGAGTGCATCCACTGACTTCGTCGCATCGCCACCGGCGGGAGTGAAGGTTTGCTCGANACCTCCGGGAACGAACCCTGCCCAGAAAGCTGCTGGATCACTGATCCCTGTCTTCACCACGACAGCGGCAAAACACGCAACGATCAGCCATACCATCACTTGCATGCTGCGTTCAAAAAGTTTCAGTAATGCCGGGGAACGACCGTAAGTGAAGGACCAGGTGATGGCCCACGCCAGTACCAGCAATCCCCCGCCCCAACGAGAGATTCCGGCACCGGTGACGACGCCGATGTCGCCGATGGCGGCTGCGGCGAGCGCGTACTGAGCAAAGTGCCAGATGACACTCGACAGCACCGCACCGGCGATGAAGGCAAAGGCGAAGAACGGTCCGGCGTGTTGACGGATCGCCGGCAGCGGTCTCTTTCCTGTCGACAGGGTCTGGTGCGCCACCGCCGACAACACCGCCACCCCCAGCAGCATCGAAACGGGTGCCACCCACAGCAAGCTGTATCCAAAGGCTCCACCGGCCATCAAAGTGGCAGCGGCAGTCCCCCCTCCCAGGGTCAAAGCACTCTGCAGATATCCAGGCCCACCTCGTTTGAGGAAAAAACTCCATCGAGTGAGGGGGGATGCATCCTCCAGCGACACGAGCCACTTCTTTTCCGCGGCCAGCNCCTCTGGATCCGGTGGCTGCACCATCGGAAGTTCTATCGGTTCCTGGGAAACCGATTCGAAATCATTCATCAACTCTTCCTCTCACTGGAACTCTGTTTCGCTGCCTTTTTGGCCGCTTTCAGCTTGTCGGCAGCNGGATGTTTCTTGTAGTGATCATCGAGGGGAAAACAGCCNCTGACCAAANCATTGCGTGGTGCAGTCGTGCAATCGCTGAAGGTACGACAAACCAGTTTCTTTGGCATCGCCCGACCATGGATCACATCTCTCGGCAGCTCTGGATAGGACAGCATCGAACGGCCAAGACCGATCACATCCTGGTGACCATTGCGAATCTCATGCTGGGCCACCGCCGGAAGCCATTCCTGGAGGTAACTCCAGCCGGTTCCGACCAGGCCAAGATCGGGGAACTCGCTGCGAACCCGCCGTGCCGCTCGCAGATGCTGAGCCACTCCGACCAGAGGATCCTCCGGCGGCGGATAACCGTCACTGGGCGGATATTGCGCCGGTCGCTGCCGGTGCGGACACCAGTAAGGAGATCCGATGGTCAGGTTGAGCCATTCGATCCCCGAATNCTGCAGCATCGAGATGAGCTGTAANGGTTCTTGCCATTGAGGTTGCTGCGGATCTTGCGGATCGATGCCAAAACCATGCGGGTAGGATTCACCCTCGGGCCAGTCCGGCTCACCATCTCCAGTCGCAGACTTCCTGAAGGGCACCACATCGGTCACCGACAACCGGACCCCGATCCCGAGACCTGGAGCCGCACTGCGCACCTGACCGATCAGCTCGCGTAAAAATCGACTGCGTCCTTCAATATCGCCACCGTAACGACCAGGGCGAGTGCGTGCCGACAGCAATTCATGAATCAGATANCCGTGNCACGCCTTGAGATCGACAAAGTCGAAACCGGTGTCCTGGGCACACTTCGCCACCTCGACGTAACGTTCAGNGATCANCTCGAGATCGGTGTCGGAAAGCAGCTGTTCGGATGTGGCCCCGACCCGCGAATCGAGCACCGGATGTTCAAAAGCGATTCTCGGAGAAGCTCCTGCTGCTGTCGGCCGTGACCATCTTCCTGAGTGGGTCAGCTGNAATCCGGTGATCGATCGGNCNGGAGCTTCATCCCCGATGGANCCACGTCCGTCGGCAAGAGCAGAACGAAGTGCCTCCAGAGCTCGGCAGGTATNGTCACGATCACGATGAAACAGTTGATTCGGATTGGCACGGCCATCCTCACGCACGGCAAACGCCTCGCCACCCCAGATCAGAGCAGCACCGCTCTCTCCGAAGCGACGCCAACGACGCAGCGTTTCGCCGGAGGGCTGGCCATCCGCCAGGGCATCCCAGCCTTCCATCGGCTGGACCGCAAACCGGTTCGACAACGCCCAGCCACTCTTCTCGATGGCAGAGCCCAGCGGACCCGGGACCTCGATCTCGTCATCGAGATCGAGTTCGGATGCGATCTCCNTCCAGCGAACACGGAAGGCATCCGCATCTCGATAGCGGTTGGGAGAAACGATNTTCATCCGTTTTCTCCTGTCCGATCCTCGCTGAAGGGTTGCCGTGCTGCAGGAGCGGGTTCGATGNNGCATCCGTATCCCTCGCAATCGAGAGAACCGATGGTCAGATGGCCATCCTCGATGATCAGCTCTCCCGAGCTTTCCAGCGAGCGATAGAGATCAGGGTGTTGGCCGAGAAGTTCCTTCACTTCTTGATCGGGGAGATGATCGAGTCCTCGAAAATAATGGTGTCCATTTCGCTCGACATGTTTCAACCCCAGTGCCACCACCGTCAATAGATCCTGGTGAAGCCCCCACGGCGGCAAGTTGGTGAGATCNTCAGCACTGATGAAGGCATCNCCGTCGTGCAGATCACAGATGCCTTGATGAATTATCGACCGCGAAACACCTTTGCAGTTCTTGGCGGAAACTCCTCGATAACCGAGCCGCAACGCCTCGGGAAACGCCTCAGGACCGTGATCGGCCTCATCGATGATGACCGGAGCGATGGCTGCCAGGGAAGTCGGAGCGGTCGCTTCATCGAAGGTACGAGCCCGCGGAACCGGCTGCTCGATACTGACGATGGAATCGACCAATCCCTGACCGATCGAATCGATACCCAGTTCGNCAATCACCCCGGCCAGNAGATCGGGATCGGGATACTGCTCATTGCCATCGAGGGTGACCCGGAATTGCGGATCCGCCTCGCGGGAAAGGACCTCGGCGATTCTCTGCAACCGCTCCAGATCCTGTTGAGGATCTCCTCCNACCTTGANCTTGAACCAGTGCAAACCATGTCTCCGGATGTCTTCCACGAGTGTCACCGGCAGTCCATCTTCAGGTGCCTCCGGTGATCTCGTTTCCAGNTCATCGAGCAAACCGACGGTATGGCGTACCGCCAGTTTNGCGGGGACAGCAGCAGGCTCGAATTTCCAGTCGGAGAGTTCCGGGTGAACACGCCCGGGATCGATTCGAAACAGATCGCAATCGAGAGCGGTGATGAAGGGAAGCCCTACTCCCCTGCAGGTCGCATCCATCATCGCCCGTTCCCAGATGGCACAGCCGAATCCGCGGGTCAGACGATCTTGTGCAGTCACTGGAACGGAAAGGACACGTGCTTCAAACATTCGCCAGTAATGATCGAAGACACTTGCCAGAGTTCCATCGGTAATAATCTCGGCAGCNCAATTGATGCTGTCGACAAGACTACGGATATCATCTTCCACGCTTCGATCCGGATCTTTCTCGAACCAGCGCGGCACCAGAAGTTCNGATGACCAACCGGTCAAGGCTGTTCCGTCCGAGGTTTCTGCCTCGAGCTTCACCACCGCCATCGGTGCCTCGGTCAGGGTATGGATCCCGAAACGAAAAGGGATTCTGGTGCTGCAGTTCTGCAACTCCAGATCGACTCCGGTCACCCTGATCTGCAAATCGCAGCCTCCCACCGAAGAATGATGNTTCGCAGGCATCCTGCACCGCTCCTGANCGGCATCAAGGATCGATCAATTCCGACCTGGATGCCATGGAGTGGGATCCAGGACTGGATCTTCGCCAAAGATGGAAGCTGCGATCAGTTCTGCTGCCGCCGGTGCCTGGGTGATTCCTAACCCCTCGAATCCGGAAGCGATCTGGATGGTGGGAGATCCGGGGAGAGGTCCGATCAAGGGCCGACCATCGGCGCTGGCTGCCCGGGTTCCGGTCCAGTTACGGATCACCGGAAGACCGGAAACACCCGGAATGAAGCGCTCGGCACGACGAATGATCTTCTCCATCAGCTCGGAATCGATTTTTCCTGCTCTTCGAGGACGACGAGATGATCCGATGCAAAGTTGATCGGTCGATCTCGGCAAAACCGCACAGGCCACCGCCTCCTCCACTTCACCGTGNACTCCCTTCTGGTAACCNGCTTCNACAACGTGATGCGAGATCACGCAGGTNCCCCGGGTGGTAATCGCCAGNTGNCCCTCTNTTGGATGAATGGGAACGCAATTTTCCGAACCTGAACACAGCTCCAGGGCATCNAGACCTGAAGCGATGACGATGGCATCGGCTTCGACTCTCTCACCGTCGACAAGGACCACCTGGTTCGCCTCTANCGATGACACTCGGGTTCGGCAGCGGATCGTCGCTCCCTGCCGGCATGCATCTTCGACNAAGGCNGCCGCAGCCGCCGGGGCATAAAGCACCCCGTCCTGCGGCAACTGGAGTCCACCGACCAGATCACGGGCCAGCGCAGGCTCAGCGTCGAACAATTCAGAACCCCGGAGAAGACGCGCTTCGACTCCGGCAGTTTCCAACCTCCCNGCAGCCTGTGAAAGATTTTCCAGAGCGCCCTCATCTTCGGCCATCCACAGAGTTCCNGACTCGATGAAACCATCGTCCAGCGACATCGGAGGACAATCTTCACGCCACAGTTGTCTTCCCAGGCGACACAACTGAAGGCCTGTGGGATCTCCGTCATTCACAACGATGTGTCCCATACCTGCAGCGGTNGCCCCGTGCAAACCCGGTCCATCTCCGGCTTCGATGATCTCGACCTGCCCCCCACGCCTGGCCAGGCTCCTGGCNCAAGCAGCACCGACGATGCCGGCTCCGACAACGACAATTCGAGGGCGACTCATCAGGTGACCCCCATCGGAGTGCTCGTTTCGACACTCGCAGCGGCTTCCCTGGCAGCTCGATACACCTCCAGCGTTTCGCTGGCACAACGATCCCAGCTGAAGGACGCCGCGTATTCGCGGGCTTTAGCGAGTTTTGAATCGTCATGGGACAGCGCCTGGCCCAGCGCATCNGCTACCGAAAGAGGATCCTCGGGGTCGCANCTCTCGGCAAATCCAGCCGCGACCTCCGGTGCCGCACCTCGATCAGAAACGACAACAGGAGTCCCGCATCCCATCGCTTCGAGGATCGGCATCCCGAATCCTTCATAGAAAGTGCAGTAAAGAAAAGCACGAGCAGATGAATAGAGCGCGGGCAGCACATCGTCACCGAGCCAGCCGACGTGATGGACAAGTCCTTTCCCTTCCCTCTCGATCAAGGAAAGCAACTCGTCACCTCCAAAGGTGGTGTCACCGGCAAGAACGAGCGGGACATCTCCCAGATCAGCCGCCAGAAAACCATGTATGATTCCAGGGATGTTCTTTCTCAGCGAGAGATCTCCGACGTAAAGAATCGCGCCCTCTGGAATTCCTCTGAGGGCCAGAACTTCTCTGTATTGATCTGGTGATATCGGACGAAAGATGGGATCGACTCCGTGGTGAACTGTCACCACCTTCTCTTCTGGACAGTCGACATGNCTGAGAAAATCTTGACGTGTCGTTTCGCTCACCGCGATGATCCGGTGGCAATCTGTCGCCATCGCACGGTATCCGGCAATCTTCCGCTCGCGGAAGCTAGTGGTCGAGATGGGTTCTGATCCAGAATACTCAGGGAGCAGGTGCATGACGTCGTGGAGGGTCGCCACGCGAGGAGCACGCCAACGGGGCACTCTCGAATCAGTGACATGAACCACATCTGGCTTCANCAGTGGAGGCCACCAGGGTTCCTGGATCCAGAAGCCCNGGNCATTGGCAATACTGAGACGATGACGGTGCTGGCGCAGATGAGAGCAACGGGTTCCGAGTTCTATATCGGCACCGAGACCAACCAACGATCTGGCCAACTGGGTGGTATATCTGCCGATTCCGGTCGGCCGAGCAGTACAAGCAGCAGTGACATCGATGACGATACGCACGGAACCTCCGAGCGAAGGATAGGCCACCAGTGACTAAAGGTCGATGCAGTCGATGCCATACCGGAACGGATCGTCTTCATCAAAATGGAGCCAACCTTCTCCGCTGATATAAGCATTGCCCCGGATCGTCGGGTAGATGGCTGTTCCATCGGCGATGTAACTACTCGAAAAGCGGGTTCCAAGTGGCCCCACCTGGGTCCAGGAGTCCCCTTCGGCCAACTGGCCTCGAGCATGCAAACAGGCCAGGGTCGCACTGGTCCCGGTTCCACAGGGCGAGCGATCCCATTCCTTGCCAGGACAGAGAACAAAGCAACGCACTCCCGCGTCTTCTTCCTCAAGTGACTCATGCAACTCGATGTGATCGATCGGAGCTCCTGAAGCACCCGTCACGCCAGCTGATTGGAGCGCTCGGCGAATCTCGCAGCAGAGTTCGATCAGTTCATCGATCCCCCTTGGCTCGATGGAAATGCCGGGACTCTCCGCTATGAAGAACCAATTCCCACCCCAAGCAACATCTCCAGTGATTTCAATACCCCTGTCGATGGTGAGAGATACATCTGCAGCAAAGCGATAACTTCTGACGTTACGGACCGAAACTTCCCCATCAGGATGCAAAGTGGTTTTAATGATTCCTGCCGGTGTCTCGAGTTTGCAACTCCCTGTATCGATCTTGCCTAGCCGATGCAATGCCTTCACCACGCCGATGGCACCATGGCCACACATGCCGAGAGCACCCACATTATTGAAAAAGATCACACCGGCAGCACATTCCTTGACGGACGACTCGAGCAACAAGGCAGCTACCATCGCCTCATGTCCACGCGGTTCACGGACGATCCCCGCACGAAGATCATCATGATCTCTGATGAGGGCATCTCGACGATCTGCAATACTCTCCCCGTCAAGATGGGGAAAACCATCGACGACGACGCGCGTCGGTTCGCCAGCGGTATGAGTGTCAATGTAGCGGATTTTACCGGTAGCCATTCTCACCTCACCAGAGCGACCAACAATCCCTGCCGCATTGGAAGGATCGTTCCCTGCAAACGAGGATGATCGGAAACCAGCCTGTTGAACTCATCGATGGCAACACGAGTTGGCTCTTCATCGATAGAATCTGGAACCCAACCATTACCGACACCAAGCACGTTGTCGGCAACGACCAGTCCGCCGCTTCTCACCAGTGACAAGCCTGCCTCCAGATAACCGGAATACTCCGTCTTGATGGCATCGAGAAAGAGCAGATCGCAACTCTCGACTCCCAGTTCCTCGACCAGATCGGGCAAAACCTTCAGTCCTTCACCGACTCGAACATCGACACGACTTTCTCCCGCACGAGCGAGTGCTCCTGTGGCAAAATCAGCGTGGTGCGAATCGGCTTCGATGGTGATGATTTTGCCGGACGGAGAAAGTCCCCTCGCCAGGGCCAGGGCGCTGGCACCACCCAGAGTGCCCACTTCGACGATCAGCTGGGCCCCACCCTCTCGACTCATCGCCGCCAGTAGACTCAGCCACCTTCCCACCGCAGCACCCACTGAAATCGCGGGCAATCCGGCTGCCACGGCAGCATCATCTTCTCGTGACCAGTTTTCAGGATCATCACTGAAGAGCTGTTCGATGTAGTCGTGAGTTCGTTCCCAGCGCTGCTGGGACATCCCCTCCGAGGTCGGATTCGCCATCTCACTGTCCCTCCAGGCTCAGGAGCCTCGCTTGGTCTGCAGATTCTCGTCAAGTTTTGCCAGGAACTCCTCGGTAGTGAGGAACGGCGTACCACTTCCAATGAGAAGTGCCAGGTCCTTGGTCATGGAGCCCGATTCGACCGTCTCGATACAGACTGTTTCCAGATCCTCGGCAAACTGGCTCAACTGTTCGTTTCCATCGAGACGAGCGCGGTGAGCCAAGCCACGAGTCCAGGCGAAAATGCTCGCAATTGGGTTGGTCGAAGTGGGATTTCCCTTTTGATGCTCGCGATAGTGCCGAGTGACGGTACCGTGCGCAGCTTCCGCCTCGACCGATTGGCCATCGGGAGTCATCAAGACGCTGGTCATCAGGCCCAGAGACCCGAAGCCCTGCGCCACGGTATCCGATTGCACATCGCCGTCGTAATTCTTGCAGGCCCAGACAAAGCCACCATTCCACTTCATGGCACAGGCAACCATGTCGTCGATAAGGCGATGTTCGTAGGTGATACCGACATCATCGAATGCAGGCTGGAACTCCGCCTCGAATACCTCCTGGAACAAATCTTTGAAGCGACCGTCATAAGCCTTGAGGATGGTGTTCTTGGTCGAGAGATAAACAGGCCACTTCCGCTGTAATCCGAAGTTCATGCATGCTCGAGCAAATCCTCGAATCGATTCATCTAGGTTGTACATCCCCATGGCGATACCAGGAGCCTCGAACTCCATCACCTCGAAGTTCTGAACGTCTCCTCCCTCGCTGGGAGTAAAAGTCATCGTCAACTTGCCTGCACCTGGGACCAGGAAATCAGTAGCACGATACTGATCGCCGTGGGCGTGACGACCGATGACAATCGAGTTGGTCCAGCCGGGAACCAACCTGGGCACATTTGCGCAGATGATTGGTTCGCGAAAGACGGTCCCTCCGAGAATGTTACGAATCGTCCCATTCGGAGAACGCCACATCTTCTTGAGACCAAACTCTTCGACTCTCTGTTCATCCGGAGTGATGGTGGCGCACTTGACACCGACACCGTGTTCCCGGATCGCATTGGCTGCGTCTATCGTGATCTGGTCATCGGTGGCATCGCGACTCTCGATGCCCAGGTCGAAGTACTTCAGACCTACATCGACGTAGGGAAGGATCAGGCGATCTTTGATGAACTGCCAGATGATGCGAGTCATCTCATCGCCATCGAGCTCGACGACCGGATTCGCCACCTTGATCTTGTCCACTGATTCGCTCCTGACGACCGGGCTCCACCCGGAGGTGAATTATTAGAAGACCTTCGACCCTCGGATTCTAGGATCTCTCCCATGCGGTGGGAAGCAGACCCGACCGGGAAGCTACTTCTGGCAACCGGGACAGTAAAAGAGGGACCGATTGCCCTTCACCGCCCGCCGGATCAGCTTGTCACAGCGGCTACATGCTTCTCCGTCACGGCCGTAGACCTCAAAAGTGTGCTGAAAATAACCTGGTTCGCCGTCTGGATTGACGAAATCTCTCAGAGTGGTGCCTCCCTGAACAAGCGCTCGCGAGAGTACGTCCCGGATCGCTGTTCCGAGACGAAGGTAACGTTCCTTTGCGATCCGGCCGCACGATCGATCGGGACGAATCCCCGCCAACCAGGCCGCTTCATTGGCGTAGATGTTCCCCACTCCTGCGACCACCTTCGAGTCGAGTAAAAAATCTCTTAGCCTTACACTTCGTCCACGAGAACTTTGAAACAGCACAGCTCCCAGTTGTTCCTGCTCAAGAGGCTCAGGACCTAAATTGCAAAGTAGTGGATGGCTCAGCGGGTCATCTCCAGCCCACGTGACAATTCCAAAACGGCGGGGATCATGAAAGCGCAGCTGTCGACCGTCTTCGAGATACCAGATGACATGATCATGCTTACGATCTTCTTCAAAAGCATCGACGATCCTGAGGCTGCCGGACATTCCCAGGTGTATTAGCAATACACCTGCTGTGGTCTCTAGCAGCAAATATTTGGCTCGACGGTTCGTTTCACCGAAGGTGGCGCCCCGCAATTTCTCGTCGAGGTCACCGGGAATCGGTAGCCTCAGTTTTGAATTGCGGATCACCACTTCCGCGATCCGACTGCCGCGGATTTGATCCGAGATCCCCTGCCGGGTGGTCTCTACCTCTGGAAGTTCTGGCACCTCAACAGCCCCTTTCCGCACATTCGGAGCCGATTGCGACTATTTTCCTCATTCCGTGCCCAAACGGTAAGATTGGCAGCATGAACCCGTTTTCCTGCGTTTCCAGCATAGAAAATCGGTCCCCTCACCAAAAAGATGGGTTGAAAACAAGGGCCATTGCCGGTTACCCGTAGAAGGATCGCACCCGGGGCCTGACGCCTGGCACCGGGAGAAGGGCCGAGAATATCATGTCGAGACGGCTCGTCATCGTCGAGTCCCCTACCAAAGCCAAAACCATCGAGAAGTACCTGGGTAAGGACTTCGTCGTAGAGGCAAGCGTCGGTCATATCCGCGATTTACCTCGTAAAGCAAGCCAGGTTCCCGAGGAACACAAAGAGAATCAGGTCGTCACAGGCATCACAAATGACTTCGAGGCGATCTACATCCTCGACGAAGATAAAAAATCGACGATCAGCGATATCCGTAAAAAGTTAAAGAACGCCGAAGAGTTATACCTCGCCACCGACGCCGACCGGGAGGGTGAAGCCATCTCATGGCATCTGCTCCAGGTATTGAAGCCCAAGAAGAGCGTCCCGGTGAAAAGACTACGACTTGGCCAGATCACCAAAAGTGCTCTGGAGAAAGCCATCGCTGCCCCGGAAGAACTCGACACCTTGCTGGTCGAAGCTCAGGAAGCCAGACGACTAGTTGATCGTCTGTACGGATTTCCTGTCTCCAGTCTGCTGTGGCGCAAAGTCGCTCAGGGCCTGTCGGCAGGAAGGGTCCAGACTGTTGCCATTCGTCTGCTGGTAGAACGAGAAAAAGAACGACTGATCTTCATCCCAGCAGTTTTCTGGGATCTGGATGCAATGTTCAAAACTGAAGCCGGGGATACCTTCGAGGCGAAGTTACTCCACATCGGTAGCAAACCCATCGCTCAGAGCAAGGACTTTGGTGACAACGGTCAGCTCAAGAAAGAAAAATCAGATTGCAAGGTCTTGACCGCCGCTGAGGCGGAGTCTCTCCGTGATCGATTCTCAACATCTTCCTTCAAGGTCTCGTCACTGGAGGAAAAACCTTATTCGCGTAAACCTCCTGTTCCTTTCATTACCAGCGGGTTACAGCAGGAGGCGAGTAATCGACTCGGATTTTCTCCTGCCAGGACGATGCGTTCGGCCAATGCGCTGTTCCAGAAGGGCTTTGTCACCTACGTCCGGACTGATAATTACCTGCTGGCCCCCGAAGCGCTGCAGGCGATCAAAAATCTGATCTCCAGTAAGTTCGGAGCCCAGGAGCATGCCCCGCGCAACTTCGGCTCACTCTCCGAAAACGCCGGAGGAGAACACGAACCGATCCGTCCCGCCGACTTCACCGATCCAAAGGAAGTTGCCACCAAGGTCGGGGATGATGAAGCTCGTCTTTACGATTTGATCTGGAAACGTACCGTCGCCACGCAGATGAAACCTGCTACCGGGCGCACCGTGATCATCGAAGTCAATGAAGATCACGAAGAGCCAGCTCGCTACCAGGCAAGAGGAACCGTCATCGATGACCCCGGTTTCTTGCGCGTCGATCCTGCTGGTACCAAGGAAACTATCCTACCTGCAGTAACAGTCGGGGACCCCGTCGAGGTGGCAGAGCTGAATCCAGAAGAACATCGCACCCAACCCATCGGTCGCTACACCGAAGCAGGCCTCATCAAGGAGATGGAAAAGCGCGGCATCGGTCGTCCCAGTACTTACGCCTCCATCATCGACAGAATCCAGCAAGCCGCCTACTCATTCCGAAAAAACAAAGCACTGGTTCCGACCTGGACTGCCTTTGCAGTGGTCCGACTGATGGAGGAGCACTTTTCTCACATCGTCGAGTACAGCTTCACCAAGAAGATGGAAGACGACCTCGATGCCATCGCCAGTGGCCAGAAGGATCGACAGGAATATCTGCGAAATTTCTGGTCAGGCAATGGCGAAGCGGGGCTCTCGGGCCTCATCGAAGCGGGATTGGAATCGATCGATCCGGCACAGATCTGTCGCTTTCCACTACCCTTTGCTGGCGGTGACCCGTGGAAGTTTCGTGACGAAGATGTAGTACTTCGCGTCGGAAGATACGGTCCATACCTGGAAGCCGGCGAGATCCGGGGGAACATTCCGGAAGAACTTTGTCCTGATGAACTCGATGAAAAGCAGATGGACGAAATTCTTCAGGCAGGCGCGAGAAAAGACGAACCGCTCGGGCACTGCAGTGCCACCGGCAAACCAATCTTTATAAAAAGCGGCCGCTTTGGACCCTACGTTCAGCGAGGAGACTCCGAATCGGATGAGAAGCCTGAATTCGCTTCTCTCCTGAAAGACATGGAACCCGATAGCGTGACCGTCGATGTCGCCATCCAGTTACTCGTCCTGAAAGAAGGGCGGGTCTGTGGCACCACCACTGAAGGGCAAGAAATCCGCGTCTTCAATGGACGTTACGGACTCTACATCAAGGCCGAAAAGGAAACTCGAAGTCTCGAGGTAGGAGATGATCCTTTCACCGTCAGTGAAGAGCGCTGCAGAGCATTGCTAGCACAACCGAAGAAACGCGGTCGAGCTGCCGCGAAACCACCGATTCAGGTCTTTGAAAACGTCATCGAACTCGACGGGGCGACCATCCAGATCAAAGACGGTCGCTTCGGACCATATGCCACTGATGGCGAAACCAATGCCACACTTGCCAGCGATATGGATCCGGAAAAAGTCACATCTTCCGAAGCCGCCCATCGCATCCTTGCGAAACGAGAACGTGACGCCAAGAAGGGCAAGAAAAAAACCAAGAAGAAAGCCACCAAGAAAAAGAAGAAGACTGCTAAAAAGAAAACCGCGAAGAAAAAGACCGTAAAGAAAAAGACCGCGAAGAAAAAAACCAGCGGAAAGAACGAGTGAAAGCAGGTCAGGTGAAGGCACCGGAACCGATTCGTCCAATCCGTGGCGTTCCAGGTACTCTCGTCGTATCAGCCAGCTTGCTTTTATTCATCCTCTGTGGCTGCTCCGGCCCAAGCGGAAAAACCCCTTCAGACTCTGAAACGATCACTGCTTCGCCTGCAGGTGAATACGATTTCAAGGTGCGCTGGAATGAATCTCGGGACCAGGTTGAGATTGCTGCAGGAAACCATTTATTGACAACTCTTCGTCTCGACCAAACTCGAGCCTGTCTCTTTCCGCTCTATTCTCCTGAAGGTGCAATGGTGCTGCGACGGTTCCCCATCGAAGACGCCATCGAGGGAGAATCGAAAGATCACAGCCATCACGCGGGAGCCTGGATCGCGCACGGTTCAGTATCCGGCGCCGATTTCTGGCATGGCAAAGGAACTCGACAGGTGCCCCGAGAGTGGGATTCCTTTCTCCTGGATGATGAGCAAATCCTCATCGTCAGTGGCAAGCTGTCGTGGGTCGCGGGAAACACCAAGATTCTCGAAGAGACTCGAACCTATGACTTCAGGGTCGAAGAAGATGTTTACAGCATTGAAATCTGGAGTCTCTGGAAACCGGCAGGAGATGATTCAGTCAAGATCGGTGACACCAAGGAGGGCACCTTCGCTCTGCGACTGGCACCGACACTACGACTCGATGGTCCGGTGGCCGCGGGTAGCAGCTTCAACGCCGACGGGGCCACCGCCGGAGCTGTATGGGGCAAACGTAGTCGCTGGGTCGCCTACAGCGGACCCATCGATGGCAAAGAAGTGACCGTTGCGTTTCTTGATCACCCAGAAAACCTGAGACACCCGACCTGGTGGCATGCTCGAACTTACGGTCTGTTCGCCGCCAATCCTTTCGGCCAACACGATTTTGAAAGAACTCCTCCTGGTAGCGGCGACATTGAAATCGCTCCCGGTGACAACCTGTTCTTTCGTCATCAATTGCTGGTCTTTGACGGTGCAGTGACCGCAGAACGCATTGAAAAGGAATGGATCGACTTTTCCAGCCGATGAGCCACATTGACTTTGTCGATGATCCTCTTTTATCATCCGTGTCATGAAAATTTACAAATCACCAATTGTGTTACTGTTTAGTTCTCTCCTCACTATCACCATCGCGGTGGCCGGCTGCGGTGGCTTGCCCCAGGCAAAGCTTCAGGCCGTAGGGCAAGAGCAACAATCGAATGAGAATGAGCTTTTTGGCGAAGCCCGCATGATAATGGCGATACTGGATGTGAATAACGACGGCAAGTTGCAAAAATCGGAGCTTGAAGGCGACGCCAAGCGGATGCTTCGAGGAGTTGACACCAATCGCGACGGTGTCATCACGGCAAAAGAGCTTGCCCGAATCGCAGGCGGGCCGGTGGTGGACGTACACTCGCAACTTGCCAACATCGATACATACAAAAATCCGCAGCGGATTGTCGCTTTGCCGGACGGAATCCACCAGGGACTCAATCGGCACTTCGTCAAATATACGAACCTGCTCGCGCCCAACGGCAAGCCGATTCATTTTCTGGCGATGGATGGCTGGAATAACGACCGGATTCTGCGAGCCCGCAAAGTCATGGAACATTTCCTGTGCGACGTACCGAATCGCAAATGGGGCGAAAAGACCACGTTGGCGAACGCGATGGGCGATAGCCACGCGACCATGGTGCTATTGAATCACAGTCGAGATATGGATCGCGTCATGCCGGACATCGAAGGAACAAACCTCCAGATGCAGGATCTTCGAGCCAACGAATCTCCCTACGAAGGCGAACCGGATTACATGAAACACGAAACGCGTGACGCGGCCTACGAAGAAGTGTTCCACCTGGTTCACGCCAGCGGAGTGATCTTTGTCATGAAAGAGTTCGACCGAGAAATTCGAGCCCTCGCCAAATCGGCAACCGCTTCCGATCTATGGAATTACGATGAGCCCAACATGCCGGGGAACCATTTCGAGTACATCATCTGCGTGTTTGACAATTATGTCGATCTTTGGAAAACCGCTCCAACAAAAATGGAAGGTAGTCGAATTGGTCGGCAACGCGCTGGCGAGTCGTTTAGCGGAGAGTACAAGGCGAATGACCGAGCCAGCACCTTCAAGGCTGACCCGAAGGGTTTTGCGATGATTGAAAAGTTCAACCCTGACCACATCTCCTACACGGCGGAGCTTCCTGCTGATTTCAGCGGCCATTTTTCGATCGCCGCCGATGCTGGGCAGCGACATTCTGAAAAAGCGAAGCATCTGGTTAACGTATCGCTTCGTGGGGACAAGGCCGCAAGCCTGACAGGGAACGCCCATGACAACCGACTCGTTGGCAACAGCGGTAACAACACGCTGACCGGTAACGGTGGGGATGATTCCTTGTTCGGTGGTCCTGGCACTGATACGGCAGTCTTTCGCGGGAAACAATCCGAATACACGATCAATCGTGTCGGCAACATGATTGAAGTCGTCGATTCGATGGTCAATCGCGATGGGCACGACGTGCTGACCGGCATCGAGTCTCTAAAATTCTCCGACACAAAGGTGGGCAAGTAACTTCACCAGCCGATGAGCCAGATTGACTTGGCAGAAGGTCCGCTCGTATCATCCGTGTCATGAAGATTTACAACTCACCGATCTTGTTGCTGTTCAGTTCTCTCCTGACCCTTTCGGGCAGCACCTCTTCCCTTGATGCCCATCCAGGGGATATCGACCTGGCCGGGATCTGGCGCGGCGATATTGATCCTGAAGGTACTGCTATCGAGCTGGTGTTTCACATCGAAGCAAACAAGGCTGGCGGGTGGAGCGGCACCGTCGATACTCCGGCTCAGAATTCTTATGCCCTGCCGCTGAGCGGAATCTCGGTTGACGAAGATGGCAACGTCACCATCGCGGTGGCTGCCACCGGAGGCTTGTACCA
>PAIH01000040.1 GCA_002711105.1 Planctomycetota bacterium
CGACATCTCAAACGCAAATGTTACGACAGCCTACCATTTCTGACGGCCGCCCTCTGCCCGCATCTTCAATTGCCCACGCTTGATCAAAACGAAAAGTACCAGGCGATCCAGCTTTTTAAACGGATTGACGCCGCCGTGACCGAGGGACCGTTCATCAGCTACTTGTACTGCCTGGAGTACATTCTGAAGAAACTGGGGCGGGACGATGTGTGTGATTACATCAACCAGATTCAATGCCCACGCCGCCGAGAGGAGTACAGGATTCGGCTTGGCAAAATTCTGGATCCGATCCCTGGAAAAAACATCAAGTGCCTTCTCCGTACACACGTTTGAAGCCTTGCAGCTCCAAGTCGCGCGCGATTCGACTCTTACTCCAAACGACCTTGCGTCGCTTCAGGTAACTTTGCTGCCCGGGGACGTACCCTGCCGCGGCAATGTTACCACTGCTCGTGGCTTGTGGTAAGTTGGGTTCAATGAACACCTGGTTGTAAAGAAGCTCGGGGGCACCCTGTCCTCTGAACTCCTCAAACCCGACGTAATTCATGCTTGTGACGGAGGCACTACCCGTACCTAGTCCCGCGTTTGCCATCCTTTTGTTTAAAACAGAGGAAAAAAACTCTCCTGTGAATTACCAAAAAAGCGAGAAAGCATGACTGACGTCCAACCGATCCCCGTCTACAGGCCCACCTTTCTGACCGATGGTGGAGAATTCCGAGGATCGCTCATTGAGTCTCCGGCAAACGTCTTTTACCAGAAGGTGTCTGCGAGCCGGGCGACTCTGAACAGGCTGCAGTTCCAATGGCGAAGTGTGAGTGACAACCTGCTTCTGAGCCCTACCGCGATGCTGCGGATGAAACTCACAATCACCTGTCCACAAATTTGGGACCAGCTCACTTCGGCGATCAGTGTGCACGGGGTGACCAGTGCGGCTGCCGACACCACGGATGCAAACCTTTACGTTGCACCAGACGAAGGAGGAGATAATGCGACACAACAGGGTGTGCCGTGCCTAGTGTTCGCAGACGGGGATGCATTTAGCAGCGTCTGCTCCAGCGCGAACTTGATCTTCAACGGAACAAGCATCTCGCTGAACCGGCAAAACCGGTTTTGGCGGGACTGGATGAGGACCCAGGTGGCATGTGAAGATGCTGCCCGGATCTACAAGGCGTGCGGGGGTAGTTACGACAAGTACGACCAGCGGCCCGTGGTGGTCTCGACCAACCCCACCGGCGCTTTAAACGCCATTGCCGTTGGAATCACACAGGACTCTGGAATCAACGAGCGTTCGAAGAATCTGTACGCGATGAGCGCGACTGGACGTGTGGAGGCGGATGGGTTTAGCCGGGTCATTCAGGTTTCTTACCCCGTGCCTCTGCCACCGTTCAACCCGTGGCGGGGACACTCGTTGCCAGCGAGCTGCCCTTACAAATCCTGCCCGCTCGCGATCCCCCACTTGAGCAGCGGCTCCCTCGACTTTTTGCTCGAGGATTTCGAGAAAGGCTTTTTGAGACGACTGGGGCAGTCGGGCTTCACCGCTGGTGGCGCAACTAACCGAATCGCCTGTAACAAGGCCGGGGCCGTGGCCATTGCAATTGTCGACAACGAAACCTACGTCGAACTCAAGTACTTCCGTCTCAGTCACAGTCGTTCGCTCAAGGAGTCCTACCGGTTTGCAATCTGGCAGGCCCAGACCTTCTTGGGAGAGGCACCACCCACCGAAACCAAGGCCGAAAAGGGCCACGCGGTGTACGGCGTAGGCGCCGACGATGCGCTGTGCGGGATGATCCCGATTGGCAAAGACCACACGACAAAGACCGCCGTGGCCATGTCGGAAATCTCTTCGGACAAATCCGGCAAGACTTGGAAGGTCCAGTTTGACACTCTCAACCTCGCCCAGATTCCTTCGTTCCTGTTGATTTCCTGTCCAAAGCTGACCGACTCTTACAGCATGGGCACACCTGCGGCCGCTAACGCCGGGGCAGTACCCAACTGTGTCAGGAATCTGAGTCACAACTTGTACATCAAACAGATTCGAATCATTGTCAACAGCGCCCGGGGTGCAATCGAAAAATCCGCCGACGTTGGAACCGGATTCATCGACGCCGAGCGCCTGTGGCAGATGACTCGGGAGAACTGCAACAGCAAGTACTTTGCCGAGGGAGGCTTCCGCGCGTGGCGCGACTTCGGGTGCGCCCTGTTGCTCTCAAGCCCACAATTCGCCCCTGGCTTGCAGGCGTGCGACGGTGTGGCTTACCCCGTGCAAATCCAGATCGAGATGGAAGTGGAAAACCGAGCAGTAGACATCTGTGCACTTAGCGTGTGCGGGGGAGGCGTAAACGATGGACAACGAGTAGGGTACGGCGCCAAAGTGTGCCATCGGCTCGAACCCGACTGCATTCGCGCCCAGGCCCAGTGTACTGCGTTCTACCAAAAGGTCGTCCTCGCTACGACTGAGACCAGTGCTAGCGTCAACGCCATGAACTACCCACTCGCTTCCGCGGAGAGGCTACTCAACGCTGCCGGTTCCAGGTTCTAAAAAAAGAGTCTGCACAATTAGGTAAAATGAGCGGGCTCGGACCATTGCACTTTACCGGCAAGGTCGACCGGCAAGAGGAGATGCTAATTCTGAACAACCAAAAGGAGCAAGCCGTCATGAAGACGCTGCTCAAAGANAAAGCACCCNAGGCTTACANCACCCTCTACGGTTACCGCCGGGTGCGANACGTGTACGANCCNCCAACGCGGGGCAGNACGGGAAAGTTCATGGTGCTACCATGGTACGACCGCTAGTTTTTTTTTTCCAGCGCCCTGATTACCAAAAATGAAGGCTCGACTGCAAAAGGTGTGCAAACAATGCACGGAAAGCAGTCTCCAAACCTACTACTACAACATCAAGGCGCTGGCAAAACTGGCGGGACACTCGGTAGTGCCGGGCAACGCCAAGTGGATTAACAAGGCGCTACTGGCGAAGATCAAGCGGACACTGCCACTCATGAAGTTCAAAAACATGACGATCGCGGGCAACAAGGCCCTCGCGGCGTACGACACAAAAAACGAGGAGTGGCAGAACGCGATGCGGGAAGCTACCGCAAAGTACAACAAGCAACGAGACACTCAACAGCGGACTAAGCGCGAATCGGACAATTGGCCGAAAGGAGGCTACAAGGCGCTGGGCAAACTCGCGGCGACGCTGTACAAGGAGGTGGAACACATTTTCAACAANGCGCCAGCAAAAATCAGCTTTCCCGAGCTGTGGCAAATGATGCGCTGGTTCGTCATTCTGTTTTACAGCAAACACGCGTTGCGTGGGGACTTGGCGGATTGCCGGATCAAGCGGGGCGGCAGCAACTACATTGAGAAGAAGAAATCGGGATGGCACATGCACATCGGCAACCACAAAACGGTAAAAGCTCACGGCCCCATTGAGCTCGATTTGCACGCCGATGTGAACAAGGCGATTGACAAGTACTTGGTTTACCTCCGTGCCAAAACAAAGCACGGGTACCTACTGAGCACGAAGCGCTACGGCAACAAGCTGACCCGAAAAGACATGATGCAGCTCATCCGCAACACCACAAAGGATCGGCTCGGTCTCAACATTGGCATTCAGATGATCCGGGTTCTCAAAACCACAGACCACTTCAAAAGCATCGATGAGTCGGCGCAGCTCCGAGGGGAACTTGCTCACGGGTCGAGCATGCAGTGGAAGTACGTCAGTCGGAAGTGAGTGACGCATGCAGGGGTGTAACCACCTCTGCATTTTTTTTTCGCGCGTTGCCGTACGGTTACCGCCACGGACGAAGCGCCANCCGTAGCGGCACTGCAACCAAATGGTTAACTCGTCCTCGAGCTGCTTGGCGGCTGCCGGTGGTACCAGCATCATGAGAACCATTCGCTTAAAGCCGTGGCGCATCGTCCACTGGCTACCGCAGCCGTCGCGATGCTCCATCGTTCTTACGTAGGGCAAGCGGCTGGTGCCTCCGACGTAAAAGAAGCCCGGTGTTAGGCACTCGACGACGTACACTCGCGCAAAGCCTTGTACCATTTTTTCGTTGGTTCATTTGGTCGTTTCTTTTTTAAACCGTTTTGACCGCACCGTACGCGTGCCCGGCCCGTTTGTACGAGTCTGTCTGTGCACCCGGTAACACCTGGGCCTCGGCAGCGCGGATGGCGTCGGCGAAGGTGTCCGTCATGACAAAGTCGTACGACTCGTGGTCGACNCTGTGTCCTGCTAGCGTNGCAATGCCGCTGTCCGCGACCACGGTGTCGGCGGTGTGACTCGCATCCGCGGTGGGTCGCACGCCCTCGCCCTCGCCCTCGCCCTCGTCGCCGTCAGCTAAACGCTGAGCGAGCAGCTTTTTGAGATCCTTCTTACCTCTGGTGCGCGGTGGCTTTTTCAACGTACGCAAGTACTCCTCGCCACGGCGTTTCTTCAAGTCCGCGAGCTCGGCCTTCCTGCGCGCGATCGCGGCGGCGTACGCAGCTTTGTCTTCCTCCAGGTGTTTNTGGGCTGCCGCGACCGCGGCGATGTAACCGTTCATGTCGATGCCCTCCGCACCCGGGTCAGTCGAAGTGGGTACGCCGGTGCCGTCGTCTTTAAACAAGGTGCCGTCTGGCGCCACGTAAAAGCCGTAGTCGTTCCAGGCCGGCGCGCCCGTTACCATGTCGACGTTGGGCTCAAAGTACTGCCAGCCGGGCGCCACGNCGAAGCGTCTCGNTGACCCCGCGTCGATGGGCGTGGCAACGTGCTCGGCTCCGGCAAAGAACTTTCCTTCGTCAACCCCCTTTACTGGCACCTTTGGTCCTTTTGTCGGCGGCGTTATGGCTCCTGCCTTTGCGAGGTCCTCGGCCCCCTCGGACTCCTTGTGCGCCAGCTCGTACTCCCCAGTCTTTGGGTTCAGTACGAGTCCGGGGCTTTGACCCCCTGGCGGAACGTACTTGCGAGCGACTGGGTCCCAACCCAAATCGACACCGGTTGTTGGTGTGGTCCAGCCTCCTCTCGTACCCTCGGCGAACCGGACCTTTGCGGCAATCGCAGCCGGNGTCGTGTAGAGACCCCCAACCACGTTGCGTCCTTCCAACACTTCGTTCGGGTTGAAGCCGGTGGTGGCGGCGATCCATGCGTTCGCATTCTTGATGGCCTCGGCCGACATGCGGTCGTACGCGGACTTCCGGTAATCATCCATGTAGTCGCCCGCGCTGGTCCCGGNCAGAGCTCCGGTGAGGGTGGGCAGGATGTTCTCGCCCGCGTTCTGCCAGGGCATGGCAAACCCNGGCAGTTTGTCGAGGTGCAAACTCGAGCCCTCNNNGCNAGTGTCGTAGTCNTTCGTCGCGCCGGTAAAGTACTCAAACTGGTTCCCTGCCGTNCTGGTGTACTTGCGGTTCCCGTACGGGTCCCCATTGTTCCAGTCGCGCCCGAGGANGTAGTGCATCANCNNNGTNGACTCNCCCATTNNNACAAANTGTTGNATCCAGTAGCGCGTCTGCACCTTTTGGGCGAGGTAGTTGCGCTGCTTCGGTGAACGATCGTTCAACAGCTCAATGTCGTGCAGCTGCTGCTTGAGGATGTCGGCGGTGGCCGCCACGGGCATGTCCTTGGCAGTGTCCAGGTACATGGCGCTCCAAACGTCGGCACCAGGTTTTACGCTGGCGACGCCTGCCGCCTTGTCGCCCATCGATTCGTCAAACGCTTTGTCGAATGTTTTGTTCAGATCGTTCCGGTACAAATCCTTGAAGCCCGCCTCGCTTGCAGCTGCCTTCTGGGTCCTGTACAACGCTTGCAGGTGATCCTGCAAAACATTCTTGTACAGGTAGTCCTTGAAGGTGTCCCTCGTCGAGTGGCGACTGTAGACGGCGTCCTCGCCGACGCCGCTAGCGACGTTGCGGATGTACGTGTCGTAGTCCGCTGTTTTTGAGTGAGCGTAGCCCATGCCTCCGTCGGAGTCCGCTTCGTACAGGACGCGCTGCATGCCGCGACTGCCCTCGTAGTTGTTGACCGCGGCGCCGACGCCCATCGTCTTGATGGCGGAGCTCCACTTCCAGTCCTGCCCAAAGTCGAGCGCTTTTCGCCAGTCGTTCACCTGTCGCACAGACGAGTTCAACTTCGTAATGTCGGCAGTGTAGGACGTCATGTGCTTCTTGCCGCTAACAAAATCTTTCGCTTCGTCATTGCTCATGAAGTACCAGTCCCGTGTAATGTCACCCGCCTTGACTGCGCCTCCTGCCCCGACCATGGTTCCGTAGAGGAAATCCTTGGAACCCACAATGGCTCCCTTGTCCCCTCGACCGTACCGTGTGGTCATGTCCCACTCATTGTCTGACATGATGAACGACTTCGACTTGGCATTTGGGATCATCGGAATCCATTCGCCGGCACCGTTGAGGTTCCAAACGATCCCGTCGTCCCCGTAATCCATGAGCATGGATGATTGACCTGCGAACAGACCGGTGCTCTGGTAACGGCTGTTGTAGATTGCCGGGAACCACTCGTCCCCTTCGCGAACGTAGCCGAACTTCGAACCGTACGCCTTGTCTGGACTGTCATTGTCGAGCACCTTTTGCCGAGCCTTGGATGCCTCTTGCCAGAGCTGAACGGTGCCCGTGATGAGCAAGCCGAGGGGGTCGCCCGTGTTCAGAAAGTCTGCGACCATGAGCGTGGTGTTGAGCGCGTTGCCGAGACCAGGCTGCACAGTGTCCATCCACATGGTGAGGGGCGCCATGATGGGCATCGCCATTAGGCCTTTCGCCTGTTTCATTAAGTACCCCTTCAACGTCGTGCGCGTAATCCAGAGGCCACCTTCGCTGCTGATTCCCATTCCCATCTCGGAGGCGATCGCCTCATTCGAGAGGCCGGATTCTTTCGCAGCTGCAATCGCCTTGTTGAGTCCCGCTCGCACCTCGGGTGTAAACTCGGGGCTGAGCTCCGTTTGGCTGGGTCGGTCCGCGAGCGCCATGTCGTCTCCTGGGTACTTCATCTCTACAGGGTCGGCTCCCACTTTCTCGCCGCTCGGCACGGCGTGTGGGTCGATGTCCGTTTCAACCTTTGGCTGGGGGCCTACCTTCCGCGGGAACTTTCCATCCGCATCATGGAACGGGGACGTGGGTTGGCCCGTGTCGAACGGAGACTTGGGGGCGATCTCGGTCATCTCAATGTCTCCAGGTCCGCTGTCTCCAGGTCCGCTGTCGCCAGGCGTGGGATCGAAGGGGGTGATTCCAGGGTTGTCAAACGGCGATGCGATCGAGGGGTCGCTGGTAACATCGCTGGTAGACGACCCGTCGCTGCTAGTAGATGGGTCGGTGCTAGAGTGGTCGCCCGGCCAACGAGGCATGGTGGAGGTGGAAGGATCATCTGCAAACAGGTCAATTTCCGAGCTAGAATCTAAGGGGTCGTCAAACGGAGACGCGATCGAGGGGTCGCTGGAGTCGACGTCCGAAAGTTTTGTTTGACTTTCAATGGTGCTCTGTTGTTCAACCCAGTCCGCGTAGCGACCGACAATCTCGTCGACGTCTTCTTTGAGCGCACTCCAGTCCCGTCCTTTGCCATTGTCCAGGAGCTCGCCCAGTTCTTCCTTGAAGAACGCGCCCTTGTCCGACGCGCCTGTGCTTCCGGTGCCCGTGGAGCTGCTGCCGGGTTCTTGCCACAACCGTTTGTCAACCGAAAAGTCGGAGGACGTTCCAGCGTCGCTGTCCTCCATGCTGCCGTCGAATCCGGTGAATTTTCTGGACCCATCGGTCAAGTTGGAGTGCATGCCGCCCGCGCTCGAGTCCGAGTCACCGTCGCCCGGCCAGGAGACGCGAGAACCCGCAGGCTGCCCCCTCTTGGGACCAAAGTAGAATCCCGGCTCACCCGACTTTGGGCCCGGCTCAAAGTACTTGTTGGAACTGATCAGCAAGCCGCGCGTGTTCCGAAGGCGCGTGATCTCATCCTTCAAGTAGCTGCCGATTCGCTCACCATTGGCACCAATGTACGAGTCGACTTCGGTCTTAATCATTGTCTCTTTTTACAAAAAGACACAACAATGTTGTGCGGCCCAGAGCGTCGCAAGGCGCTCATTGACGTCTACCTCGACACACAGAGACCCATGCCTTGCGAACTGCTGTTTCTCATTTTGGAGTACAGCGGACTCGTGCGGATCGGGTCGAGCAGCATTCACTTCTGGGTGGTTAACCCTCGTAGGCACCCCGAGAGGCGACGGCCTCGTCGGTTTTCGCGTCTGTCCCGCTGACTACGAGAATCTGGTCGCGGTTGCGCCAGGCCCCGTTGACGTAGTACCGGCGCGGCAGCTGGCGCTTGTCCGGGGCTTGCGGCTTCTTGGGGTACACNGCACTGATGGTGTACAGCTGCTTGGTGAAGTGGCGACCGTGGTAGCTCTTGTACGCTCGCTTTTCGGGCCCAATGTTGAATGTCGCGCCCCCCGTAATGTTTTTCCGGAGTTTGACGAGGTGCCGGCACTTGTCGCCGACGTTTGCCGGGCCGGCGCGGTACGGCTTTGCCTGAGCTCGGCCGCGCTTGTGCAAGGGAACAAGCTCCGCGTCCGGCTTGGACAGGGCCTCGTTGGGCGTCATCTTTAGGTTTTTGTTTCGCGTGTTGTTGCACAGCGCGAGGGCCTGGTCTTCCAACTGCCCAAAGGTGCCGCGGCGCAACCGCANGAGGCGGTAAAAGTTTCTCTGGAAATCCTGGTTGAACTTTTCGACCCGGGCGCCCTTGGAAATCTGGCGCTGCTTGATGTGCCGCTTCTTGAGCAGCGTGCGGACGTCGGTGTAAAACTCCCGNCCGTGGTCGGCGGCAATCTCAAACACCTTCGCTTTAAGCTTGTGTTCGAGCAGGTTGAGCACCTCGCGGAGGCGGGGGGCAACGAACGCGGGGGCCTTCTTCTTTTGCCCCTGCTTCGTCGCGACCACAATCACCACGCCGTACCCGGTGAGGCACTCAATCACCGAGAGCCAGTACCAGTCGCCGCGGGGCCCAAAGTTCTTGTAGAGGTCCTTGCCGGAGCCCTCGATCAGATCCATCTCACAGTAGCCCCGCTTCGTCAGGACACGNCCGCCCTTCTTCTGCTCGTCGGGGATGTTNCNCGAGATTTGGAGCACCTGCTGCTTCTCGAGGAACTTGTACAGCGCACGTCGGCTNATGCCGACCGTCGTTTTGGACACGTGGTGGTACGCCGAGTCCCGACCCAGCGGCATCGTGCTCTGGGGGTCGAGGAGCTGCTTTCGCAAAAATGCCTCAACGTCCTCCTGGGGCACGACCAGTTTCCACACATCGNTCTCTTTTGTGTACAGCACTTTTGAATTGTTCGGACCGGGCGACAGTGCTGCCTGCTGCCAGGAGCCGACAAGGGGCGCGTGGGCCCAGGGGATCGGCTCCTCGGCAGACTGCCCCTTCTTCCTTTTAAGCCTCGGCCGATTCAAGATGTCGTNCGGTACAATCTTCTTGTGGGCTGTCAGGTGGGCAATGACGCGGCGCACATCGGCGCGCAAACACGGGTGGCGACGGAGCACGTTCATTTTTAAAAAAGTGGCGCGGAAAATCTTAGTGGTTAACTAAAAAAGATTTCGCGGAAAAATGCCCCAAAACGAACGGCTGCGTGTGTGGCGCAACGAGCTTAAAAAGACGAGTGGAGGGTTAACCAGGGCCATGCTCATCAAGAACAAANGNGGCAAGATNGTCAGCAAAAAAAAGAGCGAGGCATCCAAGAAGAACGAGGACAACAATCTCGGCAGCTGGTTGAGGAAGAAGGGCGACACCTTTGAGGGAGAACCGAAGGGGCTCAAGAAGGAGGTTAGCCAAAAACCGGTGGTTAACGTCAAACCGAAAAAGGGACCAACGGTGGTTAACGTGCCGAAGAAGAAGGTTGCAAAAAAAGTGCACCATGCCCCAAAGAAGAAAAAAGTGGTTAACCCAAAGAAGAAGAAGGCGGTTGTCAAAAAGAAGAAGGTGGTTAACCCAGCGCCGAAACTCACAAAGAGCGAGCCGATGAAACCGGGACAGCACAAGGATTTGTCTAAGGTTAGTGTAGGGAACATTGTTGTCAAGCAAAAAAGGAGCAAGAGCTCGTACATCAAACTGGCGAAAGCGATGAAGACCGTTCTCAAGTACACAAAGGACAAAGTAATCAAGAGGCTAGGGCCGCTGCCGGAGGGCGTCACCTGGGAATCAATTTGAATTTTTTTGGGTGAGA
>PAIH01000041.1 GCA_002711105.1 Planctomycetota bacterium
TCGTCTTCACCAACAACACACTGTGGTACAACGATGGCGGCGTCGGTCTGCGTGGTCACCAGGATCCGAACAATTTGACCGCCACAGCCATCATCGAAGGCAACTATGTCTACTACATGAACGGTGTTTGGTTCGACTGTGATTACGGTGCTGGCTACTACTGTGGTTGGGCCGGCATCGAGGTGAGCTACGTCGAAACCGTCGAGCTCAACAACAACATCGTCGATGACATCATCGTCAACAGCTGGGGTGAGGGTCAGGCGTTCCAGGTGTGGAAGGTCAACAACCTGAACATGACCGGTAACACGACCACCCTGTGTTACGAAGGTCTACGCATCTATGCCAACGCGGCCGACCGCCCAATTCCAGCTGGAGCGGTGACCGGCAACTCTTTCAGCGGCAATGGTTACGCCATCGAGGTCTTTGATCCTGATGATCTGAATACGGATCCACCGCTGAATGCTCCCTGTAACTGGTACGGAGATGCCGATGGTCCTAATGCGGTCGGCAATCCCTCTGCCGGTGACGCTGTTCTCGGCGACGTGAACTTTGCACCCTGGNATAGTACAGAACATGGGGCGTGCGATGGCGGCGATTGTAACGGCAATGGCACATATGATGCCGACGAAATCGCTGCCGGTACCAGTGAAGACTGCAATGGAAACTCGGTTCCGGATGAATGCGAAACCGACAGCGACAGAGACGGCGACATCGACGATTGTGACGACGACGACGACAATGATGGGTCGCTCGACGCTGATGATAGCGACGACAACAACCCCAACATTTGTTCCGATACCGATGATGACGGTTGCGACGACTGCTCAGGTGGTAGTTATGACCCGGCCAACGACGGTGCTGATTTCGATGGTGACGGCCTGTGCGATGCCGGCGATGACGACGATGACAATGACGGAGCGCTCGACGGCGATGACGACGACGACAATAACGCCAACGTCTGCTCTGACGTCGATAATGACGGTTGTGACGATTGTTCTGGAGGTAGTTACGATCCAGCTAACGATGGAACCGACACCGATAGCGATGGTCTTTGCGACACCGGCGACGACGACGATGACGGTGATGGCATCGAAGACGAGTGTGATATCGATATTACCGGTGGTCCCGATTGCAACGATAACGGCATACTCGACAGTTGCGAATTGACCTCGGGAAGTGCCACGGATTCTGATAATGACGGCATTCTCGACGAGTGCGAAGACTTCCTCCGTGGCGATGCCAACGGTGATAATCTTGTAGACATCAGCGATGGAATTTTCATGCTTGACGAGTTGTTCCTGGGTGGGGGCAGCTCTACTTGTGAAGATGCCATGGATTTCAATGATGACGGTGGCCTGGACATTGCCGACCCGGTGGGTGCTCTGAATTACATCTTCCTCCAGGGAGCACCACCATCAGCGCCGTTCCCCAGTTGTGGGATCGATCCCACAGATCTGGATCCATTGGATTGCGACAGCTACAACTGCCCGTAATCCTGGTGAGTTCTGAGTTGAAAGAGGGGCCGTTCCCATGCAGGGGGCGGCCCCTCTTCTTTTTGTTCGATTGCGGGTTGTTGAAGTCGGAAAGGGACGGGATCCTTATAGGTAGGAGGGCGATCAATGAGTGACCAGACCAAAACAGGCATCTGCACCTTGATGGTTCTGCGCCATGCCGAGAAAGAAGGTGGCAGCGATCCCTCTCTCAGCAGTAAAGGGAAAGAACGTGCCAAGGCTCTCGCCAGGATTCTTTGCGGGGTTTCAATCAGCCGTTTGCTGTGTACCGAATATCGCCGTACTCGTGAAACCATCGAGCCTCTGGCAGCTGCTGTTGGTTGCGAAATCGAGACGATCTCGGCCGGCGATTCGCCAGCTTGGCGAACGGCCCTTTCCGCAATCAGTGCTGGAGATTGCGTGGTGGTCTGTGGTCACCAAAATACAGTACCGCTGTTTATTGAGGCGGTCGGGGGCAAGCTCTCAGGAACCGAGAAGGTATCGGGTCAGGAATGGATCCCTGGACATATCTTCGACCGTCTGCATATCGTGATTTGGCCAGCAGTTGAGTCGATTCCCGCACCTTCGGCAATGGCGCTAGAGCTTCGTTATGGCGCATCCAGTCAGCCACAGGATCCTTGATCACAGGTGCTGTATCGATATCTTCGATGGTAACATTGAGGNTTGCCCGGCACNTGGTGCTGGTTTATTCGNNTCGGTAGTGGCCAGATNTATTNTGGTTGAGCAGGCCGCCTAGGGATATATCGGGGCTTATGANCCCCGATTTGGTTTTACGAGGAATTGAGGTCACTGATGATCCGTGTCACACAACTGATTTTGTTCGTTTGTCTGTTTACCATCGGGTCTTCTGTTTTTGCCGGGGGACACCTTTGGGATATCAACGAGCTGTACTCCAACTTTGATGGCACCATCCAGTTCGTGGAGTTGCATGTTCCGATGTCCGCTGCCAATGAGCTCTTCATGGTCAACAAGTGGATTCGCAGCACCGTGACCGGTGCCGAGTTCGTCTTTCCTGAGAATCTGTCGGGCAGTACGGCTTTTGCCCACCTTCTCATCGCGACCCAGGGTTTCGCTAATCTGCCCGGAGCTCCCACCCCGGATTACATCCTCCCCGACAATTTCATGGCGCTCTCCGGGGACACCATCACCTGGTTTACCTATGACGTTTGGAATTATCCGAACCCGGCCCTGCCGATCGATGGAGTGATGTCGATTCAGAAGGACCTGGGAACCGGTCAGTTGATCCTCGCTGCCAACACCCCGACCAACTACAGCGGTGCTACCGGAAGCGTCGATGCCGGTGGCCCGCCACCACTACCGCCTGCGCCAACAGCCAGTTTCTCTATCGATATCACAAGTGGAGAGGCCCCCCTCGCCGTGGTCTTNACGGATACCTCGACGGGCGTCATCGATTCCTGGTCATGGGATTACGGNGANAGCAACGGCTCTAGCTCTCAGAGTCCGTCCTACACNTACAACGATGCCGGGACTTACACGGTGACGTTGACCGTGACCAATACAGGTGGTTCCGACGCTTCAATTTGTACCGGGTGTATCACAGTCACTGATCCCCCCCCGCCTCCTGCGGTCGATTTTGTCCGCGGTGATACCAACCAAGATGGCGGAATCGATATCACCGACCCGATCTTCATGCTGACTTACCTGTTTGCCAGCGGCCCTGCTGGTTGCCTGTTGGCGCTTGACGGTAACGACGACAACACCGTGGATCTGGCTGATGCGATCTATCTGCTCACATACCTGTTTGGAAGCGGGCCCGATCCTGCGAGTCCGAACCCCGATTGTGGGCAGGATCTGACACCAGGGGGAACTCTCGATTGTGCAGCGTTCGACGCCTGTCCCTGATCGGTAACGATCTGACAGCGTGGCTTCTGATCTTGAGCTTTTTGCTTTCCGGCTGCCAGCTGGGAAGTGAACGTTCCTTCCAGTACGTTGAAACGGATTGCGCCGGTTGCATCGAAGCCCTGCCCACCAACGGCTGGTGTGACCTCTGTTCCCACGGGCTAGTGGCCGGACTGATCATCCCATCCCGTGAGTTTCACGATGCTCTTGATGCGCATGGTCATGAGGTCGATACCGAGACCATCCTGTGTAATCTGTGTCGACAGGTGGCGCGCGAGGATCAGTTTTGCCCTCGTTGTCGCCATGGGTTTGTCGCTGGCCAGTTGTATTTCTCAGAATTGACCTGGGCACTGGCACGGGGGGAATCGGCCCCGCCCGACATTCGATGCTCTGGCTGCAGAGAACAGGTCGGCGGACTCGGTTGCTGTGTGGCATGTTCGACTTATTGGGTCGGTACGGTTCGCTTTATCTCAACAGAAGATGCCGATCGCGCTGCCGGACAGTATCGACGCTTGCAAGTCGCCCTGGAGCGCTTGTCACGCTGTAGTGAATGTGCCATCGCCGNTTTCTTTGGCTTGCCCTGCCGTTTCTGCTCCAGCGAACCGATTCCCAACCCCCTCCAATAGCCCAATACAGCCCAATTCTGTCAATTTCTAAAATTTCTGGAAATTCTATGTCCGACTGGGCGTCTGGTCCGGATCAGTGGGCATGGGAAGGGGGGGCGCCGAAGGCGGGCTGGCGATCCCCCCCGACCCTGGCTTAAAACCAGAACACCTCCTCACCGGGGCCCCCAGATTTATCGTTTGGGGGCTCCGGTCTTTTCAGGTCTGATCAACGATCTGCTCACAGCGATTGAGCCTCGAGATCGGGTTCTTCCAGGCTAAGGGGAAGCTTTTCACCCAGAGAGGTGATCGGAGTCACTTCTCCCCGGGCTACCCGCTCCGCAAAAATGCGTGGATATTCTTGCCAGATCCAGCTGCGAAGATCTGCAGGAGCGGCCTCCTCGACCAATTGTCGAAACCAGTATGGCCCTCCGTGTTTCAAGCGCCGGTGTCCGTAAGGAATGTACCGAAGCTGTTGCCATGCCACATCAATTGGGTCTCCGCAGACAAGGTGGCGATAGAGAGCCGATCCGAACCCGGTCTTGTCTTTACCCCTCTTGCAGTAGAGAAGCAGCGGTCGCGGAGCCTGATCGAGGATCTGTACGAACTGCCTCAAAGCTTGAGGATGAGGGAGATCGGAGGAACGAAGGTGGATGTTGTGATATTCGATTCCCAGACAGTCAAAGTTGATAAATCCGGCCTGCTGGTCGGAAGAACCGGTCCTTCGCAGATCGATGACGCTCCGGATGCCCAGTTCGAGGAGGATGGCCTGGAAACGGACGGAAGAGCAGGCTCCCCTGGCGATTCTCCATGCTCTGGGCGGATCCAGAGGATGGAGATTGAATCGCACCCTTTGGTACCACTNATTCACCAATTTCCCTGGCATCCAGACTCCCCCCGCGAAAGAGGATAATCGAGAGAGGGAGGGACGGGAAGCCTTCGCGAGACCGGATCTCGAGGGTAGGTTACGATGTGGTCCGAGCATTCAAGCGGTGAAGATGAGGTGAAGATGATCTCGACCTTGCCAGAGGCTCCCCGGTATCACTGGGCTCGCCTTGTTCCTGATGGTCACCATGCTCTTGCCGAGACAGAGCCAGAAAAAGCAGACGAAGCGGACAAGGAGCAGAATTGATGAGCCGTGCCGCAGCGTTGGTGACGGGGGCCAGTTCCGGGATCGGCCTCAGCTTTGCTCGACAACTGGCGCAACTCGGATACGACCTGGTGCTCGTGGCGAGAAGGGTTGACCGCCTCGAAAAACTCGCCTTGCAGTTGGAGCAGGACCATCAAATCCAATGTCGTGTCGAACCGAGGGATCTTTCTGATCCCGATGCGATCAAGGATCTTGTGACCGTACTTGATCGAGACGGGGTAGAGATCGAGGTGCTGGTCAACAATGCAGGTTACGGCCTTGCAGGCTCCTTTCTGTCCCAGCCGTGGCCGCNACATGAACAATTCATCCGAGTGATGCTGACTGCNGTGTGTGAACTGACCTATCGATTGCTACCGGCGATGAAGAAACGGGGCAAGGGAAGAATCATCCAGGTCTCATCGGTCGCCGGGTTTTTGCCGGGCACTGCGGGTCACACACTCTACGGCGCGGTCAAAGCGGCACTCAATCTCTTTACCGAATGCCTTTCCCTCGAATGCAAGGGCAGTGGTGTTCATGTCACATCACTTTGTCCTGGTTTCACCCACACCGAGTTCCACGATGTGAACGGAACTCGAGAACTGTTGTCACGGATGCCTGGTTTTCTCTGGCTCAAGCCGGACCGTGTCGCACGGGAAGCGCTGCATTGCTGCGAGCGGGGCAAAGTCTATTGCGTTCCAGGGGTGGTCTATCGGGCGCTGATCTTCATTCTCGGACTGATGCCCGCAGCGTTACGCCGGTGGCTGGTGGCGGGGCAAGGCTCCTCTTTCCGCGACTCTTCGGAAGCGTCGGTGAAATCCTCCTGAGCGGGATGGTCTCCAGTGATCGCGCATTTACTCCTTGTCGAGCAGAACCCGATCATAGAAAAGCGCCGCTGCGATGGCACCGAGGCCCGGTCCGACCCAGTAGCACCAGTGGAACTGGAAATCACCCTGAATCAGGGCGGGCCCGAGCGACCGCGCTGGATTCATCGAGGCTCCGGTGATGGCTCCACCGGCCAGAATATCGAAGGCGACAGTCAGCCCGATGGCGAGGGCGCCAAACTTGACAGCGCGCCCTCTTTCATCGATGGCAGTACCGAATACCGAGGTGACGAGCAGGAAGGTCAAGATGAACTCACCGAGGATGATGGTGGTCGGGTTGGCAAACTCTGNTCCCGGAAGGGGGATGCCCAGATTTGCATCAGCTACCGCTTCGGTGCCGGTGAACAACTGGGTACAGAGAAACGCTGCTATGGTGGCGCCCAGNATCTGAAAGAAGATGTATTTGAGTGCCAGNGTTGGTGTGATCCGCNTGGTCACCAGCATGCTGATGGTGACCGCCGGGTTCAGATGTCCACCGGAGATTCCGCCAGTAACCGAGACTGCGATGGAGAGTGCCAGGCCATGTGCCAGCGCGATGATGAGCAGTCCACCAGAATCACCACCCCATCCCTTCATCGTAACGACCAGGATGGCGGCGATGCCTGCGAANCAGAGATAGAAGGTACCAAGCGCTTCCGCGGCACACTTTTTCAGATCGGTCATCGGTGACTCCCCTTTATCGTGTTGAAGCGGTTCCGTGACGTTTTCATGCCACGATGGCTTCGATTTCCCCTGAGAATGTCAAAGTGATACACGATCCAGGTACTGGCCTGCAACTGGTTGGTTCTGTTCGCCTCAGATGGTGACAGCACCCAGTACCGCATCGAAGTCAGGTTGATCAGCCACTTCGGTCACATACTCGACATGAGTAAGCCTCCCGGCGGTATCGACGACAAAGACTGCCCTTGCTAGACAGCATTCGAGAGGTCCATTGGCAATCTGGACTCCGTACGATTCACCGAATGAGCTGGATCGGTGGCAGCTCAGGGTGGTGACATTGTCGATGCCTTCTGAGCCGCACCAGCGCTTCTGAGCAAAGGGAAGGTCGGCACTGACGACCAGCACTTCAACCGAGTCGTTGTCGGCGATGCTATCGTTGAAACGCTTCGTCTCCTGCTGGCAGACCGGGGTGTCGAGAGAAGGTACCGTTGCGATGATGCGAATCTTGTCGCCGAAGGAAGAAAGAGAAACCTCTTCCAGCCCGGAGTTTTGAAGCAGGAAATCGGGCGCCATCGTACCGACCGTGAGTTGAGGACCCTTGATATCGAAGGGCGTGCCCTTGAGTGTGATCGCATCGGTTCTTGTTTCGGACATGATTGACCTCTTTTCTCAGGATTCCCGAACGGGAACGGGTTGTTTTCATGCAGGGACGACCGGTGGGACTCTCGCGGATTACAGAAGAAGAATCAAGACGGCAAGACTCACAGTCAGTGATCAAGGTGCCGGATGGGGCCAAAAGGGCCCATCTGTTCTCTAAATAGCTCTAAATAACGAATTGTTTGCTAATAGTACCCGCTAGTTTTTACGATCTTTCAGATACGTTAGTCAGGTGAGACAGGTGAGACAGGTGAGACCAAACCGCGCGAATGAAGTTAAATAGAAATTTATATCAAATCGCGAAGCCAGCCATGGTTTGAATTTCTTTTAAGTCGCTTAGCTATACGTAGTAAGTAACTCGCCAGCGACGGATTCGTTGGCACCAAACTGCCCAGGTGTGATTGTCATTAAAGAGAGGAAAATTACTTCTTGTGTTGATGGCAAGGTCTGGTCCAATCGGAGGCTCGTTGTAATAAGGACCTCAAAGGTAAAAGGTACAAATCCGGAAGGACACCTTAGTCCGGCTTGGTTATGATTGTGCAGGGATTCATATTTGAATCCCAGAGTGTCTTTGTTTCGTTTATGAACGTGTGTCTGGAGACTACAGATGGTTTGGCTTATTTAGTGTTTCTCATCAGAAATCCTCGTAAGCGAAACTTCTGTAATTAATTTAGTCAGGAAGCTAGCCCCCACGTCTGGTACATAGCTTCCTCGTCTAGTGAGGGAAGGTGCTATATGCGCTTTTTAGTGTCTGTTTTATTTCTATTCCTGTTCTGTACCGTTGGGTTAGTCCAGGCGCAGGACTTCGGGCCTCTATCAGATCTCGAAACCCCATTGCCGGGTAATGTTTCAGAGTTCGTAGAGAACGAAGCAGCTGCGATTGCTCTCGGCAAAGCTCTGTTCTGGGACGCTCAAATCGGTGGAGACGGTGTTACGGCATGTGCTACATGCCATTTCTCTGGTGGTTCTGATACACGGGATCGCAACCAGGCTCATCCTGGTGCCAATGGTACTTTTACAAATAACGCTGCGAATGGGCAGTGGACCAGCGGTAGCTTCCCGTTCCGCCAACTAGCAGATCCGGATGACGCGACTTCGGCCGTCGAAAGAGACTCGACTGAGGTTGGGGGATCTCAGGGAGTACACGATTTCGATTTTGCCGGAATCTCTGGCCTTCTTGGTGCCAATGGTGGTTCCCAGGTCGACTGTGACAACACGGATGACGATGGATTCCCCATCATCAACGCGATTCATAATGTCGATGGAGTCAACGTTCGTCAGACTACTGGCAGGAACGCTCCATCTGCAGTCAACGCGGTTCACAGTGTCGATTCCTTCTGGGATGGCCGTGCTCGTTCAGATTTCAATGGTTTGAATCCTGGTGGACAGGGTGATCCAGACGCAGTGATCCGCAAGGTCGATGCCGATGGTGGAATCTGTGCTTGCGGGATTACGATGGAAAAGGCCGCTCTCGCTTCTCAGGCTACCGGTCCTATCGGCAGTGACGTCGAGATGACTGGTGCTGGACAGCCCAATATTGCTCTGGGCAAAAAGGTCATGACTCTTACGCCGTTGGCCAATCAGACCGTGGCTTCCGATGACAGTGCTCTCGGGGGAATGGCTGCTGATGGTGGGGGTCTCAACACCACCTACGTGGAAATGATCCAAGCGGCATACCGTCCTGAGTACTGGAATTCGGATGCAATCCTGGATGCTGGTGGCACCGTCATTGGTACCGGAACGCCTTCAGGCGANNATGAGTACTCCCTTATGGAGACCAACTTCACGGTCTTCTGGGGAATCTCCGTCATGCTCTACGANGCCAGCCTGGTCTCTGACGATGCTCCTTTCGACCAGTGGCTTGCTGGAAACGAAGATGCGATCTCTCCAGAAGCTGAGAATGGCCTCGATGCTTTCTACAGTGGCGGAACCAAGTGTTCGGAATGCCACTCCGGTCCTACTCTGAGTGCCGCTTCCTGGGATCAGCTCAATGAGCCCGGTAGTGTTGGTGAAGGTCCTGTCGTAGAAGTTGACGGCCAGGACGATTCTGGTGTTGGTGACAAAGGATTCTTCAACATTGGTGTTCGCCCGGTTGCCGAAGATGGTGGCCGTGCAGGTGTCGGTGCAAATACTTGGCGTTCTGCACTGGAATCTGGCAACACAGGCATGCTTCCTGATGGACAGATTGAAGACGTCGATACCGGCGCTATCAATATGAATGCTGGAGCGTTCAAAACTCCTACACTTCGCAACGTCGAGCTTACGGGACCCTTCTTCCACAACGGAAGCCAAGCGACCCTGAGGCAGGTTGTTCAGTTCTACACCCGCGGTGGTGACTTCGGTGGTGATGGAACGAATGTTCATAAGCACGTCAATCCTATCGGAAAACTTCGCAANAAAGCTCCACGCCAGGAAGCTGTCGTGGCGTTCCTCGAGTCTCTCACTGACGAACGTGTTCGCTGGGAGATGGCTCCTTTCGATCATCCATCTCTGGATATTCCGAATGGTGCTCAGGGCGATGAAACTTCTGTAGGTGACGGCAGCAATGGTTTGCTCGTTGGCGAGTCCACTGACAACATGGTTTCTCTTCCGGCCACAGGAGCTGGTGGACGAACAGCTTCTGACGGACCGGTCAAAGGTTTCCTTCCAGATGATGGTGGAGATGGTGCCGGAACGCAGGGTGGTGGATCCGACGATCCTATCACCAACGTTGTCTGTTACGAGACCGCCAACGGTGTGGTCATCTCCTGGACCGCCACCACTCCCATCGATTCGATCGTCATTGAAGTCGATCATGGTGGAGTAATGGGTGCTGAGGTTATTTCTCTCAGTGGCTCTGAGCTGAGCTTTGAAGATGCCGAATTCCGTCCTGGAGTTACTGGATATCTGATCACGCCTTTCGCTCTTGGTTCTGAGCTGGAATCATCGGCATGCTACATCCGTCGCGGTGAAGTTCCTGGACAGGTTCCTCACTTCTTGCGTGGTGACATGAACTCCGATGGCTTCATCGATATTGCGGATGCGATTGAAACTCTTGAAGGTGTCTTCCTTGGTGGCCTGCTTGCCTGTGGCGATGCGGCTGACTGGAATGACGACGGAAAAGTGGATATCTCTGATCCGATCGGTACCCTGAGCTATCTGTTCGGTGGTGGAGCTGCTCCGGCACTTCCATACCCACAGTGTGGTTCAGATCCGAGTTTCGATTCGCTCGGTTGTGGGCAGCTAGATCTCTGTCAGTAACTGATCCGAGTTCTGCTGTTTGCAGGAGAGCCCCGCACCTGTCCAGGTGTGGGGCTCTTTTTTATTGCCTACTCGCTGGCCAAGACCGGAACAGAAACGGTAATGCCTCTCTTTCATGTCTGTCTGGACGAGCTGTTCATTTGGTACATTTCTTTTCTCAGCTTGCGACAATTCACTCCAAATAGAATGATTGTTTTCGTGTGGTGAGGTCTCGGTCGTTAATTGCCGGGAACTATTGGGAGTTGAAATTATCGAACGAATAAATAGAGGTAGGTGAAAAATGCGAGCTGCGCTATTGGTTTTCCTGGTGGGGATGATAGTGGCGGTCTTTCCAAATGATCTCGAAGGGCAAGATTTCGGTCCGATGTCTACCCTTCCCACTCCGCTTCCAGCGAACCTGAGTGAGTTTGTTGAGGACAACGCTAAAGCCATCGAGTTGGGAAAAGCTCTGTTCTGGGATATGCAGATGGGGTCTGACGGCAAGACGGCCTGTGCTACCTGTCACTACTCTGGTGGTGGAGATGTTCGAGACCGAGGTCAGGGACATCCTGGAGCCTTGGGAATTTTTCAGAATCTTGCTCCCAACCAACAGCTGACCCACGATGATTTTCCAACGCGTAAGCTCTCCGATCCTGATGATGCTACTTCCGGCCTCTTACGAGATTCAACGGAGGTGGTGGGATCACAGGGAGTCCACAAGATGGCCTTTGATGGAGTCGCCTTGGGGTTAGATGGTGCCGATGAGGTCGATGACTGTTCTGGCGAGCCCGATTTCTTGAACAACGTCAACGGTGTCAACGTACGACAAACGACCGGTCGCAATGCGCCCGCAGCGATCAACTCCATACACTACGTTGATGCTTTCTGGGACGGACGCGCTCGCTCCGATTTCAATGGCAATGATCCTCATGGTCAAGGAAACCTCGATGCGGCGGTGCAGAAGATCAGCCTCGATGGCAGCATCTGCGCCTGTGGTATCACAATGGATCGTGCGGCTCTCGCCTCGCAGGCCGTGGGCCCGCCTCTCAGCGGAGTGGAGATGTCTGGTGAAGGTCGTCAGTTTTATGACCTTGGTAAGAAGGCTTGTAACTTGATGCCACTGGCAGATCAGATGGTGGCTTCCGATGACAGCGTTCTTGGCGATCTTGCCATGTCTGGAATCGATGGAGGTCCCGGACTCAGTACTTCTTATGTCGAGATGATCGAGGCAGCATTCCGTCCGGCCTACTGGGCTTCTGAGGCCATTTTTGATGCGAGTGGAAATGTAATCGGAACCGGAGCACCTGATGGTCCCGATGAGTTTGCCCAGATGGAGACGAACTTCGCTTTATTCTGGGGAATTTCAGTGATGCTTTATGAGAGTACTTTGCTTTCTGACCAGACCCGTTTTGACCAGTGGTTGGCAGGCAATGAGAATGCTCTCAGCCCTGAAGAAGAAAATGGTCTCGATGCTTTTTACAGCGGGGGTACCGAGTGCTCTCAATGTCATACCGGGCCGCTTCTGAGTTCTGCCACCTGGGGAGAACTCAATGTTGATAACGGTGTCGGTGAAGGACCGGTGGTCGAAGTCGATACCAATGGAGACGACGGTATCGGTGATAAGGGTTTCTTCAACATTGGATTACGTCCCAGCAGCGAAGATGCTGGCCGCGCCAACGTTGGGAGTATGACCTGGACCAATGCTTGGCTTTCAGGAAACACTGCCGCACTTCCCAGTGGGGTGATCGATCCTGAACTCGAGGTGGGACCCGATAAGAACACTGGCGCCTTTAAGACACCGGGTCTTCGCTGTGTCGAGCTCAATGGTCCCTATTTCCACAATGGCAGCGCTGCGACTCTACTTCAGGTCGTTCAGTTCTACACGCGTGGTGGCGATTTTGGCCATGTGAATCCGGATTCTGTCAGTACCTACATAGATCCCATCGGTAAGTTGCGTAACAAGCTACCAAGGCAGATGGCGATGGTCGCGTTCCTCAAATCCTTGACCGATGAACGTGTTCGCTGGGAGCGAGCTCCTTTCGATCATCCGGAGTTGCGTTTTCCTAACGGTGCGATCGGGGATACGTTTATTGTCGAAGAAGGTGGTCTTCACCCCAATGAATCTGCCGACAATATGGTTACGCTTCCTTGTGTTGGTGCTGGCGGCCGAACTGCTGCGATGGGACCGGTTTTAGGTTTTCTCAATGGAGACGGTAGTGCGGCAGGACCTCTCGGTGGTACCGATGATCCAATTACTGAAGTTGCCTGTTTTGAAACGTCAGAAGGCGTATCCCTTTCCTGGAACACGAACACTACATTGAGCATGATTTCTCTGGAAATTGACCACGGCGGTTTTTTCGGAACGCAAATGATTGTGCTGAGTGGCGATGTTACCTCTTTCGAGGATCCGATTTTCCGACCGAGTGTCACCGGATACGTAATCACTCCTTTCTATCAAGGTGTGGAATTGAAATCTGCTGGCGGTTTCATTCGTCGGGGAAGTTTCCCCGGACAGATTCCCCATTTCCTACGGGGTGATATGAATCTGGATGGAGCGATAGATCTCGCCGATGCGATCGATACCCTTCAGGGAATCTTCAGTGGCGGAGTGATGGCTTGTCACGACGCAGCGGACTGGAACGATGACGGAGCTGTCGACGTTTCCGATCCTATTTGTGCCTTGAGTTACTTGTTCGCCGGTGGCGCTTCTCCCGCACTTCCATATCCGCAGTGTGGTTCAGATCCGGTATTTGACGACCTCGATTGCGGTCAGACCAATAGTTGTCCTTGATTTGGTAGTGAAATATTTAGCAAAGAGAGCCCCGTACCTTTTTGGTGCGGGGCTCTCTGATTATGTCATGTCTTTTCAATCTCCGGACAGAGAACGTAGACGTAAATTACGGAACGCTACGGCACTGCCGTGTCCGAGGAATCCGATGTGTCCAGATGTTCGCTTCAGACCCGGGTGGTCGGCTCCATCCAGGGTTCCTCCGCGACTGGCAACGTCGAGATCTGCATCGACGATGACATGTCCGTTGAGGGAGACGGTGACTCTTCGGCCATCACAGCGGACCTGCTGAAAGTTCCATTGCCCAACAGGGAGAAGATGCCCGCGTACCGCGGGGATCACTCCGTAGATGCTGCCATGCAACTGATATGGCTTCAGGGCGGCATACTTCTCGGCGCTATTATCGATGATTTGCGCTTCCATTCCCTGGAATGCGGCGTTTCCTTCGGCTGGGGCTCGAAGACCGAGACCATTGTTGGCCCCCGGCGACAGCTTGAATTCAAACCTCAGAATAAAGTCGGAATATTCCTCTGCAGTGTAGATGTTACCGCCATTGCCCGGTTCGCAGCGAATCTCTCCGTCTACGAATTGATATCCATCGGTTTGGCCGATCCAGCCCGTTGAACTCTTGCCGTCAAACAAGGACTTCCAGGCCACGCAGCGCTGGAGAATCTTTTTGGCGATCGTCCGACGATTCTCAGGCACACCTTTGCTGTAAAGCAAAGCATTGATCAGGTTGACACTATAAGACTCGTATCGGTTCCCTTCCATCCGATCAGCGAGTTCCAGAACCTGATCGGCGACTCTGCCCCTATTGTTTTCCGGGGCGGCGACCAGCCGATCGACCAACGGTTTCATCGCTTGCGGTGATCCGAGACCGACCAGGGCATCGAGAGCCGCTTCTACGGTGGCCGGGTCTTCTTCTTCCAGCGACTGGATCAACGTTGGAACAACGCCATCGGTTTCGCCTCGCAATGCCAGGGCACTGGCGGCCGCAGGTTTCCAGCGGGTAGGTCCGTTGCTCAGGATTTCGATGAGAGCTTGCTGAGCCGCTGCCCCCGGGATGGAGCCGATGCTACGAATTGATTCATCGGACCAATTCTGGTCGGAGCTGACAGCTTCTCGCATGGGAGCCACGCCGATGGGATTTCCAAGATCTCCCAGCATCCGGGTCAGGAACCTCTCGACCCCTTCGGGATGAGTCTCCTCGACCATCGCCGACAAGATTTTTGCCAGTGCCGAGCTCTGTGCTTCATGACCGGGAGCGGCGGCCAGCATGACAAGCCCGGAGATAGCACTCCTGGCGTTTGCATCCTGCTGAAGGATCACGTTTTTTTCCTTCAGATCCCCTTCGACCTGAGTGCGATCTTTGACCTGGGAAAGCACTGCACGGATCTGTGCGCCGTTTTCTGCCAGAGCTGATGCGAGGACCACTTGTTTGCCCTGCGCGTCGGTTCCTTGCAATTGAGTCAGGAGAGTGAGGGCGGGGTTCTCGTCGGCGGACGCATCCTGACTGTTTGCCGTCATCGGCAGCAACAGCAGCAACAGAGTGGTCAGGCACATGGTCATGTCGAGTTTCATGGAGGACCTCCGTGGGACCCAATCTTGTCGGATGAGAGGGCTTTTGTTGGCTACCTTGATACCTGGAGAAATCGGTCACGGGAAGGTCCGTACTCTCTTAAAAGTGTACTAACCGCAGTTCTACGGTTGTTGACACCACAAGAAGTCGTCTTCAGGAGAGGGATTCGACCCCTTGTATTGGTACCGATAAGATCCAGAATATCGGCTCAATCGTCTGAATATTCGAGCTCAATATTTCGCAGGAGGTGTTCGATGCGATTCCATCCCGTGACCGATTTCCCCGTGTCTATTTCTCAGCTCCATCGCCTTGCCCCGGTATTCCTGGGGTTGTTGCTTTTTGTGGCGGCGTTTTTGAGCCCACATCTGCTCTTGGCGCAACCTGGTGGAGNAGTTGTTTTTCCCGAAGGTAGTGTCGACAACGTGGAAGTGCGGGCGGCGCTCACTTTGCAGAATGCCACCGGGGCAAGTTTTCCCATTGATTGTAGAGGATTACTTTCCGTTAGCCGCACAGATCCACAAATAGACGCCAACGGAAACGAACAAATCGAATTGGAAATCGTGGCCCTTGATCTTATTGGATTTAATCCGCAATTGGGCACCGTCTTGTTGGGAGCCAACCCGGAGCGCACTTCTCAGGGATTGATCGAGAGAAGTTCGAATCCACAGAATCCTTCCGCTGCAACCGCCACCATTGAACTGTATCTGGTCGGTACCCTGGCACCCCCCGGGGGCCTTGTTCCAATAGAGGCACAGGATCCGGTGATCGTTATCGTCGAAGATGCCAGCACATTGCCGATCGCCAACTGGAGATTCGAATTTGAAAATGATGTGACCTTTTTCAATCCCGCTACCGGTTTAGAAGTGGGCACCGTGGTGCCGAACCCCCAGATTCCAGAAATGGAGTCGAGGCAGAACCCGTCCTTCTCGGTCGATTTCGGTTCCGCGGCCTTTCTGAGTGTCGGGACCATTTACGGACGTGGTGCCCCCGTGCCTATACCCGGACTGGAAGTCAGCCCCAGGGACAATGTCGACGCCTTGTGCTACGGAGTGAGCGTGACCGATCCTGGTAGGAATGTGATCTTCTCGGTCGCGCCGGGATCGCCGGGTGCTGCGGGAACAGCAGTACGAGCTGCGGCGAGCGCCCCGACCCCTTACCAGTCATCGTCAGAGTTCGCCGGAATAGGTCTCGGTGGCCCGGGTACCAATTCTCTGGTGGTGCCGAACACCGATCTGGTGCTGGCCCCTCTGGATGATCTGGATGCACTCGACAATTTTCCGCCTAGTTTCGCATCTGCTGGCTATCCCGATCCCTTGAGACCCGTCTTTTACTCGATCACTGCCACATCCCCCTCGATTGGTGCGGCTGTCCCAAACCTGCGGCCTGGCCCGGTCGATCCGAGCATTTCCGCCGATGATGTGCTGGTCTTTGCGCCGGGGATTGGTCCCGCCATCTATGGCAGCGGTGACCTCGATATCGGTCTGATCAGTGGAGATCCGGCTTCCGGCGTAGAAGGCGATGAACTGGATGCGCTGGTGATGATGACATTTCGTACCTGGGCACCGGGACCGCCACCTCTCCTCTTGCCCGGTCAGGAACCACCCCTCGATGTGAACGGAAATCTGATCACGCCGATTACTACCGATCTGGCGTTCTTTTCACTGGCTCCCGGTTCGCCATCGCTAGCTCTCGGTGGTTTTAATGCTGCGGATGTCTTTGTCACCAACTTCAGTGGTTCCTTCGCCTTGATGATCCCCGCTGCCAATATCGGATTGACCCCCGAGGACAATCTCAATGCCATGAAGTTCATGCTCAGTAGCTGGCACGGTTCCGTCGATGTTCCTGGAATTCCGCCGCCAACCGGCGGCTCGACCGTGACGGTGACCATCGGGGACGGCGTTGTTGGTGTCGATATCCCGACGGTGACCGCCGGTGGTGGCTTCACCGTTGCCCAGACGATTGCCAATGCACTCAATAACAGCAGCTTCTTCCAGCAGAGAACCTGGTTGCGCGCCTCTGCCCACGATTTCAATTCCGGGTTGCTGAGCATCTTCGGGGCCGGCCCCTGTAATACGCTAGTGACGTCAAGTGATCCCGGTCTGATCATTGATTGGATCCCGGTGCCATTACCCTTCCCGCTGATTCCACCTCTGGTGGATTGTCCTGGCGACGAGTGCGATGATCCGATTCCCGCGTTTCTTGGTTTCAATCCGTTCGATACCACCAATTGCACCGACAGCTCCGATCCTTACGACGATGCGCAATGCCCACCTTCGCCCACCAACCAGCTCGGCTTGATGCAAAAAGACATCTGGTTTACCTACACCCCCGACGAGTGTGGTGTGTTGAAGGTGAGCACCTGCGGGTTCGCTTCCTTCGATACCGATCTTGTCGGGTATTTCGCCCTCTCCTGCACCGAGAAGTACCAGATTGCCTGTAATGGCGATGTAGCCGGCTGTCCCGACTTCACCTCCGAGATGGAGTTCCCTGTGACGGCAGGGAACAAGTATCTGATTCGCCTGGGAGGGTTCGATGACGGTTTCTTCGGTAACGGCGAGTTATTGCTCGATCTGGTTCCCTTTCCCACCCTCGGAGATGAGTGTATCGATGCCATCCCGGCAACACTGGGCCTCAACTGGCTCGATACCACCTGTGCGACCAACAGTGGCGACCTCTTCGATCCAGAACAGTGTGCAGGCACGTTCCTGGGCGATGTGGTTAAAGATGTTTGGTATGTCTACACCCCCGATGAGGATGGTCTGATCAATGTGCGCACCTGCAACATGGTCGACTTCGACTCCGACATCGTCGTATACACCGGTGCTTGCGATGGTCTGATCCAGATCGGTTGTAACGGAGATGGGATCGATCCATTTGGTGCTCCTTGCGCGGGTTTCACCTCCGCTGCTGAGGACATTCCCATCATCAATGGCGACACAATTTACATACGTGTTGGCGGCTTTTCTCAGGAAGAGGCCGGCAAGGGGTTCCTCGAACTGGAGTTTCGTCAGGATAACGCTCCGGGGGCGGTCCAGGAGTTGAACTGTAGCTCCGACTGCGATGAAATCGTGACCCTCAACTGGCTCAATACTGGCACCTATGACAGCATCAACATCTATGTCAACGGTACCGTGGTCGATACTCTCGGTGGAGCAGATACCAGTTACTCCTACACCGGAATTGTCGGGCAACGGACGATGTGCGTCGAACCCGTCGCCGGTGGTTTGGTCGCTCCACAGGTTTGTTGTGAAGTGTTCGGAGTGACTCCACCTCCTGTCAATGTGATTTGCGAGCCTATCGGTGGCACCACGTCCGTAAATGTTTCCTGGACCAACCCCATCCTCTACACCGCGATCTCCGTGTACGTGAATGGAGTTTTTGATCAATCACTGTCAGGGGCCGCAACATCCGCCACGGTGACGGGCGGAGCGGGTCGAGAAATTTGCGTTGAGGGTCTTCTTCAAAATTGTCCTTCTGTCCCTGTTTGCTGTGACACCGGTACGACCCCTGGAATTGGTGAGATCTCGTGTGATCCCAATCAATCGAATGGTGAAGTGGTGGTCTCCTGGACGAATCCTGGATTCTACGCAACGATCGAGGTCACTCTCAACGGCGTCGTGGTTCAGACCCTCCCGGGTACGACCGAGTTCACGACCGTCACCGGGGTGACCGGAATCCGCGAGATCTGCGTGAGGGGAATCCTGGTGACGGGTGCGCCAACTGATCCCGCCTGTTGCGAGGTGGATATGGGTGGTTCCGCTAATCCGCCCATCACCGTTGGNGATCCCAACGGCGATGGTTCCCTCGACATCGGCGATGCGATTTCGATGCTCCAATATCTGTTCAACCAGACGCACATCAATTGCGTTGCCGCGGTTGATGTCAACGGCGACAACTCGATCGATATTAGCGATCCGATCTACGAGCTGGCCTACCTCTTCAATCAGGGACCTGCTCCGGTCGGAGGCGGTGAATGTACCCCTGATAGCNCCCCTGCCGATCCTCCTCTCGAATGCGATGACTCCGGCTGTGGGTAGAGTGTCGTGACACAACTCGAGGTGACGTGACGAGAAGGGCTGGCGCGGAACTCCGCGTCAGCCCTTTTTTATAGCTGTGGGAAAGATTTGCGTGGTGAGATCAGGGATCGTTAGTTTCGTTGTGCTGCATCGATTGGCTTCCGGTATCAGTGATGACGCCCGGAGCTGTGTCGTGGACTTCGAACGGCAGATCCTGGAAATTCTGATGGGTTACTTTCAATTGCCAGTCCCCCTCTGCGATATCAGTGATCCGGAATCGACCTTCTTCATCGCTACGAATCCTACCGTCGTCGCCTAGCACGAGCGTCGCTCCGTCATTTCCGGAGATCTGGATTCTCAGCCCGGCTGTCGGAGCGTTGTCAAAGGCTTCTCCGGGACGGGCGAAGGCGATCCGTGCTCCGGATATAGCCTTGCCGTTACTGTCGAGCAATCGTCCGATGATGGTCGCCGAGTGCTGCATCGGTATGGTGACCTGGGTGGTTTGTCCCAGTTTTACTTCGACCAGTTCAGTGACCGTGACGTAACCATCTGAACGAAAGGTCAACTGATAGGTTTGCTCGCGCAGGCCGTCGAGTTCAAAAAAGCCATCCGGATCGCTGTACTCAACTCCGCCAGAACCACCCAGAATTAATCCATTTCCTGTGCGAGGTTCTCCGCGCTTGAGATGAAATTTGGCAACAGGGAAGCCGTTGAGAGCATCGATGACCTTGCCCTCGATTCTTCCGGCATCCAGCACGGTTACCACCACATCCGAGGTTCCCGCCTCAACACGCAATGGGCCTTCCATGACCCAGGGTTGTCCCCGGGTGACCTTGATCCGAAAGAAACCTCCTGCCGAGACCTCGGCGGAGAAGAAGCCGTCGTGGTTGCTGGTTGTGATGGCGTCGCCACTGCGGTCCCCGGCGCCGAAGAGGTCTGCGAGACTGATCTCGCCGTCTTTCGCCTCGGCTAGCGAGAGTCGTACACCGACAACAGGATTGCCCTGAATATCGACAACGAATCCCTCGATGGTTTGCACGGGTTGCAACTGAAGCACGATGCCATCCATCGAAGTCCCGATATTCAATTCCAGCAGATCTGTTGAAAGAAAACCGGGAGCGCTCGCCTCGATATCAAAAATGCCGCCCTCGGTTAGCGAGATGATGAACTCTCCATATTTGTTTGTGGTGGTTGAAGATATTTCGCGCGCTGCAGGTTCAAGGATGCCAACACTGCCACCTGAGAAGGAGATGCTCAGGGGCTCTTCTGATTTCACTTCCTTCGGCGGCGTCAACTTGACTCTGGCACCGGAGACGGGTGTTCCATCGGGAGCCAGCACGATGCCTCTGAGCTGAATCCCGTCAGGGAGCACCAGATCTCCTACGTCATTATTGCCTGCTGAATACGTTTGAGACGCTTCCGCCAGCGTTGGGTACTCGCGGTGTTTGACCTCAAGAACGACCGGTCGCGTGCTCGGTACCGGTCGGATGGAAAAAGTACCGTCTTGGGCGGTAATGCCCCTGCGAGAGGACTCGATCTCCTCTCGAAGGATCCAGAACTGTTTTTTGTCGTCCACATTGAAGGAGGACAGAAAGCGATTTTGTTGATCGATGACACTCACGGTTGCTGCAGCCACAGGCTCTCCGCTGCTGTTGACCACCCGTCCCCGGATGCTTGCTGCCTGTGTGAGAATGATCTCAAGTGGCTCATTCTGACCGGGGACGGTTTGGATTTCTTGTGCGTAAGGGGAGAACCGATCGTCCTCGATGATCACGAGCATCTGGGACCCGGTCAAGGCGGGGCGTAGGGTGAAGAATCCATCCCCGGGGTCTCGCCCTGTCGAGGCGGTTGCCAGTGGTTCGTTTTTACCGGCGTTGTTGTCTTCGTTATCAAACAGACAGATCGAACCATGATAGGGTGCGATCGGATCACCATTCTCGTCGATCAGACGACCGGTCAGAACGCACTCGTTACGGAGAACCAGCTGGGCTTCGGTGGTGCCTGGGGGAAGGTTGATCGGTTCCGACGGACCGTAGTCCGTGCGGCTTGCCTGTAAACTACAGGCTCCTTCGGGTATGCCGTAGAGGGTGAACTTGCCTTCGGAATCGGTGTAATCATGGGGCCACAAACGCTCGTCCTTGGCCTCTTTCCGGGGAATGAAAAAGATCCCCTCGCGAGTTTGAATGGGAGGGCGCGCTCCGACATAGGCCGCTTCGACCGGGTGCCCGAAAAGATCGACGACAACGCCGTCGATCCGTCCCCCTGCCTCGAGATGAATTTCGAGAGTGGGCTCTACTCCCCGGGTCGCCCTCACCGTATCGATCCTCTTGCCGATGAGGCCCGTATCGGATCCTGCTCGCACCATGAGACTGCCGATATAACCTTCTTCTACCTCGTGAATGAAGTAGCCGTCGTCGTCACAGCGAGTCGTGTTGATTCCAGAGCGAAGGTCGGGAGCGGGGTCAGATTCCAAGAAGCCCTCCGGGACGGGCGTGCCATCGGGCCCCAGAACTCGGCCGGAGATGGACCATTCAATTTCCTCGCCCGTCTCTTCCGGTGCAGTTTCCTTCCCAGCATCAGAGGGAGGCGTCATGGTGTTGGCCTCACCATCGCTGGTCGTTGCCTCACTGACCGGGGCTGGCCCTTCCGGGGGGAGGTTCGAGGGTGCGGGAGACGAAATGGTGGCTTTCTCTAGCAGAGAATTGATAAGAAAGAACAGTACAAGTAAGAGTGTTAAAGCAAGCAGCAGTTGTTTCATACGTTTGCTTTCTTTGGCTGCCACCCTGTAATGACAAGGTCGGAATTCGAGCACAACTGGATATTAACCTGCAGAACCCTTCAATCCCAACCTCGGTCATTGCTACCACTGCGCAATCACGACCCTTTGCGGCGAGCGACGGTACGGCGGACCGCTTCGTCGGCGATGACTGCTAGCAAGATGATGGCGCCGATGACGGCGAACTCGATGTTGTCGGGTATGTCATCGATCAACACGATGGAGTTTCTGAGAACCTGTACCAGCGTGGCACCGATCAGCACGCCGACGATGGTACCCTCGCCGCCGCGCAGCGAACATCCGCCCAGCACCGCCGCGGCGATGGCATAAAGTTCGTAAAAGTTACCGAAGTTGGATGGTTGGGCAGAACCGGTATCGAGCACGAACAGCAAGCCACCGATACCGCTCAGCAATCCACACAGGGCATAGGCACCGATTTTGACCCGGTCGACGGCGATGCCGCAGTGACGTGCGGCGGTCTCGTTGCTGCCGATTGCCAGCAAGTGCCTTCCCCAGACGGTGCGCCTCAGCAGGAGAGCAGCGAGCACCGCGACCACGATGAGAATCAGCAACGGAGCCGGCAGTGCAAAGCCATCGGTGATGGGGATACGGCCGTTTCCGAGGGTGCGTAAGCCGCTCTCGGCAGTACCGAATCCGACCGTATTGTCGGCCAAAATTCCACGAGTGATTCCTCTATAAATGAATAATCCACAAAGGGTTACGAGGAATGGCTGGAGCTTCAATCTGGTTACCAGCAAGCCGTGAGTGAACCCCAGAGCGGCTGCCAGTAACAGCAGGCCCGGCACCACCAGCCACGCTGATAAACCGACCTGGGTGATGAACCACGGTGTCAGGCAACCGATGAGGCAGACCAGGGAGCCGATGGAGAGATCGATGCCGCCGGTGATGATGACCAGCGATGCACCGATTCCGATGATTCCAAACAAGGCACTGCGTCGCAGCAAGTTCTCGATGTTGTAGGAACTGAGAAAGGACGGGCTGATCGATGCGGTGACGACGGAGACGACCACCAGTACGGTCAGAATGCCGAGTACTTTTTTCATGCCGCACTCCCTCCGGTGGCCAGCGCGAGGATCTCTTCCTCGGTGGCTTCGCTGCTGGTGAGGGTACCTGTGATCCGCCCTTCGTGCATCACGATGATCCGGTGCGANAGGGCCAGTACCTCTTCCATCTCGCTGGAGGCAAACAGGATCGCGACCCCTTCTCGGGAGAGTTCTCGCAGTCGCTGGTGAATTTCCTCGCGTGCACCGACATCGACTCCGCGGGTTGGTTCATCGAGTAGCANCACTCCCGGATCGAGCGCTAGCCATTTTCCGATCACGACCTTCTGTTGGTTTCCGCCGGACAGATCACCGGCGGCGATGTCGGTACGACCAGGACGGACACCGAGTTTTTGCACAACTTCGGTGGCAGTGTTTTCACCAGCGTTCGGAGCCAGCCAACCGAAGGCACCTGCTTCGCGATACAGCCCGGGCAACATCGCGTTGTCGGCAACCGTGCGCTGGAGTGCCAGTCCCTGGGAAGCACGCTCCTCGGGAACCAGCGCGATGCCAACCTCGACGGAGTGTCCAGGATTCAAGGGAGGGAGCAGTTGTTGGTCGATCTGTACCTGTCCCTGACGCCCTCGCAGGCCAAACAACGCTTCCAGTAGTTCGCTTCTTCCGGCCCCGACCAGCCCCGCGAGTGCGATTCGCTCGCCGGCCTTGACCTCGAAGTGGATCGGATCGGGATGGTTGTTGCTGAGNAACCCTTGCACTGCCAGGCGAANCTGTCCGGGAGGTATCGATTCCATCGCTGCAGGTTCGAGATCACGACCGACCATCTGCCGCACCATCTCATCTCGGTCGATCTGATCGCCCTCGAGCGTGGCCACATGATGGCCATCTCGAAGCACTACCACGCGGTCGGCGACCTGTTCGACTTCACCGAGTCGGTGGGTGATCAACACGATGGCAGCTCCCGATTTTTTCAGTGTCTGGATGCGGTCGAGCAGCACTTTTGTTTCCGTCGGAGACAGGGTGGCGGTGGGCTCATCGAGAAGTAACACGCGTGCCTTGCCATCGAGAGCGCGAGCGATGGCAACCAGCTGGCGTTGACCATGGCCAAGTTCGCTGACTGCAATATCGAGTGGCACATCGAGTGCTACCTGTTCGAGTGCGTTGCGAGCCGCGCTGCGACAGGCNTTCTCGTCCACCCAGCCGAATTGACCGGCCGGTTCTCGTCCCAGTAGTAGATTCTCTGCCACCGTCATCGAATCACACAGTTCCAGTTCCTGGGGGATGCGTGCGATGCCGTGGGCGAAGGCCTCCGCGGGACCGGCAAGAAAAACCGGCTGTTCGTCGATGCGAACTTCGCCTTCATCGCATGGATGAACGCCGCACAGGATCTTCACGAGAGTGCTCTTGCCGGCACCGTTTTCGCCGATCACCGCGACGATTTCTCCGGGCAGGATCGACACGGTGACCGAATCCAGCGCGACCACCCCGCCGAACCGCTTGGAAACGGATCGTGCCTCTATAACCCCTGACGCTTGAGTCACTTGCCCAGCTTCTTGTGCATGTCCTTGCGGAATAATTCGACCTCTGCTTTGCGGATGGTGCGAGCAGGAACCTTGAGGATTCCATTTTCCGGGATTCCTGATCGATCTCCTGCCGCCAGAGCTTTCAGGAGTCGCATCGAGGTGGCGCCGTACTCGTAGGGATTCTGAACGATGGTGCCGTGCACCGTGCCATCGATGATCCCCTGCAGCGTTCGTTCATCTTCATCGAAACTGATGACCTGAACCTTGCCGATTCGTCCCGACTGTTCCAGCGCCTCCAGGATCAGCGGTGTGTTGTAGGCAAACAGTCCGATGCAGCCGGCGATGTCATCGTGGCGCGAAAGGATGTCTTCGACGTTGGCCTTGCCCTTGGCCATATCAAATTGATCGGTGAGGGTCGCCACCACCTCGAATCCATTACCGGAAACCACACCGCCGGGTTTGTCGTAGCGGCTGGAATCCCATTCACGACCAAGGATCTGATCGATTACCCCCTGGCGTCGCAGGCGAGCATTGTCCTGTTCGAGGCGACCGACGAAGATGGCGACTTTGCCCCCCTCTGGCAGTGCCTCCTGTACCAGTTCTCCGCACATTCTCCCCGCCTCGTAGTTGTCGACTCCGACGAAGCAGATCCGTTGGGATTCGGGAGCATCCGAGTCGTGGGTGATCAGCAAGGTCTGTTCGGCGATGCGGTCGAGGAACGGAGTCTGATTGACGGGATCGATGGGACTGACGGCGATGCCGTCGACCCCCTTGACCATCAGATCCTCGATGATGCGCTTTTGATCGGCCAGGCCATCGGGGGGCATATGGAAGGAAGCTTCGACTCCGATGTCAGAGGCTGTGTCTTCCACTCCTTTACCGGCCAGGACCCAGAAATCCGCAACGCCGTTGGTGACAAAAGCGAGTTTCGGCGCGGCATTGGCCGATTTTTCCACTTTGGCCACGCACCCGGTCAGGGTTACAAGCAGCGCGCAGCTGATGGCGAAAGAAGTTCTCATGGTGGTTCTCCTCATTGATCTGTTCAGGGCAGACACACACCGCCGTTGACGTGGATGTTCTGTCCTGTGATGAAACTGGCCTCGTCGCTGGCGAGAAAAACCGCCGCTCCTNCGACATCGGTGGGAACGCCCCAGCGCTGCATCGGGATGACATCGAAATAGGCCTGCTTGTCTTCCTCGGCATCGTTCTCGTGGCGCTCGACCGGAATCCAGCCGGGTGCGATGGCGTTGACGGTGATGCCATCCGGAGCCAGCTCATTGGCCATGCTGCGGGTCCAGCCCAGCTGTCCACCTTTGGCTGCGACATAAGCGCTGAAGGGAGACAGCCCGCGGGTNAANACCTCGCTGGCGATGTTGATGATGCGNCCCCACTTCTGGTTNCTCATGTGCGGAAGAGTGGCACGCGTCAGCAGGTACGGGCTCTTGATGAAGAAGTCGATCATCGACTGGTAGAAATCCCAGTCGTACTCCTCGATCGGCATCTGAGGTTGTGCCGGTGTGGCGTTGACGACCACGATATCGATGGGCCCCAGCGTCTCGGCGATCTCGGAGGTGAGTCGGTTCACCTCTGCCTCGTCGGTGACATCGCCACGAAACAGAGCACCCTCGTGGCCAGAATCCTTGAATCCGGCGAAGGTTTCCTCGGCGCGTTCGACATTGTGCTGGTAGTTGATAGCAACTCGGGCTCCGGCGGCTCCCAGGGAGTGGGCCATCGCCTTGCCGAGTCCGGTGCTGGAACCGGTGACAAGCGCAATGCGCCCTTGCAGTGAAAAATTCGTGGTCATGTGGTTTCCATTCGGCGCAGAAGCAAAGATTCGGTAGTTGGAACGGCTTTTGTTCTCCAGGACCATCAGGGTAGAGGGCACTCCTGATCGGTCAACGGGCAACCAATGGGTTGAATTGACCTCCTTTGAGGTGAATCCCATGTTGCGTTAGGTTCTTTTTTTGTTGCTCGCTAAACTCCACCCCATGAAGAAGCCCGGATTCGTTTCTCTTCTGTGGTTGCTGTTACTGCTCGCCTCGGGCTGCGCCGCTACCGATGATGGTTTTCAGGCCCGTGGTCCCGCGATTCCCATGTGAGCGGGTTGACCGGGAGAAGGGGCCTCGGTCTGGGGCTCAGGAGAGATACAACAAGGTGGCTGGAACTTCACCACCCGTACGATTCTGGTCGAGGACACCAATCGCGAAGAACTTGAGTTCAGCCTGGTCCATCGGGTCACCGAGGATCTCCAGGTGGGATTCGAGGTAGGGGTCGATTCCGAAGAATATTATCCAGTGATGAATTATCGCATTCTCGATGCCACCGAGGAACATCCAGCACTGGTTATCGGTACGAGTTCCGCCTGGCCATCGGATGAGGTCGATGGCAATGCGGTGACCCTGACTGCGGCCCAGATGCTGGGGCCGCGACTCAGTGGCTCACTGGGGCTGGCTCATATCCTGGATAATTCCGAGTGGCGTATACCGGCCAGTCTCCGTTACGGGATTCGCCCGAACCTTGAGGGAACTNTCATGTATGACGGGAGGCAATTGCATCCGCTTCTCACCTGGCGCANAGACAANTTCAGNNTCTCCTTCATCNTGCTCGGGGCCGAGGATCCAACCCTGTCGGTATCGGTAGGATTCTAACCGCACCCTTTTAACGCTCTATTGTGCCTATCGTTGCGTTTTAAGTCCTAATTCTGTGCCTGAACCTGTGTCCCAGAGGGCTCTGGATCCGGATTCATAGGATGGAAAGACAAATTGAGGCAAGCATGAAAGCCAGGGTAAGCCCATGCGGATCGCAGTCATCGGAGGAAGTACGGCGGGATTGGCCACGGCGCTACGATTACAGCAGTCGGGTCATGACGTTTCGATCTGGGAGCGCCGGATGGGCGCCCCTACCGGTGGCTTCGGTCTGCTTTTAACACCTTCAGTTAGCGATGGCATCGAACGGATCGGAATCGATCTATCCGATCGTGTTCACCCCATTGAACAGTGTGAAATCCTCGATGGAGAGGGTTCATCCATCCTGTCGCGGCCGCTCCAAGCGGTGGCGGGGATTGGAAGATTAGCACTGGTCGAGAGTCTCATGACGGCGCTGCAGCCGGGTACGATTCATACAGGCAGTTCCTTTGTCGGTTTTGAAGCGGATGCAAAGGGTCCCGTCAAAGCGGCGCTCTTCAGCGACGGAACCCGCGTCGAAGCCGAGCTCTTCATCGGTGCCGATGGAGTTCGATCTCAAGTTCGCCAATGCCACATCCCCGGTCCTTCGTTGACACCGGTTCGGACCGTGGAACTGGTCGGGATATGCCGGCAAGATCGAGTCCCTGAAGCGATGCGAGGTCGCTTCCTCAAGACGATCCGTATTGGCGAAGGCATCTCCATCGGCCTGGTTCCTGCCTCTGATGATTCGATCATCTGGTACGTCCAGCTCGATCCGAGGCGCTGGCCCCAGGCGTTACTGCCGCAGGAACAGCGGCAACGCTGGCTTTTGAACGAGATTCAGCGCTGGCCTGTTCAGGTCGAAGAAACCATTTCTCGCAGTGATCTGAACCAGGTCCACCTGTGGCGCACCACCGATCGTGACCTCTCCCCCACCTTCCACCGTGACAACGTCTTGCTCGTTGGTGATGCGGCTCACCCATTGCTCACCTTCACCAGTCAGGGGACCGGATCGGCGATCGAGGATGCTCTCGCCATCGGCGACATCCTCGACGATCATGACAGCGCCGGTGAAGCTGAGATGGATCACGCCCTTCGTGAGTTCGCTCGTATTCGTCGGCCGGTCCTGCGGGAACGCTTGCTGATGGGTCGACGGATGCAGCAGCAATTCCTGCGCCCTTCACGACATTGCCAGCTCGAGGTCCCCGTCTGTTCCTGAGGGCCTGGACCGGGAAAACAGGAGATCAAATCCGTGCCCGCAGATTCTCAAGCTCAAGCCTTTGATCGGTTCCACATCGACCAGCAGTTATTACGTCAGCGTGCCTTCAACCTGCGCTGGGCGACCGTCGATGAAGATGTGATTCCACTGACCGCTGCAGATCCAGATTTCCCCGTCGCTGCCGAGATTCGTGAAGCGATTGGCGCTCATGTTGCCGACGGGGTGCTCGGATATGGTCCGACCGAAGGCTTTGTCGGTTTTCGTGCCGCGGTCGCCAAGAGGCTCACGTCGATAGGAGTGGCTGCAGAGCCGGATCGGATTCTCGCCACTGATGGAGCCGCTTCAGCCCTCTGGGCTGCCTGTCAGGCGGTGTTGAGCCACAACGATGAGGCTCTGACCTTCGATCCGGTCGATTTCTTATTGCCTCATTGTTCCGAACGAGCCGGAGCGGATGTGGTCCGATGTCCGCTCGAGCCTGGCACCGGAGCGATTCCCGAGGGTGCACTGGAACAGCGAATCTCCGCTCGCACAAAAGCGATCCTGGTCTGCAATCCACACAACCCAACTGGCCGTGTGCTGAGAAGGGATGAGTTGCTTCGCATCGGCGAGTTGGCCATCGAACATGACCTGATCATTATCAATGACGAGGTCTGGTCCGAGATCATCCTCGGCGATGTGGAGTTGATCAGTATCGCGTCTCTTTCTCCGGAGATTGCTGAGCGCACCATTACCATCTCTGGATTTTCCAAGACCTATGGAATGGCGGGATTGCGCATCGGCTTCATCCACGCCGAAAACGAGTCGCTGTATCGTAAGGTCCTGGAGGCATCGGGAGCCCCTCGCACCACCTTCGGCGCCTCGGTACTTTCCCAGGTCGCCGCGGAGGCGGCGATCCTGCACTGCGATCGATGGCTGGCCGGATTTCTGGATCACCTGCGGGCGATGCGTGCGATGGCGGTGCCCCGGCTCAACGCTCTGGCGGGCTTCTCCTGCGCTGCTCCGGAGGGCACCTATCTGTTATTTCCGGACATCCGAGAGACAGGAAGTGACGAGCAAGAACTAGCCGAACGCCTGCACGATGAAGCGCGAGTTGCCGTGGTTCCGGGTCTGAGCGAGTGGTTTGGCCCCGCAGCTGAAGGCCATCTAAGACTCTCCTTCGCCACCAGTGAGGAAATTCTCGATGAGGCGCTTGGTCGTATCGAAGCGGTGATCGCCAGGGGATGATCCGCTCACCGGAGGAGGGCTCATGGGGTTTCGAATCGTCATCGTGTTTTCACTATGGCTGGTCTGTAGCGTTGGATATGGCGATTCGCCGCGTCCCGACATCGTCGTCATCATGGCCGATGACATGGGCTGGTCCGATATCGGTTGTTACGGCGGCGAGATCAAGACTCCCCATCTCGATGAACTGGCGGCCGAGGGTGTTCGTCTGACACAGTTCTACAACACGGCTCGTTGCTGTCCGACGCGCGCCTCCTTGTTGACCGGTCTCTATGCTCACCAGGCTGGTGTCGGTCACATGGTGTATAACGGCGGGTCGGCCGGCTATCGAGGTGAACTGTCACCGATCACAGCGACCATCGCCGAACACCTGACGGCAGCGCAGTATCGCACCTACATGTCGGGCAAATGGCATGTCACTCACAACCTCGGCAAAGCGAAGCAGCGCATCGAGCCGAAGCAACGGACCAACTGGCCCATCGATCGTGGTTTCCAGCACTTCTTCGGCACCATCCACGGGGGTGGTTCCTACTACGATCCAGTTTCATTGACCCGCCAAGAGAGTTACCTGCCGGCACCTGAAGGTGATTACCACTACACCGATGCCATCAGCGAAGAAGCCGCGCTCTTCATCGAGCAACATGCCGACCAGAGCCCCGATGATCCGATGTTCATGTATGTGGCGTATACCGCTCCTCACTGGCCTCTCCACGCTCGGCCCGCTGACATCGAGAAGGTCAAAGGGCGATATCAGGACGGCTGGGATGCGATGCGCGAAACGCGCCTCAAACGTCAGCGCGACATGGGATTGATCGATTCGGCCTGGGATCTGTCGCCGCGTGATTCTCGTATCAAGAGCTGGCAGGAGACCCCTCAGCATCCGTGGCAGGAGCGACGGATGGAGGTCTATGCGGCACAGGTGGAACAGCTGGATCGTGGCATCGGTCGCATCGTTGCGGCGCTGAAGGCGCGCGGTCGGCTGGAAAACACCTTGCTGCTGTTTCTGGCCGACAACGGCGGTTGTGCCGAAGAGATCACTTCTGGCTGGAAGAGCCTGACGATTCCGGAAAAGACCCGAGATGGTCGTGAAGTGAAAAACGGCAACAACCCGAAAATGCTGCCGGGGCCGGAGGTGACCTATCAGAGTTACGGTTTGCCGTGGGCCAACGCCTCCAACACACCGTTTCTTCTCTACAAGCANCATGTCCACGAGGGCGGGATCTCGTCACCGCTGATCGCGCACTGGCCTGCAGGGCTATCGGGCAAGGGTGTGATTCACGACGGACCGGGTCATGTCATCGATCTGGTCGCAACCTGTCTCGATGCTGCCGGTGCGAAACCTTTGCAGGAGCGTGAGGGGGTGCCGACCTTGCCGCTAGAAGGCATCAGCCTGCTGCCGGTGTTGCGTGGCGAACCAGCCATCGACCGTCCGATTTTCTGGGAGCACGAGGGGAACCGGGCGGTGCGGCTCGGCAGATGGAAGCTGGTCGCTCGCCACAATCGACCGTGGCAACTGTTCGACATGGTGACCGATCGAACCGAGCTGCATGACCTGGCGGCCAGCAAACCACTGCTGGCACAGGCGCTACAGACCACCTATCAGCAGTGGGCACAGCGGGCCCAGGTCCGTCCCTGGCCTCTGAATCGCTAGAGCGGCGCTGGCGCACCGATCAAATTCGCCACGGAGCTCGCATCGGCTGGCGTACCATCCGGTTGGCTTCCTCATCACCGGGGAACGTTTGACTGACCGGATCAAAGCGGAGCTTCCTTCCGGTCCGTATCGCGATGTTGGCCAGGTTCACCAGTAAACAGGAACGGTGCGCGTTCGACTCGTGCAGGGCGAAGCGTTGCCGGGTCTTGACCGATTGATCGAAATCGGTCAGCCCCTCCTGGGGTGGATTGGGCAACTCGGCCAGACCTTCGAGCAGGTCTGCGGGTTCCGTTCTCATGCCACGGAATACCTTACCGTTGGGCCCTTCCAGGTAGGGAAGGTTTGGCGGATCCGTCGTCCCCCACTCGCGCGATTCGAGGATCAGCTCGGTGCCGTCGTCGTACTTCAGCGTCACCTTGCCCCACTTACCACAGGCATCAGGATGTTGTGGCCAGGGAGCCACGGCAGAAATTTCGGTCGGAGAGGTGTGATCCTTGTCGAGGAACCACTGCACCGGATCGAGATAGTGCTGACCCATGTCAGCGAGGCCACCGCCGTCATAATCCCAGTAGCCGCGGAAGTTGCCATGAGTACGTTTCGAGGTNTAGGGCTTGTAGGGTGCTGGTCCGAGCCAGGCGTCGTAGTCGAGCTGGGGTGGCACTGGTGAGGTTGGAAGGGTTGGGTCGCCGGTCCAGTACATCTTCCACGGGAATCCGGTATCAGGGCTCACTCGGACACGGAGTGGTCCNCCAAGACGTCCGGAAAGGACCAGTTTCTTCATCAATTGCGCATCCGTACCGAGATTGTAGAGAGNGCTGCGAAAACGGAACCAGGTGTTCAGACGGAACATGACACCGGCGCGCTCGATCTCCTCGGTCATGCGGATGCCCTCGTAGATGGTTCGACTCATCGGTTTTTCGCACCAGACATCGAAGCCCGCTCGGGCCGCGGCTACCGTCATCAGGGCGTGCCAGTGAGGCGGGGTACAGATATGAATGACGTCGATGTCGGAACGGTCCAACAACTGCCGCCAGTCGTTGTAAGGGGTGCATCCTTCACCGACATNCTTGAGCGCNTCNCCGAGCCGCTCCGAATCGACATCGCAGATCGCCAGGGTCTGGGGAGTGTCGGGGAAGANGTTCGGGCGCAGGTGAGACTTGTTGTAGCTGATACCACCACAACCGATGATTCCGTGGGTAATCGTTTCGCTCGGTGGGGTTCGACCGGGGCCTCCGAGAACGTAGGCGGGGACGATGTGAAACAGGCCCAGAGCCGCGGTGGCCGTGGCTCCTTTTTTCAGCACATCTCTNCGGGTCAGATTATCATNCGGTGCGGTCAAGCTGATTCCTCCTCGTCCTCGTATTCCTCGTCCTCAAAATCCTNGTCCTCATCTTCTTCGTCCATTTTCTGTTGCATTCTCTGCGAGTGAACTCCCAGCAAGAATGCAACGGTCGCCTCAAGAATACCGCCAACAAGGGTGTAGATAGAGAAGCCGTCGAGGATCAGACTCGACAATCGCGCCAGTGAGATGCCCAGGAAACACCAGGCGAGCGGTTGCAACCAGGAGGCATAATTGGGACTCCAGAGCGCTCTCAAGGTGACCACGCCGAGCATCGTCACCAGTCCACTCAGAGCCCGAAACTCACCGAGCGAGGCGGGTTCGAGGGTTCCCGTATAGGGCTCACTCCCCTGGAAATTCAGCACCCATTCGATCACCCAATAGGGATCGAACATCATCCAGGCACCGGATCCGATGTTGACGAGAGAGANGGCTACCAGCAGGTATCGGACCACGAGTTAAGCCCCTCCCCCGAGATCGAATCGATGTTCCATGACGTGGGTGTAGATCTCTCCGGGACGGAGCACTACCGAGGGCCAGGCGTCGTTGTCTTGCTTGTTGATCGCATCGGGCCAGAGCTGGCTCTCGAGACAGAACGCGCCGTGTTTCTGGTACACCGCACCCTTCTTGCCAGCGACTCCATCGAGAAAGTTGCCACTGTAGAACTGGATCCCCGGCTGGTCTGTCCAGATCTCCATCGCCCTGCCACTGGCGGGATCGACGGCGCGTGCGGCAAATCGAAGAGCCCCAGCTTCCGCGAGACTGAATCCGTCGATGACGAAGTTGTGGTCGAATCCTCCCGGATCATCTGCACCGTCACCGGGCAACTGACCGATATCCTGACCGATGCTCTTGGCCGTGGTGAAATCGAGCGGAGTCCCTGCAACCACGGCGATTTCGCCGGTCGGAATGAGGTTCTCGGCGGGGGTGTATCGTGTGCATTGAAGCATCAACTGCTGATCGAGGATGGTACCGGAATCATGTCCGGCGAGGTTCCAGTAGGAGTGATGAGCCAGATTCACCGGGGTGGCACGATCGGTACTGGCGGCCATCTCGATGCGCAACGTGTCATCCTGGGTGAGGATATAACGCACTGCCGCCCGCACTTCACCAGGATAACCCTCATCTCCGTCAGCACTGGTCAGGACCATTTCAACGCCGATCCCATCCTCTGTGTTGATCGGTTTTGCATCCCAGATTTTTTTATCGAACCCCTTTTCTCCCCCGTGCAGATGATGTTCTCCATTGTTGGTGGCCAGCACCTGTTCTGCATCATCGAGAGTGAAGCGGCCGCCTGCGATGCGATTCGCGCATCGACCCACAATGGAACCAAAGTAGGGACTGCGGTCGACGTATCCATCGACCGCGTCAAAGCCGAGAACGATGTCGGTCAATGTACCGTGACTTCCCGGCACAAGGCATTCGGTCACGGTGGCTCCGTAGTCGGTCAGTCGAACCCGCATGCGCCCATTGTCGAGGGTGTATCGATGGACCGCAGTCCCATCGATCTGTCCCCAGGGTTCGACCACGATGCCATTTTCCACGGCGGGCCCCATTTCTCCTTCAGATGATGTCAACCAGGCTCCGGTTCCCTGGCAACCGAGAATGACCATCAGGGGGATCAAGAACCAGTAGGCCCCGATTTGACGAGCCATTTCAGTGTTTTCCATCCACGCCCTCCTCTTTTTTCTTGGCTGGTATGATGTGGGATGATGGCGGGGGGTCCAGCAGGCAGGAACGGAACGGGGTTGAAAATCGGATATGAAGCGAGAATGCGCAGAAGGAGTCATATCGGTGCCGTTCCCGATGCCGTAGAGGACTTCTCCGTACACATTCTCTATCGTCAAGAGTATCGTGACATCATTGAAGATCTCGCCTGACTTTCCTGTAAATTGTTGAGGATTCAGGACTTGCGGCTAATTAATTGTGATCTATCAGGGGATTAACGCCGTACCGATAATCACCACGCTCTCGGCACTCTGGAACCCTCCAAGTACCTCGGCGAAAAGATGTTGTGACCGGTTGTCGGGCTTCAGGGTTTGGTTGACCACCGGGGGCCCCGTCGTTACCCTCCTCGCTTGGGCTCGATGGGATGGTTTGGTCGATGACTCTCCCTCGTTTCGACCATGTGGACTGACCGGAGAAGGCTCAATTCTCCAGTATAGGAACAGGATTACGATCATGTCGCGTCGCTGCCAGATCACAGGAGCGAGAACCGCTTCTGGAAATCGCAAGAAAACTCGCGGTAAGGCAAAGTACCTCGGTGGAGTGGGTACCAAGATCACCGGTCTCACCAANCGACGCTTCAAGGTCAANCTGCAGAGCAAGCGTGTCTGGGTACCCGAGCTGAACAGTTTTGTACGCGTCCGCTTGAGTGCTCGCGCCCTCAAGACCATCTCGAAGAAGGGTGCCTACCGCACTCTCATCGATGCGGGCATCCTTCAGCCTCCGAAGTAGCCGCGCTTCATCCTGGCGGTGGACGAGTCGCCCAGTTTTGAGCTGAGTTCGAGATACATTCCAGTATTGGGGAGGTTCAAGAAGTGGCCTACACCACCAAAGAGATCCGCAACATCGTACTGGTCGGGCATGCCGGTGCGGGCAAAACCTTACTCACCGAAGCTATTCTGCATGCCGCAGGAAAAATCCCTAATAAGGGTTCTGTCGATAGTGGCACCACAGTTTCCGATTTCGATCCGAGAGAGCAAAAACTCAAGCACTCCTTGAAATCCTGCTTCTGTCACTTCGACCACGGTGGTGTCCATGCCAATCTCATCGACACACCGGGATTCCCCGATTTCCAGGGACGTGCGCTTTCCGTGTTGCCTGCCGCCGAAACCGTGGCGATCGTCGTCAATGCAGAATCCGGTGTCGAGATGATGACCCAGCAGATGATGGAAGCTGCGGCAGAACGAAACCTTTGCCGGATGATCATCGTCAACAAGATTGATTCTGGCGGCGTTGACCTGGCCTCCGTGGTGGACCAGCTGAAGAGCGCTTTTGGTTCCCAGTGTCTGCCCATCAATCTACCGGCTGACAATGGCTCCAAGGTTGTCGATTGCTTCTTTGCCCCTGAGGGCAGTGATACCGACTTCAGCACTGTCGAAGAAGCCCACGAGCAGATTATCGACCAGGTGGTCGAAGTCGATGAAGATCTAATGGAGGTCTACCTGGAGCAAGGTGAGCTGTCGCCGGAACAACTTCACGCACCCTTTGAACAGGCTCTTCGCGATGGTCACCTGATTCCAATTTGTTTCACATCGGCCAATACCGATGCAGGTATTTCCGAGCTACTCGATATTTTCGAGCGCTTGATGCCGAACCCGAGCGAAGGTAACCCCCCCGTTTTTGTCAAAGGTGAGGGGGAGGATGCTGAGGAATTCACCGTTACTACCGATCCGGAGCAACATGCCATCGCTCACGTCGTCAAAGTAGATATCGATCCCTTCCGCGGTCGTATGGCAGTTTTCCGGGCTCATCAGGGAACTCTCCAAAAAGGCGGTCAGATCTTCATAGGTTCCGCTCGCAAGCCGGTGAAGATCAGTCATCTGTTGAAACTCAACGGCGCGGATCAAACAGAATCCGACAGTGCCATCCCGGGCGACATCTGTGCGATTCCTCGCGTCGAGGAAGTGGTGTTTGACGCCGTACTTCACGATTCTCACTCTGACGACAGCATTCACAGGAAACCCTTCCATCTTCCAGAACCGATGTATGGTCGTGTCGTCTCCGCTGATTCGGTGGCGGCAACCCAGAAAGCCAATGAAGCACTCAATGTCCTCTGCNCTGAAGATCCGTCGCTGCGGGTTGAACATATCGCTGNCATGAATGAAACGGTGTTTCGGGGTATCGGTGAGATGCACCTTCGCGTNGCGCTGGAAGAGATCGCAGAAAAGTATGGTGTTGAGGTGGAAACGGCTTTGCCTTCCATCGCTTATCGCGAAACGATCACCGGTAAAGCCGAAGGTCATCATCGGCACAAGAAGCAATCGGGCGGCTCCGGTCAATTCGGCGAGGTTTATCTACGTATCGAACCAATGGAGCGCGGTGCTGGCTTTGAGTTCGTCAACGCGGTGGTTGGCGGGTCGATCCCGACCCAGTACATCCCTGCGGTGGAAAAGGGCATTCGAGAGGTGCTTGATCATGGCCCCGTCTCAGGCCATCAATTGCAAGATGTTCGAGCCACTGTTTACGACGGCAAGCACCATCCCGTCGACTCGAAGGAGATTGCTTTCGTCGCTGCCGGCAAGAAGGCATTCATCGATGCGGTCCAGAAGGCCAAGCCCATCGTCATGGAGCCGATCGTCGATGTCTCGATCACCGTTCCAGAGGATTGCATGGGCGATGTAGCGGGCGATCTGTCCGGTATGCGCGGCTCCGTCAAGGGGACCAATCTCATGGCTGGAGGGCGTACCGAGGTGTCGGGGCAAGCTCCCTTGAAGGAGATTCAGGGCTATCACTCGCGCCTCAAATCTCTGTCGGGAGGTAAAGGTGACTTCACGATGAGATTCAGTCACTACGCGCCGATTCCTGCCACCGATCAACAGGTTCTGGCCAAGGAGTTTGCCAAGGCGAGGGACTAGGTCGCCATCAGTTCGGCTTCTTGGTCGATTCCGCCATGCGGTCAGGATAGGGAATTGTCGTCCCGTTACGCCGTGGCAATCCCGCTTTCACCGCCCGCAGATGTTGCCCCAGCAATTGCGACAGTTGGTCCCTGATCTGTGGCTGCTGTGCCGCCATATCGGTTTTTTCCCCCACGTCCTGGCCGAGATGAAACAACACCCGTTGCGGCTGCGGATGGTGGTAATAGATCAGCTTCCAGGGTCCCTTGCGGATCGAGCTAAACGGCTGGATTCCTGGCCCACGTGGTCCCCAGAAGTGTGGCATGTGCCAGAACAGAGCCCGCTGGGGGTCAACGGAATGGTCTTTTCCCTGTAACAGTGACACCAGACTGACCCCTTCCACCGTTGCATCGTGCTCTCGTGGACACCTCACGCCAGCGATCTCCAGCAGCGTAGGAAAATGGTCATGGCTGATCACCGGAATGTCGCTTCGGCGACCCGCCTTGACGGTACCAGGCCAGCGAATGACCAGGGGGATCCTGGTGCCCCCCTCCAGCGCCGAACCCTTTCCACTGGCCAGCGGATGATTGTGAGTATGGGCGGGTCCATTCCGAGCATGAGCCGACAGCCCTCCGTTGTCGCTGGTGAAAACGATGACGGTGTTGTCGAGGATCTGTAGCTGTTCCAGCGCCTCGCGAAGAGTACCCAGCGCTCGATCGACCGTTTCGATCATGGTGGCGTAGGCGGCTTCCTTCTTGGGCAGTTGAGAGTAGTGATCGAGCCACCGTTCGTTGGCGATGATGGGAGCGTGCACCGCATAGGGTGAAAAGTGGAGGAAGAACGGTTTTTTCTGACGGTGTGCTTGTTCGATGGCGGCGACAGATTCGAGCGCGAGTGCTTCGGTCAGGTAGATCTGCTGGCCGTGGTATTTCTCCAGACCGGGAATGTCCCAGACCGATTGACCCGGCTTCGCTGGATCCTTGGCAAAGCTTCGACCGCCTCGGTAATCCGCCGGTCCACCGGCAGCGTGCCCGGCGATGTTGATATCGAAACCAAGATTTTGTGGGTTTTCGCCCGGGGTCCCCTTCGCCCCCAGATGGGCCTTGCCGGCGTGGATGGTCAGATAGCCACCTTTTTGTAGCAGCCGCGGCAAGGTCACATCGTCGGGTTGCAGGCCGTTGACGTTCCAGCTCGGTGGCGTGGTTCCCTCGCGTGGACCCCCGGTGTCGCGATCCTTGTGCAGGATCCAGTAGCTGATCTGATTTTGTTGTGGCGACCGACCGGTCATGACGCTGGTGCGTGTCGGCGTACAGACCGGTGACGATGCATAAGCATCGGTAAATGTGATGCCTTCCGCTGCCAGCCGTTCCAGCTGCGGGGTCCGGTAGGCATCGCGGTGTGGTGGTCCCTGGGCGTGAAGTCGCAGAGACGTGTCCTGCCAGCCGAGATCATCGACGATGAAGAACAGGATGTTAGGTGGGCGGTCATCTGGGCTCGCAACAGCTACGCTGCAGATGGACAACCAGCAGCCGACGGCAAGGATCATCGATTTCATGGTGGCCAGTCTACGACCCGCCAGTGGTCAGCGTCAGGGTTGACCATCTCGGCGATTACGCCCGGCCACCAGAGCCCTGACCGCCAGTAGCGCTCCCAGTGCCAGATAGGGCCAGGGTGAGTCTCGCCCCGGATCCCCGGTGGTGCCGCCCGACAGCAGATGAATGCCGAGTGCCAGTAGCGCCAGCGAGAAGATGGCACTGATCCACCTCAGCCAGGGGATGGAGCCGGGCTGGGGGTCGTTGCTGGTCAACGCTTCTCCTGCTGTTCTTTCACCGGTGCCGGCAGTTCGGTTTTCTTTTGTTGCTGGGCCAGCCAGGTGGGCCAGATTGGATCCTGTCGCAACGATTTCAGATCCCCATCGACGAGCACCATCGACAGCTGGATGGTCGGTGCCCGCAGGCTTTTTTCCAGTGCCTGGAAGGCGCCGTTGATGTTGTTGGAGCGAGCCAGACAGCAGGCGAGGTTGTAGTGAATCGCCCACAGTTCATCGGAAAGAGGCTGCTTCCAGTTGGCGTGTACTCGTGCGATCAAATCCTCGGTCAGGGCAATCCGCCGTCGATGAGTGGCACTGGCTGCCGCCAGATCGTCACTGCGAAACTGCAGGTCNCCCAGCTGCGACAGTGCCTTGAGGATTTGCGCCAGACTGGCGGTGGTAGGAGTCTGGTCGCTGATCCGTCGAACCTGCTGTAACCAGCGGTCAAGAAATTGCCGGTGGCCGAGCCGNGCCAGCAACAATCCGACCTCGGTCTCGACCCAGGGCTCCAGTAGCAGGTCACCCATCACCTGTTGAAGCGGCACAACCAGTTCCGCGGTGGCGACATCCTGAAGTGCGTTGGCGGCTCGCCGGCGCTCGGATAACGGCCGGTCTTCATCACGTAGCATCTTCAACAACAGTTGAGCTGCCGGGGTACCGAGCGGGATCAGTGCCGCGAACTGACCGCGGTAGCGCACCTGATCTTCCTCGGCCGCAACCCGTTCCAGTTCGGCGATGACTTGTTTTTCGATGTGGTCGTCAAGGGCCACCATTGGCCTGGCGGTGGCCACTGTCCCGACCGTGAGGGCAATTGAGATGGTGCTCCAGATCAAACAGGAAAGCCGATTCATTCTTGATCCTCCAGGCTCCATCTGATGGTCGAGGTGAAGGTTCGTCAAGGGTGCTTTTGAAGCGACAGAAAAGAAAGAAACCCGGGCACTTCTGTAACGAAGTGCCCGGGTTTTCCCGTTTCAGAGTTGCTCAGATGAAGCCTTACTGGCTCACCACCGCTCTGCCGTAGTTTGTGCTGGCCAGCCTCTGGAAGAACTGCATCCCCGTTGGATCGGCGCCGACAAAGACTGTGTCGATGGGAGTTCGGTCATAGTTATGGTAACTGACATCCGTCAGAACTTCCTCCGGGGTCAATCCACATAGAGGGAGTCCATCGCCGACCACGATCACGCGACGGTTCTCNTTGTCGCTTGTACGGACGATCTCCAGCCCCCGGACTACGGCGGTGGCGATGCATGTTCCACCGNCCGGCAAAATCGAGCAGATCCAGGCACANGCAGTCGATTTACGNGAGNTNGTGGCCTCTNTGCATTTCCAATCGAAGTGTCTCAGATTTGAACTGAAGGCGATCGCTCCAAAGTCGGTNTCACTNGAGAGGGAAGAGACCGCACCGGTGAACTGCTCACGCAGCGTCGCCATCAGATCACCATTGNCCATGCTTCCAGAAACGTCGAGTACCCACACAAAGGCATCGCCCTCGTANTGANTACCGTAGAACAGGATTAAATCGGGGATCGTTTCATCTTCATCTTCGTCCCCTTTTCCTCCTCCAGCTGGAAGATCGAGCGGCCGACGAATCTTGTCGGAGTTGGCCTCCGAGATCACCGGGTACAACGTAACGAACACCATCAGTACGACGGCGAAGATACGAACCAGGGTGTTGTTGATTCTGTTTTGCTGTGTGGTTTCTTGCGATTGAACTGTCATGGGTTCTCCTTTTCTGGGGCCCCCACCGGCGGGCGGGGAGTTGCTCTCTCACTTCTCATCCATCCGAGAACCGGACCGAGCAGGACGGAGCGGGCGTGAAATTGATCCAGATTGTCTTAAATACCGTGAATACGGTGGGTTAGAAGCTATAAAAAGGGCCTGAATTAGCGATCGACGCGTTGCAGCAGGGCGCCGTAGCCGCCGTCTCCGCCCAGATCACCGGGTAGTACTTCGACCTCCTCGATGAGGCGTAGTTCGGTGTTTTGCTCCAGGGTTCTGCGGATGACGTCCTGATTCTCCTGCGGTTCGACCGAGCAGGTCGTGTAGAGCAGGTGTCCTCCTCGGGCGAGCTGACGAACCCCTGCCTTCAACAGACCCATCTGCTGCAGCTCGAGGTCGGAGAGAATCTCAGGTGAGAAGCGCCAGCGTGCCTCGTGACGTCGGTTGAGTACGCCACTGTTGGAGCAGGGAGCATCGACCAGTACCTGCTGGTAGCTCTCGTCGAGACGAAGCCGCGAGGCATCTCGCGAAACCTCGAGTAACTGGATGAGACAGCTGTCCTGGAGTCGAAGTCGTTCCAGATTTTCGCGGATGCGACCTAGCTTATCCTCGCTGACGTCACAGGCGGTCGCTTTTTCGATGCCACCGCGGTCGAGCAGTGTCGCCAGTTTGCCACCCGGAGCCGCGCACAGGTCGAGCAGATGGACTCCCTCCTGACGGGGCATGCGCAGAGCGAGGCGACGAGCGGTCAGATCCTGAACCCAGAAATCGCCGCTGTAGAAGCCCGGGATTTTCTCGATCAAACGGGCACCGGTCACTTTCAGCGTTCGAGGAGCTCCCCGTGCCGGTTCCGCTTCCATCCCCGCCTGATGGAGCAGGCGGATCTGGTGTTCCGCTTCTCGGGGCTGTCGCAAGACGATAAAGAGCGCCGGAACTTTGTTGTTGCGCTCCAACATCGGGCAAATTTTGTCGGCGGGATAGCGTTCCAACCAGCGCCGCAACAACTCGGGAGGATGGCTGTACTGAACACTCCAGCGCTGGATTCGCCCGGCATCGCCCCCCTGCAATTTCAAGTTGTGGAAGCGCGCCCAGCCGCTGCCGGTTCGCACTGCATCGCGCGGATCATCGAGATCTTCGTCGATGTCTTCGATGTTGTCACAGACGTTGCGCAGTACAGCGTTGATGTAGCCGCTCCTGTCGATGGTGTCGTTGTCTGGATCCTTCACCTCGCGCCAGCCATCGACCGTTTCGGAGACCACCGCATGATCCGGGGTGCGCAACCAGGTGCGCTGATAGATCCCGATCACGATGGCCGAACGCACGGTTCGTGTGACCTCGGAGAAGGGGCGGTCCATGGTGTTGCGTGCCAGCAGTTTGATCGTGCCGCGCATGCGGACGCTGCCGTAGCAAAGCTCGGTCAGAAACCCTCGATCCGAGGGGGCCAGCGCACTCTGTTGCAGGTACTCCCGGAGCAGCTGATCCATCGATGTGTGCGCGGATTGCTCCCATAGAGTGAGCAGGTGAATCGCCGCTGCCCGGCTGGAGAGAGCTTGCTGCTGCTCGTTGAGACGGATGACCGGGTACCTGTAGGGAGGCTCCAGAACCGGGGCATCGTCGCCATCGGCGGTCGGTTCGGTGTTGCGTAGAGGAGCACCGTCGCGGTCAGAGTAGTGAGCGGGACGCTGGGTATTCATGCCACTTCTCCACTGTGGAACCGGTCTCCCTCGGCAAAAGGCATCCCACGCAGTAGATCGGCCATCGCCATCGGCTTCTTGCCACTTCGTTGCACCCGATCGATGGAAATCGCTCCCTGACCACAGGCGACGATGATCTTTCCATCACTCACCTCGATGACGGTACCGGCGGGTGCATCGGGTTCGAGATCGACCAGGCTCACCTGGTACAGAATCAGCTCCTCGTGCGGATTCGAGCTCGTGACCTGGCGGGTGACCCGAGTACGGGTTCGAGGCCAGGGTTGCAACGCGCGCACCTGACGTTCAACAAAGACGGAGCTGCCCTGCCAGCGGGCCCAGCCTTCTGATTTCTCGACTCGAGGTGCCAGTGTCATCAGGTCCTCTTGTTGAGGCNCCTGTGGCGCATCGCCACTTTCGAGTGCTTCGAGCCAATGTTCCAGCAGATCGGCAGCCAGCTGCGACAGTTGTTCCTCCGCCTGTTCGGTGGTGACATCAGCCGGGGGTGTCCAGCTTTGCATACCCACCACCGGTCCCGCATCGAGAGCGGCGACCATCCGGTAGAGCGTGACACCCAGCTGGTTGTCGCCGGCCAGCAAGGCGCGAACCACCGGAGCGGCGCCGCGCCAACGAGGCAGTAATGAACCATGCAGATTGAAGCAACCGAGCTCGGGGCCTTGCAGGAAGTGAGAGCCCAGGATCAATCGGATGTCAGCGGTGATGACGAGATCAGGGTTGGCTTGCTGAAGAATCCGTTGACCCTGTTGGCCGCGCAGACGGTCACTCTCCAGCACCTCCAGGCCGAGTGAGAGAGCCTCTTCCTTGATCCAGGATGGACGTGGAGTACGGCTACGACCGCGAGCCGCATCCGGCACTGTCGTCACGATCAGATCTTCGCGAAGGGACTGCAGTCGTCGCAGGGTAGGGATTCCGAACGGCCCTGAACCGAGAAAGAGGATCCGCATCGGGTTAACCGCCCTCGCGCAAGTACACCAGCAACGGATCGTCGTTATGGTTCTGTTCCAGCCGCAGCTGATTCAATCGTGCCAGTTCGAGCAGTGCCAGGAAGGTACTGATGGCGCCCGGGATGCCACGGTGAAGGGGAAAGAGCTGTTCGAAAGGCAGCACCGATTCGGCAGCCGTTTTCAGTGCACCGAGGATTTCGCCCATCGCCTGCTCGATGGGGATGTACTCGCCGGGCAGCACGGTAAAGGAAGACTGTTCACGCAGAAGATCGAGAATCCGCTGGAATGCAGACGCCACATCGTGGCCCGAGACTTCCGACAGGTCGAGAGTCCCTGGCGGTGGCGGTGGCAGTTCATTTTGCAATCGTTCGTATCCCAGTGAACGAATCCGGTGGGCTTCTTCGAGCANTTGCGCCCGTTCTTTGAAGTCGCGGTATTCGAGCAACTGTTCGACCAGGTTCTGACGCGGATCCTCGAGCTCTTCTTCGAGCAGATCATCTTCTTCTTCGATCAGGCTGGGCGACAGAATCCTCGCCTTGATCTCCATCAATCGTGCCCCCATCACCAGATAATCGCCGGACTGCCTCAGGTCGAGGTTTCCCGCCTGTTGCGCTGTTGTGACATGGATCAAAAACTGTTCGAGGATTTTCGCGATGGGAATGTCGAGGATATCGAGTTCGTTTTTATGGATCAGGTAAAGCAGCAATTCGAGTGGCCCGGAGTAGTCGTCCAGATGGGTACAGAAGCCGGCCTCCCAGGGATTCAGGTCGGTTTTTTGACCAGATGGGGCCCGTTTCTCCAACCCTGGTGGGCCAGGAGTGGAGTTTGGCTGCTGGCGCGATAAGTCCTCAGTTCGCTGGATCACGGTTCGGTACTCCGTCTTCTGCTCGAACGCTTCTTCTCCACGGCCCTGGCAAGAGGGCTCCAGGATAGCAGAAGCAGCCCCCCGGTGCCCTGGAAGGTCGGAATTCTCCCTTGCGTGGCCCGAGGCCAGAGCGAGACTGTATAGCCATGAAACCCGAAAACCCGAACCCTCTCCAGGAGTGCCAGCCCCAGCTATTGGTGCTCGATGTGGATGGTGTTCTTACCGACAACTCATTGTGGATTCTCGCCGACGGTAGCGAGATGAAGCAATTTCACGTTCCCGATGGGGCGGCGATCCGCTGGCTGCTGGAGCAGGGTATCGCGATAGCCTGGATCTCGGGGCGCGAATCCACGGTNACCCACCAGCGTGCCCAGGAGTTGGGGGTCGAAGATGTTCACACCGGTATCCGTGACAAGGCCGCCTGCTTGCAGCAAATCCTGGAGAACACCGGGATCGCGGCGGAGCACACCGTTTATGTCGGTGACGATCTGATCGATTTGCCTCCGATGGCTCTGGTCGGGGTTTCGGTGGCGGTGGCCAACTCGCAGCCGCAAGTGCTCGAACAGGCGGACCTGGTGACGAGTCGACCGGGCGGACAGGGAGCGGTGCGCGAGGTTTGTGAATGGATCCTGGTAGCTCGCGGGCTCTGGACTGAACGTTTCCGTCAGCCGGTTACGGGAGAAAAACCTTGAAGCGACTGTCTTTTTTCCTGGGCGTTTTTTCAGTCGGTCTGGTGGTATTTCTGCTGCTGACGGGTCAGTTCGGTGGCCTGGAAAGTGGCTCGGAAAGCACCACTGCCGCTGAGAATTTTCCAACGGTGGAACAGAATCGGGTCACCCATCATTCCTACGATTACAGTCTGGGCCGGCTCCGGTTCACGTTACGAGGCCAGATGGATCTGTCTTCGGGTGTCGTGCTTTCGCCTGAGAATTTGATCAGTCAGCGGGCGCTCATCGATGCCACCATCGAACTGCCGGTCTATGCCGAGGGCAATACCGATCCCGTCGATCAGATACTGTTCGAGGCGGAGAAGATCATCACCGATCCCGGTGGTGAACAAGCTCGCGTCATCGGGCAACTACGCGGTCGAGGGGCCGGTGGCACACCGCANCTGGAAACTCGCGACTTGTTGATCCGCTGGGCTGATGGCGAGGATATTCGCATCGAAGGTGAGTCACCGGTGCAGGTGGCCTGGCCCGCCATGGAGCTACAAAGTCCGAACGGGCTGGTCGGTTCCATCGGGTCTTCTTCGGGATTGCAGGAGCTGAGTTTCGCTCCCCCGGTCATCGTCGCGATCTTGTCCGTTACCTGGAGTACCGCGGATGGTAATTCCAACGTGGGTGCTGAGGCCGGAGAAGGGTCGCAGCAAGCCGAGCAGGAGAAGCAGATACGCATCATCTGCGACGGTCCCATCACCCTGGCCGGGAAGGAACAAGGCGCCCGCTTCGACGGAGGGGTTCGCGTCTTCGAATCCGAGGTCAGTGCCCCATTGGATCCTCTCGCTGAGGTCCCAGAGCGTCACATTGCGGCCGATTTCCTTGATCTTCATCTCGAACCGCAGAGTCGCCGATTGCTGCGGATTCATTCCCAGCGGCGTGAGAATCCCATCACCATCCAGCTCGGGGATGGCATTCGAGTGGAGGGAGAACAGCTCGACTGGGAGGACGGAGATTCTCAGGTGCGTCTCACCGGAGGTGTCGTCATCCACAGCGCGATGGGCACTTTCCAGGCGGCTCAAGCCAGGGTCCAGCTGGGCTCTTCTCGCTGCATCGTCGAGGGAGGCGTGACCGGTACCTTGACTGGAAAACCGTCCGGTTCGACAGCTGGCTCCGATGCTTCGACGCCGATCGAAGGCCAATGGAGTGTGACTGCGGAAACTGCCCAGTTCGAATTTTCTGGTGGCAGATTGCAGACTCTGGGTGCCCGCGGTCGTGACGGTGAATCGGTTTTCATCCGCGAAGTCGGTGAACAGGGAGCGACGATCGTCGGTGACGAGCTGCGCTGGCGCACTGCCGAGCAGGAGCTGGAAGTGTTTTCTAACAGCGGCAACCGGGCTCTCTTCACCGATGGAAAAAACCGCATCGAAGCGAACACGGCCGCTCTTTCGGTCGAGCCGACCCGGCTGGTCTTTCGCGGCCGCGTCGGTGCACAACTCCATGAGCTACCTCGAGGGCCTTCCGCTACCTCTCCGCGCTGGCTCGGCAAGGAGTCGGTCGGTGATCTGGAGGCCGAGACCCTGACCCTGTTCTGGGATGGCAAGCAGCGGCTCAAACAACTGGAGGCCAGCGGCGGTGATACGCCATTGAAGCTGCAGGTCGAGGGTCGAGAGCTGATTCAACTGGCAGGAACTCATCTGGAGTGGCGCGGTGCGGATGCGGTCATCCGGATCGAAGGAGAAGGCCGTCAGCAACTGTCGATAGGAACCCGTGCTGCCCTTGAGGCGGATCGTTTGCGCCTCTCCATGGTCGAGGGCCAAGCCATCGGCGAAGGGGCTGTGAAGGGCTCCCTGCAGCGTCCAGGCGCCGCCGAGGGGGATCCTCCTCTGGTCATCGATTGTCCCTCTCTGGTCGTTTCCCTGGCCCGAGAAGAAAGCACCCAGAGCACCGAAGAAGCACAGACACCCGCCCAGGAATTGCCGCTGGGTCGCATCGTGGGAGCGCGCGCGCTGGGAGATGTGGAGCATCCGGTCCAGATTGATGACGGGACCATCCGAGCTTCGGGACAGGAGTTGCTCTGGAATGCGATCGGGCAACAGTTTCGATTCCAGGGACCAGGATTACAACAGGTCGAGATCTCTGCTGGTTCGGGACAACCCGATCACATCGAGGCCGAGACCATCTCGCTCGATCGGATCGCTGGTACCGCGGAATTGGTCGGTGGTGCGCGGGCACTGTTGTACCTCGCCAAGGGTCCGCAAGCGCAGGATTCTGAAGCCGAGCNGAGCACCGAAGATTTGCTTCCGTGGAAATTGAAAGCGGATCGTATCGACGCCCGACTCGACACCCGGGACAAGCAAATCCGACTCTCGGAGGTGGTGGCGCGGGGATCGGTACGGCTGGTTCAGGAGCAAGGTGGCATCGAGTTCCGCGGTCAGAATTGTCATTGGGATCATCAGCATCAGCGTTTGACCCTCTCCTCCCCCGACGGCCAGGGGCTACAGACCTTTGTCAGGGGACCAGAACCTCGTGACGAGGTGGTGGCCCGGGAAGTGGTGGTGGTGCGTTCTACCGCCCAGGGAGAGCAGGTCCGCGAGCGTCTCGAAGTGTTGCTTTCATCGGTGCTAAGTGCAGTCATCCAGCTGGAGCCGACCGGTGATAAAGAAACCGGTAGCTTCGAGCTGCGTGCCGATGAGTTGTTACTGGTGTTGCGTGAGAGTGAGGAAGATGGTTCGTTGAGACCCCATGAAGCTCTGGCCTGGGGAGCCACCGATCTGCGTGGTGGACCGTATCGGATCCTGGCCGAGCGGGCCCGTGTTCTGGCCCGCAACCGCAGTGTCGAGTTAACCGGTGGCGACCGACAACCGGTCCAGGTGTTTCGCGATGGGAACTCTGATCTTCCCCCTTCTCGTTCGGTCAAGCTGACCTGGGGTCCGCGGGGCTATCGGATTCAGAACCTGCCCAAGGGAGGCGGTTGGTCCATCTCCGAGATCGATTCCGCACTGGAGCGAATGGATCGGAGCGACCGGCGTCCCGCTTCTTGACGACAGTTTCTTTGCTGGTTCCAGCGACCCATATCGCCGTATCATGGACACCCGGTATCGGTCGCCGGTCCGGAATCTAAATCTATCCGAGACGCAATGAGAAGGGATCGAAGGATGTTGAGTTGGAGCACAATCTGGAGGTTACTCCCCACCGGGCTGCTGGCACTTCTGGTGGGCTGTTCCAGCAGCCCTGAGGANCGTATCGATCCGGAGTATGACATCGGAGCGGCGCAGCTACTGGTGGTTCCTTTCCAGCACAAGCCGTCCTCTCTGGGGGTACTTCGCTGGCACTACGAGTCCCCCACCGGTGTGGCACTCGCTCGAGCGATCCGTCTGCAAATTCCTGGCGAGTGCGGTGCGGTGACTGTGGTTTCCGACCGGCTGATTGCTGATCGGGTTTTTCATACCGATGACGATCAGGTTCCGTGGGGAGAGATCGGCACCGAGGCGCGTGCTTCGCATGTGCTGACCGGGCGCATCGAAAAGCTGACTTTCCGTGATCCACGCAGCCCGGGGATGCTACAGGGGCGTATGCAGGGCTACTGGGAGCTGTTCCTGGTGCCTGCTGGAAGACCTGTTCTACGGCGCGAATTCGTGATTCGGGTGCCCGAGAATCCAGAGTCGGGCCGAGTTTATATTTCCTTTGAGAATTCGGAAACAGAGGTGGAAGGGGCGATGGTGGCCAAACTAGCGCTTCAGATCAGCTCCATCTTGTGTGGAGAAGAAGCACCCTGACCGTTACTGTGGCCCATCTAATCCTTGGGCTCACCTTGTTCCCGTGCTCTCCTCAGCACTAGAATCATGGTCGGCAGACCTTGGATGTCGTTTTTACGAACCGTGAGATTGTGTCCGTTGCACTACGAGTGGACTCGACTGGAGGATCAAGATGATAGACATCACCCCGTTCTTGGCACCTGCGTGGGTTCCTGGACCTACGGAGATGATCGTCATAGGCGTCATCATGCTGTTGCTCTTCGGCAGTCGTTTGCCATCCGTGATGCGGAATCTGGGCCGCGGGGTGACCGAGTTTAAAAGAGGCATCAAGAGCACCGAAGACGAAGTCAAAAAAACCATCGATCCGCCGGTGAACCCCCCCACCGAGCGTTCCGACTCCCCGGAAGAGTAGTCTCAGGATCCTCCACGGCTGAGCATCATCTGAGTACCTGTAAGGGTGATCGCTCGACTCTATTTCCTTCTACCGGCACTGAAAAAGTTGGCAAANAACGCCCCGAGAAACCCTGCGATCGCCATGCNNGTGTAGACATGGTTCGGGTCGAAGGACTCTGGATTACCGAGTGACTTGCCCATCAACCAGGCACCGGCCAGACCGAAAAGTAGGCCGAAGACTCCCGTTACATTGGTGACGTTGTCAGTCGTTAACGACCCTCGGCGAGCCTTTCGGCGAGAAATCCGGGCAATCCGCAATCGAGGATCTTCTGCTGTACCGTCTCGATATCGTAAGAAATCCGATGACGTTCNATCTGTTTTTTCTCCGAATCATAGATGACGGCGCAGGACTTTGGGTTGCCATCTCGAGGTTGCCCGACACTGCCGACATTGATGATCGCCTGCAGCCCGTCGTGGATTTGAATGGTGTCTTCGGTGCTGTAATGGATGGTGTCGGTGAGCAGGAATGCAATCGGAACGTGAGAGTGGCCGATGAAGCACACCGGAGTCTGCAGTTGCTGGAACGACAAGTGGGCGTCCCAGGTGGTTTGGACGTAATCGAACAAGTCCGGTTGATCGAGACTGCCGTGGACCATCGAGAAGTCCTCCTCGTGATGGACCAGCGGCCAGCTCCGGATGTATTCGAGCTCTGATTCTGACAGCTCTCCACGGGTCCAGAGCGTCGCCTGGCGAGCCAGGGGGTTGAAGTAATCGATGTCGAGTAGCTCCAGAATCGCGTGTTCGTGGTTGCCGGCGACGATCACTTCACAGCGTTCCCGGACCTTGGCCAGGCATGCAGACGGGTCCGGGCCATATCCCANNACATCTCCGAGACACAGGGTTCGGTCGATGCGCTCGCCATCGAGGAAGCCGAACACGGCATCGAGGGCCTCTTGATTCGCGTGAATGTCTGAGATGATGGCGATGCGCACTTCAGTTCCCTCTGTACGGGTTGCTGCGACCGGTGTGGATTCTAGTGACTTCCTGCAAAAGAAAAAGGGTACGGTACTATCTGGATCAATTTAGTGGGCCGGATCAGATTATCGGACCATGTTCCCCGTGGAACATCTCCCAGCCAGGATCTGTTCGGGGCTTTTGTTCCACGAGGAACATCCGGATTCCGCTGGTCTGTGGGACTGCCTTGTCTCCCCTGGGCGAGAAGGATACCCTCGTTGAGCCGGAACCCCCGGGGATCAGGAGAATGGCTTCGATGGCCAGGATTATAGCGATAGCGAGCCAGAAGGGCGGAGTGGGAAAGACCACAACTGCCATCAATCTGGCCGCATATGTGGCCAAAGCGGGTCACCGTTGCTTGCTGGTCGATCTCGATCCTCAGGCCAATGCCAGCTCCGGGTTGGGTGTGGAAGCACCCCCCCACTCACCCTTGCCGCCGATTCTGGATGGCTCGATGCCCTGGACTCAGATGGTCACCGAGACCACGGTTTCGGCACTGAGCTGTCTGCCCAGTACCACTCATCCGACCATTCCGTTGACTCAAGCGATGGCCCGAGGCCAGGGTGCTGGACAGTTGAGGGAGTGCTGGAAGCAGGCCGAGAATGACCAGCTAGAGGTGGTGTTGCTCGACTGTCCCCCATCGCTGGGTCCACTGACAGATCTGGCGTTGCAGCTGGCGGACTCGGTCCTGGTGCCGGTGCAGTGTGAATACTTCGCCATGGAGGGGTTAGCGCAGATGCTGGAAGCGGTCCAGCGAGCGCAGCAGAGCCACCAACGCGAGATTCCGTTGGAAGGGTTGGTGTTGACCCTGTTCAGCCCGGAAGTCGAGATCTGTCATGAAGTGGCGGAGGAGGTACGGCGTTACTTCCCACAGGAGACTATGCAGACGCCGATCCTGCGGGATCCAACCCTGGCAGAAGCTTCCAGCCACGGTCAACCGATCTGCAACTACGACCCGCGCTCCGCCGGAGCCTGGTCTTACTTGAACCTCGCGAAGGAGGTCCTCGAACATGAGTGGACGGAAACTGGGACGCGGGCTTGATGCCCTGATTCGCCGCAGTGACGGAATTCTAGCTGGTGGCGATTCTGCTGCTGAAGAGGGAAGCCCGGAGCGATCCGAGGTGGTCTTGATCGATCTGGCTCGAATCCAGGCCAACCGGGCTCAGCCGCGTACCCACTTTGACGACGAAGCGATCGAGGAGCTGGCTCGCTCAGTTTCTGCCGATGGCATCTTGCAGCCACTGGTGGTTCGCAGTGACGGTCAAGGTGGTTTCGAGTTGGTGGCGGGAGAAAGACGCCTGAGAGCGGCTCAGCATGCTGGGCTCCAGCAGGTTCCGGTCATCGTGCGTGAAGTCAAAGACGACCAGCTGTTGCCGCTGGCGTTGGCCGAGAATATCCAGCGTGAGGACCTCAATCCCATCGAGTTGGCTCGTGCCTATCGAGCTTTGCAGGATTCTTTCGGCTGGACCCAGCAGCAGTTGGCGCAGCAGGTCCGAAAGAAGCGATCCAGTGTCGCCAATTCACTTCGATTTCTGGAACTGGAACCGGACATCCAGGATAGCCTGATGGATCGTATGATCAGTGCTGGTCATGCCAAGTTGCTGCTGTCTGTCAGCGATCCGAAGGCGCGCAGGAAATGGTACCAAAAAGTTCTGTCCAATAGTTGGACAGTAAGGGATCTCGACGATGCACTTCGTGGGGGCAAATCCCAGGGTTCTGCACCAAGAGGCAAGAAGAAGTCATCCAAAAAGAGTGNGAGTGGTGGGGGAGCCCACGTAATTGCGGAAGAAGAACGCTTGAGCCAGGCACTGGGAACCAAGGCGTCAGTCCTCAATACCGGCCCTAAAGGACGCGGCAAGATCGTCCTCGAGTTCTATTCTCACGAGGATTATGACCGGATCTCGAGGATCATCCTGCGTGGAACGCGCGACTGATCGATCGGTCGGTTGGCGCGGATGGGGCAGAAGATGAAATACTTCAGAAGCTCTTCCGGGCACTCCATCCACATGGAGGATTCAAATGATCCTGATGGCCATCCTGCTGCTGTTGCTGGTGGTGACTCTATATGGTGTCGGTCGATTACGCGGTGATCTGCTGACTCGTGGGCCAGTCAAACTAGCACTCTCTCCCGGGCTGTTACCCGACAGTCTGGCGCGCACCTTCGCCTGCCTGGCTACCGCGACGCCGATCATTGGGCTGTCGCCATGGCGTGATGGGACCCCGTTTCTCATCGAGGGTGAGTGCCCGGTCAACAGGATTGGTGTACCGCTGGCAACTCTGTTCCGACTGCTGGTTTTGTTCTCCGCTTTCATCGCTGTGGTTTTGTTGTTGCCTGCTGCGGCGGCGACCGTGCCCGATCCGGAAACCCTCTCCCATGCCTATGAGAAGGGCATCGGGACCTTGATCACGACCGTCCTGGTAGCCCCTTTTGCGTGGCTCGGCACCGGATTGATCTCCTGGTGGGCTCTGGCCTGGCTCGGAGCGATGGTCATGGCGGCCGGACTACGACCCGGTGAAACCGCCTCGGCATTTCTGGTCAGTGGTGGCGTCATCGCGCTGCTCGAAGGAGCTCACTGGCTCGGCTTGCAATTTGGTGTCTTCAGCAATGGTTGGTTCTTACAGCGCTTCTATGAGGCGGACGCAGGGCGAGCGTTGGTTTTCCTGGTACTGGTCTCGGTCATGACGCTGACGGTGCTTGCGGCCATGCACTGGATTCCGATGTTGATTCAAAGGCTACGACCGCGTCCGATCCAGTGGGACGATCAGAAACAAGATCGGTTCGTTATCGGTTCCTGATCTGTCGGACCTCTTGCTCAATTGTACTCCTGGCCTATCATCCGTTGCGACCGGCAAAAGCAGTTCGTATTGACTTCGCCGGTTGCGAGGGATTTTCAGCCGGGAGTCAGCCATGTTCTTTTCGTTTCTTTGCACTTTATTGCTGCTGATCTTGAGTCCCGTGCTTGGGGCCCAGGATGAGGATCGCACACCCACAACGACCGACACCGAGGTGTCGACCACGGTCGGCACTGAATCNATGGATTTGAGTCTCGACGAAGCGATCGGTCTNGCTCTCGATCACAATCTCGATCTGGAGATTCAGCGCATCGGAGAACGTCGCAACCAGTGGGATCCGATCATTGCGGAAGCGGCTTTTGATCCGCTGTTTCGGACCGGTTTTACCTATAGTAAATCCAGCACCACCTCGACCAGCATCATCGAGGGTGCCGAGGTGGGGCAACAGATCGAGCAGGACAATCGCACCTATTTCCTCGGCCTGTCGGGACAGCTTCGTTACGGCACCACCTGGAATCTCCGTCTCAACGGCAGTCGTTTCGAAACCTCTTCTACCAGCGAGTTCTTCAGCCCCCTCAATTACCGTGGTGCCTACCAGCTGTCGTTGAGCCAACCGCTTCTGCGCGGCTTTGGCCGCGACATCACCGAGACCTCGCTGCGGGTGGCGGTGCGCAATGCGCTGGCGTCGCGGTTGGCGACCCGGCGATCGGTCGAGACCACTGTGGCATCGGTGGTCGGATCCTACTGGGATCTGGTCTACACCCGTCGCAACGTGGCGGTACAGGAGAGCGCTCTGGCGGAGGCGAGAGAACTGCTGGAGATCAACCGTCGCCGGCTGGAGGTGGGCACAGGCACCGAGATCGATGTGATCAGCGCCGAGGCCAACATCGAGACCCAGAAGGCGGGCATCATTGATTCGGTCAATCAGCTGCGCGATATCCAGGACGTTTTGCTCGATAAAATCAATGCACCCGGTTTTCGTCTCGGCGGCGATTCGGGTCCGATGTTCCGTGACATCGAGGTGGTTCCGACCACGCCACTGGAGTTGACCGAGTTCCCGGTCGAGATGACCGATGCGGTGCAAATGGCACTGGCGACGCGACTGGAGCTGGTCCAGCAGCAGCTTGAAATCGCCAACAGTGAGGATCAGTTACTTCTGAGTGAAGATCAGCTGAAGCCGAGCTTGAGCCTCGATGGCGGTTGGAATCAGCCGGGTAACGACATCACCTTCGATGGTNCCTGGTCNAACATCGGAGATGACTATTCCTGGAATACAGGGCTGAACTTTGAAATTCCGCTCGGCAATCGTGCGGCTCGCAATCGCCTGCTGCAGTCGCGCGAAGATTTGCGCCGGGCCCACATCTCTCAAGATCAGGCGTCGCACAGCATCGTGCTGGAGGTGACCCGTGCCGTGCGCGAGTTACAGAGTGCCCGCCAGAGTGTCGATACCACTGCCGCAGCGACGCGACTCCGGCGCGAGGAACTGGACGGCGAAAGACGTCGTCTGGAGGTGGGGGTGTCGACCGCGTACCAGGTGCTNCAGGTCCAGAACAGTCTGCTCCAGGCCCAGGTATCAGAACTGCAGTCGGCGGTGCGATTGCGTAAGGCGATTTCTGCCTACCGCAATGCGACGGGTACCATTCTGAAGGGCTACGGGATCGCGCTCGATTGAAGTTTCGATGAGGAAACCCGCCAGACGGGTCTCGCCTCCTGACTCCTTTTCCTGGCCTATTTTGCTGGTCTCCCGAGTGGTTCACTCAATTGNGCCNTATTAGTTCATTTTGACCGTTAAGTGCCATCTTCATGNCCTCCTGAGCCCTTTTGTTGGCCGCGTTGTNCTCCTACCATGGCACAAGGGTGCATTCCGTTTGCNGAATCATCCTGAGGAGGTTTCGCCTTGATCGTCAGCTCAGTGCCACNGAAACGGTACCGNAATCTCATCCTGGTGCTGTTATTGCTTCTGCTGGCGACGCCTGTCGCCGCTCAGCAGTTCGAGGTCAACCTGGAGGTCAGCACCACCAGTGGCATCGGCTACAACCTGCTGGCGGGAATGGCCCAGGGAGCTTCCGACGATTATGTCCCCGGTGAAGATCAATTTGCTCCTCCGGCACCGCCGCCACCTTCCTTCCACAGTTCGATCATCTACGCCAATGATTCCTGGTTTACCTGTATTCTGGCGCCCGATCCGGCAGATCTGGTGTTTGTCATCAATCTTCAGTTCAACGTGACCGACCCGATTCTCATCGAATGGGATCCAGCGAGTCTGACTGCCGGTGGCGAATACACCCTGGAGGACGCTTTCGGAGGATCGATCTTGTTGATCGACCTGACGACTCAGGGATCGGTACTGATCGACAACATCGCTCTGACCAATCTGGTCTTGCGAGTGACGCCGCCGCCGGGGGAGTCCTTCATCCGCAGTGACGTCAACCAGGATGGCTCGGTCAACCTGGCGGATGCGATTCGATTACTGGCGCACCTGTTTCTGTCGGTCCTGATCGATTGCCGGGAAGCCGGCGATTGCAACGACGACTCCGGGATCAATGTTGCCGATGCGATCTTCCTGCTGTCTTATCTGTTCAGTGGTGGGGTGCTCCCACCGGAGCCCTTTCCTGACTGTGGAAGCGACCCGACACCCGACCTGATCGGCTGTGATATCGGCTGTCCCTGAAACGACGATCAAACCACTCGTCAATCAATCCGCTCCCCAGAAGCCCCCTCAAGAAACCAGCGAGATAACAAGATTTCGTTATCGATTAGTAATGTTGTATTGCCTAATAAATACGATTCTGCCAAAACAGCTCTAAAAAATCGCCTACATGACCTATTTGGNCATTCAAGAGGCACGGGCTTGGGGGGCAGGGAATTATTGAAGGTTGTGATTTTTCAGCATTTACGTATATGTTGAATGCTCTAGNAGNTTGGTNGATTTAACGAGAATACAAGGAGTACAAAGCATTCATTCGCTTGAGGGGCCGCCAGGGGCCTGCTGGCCGGTCTTGGCCTGGATGAGGCCATGGGGGTCGTAGGGGACGCTGCCGGTGTCATCGGGAACCTGGTATTGNCGGGCCAGACTCTCCAGTTTGGTGGTCAATCCGGCGCGGATGCGGGCATAGGTCGGATCGTCGGCGACGTTATTCATCTCTTTCGGGTCGTTGTGCAGATCGAACAGTTCCCATTCGCCGATGTTGTAGAAGTGGATCAGCTTGTAGCGGTCGGTGCAGACGCCGCGATGACGACGAACCATGTGGGCAGTGCGCTGATTACCGTGATACTCGTAGTACTGGTAGTAGAGACTGTCGCGCCAGTCGGCCGGTTGGTTTCCCAGCATCAGCGGCACCAGACTCAGCCCCTGCATCTGTTGTACTGAAGCATCGGTGGCGGAGACCTGCGCCAGATCGAGGAAGGTCTGGGCGTAATCGAGATTGCTGACCAGGTTTTCATCGACTTGTCCAGCCGGCACCACGCCGGGCCAGCGCACGATCAGCGGAGTGAGGTAGCACTCCTCATACATGAATCGCTTGTCGAACCAACCATGCTCACCGAGAAAGAACCCTTGATCCGATGAGTAGATCACCACCGTCTCGCGGGTCAGATCGAGTTCATCGAGAGTCGACAGCATCCGTCCGATGTTCTCATCGACGGCTTTGATGCAACGCAGGTAGTCCTTCAGGTAGCGCTGATATTTCCAGCGCACCAGCTCATCGCCTTCCAGTTTTGATCGACCCAGCTCGGCGTTCTTGGGCTGGTAGGCGGCGTTCCACAGCGCCGTTTGCTTCTCATCGAGACCGCGCTGGGGGACCAGTTTGAGGTCGTTCTTGGTCAGTGTGGTGGCGATTTCCATATCCTGCACCTTGGCTGCCGTGCCGAGGCCACTGTAGTCATCGAACAGATTGGCCGGTTCCTCGATGGTGACGTCATCGAGGTAGTCGAGGTATCGAGCCGCCGGTTGCCAGTGACGGTGGGGGGCCTTGTGCTGGACCATCATCATGAACGGTTGATCTTCATCGCGGCCATCCTTGAGCCAGTCGAGAGCCAGGTCGGTGATGATGTCGGTGGTGTATCCGGAATGCTTGCGATCGGCGAAGCCCTTGTCGTTGCTGGCGGGCCTTCGCATCGTCGGATTGTAGTAGGGACCCTGACCGAGCAACCGCTCGTAGTGATCGAAACCGGTCGGTTCCGATTTGAGATGCCACTTGCCGAAGATGGCGGTCTGATAACCGGTTTGTTGCAGTAGCTTCGGGAACGTCATCTGCGACCCATCGAAGCGTTCGGCGTTGGTCAGCACGCCGTTGAGGTGGCTATGTTTGCCGGTCAGGATCACCGCCCGGCTTGGCGCGCAGATGGAGTTGGTGACGCCACAGCGGCGGAACATCATGCCGTCGGCGGCGAGCTGATCGAGATTCGGGGTGATGTCGCCGGGAAAGCGCGTGCCGTAGGCACCGATGGCATGGGATGCATGATCGTCGGTGAAGATGAACAGGATGTTCGGGGCCTTCTCTGGTCGCACCGCAGCGCTGGTCACGCCACTGCGATCACCATCGATGCCGGCACAGCTGGTCAGGACAGCGATCAGAGGCAGCACCAGGATGAGACCACCTGTTGGTGACATCGAAACAGAGAGGGGCTTCGTCATGACAGTTCCTTTCAGGCCAGAAACAGCAGCATAGACCTTGAAACGACCCTGTGGCACCCCTGAGGGTTACAGCTCGTTGGCTTGTTTGGCCCCTTTCACGTGCTGATCGAACCAGTCGATCATCTCGGCGAGGGTGTGGAGCACCGACTCGCGGGCGCGGTATCCGTGGCTTTCGTTGGGCAGGTAGACCAGCCGTGCGGTACCACCGTTGCCCTTGATGCCCTGGTACAGCCGTGACGACTGGACCGGGAAGGTGCCGGAGTTGTTGTCGATCTCGCCATGAATCAACAGGATCGGCTCGTCGATCTTGTCGGCGTGCATGAAGGGCGAGATGGCGAAGTAGATCTCCGGTGCCTGCCACAGGGTGCGTCGTTCCGACTGAAATCCAAACGGAGTCAGGGTGCGGTTGTAGGCGCCACTTCGGGCAACGCCGGCACTGAACAGATCGCAGTGGGCCAGCAGGTTGGCGGTCATGAAGGCNCCNTAGCTATGGCCACCGACTCCTACCCGTTTGCCATCGGCGACTCCCATCTCGACCGCTTTGTCGATGGCCGCAGCCGCCGAAGAAACGATCTGTTCGATGAACGTGTCNTTCATCGTTTCGGCATCGCCGATCACCGGCATCGTCGCCGCATCCATGATGGCGTAGCCCTGGGTCAGGAAGAACAGATGAGAAGAACCGCCGATGCGAGTGAAGCGGTAGGGGGTGCCGCCGATCTGGCCAGCGGTCTTCGGATCGCTGAANTCGCGCGGGTAGGCCCACACCACCAGCGGTAGGCGAGTTCCTTCCTGATAGTCAGCCGGCAGATAGAGGGTGGCGGACAGATCGACCCCATCGGCGCGCTTGTAGGTGACCAGCTGCTTGTGGATTCCTCGCAGCTGTGGAGTTGGATCGGGAAAATCAGTCAACGGCTGAACCCCCGTCGCNGAGTGCAGACGGTAGTTTGGTGGTTCCGTCGGGCTTTCGTAGCGGCTGATGAAGACCGGCCCGCTGTCGTTGACCTCGATCAGCGTCGCCATCGATTCGTAACAACCGACGCNGCAGCGCCACAGTCGTTCGCTGGCAAAGGTGTCGAGNTTTTGACGGTCGAGGAAAGGACGCGCTCCAGCGGGGCCGGCACCCTGACCGGTGCGATGGATCCACGGGCCATCGACACGAATCAGTCGGTCACCGCGTGCATCGACGATGGTGACCGGTGAGCCGGGGTTGCCGTAGCGATCGTTGCTGCTGCGGTCGTCGATCAACCGAGGTTTGCTGTCGGGGTCATCGATGTTGCGTAGCCAGCTGGTGGTCCAGCGTCGATCCCGATCGTATTCCTGAGCGAGGACGCGCTGGCCATCTTGAAGCCAGCTGACGCCGCGCAGTCGATACTGGCTGCGAAACGCCTCGCGCGGCTGGCCGTCGAAGGGTTCGGCGACGACGAGCCGATCACGGTGGGGGACATCGTTTTTGGGATCTCCGCCATCGAGGGCTTCGGTCCACACCAGCGTCGCATCCTGAGCGGGACGCCAGCGGATACTGCGGGCACCGGTGCGTACGCCGTGAAGCGGGATTCCCTCGCCGATCGGTACCCTGGCGACCACTTTTTCGAGGTTGCCGCTGGAGTCCCACACTTCGATGTGATGACCAAACAGGGAAGCCGGCATCAGATACGAGAAGGGCCGCTGAATCGTCGTTACCAGCAGATGCTGGCCATCGGGCGAAGATGAGATGGAACGGTACAGGTTCGGTTTGCCGATGGAGGTTCGTTGGCCCGTGGCGACATTGACGCGCGAGATCTCACTGGTGGCGTAGTAGCTAAACAGCGCCTCATCGTGGGGATTGCTGAGCAGATCCTGGTAGGTCCGNAGTGGNGTCACCGAACCACTCGTTTCACGAATGCTCGGNCCGGTCGGCACGGTGGGAGCGGTGGGGGCTTTGCCACGTCCGCTCGGCACCTCGGTGACGATCACGCTGGTGCCATCGGGGCTGAAGCTGTAGCCGGAAGTGAGTACCGACGAGATCCGATTGCTGATCTGTATCGCCTGAGTCGGGTCAGCAACCGCTGCCACCCACAGTGACATGCCATCTTCGGTCAGCAGGGTATAGGCGATGTGGCGCGAAGTATGAGACCAGCGCGCTGCCACCAGGCGAGCCCCATCGGCAATCGCGATCCTCTTGACGGTCTTTCCCGCCAGGTCGCGAATNAACAGGCCACGGCTGAAGGAGGTGCGATGGCGACCGTTGGCTGCCGGATCGATGCGCATACCCGCCAGCCGTAGCATCGGTCGCGAAACATCGGCGATCGATGGTAGCGGATCCGGTTCGATGCCGATGAACCAGCGTCCGTCGGGGCTCAGGTTGAGTGCTGGCGAACGGGGTGCGTCGACCACTTCGACCACCTCGGCCGGTGGNAGGCGATAGCCATCGCCGGTGCTGGCAAGCAGCGGGGAAACAAACAACGAGACCAANACCNCGGGGATCAGGAAACATCTCATCGGCAGGACCTTTCGGGCTGGAAAACACCGCCACAGCAGCGGATAAACCCGTTGCTGGCACAAATGCAAACGGGGTCAAGGTAGCCATCGAGCAGGATATATCCGTAGACCCCGGTCGCCAACAGCCGACAGGGGCGGATACACTGGCTGGGTTCAGAATCACGGGCCCGCTCGAGCACCGAATCGTGGAGGTTGGATACGATGACGCCCATCTTTCGCTGGCTGACACTGCTGGGACTGCTAGTTGTTCTNTTGACACCGCTGGCTGCCGATACACCTACCGACAAGCCCGTCGATGATGCCAAGCCGGAGCCGTTTGTGCTCCAGTCGGAAGAGCGCTCGCGCATCCTCGATCTGTTCCAGGCCACAGACGAATCGATCTCACCAGACGGTGTACTCAAGTTGACCTATAACTTCTCATCCAAGAATGAATCACTCGGCGAGGACTGGATGCCGATCCCGACCAATCAGTACGGCCGCATCGGTCAGCCGGTGCGCTGGANTCGNGGCNGTGANNNGGGNGNGGTGGGGGTNANNGNNGGCATCTTCTTCGCCGACAAGGGGCANTGGTTTCACCGGGCGGTATGGCAACCGCAGGTCAAACTGGANACCACCTACCATTCCTTCTGTGGCGGCAGCAACGGCGATCTGTTTGCGGCGGTCTATGGCTGGACCAAGGGTCTGCGTCGCAGAGTCGGCAGCAATCTGGGCGCGCAACTGGTCAAGATTTCTGGCTTCAAGGCCAGCGGCGGGCTCGGTAGGGCCCCGGTCATCATCTTCAAGCAACCGGTACCATTCGGTTTCGATCTGAAGGATGGCACCTTCCATGCCCAGCACGGTGGTCGCACCACTCAACAAAGTGACAGCAGCAAGTTCGTCAAGAAACTCGATAGTGGCCAGGTTGGTTTCGTCTGGAGTGGCAACGTCCGTGGCTGTATCGGGAACCTGACACTACGCGGAAAAATCGATCTGGACTGGGCCGCCAAATCGATCCCGGCGCTCAAGAAACGCCTGGCCGAATATCGCAAGAAGTAGTCTTTCAGTGACTGAAAGCGACTATTCCACCACCTCATCCCGGCTGCGGGGCCGACCCGACGAGCGATGGCGTCAACTGTTCGGCCTTCCCGCCCTGCCCCTGACAGCCAATCTCGACCTGACAGGTCCCCGGGATGGATTCAATCTTCGCAGCAATCGATCCCATCTCTTCGCGATGGATCTTGCTAAGGACAAGAGTTAAAAACCTCGCAGCCCAGGTAGTCATCGGTGGGGTCGGGGCCGCAGCCATCGAAAGGTGGAAATTGGATACAAGCTCCGGTGCCGTCAAATAGCCAAAACAGAGAGTTGATGGCATCTGCGATATTAACTTCTCCGTCATCGTTGGCATCGGCTGCATCTTCACAACTAAGGGGTCCGTTACTAAATAGATATCCCAGGATATTGATCGCATCGGAAATATCGATCTGAAGATCACCATTGGGGTCGCCGCGCAAGAAATTGTCCTCACTCGCAGTTACGGTGATGATCGGAGATAAGAATTCGGAGGGGGGTCCGCAACCATTTTGCACGGTCAACGAAGCGACGTAGGATCCGGGAGTTTGGTAGTCGTAATAGACAACAGGGGGGGATGACTCCTCACTCAAGAAACCTCCGTCACCAAAATTCCATGTATATTGTAGCGGACCTGTACCGGTCGAATCGTTGAAGAACTGAACGTAAAGTGGAGCGGGACCGGAAGTCGGGTCCACGGTGAAAATCGCCAACGCTGGATCGCAGCCGACGACCTCGATTCCCTGTTCATATGTATCGGTGTTACCGCAAGCATCCTCCGCCGTCAACACAGCCTGGTATGTTCCGGGATTCGTGTAAACGTGAATGGGTGCTACCACGGTAGAGGCAGCAGATCCGTCACCAAAATTCCATGTAAATTGGAACGGACCGGTACCGGTCGTATCGTTGAAGAACTCGACCGTCAGTGGAGCGGTACCGGAAAATGGTGCCGCGGTGAAAACCGCAACCAGTGGATCACAGGTGACGACCACGATTTCCTGATCGAAAACATCGGTGTTGCCGCATGCATCCGTCACAGATAACACAGCCAGGTAGTCTCCGGGATTCGCGTAAACGTGAACGGGTGCTTCCACGGTAGAGGCTGCAGATCCGTCACCAAAATTCCATGTAAATTGGAACGGACCGGTACCAGTCGTATCGTTGAAGAACTCGACCGTCAGTGGAGCGGTACCGGAAAATGGTGCCGCGGTGAAAACCGCAACCAGCGGATCGCAGACTGTAACGCCCACGAGCTGGCTGTCCTGGTTGCCACAACTATCAAACACAATCAACTGAACCACGTAGTCGCCGCTAGAATCGTAGGTGTGTATGGTGTTCACCCCAAAAGCGACATTGGATCCGTCACCAAAATCCCAGATGTAGGGATCGAGATTGGTACCGGTCGACTGGCTGGCGTTGAAGGCGACCGTAAATGGAGGGACCCCCGGACCGTCTGGAAGTTGAGCGGCAAAGAAACCCGCATCCGGTAGTGGATCGCAAGGGGTGGCGCAAGAAACAGTGAAGACACCTTCGCCAAACTGAGCAGGAGACGCTGATCCGATGCAGATGAGATACTGCGACCCTGCCGTGGCATCAAAGGTTGCGGTCGAAGTGCCGTTGACAGTGTCCGCCGGGCAATTGTCGTTGCAACTCACCACGTTCGACGGATCGGCCGGACAACTGCATCCATTGAACACCGCAATGCGCGTGTCGAAGAAGGCATTCTGGCATGTGGATACAACGCAGGTGCCGGTGGCAGTGGCGGTATAGCAGTACCAGACATCATTGAAGATCCGGTCAAAACCACAGACACCAGCATCAAAAAGGCTGCTATCCGTGGTAGCCCCGAAAGTTAGAAAAAACTCATCCACCTCTCCAGTGATCGGTAGCGCACCGGCGCAAGAATCGTTGGGAGGCTGTTGCGCGGATGCCATCGGGCCCGATAGGACCGCCAGAAGTAGGCTACAGAAAATTACAACGAGGATGCCAGTAGTACGGGACACGGTTACACCTCCAGCCATGATCGTTAATTATATCTTCAGAGTCTTCCTGCAGCCTCTGATGCAGAAGACTTCCACACAAGGTGGTAGGTGCCATTGAAGGGTCGTGAAAAGCATGGATGACGGGCCGATCAGGGTGTTTTGGACCTCGAAGAAACGCCTCGCCGAATACCGCAAGAAGAAGCCGTAGAAGTCTAGAAGCCAGCGAATTGAAGGTGTTGCGGCCCTTCAGAGGTTGAGGGCGACGTAAGTTCCGGCCGCCGCTGCCGCTGCGAAGAGCACGCTGATGGGCCACCACCACAGGAACATCCGCTGAAGCAGCATGAAGCGCAGGCCGATGACGATGGCGATCAGGTTGGCGACGGCTGCGCCGATCAGCAGCACCATGCCGAGATCGGCCAGGTAG
>PAIH01000042.1 GCA_002711105.1 Planctomycetota bacterium
GGCCATCGCGACCAACACCGCGGACATAGCGACCAACACCGCGGCCATCGCCGGCATCGACACCGTGGCCATCGCGACCAACACCGCGGACATAGCGACCAACACCGCGGCCATCGCCGGCATCGACACCAACGGTATCGCGACCAACGCCACAGCCATCGCTGACGAGGAGACTCGTGCGATCGCTGCCGAGGGGCTCAACGCCACAGCCGCGGCCTTCTCAAAAAATCTTCTGAAAAATTCAGAGACAACCAACATTGGGCTCGGTGTCAATGCGCTGGAGAACAACGCCGCTCAGCACAACTCCGCTGTTGGACATGGTGCGCTCTTCAGCAACACCTCTGGCATCAAGAACACCGCCACGGGATCATTTTCGCTGTTCACCAACAACTCCGGTATCCACAACACCGCCAGTGGAAGAAATGCGCTTAAATTCAACTCCAACGGTAGCAACAACACCGGCATAGGAAAAGATGCGCTCAGGGATAACGTATCCGGTATCAATAACATCGCCCTCGGTTATCAAGCGGGTTTAAACACCGACGGTGACAATAACATTTCGATCGGCAACGTGGGGCTCGCCGGCGTGGCTGGAGTCATCAGCATCGGTACCCCCGGCACGCACACTGAAACCCACCTGGCTGGTAATGTTTTCGCCAACGTGGTAGTGCCCTCGTCCCGTCGCTTCAAGGAAGACATCGAAGCGATGACCGCTGTCGGTGAGGGGTTGCAGCAGCTGCGGCCGGTGACCTACCGCTACAAGGAAGGTCATGGCGACGGCGGCAAGTCGTTGCAGCATGGCCTGATCGCCGAAGAGGTTGCCAAGGTGTTCCCCGAGCTGGTGGTCTTCAATGAAGATGGCACCGTCGAAGGAATCCGCTACGGCATGCTGACCCCGATGCTTCTCAGCGAACTGCAGAAGGTGAAAACCGAAAAAGATGCCGAGATCCGTGCGCTCGAACTGGCGAATGCCGAGCTGAAGTCCGAGAAGGATACTGAAATCGCCGCCCTACAAAAGCGTCTCGCGCTGCTCGAAGGCCTTGCCGGTCGCCTTGCTTCCATCGAAGCCAAACTCGGCGTGCCAGCCGCTGCTGGTTCCGTAGCCGCAGAACAGGAGCAGAACTGATGTCGCAAAAGGATAACAACCTGGCCACCGCCAGCCGCTGGCTACCGACTCCTCTGCTGGCGTTAGGGCTACTACTGTTGCCAGCACTGGCGATCGCCCTCGGTGGTTCCGGGGCTGGCATCGAGATTCCCGCCTCGACCGTTTCCAATGGTGGCGGTAGTCACACGGCGGTACTTGTCAACGGTTCGATGGCGGGTTCGACGCTGGAAGTCGATTTCACCGTCGGCTTGCCGCAGCTCGGCTTCGGCCAGGGCGCTGATGGTCTGCTGCTGGCGGGTGGTTTTCAGCTGCAGCGGGAGGCGATCGAACAGGTCGCCACGACACCGGTCGGACCGACCTTCCGCCGTGGTGACGCCAACGGCGATAGCCTTTTCAACATCGCCGATGCCATCGCCATGCTCAACTTCCTGTTCTTGAGTGGGGGATTGCCGTGTGACGATGCCGGCGACAGTAACGACGACGGTCAGCTTGATATCTCCGATAGCATCTTCTTGCTCGGAGCGCTGTTTGGCGACAGCAGCTTGCCGCCAGCACCGGGTATCGACGAGTGTGGACTCGACCCGACCGATGACGATCTCGGTTGCGAGCAATACAACGGCTGCGGTTAGCAACAGGTGGTCTGGTACGCCGCTACAGTCGAAACAGCCGACGGCTGGTAGCGGTGGTCGATTCGAGAATCGACTGGCGATCGGTGGCGTGGATCTCGGCCAGTTGGTCGGCAGTGTGCAACGAGTTGACCGGTTCGTTGCGCTTGCCGCGCATCGGTTGCGGTGCCAGGAATGGACTGTCGGTTTCCAGTAACAGCCGATCGAGCGGCACCACCACGGCCGCATCGCGCAGCTCTTGTGCCTTCGGATAGGTGACATTGCCGGCAAAGGAAACGCACCAGCCGAGAGCCAGCGCCCGATGAGCCTGATCGACGGTGCCGCTGAAACAATGAAAGACCCCGGTCACTCCATCGCCATGCTTTTCGATGACATCGAGAGTGTCGTCCCACGCCTCGCGACAGTGAATCACCACCGGTAGGTCACGGCGACGGGCGATGTCGAGCTGCGCGATGAAGGCGCGCTCCTGATCTTCGGGGCTGACATCCTTCCAGTAGTAGTCGAGCCCGATCTCGCCGATGCCGACCACCTGTTGTGGATGTGCATCGCAGAGTTTTTCGATGGCAGCCAAGGTGGTTTGCAGTTCACTGGCGGGCATCCCGGAATGAGTGGGGTGGACCCCAACCACGGCATGACAGAAACCCGGGTTCTGTTGTGCTAGCTCGATCACCTGAGAACTGGTCTGTTCATCGACGGCGATGTTGATGATGGCGATGAAGCCGGCATCCTTGGCGCGCTCGATCACCTGCTCTCGATCGTCATCGAAGCGATCAAAGTAGAGGTGGGCATGGCTGTCGATCGCTTCTGCAGGCAAATGGCGCTCCTTGCTACCGCTGATTTGACCCCATCTTGACCCCGAAGTGGGTTTTGTGACAATGCCAAATGATGATCTGCCGGAGGGTAGTGCATTGTGCGGGTGTAGCTCAGTGGTAGAGCGTTAGCTTCCCAAGCTGAATGTCGTGGGTTCGATCCCCATCACCCGCTCCATGGACCTCGTCGGGTCGGCCGACGGGGTCCACCTTTTGAATCGATCCCTTTTGGCTTGAGGAGTGGATCATGAATTTGTGGTCGAAAAGCGGAAGCTCCAATCCCTGGTTGATCGTGCTGGGGCTGTTCATCCTGCTCGTCGTCACCGCTGGCTGTAACGTTCCGCCAGCTCGATCTGCTGACGCACCGGTCGCCACTNCAGAGGATGACACGCTGCGGGTGCTGGTCTGGAACGTCCTGCGTGGCGGAAACCGCGTGGTCGACGGCGCTGAGAAGGCACTGGCGGTGATCCGCGCCTCGGATGTGGATCTCGTGCTGATGCAGGAGAGCTACGACATCGATGGGGACCGGCCGCTGCTCGGCGCGTGGCTCGCCGAGCAACTCGGCTGGAACCAGTGGCAGGCCAACAGNCCGCANCTGTGCATCCTGACCCGCTTCGATATCACCGAACGCTTCACCCACGAACCGTGGCATGCGGTCGGTGCCAGGCTGGTTGACGACCAGGGTCGTGATTTCGTCGCCTGGAGCATCTGGATCGACTACCGCGACTACATCACGGGAACACTGCGGGACACACCCGACATCACCGATGGCGATCTGCTCGAGTCGGAGTTTGTGCGCTCCAGTCGGCTTCCCGAGGCACAGCGCATCATCGCTCGACTGAAAGCGCTCGGCCATCTCGACCTCTCGGTGCCGCTGCTGGTCGGCGGCGACTGGAACACCCCGTCGCATCTCGACTGGACCCTCGACACCTCTCGCGTCTACAAGCGACGCCGTCCGATCGATCTGCCGGTCAGTCTCGCGATGGCCGAGGCGGGCTTCATCGACACCTTCCGAACGGTCCATCCCAATCCGGTCCAGCGGCCCGGTATCACCTGGTCGCCGATGTACCGCACCAGCGGTGGCAAGGATCAGGGATTCGAACGGATCGACCGGCTCTACATCCACGAGCCGGATACGCCAGGCGATGATGGAGATGGCGCCAAGGCCCGCTGGAGGCTCGAGCCGGTGGCGGGGCAGGTTTATCCGCTCGTCTGGGAGGACGAGGCGATTCCGGTCGCCGAGCGCCAGTTCCCGTCGGACCACGGAGCGGTGTTGATGGAGTTGCGGTTTGTCGAGCAAGTTGCCGAGCCGCCGGTTGCTTCCGTTACCGTCGACGATTGGCGGATCGAGGCGGTTGGCCAGCGCGTCGGCGCCGATCAGGTCCAGATCGCCATCACCATCCACAAAGCCGATGAGATCGTTTCCGCACCAAAGATCCTGCTTCGTAACGGCGAGGCGGGCACCCTTTCGGTCGGCGATGAAACGACCAGCTTCACCAGCGAGATCGATACCCGATTAGCTCCTGAAGGGGTGATGGTCGATGTCGTGGCGACCATCCAGCAAGCCGGGGCTCCAGTGACGCAGCCGAGGTTGAGATTCCTGATCGAATGAGACGCTAGTGTTTGGGAAACGTACAGGAGGACCCTTTGAATAGTAAGAAAATGATGATCGTCATCATCGCCGCAGCGTTGGCTGCAGCAGTGGCTACTTTGATCGCCAAATCACTCGGCATTGAGAATACCTCGCCGATGGTAGGCGGTGCGGTGGGAGGCACGGTGGGTGGAGCTATCGCTGCGAACTTCGCCAAAAAGAACTAAGAGGTGCACCCTTAGGAGTGGCCATCTCCAATAAATCATCCTCCACCTCACGATCCGCGAGCAGACCGGCAACGCACTCCAGCCATGCACCGGATCACAGAGCCATGAACACGGAGATTGAAGAATGACCGACCATCAACATGACATGGAAAACGACAGACCCGCGTCGTTGCCAGGGCCGCGTATTCGGCTGCTCGGGATACTTTTTCTGGCCTCGTGGGCCCTGATCGCCATCGGTTCCATAGGGTGGTGGATCTACACCGTGTTCATCGACAACACCGATGGCGGCCTGGCCGAGTCGATGGTCATCATGTTTGCGCCGATACCTGGAGTCTTCGGTCTTTTGGTTGTGATCGGCACCGCGATGTTCGTCAGAGGGTCGCTCGTCGGCCGAGCCTGGTTGACGCTACTGTTGCCTTTGCACATCGCCGCGGGCTGCTACATCACCTTCGATTTGATCCGCGACTGGGACTGGATTCGGTGGGATTGGGGTATTATGAAACCACACACTTTCGAAGATGTCGTTGGGATTTTGCTGTCTGCCCTCTTCACATTGATGGGCATGGCGCTGATGTTCGCCGCCCTCACGGCAGGCAGAGGGGTGCAGAGAGACCGCTGAGTGATCTCTTCTGTCTCCATCCACTGTTGGCAGGGTTCATCCGATGGATATTTTGTGTCCGATGCGGACTCGGTTTCTGATGCTGGAAGTACTGTGTGATTTGGGTTTTATCGCGACCTCGTGAGAGAAGGGTGGCATGGTCACAAAGCTAGCGCGCTGGCGGCTTCCTGTGCTGTTGCTGGTTGTTTGTGGCGGGTTGCTGGGGTGTAACCGTAATCCATTCACTCCCAAGGTGAGTGGTGTCATGACCGGTCCCGGAGTCGGGCTCTCTGGCGAAGAAGGCGGCTATTTCTCCGTCACCGGCGTCATCTCCATCGTCTATCCAGAGGATCGACCCACCGTTCGTTTCGGTGTGGTCGAATCTGGAGCGACCGAGCAAACGATCGACAGCTGGACGATCCCCTGGGTCATCATCGATCGGGCTGGAACCAACGAACTGTTCGAATCGATTTCAGGTTCGACTCGCACTTCCGAGCAAGAGCTGAGGTTGGTGGAGGTCGAGCTCGACCTCGGCGATGCCGACGAGTCCGTCGCTGGCGATCAGCCGCAGCTGCTGCAGTGGGCAGTCGATTGTTCGACTGCCCCGGCGGTGGTTCGTTATTTTCGGTTTGGCCCCGAGGAGATCGATCTCTCGCAAGGGAGCCTGTTCCTGCTTGAACGAGATGAAGAGGAAAAGATGGTGCTGGAGCAGCGGGCCTGGAAAGGCGACTTCCAACTTTCCTTGTCCGGGAAAGAAACCGGCTTGGTCCGTTTGCCGGTCGTAGACCGTGCTCAGGGCATCAGTGCTTCGATCCTGGCCGAGCTGGGTTACTAGAGTGGGTTTTCCCGCTCGTGGNAGACCGCTCTTTGNCTTTGTCAGAGTCACCTGCTTGCGACGCTCCAGCCTTACTGGTCCCATATCGTCGATCTCCTGCTNTTTAGCGAGCAGATANTATTTTCGGTCCGATAGAGCTTTCGATTCCGATGATGGAAGTGCTGTGTGGATTGATCCGATGTGGCACAAGCAGAAAGAGAGGTCTGATGAACTGCAGGGTATCGGGCTCGCGATTTCCCGCGCTGCCGCTACTCCTCGTTGTTGTTTCGCTGACCTTGAGCTGTGTCCAGGGCGGTTCTTACCATCGAGTCAAAGAGCTCGGTTCGACAACCAGTCACACGGTCGTCAACACGGCCGGCGACACCTACACGGTCAGTGGCCTCTCCTCGATATCATATGAACAGGCGAATCGGCCGGCGGTTCGTTTCTCTACCGTCAGCCTTCTTTCAGCCGATGAAATGGTGGAGACGTGGTTGGTTCCGTGGGTGNTGCTCGATCGATTGGACGATCCAAGNAAGTTTGTCGAGGTCTCGGATGTTAGCGACCATCTGTCGGACAGTGACCCCCCAGGGGTGGCGGTAATGACTCTGGAACTGGATTACGTCGACGCCCTCACGGCAGTGTCACGGAAGCATCTGTTGGAGTGGGCGTTAGATTGCAATTCGACGCCGCCAAAGATTCTGCATCTCCGATTTGACGGTCAAGATGTGGATTTGTCCCGAGGCACCTTGTTGACCTTGCGATATGACGAGAAGGGACAGGTCCAAATAGAGCAGCGCATCTGGCAAGGTAACTTCGTGCAGGATGAACTCTCGGGTAGTGGCCAACCTCCCGAGTTTGGTACGGGTACTCAACAGCTGGCCAGATCGATCTTCGATGAACTTGGTTATTGAGACCAACATTGCAGGGGGTGCACTGATGACGAGTCCGATAGGAAATGACTTCAGCGGCAACCGTGTTCAGGTTTACCGCTGGTTACTGCTTCTCGTGGTGCTGTCGCTCAGCCTCGGATGCTTTCCGGTGGGTAACCCAAGTGGATTTGCTACAGGTGCAGGTCAGAAGTTCGGCGGGGTCAATGACAACGGTCACTTCTTCACTGTCACCCTGATCAACAAATGCATACCTGTGGGCGATAAACGCCCAGGGGTATTTTATGGTTTGTTTCGTTTCCGGCCTGAAGGGCAATCTGAACCGAAGTGGTCGGTGCCGTGGGTGATCATTGACGAGGTGATGCCGGAAAGTGATTCTTTTGGTGGGCCTTCGTCGTCTGGGGCATCGAGGACGGAACCGTTTCGGTTTGAACTGAGTCAGACCTTCGAATACGACCAGGGAAACTGCGATTTTTCCTGGTCTGCCGATTGCTCGGGGACCGTCCCGGAAATCGCTACTTTCATGTTTAACAACAAGCCGGTAGATCTGGCCCAGGGTTCGCTCTTTATCCTCACCCTTGATGCAGATCGCCAGGTGGTGGTCACCCAGAGGAAATGGAAGGGCGATTTCCAGCAGCTGTCGCTGAGTGGAACGGGGGACTCACCTCCGGCTATCGGAGATCTCGGCGAGTCGATCTCGATCGAACTGGGTTACTGACGGAGAACCTCTCCACTGCGACGACAGTTTCCGGGTCGCGGTTGGAAAAATCGAACGTGTGAAAAATCAAGGAGGTAGTGCAGATGAAAACTTGGGGTCATCCTTGGACGGTGATTTTCTTCATCTCCTTGACCTGGATATTGCTGGCTTCTGGCTGTCAGAAATCGATCTCATTCGTCAATCCAACCAAGACCTATCCGGTCGGTTTTAGTGGTATGAAAGGAGAGGTCGACAGCTTTCTTTTTCATAGCCTCGCTTTCAATATCCCGTTTCGAACTCCCGCAGTGATCACTCCTAGTTGGAGTCGTGTTTTAACGACCACTTCAGCGGCTTCCGGCAGTGTTGAGAAAGTACAGTTGACCACCATTCCTTTTGTCATCCTGTTGACCGATCCCGATCAGTGGCTCAAGGACTCTCAGGGTCAACNTCTTTCTGCCGCCAATGCTATCGGCAANTGGGTGACTGACTTCGATGGCCTGGTCACCATTCAGCAGAACACCGCGATTNCGCAGCTGGGTGTCATCGAGTGGAGCGCTGCAATCGATGACAAAGCACCACTTCTCAAGTCGCTGAAAATTGGTACCGCTGAAATTGATTTATCCCTGGGCACTATAATACTGATCGACAGCGGGGCCGGGGCTGGCTCGGCAACAGGTATGAGGATTAGACAACGCCAGTGGAAGAACAGCTTTGATCTGCAGGAGCTTACCGATTTGCACAATTTCAATCGCCAACATCAGGTCGTGGTGCCGGAGATCTTGAAGGAACTGGGTTATTGACCCTCCTGTATCGGTTCCGGTTGCAAGGCACGGCCTCCGATCCAGCTCGCGATCACCTGCCCTTCGAGGGCTCGTTGCAGTAGCGGGCCGTCGTGATCGGGGATCGATACAGCTACCAGATCGGCAGGATCTCCCACCTTCAAGGTGCCGCTGCCGAGCAGTTCGGGATATCCCGCTGCCGCCAGCCACTGGCGTGGATTGACTGTGGCCATCTGCCAGATCACTTCCGCCTGTAACTCTGGGGCAGTCGCTGCAGCACAGCGCAGCTCTTCTAGCATCGAAAGATTTCCTGCAGACACCTTGGCGTCGGTGCCCAGNAGTACTGGNACCCCGGCTTCGACAGCACGTGGTGCTGGATGTGGCGCCCGACCGAAGAACTGATGGGAACGGGGACACCAAACCAACGCCGAACCGCTCTTTGCCATGGTTGCCAGTTCATCGTCGCGACATTGATTGCCATGGATGATGAGACCGTTCGATGTCAGGTCCTGTGAGTGAGAGAGCGAATCGATCATCGTTTCGCCACGCTGGAACTCTGTTGGATCTGCTCCAAACCCTTCGAGAAATTTCGCGCCCTCTCCGCTGCCCTCGACCAGCAGTTCTCGTTCCCACTCNGGTTCGGCGACATGCATCGTCCACGGTGCCCCATGTTGGCGACAAAAGGGCAGCAGCTGTGCCAGCACCTGTGGGTGAACGGTATACGATGAGTGCGGAGAGATTCCTCGTAACTCGTGACTCGTGTCAGGGCTTCCTTGCAGGAAGGTGGTGAGGGTTTCGAGATCGGGTCCGGGTTGAGACTGCAGCGCGATCACCTCGCGCAGGATCAATCTCCGCAGTGGACTGTGGATGAGAGCCAGGATCGAGTGGCCCGCCGGATCGATGTCAAACAATGCCGTGGTGCCGCTGGCGAGCGCCTCTTCTGCTCCCAGTGTTGCTGCCATGGTAATTCCGTCGTCACCAAGGGCTCGTCGAGTTTCGACCACCGATTTCAGCCACTCATCGAAAGAGCCTTCCAGTCGATCGGTCGGGCGCGGCAAACTCAAGTCGAGGTGAACATGGGCGTTGACGAATCCAGCGCACAGCAAGCAATCGCCGAGGTCGATCTGGGCCGGTCCCGGCGGCAGGATCTGGTCGATCCGGCCACCCGNGATGGTCACTCGTCCCGGTCGGGGTTCTCCGCTGCCGTTCCAGATACCTCGTGCCGCGATCTGCATCCATGTCCTCCATCTATCGCCGCGACGATGTCACACAACGATACCGTCTCTGCTATGCTGCCGTGGCAGAGGACTCGTTGCGAGACCCCGAACCGGTTTTCGATGGGAGAAGATGGTAACTCCGAGAGCCAGCAATGATCAGGAGTGGCCGTTACCCTTCAGGTCAGCGGCTCCAATCCTCTACATTCTTGTGCTGTTTTTGTGTTTCGGTCCAGGTTGTGAATCCTCGCCGCAGCGGGCTCCGGATGGGGTTTCGATTGGGGTGCTGCGTGCGGAGGGGGTGGTGTACCGGACCCGTTCGGTCGAAACTCTGCAGCGGATCGCCCGCGACCGCGGTTTCGATTTGATCGTGTTGGAGTCTCTCAATTCCCGTTGGAGGGGAATCGAGATTCCACCCGGAAGCGAGATCCGATTGCCTGTGGGAAAACCAAAAATCAGACGGATCAGACAAGGATCGGAAGGCACTCGATGAGTGAAGGATCAGCGGAGGTGAGGGGGCACGGTGTCGATCCCACCTCCAATTCGATGATGACTCCCCACCAGCGTGAGGAACTGTTGCTGGCAAGCTATGCGATGCCAAGTTCTGGCAGTCGTGGTCGAGTACATCCGGAAGCGCCTGATCGATACCGAACCGTATTTCAGATCGACCGCGAACGTGTCATCCACTGCGCCGCGTTTCGACGACTCGAATACAAGACCCAGGTGTTCGCCAATCATCAGGGCGATCATTACCGTACTCGCTTGACTCACACTCTTGAGGTTGCTCAGGTTTCCCGGGCGGTGGCCCGACGTCTCGGTCTCAACGAGGATCTGGTCGAGACCATTGCTCTCGGTCACGATCTTGGCCACCCACCCTTTGGTCATTCCGGTGAGCAGGAACTCGATCTGATGATGCAAGCTCACGGTGGATTCAATCACAATCGCCATACTTTGCGTGTGGTCGATCAACTGGAACAAAGGTATCCGGGCTATCTGGGTCTGAACCTGTCGTGGGAAGTCCGCGAATCGATCGCCAAACACTACGGACGCTTCGACGAACCAGAGCTGGCCCAATTCGATCCGGACATACCCGCGACGTTGGAGGCGCAACTGGCCGACATCGGCGATTCGCTCGCCTACGACAGCCATGATCTCGATGACGGACTTCGCTCCGGTGTGCTGAAACTGGACGACCTTCGTGAGATCGCCATCTTCGCCCGTTCAGAACAGCGGGTTCGCCAGCAATACGGGGCAGAGCTACCAAACAGAGTTCTGATTGCCCGTACCATCTCCGGAGTGATTTCCGATCAGATCAATGATCTGGTGGTCACCAGTCTGGAACGGATCGATGCCGGAAACATCGACAGCATCGAGGCGGTGCGATCGGCGCCTGGCAACATTCTTCGCTTCTCCGATCAGATGGGCATCGAGAAGGCTCAGTTGCAGGCGTTCCTGCAAGATCGTCTCTATGGGGATCCACATTGTGTTCGTGTTTCTCAAAAGGGCAGACGGATGATCGCTGCTTTGTTCCAGGAGTTTGTNCGTGAACCGGCGCAGCTTCCNAGAGATTACCTCGAACGTTGCTCCGAGATCGGCAGGGAACGGGCAGTGTGCGATTACATCGCCGGGATGACCGATCGCTATTGTGTTCAGGAGTACGAGCGACTGTTCAGTCCACACCGTAACGATCCAGGTCGCCTGTCGTGATCTGCGACTACTGGGTGGTGTTGGTGGCGGCAGGTGAGGGGACTCGGCTCGGTGGCCCGGTCCGCAAGGCGGCACTTCCAGTTCATGGCCGGGCTCTCGTTTCCTTCTCGTTGGCCACAGCGATGGCGCATCGTTGCAACCAGGGTGCCGTCCTGGTGGTTCATCGCGATGATCTACGGCATGCTGCTGATTGGGTCCAACAATCGGGAGTCGATCCGTCTTTGGTAGAAATTGTCGCAGGTGGTAAAGAACGCCGTCACAGTGTCATGGCGGGTCTTGACGCGATTTCGGCAGCACCGACCGATTTGGTGGCGATCCATGACGCTGCCCGTCCAGCCCTGCACCCGGAAGATCTACTGCGGGTGCTGGAACAAGCTTCAGGGAGCGGCGCNGCCGTGCTGGCCTGCCCGATGTCAGATACCCTNCATCGCGTCGATGAAGCGGATCGGTGGAAGATTGGCGTCGATCGGAATCGCCTGTGGCAGGCCCAAACCCCACAGATTTTCCAGTTAGGACCACTTCGGGACGCTCTTCGTGGCGCTACCGGGATGGCGACCGATGAGGTGGAGGCGGTGGCAAAAACCGGTCAGCCGGTCCATTTTGTCGAAGCTTTGCACCCCAATCCGAAGTTGACCACCGCGGCGGATGTGTCTTGGATCGAGGCACTTTTGGGCCGGTAGTCCGAGAATGTCCACAACTGGTTCGGACCTCAGGTCGTGGTCCTTTTCAATTGCTTTTTGCGCTGCACTTGACCGGAGCTCTGACATTGCGCAGACTCCGGGAAATCAGCGCGGTTCTTCTGTTGAGAATCTGTCGGTGGTTGACCGGTGAGGGGGGCTCTTCATCGGGNGNTTTGATGACTCTGGGAAAGAGTCACGTCCATCCTGAGGGGAAGGGGAAATACCCCATGTTCAAAATTGGTAAGCTTGCTAGCCTCGTCACTGTCTTGTCGATGTTGTTTATCGCCACCGACTTCGTCGTCGCCCAGACTTCTCTTGGAGGAGATGTCAAACCTGGGCGTGCTCTCCGGTTGACCATCACCGGTGACATGACACTGAGTTTTGTCGACCGCAGTGGTTCTTTTGCTGACGCGGCTCTCGGTGACACCCTCGGTGGAGCGGCAGCTCCTTTGGCGAGTGGGTGGGGTGAGACAGCGGATGGTTTCTTCATCGATCCCATCGTTCAGCTCGGAATCGAAGCTTCCGTTTCGGAGGCAGTCAACGCCCGCATCGTTCTTGAGACTCCCTTTGACGTTGCGGTCAACGCACGTGACGGCAACGTCCCGTTCAGTCTTGGTGAAGCTGCGGTCTCGTGGGAGGGGGCGTTCAGTCCTGAATTCGATCTCGATTTCGGAATCGTCGATTACNCACTCGATTTTTCCGGCAACGGTAATCCGTTCCTGATCGATCTNGGTAATGCTGAATCCGCCTTTGGTAATGGGGCCGATGATACGGGTGCCCCGCAATCAAGCAGTGCTGGTCGGGTTCAAGCGTTGCAGCCTGCCGGCGCGGTGGGTCACTACGATCTGGGCGAGAATACTCTCGACATGTTCATCTTTGATATCTCCCCCGCTGACAGTGAAACTCTGTTCGGTGTCATCTACGGTCTACCGCTCGATACCGGCGACTACCAGGGCGACCTGGGTATCACTCTCATCAATGCCAACAACGATTCCGGAGGTAGCTTGTTGACCCTCGGAGGTGGTGGCCATCTGTCCGGTAGTGACGGTATGAAGTTTTACGGTGAGATCTACTGGCAGTTCGGTGACTACGGTAACGATGCCGAAGGCAACAGCATCAATCAGGATGGTGCCTACGGTTTGGTTGCTGGAGTTCACTACGATCTACCCGAAGCCGATGAGAACGAGGCTCCGTGGGTCGACATCTCGATCTGGGATATGTCCGGTGATGACGACGCGACTGACGGGGACAATTCGAGCTTCGTTTCCTACGAGTTCAATAACGACACCATTGTGCTCGAGGATGCATACTACGGACTCGATATCGATACCAACTACACGGCCTTCAAGGTCAAGGGTGGAATGAATGTCTCCCAGGAGTGGTCGGTTCAGGGGCTCTACGCCTATGCGACTCTCAATCAGAATAACGGGGGTGCCGCTTCCAACGGCAATAACAGCAACAAGATTGGCGATGAGTTCGATTTCCGGGCGACCTACCGTGCCACCGATTACTTGACCTTCTACATCAATGCTGGAACGCTCCAGAATGCCAAGGCACTGGGAGTCGGTTCCGGAATCGAAGTAATTTCGGTCACCTCTGAGATTCGCTTCTAAGATTCGCCGACATGGTGAAAAGGGGCCCTCGGCGTGGAATCGCCGGGGGCCCCTTATTTTTGTGCGGTTGCGGTCGCTTCGATCGGTGAGGTATCTCGATCCGGTCAGTGCCTCAAGTTACGATCCGGGCACAAGTTCAGGAGGCAGATGGTCGATTCCAGGGAGAGCTCGGACGTGACTCCGAGACACGAGATTCGCGTCGGGATCGGGACCGACCGTCACCGACTGGAGCCGGGTCGATCTNTGGTTCTCGGTGGAGTGGAGATTCCTTCTCCCCATGGACCGGCGGCGCACTCCGATGGCGATGTAGTTTTGCATGCTGTCTGCGATGCTCTGCTCGGGGCCTGCGCTTGCGAAGATATCGGTACTCTGTTTCCCGATACCGATCCGCAGTGGAAGGACGTCGAGTCCAGTCAGCTTCTTTCAGAAGTGCTCGCAATGGTTTCGGAAAGAGGCTGGAAACCGAATAACGTCGACGTGGTGGTTCACCTGGAGCGTCCCAGGTTGCAGCAGTATCGCGATCAGATTCGTCAACAGCTCGCCGAGGGGCTCGGCATTGACATCGATTCGGTGGGGCTGAAAGCAAAGACGGGAGAGGGCGTGGGCCCGGTAGGAGAATCACTCGTGATCGATTCGATGGCGGTGGTGCAGCTGGTCAGCCGGGAGGCGAGATGACTTTGCGTCTTTGGAACACCCTCGACAAAAAACTGATCGACCTGGAGCCCGTGACTCCAGGCGAGATCCGCATGTACAACTGTGGTCCGACCGTCTACAGCGATCCCCACATCGGCAACTTCCGCTCCTTCTTGATGGCAGATTTGCTGCGCAGGGTCATCGACCAGAGAGGTTTCAAGACCACCCAGGTGATGAACATCACCGACGTGGGACACCTGACCACGGATGACGTGGCCGATGCCACGGGTGAGGACAAACTGGAGAAAGAAGCGAGAGAGCAAGGCCTCGATCCCTTCGAGATTGCTCATCGCTATGAAGACGTCTTCCACGCCAATGCACGGCAACTGAATCTGCGCGAGGCACACCAGTATCCGCGAGCGACCGACCATATTCCTGAGATGATCGAGATGGTCGAGCAATTGATCGAGCGTGGTCATGCCTACGTGCTGGAGGGGATCGGGGTCTATTTCAGGGTCCACTCCTTCAAGGATTACGGTTGCCTCTCGGGGAACACCCTTGAGAACCTTGAGTCCGGTGCACGCATCGATGTCGATGAGCGCAAGGAGTCCCCTCTCGATTTCGCACTCTGGAAAATCGATGAGAAACATTTGCAGCAATGGGACAGCCCCTGGGGGCGTGGTTTTCCTGGTTGGCACATCGAGTGCTCTGCGATGAGTTACAAGTACCTCGGTGGTACTTTCGACATTCACACCGGCGGCGAAGATAATGTCTTTCCCCATCATGAATGTGAAATCGCTCAATCGGTGGGAGCAGGGGTGGGTGAGTTTGCACGCGTCTGGGTGCACGCGAGGCATTTGCTGGTCGAGGGTCAGAAGATGTCAAAGAGCAAGGGCAACTTTTTCACCATCAACGATCTCGTCGAACGTGGTTTTCAAGGTCACGAGATTCGCTATAGCCTCATCGCGAATCACTATCGCCAGCCGATGAACTTCACAATGGTAGGTTTAGAAGGAGACTCAAAAGCACTCGCTCGCCTCCGTTCTCTACGAGAGAAACTGGAGAGTGTGGTTGAAGAAGATGATGCCCGAGACGCAGCACTGGTCGAAGCACTCGATTCCTCGCGGCAAGCGTTCGATGATTGTATCGATGATGACCTCAACCTTTCAGGAGCACTTGGAGTTCTTCATGAGAGGGCTCGTCTTCTGGCTCGAGAACTTCCACGCGGCGATGCCGCCCGAGATGCACTCGAGTTCCTGAAACACTGCGATGAAATCCTCGCTGTGCTGTTTGTCGAGGAAGAGGTGGCCGAAGATTCGCTGACCCAGCAGCAACAGAACTGGATCGACCAGCGCCAGCAGGCGCGACAAGAACGCGACTGGGATCTGGCAGATCGACTGAGAGAGCAACTCAAAGGAGAGGGGATTTTGGTCGAAGATGGACCCCAAGGGGCCACCTGGACCAGAATTAGGTGAATTGGACCGATCCGCGGCGAGGAATCGTCTGGATCGGTCCTGACTGCTGTTCAGGGAGACTTGCGGCGCTGCGGCGAGATGGCTATCCTCCCCGCCTTGCTCCCTGTCTGTGCTAGCGTAGCTCAGCGGTAGAGCTCCCGCCTTGTAAGCGGGTGGTCGTGGGTTCGATTCCCACCGCTAGCTTTTTGTAAACTCTTGCATGACAAGGGGTTGTGGTATTCCGGTAGGTTCCGGAGACAACCGACATGCACATCTGTGGGGGTGTGCCCGAGTGGTTAAAGGGGCCTGGCTGTAAACCAGGTGCGTAAGCTACGTAGGTTCGAATCCTACCGCCCCCACTCCTCTTCCTTTTCAGGAAGAAGTTCGATTTTTCAGGAAGAAGTTCGATTTGCTTGAAAGGTCGCTTCTAAAGCTGTCTCCTAGCGGACTGTCTGCCTTCGACCATTCTTTTCCGGTAGTTTCCGGGGGGGGCGGTCCGGTGAGATGGGACGATCTCTGCGGGAAAGGCATACGTTTTTCAGGTCAGAAATTCCCGAAGAAACAGTGCGGCTGATCCGACGAACGAGGTCGTGGTTCGGGATCGATCACAAAACAATTCTGACTTCGTCAGTTAGTTTGTGGTCGAGTTTGTTAGCGGTTGTGAACCAGATTCGGGTTGCGTTTTTAAATCGCGCGATTTGAGTTTGGAAGAGACTGCGCATTGCGCACGAATTGCGGGTGTAGCTTAGTGGTAAAGCACCAGCCTTCCAAGCTGGTCATGTGGGTTCGATTCCCATCACCCGCTCCAGGAATCGACGCGGCACCGGATGTGTCGTCGGAGAGAGAGACAGGGCTGCTGTAGCTCAGTCGGTAGAGCGCGTCCTTGGTAAGGACGAGGTCACGGGTTCAAATCCCGTCAGCAGCTCCAGACAATGGGACCCGTGCACTGGCATGGGAAAAATCGAAGGTATGCCGAATCCGGTTCGCCGGAGCGGCAGGNGAAGAGACCCGGCAGGGCCGCAATGCGGTCCGAACGGGCGAGGAGTTTTCCAAGATGGCGAAGGAAACCTTCGTACGAGATAAGCCTCACTGCAACGTGGGAACCATTGGTCACGTTGACCATGGTAAGACGACATTGACGGCTGCGATTACGAGTGTTCTTAGTTTGGTCGGCGGTGCCACAGTAAAGAGTTTCGATCAGATCGACAATGCACCAGAAGAACGGGAGCGTGGTATCACCATCGCGACCGCTCACGTCGAGTATCAAACGGATAGCCGTCACTATGCTCACGTCGATTGCCCGGGACACGCCGACTACGTCAAGAACATGATCACCGGTGCGGCCCAGATGGACGGAGCAATTTTGGTTGTTTCCGCCGCTGATGGTCCGATGCCCCAGACTCGTGAGCACATCCTGCTCGCCCGTCAGGTAGGCGTGCCGAAGATCGTGGTCTTCATGAACAAGGCCGACATGGTCGACGACGAGGAACTGATCGAGCTGGTCGAAATGGAGATCAGAGAGCTTCTCAGTGCGTACGATTTCCCTGGTGACGACATTCCAGTCATCAAGGGCAGTGCTCTCAAGGCTCTCGAAGACCCGTCCAGCGATGCTGCAGGTGCGATCACAGAACTGATGGCTGCCGTCGATGATTACATCGATCTTCCCGAGCGCGACACCGACAAGGATTTCCTGATGCCCGTGGAGGACGTGTTCTCCATCGAAGGTCGGGGAACCGTAGTGACCGGTCGTATCGAGTGCGGGATCGTCAGGACTGGTGATGGAGTCGAGATCGTCGGGATCAAAGAAACTGCGACGACTACCTGCACTGGAGTCGAGATGTTCCAGAAGACCCTCGATGAGGGACAGGCTGGCGACAACGTGGGTTGTCTGCTGCGCGGAACCAAGAAAGAAGAAGTGACCCGCGGTCAGGTGCTGGCCAAGCCCGGTAGCATCACTCCGCACACCGAGTTCGAGGCAGAGGTATATATCCTCTCCAAGGACGAGGGTGGTCGTCACTCGCCCTTCTTCGATGGTTACCGTCCGCAGTTTTACTTCCGTACCACAGATGTGACGGGAAACACCGAGGTTGTCGATGCCGACATGTGCATGCCGGGGGACAACGCGAAGATCAAGGTCACGCTGATCCAACCCATCGCTATGAATGAGCAGCTCCGTTTCGCCATCCGAGAAGGCGGCAAGACGGTTGGCGCAGGAGTCGTGAGCAAGATTCTGACTTGATCTGCAGGAACAGTAGCGAGAAAAGGTCGGGGACGCCGTACCGCCTAGTGGGCAGTGCGGCGTCCCCTCTCCCGCAACGGGGCCATCAGTCGTCCGGGAAAGGATGGCCGCCAGTTGTGGTTTGAGGGTGTCGGAAGTGTGTGCGGAGACGACAGGAGGGCAGTAGCTCCAATTGGTAGAGCAGCGGATTCCAAATCCGCGGGTTGGGGGTTCGAGTCCTCCCTGCCCTGCCAGCTCTGAACCGCTTGCTGGACACTGCTGTAGTTACGAGAAAGAACTCGTAGCGTGAGAAGTGGGACAATGGGAAAGGGACGTCGATGAGTTTTCGTCTCTATAAAGAGGGCCAAGGGAAATGGGCCCGAGGTGCCCTCTCTGCCACCTTGTTTGTGGTAGGTCTGGTCGCTGCCATCAATACATACGAATGGCTCAAGGGTAATGACTGGGGTAGTGAGCCGTTGGTCCAGATTTCGCAGTTGAGCTTTCTCAACATGCAAAATATTTCGGCGGGCTTAGTTTTTGTCCCCTTCCTCTTGGCGGGCATCTGGTACTACAACCAGCATCGTGTATCTGATTTTTTAATCGAGACCGAGAATGAACTTGAGAACAAAGTGACCTGGCCGACTCGACCGGAAACGACCAAGAACTCGTTTGTCGTGGTCGTGACCTGTCTGGTGATCATGGGTTGGGTTTGGCTCGCCGATAAGTTCTTCGAGCAGGTGATAGGGTTTGTGTACAAATGATACAGGCGATGAGCATTTTCTCTTCTCCCGATGGGACCGACGAGATCGAAGAGCCGGTCGCCACTGGCGATTCGGTTCCGGATGAGGACCTCGCTGAGCGCGTTGATGAAGAGAACGTCGATGAGACTGCGGAGTCATCTGAACCGCCGTCCGACGAGCTGATTGAACAACAACAGGTTGTCGAAGAGGAAGCTGGTCCTGCTGAGACCGCTGAGGAAGAGTCAGCCTCTGAAGAAGAGCAGCAGGAGACTCCGTCAGGTTCCAAGGCTGCTCGGGTTCGGAAAGCTGCGACTGGAGGACTGGCCTTCGAGTGGTACGTCATCAAGGTTGCCAACGGCCGCGAGGACACGCTCTCTCGTAAAGTGGAAAAAACCCTCTCCTTGAGAGGACTCGATGACTACGTCAGGAACATTGTGGTTCCCAAGCAGAAGGTCACCGAGATCAAGGACGGGAAGAAGAGGGTCCGGGAGCACAAGCTCTACCAGGGTTACTTCTTCATGGAATGCCAGCTGGTGGAGGAGATCTGGTATCTCCTGCGCGATATCCAGGGAGTGGGTTCCTTTGTTGGTGGCGGCCTCGGTGATAAGCCGATGCCGATGACCCCTGACGAGGTCAGAAAACTGCGAGACATGATTGAGCAGCGCGAGAGTGAAGCTCCGCCTGAACTGAAGATCGATGTCAAAAAGAACGACACTGTGAAAGTGAAGGACGGTCCCTTCGAAAACTTCGAGGGAATCGTCGAAGAGGTTCATCCAAAGACCGGCAAGCTGCGCGTGATGGTGACCATCTTCGGCAGAGAGACACCGGTGGACCTTGAGTATTGGCAAGTGGAACAGACTTGATCTCGATTGGATCGGGATCCACGCGGGAGAAACGCTGGTGGCAGTAGTTTCGTGGACCGCAGGACAGGTGAGTTATGGCTAAAGGCAAGAGTGTGACTAGCACGATCAAGTTACAGGTTCCCGGAGGGCAGGCCACGCCTGCGCCACCGGTCGGTCCTGTTCTTGGTCAGCATGGGGTCAACATCGGAGAGTTTGTTCAGCGCTTCAATTCTGAAACGTCGAGCCAGCAAGGCCTCCTCATCCCGGTTGTGATCAGTGTTTACTCTGATCGTTCCTTCGACTTCATCATGAAATCTCCACCGGCAGCGGTTCTGATCAAGAAGGCGTTAGGGGTGGAGAAGGCAGCGAATGCACCCGGTCACGAGACGATCGGCATGATCACTCCGGCGCAGGTGCAGGAAATTGTCGAGATGAAGACCGAGGACCTCAATGCTGCTTCTCCTGAAGCCGCTGCCCGGATCATCCAGGGAACTGCCCGGAGCATGGGCGTGGCGGTGGAGGGAGTGACTGAGGAGATCGAGAAGGTGGAGGAGGACGAGGAAGCTGGCGAAGTGCAGGAGAGCCCGGGCAAGGTGGTGGAGGACTCTGATGGCTAGATTCAGTAAGCGCCACGCTGCCAACAGGTTGCGCCATAGCACTCAAGAACCCTTGGCTGTGCCCGAGGCGGTCAAGATGTTGAAAGGCTTCCAGGGGGCAAAGTTTGACGAAACTGTGGAGATCGCAGTTCGTCTCGGAATCGATCCCCGACAGGGGAATCAAAACATCCGGGGCGCATTTTCTCTGCCACATGGCATCGGTAAGAAAGTCAAGGTCATCGCCTTCGTCGATGGCCCAGCTGCCGATGAAGCCAAGGAAGCCGGAGCTATTGAGGTCGGTGGAGCCGAGCTCGCAGAAAAGATCGAGGGGGGCTGGCTCGATTTCGATGTCGCGATTGCTCACCCGTCGATGATGCGATTCGTTGGAAAGCTGGGAAAGGTTCTCGGTCCCCAGGGCAAGATGCCTACCCCTAAATCGGGAACAGTGACGACCGAAGTGCCCAGTACCGTTGCTGACTTTGTTGCCGGAAAGATCGAGTTCAGAAACGACGCTGGCGGAATTGTCCACGCTCCGGTGGGTCGTCGCAGTTTCGAGGAAGAGAAGCTTTCCGAGAACATCGAGGCCTTCATTGGTCATCTGGCGAAAATGAAGCCGAGTGCAACAAAAGGTGTTTACATGAAAAAGGTCCATATCAAGTCAACGATGTCCCCGTCGGTCCCGATTGAGTTCGGGTCCTAAAGCGAGAGAGCAGGAAAGGAGGGCCCCATGGCCCGCAGGCTAAAGGTCATGATGACGGAGCATCTGCTTCAGCATCTGGACGATGCCGGTGATTTGCTCCTCGTAGATTTCTCGGGGTTGAAATCGCATGAGAACTACGAGGTTCGTAATGAACTCCGCTCGGAGGGACTGTCAGTAAGTGTTGTGAAGAACTCGATCCTGCAACGCGTGATGGAGGTCAAGGGGACACAGTTCCCTGACGAGACTTATCTGGGTCCCCTCGCGATAGTACTGGGCGATTCGGATGCCATCACGGCGAGCAAATCGATTGCTGCCTGGAGAAAGAAGAACAGAAAGAAGATGCCACTCAAGGGTGGTGTATTGGAAGGTGCGATTCTCGGACCTGTAGAGGCTGAGAACCTCACGAAGATGTTGAGTGTTCAGGAGACGCGTGCAGCGGTTGTTTCTGCGATTGCCGGACCGCTGACTGGCCTGGTCGCTATTACTCAGAACCTGCTCACTGGAATCCCCGGTGTGTTGCAGGCAATCGCGGACAAGAAGAAAGAAGAAGGAGAATAGCAGCCATGTCGGATGAAGCTGCAACTGAAACTGAGAAGGCCCCTCCAAGTGCAAAAGTGGGTGCCCTTGTGGACAGCATAAAAGAACTCAGCGTCATGGAGCTGGTAGAGCTCAAGGACGTTCTCGAGGATGAATTCGGAGTGACTGCCAGTGTCGGAATGCCGATGATGGGCATGCCCATGATGGGTGCCGACGGTGGCGAAGGCGCTGAAGAAGAGCAGACCGAATTCGATGTCATCCTTTCCGCAATCGGGGACAAGAAGATCCCGGTGATCAAGGCGGTTCGTAGCATTACAGGTCTTGGCCTCAAAGAGGCCAAGGATCTGGTGGAAAGTGCTCCGAAAGCGATCAAGGAAGGTGTCTCGAAAGAAGACGCAGAGAAACTCAAGGGTGAACTCGAAGCAACCGGAGCTAGCGTCGAGATCAAGTAGAGCTGGTCTGAGGCGTTGCGGAAATCACTCAAACTCGCAGGGCAACCTGCGGGATGAGGGCGGTTTTCGCGCTTCGGTTTGTGTTCTGGGTGCGCCAGTGTGGTCTGGATCATCGATTGCGGGGGAACGCCCATGCGGGGAGCGTGCCCTCGGGATTTCGGGAATCAGTGGTACGACGGGGCTGGAGTCCACGTCTGGAAGATTCCCAAACCTGTCCCGGGCAGCCGTCAACGGGTTGCCGCAGCAGTATACCTCGCTCGGGGCTTCAGCCTCGTAACGAAGGTTGCCGGTGGTAGGTCTGCTGATCAGCAGACCTATGGCCAGGGACGGACGGGTACGACCTGATGAGTCGTGCCATGTTCTGTAATCGAGAGAGGGTTCAGCATGGAGTCTAGAGACCGTGACGTCATGGTCTTCGGCGGCGGTATCCGTACGGTGCCGATTCCCAATCTGATGGAACTGCAAATGAATGCTTATTCGCAGTTCTTGCAGAAAGGTGTGCACTTTTCGGATCGTGACAATATCGGTCTTGAATCGATCTTGCGCGAAATCTTCCCCATCGAAAGTTACGACGGCAGTATTTCGCTGACCTATCTGGGTTATGACCTGGGAAGGCCTCGTTACACCGTCGACGAATGTCGTCAGCTAAAACTGACCTACGGCACTCCTTTCAAGATTCGTCTCCGGATGGAGAAGGAGGGGGAATCCATCGAAGAGGAGGTCTTCCTCGGAGAGCTACCGATGATGATCGGTGGTGGTGAGTTCATCGTCAACGGCTCCGAGCGAGTGATCGTGAGTCAGTTGCACCGTTCTCCTGGGGTGGATTTCAGTGAGGAAATACATTCGGGAGATACCAAGCTTCATTCCTGCCGCATCATTCCCGAACGTGGATCCTGGGTCGAGTTTAACGTCACCAAAAAGGGAGCCTTGACGGTACGCATCGATCAGAGCGGTAAATTCCCTGCCACGATGCTGCTGCGCGCCATGAAGGAAGAGTACGGAACCTCGACCGCCATCCTGGAACTCTTCTATAGCGTCGAAACCGTCAGGGCCGGCAGTCTCAAGAGCATCGAGAAACTCACTGGGGACGAAGTAGATGGGGTTCGAAGTGGGCGTGTTAGTGCCGAAGACATTTTGGATGCCGAGACTGGTGAGATTCTCCTTCCGACTGGGGACGTCTTCACCGAAACCTTCTTGAAATCCTACTTCTCAGAAGAAATGACTGCCAAGAGGGGCGGCAAGAAGAGCTTCAAGGTGCTGCCGGTACAGTTTGATGATCTGATCCTCAAAACCCTCAAGGAAGATACTTCTATCGATCACGAGGGCGCTCTGATCAAGATCTATCAGAGGCTCAGGCCTGGCAATCCGCCTCAGGCTGCCAAGGCGCGTGAGCTCTTCTTCGATAAGTTTTACAACCCGAACAAGTATCGTCTCGGTCGTGTCGGACGTTTTCGAATCAACCGGAAGTTCAAGCTCGCGATTTCCGAATCTGAGCAGACGATTCAGCCAGAAGACATCCTGGAATCGATCGACTACATCTTCAAATTGCGTAGGCGAGAAGGAAAACTGGACGATATCGATCACCTGGGTAACCGCCGTGTTCGTACCATCGAGGAACTCGCTGGCGAGGAGATGCGTAAAGGCTTCCTCAAGTTGAAGCGAACCGTCCAGGAGCGGATGAGCATGATGGAGCCAGAGAATCTGACTCCGAGATCAGTCATCAATTCGAAGACGATTTCTTCTTCGGTAGAATTTTTCTTCGGGAGAGGTGAGCTTTCTCAGGTAGTAGACCAGACCAATCCTCTTTCACAATTGACTCACGAGCGTCGTTTGAGTGCGCTCGGTCCCGGAGGGCTGAACAGGAAGCGAGCGGGTTTCGAGGTTCGAGATGTGCACATCTCGCACTATGGACGCATCTGTCCCATCGAAACTCCTGAAGGCACCAACATCGGTCTGATCTCCAGCCTCAGTGTTTTCGCAACCATCGACGAGTATGGCTTCCTCATCACGCCTTATTTTGAAGTGACCAAGGGCAAGGCAAAGATCGATGCCTCTTCGATTCGTTTTTTGCGTGCAGATGAAGAAGAAAACCAGTACCTGACTCCCGCAGATACCCCCGTCGATGAAAAGGGCAACCTGGTCGGGGATCTGGTGCTGGCACGCTACAACGGCGAATTCATCATGGTGGAGCCGTCGAAAATCCAGCTGATGGATGTTTCCTCGAAGCAATTGATCGGGGTCTCTGCCGCTTTGATTCCGTTTTTGGAGCATGATGATGCGAACCGGGCCCTGATGGGATCCAACATGATGCGCCAGGCGGTGCCATTGTTGCAGACCGAGCCTCCGCTGGTGGGAACCGGCATGGAGGAGCACGTTTCGAAGTATTCGGGCATGGTCCTGAGATCGCCAATGGCAGGAAAAGTGACTTCTGTCGACTCAACCCATATCGAGGTAGACGGCGAGAGGATCAACCTGCGTAAGTACAGGGGCCTCAATGAACGCACCTGTCAGAATCAGCGCCCGTGCGTGAGCCTGGGCGACGTGATTACAGAGGGCGATGTGATCGCCGATGGAGCCGCGACCCAGGATGGAATCCTGTCTCTCGGTAGAAACATCCTGGTCGCCTTCATGTCCTGGGATGGCTACAACTTCGAGGATGCGATCATCGTAAGCGAGCAGCTAGTTCGAGGTGACATCTACACTTCGATCCATATTGATGAATTCGAGATCGAAGTGCGAGAAACCAAGCTAGGACGCGAAGAATTTACCCGTGACATACCGAATGTTTCTGAGCGTGTTCTTGCGAAACTCGATGACGAGGGAATCGTCAAGACAGGAACACGTGTCAGTCAGGGAGATATCCTGGTTGGCAAGGTTGTTCCCAAGTCAAAGAGTGAACTGTCACCGGAGGAGAAGCTTCTCCACGCGATCTTCGGAAGAGCTGGTGAAGACGTTAAGAACGAATCTCTGTCGGTAACCTCGGGTATCGAGGGAGTCGTCATCGGTTCGAAGAAGTTCTCTCGTCGTAGCGAGCATTCTCCGGAGGAGCGAAGGGCTATCAAGGCGAAGGTGGAGGAGATCGAATCTCGCACCCATGCGGATATCGTGGTCGAGATCGATACCCTGCTGGAAGAACTGCGCGCTGCTCTGGGATCGACACCGCGAAATCCCGTGACCGGTCGTGTATTCAAGGCCGATGAGCTCTATGAGAGCAAAAGTGTTCATTCCATCAAAATCGCAATGAATCCAGAGCTGTTCCTGGGTTCCTCCGAGAAAAAGAATAGCGCGGTCAAGGCTTCCTTGTTGAAGCACCTGCAGAGAATGGAAGAGCTGGAGGACATCAAGAATCGCGAAGTCAATCGATTGACCCGAGGGGATGAGCTTTCGCCTGGGGTGATCGAGATGGTCAAGGTTTACGTGGCCACGAAACGGAATCTCTCCGTCGGTGACAAGATGGCCGGACGCCACGGAAATAAGGGTGTGATCTCCAGAATTCTACCCCTTGAAGATCTGCCTTTCCTTGAAGATGGAACGCCGGTCGAGGTGATTCTGAATCCGCTCGGTGTGCCGTCGCGGATGAATCTAGGCCAGATCCTCGAGACCCAGCTAGGTTGGGCCGCGGACAAACTTGGTTATCGCGCTGTGACCCCCGTTTTCGATGGGGCTAAAGAGGATGAGATCAAGGCCGAGCTGAAGAAGGCTGGAATCCCGGCCGATGGCAAATCAGTGCTCTTTGACGGTCGAACTGGAGAACCACTGGAACAAAGAGTCACCGTGGGTCGCATGTACCTGCTCAAATTGCACCATCTTGTCGATGACAAGATCCATGCTCGCGCGACCGGGCCATATTCCCTCATTACACAGCAACCTCTGGGTGGTAAAGCGAGGTTTGGTGGCCAGCGATTTGGCGAGATGGAAGTTTGGGCGCTCGAAGCCTATGGAGCGGCGCACATTCTGCAAGAACTGTTGACTGCAAAATCTGACGATGTCGATGGTCGGGCCAAGATCTACGAGTCGATGGTCAAAGGTGAGAACAGCCTACAGGCTGGTACTCCTGTTTCCTTTGACGTGCTGACCAATGAGATCAAGGGCCTTGGATTGAACCTCGAACTGGAAAAGAAGTGATCAAATGATTGAGCCTGTCTACGACAAGGTGAATGACTACGGCGCGGTAAATATTCGCCTAGCTTCGCCCACGGACATCCTCTCCTGGTCACAAGGAGAGGTGAGAAAACCCGAGACCATCAATTACCGGACCTACCGTCCGGAGAAGGACGGCCTCTTCTGCGAACGTATCTTTGGTCCTGAGAGGGATTGGGAGTGCGCTTGCGGCAAGTACAAGGGAATCAAGCACAAGGGAATCATCTGTGATCGTTGCGGTGTGAAGGTGGCACATTCTCGCGTTCGTCGTGAGCGAATGGGGCACATCAATCTGGCAGCGCCGATCGTGCACATCTGGTTCTTCAAGGCGATGCCTTCTCGTTTGGGCAATCTACTCGATATGAAGACGACCCACCTGGAGAGAGTGATTTACTACCAGGACTATCTTGTGATTGATCCTGGCGATACTCCGCTCAAGGAAAAGAGCCTCCTCAGCGAGGAAGAGTATCGTTTCGCTCGAGAGAAGTATGGCGATGAGTTTGAGGCGGACATGGGTGCCGAAGCGATCCGTACCATGATCAATCGGCTCGAACTTCCTTCGCTGTTTGATGAGTTGAAGGAAGAGTACGAGAACACCCGGTCGAAGCAAAAGAGGGCGAGCCTGATTCGTCGACTCAAGATAGTTCGTACCGTGATCAACTCGGGCAACAAGCCGGAGTGGATGATCCTGGAAGCAGTTCCGGTGATCCCACCCGATCTTCGTCCCCTCGTGCTGTTGGAGAGCGGTAACTTCGCCACCAGCGATTTGAATGACCTTTACCGACGACTCATCAACAGGAACAACCGACTGAAGAAGTTGCTCGATCTCAATGCACCTGAGGTGATCATCCGTAACGAGAAACGGATGCTTCAGCATTCCGTGGATGCGCTGTTCGACAACAACCGTTGTCGGAGGCCGGTCCTCGGTTCGAACAATCGCCCACTCAAATCGCTCACTGACATGATCAAGGGTAAGCAAGGTCGCTTCCGCGAGAATTTGCTCGGCAAGCGCGTCGATTACTCGGCTCGTTCCGTGATCGCGGTGGGGCCTGAGCTCCAGTTGCATCAGTGTGGGTTGCCCAAGAAGATTGCGTTGGAATTATTCCAGCCTTTCATCATTCGACGCCTCAAGGAACTGGGTTATGCCGACACCATCAAAAGTGCAAAGAAGATGCTCGAACGAAAGGACGATGAGGTCTGGGATATCCTCGAGGAGGTGACCCAAGGCCATCCAGTTCTCCTCAACCGTGCTCCCACTTTGCACCGTATGGGAATCCAGGCTTTTGAACCGGTATTGATCGAGGGCAATGCGATCCTGGTCCACCCACTGGTGTGCGAAGGATTCAACGCTGACTTCGATGGCGACCAGATGGCGGTGCACCTGCCGCTTTCGATCGAGGCCCAGCTCGAAGCGCAGAACCTGATGTTGTCGACCAACAACATCTTCTCGCCTGCCCACGGCAACCCGATCATCGCACCTTCACAGGATATCGTGTTGGGCTGCTTCTATCTGACCATCGACAAGGAAGAGATGCCTGGAAATGAGATCTGCTTCTCCTGTTTTGAGGAGGTGCACACCGCTCTCGGTTCTGGCAAAGTCCATACTCATGCCAAGATCAAGGTCAGATTCCCTGAGGGAAAGGTCGTCTACCGTCGGAAAGGTAAGCTTCAACAACCAGACGAACACGGCTTCTACGAGACCACACCCGGTAGGATCATCTTCAATGATCTGCTCGATTACGCAGAGATGCCCTTCTATAACCATGCGCTCAGCAAGAAGGATTTACGGGCGGTGATTGCCGATTGTTTCAGTATCCTCGGTCGTCGTGCCACATTGACATTCCTCGATGATATGAAGAATCTTGGTTTCAAGGCAGCCACTCGGTCAGGTCTTTCCTTCAGCATCGACGATCTTCGCACGCCGGAGACCAAGGAATCCATCATCGCTGCTACTCAGGCTCAGGTCGAGGAGATCCAGAAGCGACACCAAAACGGCGTGATCACTAACGACGAACGTCGCAGTCAAATCATCGACCGCTGGACCCACACGACCAACATGGTGGGTGATCAATTGATGCAAAGTCTCAAGGAGGCTTCGATTCCTGGAGATGAGTACGTGAATCCGATATTCGTGATGGTTGAATCGGGTGCGCGAGGAAGTGTAACCCAGATCAGACAGCTTGCCGGTATGCGCGGTCTGATGGCAAAGCCATCCGGAGAAATCATCGAGACTCCCATCAAGGCCTCGTTCCGTGAGGGATTGAGGGTGCTGGAATACTTCTCCTCGACTCATGGAGCGCGTAAAGGATTGGCGGATACCGCCCTGAAGACCGCTGACTCCGGTTACTTGACCAGAAAACTGGCTGATGTGGCTCAGAATGTCGTGGTCAATGGTCATGAATGTGGAAGCAAGAATGGGATTGCCAAGAAGGCGATGAAGCGAGGAGACAAGGAGGCGATTCCGCTGGCAGCACGGATCCTTGGTCGTGTCTCCGTTGCCGAGATCAAGGACCCGGTCTCCGGCGATGTTGTGGTCGAGGTCAATGGCCTGATCACCTCGGATACTGCTCACAGGATTCAAGACCTGGGTTATGACAAAATCCTGGTCCGGAGTCCGCTCTCCTGCGATAGCCCGCTCGGATGCTGTGCTCTCTGTTATGGAATGGACCTCTCGACCGGAAAGCTGGTCGAGCAAGGTGTTGCCGTCGGAATCGTCGCAGCACAGTCGATCGGTGAGCCCGGTACCCAGTTGACGATGCGGACCTTCCACATCGGTGGGGTTGCCTCGAAATCGGTTCAGGAAGCGACAATTCGCGCAAGTGCTGGGGGGACTGTTGAACTTCAAGAGGTGACTCATGTCCCGAACATCGACGGCAAGGAAGTGGTCCTCAGTCGTCGGGGGATTTTGATGGTCACCAAGGATGGCAAGGCCCTGGAAACCCATGAATTGCAAATTGGTGCCATTTTGCATCAAGATGACGGTGCCACGGTGCGCAAGGGGACGACCCTCTACGAGTGGGATCCCCACTCCCAGTCGATCCTTGCTGATGTTGGTGGTGTGGCTACGTACGAGGACATCGTTGAGGGAGCAACCCTCAAGATTGAGAAGGATCCGGTGTCGAATCTGGACCGCAGGATCATTCTTGAACACAAAGGTGAGCTCCACCCCCAGATCATCATCCGGGCCAAAAAGGGCGGCGATATCGTTGCTGCCTATCCGGTTCCTGAACGAGCCTTCATTCAGGTCGCTGACGGTCAAAAAATCGCTCCAGGAGAGTTGCTCGCCAAGTCTCCCAGAGAGATCACCGGAACCCAGGACATCACGGGGGGATTGCCTCGAGTTACTGAGATCTTTGAGGTTCGGAAGCCAAAGAATCCAGCGGTCATTGCTGAGGTAGATGGCTCCATCGAGATGGGTGAGAAGAAGCGTGGCAAGGCGATCATCAACGTCATTACCGATGACGGTGAAGTCTACGAGCACGTGGTCCCGCCTGGAAAACACTTCCGGGTGACCAAGGGGGATACTGTGATTCACGGTCAGCCCCTTACCGATGGAGACAAGGTGCCCAAAGATATCCTCCGAGTTGAGGGGATTGCTGAAGTGCAGCGCTACCTCATCGAAGAGGTTCAGGGTGTCTACCTTTCTCAAAATGTGACCATCAATGACAAACACATCGAAACGATCGTGTCTCAAATGATGAGGAACATCAAAGTGGTCGAACCCGGCGACAGTAACTTGTTGCCGGAGACGGTCATCGATCGTCACAAATTCCGTACGATTTGTGATGAATTGGTCGATGAAGGGAAAATGCCTGCTACTGCAGAGCCGATGCTTCAAGGCATCACCAAGGCGGCAGTGCAGTCCGACAGTTTCATCTCCGCTGCCAGTTTCCAGGAAACTACCAAGGTTCTTACCGAAGCCGCGCTCAGTGGTAAGAAAGATAGGCTGGTAGGATTGAAGGAAAACGTGATCATGGGACACATGATTCCGGCGGGCACCGGATATCGCCGTTACTTCGACAAGGGTGTCCGTAAACTGGCCGATCCTCCTTCAGTCGTGAAACAAAAGAGAGAATCGGTTCTCATCGGTGAAGAGCGGCCCAAGCAGGAGACACCATCCGATCCATTGAGGGATTTCTTGATGGGACGGTCCAGTACAGTTTCGAGTGGAGAGGGTTTGATCGGAGGAAGTCCCGAAGATCCGGGCACCGAAGATCCGGTCATTGCAGATCCGGTCGTCGAAGATCCGGTCATTGAAGATCCGATCGCCGAAGATCCGGTCGCCGAAGATCCGGTCGCCGGAGATCCGGTCATTGAAGATCCGGTCGCCGAAGATCCGGTCGCCGAACAGACTTTCGAACAGGTTGGTGGCGATGATCTGTCGGTAGAAGCCCCTGGAGAGGCTTCGGAGCCCGATGATAAGACAGTGCCCTTCACCGAAAAGGAATCTGAGGAACCGCCAAAATCTGCAGATGAAGTGAATGAATAAGGCTACAATGCTCGGCCGTGTTCGGGTGAGATCCCGGGACATTACGGCTTGAGGAGCGAACGGGAGAGAACGACAGCGCATGCCGACGATCAACCAGTTGGTCCGTAAGGGCCGCAAGAAGCCACAGAAGAAGAGCAAGTCCCCGGTGCTGGACTCGTGTCCGCAGCGTCGTGGAGTGTGTCTGCAAGTGAAGACGATGACCCCGAAGAAGCCGAACTCCGCTCTGCGGAAGGTGGCCCGTGTTCGACTTTCCAATGGGAAAGAGATTACGGCCTACATCGGTGGCGAGGGCCATAACCTTCAAGAGCACTCGATCGTGTTGGTTCGTGGTGGCAGGGTTCGAGACCTTCCAGGTGTTCGTTATCACGTGGTACGTGGAACCCTCGACTGCTCGGGGGTGGATGATCGTAAGCAAGGCCGTTCTAAGTACGGCAAGAGACAGAAATAAATCGGGAGCGAAGCTTGGGAAAGAAGAAGAACAAGGTCGTTAAGCAGAAGTTCCGCTCTACTCAGCGGTTCCAGAAAGTCGACCCTCGTTACAACAGCATGGTCGTGACGAAGTTCATCAATCGGCTGATGTGGGACGGGAAAAAGGCAATCGCCAGCGCCATCGTCTACGAGGCGATGGATATTATCGGCAAAAAAGTTTCGGACACAGAGCCACTCGATATCTTCCTTGGAGCCATCCAGAACGTAATGCCTCAAGTCGAAGTGCGGTCTCGCCGTGTCGGGGGCGCAACCTATCAGGTACCGGTCGAGGTCACTCGTCGCCGGGCACAGGCCCTTGCGATTCGTACCATCGTGGAAACGTGTCGGGGTCGTAGTGGCAAACCGATGGCCGAGAGGCTTGCCGAAGAGCTGGCTCAGGCGTTCCGCAAGGAAGGTGCCTCGATCACCTGGCGAGAAAATACCCATAAGATGGCAGAGGCGAATAAGCTGTTTGCTCATTACGCCTGGTAAGGAAAGGAGGGGGGGCCCTCCGTTGTTTTCGCTGCTGACGATCTTTACCCACCAGCGCCCTCTTGCTTCCGATGGAGGCCAGAGGGCGTTTCGCATCTCGTCTGAAGCCGATGAAGTCCAACTGATCTGCATCTGGCCGCTACTGCTTCCCTTGAGTGTTATCGTCGATTGGCTCAGAATCGCGCGAGCTTGTCGCCAACTGGAAACAACAGGGATGGGGCCGCGCAGATGAATCCGACTCGCAACATAGGGATCATCGCCCACATCGATGCGGGTAAGACCACCGTTTCGGAACGTTTCCTGTACTACTCCGGGAAAGAATACCGTATGGGAGAAGTCCATGATGGTAGTGCCCACATGGATTGGTTGGTGGAGGAGCAGGAACGGGGGATCACCATCACCAGCGCTGCCACCACTTTCGAGTGGTTGGATACCATGGTGAACCTCATCGATACCCCTGGTCACGTTGATTTCACGGCAGAGGTGGAAAGATCTCTTCGGGTGTTGGACGGAGCTGTTGGGGTTTTCTGTGGCGTCGCAGGAGTTCAGGCCCAGTCGGAAACGGTCTGGCGACAGGCCAATCATTATCAGGTGCCTCGCATCGCTTTCATCAACAAACTTGATCGCGTTGGGGCAGACTACTTTCGTGTTGTCGATACCATCGCCGAAGACCTGAGTTGCCGTACCCTTCCCCTCAATATCCCGGTGGGTACAGAGTCCGGGTTCCGAGGCGTTATTGATCTCATCTCCATGCGGCAATTTACTTTCGATGAAGAGAGCCTCGGTGCCGATGTGATCGAGACCGACATCGAAGACGATCTGAAAGAAACTGCCGACCTGTGGCGAGGAGATCTTCTCGAACGAATCGCCGATCACGATGAGGAGGTGATGGAGCAGGTGCTTGAAGGAAAAGAAGTGTCGGAGGACCTGTTGAGGCAGGCGATTCGACGAGGAACCCTTGAGCGTTACTGGGTGCCTGTACTGGGAGGAAGTGCTCTCGGGAACAAGGGTATCCAGCCACTTCTGGATGCCGTGATTCACTACCTTCCTTCTCCCAGTGACGTTGAGACCATTTCGGGGCGAGATCCCAAGTCGGGGGATCCCGTGCAGGTGCAGTGTGGTGAGGACGCTCCCTTCAGTGGTCTTCTATTCAAGATCCAGATCGATTCTCATGGCGAGTTGCTGTACATGAGGGTTTATTCTGGATCGCTGGAGAAGGGGAAGACGGCGATGAATCCGCGCACCGGGAAGCGCGAGAGAATCAACTCGATGTATCGAATGCATGCGAATTCGCGTGAGAATTTACAGGTAGCTGTCGCCGGTGACATCGTTGCGACCACGGGTCCCCGCTTCAGTAATACCGGAGATACTCTCTGTGATGCCAAAAACCAGGTGCTGTTGGAGGAGCCGGTGTTTCCGGAGACTGTCATCTCGATGGCTGTCGAACCTCGCTCCAGTGGTGATCGCGAGAAACTGCAAGAGGTCCTGAACCGGATCGAGCGCGAGGATCCTACTTTTCGTATCGAAGTGAACCGTGAAACGGGACAGTTTGTCATGTCGGGGATGGGAGAGCTCCATCTCGAAGTGATCCGGAATCGTCTGGAGCGGGACTTCAAGGTCAACGCCAACATAGGCAAGCCGCGCGTGGCCTACCGTCAGATGGTCGTTCGGGAAGGATCTGCCTCGGTTCGTCTGGAGCGACAGATGGGTGGTAAAGATCACTTCGGAGAAGTCCAGATCACCCTGGCTCCGACTAAATCTGACGAAGAAGGGGTTTCCGTGGTGCAGTGGGAAGGGGGTCCTCCGGCGATTCCGCCAGAATGGCGCCAGGCGCTGGAGGATACGGTCAACTCCTGCCTGACCGGCGGAGGGGAACTGGGATTCCCCTTCATCCGCGTGCAAGCTCGGATTCAATTGCCTCCTGTCAGTCCCTTGACCACCGAGATGGGGCTCATCGTGGCAGCTAGCGATGCTTTCCAGAGGGCCCATAAGAAGGCTGGAGACCTTCTTCTGGAGCCTCTGATGGCGTTTCAGGTGACGACGCCAGAGGATTATTTCGGGGCAGTACACCAGGATCTGGTGCGCCGACGGGCTCAGATCGAAAAGGTCGATATGGTCCAGGAATTGCGGAAAATTGAAGGTCGAGTACCGTTGGCGGAGGTATTTGGCTATACCACCGCACTGAGATCGCTATCTCAAGGCAGGGCCGGGGTTTCGCTCGAACCGGTCGGTTTTGCTCAGGCTCCCGAAGAGGTTGCGGAGCGGTTTCGCTACTGATCTCGACTCTTCTCGGGCTCCGTCGTAGTTTCCTGGCTTATTCTGAGCCAAATTGCCCTTGTCGGCGTTGACAGTTCGTCCCAACTTCTTACAATCACACGCTTTCGATGACTTCGCCCGTTTGCCCAAACTAGGCTCGGAAAAGGTGCCCCCGGGCGCTTTTTTTGTGTGACTCGAGCGGTGACGGATGGCGAAGGACGAGTTGACAGAGTGCCGGAGGATATTCTCGACGAAGGAAACTTCGTGAGCGTGTCTTCGAGAGGTTCGCCTGATCCTTGTGATCGGGTTTGCTCTTTGGCTGATTGGGAACCGGTGCGTGAAATCGCACGGGAAACCGTCGTGGGTCCAGGCTGATTGCTGCCCGGATGCTCGCGGAGGTGGGTCCTCGTGCAGGTCTCTCGCTGTTTGTCGTGTTCGAGATGAGTTCGAACACAATGCGACCCAGTTCGTTACGGCGCGAGTGAAGTGACTCGTTGCGAACTAGCGTGGTAGTGATCTACAGCGATGTAGTGGCGGATCGGACGGCGATGGTTGTCCGGCGGCGGAATAAATCTGGGAAGCGGGAGAACAAGCGCCCATGCAAAAGAACAAGATCCGGATACGCATGGAAGCCTATGATCATGAGGTCCTCGATGGTGCGTCTGCATCCATCGTGGAAACGGCCAAGCGGACTGGTGCCCGTGTTCATGGACCAATTCCCCTGCCCACACGCATTGAACGCTACACGGTTCTGCGATCCCCCCATGTCAATAAGAAGTCTCGCGAGCAGTTCGAGATGCGGACTCATAAAAGAGTCATCGAAATCAGCGAGGCGAGCTCGAAGACGATGGATGCGTTGACGAAGATCAACATGCCTGCGGGCGTGAACATCAGAATTAAGATCTAGGAGGTCCCTTGGCTCGCCGAATACGAAAGACGATCCTCGGGAAGAAGCTGGGAATGTCCCAGTTGTTCGATGAATCGGGCAAGTGGATTCCCGTGACCTTGATCGAGGCTGGGCCCTGTACCGTCCTCCAGGTCAAGAACGTTGATACGGACGGTTACGAGGCGTTGCAGGTTGGTTTTGATGGAACCGAAAAGAACACGGGGAAGCCCCGTGCTGGTCTTTTCGAGAAGGTCAAATCTGAAGCGAAACGCGTGATCCGGGAGATCCCCCTGTTCGAGGGTCAGGATCTGGAAGCTGGGCAAGACTTCAATCTGTCCCTGTTTGAGGGTGTAGAGATGGTCGATGTCCAGGGAGTGAGTAAGGGAAAGGGTTTCGCCGGAACGGTGAAGCGCTGGAACCATCACATCGGTCCACAAGGACACGGTTCGAAGAGCAAGCGGTCCATCGGATCGACCGGAATGATGCAAGACCCTGGTCGTGTAATCAAAGGTAAGAAGATGCCAGGCCAACTTGGCAATGTGAAAGTGAAGGTCAGGAATCTCAAGGTGGTTCGTACTGACACTGAGCAAAATTTGCTCGTCGTGCAGGGCGCCGTACCTGGAGCCACCGGAGCGTACCTGACAGTTGAAGAGAGCCTTTAACAACATTGGAACTGCCGTCATCGAAGTGATGACGACGGGCATGATGGAATGAGACGAGAGCTGTGAGTACCGGACTCGATAAACCGAGAGAGGTTCAGACACTGGACCCGGTCGAGGTCCCCTTTTATGGGGCCGAAGGTCAGGAGCAGGGGACAAAGTCCTTCGCTCCCGGTGGGGTTAGCAATTTCCCCAACTTCACACTTCTCAAGGAAGCAGTGAGGCGTTACCAGGGTCGATTGCGACGAGGAACTGCCAAGACCAAGACTCGTGGTGAGATCCATGGTAGTCCGCGCAAGCCATGGCGGCAGAAGGGTACAGGTCGAGCCCGAGCCGGTAGCAAAAAGTCCCCGATTTGGAAGGGGGGCGGTATCGCTTTTGGACCTCGGCCACGTTCCTACGATTACGGCTTGTCTCGAAAGCAACGTCGCATCGCCACTCGCCACGCACTGCTCTCCAAACTGATCGATGGCGAAACCCGAGTCATTCAGGAAATCTCAGTACAGAAACCCTCCACCTCTTCCTTCCGCAAACTCGCCGATAGTCTGGGCCTGGACAGGTCATTCTTGATCGGTCTTCCGACCGAGATGTCGGTCGAAGACCGTCGCAGCATCTGGATGTCGGCGCGGAATCTCGAAGCAGTCGAAGTGTTGCCGGTATGCGATTTCAACGCTCTGTCGCTGTTGAAGTGCCAGAATTTGTTACTGACCGAAGCTGCGTTCGACGAAGTACAGCAGCTTGAGAGTGCGTTTTCTGACCAGGGAGGGGCGCAATGAGAGATCCGCATACGATCATCATCGAGCCCGTGATTACCGAGAAGAGTACGTTTCAGACCGAGAGTCAGAACGCGTACGTCTTCAAGGTGGCGACCGATTCGAATCGGATCCAGGTCAAAAGTGCCATCGAGCAGATTTTTGATGTGAAAGTAAGAAAGGTGAACACGATCAATCAGTCCGGTAAGCGCCGTAGGGTGGGCCGGTCGATCGGTTTTACCAATCGGTTCAAGAAGGCGGTTGTGACCCTGGAACCGGGTTACGAGATCGATCTTCTATGAGCCATTCCCGTCCCGACAGTGGTTGTCGGTGACGGACGAAAATGGTGGGGATCTTCTGCTCGTTGATTCGAGTGGGTTTTGATCCTGGCCGAGAAACATGAGTGCCGATCATTGGATCGGTGAAGGAGATGAGGACGGCATGGGCGTCCGTAAGTACAAGCCAGTTTCTCCTGGTAGACGAAATGCCTCGGTCTCCGATTTCAAGGAGATCACGGCAAAGCGGCCCGAGAAGTCTCTGTGCGAACCGTTGCACAAGACTGGCGGTCGGAACAACCAGGGACACATCACCTCGAAGAACCGTGGTGGTGGGCATAAGCGTCTCTATCGCCGGATCGATTTCCGTCGCGATAAGGACGGGGTGCCAGCTCGCGTTGCGACCATCGAGTACGATCCGAACCGGACTGCCAGGATCGCGCTACTGCATTATGCCGATGGTGAGAAACGTTACATTCTGGCGCCCAGGGGACTCAATGTTGGAGATCGTGTTAGTTCAGGACCTGGCGCTGAACCGAAACCGGGTAATACGCTGATTTTGTCAGATATCCCGATCGGATTGTCGGTCCACAATGTGGAACTGGTACCGGGTCAAGGAGCCAAGCTGGTTCGTTCTGCCGGGGGAAGTGCTCAGTTTCTGGCACGTGAGGGGAAGACCGCAACCCTGGTGCTTCCTTCAGGCGAAATCCGTCAGGTGAACGCTTCTTGCCGTGCGACCATCGGAATTGTCGGGAATGAGGATCATAACCTCGTCAAACTCGGTAAAGCCGGTCGGTCTCGCTGGTTAGGGCGTCGTCCCAAGGTCCGTGGAACTGCCAAAAACCCGGTCGCTCACCCGATGGGTGGCGGCGAAGGTCGTACTGCTGGAGGACGACATCCTTGTTCTGCAACAGGAGTACTTTCCAAGGGTGGTAAGACTCGTAGTCCTGGTAAACCGAGCAACAAGAGCATCGTGCGACACCGGAAGAAGAAATAGATATGGGTAGATCCTTGAAGAAGGGTCCCTACGTGGACCTGAAACTGTTGAAGAAGGTGCAAAAGAACATCGAGGCGGGTTCAACCGAGCCCATCAAGACTTGGTCTCGTGCTTGCACCATCAGCCCCGAGTTTGTGGGGCAGACTTTTCTTGTCCATAACGGCAGGGATTTCAAATCGGTTCAGGTTTCGGAAAATATGGTGGGGCACAAACTGGGTGAGTTCAGTGTGACCCGTCGTTTAGGTGGACATGGTAAAGGTAAGTAGTGGTCGGGTCGCCGCACCCAGGTGTGGTCGAACCCGGAGGTGAGGGATTGATGGTCATGGAATACAAAGCGAGTCACAAATACGCGCGAATCACTGCGCGAAAGGCTCGTTACGTGATCGATCAGGTGCGGAATATGCCTGTCGAAGCGGCTCTGGACATGCTGAAATTCAGCGACCGAAGGGCAGCTCCGATGATCGCCAAGGTGATCAAGTCTGCGTTGCATAACGCGATCCAGGAGGGCGGGGCCAACCCCGAGAATCTGGTGATCAGGCGTGCGATGATCAACGAGGGACCGACGATGAAACGTTGGCGTCCCAGGGCACGGGGTATGGCCTTTCCAATCCTGAAGAGAACCTCTCACATCAACATATTCCTTGCCGATCGCGGTGAAGTCGGCGCAGCCGCGAAGAAGGGGAGCTAGCTCCATGGGTCATAAGGTCAGACCGACTAGTCTACGCCTTGGAATCACGCGCAACTGGACCTCGCGCTGGTACGCCAACAAGAAGGACTTCGGTCCGTTGCTGGTGCAGGACCATAGAATTCGTAATTACATCAAGCATGAGTTCTATTCTGCGGGAATTCCGGAGATCGAGATCGAGCGAAGTGGTCACCATGTGACCATCCATCTCCATGCTGCTCGTCCTGGAGTCGTCATCGGTAAACGTGGTGCCAAGGTGGAGCAACTCCGGGAAGATCTGCAGGGGATCGTAGGCAAAGAAGCGGATCTCAATCTCAACATCAAAGAAGTACAGAACCCGGACCTGAACGCCCAATTGCTGGCAGAGAACGTGTCCGATCAAATACGTCGCCGTATGCCTTTCCGACGTGTCCTCAAGCAGATGGTGCGAGTCACGATGGAGTCGGGAGCCAAAGGCGTGAAGATCATGGTCTCGGGGCGCCTCGGCGGTGCCGAAATTGCGCGAACGGAACAGTCTTCCGATGGCAGCATTCCGCTCTCGACGATGCGGGCGGATGTGGACTACGGGTTTGCCGAAGCAAGAACTACCTACGGGATCATCGGGGTGAAAACCTGGGTTTTCCGTGGCGAAGTGATGGCGGAAAAGAGTCGGAAGGGAAGCGTGCGTCATGTCGATGATGCCCAAACGAGTCAAACGTAGAAAAGTCCAGCGCGGACGAGTACGTGGCAACGCTACCCGTGGGAACTTTGTTCACATCGGTGAGTACGGCCTGGCGGCCGTTGAGCCGGGGTGGATTTCTGCGACGCAGATCGAAGCCGGTCGTGTTGCAGGCAACCGTGCTCTTGGCGAAACAGGAAAAATTCACATCCGGATTTTTCCGGACAAACCGATCACCGCTACCCCCGCCGAAACGCGGATGGGAAAGGGCAAAGGAGAACCGGAATTCTGGTGTGCTGTGGTACGTCCAGGCCAGGTTCTCTACGAAATCCAGGGGTCACCGCAGGAAACTGCGCGACTGGCGTGCAATCGGATGGCCCACAAGCTGGGTCTGAGAACGCGAATGGTGGGTAGGAGACCGACGGTATGAAGGTTAGTGAATTTCGCCAGTTGCCGGATGAGGACCTCGCAATTGAGATCCGCAAGAGGCAGGAAGGCCTGTTCCAGATCCGGCTCAAGGCTGCCAACGAAGAAACGCAGCGTGCCGGAGATCTCCGGGAAATGCGCAAGGACATTGCTCGAATGAATACGGTTTTGCGAGAAAGAGCCAGCGAGCGCGAAAGCGCCGGGGAACAGGAGGCCTGAAGATGAACGACGAAATCGATCTCGTTCAAAACGATGCTCCGGATGCTTCCCCGAAGCCGGTGGAGAAGATTCGCCGGACGGTACGTGGAATCGTTGTGAGCGATTCGATGTCGAAGACCCTTGTTGTCAATGCCGAGCGCATAGTGCGGCATCGGAAGTACCACAAGTACATTCGAAAATACACCAAGTACTACGCGCACGATGAAACGGAGCAGGCAGCGGTGGGGGACTTTGTCGAACTGGTGATGTGCCGACCCCTGTCGAAACTGAAACGCTGGGAGTTGAAGGACATCATCCGGATGGCCCCCAGGGACAATGCTCCTAGTCCGGAAGAAACAGCCGTGGAGATCGAGGAGGGTGATGCATGATTCAAATGCAAACCCAGCTCGATGTGGCTGATAACAGCGGTGCCAAGAAGGTGATGTGCATCAAGGTGCTGGGCGGTAGCAAGCGCCAATTCGCCCATGTCGGGGATGTCATCGTTTGCTCGGTCAAGAAAGCTCTTCCTTCCAGTGAGATCAAAGCTGGATCGGTGATTCGCGGTGTGATCGTGAGAACGAAAAAGAGGATCCATCGTAAGGATGGCTCCTATGTACGTTTTGATCGCAATGCCGTGGTGATTGTCGATAACGATGGAAATCCGAAAGGCACCCGAATTTTCGGTGCTGTTGCGCGCGAACTACGCCAGAAGAATTACATGAAGATCATCAGCCTTGCACCGGAAGTGGTCTAAGGCTTAAAGAGAGGCGATGGAGATGTCCCGGCTGAAGAGTGGCGATCTCGTAGAGGTTGTCAGCGGTGCCGAGAAAGGGAAGCGTGGCAAGGTGCTGCGCGTGGATCGTAGTGTCCGACGGATTACCGTCCAGGGCGTGAACATGGTTTACAAGCACCTGCGGAAGAGTCAGAAGCATCCCCAGGGTGGACGGATCCAGCTGGAGGCGGCTTTCGACCTCTCCAATGTGCTTCTGGTTGATCCGAAAAGCGGAAAGCCGACGCGAATTCGAATGAAAATAGATGGAAACGGCAACAAGGTGCGGGTTTCCGTCAAGAGTGGAGAGCCGGTCTAGACCGGCACGGAAAAATAACGATGGCAAGATTGAAGACCATGTACGACGAAGAGATTCTTCCGAAGTTGCGGGAGAAGTATGGCATCGGAAATGTCTTGAGTAGCCCGAGGATCGGGAAGATCGTCGTCAATCGGGGTGTCGGTAAGGCGCTTGAGAACAAGAAACGTCTTCAGGCAGCCACCGATGAACTGGCACTGATCACTGGACAGCGTCCGGTTGTGACCAAGGCTCGGAAGTCGATATCGAATTTCCACCTGCGAGACGGCAGTGCGATCGGCTGCAAGGTCACCTTGCGTGACAATCGGATGTACGAGTTCCTTGATCGTCTAATCTGCGTGGCGCTACCACGAGTACGTGACTTCCGGGGGATTTCATCGACTGCTTTCGATGGCCGCGGGAATTTCTCGATGGGCCTCTCCGATCAACTCGTGTTTCCTGAACTGCGTACTGACGATGTAGAATTTTTACAGGGAATGAACATTTGTATCACCATTAGTAATTCGGATGACGAGAAGTCACACTTTCTGCTTGCAGAATTTGGCTTCCCGTTCAAAAAGAAATAAGAGGATAGGCTTTGGCGAGAAAAGCCCTGATTAACAAGCAGAAGTTGGCGCCTAAGTTCTCGACAAGGGCATACCATCGTTGTCATCTTTGTGGACGTCCGCGTGCTTACTACCGGAAATTCGGGATCTGCAGGATCTGCTTCCGGAACATGGCATCCAAGGGAGAGATCCCAGGCGTTCGTAAGGCAAGTTGGTAGTCGCGTAGTTACAAGGTTCCATGGCTCACCAGCGTGCTAGTCACGCCAGGAGCGAAGGAGATCGACAGAATGAGCATGACTGACCCGATTGCGGATTTGTTGACGCGGATTCGCAATGTGAACGTACTCGGCCGGACCTCGGTACGAGCACCATATTCCCGCATCAAGGAACAGATTCTCATGACTCTCAAGCGTGAGGGCTTCATCGAGGATTATCAGGTGGAAGGGGAGATTCCTGGCAAGGCTCTCTCTATTCAGCTGAAGTTTGGTCCAGAAGGCGAAAAGGTGATCCGGAAAATTGATCGGATCTCGAAGCCTGGTTGCAGGGTTTACCGTTCTGTGTCGGACCTCCCGGTGATCCGGGAGGGTCAAGGGATCATGGTGGTTTCCACCTCCCAGGGCATTTTCAGTGATAACGAGGCTCGCCAGCGCAACGTCGGTGGTGAAGTTCTCTGTCGCGTTTACTAGGAAGGGGGGAAGTAATGTCGAGACTTGGAAGTCAACCTGTCGTGATCCCCTCTGGTGTTACCGTTGCCGTCAATGGTGATACGGTGAACGTGAAAGGTCCCAAGGGGGAAATCTCATGGGATTGCCATTCCTCGATAGAGATCTCAGTCGAGGATAACGCGGTGCGTGTCGATCGTCGAACACAAGAGCGGATCGCTCTTTCGATGCATGGTACGGCGAGGCAATTGGTGCATAACATGGTTGTCGGAGTTACCGAAGGTTACTCCCGCATTCTGGATATCGTTGGTGTTGGATACAATGCCAAGTTGCAGGGAAAGAAACTGGTGCTCGCCATAGGGTTCTGTCATCCGGTGGAGATGACGCTGCCGGAAGGTGTCGAATGCGAATGCCCTGAGGCTACGAGAATCATTGTGAAAGGCGTAGATAAGCAGAAGGTCGGCCAGTTTGCTGCTGAGATTCGCGCAGTTCGTCCTCCTGAACCGTACAAGGGCAAGGGGATCAGATACCGGAACGAGATGGTGCGACGCAAACAGGCCAAGAACTTCGGCGCATAAGCTACGGGAGAACTTGAAGATGAGTGCAAGGAATAAAAAATTAGTGCGTCGTCTACGGAGGCGACGTCACATAAGAAAGAAACTCTCTGGGACTGCGAGTCGTCCACGACTTACGGTTTTCAGGAGCGCGAAACATATCTACTGTCAGGTCATCGATGACCTGAAGGGTGAGACTCTTGCCAGTGCCTCTACCCTGGTGAAAGAGGCTGGCGACAAGGCAGCCAAGAATTCAGGTAACGTCCAGGGGGCTACTGACGTAGGTACGCTGCTCGCGGGCCGTTTAAAGGAGAAGGGGATTTCTCTTCTTGCCTTTGATCGGAATGGATACAGGTATCACGGGCGGGTCCAGGCTGTTGCCGAGGCTCTCCGCAAGGAAGGCATCGAGGTCTAAGGCATGTCCGAAGAAGAAAAGAAGAGCGCAGAGCCAGCAGCTCCCGCCGAGGATAAACCCGAACCGAGCGAATCGCCTACGGACTCCGCCAAAGAATCGTCTGGTTCTGAAAAACCTGCCGATTCTCCTGCTCCCTTTGCGCAGCAAGGAGGACGGGGAGGTCGTGGTGGAGGCGGTCCCGGAGGCCGAGGTGGTGGCGGCCGGGGCGGCGGTCCTGGTGGAGGCCGAGGCGGCGGTCCTGGTGGAGGCCGAGGCGGCGGTCCTGGCGGCCGAGGCGGCCGAGGCGGTCGTGGTGGTCGTGGTGGCCGTGGCGGTCGTGGACGAGATGATGATGATGGCCCACGCTATGAAGAGCGAGTCGTCAAGATCAACCGCGTGGCTGCGACCGTCAAAGGGGGACGTCGAATGTCCTTCAGTGCTTTGATCGTTCTTGGCGACAAGAAGGGTAAGGTCGGCATCGGCTTTGGCAAGGCAAAAGAAGTCCAGGGTGCTCTTGAGAAAGCATTCAAGGATGCTCGAAGCCAGATGAATGACATTCCGCTCAAGGGGACGACGATTCCTCATGAAGTGCTGGGTGATTCGGGTACCTCTCGGGTCAGAATGTTACCGGCATCACCGGGTACGGGTGTGATCGCCGGAGCGGCGGTTCGCGCCGTTCTCGAGTGCGCCGGGGTTCACGATGTTTTGACCAAGCAGTACGGAAGCAACAATCCACTCAATGTAGTCAAAGCGACGCTCGAAGGATTGATGCGCCTGCGTACCAATGAACAGGTAGAGAAGTTGAGGGGAGTGACACTGACATGAACCTCTACGAGCTCAACCTGAGGGCCGGTAAATACAAAAGTCGTAAGAGAGTTGGGCGTGGTCATGCCGCCGGTGGCGGAAAAACAGCTGGCCGCGGCCACAATGGTGCCCATTCGCGTTCTGGTTGGAGCAAGAAGCGTGGATTCGAGGGTGGACAAACGCCTCTATTCCAGCGTCTTCCCAAGCGTGGGTTCAGTAACGTGCGTTTTAAAGTCTCTTTTGACATCGTCAACATCGGCGATCTGAATCAGATTTCCAAAGATGTGACGGTCGTGAACCTTGATTATCTGGCGACCCATGGACTGGTCCGGAAGCGTCATTCGCGTCTTAAAATCCTCGGATCTGGAAAGTTAGAGCGAAAGTTAGTGGTTGAAGCGGCTCGTTTCAGCAAAACTGCTCGCGATCAGATCGAGGGTTTGGGTGGGGAAGCTAGAACGGTCTAGGGGAGCTTCATGTTTCAGGCGATTTCTAACATCCTAGCGATTGCAGATTTACGGCGTCGGTTGTTGTTCACCATCATGGCGCTGGCGATTTATCGCATCGGATTTCACATTTTCCTTCCGGGTGTTCGCCTGGAGGTGCTCGCCGATGTGAAGGCGAATGCCGAGCAAAATTCCGATGGATTACTCAATTTCATTGCGATGACGAGCATGCTCACTGGAGGTCAACTGAGCCAGGCGGCAGTGTTCTCCCTGGGGATCATGCCGTATATCAGTGCCTCCATCATCTTTTCGCTGATGACGAAGGTCTTTCCCAAGCTAGAGGAACTTCAGAAAGAAGGAGAAGCGGGGCGTAAAGTCATCAATCGTTGGACCCGCTATTCGACGGTGCTGCTGTGCTTGGTCCAGTCGCTGCTGGTGGTGCAGTGGGTTGCCAGTCCCGATTCGGGATCCAATGGTCAGGCGATCTCCGATAGCGGTTTTGCCATCGGGCTATTGCAGGTGATGGTCCTGACTGCGGGAACACTCTTCTTGATGTGGCTTGGTGAGAAGATCACCGAGAACGGCATCGGTAATGGCATCTCGCTGATGATCATGGCAGGTATCGTTTCTTCCTTCCCTGCCAGTATTTTGTCATTTGGTGCTCAATGGGGACAACTGGAACCGGAAGCGAGACCCTTCTTCGTTTTGAAATTGCTGTCCTTGGTCACATTCTTCCTGGCTGTTGTTGCCGCGGTGGTCTTCATCACCAAGGGACAGCGGAGGATTCCGATTCAGAATGCCCGGACTGTCCGGGGTGCTGGAGGACAGAGGCACTACATGCCGATCCGTGTCAACAGCGCTGGGGTGTTGCCGATCATCTTTGCCCAGTCCTTGCTGATGATTCCGGGTATGTTGCTGAATATCATGGGGGCGACGACACTGGGTCAACTGTTGGCTTTTGGTTCCTTCTGGTACCTGACCCTCTACGTGCTGATGATCCTGTTCTTTACCTACTTCTGGACCTCGCTTTACTACAACCCGGTCGAGATTTCCAACAACATGAAAGAGCACGGCTCGTTTGTCCCGGGGATCCGTCCGGGCCATCGTACTGCCGAATATCTTCAGCAGGTCTTCTCCAGAATTACCCTGGCAGGAGCGGTCTTCCTGGCGGTCATCGCGCTGATTCCGATGCTGGTGACTTCGGAACTGGGAGTCAATTCCTTCGCCGCTCAGATGCTAGGAGGAACGGGAATCCTGATTGTGGTGGGGGTCGCTCTCGATCTTGTCGACAAGATCGAAGCTCAACTACTGGCGCGCCAGTACGAAGGTTTCGTGGCTCCTCGGCGTAAGAGGTCGGGAGTCGGTATGAGGGATCATTAGACTGTGCGACTCGTATTCCTCGGACCTCCTGGTGTCGGCAAGGGTACTCAGGCGGCTGGCCTCGCCAGCGAGTTGTCGATTCCCCACATCTCGACCGGTGCCCTTTTAAGGGAAGCCCTTGAAAAAGGGACTGAGACCGGACTCGAGGCAAAGTCCTTCATGGATGCCGGTGAACTGGTCCCCGATACGGTGGTGCTCAGACTGGTCCAGGATCGGATTTCCGAACCGGACGCGATCGGTGGTTGGCTTCTCGACGGCTATCCTAGAAACCTAGATCAAGCAGCGGCTTTGTCAGAGCTACTCATCGAGTTGAAGCTTTCCCTCGACCGAGTGGTTTACTTTGAATGTTCAGAATCAGAAGTTGTTCGCCGTCTCGGCGGACGACGAGTCTGTCGCAACTGCGGCGAGACTTTTCATGTCGAGTTTGCCCCGGCCTCTGGAGCTTGTAGTGCTGGTTCTGGAGACGGATGCGATCTCTATCAACGTAGCGACGATGCCGAACAGGCGATTCTCAATCGTCTAGAGGTGTATCAGCGCGAGACCAATCCGCTCGTGGATCATTATCGTGACCAGGGAGTCCTGTCAGTCGTCGATGGTTCGGTGACCATCGAGGCCGTCAGCGTGGCTCTACGAGAGGTACTGGAGTAAGCCCCGTGATCCACTACAAGTCTGGCCGAGAGATCGAGCGAATGGCAATAGCCGGCGAGATGGTCGCTCAGACTTTCCAGCAGATAGCTCCGCTGGTGGTTGCCGGAACCTCGACTCAGGAAATCGACGATGCGGTCCGTGATATGGTCCAGGCTCTCGGTGGAAAGCCACTGTTTCTCGGCTACAACGGATTTCCTGCCCACTGTTGTATTTCGGTCAATGACGAGGTGGTCCACGGCATTCCCGGTCCGCGGGTGTTGGTCGAGAGTGACCTGGTCAGTGTCGATATTGGCATCGAGATGGAAGGGTTCTGCGGTGATTCTGCGCGTACTTTTCTGATCGGCGAGGCGGATGAGCTGACTCGTCAGGTGCTGAGCGTCTGTCGCGCTGCGCTGGCGGCCGGAATTGCCGGTGCATACCCTGGGAATACCCTGGTCGGGTTGATAGGAGCCATCGAGGCTGTGATCCGCGAATCACGGCTGGGTCTGGTCGAGAACTTCGTCGGCCATGGCATCGGTAGGAATATGCATGAAGAGCCCCAGGTTCCTAACTTTGTTAGTCCCGTCTTGCAGCGAAATGACCTGGAATTACGCTCAGGACTCGTGCTGGCGATCGAGCCGATGGTCAATTCCGGCACCGGTGCGGTCCGGACCCTTGATGACGGCTGGACTGTGGTGACCGCAGATGGGGGAGTATCGGCCCATTGCGAGCATTCAGTAGCCATCACCGACGATGGCCCCAGGGTCCTCACGTTGGGTCCAGGAGAGTGCTGGCCGCCGGTTTCTGGAACTCCGGGTCAATAGACCGCCGCAGAGCCCCCCTCCTTCGCTGAAAAAGTCGGAAATATCGTGGAAATGGCAAGATAGCGACTTGACGCTAGACCGACCCTATCAGTATATTCTTCGCTCCCCTTGTCCACGTCGGACGAGATCTGAGGTTATGGTCGTTGGACTCGACAGGTGGTTCCGATCCCTGTGGGAGCGGTTCTGTTTCCGTCGTATCTGAGAACCGTGGTGGTGTCTTGATCCGTGTGCAGGTGGGGACAGATAGCTGAGAGGAACTGGTCGCCGGACCATCGGAACGGGTTCCGAAATCTGGACGGTTTTTCTCTGGTGCACAGAAAGAGGAGTCACCATGAAGGTGCGAGCTTCCGTGAAGCGGATCTGCGAAAACTGCAAATTGATCCGACGCAAGGGAGTTTTGCGAATCATCTGCGTGAATCCCCGTCACAAGCAAAGGCAAGGCAAGTAAAACCATCTTCATGCCAAGGCGTGTTCTTCACGTCACGTCATGTGAAGTAGTAGGGTCGGGTCGAACGGATGCCAAGGATTCAGGGTATTGACATCCCACCGAATAAGCGCGTTCACGTGGCGCTGACTTATATCTTTGGGGTAGGACCCTATTCCGCATTCAAGATCTGCGAGGGAGCAGGCATCGAGCCGGGAGTGAAGGCCCGTGATCTCAGCGAGGATGAGGTGAGCCGGATTAGCACAGTGATCCAGAACTCCTATATCGTTGAGGGTCAGCTGCGGCGGCAGGTTCAGGAAAACATCAATCGACTGAAAGAAATCGCTAGTTACCGGGGAATTCGTCATCGCCGAGGACTTCCAGTTCGCGGCCAGAAGACCCGCACCAATGCTCGGACCCGGAAGGGCCCGGCTCGTGCGGTGGCGAAGAAGAAGAAGTAACCACATCTGAATCGGAGACTTTAATTTGGCGAAGGCAGCGAAGAAGATCCGCAAAAATATTTCTCGTGGGGTCGTTCACATCAAGTCGACCTTCAATAACACGATAATCTCTCTGACCGACGCTGAGGGCAACGCCCTCATGAGTCAGAGTGGCGGAACGGTCGGCTACAAGGGAAGCCGGAAATCGACTCCCTTCGCCGCCCAGAGAGCTGCAGAGAATTGCGCAGCAATGGCAAAGAAGATGGGAGTGACCCAGGTGGATTTGCGGGTTAAAGGGCCAGGACCGGGACGTGAATCGGCGATCCGGGCCATTCAGTCGAGCGGACTGGAGATTTTGGCTATCGAAGATGTCACCCCGCTTCCCCACAACGGGTGTCGCCCCCGCAAGCGTCGTCGGGTCTGAGGAGGAATAGAAGATGGCACGTATCCTCGGACCCAAATGCAAGCTCTGTCGTCGCGATGGCGATCGGCTATTCCTCAAAGGCGCTCGTTGTCACACTGCCAAGTGTGCCATTGCCAAACGTGGTTACCCGCCAGGGATGCACGGATTTCGTCGCGGACGTCCGACTGCATACGGGGTCCGATTACGCGAAAAGCAGAAGGCCAAGAGAATCTACGGAGTTCTTGAGAGACAGTTCAGGAAATATTTTGCTGAGGCAGATCGCCTCCGTGGCAACACCGGGTCCAACCTCCTGATCCTGTTGGAGCGGAGACTGGATAATGCAGTTTTCCAGCTTGGGTTTGCCGAAAGTCGAAGTCAGGCTCGTCAGTTCGTTGCTCATGGTCACGTGACGGTGAATGGTCGGAAGCTCGATGTCTCCTCGTATCTGGTCAAAGTTGGGGATGTCATTGCGCCGAAAAGCCACAAGAAGAGCGAATCGTTGGCGAGAGAACGGCTCGAGGGGCAGCAGGGACGATCAGTCCCTGAGTGGCTCTCGTTGGAGGCCAAGGAACTGAAGGGTACGGTTGCGCGATTTCCTGCACGTGAGGATGTCGCAATACCGATCCAGGAAGCGTACATCGTTGAATTTAGTTCCCGATAGGGGAGCTGGATTTCCGAGCACAAAATCCTTGCCGTGTCAGTGTGTCTAACGACGCCTTGCCACCGCGAGAAGGGAGCCCCTTCCATGTCGATGCGAGTTCGCTGGCGTGAGTTCGAATTGCCGAATCGGGTTGAGTGTGACAAAGAAACAAGCACCGGTAATTACGGACAGTTTGTCATCGAGCCCTTCGAGAGGGGATTTGGCCACACTGTGGGCAATAGCCTCCGCAGGGTTCTACTTTCTTCTATCGAGGGATCTGCTCTGGTAGAGGCTCGTATCGATGGCGTAGATCATGAGTTCGCGACCAAGGCAGGTGTCCTTGAAGACATCTCCCACGTGGTGCTCAATCTCAAGCAGGTGCTGGTTGAGCTGCGAGGGGTGGATGAAGCGGAACTCACCATCAGGAAGTCTGGTGCTGGCCCCATCACAGCGGGCGACATCGAGCACGGAGAAGAAGTTGTCGTGCACAACCAGAGCCAGTTGATTGCGACTCTGACTCAGGATGTGGAGTTTTCTGCAGTTCTCATTGCCCGTGTCGGACGTGGATACGTGACGGCCAATGAGAATGCCGAAGATCGGAAGGAAATCGGCCGGATTTGGCTCGATTCCACCTTCTCTCCGGTCACCAGGGTTCGCTATCGAGTCGAATCGACCCGAGTCGGGCAGTTGACCAACTACGACAAGTTACTGCTTGAGATCTGGACCAATGGGACGATCGAACCCGATAGCGTCCTCGTGGAGGCAGGCAAGATTTTGCGTAAGCACCTGACTCCTGTAGTGAAATATTTCGAACTTGGTTCCGAGGTGTTACAGCCGAGGATTCCCGAGATTTCGCTTCCGGATGATGAGGATGAAGAACTTCGCATGATTCTCGATATGCCTATTTCTCAGCTGGAACTTTCGGTCAGGGCATCGAATTGCCTGGAATCGATGAACATCTCTTCTTTAAGAGAACTGATTCGCCTTCGTGAGGACGATCTGCTCAGGATCCGGAATTTTGGCCAGACTTCGCTCGAAGAACTGAAGGCGAAGCTGGTGGTTCTCAATCTTGAGCTGGGACAGGTCCACGGGTAACCCCAGGGAGTATTTCGATGCGCCATCGTGTTGCGGGAAAGAAGCTAAATCGTACGAGTAGCCACAGGAAGGCTCTCGCCAAGAACCTGATGCGCTCTTTGCTCATTGAGTGGCAGGGCAAAGGTCACATCGTGACCACCAGGAGCAAGGCGAAATTCATCCAGCCGAGGGTCGAAAAGTTGATTTCCCTTTCCCGTATCAAGAGCGTTCACAATATTCGAAGAGCGATGAGTCTGATCGGTGATCGCAAGCTGGTGCAATTGCTTTTCGATGAGATCGGTCCTTACTACAAGGAGCGTCCGGGGGGATATACCCGGCTGTTGAGGATGGTGAAACCTCGTCTTGGCGATGCCTCTGTTCGAGCCTATCTCGGCTATGTTCGTGAAGACGATGATTACCCCGAGGGGGATCGTCGGCACGGAGATTCTACTGGTACTGCCGAACAAGATAAGGCTGCCGAGGAGCCGCAAGCTGCGACCGATACGGCTGAGGAAGAACCGACCGAAGAGTCGCCGGAAGTCGACGATGCTGATTCTGGTGCCGAGGAGCCGCAAGCTGCGACCGATACGGCTGAGGAAGAACCGACCGAAGAGTCGCCGGAAGTCGACGATGCTGATTCTGACTCCGAAGAGGATTCGGCCACCGAAGACGATTCTGAAGAGGACGCGGCCAAGGATTCGAAGTAGTCACAAAGCGAGCCTGCCTGCCTGATTGAAGCAAAGCCCCTCTTGTCTCTCTCCTGCCTATCGCGCCTCTTTTCCTCTCCTGGGACCGGTGTGGCGGTTCCCTTCCCACCTGAGCCCTTCAGGGCGTTTCAGAGCAATCCCTCTGTATTACTTCTCCAGACCTCTGGGCGTTTAATTCTGCCATTCAGTGCGATCTGATGACGATTTTATGACTAACAGAACTTCCTGAGATCTCATTTCGTATATAACGAATATGACTTAACTAAGAGAAGACAAATGGGACATAACTCGCTTGACATACAGGCCTATCCACGATTTGATAGCGGAAATGAGTGCCCGTTTCGCAGGCGTAGAGCGCCTTTATTAAACTGCCGTTTCGGGCCATTTGAGGTGTTTATACAGTGTATTTCCGGTGTTCTCGTTGGAGGTATCTGCCGGTCATGAATGGTTTTGGAATATTTACTTAGACTTCAGTCCCCCTGTTCTATGTCAAGGGAGTAGATCATGTGTCTCTCGGTAACAATGGCTAGTTTACGGTCAATTCAATTGATCGTGGTAACGTTCGTATGTACTTCTATTGCTTATGCTGGTGGTGGTCAGTCTATGAGCATCTCTAGCGCTACTGCGCAGGGCTTGTCTTCCGCCACCATGTCCGTAACTCTCGATTCAACTGCACCGACAGAGGGGTACGTGGTTGCGGTCGCTTACGATGATTCCCAGACGACTGTCAGCGATATCTCGACTGCTGGCACTGCGACTGAATCAAATAGCGCAGAATTGGTGGTTACGGAGATCCTCACAGGAGGATTTACCATCGGGGTAGTGCTGGATGCAGAGGATCCCTTCGATGGTCACACGATTCCAGCAGGGACAGGGCAGACCCTGGCCAATATCACGGTGACCCCCGGGGCAGTTGTGACGGAAGAAACTGACGTTTCATTTGATTTCGAAGATGGAACTTTGAACAGCCCGCCTTTGGACAACATCCTCGTGCAAGCCGGATTATCCGTTGGTGCGGCTGACGGTTTGGGATTGAACGGTGGTACGTTGACTCTTCTCGTACCTCCTCCAGCGTCGATGTACGTCGAGGATACTTCTGCTCCCGCAGATGGGTTTGAAACCACCGGCGACGCCAGAATCTTGATTGATAACAGTCTTGGACCGGTCCAGGGATACGTCACTGCGATGACACA
>PAIH01000043.1 GCA_002711105.1 Planctomycetota bacterium
CCAGCCACAAGCCAGAGCCAGGAGATGCGCTGTTCGGTTTCAACATCGTTGTTGAGCGGCTCCAGGCCGAACTGATGACCCACTTCAATAACGAACTCACCGAGCTGGTTAGGAGTTCGGCTCGCATTGCCGGGTAGCGACAGAGGACCGTCGATCGCTTCCTTGACCAGCAGAGGACCTACCAGTGACAGCATGGTGGTGATCAGAATCAGTACGATCGAGAGAAATACCAATTTCTTGTAAGGGGTCAAATATTTCATCAATCGCCTTGCCAGTACGCGACTGAAGGGGCGGTCAATTACCTCTTCGACATGGAAATCTTCGGCATCGTCCCGTTGTTTCTCATTCTCGTTCTGGTTTGGTTTTTTGGAGGTCATTCGAGATCCTCCAATTCGCTTTCGACCGTCTGTCTGCGCCACAACTTGTGATAGCGCCCCTTCTTTTCAAGAAGGCTTGAGTGATCGCCTCGTTCGATGATGCGTCCCTCGTCGAGGACAATGATTTCGTTAGCATGAGTGATGGCACTGAGTCGATGCGTCACGATCAGTGCGGTGAGATTCTTGGTCCAATCTCGCAGCCCTTCGAGAATGGTGGCCTCGGTTTCGGAGTCGACTGCCGAGAGCACATCATCCAGGATTAAAATTTTGGGTCTTTGCAAGATGGCCCTGGCAATCGCAATCCGCTGCTTCTGTCCGCCACTGAGGGTGACGCCTCGTTCCCCCACTCGTTGATCATAGCGGTCGGGGAATTTATTGATCTCATCATCGATATGAACCAGTCGAGCGACTTCCACGATCTCATCGATGGAGGCATCCTCGACGCCATAGGAAATGTTGCTGGCGATGGTAGCGCTGAACAGGAATGGTTCTTGAGGCACCATGGCGATTGACGAACGAAGTGCATCGAGGGTGTAGCTTTCGATGGGATTCCCATCGATGAAAATATTACCGCTGTTACACGGCGAAAGTCTTGGGATCAGGTTGAGAAGCGTTGTTTTTCCGCTGGCGGTAGCACCGACAATTCCCAGTGTTTTACCCCCGGATAGATCGAAGGAAATCTGTTCGAGCGCTACTGCTTCTGTGTCTGGATAGCGGAATGAAACCTGGTCGAAACGGATGTCGGCTTGGCGGACTTCGTTTCCGATGCGCGCTTTTGAATCGTCTACCGTCGGTTTGGCGTCGAGAATCATTTCGAGCCGTTTGGCACTGGCCGCCCCGCGATGGAACAGATTGATCACCCAGCCGAGAGCGATCATCGGCCAGATCAATAGTAGCTGACAGCCATTGAAGGTAGCGAATTCTCCCAGATTCAGATCTCCAGAGAGAATTCGTAGGCCACCGACAAACAACAGGATGACCAGAGCCAGATCACCAAAGAGAGAGAAAGCACTACCGGTCAATGCGCGCAACCTGGCGATGCGAAGGTTTTGCTCGAAGTAATCGTGGCTCAGTCGCTGCATCCGTTCGATTTCAGCATCTTCCACGACAAATGCTTTGATCACCGGAACGTTGGCGAAGTTCTCCTGAGCGTGCACCGAGATGTCAGATAGCATCTCCTGGCCCCTCATCGCCTGTTTGTGCACCTTCGGTCCGATGAAACGTACTGTCAGAGTGATGAGCCCGAGTGGAAAGAGTGACCAGAGTGTCAATTGCCAATCGATACGAAGCATCAGTGTGACTGAAAAGATCAAGATAAAGAAGGTTTGAACCGAGTACATGATCGCTGGTCCGCAAATCATCCGGACCGCTTCGACGTCGCTGTTGAAGCGACTCATCAAATCGCCGGTGTGTAACTTTGTATGGAAGGAGCCATCCAGATTTTCGATGTGGCGGAACATCTGATCGCGCAATTGTTTCTCGATGCGTCGACTCGATCCAATCACGGTTTTTCTGGCCCAGAAAGATGTGAGGCCCCGGATAAGAACGGCGCCGAGCATCGCCATGGCGATCGGAATCACCAGGTTGATGGCGATACCACTCTCCAGTTTTTCCACCGCCATACCGACCAGGCGTGGCACCGCAACTTGCGACAGGCTGGTGATCAGGATGAGAAAAACGCCGGCGAGAATCACCGTTCGTTCACGCCTCAGTAGCGGTAACAGGAACCGGAAAGCTTTGAACGGAATCATTCGCTCTCCTGGATTCTCTCAGCGCCCTGATGACATTGGAGCTCAACGCGAGCTATGACCAACCGGCTGGGCCCCGCTTCAGATAGGCCCAGAATGCCAGAATCCCCCCTGAAGAGGGCTTTGTCGAGCGATCACGGCTTTTCAGGGTGTTGGGGCATCGGAGCGTTGCGTTGTTGACGCCACTGGGCGAGACAATTGGCAAGCTCCTGAACGCGCTCAGGATGCTTCTCTGAGAGATCGTTTTGTTCGGAGATGTCCGCTTCTAGCTGAAATAAAAACCGACGACCATCTTCAAAGAACTCGAGCAGTTTCCATTTTCCACGGACGATGGAAGCCGCTGGCGTAGTACGCCAAGGGCCGTGGAGTTTTGTTTTGCCTTCAAGGTAAGCGGGAAAGTGCCAGATGAGATCACGTTGTGGCAGTGATCCTTGACCGGTCAGAACTTGAACAAGGCTAGTGCCGATGAGAGGAATCTTGGCCGGGGCCGGCGTCTTGGCCATCTCCAACATCGTTGGAACCAGATCGGTCAGTTGTATCGGATCATCGACCACTCTTGATTCGGAACCGGTTCCCGCTCCCCAGGCGATGAAGGGAACACGTACTCCACCCTCGAATAACATCCCTTTGCCGCCGCGAAGCGGTCCGTTATCGGTGTAATTTTGCAGTCCTCCGTTATCGCTGGTAAAGATGACCAAAGTACGATCAGCACAGCCGTTTTTTTCCAGGGCTTCACGAACTCGACCCACCGAGCGGTCGACGCTATCGACCATTGCTGCGTAGCGGTGTCTTTTCTTGGGTTCGTCTGGAAGTTTTTTGGCCCAATGGGCGATCTCATGCGGGGGAGCCTGAATTGGTGTATGGACCGCGTAATGAGACAGGATCAGCAAAAAGGGTTTGGAGGCGTTTTCTTTGATGAAGTTGACCGCGTGATCGGTCAGTGCATCGGCGAGCGGAGTTCCATCGGCTTGCTCTGGAAGTCCCGGAAGATTCCACGGTGCCAGGTGCCTTTTCGTCGCCCCCCGCTGGTTCCCTGCGATGGAGATATCGAAACCTTGCAGTGCCGGATCGTCTCCCAGGTGCCATTTCCCGATGAATGCCGAGCGGTAGCCCTTCTCCGCCAGCATCTCGGCGATGCTGATGGCTTCGGGTGTCAGTGCATGCTTCGTTCGGGGAGGAACCAGTTTTCTGTTCTCTGCCTTTCCCCGGGCCGAAGGGCGTACAGTGAAGATACCGTGTTCTGTCACATCGGTGCCGGTGATGAGACAGGCGCGGCTGGGCGCACAGTTTGGACCATTAGAAGCTGCGCGCGTGAAGCGGATGCCACTGGCAGCCAGCGCATCGATGGAAGGAGTCTTCCATACACTCCCCTGGCACGAAACGTCGGCCCAGCCGAGGTCATCGGCTAGAATGATGACGAAAGAGGATGGAGTTTCTTGACGCACAGTGGCAACAACACAGCCGCTTGCAAAGACGACTGCGCAGGAAATCAGCCAGCGGTTGAACATCAAAAATGGACCTCCATGAGCTCAGGATTCCACATTGTCGGGCTGATTGCCATTCACCAACTGCCGTCTTGCTCGGCGAGCTTCTCTCTGCGAGCCTTCCATTTCGACCCACCTGGAGAGAACCAGAGAACGAGGTGAAGTGTGATCGTGCCGATTCCGGTCCATTGCATGGCCTGTGGTATCCAGCTGAAAAACGAGATTCCTCCCGGCGAAGACCGTCTGAGGGGGGTCTGTCCCGATTGTGGCACAATTCACTACCGCAATCCGAAAGTCGTGGTCGGCACCATCATCGAGGATGCGGGTCGGGTGTTGCTCTGTCGTAGAGCCATCGAACCAGCCGAAGGACTTTGGACCCCCCCGGCGGGTTTCCTGGAGATGTCAGAATCGATGGAGGCCGGTGCGGCACGGGAAACGATGGAGGAAGCCGGTGCGGATGTGGCCATCATTCGCACCTTTGCTCGCATCGATTTGACCCGGATCGGCCAGGTACACGAGATGTTCCTGGCCAGACTGAAGAGTCCCGAAGTCACCGCGGGAGCCGAAAGCCTTGAGGTGAAGTGGTTCACCTGGGATGAGATCCCCTGGTCAGAGCTTGCTTTTCCGGTGGTTGAATGGATTTTGAGATTACGCGCTGAAGACCTTGCCAGTGATCAGGATCGTATTCATCGCGGCTGCTTGCACTGGAAAGAGGTCGGTTCTCCCCTTTCTCTGGAAAACTACGATCTCAACGACATCCAGTCTTTGCATCTGGCGCTCTGAAGGTGGCGTGACAGAGGTGACTGTGGATCGATCCCTGACGCGACTACCATTGCTTGAGATATCCGGCTCCGGTGTTGGATGAGAACATCTTGACGGTTAGAGGAGAGGTCGGCATGTCGAACAAGAACTGGTTCCATGATCGAGTTCTTTGGATTGCAGCGGCAGCTTGGGTCATCTGGTTCGCATCGATGCTCATCGTTGCTTCGGGAGCGGGCTCAAGCTCGACCTGGATTGCTCTCGATGCGGTGGCCAAAGCTGGAACTGAAATCTCTCTGGTAGGTCACGTGCCGGGGCCTGATGGTCAGCTGGCTCGCGTCGCTTCCAGCGCTCCCGGCTGGCAGTTGCCTGCTGCAGTGGAAGTGCAACATGGCCATGCCCACTTCGCGGCGATGGCACCGGAGCAAACGGGTTTTCATACCTGGAGTGTTCATCCGAACGCAGGAGACCAGGCGATATCCGTTTCGGTCGGTTCTTTTGCTGTGGTCGCTGCGGGTGATCCCTGGGTCGGCATCTCCATCGATGAGATTCTCGCTGATGCGCCGTGGTACAAGATTCAATCCCCGAGTCCGCCACGACTCTACCCAGCGGCACACGGCGGCATGCTCGATCTTTCGCGTCATGCAGTACTGGTGTGCTGGAGTTCCATCGATACGGCAAGCCTTCCTTCTCTGAGAGAGTGGTGGTCTCGTCTTGCGCTTCCCAGTTCGATTTTGTTGGTCGAAGATGAAGCAGGATCGGCACTTCGTATCGTTCGTCAGCAACTGGGAGACCCGCTCCTGTGCCTGGCAGGAGTTGATGCTATTGGGTCCTTACCCGCTTCAGAAATCGAGGTGATTGGGGTAGGTGCCGGTAGTGTCGGTGGCTGGCAGACCGCCATTCAGCGTGTTGAACAGCTACAACAGAAGGGAAACTGATGATGACTTTTACCCTGATCATGGCCCTCTTTTCACCCCATGCGTCGGATCAGGGCGAAGCTCGACCACCGACCGAGGAACCGGCTCAAGAAGCGACCTTCGATCTCGAGAATCTCAAAGGGGCCGGGCTTGTGGCGTCGATGAAGTTCACCGACGAAGAGCTGGCTCAGTTGATGCCAGCAGCCATTGATCGAATTGCCCACTACGAAGGGATGAGATCGCATTCGATTGAGAACTCGGTGGCTCCGGCTTTCAGTTTTCGACCTTTAGAATCATCCCCCACCTTCGGGGATCGCACCCTTGCTACCGTCGATCCTCTTCCGGAAGTAAAACGACCTGAAGACCTTCGAGATTTGCTCTGGGCGGAGATCCCGACCCTGGCAGCTCTGGTGAAGTCAAAGCAGGTCTCCTGTGTCGAGCTGGCCGAGTTGTTTTTGAATCGACTGCAGGAAATCGATCCGATTTTGCACTGTGTCATCTCCTATACCGAGGAACGCGCGCTCAATCAGGCGAAAGCCCTCGATGCGGAACTGGCGGAGGGCAAGTGGCGCGGTTTTCTCCACGGCATTCCCTACGGAGTGAAGGATCTGTGCGCCGTGAAAGGAACCAAGACCAGCTGGGGTGCCATGCCCTACAAGGATCAGGTGATCGAGGTCGATGCGGCGGTGGTACAGAAACTCGATGCTGCCGGTGCTGTACTGGTGGCGAAGACAACTCTCGGCGCCCTGGCGATGGGGGATGTCTGGTATGGCGGCAAAACACTGTCGCCGTGGAACACCGAGCGCGGTTCCAGCGGCTCATCGGCAGGATCGGCATCTGCGGTCGGTGCCGGTGCCCTGCCTTTTGCCATCGGATCGGAAACTCTCGGCTCCATCGTGAGCCCCTCGAGACGTTGCGGCAATTCATCGTTGCGACCTACCTTTGGTCGCGTGTCTCGATACGGTGCGATGGCCTTGTCCTGGTCGATGGACAAGCTCGGCCCCATCTGTCGCAGCTTGCAGGACACGGCTCTGGTCCTCGATGCGATCGAGGGAGCCGATGGCCTCGACCTGGATTGCGTCGATCATTCTTTTGAAAGTCCTGGTGCCACTTCCATCGAAGGCTGGAAGATTGGTTATTCGGCGAAAGTTTTCGACAACTCAGAAAATCACGGCCATGTACTGGACCAGTTGAAGGGTCTCGGGGCCAAGCTGGTCGAAGTGGATCTGCCCGATTATCCGGTATGGCCGATGATGGTGATCCTGTTTGCCGAAAGTGCCTGTGCCTTCGATGAGCTGACCCGCAGTAACCGTGATGACGAACTGGTCGAACAGGGTCCACAGGCGTGGCCCAACAGTTTCCGTGCGGCGCGTCTGATTCCCGCGGTGGAATACATCCGTGCTCAGCGTCTTCGTACCCTTCTGATGCGAGACACTGCCCAGGCACTCGCTGGAGTCGATGCCTTTGTTGCGCCAGCGGGAGATTTTCACAGTCTCGGCATCACCAATCTCACCGGTCATCCAAGCCTGGTGGCCCCCTGTGGTTTTGCCGAGAACCAGATGCCGAGAGCGATCACCTTCATCGGGCATCCTTATGACGAAGCTCGTTTGATTGCCCTCGGTAGTGCTTGGCAAGCTGTTACCGATTATCATGAAAAACGTCCGACTCTCGAAGCATATGTTGAAGAGAAGGAGCGAGATTGATCGTTGCCATTCTATCGGTACTGCTTTTATTTCCATCGGGGCAGGTCCCTGCTGGGCGTGTCGATCTTGAATCGCCGCTGAAGAACACCAGCAACGGTGCGGTCGGGACCTATTTTTCCTGGGTCTTTTCACCCAATGGTAAGTGGATCGTTGGTGGCAGTAGTCCAGTTCAAGTGACCGATAATTCTGGCAAGACATCCTATCCCGCTGGTGTCTTCGTATGGGATGCCAAAACAGGCAAGTTTCTCAAGAGGCTTGGCGATCACGATGCGAGCGTCGATTTCCTGGCTTTCTCTTCCAATAGCCAGAGGTTGATCAGTGCTCATATCGGTCGAGCACAGAGCAAGGAACCCGATCCGACCGTCATCCAGGTCTGGGATCTACGACGAGCAAAGTTGAAGAGCAAGTTTGGAATCGAGGGGACAGCGAAGAAGCCGCGCATGACCGCGGATGGAAAGTCGTTGGTCTGGTTGGGCGATGATGAATCCCTTTCGGTCTGGAATCTCGATAAGGGCAAGCAGTCATGGCAGTTGAAGGACACCGGCCTGAAACATTTTGATATTTCACCCGACGGGAAAAAAATCGTCGGCACCTTTTTTCAGTACGAGAATATCGAGGTAGACGGTAAGGCGCGTCGACGGATCGTCGCGCGTGGGTTCAAGGCCTGGAATCTTTCCGATGGCAAAGAACTCTGGCAAGTCGATTCTGATGATCGTCACTTGCAAGCGATGCAGGTGTTCTTCCATCCCCGGGGTGAAAAGTTTTTTGCTGTGGCCGGAGGCAGTTCGAAAAAACCGGGAACTTTGGTGAGTTTCGACGTGAGCGATGGTGCTCTTGAGGAACAGTTTTCTCTGAAGGATCTCGACAGCATCGGTACGGTCGGGATCTCTGCCGATGGAAGTCGCATCGCCATCAAGGCTTTCATGGGGAAATCGCTCACGATGTGGAGTCTCGATGATGGGGAACAACTGCTTCATTTGACGGCAACATTTCCTAACGACTTCGGAAATGTCGCATTCAGTTCCGACCTCGATCATGTCGGTGGCGATGTTCCGGGTACCAAGAAAGATAGATTCGATGTCATCGGTCCGGGGATCTTGCCGCTTAAGTCGAGCGACAACAAATAGGACGAGACACTTTCTTTCTAGCGGTTACCGTCTGTTACAATATTTAGTTACCGCCGGTTCCTGCCCGCACCGAGAAAGGAGCAGGCCGATGGGCTTTTGCTCGTTAAACAACTCGCCACATTCGATCCGCCGGTTCCTTTTCAGCGTGATGATTCTGTCGTTTTTGATGTTGCCGATCCCTCTTGGCGCGCAAGACGACTTCATCAGGGGCGATTGCCTTGGCGATGGGGAGATCCAGTTTGGCGATCTGATCTATATGTTATGCATCTTCTGCGATCCAGGGCCCACTTATTGCGTTGATGCTTGCGATGCCGATGACGATGGAATCTACGACCTCCCCGATGCGGTTTACTTGCTCAATTACCTGTTCCATTCAGATGTTCCACCGCCTGCGCCCTTTCCTAGTTGTGGACCAGACCCGACCGCCGATAGTCTTGCTTGCAGTAACTATCAATATGATTGCCAAACGACACCTTCCTTACCTCCTCTCGAGCCTGCGTTCACCATGAGGATCCCAGAGGGTTTCGGAGCTCCCGGCGAAAGTATCTCCATTGATGTTGTGCTAGAAATCGATGATTCGGGGAACACCATGGCGGCCTGTTCCTTCGGAGTCAGTCATGACTCCTCTGCTCTGAGCTTCATCGGAGCCGAGGCGGGACTGGATGTTGAGGATGTGGATTACTGGAGCACACAGGTTCACGATGGTGGCTGGACCACTGGCATCATCCTCAGCATTATTGGTCAGGTTTTGTATTCAGAAGGTGATTACCAGTTAGCCACTGCACAGTACCAGGTTCTCGGTGATGTCGGCGAGGTGACGACCCTCGATTTCGTCGATACGCTTGGCGAGCCAACCATCGAAACTCGCATCGTTCCGCAATGGGGGCCTGAGGTTATCCCCTTGACCGTTGCCGGCTCGGTCACAGTAACCACTGCTTTTCGCCGTGCCGATTTGAATGGCGATGACGTCGTCGATATCGGTGATCCAGTCTGGGGTCTGATCTGTCTCTTCAGTTGTTTTCCGAGCTGCCTGGACGCACATGATGCAAACGACGATGGGTCATGGGATATCGCCGATCCCATCTACGTGTTGGCCTACCTGTTTGTCGGAGGTGATCCGCCTTTACCACCCTTTTTTGAATGTGGCGCTGATCCAACCACTGATGCTCTTGATTGCGAGATTTACAATTCTTGTCCCTGAATGTTTCGAGGCAAAGAAGTGGTGAACAGCAGTGCCGTTCTGTTCAAAGAGATAGAGGTTGGCTCGCTGGCCGTGTAGGCGACTGGGAAGTGGCCACAGCACATTCGCTGCATAGGGGTATGTGGCAGGGGGCCGTGGATATGTTCACCCCGAAGGGGGGCTGTGTTACAATCGGTGTATACTGCCGGTTCCTGCCCGCGCCGAGAAAGGAGCAGGCCGTTGGGTCGTCGCTCTCACCATCTTGCCCTCCCTCTGACCAGTCCGTTTCTTTTCATCGTGTTGATTCTGTCATTCTCGATGTTGCCGATGTCCCTTGGCGCGCAGGATGACTTCGTTCGCGGTGACTGCCTTGGCGACGGCAACGTCGAACTCGGGGACCTGGTCTACATGATGACGTGCGTCATCTGCGATCCAGGGCCGGCATATTGTTACGACGCCTGCGATGCCGATGACGATGGGGCCTACACCATCTCCGACCCGCTCTACCTGCTCAATTATCTGTTCGAGGGAGACGTCCCTCCGCCGCCACCCTTCCCCACCTGCGGAGCCGATCCCACTGCCGACAGCCTCTCTTGCAACAATTATCAACATGACTGCCAGACGCCGACTCCCCAGCCACCGCTCGATTCCGATTACATCTTCTCCATCCCCGATGGGGAGGGTGCCCCTGGGGAAACCATCGCCGTCGATGTCGAGCTGGAGATTCTGGACGGGGATTGGCTGCTGGCATGCAGTTTCGGGGTTGCACATGATCCCAACGCCCTTGCCCTGACAGAGTTGCTCCCTGGAACAGCCACCGCTGACGTTGCCTGGGCGATTTTCGATGTCCGAGATGGGGGCTGGACCGGCGCCATCATTGTCAGCGTCTTCATGCAAACTCTCTGGGTTGAGGGGACCTATCCGCTGGTTACCGCCCGCTATCAGGTTCTCGGGGAGGTCGGTGACGTGACCGCCCTCGACTTCGTCGACACCCTCGGTGAACCGCCCGTGCGCACGAGTGTCGTCCCCGAATGGGGCCCCGAGGTCACCCCTTCGACGGTCTCCGGGACTATCACGGTCAGCACCGCCTTTCGGCGCGGTGATGTGAACCTCGACGGCATCTTCAATATCGGCGATCCGATCTGGGACCTGCTCTGTCTCTTCTCCTGCTTCCCCGCCTGCCTCGATGCCCACGATTCCAACGACGACGGATCGTGGGATATCGCCGACCCCATCTACATGTTGGGCTACCTCTTTGTGGGTGGTCCCGCGCCGCCGCCGCCCTTCTTCGAGTGCGGAGCAGACCCGACCGAGGACGTCCTCGACTGCGACAACTTCAACTCCTGCCCCTGAGCGGCGGGAGCTGGCGAGTTGTGGTCAACAGGAGAGCCAGTCTGGTCACAGGGAACCGGGAATTTGTGCCGCTGGCGTTGCCCTCTTCTCGAGAATGCCGCGAAGGAACTCCATCGCCTTACCGGTCACCTTTTCATCGGCGGGATCGCCGAAGCGTTGATTGATCTGACCGTGGGTCCGGTCACTGGCATCGACCACATCGGCCTGGATGTCAGCGGCTCGTAACGCATCACGAAACACCTCGGCGGTGATCCGGCGCCACGGGTTCTTGCGCAGCGTGTTGCCGCTGGAATAGCAGATGAGAAAGGGAGCGATCCCCTGTCCCCTCTCGATGTGAAGTTGCGGAGAGGCATCGCGCACTCCCTCGGGGTCGCTGCCAAAGATCCCCGAGTAGAATTTCATAGTGGTCTGTCTCTGTAGCAGTTCACTGATGTCATAGGCCTGGCAGTCGAGTCCGATGACGCCACGGATGATCTTGCGTGACTTACCCGCTTTCTCCAGAGGCTTCGGTGAGGTCGCCACCAGTGAGACCAGATGACAACCAGCGGAATGCCCCATGATGAAGATCTTGTCGGGATCGCCGCCTCGTTTCTCGATGTGATCGTGGACCCACGCCAGCGCGCTGGCGATGTCGTCGACGTTGTGAGGATGCTTCCCCTGCGGAAGCAGCCGATAGTTGGTGCTAACGAAGATCCAGCCGGCATCGGTGAAGTAACCTGGCTTACGTCCCACCGCCTTCTTGTCGCCCCACTTCCAGCCGCCACCGTGCACATAGAGCATCACCGGAGCTTTTTCCGGTTTCACTCCGGGAGAATAAACATCGAGACTGAAGCGTAAGGGATCAATGCCCTCCACCTCGCCATAGCGGATGTTTCGTTCGATGGAGATGGGGCGGGGGTCGTCAGCGAGGATGGAGTTCGTCATCAACATGGCGAGGAGGAGGATTGTCATGCGGTTATACCTATTTCCTTGTCACAACTTACACGACGACCCTGCCAGGCTATAGCCGCAGCAGGGTCGAAGAGTGACAGATCAAAGGCACTTCGAGTACCGATTCATCTGGGTACTAAGGGCACGACACGGTTCCCAGGCAGTCGAGTGAATCGCTACTGGGGTCCTCTCCGCAACTTGGGAACGGTGCTGGAGGAGCGAATCCGCCGGAGAAGAGGAAGGCGAGACTGTAGATCGGATCTCCGATATCGTTCGCACCGTCGTCATTGCTATCGAGCGCATCACGACAGATAGCTGGCGTCCCGCCGAAAAGATAACCGAGTCCAAACACCGCATCTCCGATGTTGATGACACCATCTCCATTGGCATCAGCACGCAGAAATTGCGGTGAGCCGCTGGTGGCAGGTGTGCCGAGAGAAGCGACCATCTGTTCGACAAGTCCAAACTGGTTGCCGAGGTATCCCGACAGAACCGTTGATGATGTGACCACCCGATGACTGCTGGAACTCGCCACGGAAGCATCGTGATAGACCGCCGTGATCTGGCCCCCTCCTCCGCCATTCTGGAAAACGGCACCCGACCCTTCACCGGCGGGAGCCAGATGATCGACAAACTGACCCGATCCGCTGTATTCGGCAGAGAATTCGGAAAGGTCGAGCCCATGTTCGGAATTCAATCCTTCCAGTACCGGCACTTCTCCATTGGCAGAGCCCTGCTCAAGAGCGGTGAATCCGAGTGCGTTCTGCAAGTCAGCGGAGACACTGAATCCGACATCCGCACCCTCGATGTAGAGNGATCCACCAGAGAGCAAGTATTGAANNAGTTGTTCATTGTCNGAATCGGAGAGCGGCTGCTGGTGTGGGTATTCACCCAGAAGTAGCCACGCGACTGGATTGTGCTGAGGATGTTCGGAGCCCAGTTCTGCAGATAGAAGTTCGGTGCTAGTCACCAGTTGTGGTGTCCGTCCCAGTTCTTCGAGGTCGGCGACGAGGCAGATTGTAGATTCNTCGGCATTCTCATCGGTTGNGCGAATCACGAGATCGGTGACGAGCTGGATCGGAACACTGGGGCTCACCTCAACATCGCACACCGAGNGGGTTGGTGCACAGGAGGGCTCGTTGTTGAAGAAACTCATCTCGTAACGATGAAGGCCTGGTGACGGGTCATCGGTGAAGGTNTTGCCGTCGACAGTACCNATCAGTTCACCATCTCTTCTCACTTCGACAAATGTGATGGTCCCTGGCGCGGGATCCCAATCGATCACAACACCTGGNCCCGCGATTTCATAGTCGCAGGATATGTCGATGACTGGAACACAGGTGCAATTTTGACAGATGACATTCTCAGTCCAGTTCAGGGGGCCATGAATCGCGGTNCGTGGAGTGCGATTGGTTACATCTTCGAAGGAGGGAAGGATGATTCTCGGGATCACTTCTCGATTGATGACTGTGGGGATGAAATCTCCCTCTTCACATCCGGTGGCAAATCCGACAGTGGTTCTGCCGACGCGAAAATCAAGGTTAATGGTGGTGGTAATGCCGCTGGTTATCGCCACCTCACTTGGACCAACAAAGGTGAAACCAGCGTTACCCTCGGCTTCTGCGTGAAAACTGGTGCCGTGTTGATCCCTTGAATNGCCAAAATACTTGGCGGTGATGAAGGTGCCCGAATTGTCGAAACGAAGCAGTGCTGCGTTATTCTGATATCCACCGATGAACACCAGGTCACCCGCCAGGAAGNTCTCGTAGCGTACCGTTGGACACAGCATTCATTCCCAGTGCTCGATTTCCTCCTGCATTTGTATCGGGGAGTAATCGGTACCAGACGTAAAGTCCGTTGCTGTCGACGGTAAAGAGTTCGCAGGCCAGATTNTCGATCTGGTTTTGAAATACCTGTCCCACCACGGCATAGCCATCATTCAAAACGGTCAGCGATTCGCCGGTATTGATCTCCTGAGTCACTGTTCCGTCAGGGTTGATGGCGTTGCTTGGATAGCTGTATGACCAGATCGGAGTACCCGTGTTGTCCACCAGCATCAGGATGGTTTCTGTTTCAAGAAGAGATGGATTGGACAAATTGAGTGTGTGACCGGTAACGATGAAATTTCCTGTTTCTGTTTGATCCACATCTTTGAAAGAGGTGTGGTTGGGACTCAGATCAGACATGGCATAAAACCGCATCCAGATCAGAGCTCCGTCGTTACCGATGCGTAGTAGAAACCCTTTATCTTCATCNAAATTGGAATTGAGAAGAGTGCCGCAGATGATGTATCCGACACTGCACTGCTTGATTTCGATCTTTTCGGCGAATCTTCTCCCGGGAGCATCGCCGTATGTGTTGAGCCAGATGGGGTTTCCAACGTCGTCGGTTTGCATCACATAGACACGTGAGCTCCCTGGCACCGTGGAGTGTCCTGCCATCACATAGCCAGGGCTTCCATCGCTGGGTGTTCGGACTGCACAACCTCTTGTCAGGTCACCGATTTCNTATGTNCGGTTCCAGTCNACCTGGCAGTTTGCTGTCATTTTTGTGAGAGAAGCCGACCGGCTTACAGGAGGCATCGGTCAGACAAAGGGTTGGTAAGATTCATCCCCGGAGATGATCCAGCCCCCATCTTCTGTTTTGGAGATGCAACTGGGACGATCATCGAAGGGTCCACCGATGAGGTGATGAAATGTTTGTGCCGGCAAGTTTGCGGTGAGTAGTGTGAAAGNAACGCAATAGANCCAAAGTGTGCGATTNCGGGNCATCGGTTCCTCCTTGAACCATCGAGTATAAGGGTCAATTGCCTCACTCTGTNACAGCGTTGAGGTGAGGCTCTGGATCTATATCCGGGAGNCACNTTGTGGCGGACGGAGAATTTACGTTTTCGCTGGTCGAAGTCGTAATTGGCAGGATATCCGCCNCGCTGTGNTCGATNTTCCAACCGGATGTGATCCGGCNAGCNGGCAGTTNCCAGGTGAGNNGTGTCGGCAATTAATCCCTNTGCNGTTTTGGTCANGNTGANTCACAGGNTTNCGATNACTTTTTCNTGAACACCTTCCACAAGATGCCAAANAGCAAGNCAANCAGGNCNNCCNTGANCGNNNTGCTGATAGAGCTTGGATTGATGGGCCCATCGAGATTGGTCGGTTCTTCTCCGGTTCGCCCGGCGGTGTCCAGGATTTCCCATCCGTTCGGCGCCAGAAGCGGAAAAACCTCTTCATTTTCAAAGGGTACTTTTGCTTCAACGTAGGCTCGACAACGATCTCCGATGGCCGGNATGGGATACTGTGCCGGTCCGCANAGCACCATCACGGGTCCATCACCGCTGGTGAGATAACTCATCTTCAGATCGCCCGGCGCGACGGTGCCCTTCTCGANCTGGTCGGCACGCAGTGTTGCGGTCCAGCGAATGGTCAGAGCACCGCTACTTTCAGCGATGGTGCGATGTTCGATGGCGGTGACGGTTCCGGTCACGATCACCGCTGACAACTTCTTCAGCTGTTCAGGACTGTAGGGTACTTTTCCTGCCAGTAGATGTTCAACAGGCGGTGCCAGTAACAACGCAGCAAGTAGCATGGGAATGACGGTACGATTTCGTGATTTTATTGACCGGTCCTTCACGATAGATCCTTCCAGTTCCACCACTTCTTCAGTGCGGAATGCTGTCTGGATTGTTGGCATAGGCGACGGCACACCTGTAGACGTAGAGAACACAACGGTCCATGGTTCCGCCGGCGAATAGAAAGCCGTAGGCCAACAGCAAGCAGGCGCTGACACCTAGAGGGATCCCGAATTGTTTTGACATGAATTGGCCTTCCTCGGAATGTGTGACAACGGATCCCTTAAACGTTGAACAGGAAGTGACACACATCCGCATCCTGCATGACGTAGTCCTTGCCCTCGACTCGTAGTTTGCCCGCCTCGCGGATCGCTTTCTCGCTGCCGTATTCTTGCAACTCTGCAACGGAGTGAACCTCGACCCGTATGAAACCGCGCTGGAAATCGGTGTGGATGACCCCGGCAGCCTGATGGGCAGTGGAGCCCTGTCGTACCGTCCAGGCCCGGATCTCCTTGGGACCGATGGTGTAGAAAGATTGAAGACCGAGCAGGGCATAGATGGCATGGGCTAGCTTGTTCAATGCNGGTTCATCCATGCCGTAGTGCTCTAACATNTCGGCNCGATCTTCTTCTTCCAGTTCCGAGAGCTCTTCTTCGATTCGAGCGCAAACCGGTACCGCCTGGGTACCTCGTTCTTCTGCCAGAGCTCGCACCTTTTGGGCCATCTCCCCCTCACCGAGCACGTCATCATCGCTGACATTCATCACGAACATCTGTCTCTTGGTCGTGATGAGTCCCAGTCCTTTCATCACTTCAGAAGTTCGAGGATCGGAACCGAGGTCTGCTTTACGGGCGGGAAGGCCCTGCGCCAGCACCGGCTGCAATTTTTCCAGTGCTGCCAGTCTCAACAACGTTTCCTCTTCACGGCCGCGGGCGGCCCGGGTCGTTTTTTTCAGGGAGGTTTCTACGGTCTGGAGATCGGCCAGTATCAGTTCGATCTCGATGGTTTCGATATCACGAAGGGGATCGATGCTGCCTTCGACGTGGGTAATCTTCTCGCCACCTGGAGAATCCTCGAAGCAACGAACTACCTGGATGACGGCATCGGTATCTCGAACATGACTGAGAAATCGATTGCCGAGCCCTTCCCCCTTGCTCGCCCCTTGTACCAGTCCGGCGATATCGACAACCCTCAGAGCCGTCGCAACAATCTTCTTGGTCTCGACATGTTGATTGAGTATCGCCAGTCGNGGATCAGGGATCGGCACGACCCCGATGTTGGGTTCGACGGTAGCGAAGGGGTAGTTAGCAGAGTTCGCACCGGCGGCGGTCAGGGCGTTGAAAAGGGTCGATTTGCCGACGTTGGGCAGTCCGACGATACCTGCTTCCATGGTTTCCTTGTCTTCTGCATCGGTTTTTTACCGGGTGTTTGACTGGCGTATGATCGAAGTCTCCCGATGGCGACGATGAGAGTCAAGGAACCTCGGGTATTGAGGCGATAATTCCCGGCTACGCGGGCCCAGTACATCGGGTTATCCTGTTGCTGGAGGTGTTCCTTGGCCGGTGGCTTACTGATCATTTCGATCATTACTATCTTCCTCTCTCCATTTCATTTCGCGATGCCGGATGAACTCGACGAGCCGCTCGAAAAACTCCTTTCCCGCGACCCCATCGTGGTCGAGGAGGGAGTGGTTGCTCTGGTGAAGCTGGATGCCCAGCTGGTTCGGACACGAGTCAGACGGATGATCCTGGAAGAAGGGAAGAACCCCGAGTTGCCCGCCATCGTCTGCGANCTGTTCGGGCAGNTTGGCGGCGAGGAAGATCTCAATCTGCTCATGGGNTGGATGGCATCCGAGGATCAGGAACTGACCTCTGCCGCGATTCGGGCACTGGTCGAGATTGCTTCCCGGTATCCCGAGTCCCCCACTGTCGATCGAATGTTGAAGTGGTGTGTGACCAAACGAGGGGACCCGCTCGCGATGGCGGCACTGGTTCGACCAAACACCGCACAAGACATCTTGCCTGCCGCTGTTCGGCAATTGCGCGGTACGAATCCAGACAATCTCGTCGGNGCCGTTGATTTTCTGAGAAATCACGGAGCCGCGCCGTATCAGAAAGAACTGCAACGAGCCTGGAAGAAGATTCCCAGGATGATCGGANATTCGGCACGCATTTCCATCGTNCAGGCCTTGGCGACCATCCCGGTCGATGAATGGATTCCATCGACACGAGATTTGATGATCGAGGCTCTCGAAAACCGCGACTGGAGAGTACGCCGACGCGCGGTGGAATCGATGATCGAAATCTGGTCGCCCTTATCCATCGATCTGTTGCTGGAGACGCTGCCGGAAAATCCAGGCAACCCCGATCTGTTCGACTGGCACAATGCTCTTTCTGATATGACCGGCGAGAACAAGCCGGTCGATGCGATGGTCTGGCGTGTGTATTCCCAGATGCATCCTTCCCCACGCAAGATCGTCGATCGCAAGGAAAAGCCGGACGGTGGTTGGCTTCGGGCGCCGGCAGAAGGGGTTGGCAACGCGGCGGTCAAGGATGGCCCCACCGTGGTCTTTTTTGATCTTCCCGTCCTCGCCGCCGATGCGGTGTTTCTGTTCGATCTTTCCGGATCGATGAACGGAGACTTCGGTGGTCGCACCCGCATGGAAGCCGCTCGCATCGAGGTCCATTCAATGCTGGAGAAGTGGCTTTCTCTGCCGCGGACTGAACAGCCGCGGTTCAATCTGGTGTTGTTTCGGGAACCCTATGGCGATCCGTGGAATGCTCGCATCGATCGAGTATTTCCACGACTGGCTCCGCTGTCACCGCAGAATGCTCAGACCGCCGCTCAGTGGTTCTCTTCCCAGGGGACCTGTCGATTCGCTTACCAGGAGAGTATCGAGGCAGCCATCGAGGATCCGGAGTGCCGTTTCATCTACTTCCTTTCCGANGGAGAACCGTGGGGTGGCCGTTGCAACGATCTGGATCGATTGTTGAAGGAGCTGGAACGAGTCACCCGTTTTCATCCGGTAGCGATTCACAACGTCGTCATCGGTGGCGGCGAAAAAGCAGAGGAGTACTGCGAAAAGATTTCACAACGTCACAGCGGTCGTCTACGCAAGATCCGAAACGCCAGCGAGTCGATGCCGCAGATCGGACAGGCCAAGCAGGTGTTCATGGCCAGAAGACTGGGTGAGAACATCATCACCAATCCGGGAGCTGAAACCGATCAAGTTGAAGCGGCAGAGGGAAAGCTTGCGGCTGCGAGAGTCGTCAGTGCCTGGGAGTCGACGGAAAGCAACACTCCGGTACTGGTGCAGCCGTGGAATGGCTACTCGATCGATGAAGGAGATCATCTCCCGGTGCCGGAAAACGCNGGCGCCAACTATTTTCTGCACGGCACCATCGGAGATGTGGCTGTTCGTACCACCTTGCGCCAGGAGATCGATTTACGAAGGCTGCGAAGCGCCATCGGTAAGGGTGCCCGTTACCATCTTTCGGCCTGGATCGGCGGCTGGAAGAAACAAAAAGATGAAGCACAGGTGCGANTCGTCTTTCTCGATNCAGATGGCAAGGAACTGGGTGAAGACACTCTCGGTCCGGTGAACGCAGCGGATCGTGACAGCAAGAATGGAATGCGTCAGCGCCAAAGTGAGGATCAGGTTCCCGTGGGCAGTCGTAAGGTTGTTGTCGAGATGATCTTCGACAAGGAAAAGGGCGGAAGCGTCAGTGATGCAGCCATCGATTTGTTGAAGCTAGTGATCGAGAAGAAGCAAACGGATTCCGGTTCCTGAAGTGNGCTAGTACGGTGAGAAATCACCGTTTGAGCGTTGAACTCTGTGGGCTAGACTGCTTTATGTTTTTCTTCTCGATGAAGTTATGAAACGGAAAGGTGAAACGATGGAATTGATACTGGCGCAGGTGGAAGGGCTCTGGATTTTTCTGGGCGTCCTGATTCTGGTTCCGCTGGCGATCATCTTTTATGCCATTTCGATTTACAACGGTCTGGTGGCGTATCGCAATGGTTACGAGAACGCCTTCAGTCAGATCGATGTGCAACTGACCCGTCGTTACGACCTGATTCCCAATCTGGTCGAGACCGCCAAGGGTTACATGAAGCATGAGCGAGAAACGCTGGAAGCGGTGATCGAGGCGCGCAACCAGGCGGTGACAGCGGGNAAGAATGCCGCCGCAGCACCNGGAGATCCAAAAGCGATGCAAGCCCTGATGGGTGCCGAAGCGGTGNTGACGAGCACGATGGGCAAGCTGTTTGCCCTGGCCGAGGCNTATCCCGATCTGAAGGCCAACGAGAACATGCTTTCNCTGCAAAATGAGCTCACCTCGACCGAGGACAAGGTGTCCTATNCCCGTGAGGGGTTCAANAACGCTGTGACNCGCTACAACATCAAGCGCGAATCGTTCCCCGACAATGTCATCGCGGGAATGTACAAATTCGGTCCTGCNGAATTGTTTGAACTNGATGCTCCGGAGCAGCGCGAAGCACCGAAAGTGTCCTTCTCTTGATGTTTCTCGAGCTGGAATCTGCTTGGCGATGGATCGATCAGGGACTGAGTGATGTGGCTGTCATCGATACTCGCCAATAGCGACGTTCTTCCCCTCGCCGGAGCGGCGGTCGGGGCCATCCTGTTGCTGGTCCTGTTTGCCGAGCTGTCGGTGCGAGCTCGGCGTAAGCAACGCTTGATCGATGACATCCCGACCTGCAAGACCGCTGGCGTTTTTATCGGCCTGGTCGAGGTGAAGGGAACCGCCGAGTCGGAACAACCGCTGACCAGCTTCCTGGCCGAGCAAGCTTGCGTTCACTTTTCCTACCGAGTGACGGAAGAGTGGCGACGAATGGTGACTGAAACCTACACCGACAGCGAGGGAAGAACTCAAACCCGAACCCGGATGCAGACGGGTTGGGATACGGTCGCTCACGGTTCCGAGTCGACCGAGTTCTATCTCCAGGACGATACCGGTTTGCTTCAAATCCAGCCGAACGGCGCAGAGATCGATGCGGCACGGATCTTTTCTCGCACCTGTGGTGGCAGCGATCCGCTCTATTACGGTAAGGGACCCAGTAATAGCGTTTACGGTTCCACCGGAAAAAGACGGTTCGTCGAGAATGCCATCCCCCTGCACCGGAACATCTATGTCATGGGAGCCTCACGGTTGCGCAAAGATGTAGTGGCTCCAGAGATCGCCCAAGATCCTCAAGCACCGCTGTTTCTGATCTCGGTCAAATCGGAAGAGCAGACATCGAGCGGTTATCAATTCCGCTTCTGGGGCTGGTATATCGCGGGGCTCATCATCTTCGCGGGGGCGCCGTTGGGGTTCGCAGTCAGTAGCAATCGGCCGCTTCCCTGGCTGATTTGTCTGCTCGGTGGATTGATTTTCAGTGGCTACTGGAGCGCTCGCTGGGTCGTGATGGTCTACAACAGCCTGCTGGCTCTGAAGAACCGAGTCGAACAGGCGTGGAAGAATGTCGATGTTCAGCTCAAAAGGCGCCACGATTTGATTCCTCGGTTAGTGGAGGTGGTACAGGGTTACAAACAGCATGAAGCCGAGTTGCACGAGCACCTCGTCATGTTGCGTAACGAGGCGCAGATTGCCATCGGNGANGCGGCGACNGCCTGNACTCCNACCGTGATGGCNCTGAAGGAAGCNTANCCNGANCTGGAAGCCAACACTCTGTTTCAGAATCTGCAAGATGAACTGACCCGNACCGAGCAGAAGATNGCGCTGGCACGCGGTTATTACAANGACATCGTCGGTGAGAANAACGAACGGGTCGAACGNATCCCCGACCGCTTNTTCCGCNGNCTGGCACGGATGGGTCGCCGCAAATATTACGAGGCGCAAAACTTCGAACGGGCTCCGATCAAGGTNGATCTGGTCANCGTCGAAGAATCAACGGAAGAGACCACCTCGTCAGAGGCATGAGCCCTTGCGGATCTTCTTGCGTCACTTCTTGATCGGCCGTGAGATTTGACGCGCGCGGATCTCGGGAACCACTTGTTTGCCATCGATACAACCCGGTTGATTGGCGATCCCGATCTGCAGGGGTGATTTGCCGACCCACTCCGACTTGCATCCTTCCACCTGTACCGCGCCACTTTTCGGATCGAAGGTCAACGTGGTGAAGAGGGAATCACGATAGGGACAGGTGTGATCGATCCAAGGGTAGGCCGCGTGGATCTCAGCGGGATAACTGATATTGCGGTGGCCCCCTCCGACCCACTGATAGGAGGCCGAGTTGACATGCAAGTGGCTGACGTCACCAGTACGAATCAGGTCATCGATATGGGTGTGACCATTGACGACCAGAATGATCCGCTCCGCAGCAGTGTTGAGAATCTTTTGCAGTTCTTCGGCATTGTCGATGCAAGAAGGGCCTGCCAGTGGCTGGTGGCAGAAGATCAACAGCGGACCATCGCCAGTTATCAGTTCTTTTTTTAACCATTCGATCTGTTCGGGTCCGATGTGAGATGGATATCCACCCTTGTGCCCGGCATGTCTCTCGTTTCCATCGAGGACCAGCAAACGTAGACCTTCCACATCGTGTCGGTAGTAGCGGCTCTTCATCCCCCATTCCTGCAACACCTGGTCGAAACTGACACCGCCATCGGTATCGTGGTTGCCGATGACATGGAGGGCTACCGGGTGAGCCTTCTGGAACTGTTTCACAAACGGTCTGTTTTTCTCTCTCGCCTGGGCGAAATCTCCCAGCTGAATGATGGCATCGGGCGGGTCTGCTGCCATCTCCTTGAGGAAGGCATCGAGACGCGCTGGTGCATCGTGCATCACGTCGTGATGAAGATCGGCGATCAGCCCCAGTCGGATCGGTTTGGCCAGACGAGTGGTAGCGGCTCGAGCGGTGGCCGGCAAGGCGAGAGAGCAGGCGACAGCACCCACCACTTTGCCAACGGTGTGAAGAAATCTGCGCCTGGGCAATCGACTCTGATCCCGCCGGGGTGTGTGGTCTTTGTTTGTCATGGAAACCCTCTCATCGTTGGCATTCATCCGCCTGCCACATTACCAGAAATACCCCAGGTCGCCGCGACAGAATCGTTTCGATGGATGGACTTCCTGTGTCAGGGAGATGACAATCTTTGGCGGTAATCTACCGTTTCCTTGAAGGGTGATCGATGACCGCCATCTCGTCGGCCGGGTTTTCCGTGAATGACCGCCAGTACCAGCCTCCCACCAGACCGATAGCGGTGCTGTGTCTCGATGGGTGTTCCGATGACTACATCGATACAGCCATCGCAAAGGGTCGGATGCCGATCCTCAAGGAAATGATCGAGACAGGATTTCGCGCTGTTGCCCGTGGTGCCTTGCCATCTTTTACCAACGTCAACAATTCCGCCATCGTTACCGGGGTGTCACCACTGAAGACAGGCATCTCCGGTAACTTCTTTCTCGATCCAGATACCGGCGAGGAAGTGATGATGAACTCGGCGAAGTACTTGCGATGTGGCACCATCTTGGCCGCGGCTTCTACTGCAGGTCGCAAGGTGGCGATGGTTACTGCCAAGGAGAAGTTACGCGATATCCTTTCGCGTGGCCTACCGCTGGAGTCGGGTCAAGCATTCGCATTCTCGACTGAAAAGGCTTCGGAAGCTCAGCCCGAGACCCATGGCATCGGTGATGTCGAAGAAGTGGTCGGTCGGCCACAGCCGGCTATCTATTCCGGAGATGCGAGTCTCTATGTCCTGGATGCCGGTGTCGCTCTCATCGAACGAGAACTGGCGGATTTTTGTTACCTGTCGTTGACCGACTTCATGCAGCATGCCCATGAACCCAGCGAGCCAGAGATGCTCGACTTCATGGCAGGTATCGATGAGGCCATCGGTAAGTTACTTGATCTCGATTGTGTGGTCGCAGCGACAGCAGATCATGGCATGAACTTCAAGGTGCATCCTGACGGCTCGCCCAATGTCATTCATCTCGAGACGGTGCTGACGGAACAATTTGGCGATGGCGTGCGTGTGATCTGCCCCATCACTGATCCGTATGTCGCTCATCACGGTGCGCTCGGTTCGGCGGTGACGGTGCACCTCGATGCTTCCCTCGACTGTGTCGAAGTGGCTACCTTCATAGGTAGCCTGGATGGGGTTACCGAGGTGCTTGATCGAAAAGGTGCGGTGCGGGAGCTGGAACTTCCAGCAGATCGGATCGGCGATCTATACGTTCTTTCCGGTCAGAACGTGGTGCTGGGACGTAGATCCGAGGATCATGATCTTTCACAGCTCCATGGCCGTTTGCGTTCTCATGGTGGTCGTTTCGAGGAGAAGGTGCCGATGATGATCTCTGAGCCGGTGGTTGCCAAAACTTCTGATCTGAGAAACTTCGATGTCTTCGATCTGGCCTGCAATTTCCATCTGTCCAGGGAACAGGCGTAGCGATGACAACCACACCCATTCCACTGGTTCCCTGTCGTATCAACGGTGAAGAAGTCACCTCCGATGATCTACTGGAGGTTCGCTATCCCTACACTTCTGAAGTGATCTCTCATGTTCCGATGTTGACTCCCGCCGATGGTGAGCGTGCCATCGAGGCGGCGTTGGCCGGAGGGCCGATGGAAGATCATTACTCCCGCTTCCAGGTGCTGGAGAAAGCGCGTCAGCTTTTGGAACAACGAAGCGAGGAGTTTGCCGCCACGATCCTCAAGGACACAGGGCTCTGTTTGCGCGAGACCCGTTACGAGGTGGGACGTTGCCTCGATGTGCTTCGTTTTGCGGCAATGGAATCGATCCGCGACGAGGGTCAGGTGCTGTGCGGAGATGTCTCCCCCCACGGCAAGAAGCGCAGGATCCTGACGGTGCGCGAACCGTTGCCGGTAGCACTGGCCATCACTCCGTTCAACCATCCGCTCAACCAGGTGGTACACAAGGTGGCCCCTGCCATCGCTGCCGGAACTCCGGTCATCCTCAAACCCAGCGAGAAAACTCCGACTGCAGCCATCAAATTTACCGAACTGCTCCTGGAAGCAGGGTTGCCGACCCATATGATCGCGGTCCTTCTGGGTCCGGTCGAAACTACTGTTCGCTCTCTGATCGAGGACGATCGGATCTCTCTGGTGTCCTTCACCGGCGGTACCGAGGTCGGCAAGACCATCGCCGATATCGCCGGGTACAAAAAGTTGTGTCTGGAACTGGGCGGCAACAGTCCACTCATCATTCACGCTGATGCTGATCTCGAACTGGCGGTGCAACTGGCTGCAGAGGGCTGCTTCCGCAACAGCGGTCAACGGTGCACGGCGGTGAAAAGACTGCTGGTGGATCGGTCTGTTGTCGATGCATTTACCGAGGCGTTTGTTCCTGTTGCAGCGACCTACATCTGCGGTGATCCCGAAGACGAGGCGACTCGTGTCGGTACCGTCATCGATGAAGATGCGGCGAAACTGCTGGAACGACGGGTTCAAGATGCTGTCGCGATGGGCGCTCGTGTGTTGCACGGGGGTGGTCGCGATGGCGCGCTGATGGAGCCGACTGTTCTCACCGATGTTCCTCGCGATGCAGAGATGGTGCGAGAAGAAAGTTTCGGTCCGCTGGCTCCGATTCTTGTTACCGATGGAATAGATGATGCCATCGCTCTGGCCAATGACTCTGCCTATGGATTGTCGACAGGTGTCGTGACTTCTGATCTGTCGGTGGCGTTTGCTGCGGCGAAGCAGATTCGTACCGGCACCGTCAATATCAACGATGTGCCCGGTTGGCGTACCGAGACCAGTCCCTTTGGAGGGGTCAAGGACAGCGGTCTGGGTATCAAGGAGGGAGTGGTGGAGGCGATGAAGGTCCTCTCCACGATCAAGAGCATTTCTCTGCCCTGGTAAACTTCCTCAAACCTCTCCTTGACTCGACGAAACAGTACCTCTGCCGAGGTTTTCCCCATTCCTCGTTGCTTGCTCGTTGCTTGCTCGTTGCTTCTTCACTGCTCCTGTGTGAGCATTGATCCTTGGTGTCTAAAGTGACATTCCTGTCATTAACGACATCAAAGTGAGTTTTATTTAAATCAAAACTGAGGTCCAGCAGCCGTGGAGCGCTCGTGCTTCGGGTAGCCAGGATCTCGAGGAGGAGTGTGCAGATGAGTTGTTTCCATCACCCCGTCTCCGGGGTGAGGTCCGCCTGGAGTGTGGCCTTCGCTCGGAGTTTCGTCGTCATGATTGCGTTGCTGGCCGTTGTCCTTACGACCCCAGCACTGCATGCACAGTGCCCTACGGATGCCTATGTTGGTTATCAAGCTGCGAATGGCACTGATCATTTTGCCACCATCATGGACGCCTACGATGCGGTCTGTGCCGGAGGCACCATCCACATCAATTCAGGTATCTATGCCGAATCGATCGAGATTGATGACTCCAATGCCAAAGATGGTGTCACCTTTCTCGGTGATCCTGCCGGTAGCCCTATTGATTATCCGATCGTTACCGGTGGCGTACGTACCACCAACAGCGTCAACATCAACGGTATGACCCTCCAGAACATGATTGTTCAGGGTCTGGCAACCAACGCCAACGGTGTCTTCGACTGTGATAACAGCGGTCTCATCGTCAATCTGACCCTCGATGGCGTGACCATCGACGGCGAGGGTATGGGGTGGCATGGCTTCCTCGGTCAGGGCTTGAGCGGTTTGGTCACCGTTGATGGCTGTACTTTTGAAGATATTGCCAACTGGTCGGTGTTCGATAGCGATTCTGGTGCTGGCCTCGGGGATGCTGGCCTGACCGGCTTCGTCTTCACCAACAACACACTGTGGTACAACGATGGCGGCGTCGGTCTGCGTGGTCACCAGGATCCGAA
>PAIH01000044.1 GCA_002711105.1 Planctomycetota bacterium
GACATCGATCGAGACGGTTTCGCCACCGGAATCGATGAGGTGCGAGTGATCTATGATGATACAGCGGCTGGGCCCGATCTTGCCGTTCCCTCATCGATGGTCATCGACGAATCGGGTGTCATCTACATCGGCGATCAAAGCACCACCAAGCGACATGTGCTTCGTCTGCAGGATCTCGACGGAGATGGCGACATGGACCAAGCGGCGGAAGCTGTCATTTGGTTACAGATTTCTGGAAATCCACAGTTGGCGGACTTCACCCCCACTGCGGTTTGTCTCGGTACCGATGGATCGTTGCTGGTTGCCGATGGTACATCCGGATTCGTTTATGCCTGTCAGGACATCGATGGAGATGGAATCGTCCAGGGCACCATCGAAGTGCGACCCTGGTTTACTAACCCCAGCAGCTACGGCATCTCCAGCGTCGATGCCCTGACCGCCTCCGACGGCAACCATTTCTTTCTCGCCGATGAAGAAAACGGCATGGTCCTGCGACTCCAAGATATCAACCAAGATGGAGTCATCGATGCCACGGGAGAGGTGCTGGTCTTTTGCGATGGCACCAGCTCCGAGTCCCTGGTGGTGGCACCGATGGTGCTTTTCCCATCGCCGACAGGCGGATTACTGATCGCCGATCCAGGGCAAGACTCGCTGCTGCTGGCTGTCGATCTCGATCAGGATGGAACCGCCACCACAACCGGAGAGCAGCAGTTCGTGTTCGACGACCAGGGAGTTCTGTTGCCATCCATTAGTGGAATTTCTACCGTTCCCGGTCCATTAACCATCACCATCGACACCATCGAACCGCAGCTGGTAGATCAATCGGGGGGAACTCCGATCCAGATCCATGGCGATGGTTGGCTCACCGGGGATGAAGTTGCACTTCGAATCGAAGGGATCGATGTTCCTGCAATGGCACCGCTGGCGGGTCTCATCACGGCAGTGATCCCCGCTTACCCAGCAGGACCTCATGACCTGACCGTCATCATCGAGAATCAGGAACACTTCGTGCCGCTGGCGTTCCATTCAGCTGCCTACTTCCAGCGCGGAGATGTCGATGGCAATAGCATTGTCGGGATCGGAGATGCCGTCACACTGCTGCTGTGGATGTTCATCCCGGGAAGCCCAGTCATCCCGTGCCAGGAAGCCGCCGACCTGAACGATGATGGCCAGTTACAGTTGCAGGATGCGGTCCATCTGCTCTGTTGGTTATTCGCTTCAGGACCACCCCCGGCCCAACCCCACCCCGATGCGGGACCCGATCCAGATCAGAACGGCCCCGGATGTGAGGGGTAGGCCGAAGATGAAACACCTCAGTATCCACTCTGTGGAGATACACCGTAGAGATACACCGTAGAGATACACCGTAGAGATACACCGTAGAGATACACAATGGCTTCACGCCACCCGGTATTCCCGGGAATTGTGTGTCACGCGTGCCTGGGTTTCCGGATTTCCATGTATCTCCGTAGTTTCGGAGCGGTATTGCCGAACCGTGATCGGTAGAACCCATCGAGGAAAGGACTCGACATGTCAGAAGAGAACAGGAAACCAGAAGAGAAGAGTCGAAAGATGCTCTCAGATGAGCAGCTCAGCGACATTGCGGGGGGAATAAAGAGCTATAATTCCTCCAAATCGAACACTTCTTTTTCAGTCGACAAGAAGAAGGGTAGCGGCAAGAAAGCTGCCAAATAGTTGTACCGGTTTGAACTGATGCCAGTTGCCGGAGGCAAAACCACTGAGAGATGGTGAAAAATGGATGTCGGTCAGGTCTGTACTGGACCGGGATCGTCTCGCTGATCACCAGAGGGGCGTGCCCCCAGGGCACGTCCCCCATCTCAGCCTCGTTGCACAACATACATCCATCTTGCGGTTGCCCTCGATTGTATAATGAAAGTTCGCACGGGACCTGTACCCCGTGCACTTTCAGGCAATCTCATCGAAAGGATGCGTCATGTCAGATAAGAAAAAGAAACTCTCCGATGAAGAGTTGAAGGACATTGCGGGTGGAACAAAGACCTACAACTCCTCCAAGTCGAACACTTCTTCAATGAAAAAGAAGAAGGATGGAAAGAAAGCTGCCAAATAATCGCACTGGTTTGGATTGAGGACCGAATCTCCGAAGGGCTCTCCGATGGAATCGAAACCACAAGGGAAATTCACCTTCGAATGCGAGGATATCACCCCCGCATTGCGCGATTCGTCTTCTGCTGGACGTAATCAGGTCTGGAAAAACTGGTACGACAAACTGATCAGCCAGCTGGGCAATAGCGAGTACCGTTTTTTCAACTACGGATACCTGGGCCAGGAGAAGATCGAGCTCGATCCAGCCGAGCAAGACAAACGCAACTTCATCGAGCTCTACCAGCGAACCCTCGGTGACACCGACCTGACCGGCAAGGATGTGCTCGATGTCAGTTCGGGACTGGGAGGTGGAGCTCTGTGGATTTCGCGAAGGCACCGCCCTGCCTCCCTCGTTGCGATGGACCTCTCTACAGAGGCCGTCAACCTTTGCAATGAGTGGTACAGCGACCAGAGAAATCTTCGGTTCGTTGTCGGTGACTCCGAATCGTTGCCCTTCCCGGATTCCTCCTTCGATGTGATCTACAACGTAGAGAGCGCCCATTGCTATGGTAACTTCGGTGCCTTCCTCGAAGAAGCACAGCGAGTGCTGAGACCCGACGGTGTCTTCTGTTGGTCCGACTTCCAGAGCCGCAGCGAGATGGCGGATATCAAGTCACAGTTCATGGACTCCGGCTTCACGACGGTGTCATTCCAGGACATTACCGAGGGCGTGATCCGTTCCCTCGAATTCGTTCGTAATGGAATCTCCGAGGGAACCCTCGACAGCAACCTATTCATCTGGGGCGGTGATACTGACAGTATTCAGGATGTGATCGAAGAGTTCGGCGATTGGCGTTCCTACCATTGTTGTCAGATTTCGATGGATTCATCGGCACGCTCCAGCAGATAGACTGGCTCCTTCATCCAGCCAGTTGGGAGCCGTTGCCATGAATACCTTGCCTTCTCCACGGTGGATCTTCATCTGCATGCTGCTGGTCGGATGCTCGGCGCTGAGTTTGATCGCTATCCGACCGACGGCGGAAGCCTCTGACTCCAAGCCCAACATCGTCTACATCATGGCGGACGAACTGGGCTACTACGAACTGTCGCACATGGGCCATTCCCACTTCAACACTCCCCACATCGATCAACTGGCCGCCGAAGGGATGCGCTTCACCCAGAGCCTGGCCGGCTCTTCTCTGTGTGCGCCGACTCGTTGTGTGCTGATGACCGGCAAGCACAGCGGCCACACTTCGATCCGGACCAACGGCGGCGGCACGCCACTGCGCGCCGGCGAAGTGACGATCGCCACCTTGTTGAAGCAGGCCGGCTATGCCACCGGTGGTTTCGGCAAGTGGGGCTGCGGCGGACGAGGTTCGACCGGCGTGCCGGAGGATCATGGCTTCGATGTCTTCTTCGGTTACTACGATCAGGTCCACGCACACAGCTACTACCCGCCGTATCTGATCCGTAACAGCGAAGAAGTGGCGCTGCCGGGCAACAACGGCGGCCGCCAGGGGCAAACCTATTCCCACTACCAGATCATCGAACAGGCGCGCCAGTTCATCCGAGACAATGCCGATCAACCGTTCTTCTGCTACCTGCCGATCACCCCACCGCATGGATTGTTTGATATTCCCGAACAGGATCCCGCCTGGCAGCAGTTCAAAGACCAACCGTGGCCGCGAGATGCGCGCCGCTACGCCGCCATGGTCAGCATGGTCGATCGCCAGGTCGGCGAGATCATCGAACTGTTGAAGGAACTCGAACTCGATCAGAAGACCCTCGTCATCTTCTGTGGCGACAACGGCGGCCAGAATTACTTCCGTAGTAAAGAAAAACCCCGTGGTTTTCACGGACCCAACGTCAACCCTCGCACATCGGTCGAGTTTCGCGGTCAGAAGGGCACCCTCTACGAGGGGGGTCTGCGGATACCGATGATCGCCCACTGGCCCGGAAAGATCGAACCGGGGCAAGTCAGTGATCACCTGTGCTACTTCCCCGACGTGATGCCAACGCTAACTGATCTGGCCGGAGTCGAGACTCCCGCCGACACCGATGGCATCTCCATGACAAAGGAACTGTTCGGAAAATCCGCCGAGCAGCGCCAGCACGAATACCTGTACTGGGAACTGGGAGCCAAGAGAGCGGTCCGGATGCAAAACTGGAAAGCGACCCGACCAGCACAGGGCAAAGAGTGGGAACTGTACGACCTGGCGACCGATCCGTCGGAAACCAAGGATCTGTCGAAGGAAAATCCGGAGATGCTGGCGAAGTTACAGCAGTTCGCCAAGGACGCCCATCAACCGGCGGTTCCGGGCACCTTCTCCGATCGAACCCTTCACGAAAGAGACCGCCAGGCAAAGAAGGGTTTCGCCGATAAAAAATCTACCGGCGAGGAGAAGAGTGCCCACTGAACCTACGCATCAGGGACACGTCACATAATCACCACAGTTGAGAAGATCTTCGGTCGGATCCTGATCGCAGCTACCCAGACCTGGCGGTGGTGGTGCTGGCGCATTGCCGAAAGATGAGTGCAGAGACGCGATCGCATCGGCGAAATTGAACGAGCCATCGTCGTTATGATCGCAAGCATCCTCACACAACACCGGTTCACCCATCATCAGGATCCCCAGCAAACCGATTCCGTCGGCGAGATCGACCCGTCCATCCTGATTCGCATCGCCACGTGTAAATGGAAACTTCAACCCGAGGATTCCCACAACGGTGGTCGGATCGATTGCGACTCCGCCGGGAGCTACTACCAGGGTCTCGGAGAGACTGAAATCACCCGGGAACAACTGATTACAGTAGCTGACTTGCGGTTTCGGCAACGGATTGCCAACCAGCGCGTACTGCAAGATGGCCACTTCATGACCCAGATCGGCAGGCAACAGATGGGTGCTCATGAAATCGATCACAACTCCCTGTCTCACCCCTGCCCCGGGGAAGATGACGATGTTGCTGAAGTCAGCTGATTGACCTCCATTGTGAATCAACACCGCTTGCCCCGGCCCAGCCCCCACGATTTCGAGACGCTCGTCATGACAAACGGCAATCGACCAGCCGGCCAATGGTCCGCCAGGATTATCGATGAGAGCGCGCACTGTCACCGGAATTTCCGGTGTAAAGGCTCCCACTGAATCGAAGTAGAGCACGAAATCAGAGCTTTGACCCGGAATGGCTGGAGATGCCATCAATGCCAAACCCCAAACCATCAAAGCGAGTGCAACGACTTGAAAAGGACCACCGAAACCACATCCACGAGCGCGTGGGGACTGTTCTGTTCCCGATAAAGAGAATCTGCCCATCTTGCCTCTCCCTCCCGAACTTGATTGTTCAAGTGGAGGACGCACTGCCAGTTGGGTTGGTTCCCGACTTTTTTATCGCACGGCGAAGGACACGCCTGGAAAGCACGAATCGTGCAATATCAGGGACAGGCTCCAAAAAATTGACAGTCGAGCATATCGTCGGTTGGATCAACGGCACAACTTCCAACAGGAGGTGAAGGTGGCGGTCCTCCGTTGAACAGATGGGATAACTCGTAGATGACATCGGCCAGGTTGATGGAACCATCGTCATTGATATCGCATGCATCTCGGCAAGGAGGAACCAGAGGATCGATGAACAGGAAGCCGAGCAGGAAGATCGGATCGGCCAGATTGATGGGAGAAGAACCGTTACATTCTCCTCGAACGAATCCATTACTGATGGAGATGGTCCCGTCATTCAAGACTGGAACTTCTGAAATCGCACCGAGGTTGATGAAAGGAGGGATCGACGGCACACCGGGGTAGACGCAGAACTCGATGCTGGCCTCGCTGCCCGGTTCTCCATTTAGCAAATAGCTGGCGCTATTGAGCTCGTATCCGAGGCCCGGATCGAGCCGATTACCGCCGAACATGTCGATGATCACGCCGGTAGCCCACGCTTCCGGCAAGATATAGATCTCCAGGATGTCAGGTAAGTTTCCATTGTTGCTGGTGTTGGTATCACTCAAGGCGATGACATCTTCGATGGTCACCAGGTCCGGATCGGAACAAACTCCGAACGACCAACCACGTACCGGCGAACCGGTGTTATCGAAAGTGACGATCAGATCGACGCTGGTCCCCTGATTGCCCGCCCCACTCGACAGCGACAGCTGATAATCGGGATTCGCCTGTGCAAACGATGTCGCATCGATCAGGACCACAGATGTCATGGTGAAAAGCAGCAGAAAGAAAGTTCGCACCGGATACCTCCCGGCAAGCCGACAAAATCGCCGACCAGATCGAGACGAGCGCGTCCATTATATCTACCACACGATCACACGACAGACCCGAGTCGCATCCAGTCGATATCGACAGGATGCTCACACCCGGTAGCGTTTGCGCAGTTTGGCCTGCGGGATGCCGGCGCGTTCGCGGTACTTGGTGACGGTACGGCGGGCGATCTTCACTCCCATGGTGGTCAATCGCTTGGTCAGTTGCGCATCGCTGAAGGGGTAGCTGTTGTCTTCGGTCTCGACGATGTCGCGGATCGCCTCGCAAATACTTTCACGACTCTCCACGCCACCGTCTTCACGGGAAACCCCTCCAGTGAAGAGACGACGTAGTTCGATGACACCGTTGGCCGTCTGCATGTACTTGCCATTGCTGGAACGACTGACCGTTGAAATATGGACGCCAGTGGCATCGGCAATCTCTTGCATCGTGAGCGGCTGGATGTGAGAGGGACCATCCCGAAGGAAATCCTGCTGGCGATCGACAATCGCCTGGGCGATGTCGATCAAGGTCCGTCGACGCTGCGCGATGGCCTGGATCAACCAACGGGCACCCTCCACTCGACTTCGGATGTATTCCGCAATTTCCTTCTTCACCTCCGGCTCTTTGAGAATCGCCGAACATGTGGGGGAAATTCGAAGATCTGGTAAACGATCACTGGAGAGACGGGCAACATAGCGATCACCGACCTCATCGATGGTGATCTCGGGCACGATTCCGTGAAGACTGGTGTCGATAAAGCTCGATCCGGGTGCCGGATCGAGCTGGCGGATCAGATCACAGGCTTCTTGCACATCACCGAGCGAAATCGACAGCTTCTCGGCAATCTTGGGCAACGCATTTCCCATCAGTTCCGGCATGCATTCGGAGATGATCCGGTACTCGATCGTTTCGACATCGCTTCCCAATTGCAGCAACAAACAATCAGCGAGATCGTGCGCAGCCACTCCGGGTGGGTCGAGCTGACGAACCGTATCGAGAGCTTCCTGCACCATTTCAATCTGAACTCCTGAACAAAGAGCGAGATCTTCACAATCATCGATGAACCAACCACGTTCATCGAGATTACCGCACACCAGTTCGCAAGATCGACGCTGCTGCGGGTCTAGATCGAGAAGCAGTAGTTGACGCAACAGGAACGACTCCAGTGATTCGGGTCGATCCGCAGTGTTCATCAATGCTTCATGTTTGGCATCAGTTGCATCCGTGGAGAGCACTTGACGGCGTTCTCCTGTCATCGGCTTCTCCCAGCGATCGACGATTTCCATCAATCGACTGGTTTCCTTGTCGGCGCTTTCCGTGGTCGAGTTTTCTTTGGTTTCTGTCGGATCAACCATCTCGAGGGCTGGATTCTCGGTGAACTCCTTCTGGATTCGAGCTTCCAGATCGGAGATTCCCAGCTGAAGAATATCCATCGACAGAATCAGTTGTGGTGCTAGAACCTGCTGTTGAGCAAGGCGAGTCGATACTTGTAGGCGCACACGTCCCCCTCCTGGGCTCCTTGCGGAGCACCAGAATGTTTTATGCGAGAGACGTGGTGTGGGTCTGGAGCCTTGCGGCTCCCCCTCGCGGCCATCCCGGAGTGTGATCTTTCAAGACCACTTTGGATCTGACTTACTGATGGGAAAGGACTCTATCGGGCTCCACCGGGTGCAACGTTTGCGACCGACGGATATCGCGGCAGAAGTTCCTCTCTTCACGATGAAGAATACCCCGCCCCTTGAGGCAGCGTCAAACTCACAACTCGAGAGTCTCACGGATCAGGAAAATCTTCCCGTCCCCCATCCGGCCGGTTCGAGCACCATCAGCAATCGCCTCCATCGCTAACTGGCCAAACAGATCATCGACAAGAATCTCGAGGCGAATTTTGGGTAAAAATTCCATACCGACGTCATCACCGGAATATTCTTCCAGATGGTCTTTTTGCATCCCGTATCCACGAACCTCCTGGATCTGGATGTGCTGCACCCACTGGCGATCCTGAAGTTGAGACAGCGCATCTTTGAGACGATAAGGTTTCAAGATAGCTACGATCCTAACCATGACTCGGATTATCCTCTCTCCTCAGTAGCGACCAGAGCCCCTGCTCTTCTAGCAGGATCTGTAGTCGGGCTGGATAACCGTCAATTTTGAACAAAACATCTCGATCAGCGGCCTCCTTTGCCAGAGCCACGAGTCCCAGAGCACCCGTCAAATCGATGGAAGTCACTCCGCCAAGGCGAAACTCAACACTGGATCCAGCGCAAATTGCCTCGAAGCCCTCATGGGCCAGTTGCTCGACTCGACTCGCATCGAGGGTGCCACGAATCTCCAGATATTGCCGATCTCCTTCACTACGCCGCTCCACGATGAAGTCATCGCTCATGACTCCAGCTCCCTTCGGGCCACCACCAGAGTGATGTCATCGCTGGCTTCTGCTCCAGCAACATGCCTGGCCAGATCGGTAACTACGCCTTCGACCACTTCTTCAGGTGCCGCCGCGGTGAGATTCTGGAGAATCTGTGCGAATCTCTCCAATCCATACTCTACTCCGTCATGGTTCATCGCCTCGACGATCCCATCGGTATAGAGAATCAGAGAATCTCCCGGCGCCAGGTCGACGTGACTCACCTCAAGCGATTGACTGAATAACGGTCCCGGATCCATCCCCAGGGAGATGCCTCCAGGTTGAAACTGCTCCACCCGACCACTGGCACGTAATAACAGGGGAGGGTTGTGTCCGGCACGGGCGATACGTACCTGACTACGCTCATCATCTAACTCTGCCCAGGCCAACGTCACGAACATCCCCTCAGTCATATCCCGAGACAAACTCGCGTTGACCTCCTCCAGGATGGAAGCCGCATCGAGTTGGGTCCGTGCCGCCATCCTGACCAGAGATCTCGTCATCGTCATCACCAGGCTACCTGCGAGTCCCTTCCCTGAAACATCGGCGACCACGATTCCAGCGCGACCACCGGGTAACGAGATCACGTCATAATAATCCCCTCCCACCTCTCGCGCAGGCTGATAATAACAAGCCATCTCGATGCCAGAGATCTCTGGCAACTCCTCGGGCAATAGCGCGTTTTGAATACGGGTGGCGATGGAGAGATCTCTCGCCACTGCCTGAGCATGGAGCTCCTGCTCACGAGCTTCGGCGAGGAATCTGGTCATTCGATTAAAGGAAGAAGCCAGCGCCCCCAGCTCATCGGTAGTGCTCACTGTAGATTGATGCTGGAGATCTCCCCGAGCCACCAGGGTCATATCCTCACGTAGTCTGCGAATTGGCCGGGTCAACAGGAAGCCCACTAGCAGGACAAAGGGAATCCCAAGCAGAAGAACAGTCCACATCTGACTTGAAGTCGCTGATTCCAGACTACTCTCAAGTTGCTCTATAGCTTCGGCATTGAGAAACAAATGAACCTGGCCAGCGTCATCAGGAAGATTTGTCTCGAAGGATCGGACCGGTGATTGGACAGCACCCACAGAGAGTGTCCCGGATCGAACTCGAACCTTTGAACCCTCCAGAGTCTTGGGCTGACCTAACTGGTAACTCAAGCGATCCCCACCACGAGCATTGGCGATCAGATTCCTGCCGGTCTGATTCAGAACCAAGATATCGAGGACCTTGTGCTCCCCGGGAGCTTTGATGAAATCACTCAACTGATCTGACAGCTGTTCTTGAGCCAGGGACTGTTCAGCCATCGAAAGTGAATCGTCCTGCCAGAAGGGACGGATCATCGAGCTGACCAGCAGAACCAGTTCATTGCCGTTGCTGTTGACCTGCCTGGCAGAAGATTTCAGGGCGAGATCGGTGGAAGTACTCCCGACCCACAGGACAAAAGCGACCAGGATGAGCCCGGACACGGCACCATACTTCACTGCGATGGGAAAGATCTGACGGGGCGGTCGTTCCGCTGAGCGAGTAGGACGAGTTCGTGTTGAACCTCCACCTCGAACCAAGACTGCTCCTATTCACAACAAGTAGCGTCAATCCGCTTGCTGATTTCGCGCCCTGCACCTAACTTGTGTCACTTCAGGGACGATAACATATTCTTGCAAGCTGGATCGATCCCGCTACTCCAGATGGAGGATCGATGCAGACCGATCCCAAACGAATCCCCCGTACCATCTGGCTGCTAGCCAGCTGCCGCTTCGGTGAAGCAGCGGCGATCGGGATGCTGATCCCGACCCTTCCGCTATTTCTCGGCACACTTACCTCCCCTGCGGCGGATCAAGTCGCCGAAACCCTGGCCACCAGATTCCCGTGGCTCGCTGACATCTTGCCCGGACTGGCCACGGCGAGCCAGGAAGCACGGACCGCTTTTCTGTTCAGTATCACCGGTCTGGCCATGGCCTCCATCCAGATCTTTGCCGGGCGATTCTCCGACCGATTTGATAGTCGCAAGCCAATGATCGTCGTTGGCATGGCACTGGGAGCTTGCTGCTCCTTCTGCCTGCCTCTGCTCGACAGCTACTGGCAACTGGTACTCTTACGAATCTTGCAGGGGTCGTTTCTGGGACTCACCTTTCCACCGATGATGGCCATCATCGCCCGCCATGCGCCGGAAGACTCTGGCGGCAAAGTGCTCGGTCTTTATTCCACCATCCGGTTGCTGGGATTTGGTCTCGGACCAATTCTCGGCGGCATCGTCGGAGATGCCGGTGGATACGATCAGGTTTTTCTTGTTTCGGGTAGCTTGCTGATGCTCAGCGTCTTTCTCGTCTCGATCAAAATCAAAGACCCAAAGGAGTTCCAGACCGAAGAGGAACGGTCCAGACCGCTACCCCCGATACAACCGATCTTCCGCCTTCTCGGTTCGGTGATCTTCGTCATGATGGTAGGGATCAGCACCGTGATCTCTCTTTTCCCGCACTACGAGAGAGAATTTGGTTCGACCCAGTCCGAACTGGGAACCATGTTTGCCATCTTCGTCGCCACTCGATGCCTGTTTCAGTATCCCTGTGGCTGGGCGGGCGATCGCTATGACAAGAAACGCATGCTGTTACTCGGTCTCCTGCTGTTCATTCCGCTGGTAGTTCTACAGAGCCAGGTCGAAAATCTGACCCAGTTGACGATGCTACGGATGGGTCTCGGGGCGGTCTCTGCGATGTTGAGTACTGCGGTCGGCGGGATCTATGCCGAACGAAGTAGCCCCGGAAACCGTGCAAGGATGATGGGAATCAATACGCTTTGCTTCAGCCTCGGAACCGCCGTCGGACCCTCTTTAACAGGATTCATCAATTCCCAGGAGATCGCCTTCATGATCCCCGCGGTAGCTGCGCTGCTGCTTTTCGGATCGCTACTGTTCTTGCTTCCATCGGATCAGCAGGCCCGTCGCTCCTAGTTACCAGCCAGTAACGGAGCACTCAGTAGCAACAAGACGGCTGTTCCCGCTCCGGCTGCGATGTCATCCATCAGCACTCCCCACCCCTCCGGCAAGGTTTCCAAACGGCGGATTCCCAGCGGCTTCAGCACATCGAGAAGGCGAAACAACAAGAAAGCGAGGATCCACAGCTCGACAGTAGCAACCTGTGTGGCCACGGAAATGAACGGAATGGCGCTCAACGCCACAAATTGTCCGGCCACCTCATCGATCACCACGGCACCAGGATCCTTGTGACCGAAAATGGATTCAATTCGCGAACCACAAACGATGCATCCGATCGAGGCGAGCAGTGCTAGCACCGGAAACAGAAAGATGCGGAAAGGATCGGGACAGAAATACCAGCTTGCAGCTCCTACCAGCACTGCCGCAAGACTTCCCGCCGTTCCAGGAGCCCACGGAAATCTACCGACACCCAGGAAGGTCAGGGTCAGCCGATGAATGGTCTCGGCAGTTTTCAAGCGGAGATCCGCCTCTCCCGTTCTGTGCGGATGGCAAACAGTAGATAATCCACCGCTGACCAGATGGTGGTGACCAGAGTTCCCCAGAACAGGATCACCGTGACAATTTCCAGCGCTTGAAAAATAACTGGCCCGATATCTGACTCACCATTGGCCTCCAGCAGCATCGCCGCGGGAATCAACATCGATTGCAACACCATCTTCAACTTGCCACCTGCACGAGCTCCGAATTCCACTCCTTGGCTCTCCATGTATGAACGGATTCCACTGACGAGAAATTCACGAGCCACGATGATGACGACAAACCAGGGTCGAATCAGATCAGGAGTGAGGTACACCAGATAGATCAGAGTTCCGCAGATCACGATCTTGTCGACGAACGTATCCGCCAGTCGACCGAAAGCCGTGACCATCTTCCAGCGTCGTGCCAGATATCCATCAAGAAAATCGGTGGCAACACAGAGGATGAAAGCAACCGTCGCTATATTGAGTGCGAGATGGCGATCATTGATGATCCCCCAACCTGAAATTTCCAGGGTCAACATGGCGAACAGGAGAAGTGCGATCCCGAGCCGTCCCAGGGTGATGAGATTGGGCAGATTACGCCAGTCTCTTCCCCTCAACGGTGATTCCGGGTTCACTTTTTCCCTCTTTTTCATTCTCGATCAGTTCGGCAACCAAATCGTAATCGTCGGTCCCCGTGATCCTGCAGCGTACCAGTTCCCCAACCTGGCCCGATCCCGACGGCATTCTGATGGAAGAGTCTATCTCCGGCGCCTCAGCATAGGAACGACCGAGTAAAAACCCCGTCTCATCACAAACACTATCGATCAATACATCGACCTCACTACCTACTCTCGCCCGATTCCAGGCGAAAGCGACCTCTTGCTGGGCAAGCATCAACTCTTCGACTCGACGAGCTTGTTCTTGCTCTGGAATTCGATCAGGCAGTTTTTCCGCGGGAGTGCCTTCTTCGGCAGACCAGGGAAAAACTCCAACTCGTTCGAGAGCATTCTCCTGAACAAATCTGACCAGCTTTTCAAACTGCTCTCTCGTTTCCCCCGGAAAACCAACGATGAAAGTAGTTCTCAACACCAAGGATGGGATTCTTTCGCGCATTCGACGAAACAGATCTCTTGTTCCGTCTTCTCCAAGTCTTCGGCCCATTCTTTTTAACATGGTGTTATCGATGTGCTGGATCGGCATGTCGATGTAAGGAATCACTCGATCAAGGCGAGCAACCGCATCAATCATCTCGTCGGAAAACTTGTAGGGGTAGGTGTAGAGTAATCGAATCCAGTCGATTCCTTCGACCTTGTCGAGGCTTTCCATGATATCAGGCAACAGGTACTCACCGTCGATGTCGAGACCGTAGGAGGTGAGATCCTGACTGATCAAATTGATCTCCCTGGTTCCATTGGCCACCAGTTCGCGTGCCTCGTTGATGACAAAATCGGGGTCCTTGGAACGAAAACGGCCGCGGAAGGAAGGGATCGAACAGAAGGTACAGGGATTATCGCAACCCTCACTGATCTTCAGGTAGGCGCTATGCCGTGGAGTCAGTCGTAGTCTTGAATCCTCCGACCAGGCCGGATGCGAGGCTTCTCCAACATGAACCCTCCGAGCATCTCGTACCTCTTCCATCAAGCCACCGAGAATCTCGGGCATCCTTGGATATTCTGACATACCCACGATGGCATCGATCTCGGGGATCTCTTTGGCAAGTTCCTCGGGGTACCGTTGACCCAGACAACCAGCTACGACCACACGCTTGGCAGGATCATCTTCCTTGAGACGCACCAGGTCGAGAATCGCATCGATGGACTCCTGCTTGGCACTCTCGATGAAGCCACAGGTGTTCACCATCAGGATATCTGCATCCTCAGCTCTCTGAGAAATGACGAATCCCTCAGCGCCTACTCGTCCGAGAATCACCTCGGAATCGACCAGGTTCTTGGGACACCCCAGGCTGACGAGGTGAATAGCGACAGGATTCGATGAAGCCAACGTTCCCTTTCATAACCGACGATGAGATCGGTCAGCGGATCATACCAAGCGAATGATTTTATCACTTCTCCGGTTCCGGAACCATCGAACCAGGGATAGACGGAAGTGCGCCTGGATGTTGGTATGGGGGCGGAGGAAACGCGGATGCCGATCGATGGAAAAATCGAAGATCTGGTGGAAATGGCTCTTTCCTGCATCCACAGAGAACATCCCTATTATCTTGCCCTCGTTATTCAAACCGATGAGGATTTGAAACTTCCTCGACAACTCACCCCCGTATTTCGCGGTGCTTTCGACTGGCACTCGGCAGTTCATTGCCACTGGACGTTGGTACGAGCCCTCCGGATGGGACTCGACGAAGAATTGGCAAGCCGTTGTCGCAGCGTCCTCGAATCTTCTTTCAACGAAAAAGACATCGAGCTGGAAGTCAGCTTCGCCACGAAACGACCTGGCTTTGAAGTTCCTTATGGTCGCGCCTGGCTACTGCAACTCTCCACCGAGTTGAAGGAGGTAAAGGTTCCGCTGGCACAGAACCTGGATCCACTGGAGAAATTGGCGCGACGCGATCTTCTCAGCTGGTGTTCCCGGTTGGATCATCCAGTTCGTTCAGGTCAACACGACCAGTCGATGTTCTCGCTGGGCCTGTTTCACGATTGGGCCATATCGAACAAAGACGAGGAATGTATCGAAACGGTGGAATCACTAGCTCATCGACATCACGGAAAAGACTGCGATCTACCTTGTCGCTTTGAACCCTCGAATCATGACTTTCTCTCTCCATCCCTGGCCACGGTAGATCTGATGCGTCGGGTGTTATCCGGCGATGAATTCGATTCCTGGATCAACAAGGCGCATCCAGAGCTAATCTCCGGCCAGTGGCCTGTGGCTGTCGCACAATGCCCTGATCCAGCCGATGGGAAACTCTCTCATCTCGACGGTCTCAACCTGTCGAGGGGATGGATGCTCGCTGCTATTGCGGAAGCAATGGATCAAGGTTCATCAGGAATCGAAGCGATGGCAACGAAACACGAAAAAGCAGGACTCGCCGGTGTTCACCCTGAACATTATTCAGGCGCGCACTGGCTCGCTTCCTTCGCCATGTATCTGATCACAAAACGCTGGAAGCTCACCGAACCAGATTAAGTCTGAGCCTGCATCTCTTCCCACTCTTCGAGAGTCAATTTGATCTCTCTGGCCTTCGAGCCCTTGAAAGCTCCGACGATCCCCTGCTCGGTCATGATGTCCATCAGACGTGAGGCTCGGGTATAGCCAATTCCCAGTCTGCGCTGCAGCAAGGTGGTCGAACCGCGTCCCGTTTCCAGGATGACACGAACCCCCTCTTCAAAGAGCTCGTCCTCGACAGCTCCTATACCACCGGCACCATCTGGAGGACCCTCCAGGAAGGTATCAATCTCCTGGGAAAATTGAGGTTTCGACTCCTTGCGCAGGTGCTTCATGATCTTCTTCAGCTCCTTGTCGGAGATGAAGGTGCACTGAGCACGAACCAGATCGGATGTATCAGGTGGCAGATAAAGCATATCGCCCATCCCCAGCAACCTCTCTCCTCCGACACGGTCGAGAATGGTTCTCGAATCGATTCTGCTGGCCACCTTGAAACAGATCCTCGCCGGGAGGTTGGCCTTGATCAGCCCTGTGACCACATCGACCGATGGCCGCTGGGTCGCAAGAATCACATGGATCCCTACTGCACGTGACTTCTGTGCCAGGCGGATGATGCTGGATTCCACCTCCTTGGCACTCGTCATCATCAGATCTGCCAGTTCGTCGATGATGATGACGAGACTGGGCAATCGATCAGGCGCTTGTTCGGCTTCCTCGTGATTGGTCTTCTCGGCCAGTAGGTCGTAACGCTCCTTCAGATCCTGCTCGTTGTATTCGCTGAGATTACGAACTCCAGCTTTGGAGAAGAGCTCGTATCTCTGATCCATCTTACGGACCAACCAATCAAGCGCCGCTGGAGCTTTTTTCATATCCGTGATCACCGGAGTCAGAAGATGTGGAATGTCTTCAAAAGATGAGAGCTCGACCATCTTCGGATCGACCAGTATCAACTTCAAATCATCGGGCGATCTCGTCATCAGAAGCGAGGTGATGATCGCATTGATACAGACAGATTTTCCGGAGCCAGTAGATCCCGCGATGAGCAGATGTGGCATCCGGGATAGATCCTCAACGATCGGTTCTCCCGCAGCATCTTTTCCCAGCAGCAGAGGTATTTTGAGTTCGGAATCATGGAAAACACGGCTCTGCAGAATTTCTCGCAGGACGACCATTTCTCTTTGCTTGTTGGGAACTTCGATCCCCACCGTTGGCTTGCCTGGAATCGGGGCCACGACTCTCACACTCTGGGCCGACAATGCCATCGCAAGGTCATCGGAGAGACTGACGATCTTGTGAACCTTGATTCCAGCGGCAAGACTCAACTCGTACTGAGTGATCACCGGCCCGCGCTGGACGTTGGTGACCTGAGCGACGATTTTGAAAGACTTCAAAGTCTCCTCGATGCGAGTCGCCACGAGATTGAGTTCTTCACGCCCTTCCTCGTGATCCACGCTGGGCGGTTCGTCCAGGAAAGAAGAGGGAGGAGGCGAATAGACCCCATCGAAGGTGAGTTGCTGCTCCTCGAAGGTGTTGAAAGCTTCTTCCTGCTTCTCCGGCCCAAGCCTGATGGTGCGCTTCACGGGCGCTTCTTGCTCTTCTTCGTCGTCCTCAGCGTATTCTTCGGATTCGTCTTCCTCCTCGTATTCTTCCTCTTCTTCCTCTTCCTCTTCGTCGTCTTCCTCGTACTCCTCGTCCTCGTCGTATTCTTCCAGTTCCTCGCCGTCTTCGTATTCTTCCTCTTCCTCATCAGAGTCACCAAGTAAGAGCGCCTTCTCTTCATCGGTGACTTCCGAATCGGCAGACTTCTTGACGAACCGACCGGCTTTGGCGATTTTTGAACTGGCTACCTGGCTCGCAGTCCCGATAGTGCCCGCCACTTTGCGAGCCATCCCTGGGGTTTTTTGACCCACTCCTGCGATTGCTCCCGCCACGAATGCGATGCTGGACCTCAGCAGTTGTGCCACCGGCATTCCGGTCGCAAACATCAGTCCCAGTGCCAGAGCAAGGAAAGAGAAGATGGTCGTTCCCGTAATTCCAACGGCATCAAATGCCATTGATCCGAAGTACATCCCGATGACACCACCCCTGTAATCCGATCCGGGCAGGAGGGAGGTCTCGGCAAAGCGGAACTCAAGGAAGCAAACCGCAAAAACGAACAGGCCCAGGCCCAGGATTCGCGGCCACCATGAGGCGAAACGAACCTGAAATAACAGCAATCCGGACCAGGCCGCATAGAGCAACGACAGCAGGAAACTGGCAACAGGGCCGAAAATCTCGAAGTGGCGGATGGCGATGAAACGGCCGAATTCTCCACAGGCATTCTCAACACTGCGTCCCTGCGCCACCAGATACTCACTATAGAGCGCAATGAAAAAGAAGGCTGCTACCGCCAGCAATGCCAGCGCCCCGGCCTCCTTCGCCAAACCTGTTGATTTCAAATTGGCGTCCTCGCGACGACGACGCTGATTACGATTTGAGCTCATCACTCCCCGTTGAAGGCACGGTCGCAGCGGCGAGAAGCGACTCTTGTGCCAATGAACTCGACGATCTTAACGGCCAGATCACGCTTGGCGACATCCAGCAACTTGACCGCAGGCTCCCCCGGTTCAATCCAGACGTAATCCCCCATGGCCGTACCCAGGTTGTCCGGCGTGTTGCAAAGTACCAGATCCAGACGCTTGTTCACGGCCTTTCGCCGTGCTTCTTCTTCACTCTGGTCCGCCTCGAGGGCAAATCCCACCAGAACTCGTTGCCCCCATTCATCTTCCTTCTGGGCACCTCTCCCCGCCAAAACATCAGGATTCCGAATCAAAGTTAGATTCCAGTCCTCACCGGACTTCTTTCGTTTCCCCGCAATTCGCTCGGCAGGGCGATAGTCACAAACCGCAGCACTGGCGACCATTGCATCAACCCGGGGCCACAGTTCCACGGCGATCTGTTCCAGTTCGCAAGCTGTGGTAAAGGGGTGGTGAATCACTCCTTCAGGGGGAATCAAATGAACCGGACCGAGTGCCAGATGGACTTCCCAGCCCTTTGCCTGCGCAGCGCTCGCCACCTCGATTCCCAGGGTCCCACTGGCTCCGTTACTGAGAAACCTGACATCGTCGATGGGCTCACGCGTCGGCCCCGCAGTGATCAGCAGGACCGGGGACTTCAAGAGAGTTCTCGCGCAGCAATAAGACCAGATACGATTTCATCGATCTCATCGAGATCTGCCAGTCTCCCTGGCCCCGTCGAACCACAGGCCAAATGGCCCATTCCGGGTCCGACGATGTGAAATCCACGCTCCTGCAAAATCCTGATGTTGGTTTGAACCGCAGGATTCTGCCACATCCGATCATTCATCGCCGGGCACAGCACGGTCGGACCATCCCAGGCAAGAGCAGTGAGGCAAACCACGTCATCCCCGAATCCATGGGCCAGACGTGCGATGTGATCCGCACTGGCGGGAGCGATCACGAATACATCCGCATCGTCTCCGGCACCAATATGTTCCGGTCGGTCATGAGTACCCACGGGATGCCAGATTTCCGAGATCACCTCGGATCGAGTCACGGACTCAAAAGTGAGAGGTTGAATGAATCGACACGCCGCAGGAGTCATTCGAACCCGAACCGCGGCCCCGCGCTGGGTCCAACGAGAGGCAAGATCCACTGCCTTGTAAGCAGCAACACCTCCGGTAACACCGAGGATGATTTTTCGGGATTCCCAATTCATGGCATCGTTCACGGAAGATCACGGTGCGACGTGTGCAAAACACACGTCGCACCGCCTCCATCATTCCTTGGTAGGATTGAGGAACTGCGAAAGTTCCTTGATCCGCTCTTCTTTGACCTTCTTCAGATCAGAACCGTAGACCTCTTTCTCGTCATCCGAGTCGCCATCTCCAGAGAGCTTGCGCGCATCGGTAAGGAAGCTGGCCTCGGAAACCTCCAGCTCTGCAAGAATAACCTTATCCTGCAGGATTTCTTGAATCACGATCTCCTGTAGATCGGTCGAGTCAATCTCAACAAGTGGACGAGCCCCTCGCTTCAGTTCCACTATGCGCTTCTGCATCAGAGCAGTGAGCTGGAGCTTCCCGCCCGTCTTCTCCACGAGCTGGTCTTCGATTTCGACGTCCAGCACGAATGCCTCCATTCCAGATCCAGCGATCTTCGAGCGCCGGATCCTCGGTTCTAGTTCAAATCTCTCTCCTGCGACTCAACTCTTCTTCGATGATCGAGGAAACTTCCTCGACCGTATCATCGAGCACATCGTTGACGACGCAGTGATCGTACCTAAACTTCTGTTTCAGCTCCGAGAGCGCGTTACGCAATCGAAGGGTAATTGTCTCATCATCTTCAACACCGCGACTCTCGATCCGTTGTCTTAGTTCCTCGATCCCAGGGGGCTCCAGGAAAATCTGCAAGGCTGCTACTTCGTCCTGACGCAACTTCTCAGCACCCTGGACGTCGATCAGCAACAGTACCGCCCTGGACTGATCGAGCTGTTGCTCAATACCCTCCCGAGGGCTTCCATAGAGATTTCCGTGCACCTCCGCGTGCTCCAGAAATCCCCCTTCCTCAACGCATTTCTCAAATCCTTCGCGATCAAGGAAGTGGTAATCCACTCCATCTTTCTCCCCTGCTCGAGGAGACCTGGTGGTTGCAGTGATGGCCCGGACATACCCGGCTTCCTTCTGTAGCCCCTCGCTCACCACGGTCTTTCCGACCCCGGAGGGTCCAGAAAGAACCACTAGGATTCCGCGAGCGGTCACTGCACCGCCCCCTTCTCTTGGTCCTCCCTGCCGAGAGGAGTTTCTTCACTCGATGTTCTGTGTCTGCTCTCGCAATCGATCCACCTGAACCTTGATCTCGACCACAGTGTGAGCGAGATCATGTCGCGGTAATTTCGAAGCCATCGTATTGGCTTCACGAAACATCTCCTGGGTCAGGAAATCGAGACGACGACCAGCTCGTCCACCCTCGGAGATGACCTTGCGATATTCAATGAGATGACCACGCAACCGAGCCAGCTCTTCGGTAATGTCTGAACGCTCCGCCTGGATGCCGATTTCCCGAGCTAGATCCTGAGAATCTAGATCCACTCCGGTCGGCTCTACCCACTGACGGATCCGTTCTTTAAATCTCTGACCTAACCATTGCATCGCATCCGGTAGGGCCTCTTCAAGCTCAGTAATCCCTTTCTCGATACAAGAAAGGATGCGATTAAATTCCTCGCGCAGTCGCTCTCCTTCACTTTCTTGCATCTGCCGCAATGTCCCGACTGCTTCTTCGAGAGCGTTCATCAGCTGAGCGTCTGATTCTTCATCAGTCTGATGTTCCAACCCCTCCATACCCTGCATCTGGATCACGTCGGAGATCTTTACCTCTTGACCTGGTGCGATCTCGTCACGGAGGAGACATAGTCTTTCGTAGTTCTTCTTGATCGCAACGAAACCGGAGTTGTCGAGGCCATTGTCGATATCCTCAACCTGTATCGAGATGGATATAGAACCCCTCCCGATCTTATCCTTCAAAAAGTTGTCGATCTGTCCCTGGAGCGACGAAAACGCATCGGGGAGATGGCTAGAGATCTTGAGATATCGGTGATTCACCGATCTCAACTCCACCCTCACCCGGACTTTGTCCGTTTCACGGGATCCGGATCCGAAACCCGTCATGCTCCGCAGGGTATCGGTCAATTGCCGCTTCCCCCGTTTTCATTCGCCGCACCACCTCCGGCTGGGATCTCGACAGGAGTATCGCCAACCGGATCACCGTCTGCCGGAGGGTCCACCACCGGAGGATCCACCACTGGAGGGTCCGCCACCGGAGGGTCCACCACCGGAGGGTCCACCACCGGAGGGTCTACCACCGGGGTATCATTGTTGACAGCACCTGCGGCATCTCCGACATTCACCGCGTCGCCGCCGATCACCGCTTCAGCTCCGCCAATCGCATCGCCGATCCCTACGTTTTCTGATCCAGGAACACCCCCGACTCCCGGTTCCAGAGCACCAAACCCTGGCTCGATCGGATCGGGCTTGAGGCGGGTGTCATCTCGATCTTCTCGGGCCATCAAGCCCACGGTGATGCAGAGCAAAAAGAACGCTACAGCGAGAAACATCGTGAAACGAGCTATGCCACTGGTGGTACTGGTACCCAACATCTGCTCCGATCCGCCCAGCCCGAAAGCTCCCGAGAGCCCAGCCTGTTTCGGTTCCTGTAGCAGTATCGCCAGCCCCAGCAGGACCGTTACGCATCCCAGAACAATCATCAGAAAGGTCAGCATCTCTTCACCTCATCTGTAGGGCAGAAATCCGACGTATCACGCCGTTGCAATTCCCGCGTCCAGAATCTCCAGGAAACTCGCCGCTTTCAGGCTCGCTCCTCCGACCAAGGCTCCATCCACCACATCGAGACCCAGCAGGTCTCGCGCGTTATCCGGTTTCACACTTCCACCGTAAAGGATCGGTATTCCATCCGATGCCGATCCAATTTTCTTCTGGAGAAGTTCTCGAAGATGCTGGTGCACATCTTCTACCTGCTCCACTGTCGCAGTACGGCCGGTTCCGATGGCCCACACGGGCTCGTAAGCGATCGCGTACTCATGTTTCTTATCAAATCGAGATAGTCCCACTTCAAGTTGATGTGAAACCACCTCGAAGGTACGACCTGCATCTCTTTCTTCCGACGTTTCACCGATGCATAACAACGGACAAAGTCCATGGTCAACAGCAGCAGTTAACCGCCGCGCCACATCTTCATCGGTCTCGCCAAAGTGAATCCTTCTCTCCGAGTGCCCGACCAGAGTCCAACGGGCACCGAACTGATGTGCCAGTTCCGCACCTACTTCTCCGGTGTAGGCACCAACAGGACGATCCGAGATCTCCTGCATGCCAATCTCGAGAACAGCGGACTCCGGAAACCCGTTGCCAAGGCACTCAAGGCCTTCTCGTGACACCAACCAACCAAGCCAGGGGGTCGGTGGAAAAATCACTACCTTCACCGGCGGATTGTGCTCGCCAGCAGGAATCCGACTCATCGTACCTGCAGCGACCTCTCGCCAGAGAGATTCGCCCAGATTTCGATCGGGATTGTGCTTCCAGTTCCCCGCAATGATGGTCGGTCTGTCCACGCTTCTCCCCGGGCCAAACCCGATCCGGCAGTCGAGAACGGTGCGCCGAGCCAGCTCGGATCAGAACTGGGGCCAGACCCGGGCGCAAGCTGGGAGATTATCAGCCACCCCAGACTTCGTCAACCTGTTATGCTGGAAGGAGTTCCGTCAGGATTGAGGAGCCTGAAGAGGCCGTACCTCGACCTCTCCGATCAGGGTTCCCTCAGGAGCCTGCAGGATCCCTGCCACCACCTGGGCAACCTCCTTTGCGGGGACCCCTGGAGACCCTCCAGACTCGATAGACCCCGGATGGACCAGGGAAACGCGGATTCCTTCATCTCGAAATTCGTGAAAAATCGAGCGGCTCCAGCCTACCAGACCGTGTTTTGCGGCAGCGTAGGCCGATCCGCCTGGCAGCGGCTGAGTCCCCGAAATTGAGGAAATTTGGACCAAAGACCCCCCTCCGGACTGCCTTAGATGGGGTAAAGCGGCCATCGTGGCGTGAACCGCTGACAATAAATTCTGCTCGATGACCGCTCGAAACTGCTCGGGATCGAGTTCATCGAAGCGACTGCGAAGTACCTTCCCAGCATTGTTGACCAGGGCATCGAGCCCTCCCAGTTGGTGCGCCAGTTGCTCGATGGCAGAGCCTGCAGCGATCGGATCGACCAGATCAGCACTCACTCCCGATACCGCAGCACCACAACGAAGCGCCGCCGCTACTGCCTCCCCATCCCGCGCGACGATTCCGACCTGCCAACCATTCGTCGTCAGTTGTTGAGCGATGGAAAGCCCGAGACCGCGACTTCCCCCCGTCACGATGACCCTACGATCCAATGCAACTCTCCTTCCACTGCCCGAAATGCCATGGCAGGGTACACTATCCAACTTCCTGGAAGGAGTCGGATGGCATTCCCCTTCGGCCTCGGCAGTCGATCGATCATCGGAGTCGTGCATCTTCGCCCACTACCGGGAAGCCCACGCTGTGACGACAGCCGAAAAAATATCCGACAGTATGCTATTCGTGATGCCGAAGCTCTGCTTGCCGGTGGAATCGACGCGATCATCGTCGAAAACTTCGGCGATGCTCCGTTCCAGCCGGTCAAGGTAGAATCCAGTACCGTGGCGGAGATGAGCGTTATCGTGTCCGCCATCATCGAACTCGCAATCACGGTCCCCGTTGGGGTAAACGTATTGCGAAATGATGCTTCATCAGCACTGGCCATCGCTGCTGCCACCGGTAGTCGTTTCATCCGCGTCAATGTTCACACTTCGGCGATGCTGACTGACCAGGGCTGGATCAGCGGACGTGCCCATGAAACCCTACGACAACGGCAAATCATCGACGCAGACTCGATTGCCATCGCTGCAGATGTGGGAGTCAAACATGCTGCCAGATCAAACGACTACGATGCAGGTAATGCTGCCGTCGAAACGGTCGAGAGGGGACTCGCTGATGCGGTGATCGTGACGGGGAAATCAACCGGAGATCCGCTCGATCTCGAAGAACTACGACAGGTGCGAGTGGCAATCCCCCGAACACCGCTGCTCGCCGGTAGTGGCGTCGATCACGACAACGTCGTTCGGATCCTGGAGATTGCCGACGCTGCGATCGTTGGCACCTCGCTGAAGGAAGACAACGATGTAAAGAATCCGGTGGATGTAACCCAGGTCAAGAATCTGATGAAGAGAGCCAGGGGCTAGAGTTCTGGCAAGTTTGTTTTTTCCAGAGTTCCCCCACCTTCAATGAGACGAATTGCCACCTGCGCCACAAGAGCCTTCACTCCTGCTGTTTTCTCCACCGGATGATGCTGTTGGCAACGAACCACGGTGTTTGTCTTCTTCTGTTCGACCACAATCAAGAAACGCTGTGTAACTCCCAGTTCGATCGCCAGAGCCAGGACCAGTAACTGCGTTGCGTCCGAGCGTAGATAGGCGGCCAGGAGATTTCTCACTTCCGAACCGTTTACTTGTTGATATGGCTCGAACCCGTGCCAGAACTGGTCAAGGGGAGGTGCTCCCGAAATGACGGCATGGGGCATCCGCTGTCTCCTTTCTGGCGGGCGTTGCTGCCTGCCTTGTGTCTGATTATCGTTAGTCGAAGGTGCCGATGGCAAGCCAGGCAAATACAGTGTTCAGGAGAGAAATTGGGATGACACCATCCGATGCGGCGGATTCCGCCTCACCAGAAAATCGTACACTCCCCGGAGATCCCGTGGACCTTCGAATTGGAAGCTCTTTCCACGAGGTAAACGGTTGGTTCCACGCTGGAAACGCCACCATCGTTGGTGATGTGCGCATCGGCAAAGGGTCAGGAATATGGTACGGCGCTACCCTGAGAGGCGATGACGCCCCCATCAGCTTGGGTGAAAGAGTGAATGTTCAAGACCTGGCGGTTCTACACGCGGATCCTGATAAGCCATTGGTCATAGGAGATGACGTCACCATTGGTCATGGAGCCATCGTTCACTGCAGATCAATCGGGGACGGGTCACTCATCGGAATGGGTTCTGTGCTACTAGAAGATGTTGCGGTAGGCGAAGGAAGCCTGATCGCTGCAGGAGCGGTAGTAGCTCCCGGAACTCAAATCCCTCCCCGGTCACTCGTCGTAGGAGTACCCGGACGAATCGTGAGAGAAGTTTCGGAAACGGAACTGGCTTCCTTCATCGCCTCGGCGAACAAGTACGCGAAAAATGCCGTACACTTCCAACGGAACTACGGAGATCATTCTCAATGAAAATATCTCCCGACGGCTACATTCTGATGATTGAGACCAGTCAACGAAGTGGTTCCGTTGCGCTAGGAACCTACGACGGGGAAAGTCGGGATGAAGAACTGTTCAGCCCTGGGTTGGTACACGGGAAAGAACTGCTGCCGAGGATTGACACCATCATCGAGCGAAACCAGGCGAAGGCTCGCCTTGCAGTAGTTGCGGTCAGTATCGGACCGGGCTCCTTCACCGGCACCCGAATCGGAGTCTCCGCTGCAAAAGCCATCGCCTGGTCACTCAAAATTCCAGCACTGGGGATATCATCGCTCGATGTCATCGCCTCCAACATCGAGGAGGATGGGAAATGGGGAGTTGTTCTCGACGCCAGCGGTGGAGATCTGGACCTGGCCTTGTTCGAAATCAGCCAGGGCAATGTACTGCGCCTCGACGAAGATCAGGCCCTCAATAAGGAACAATTCTCTGCCCTGATCGAGCCCGGAACGCGATTCATCGGTTCCGGTTCCAGAGCAGCCGATTTTCCTGCACACCTGGAGACCGGCCCTGAAAACTGGGACATCCCGCGAGCCTGCCATGGCCTGAAGATCGCGAACTCGCTCGTACATGAGATCGTAGCAGGAAGTGCGCCTCCTCCCGGTTGGGAACAGCCGCACCTGCTCAACCCTCGATATCTCCGGGTGAGTCGAGCTGAAGAAGTCCGACGTCGTCGTATCGCAGGAGAGGAACAGGCATGAAACCGGAACGTGCCTGGGCCACCATCGATCTCGATGTCATCGCGAATAACCTCAAACTTCTCCGACGTCATTTGCCTGATAAGAAGATCCTCGCAGTAGTCAAAGCGGACGCGTACGGACACGGCTCCATCGCGGTATCTAGGCGACTCGCCGCGGAAAACATCGATTTCCTCGGAGTAGGAACATCACGGGAAGCTCTTGATCTCCGTGAAGCCGGAATCTCGACTCCGATCCTCGTTCTCGGTGCTTTGGTAGAACCAGAACTGGACCTTCTCATCGATCAGAAGGTCTCTGTCACCATCCATTCTCCAGGACGAATCAAGATCCTCAATGAAACAGCACTCCAGATGGGACAAACCCTCGGAGTCCATCTACTGATCGACACTGGAATGTCGAGGCTCGGAGTGAGTCCCGATCAGGCGGTCTCTCATGCGTGGGCGATTGATCATTGTAAAGGACTGCGCCTCGAGGGGATTGGTACTCACCTCCCTTCCCCCTCACAACCGCAGATCGTTTCTCGCCAGCGGGAAATACTGCACCAGATCGTCAGAGAGTTACAAAGTGCCGGATTCGATTCTTTTCTGGTTCATGTAGATGCCAGCGAATCTGCTCTCAGAGACCCCGATCCCGCTGCTGGTATGGTTCGTATCGGAGGAGCTCTCTATGGTTTCTTTAACAAACTCCCGGCCGGAAGCGGCCTGGAAGCAGCTCTTTCCCTCCGTAGTCAAATCGTATACCTACGTGATCACCCCCCGGGACACTCGATAGGTTACGGTGGAACTTATGTAACTACTCGACAATCAAGACTGGCAACGGTACCTATCGGATATCACGATGGCTTCCCCTCGACCCTTTCGAATTGTGGTCAGATGGTCATTCGGGGACAGCGTGTTCCGGTGGTAGGTCGGGTAACGATGGATTACACAATCATCGATGTCACCGACGTTCCCGGAACCGTAGTCGGGGATGAAGTTGTTTTGATCGGTTCATCCGGAAGCGAGCGAATTGAAGCTGAAGAGATCTCACAATGGTGTGGAATCTTACCTTATGAGGTGACCTGCCTGCTGGGCAGGAGAATCAACAGGCATCATGTTGCCAGGATCTCCGAAGAATTAGAGCTGGAAGGGAGGTAAGCAAGTGGAAGATATTACCCGTTCAAATACTGCCACTGTTTCCATTACCCTTCCAAAAGGCAGAAAAAAGGCAACCAAAACCAGACTTCGTGCCCGATACCGTCGCATTCTTCTGTTCATCATCGTCATTCCGGTCTTGTTTGCTGGAGTGACTTTTTGGATCGGATCCTGGGTTCTGAGTCCAGAGCAGATGAAGTATCGCGCTCAGGCTCTTCTGGCAGAACGTCTTTCCACCGGTTTCGTCATCGAGGACATTCAATGGAGATGGCCTTCCAGAATTCTTGTCAAGAATCTTGTGATTCACCCTCCCCACGGAAGCCGCTATGCAGAGTTACTTCGAATCTCTCATCTCGAGATCGGATTGGACCCATTAGCACTACTGCTGGGTAAAACACACATCGAGCGGATTGAAATTTCGGGGTCGACGATGACCCTGGAAAGAGATCACCTGGGAGAATTGACCATTCTCGATGTGATGCGAGACTCGATAGCTCCCATCCAGGGGCCTGCACCTGCTTACGATACGGAAGACACGACTGCACTATCCCCACCCGAGTTGATTATCTCCAACCTACGCGTCGAAACTTGCCCCGAAACGATTGCTCACAGTCCAGAAGGTTTACAGGTCTCCAGCCTGCGACTCGAAGTTTCCCCCGACGACTCACAACTATGGAATCTTGATGGTGTCGCCTTCGATAGCTCGGTGCGTAGTATCCGTCTTGAAGGTGGTGGAAGACTCTCGATGGGAGATTTCGAGCTCGCACTCGATATCGATCGGATACAGCTCGATCAACACCTCCGAGAGAGGATTCCGCCGGCACTCCGATTGATCTGGGACAATTACCATCCAACCGGAATTGCCAGTTTGAAACACACTCTGATTTTACGCGACGCACAGCCGGTTAAAAATTCTACCGAACTCAGTATCAGTCAAGGCTCACTTCGGTTCCAGGAACCCAACATCTTCGTCGATCAACTGTCGGGAAAGCTAGAGATCACACCAGACGCCATCTCTTTCCGAGATCCATTGGAGGGGAAATTCTTCGGGGCACGAGCGCTACTGCGTGGGGAAATCGAATTGGACGCACTCGAACCTGGCCGAAGCGAACTCGAACTCGCCATCGAGGGCCTCGTCTTCGAACCAAGAATCTATGATGTACTTCCCGAAGCCATCCAGAAAATCTGGAGCAAATTTTCTCCATCTGGAGAGTTCGATCTTCGTATTACAGCGGCGAGCGAACAATATCCACCAGCGGTAGAGGAAATGCGGATTGTTCTGTCAGATGTTGATGGAAGTTACTTTGATTACCCATATCCTCTTCGCAACCTTCAGGGAGAAATTCGTTATTTCGATGGTCAAGTCGAGCTGGATATCTCCGGCGGAATCGCGGGCGAACCCATCCGCGGTCGTGGAATCTTCAAGGCAGAACCGGGCGGAGAAACCCATCTCGTCATAGAGGGCAAATCGCTATCTCTTGATGATCGGGTCCGGACAGCACTCGGTGATCGATACTCAGACATCTTCGATCTCTATTCGCCACAAGGAGAATCAGATCTTCGTATCGAGTTCGAACGTCAAAAAACCGGCGATCCATTAGACCTGCGAATCTTGCTGGACCCCAGAAAAGCCAGCATCGCGCATAAAGCATTCCCCTATCGCGTCCATGATCTCCTCGGACGGGTCATCATCGAAGCCACCCAAGGAAAGGTACTGTTCCAGAACCTCACTGGGCGACACGGCCAGAGTGAACTGGCACTTCCTGCTGGATTGATTGAATTCGATAACGGGCAGATTGCGCGGATGGAGATACCCATCGAGAGCCCGAAACTGGTTCCTGACGAAGAATTGATTTCTGCCTTGCCAGCTGAGGTTGCGGACCGACTCCGTTCGCTCGACATCCTGAAAGGCGGAGGATCACTCGATACCATCGTCGAACTTCGTATCGACGAGAACACTCCTTTTGATATCTACGTCCGTTCACGGATCGCCGATCCGGTGCGCCTGCGTTACCACAAACTTCCTTACCCACTGGTATTCCATCAGGGCCAAGTGGTTTTTTCCAGTACCGAGGGACGTATCCGGCTCGATGAATTGAAAACCGATCCTGATAGTTCACCGATCGTGAGTGTCTCCGGCGAAATAGGACCCGATGATTCTACCGAGGACCTTCCGCCTTCGGCAGACACCACTCTTCTCTCGCTGGACTTAACGATTCTCGATGGGCCAGATGGCAAGGGGTTGCTTCTTTCAGATGAAGAATTGGTCCAAAACCTTCCCGAGGATCTGAAGAACTTCTTCCTGAAGATGCAACTAGCTGGAAGTGTCTCGGGTCGGATCGGTGTTCTGTACCGATATCAGAAGAACGAACTCGAAGATCCCAGCGAGATCGTTCAGTACGACGTCCAGGGCCAATTAGAACAAGGCGGATTCGATTTCGCACTGCGTGCCGAAGAACTGTCAGCGAACTTCGTGATCCATGGTGGAATCCAACCTGGTCAGGGTCATACATTCTCAGGCCAGCTGTCCGATGGCGATTTCAGATTTTCTCGATTCCATGCCACGGTGCCCCCGACCCGGACACTCAGTTTCACTTACGGAATCGATCATCCTAGCCTGGCAATCCAGAGTGATGTCAAAGAGAGCTCCCCATCTCAGTGGATCATCCAGCGACTTCCAGCGGATCGATCGATGCTTTTTCAGGCAGAATTGGGCCCCAGTGAAATCTACGGTGGACCTCTCAATGGTTTCTTCTTCGCAGATCTGAATCCAAACGATGGAGTGTTTGCTGGCGAAGCGAATCTCACCAATGTGGATCTCTCACTTGGCTCGGAAATCCTATTTCGCAAGAAAGGGGTTCGTGGCGAAGCTAAAGGATCCGCCAAGGTGGAAGGCATCGTCGGGTCACCGGAGTCGGTGCAAGGTGACGGCGAGTTCTCGATCCGAAACGGAAAACTGGTAACGATCCCGCTTCTGGCAGGTGCCATTATCAATCCGTTCGAGGGACTCAATCGCAATAATAATCGGATCAAGGAAGCCGACTGTAATTTCATCATCCATGATCAGATATTCGATTTCCAGGGATTGGGCTCGATCATACTGAGAAGTCCCACAGGAAAAATCCTCGGTAGGGGAACCGTGGGATTCAACAAGAACCTGAACCTGGTGATGGAACCCCAGACTCTGGGCGGAGCACCACTCATCTCAGATATTGCAAACCGTCTTCTACGTTTCCGAATTCGAGGGACCCTGGACAAACCGAAATTAAATTCCCGGAGGGAAACTGCCCCCCAAGGCCGTTGAGAAGCCCGACGAGGGGCAAAAGCAGCGACTCGACCCCGCGATCTCGACAATCCTGAACACGGCACTTTTATGAACCAGTTCCAGGGTTCAGGATGTCCGCGGAGGTAACCAATGAAACCAACTAAATCTCCCCATCGCCGTCGACTGCTGACAAAGATATTCCTATCGGTATTCCTGCTGGTTCCGATCCTCGTCGGTTCCTTTCCTGTTTTCCCCGGTTCCGGAAAAGGGGTTCTGATTCCGCAGCAGGTGGCCAGAGATATCAGCCAGTGTGCCCGTTCACTGCTGGATGCCCTGGGAAAAGACCAACGAGAGAAAATCCACTTCGTTGCCACTCCGGGGTCTAAAGGAACTGAAGCGCTCTCCACCTGGACATATTTTCCCGGCGAGCGGCCAGGATTGAAACTGAATGAAATGACTGCTCAAGAAAGAGTTCTGGCACAACGCCTGGTGAGAAGTGGTCTCTCCGATACGGGACAACTGAAATGGAATGCCATCGTGGCACTTGAAGATGTGTTACGAATGATGAGTGCAGCTTCTAATCGCTCTGGCAAACCTGATCCATCTCGGGACCCTGGGCTCTACACCTTTGCCATCTTCGGTGAACCCGGCGCGAATGCTCCCTGGGGTTGGCGAGTCGAAGGACACCACATTTCAATCAAGTTCCTGCTCGATGGTAACCAGGTGCTCTCTTCTACACCCGCCTTCCTGGGCGCCGCTCCGACAGTTCCTCTGATGGGTCCCAACACCGGGACCGAACTTCTCGATGAGGAAGAAGACCTGGCTCTCACCCTGATGAGAGCGTTCACAGCAGAACAAAAGGAAATCGCCATCCAGAAGAGCGGACTTCCTCGAGATGTCGTGACCGGACCGGGACATCCAGGCGCACCCGATGCCCTGGGTATCCGTCTCGACCAACTGGATCCATCCCAGAAGATCCTGCTCGATGCCCTCATCGATTCTCATCTCGCAATATTGAACTCCTCCATCGAGCAGGCAGAAAAATCTCGTATCACCGATGCAAGCCTCGACGAGATTCGATTCGCCTGGTGGGGACCACTCGACAAGGAAATGCGTCACGCTTATCGGATCCAGGGTCCGACCTTTGTTGTAGAACTGGTCCGGACGGCCGGAGACCCGGGACATGTGCACATCGTCCGGAGAGATCCTGATCGAGACCTGGATGATTCCCCGCTTCTTCAACATCTCCAACAGGCGCATGGCGAATGAAACCTGCCAGAGCCGCTCGACTGACGAACGGATTCGCTCCATCATGTCGGGTTCAGGGAGGATTTGATGTCGTCAATAGTCAACGCTGAAGCTCTCGTAGAATGTGTACCCAACATCTCCGAGGGACGTGACCGCCAGAAGATTGATCTCATCGTTGCTGCGGCATCCGCCGTGGATGATGTCGATGTCCTGGATGTCGATGCGGGCGCAGATACCAATCGTACAGTGATCACCCTCGTGGGGCCGCCCGATCCGATCGCCGAGGCCGCGTTCCGTCTGGTCGAAAAGGCTGCGGAGCTCATCGACATGAGCACGCACCAAGGTGCGCACGCCCGTCATGGTGCCACCGATGTCTGCCCCTTCATCCCCGTCAGTGGAATCTCGATGGAACAGTGCATCGAGATAGCAAGAGCGGTGGGAAAACGAATCGGTGAAGAGCTGGAGATCCCGGTCTACATGTATGATCGCGCCGCACTTCGTGAAGATCGTATGTCACTGGCGGACGTTCGGAGGGGTGAGTACGAGGCTCTCGCCGAGAAGATGACGGACGAACAATGGAAGCCGGACTTTGGACCGGCTCACTTCCTGCCTGGCCCCGGGGTCGTCACCGTCGGAGCCCGCGAGTTCCTGATCGCCTACAACGTGAACCTCAACACCCGCGACAAGAGCCAGGCCAACGATCTTGCCATGGAAATCCGCGAAAAGGGTCGAGCAGTTCGGATCAATGCACGCACACCCTACTACTCAAGTGGTCAGCTGCTCCGCTATAGATCTGATCAAGGCATCTGGCCTTCAGGGATCACAGCGGAAGTATTTTCAAGTCTTGAAGAACTCGACCAACACCTTCGTACCCACGGAACTTCCCTCGAAAAGGAAGCCGATTTCTTCGGCCAAGATGTCTCCAGTCTCGATGGTGAGATGGTCATGAAAAGGGGCATGTTCCAGCACTGCAGGGCAGTCGGCTGGGTGATTCCCGAATACGGCCGGGCCCAGATATCCATCAATCTCACAGATTTCCACGTCACCAACATGCATCACGTTTTCGATGCCTGTCGCCAGCTCGCAGAAGATCGAGGTCTCATCATCACCGGATCTGAGTTAGTGGGAGTAGCGCCTTATCCCGCCATCCGAGAAAGTGGAGAGCACTACCTGTCAAATCAGGGCTCCAGTCGTGGAATCCCTGTTAAAGACATCATTGCTACTGCCGTTCAATCGCTGGGGCTCTCGGACATCTCCGACTTCGATCCGAAACGCTCGGTGCTAGGAATGGCGGCGACTGATGGTCCTTTGACCCGACACCCCGTCAACGATTTTGTCGATGAGGTCTCGCGCGATTCTCCTGCTCCAGGAGGAGGCTCTATCGCGGCACTGGCTGGATCTCTCGGAGCAGCACTTTCTTCGATGGTGGCCAACCTCACCTTTGCAAAACGTAAATACCGCAAACGGCAATCTGAGATGGAATCCATCGCGATTCAGGCCCAACTTCTGAAAGATGATCTCCTGCGTGCGGTAGATCAGGATACGGAAGCCTTCGAGGGAGTGATCAAGGCGATGCGTCTCCCCCAGAGTAACCCCGAGCAGAAGCAAGCACGGGCCAACGCTATCGAGGTTGGTTATCGCCACGCAACGGAAGTCCCACTGGTCACGGCAGAACTATGCCTGGAGGTGATGAAGCTGGCCCTCCAGGCTTCACAACGGGGCCTACCAGCGGGGATCACCGATGCGGGCACCGCCACCTGGATGGCCCGAGCCGGACTCGAAGGAGCGATCCTCAACGTGAGGGTCAATCTGGTCGAGGTCAAAGACGAGAAGTGGCGAACCGCCATCGAGGAGCAGATTCAAACCCTCCAGGAGGACTCCCAAGGCCTGTTGGAGCAATGTCAGCAACAATTGGAGGAAATCTTGGGATCCTGAAGGATCTTTAGAGTAAATTCGGGGTTACTGTTACGGCAAGAGGCTGTAATTCTGGAGCTATACTTGCTCCATGGAAACAAGGAGAACGATGAAGCCTGCACTCATAATTTTGAGCATCCTGGTGGTCCTCACTGGCTACAGTGCCTACAACAATCAATACGAAACCCAGCAAGCTGTAGATCAGGCAGAACGGCTGAGCAAGCGCGTTGTCAGTCTTCAGGAGCGGCTGGATGTTCTTGAACAAAAGTCGGAATCGACCCAGACCATCTCCTGGACCGATACGGCCGGCGACTCTGAAGCAACGGCCACTGTGATGCCCGAAGAGGTTGTCTCCGCCATTGCCGAGCAGATCGCACAAAATGTCAGTGCCCTGGGAATGATCGCTAGAGGAATTCCCACCTCGAGCCCCGATTCCAATTCGGCATCAAATGTCAATCCTCAAGAACTCGATCAGCAGGTCAGAGATACACTGGCGGCTGTCCAGGAAGAGGAACGCGCCGAACGTAGCGAGAGAAATCAGGAACGGATGATGGAAAGGGCAGCGGAGAGGGCCGAAAGGACGGCCGAACGGTTGGGTCTGACAGGAAACCAGGCCGAAGAGTTCACCGCTTTGCTGACAGAACACTCTACCGAGATGCATCAGATATGGAGCGAATCTCGCGAGCTTGATCTTGATCGAGGCGAGATGAGGAACTTCTTCGAACAAACACGCGAGGAACAGAACGCAGAAATCGAACAAGTCCTCAACGCCGATCAGTACGCCCAGTACCTCGAATTGCCACAGGGCAACAACTGGGGAAGACGTGGTGGCGGATCAGGCGGCGGTAACAATAACGGCGGCGGTAACAACAACGGCGGCGGTAACAACAACGGTGGCGGCAATAACAACGGCGGCGGTAACAACGGGGGTTTCTAACCGGCCAGTTTGTCGTTAATGGGTCCTTTCATGCCCGGGTCTAGAAGGGCTATGATCCTCCCATGCTGAAGACGGAAAAGGACTACTCCGACCCGTTCGTGCGTCAACTGAGTTTATTTCTGGATAATCGCGTGGGTAAATTGCGCGAAATCCTTCGCTACCTCACCACTGAGGACATCCTTCTTCATGCCATCACAGTGATCGATAGCGCAGACCACGCCATCGTTCGCATCATTGTTGACCGAGTGGGCACCGCCCAACAGGTACTCATGGAAAACGGAGTACCCACTTCGCTGAATGCAATCCTCGCCGTCGAAGTTCCCAACGAACGGGCGGGTCTGAGGATGATCTGCCGCTCGCTGATCCAGGCTGAGATCAATATCCACTATGCTTATCCGATGCTGACTCGTCCGCACGGCTTTGGTGTTTTCATCGTCCACGTCGATGAAAACAATACCGCCAGAGAGCTTCTCATCGACGATGGTTTCAAATTGCTAGACGAAAGTGATCTGGGGCTCGCAGGGATTTAGTTCGATTCTTCTCAAACCCCCGAAATCTTCAGCGGTCACAGAGCATTCGCATCGCCCATTCTGCAGGCGGACCTCCAGGTCGATATTCTATTGGAGAAATACTCAGTCGGACAAAAAAAGAAAACCTCTCGGCCCGAGGAGACAGGCCGAGAGGCACGTGGACTCTGGTAAAACCATCGATCCACGATGTGTCCCCCGATTCTCCCACGAAGATCCGCCGACCCGAAGGTCGGGAACGGTGCGCGCGTTTCTGCCGAAGCAGATCCAGGAGACATCCCCCGAGATCGTCCTGAAAATACGCGGGTTGCACCAGAGAGAAACTCTTAGTAATTCCCAGGATACCCACATGTCAAAATTCAACTAGCCCTGACAGATCGCAGCAGGAACATGACATCCAAAGTTATAACTGGATCGTTTGCAGAGGTGATGGTGGTGTTCTCTCAGATGCACAAGAACACGCGTTGGCACGATAGTCACTGTAACAGATAGCCAGGAATGGCATCATTCCAGAGGCTTCACACCCTCTCTTAGCCCTTCGATGGAAAGCTGAATGACATAACTGGCAAGTTGGTCGACCTCCTCAGGTTTGAGCACCTGGAGGGGCATCTTTGCCTGGGCATTGTCAAAAGTGGGCTGCTTCAGGTACCCATGTAACCACTGTGACATTTTGCGAAGTAGATCCGGTTCTTTTTCGATGGCGAGAAATTGTTCCTTCCTTGCCTCGTAACGATTGGGATCCTCCTTACGCATCATCTCCAGGTGATTCGTGAACAATTTCATGCGCTCAAGACGGCGTACCGACACCTGGATGAGTGGTGGTTGTAACACTCCCCCACGGCCATCTATCTTGTGACAAAGGATGCAGCGCTTCTTGGCCACCAAGTGACCCAGTTTCGCCCTTCGCTGAAAGTCCGGCTCTTGCAACAGGGATAGATCCGGAAGGCCCTGCTGGAGCTGAGAGGGCTCCTTAGAAGTTGCCTGATTCGCATCGTCAAGCTGCCCATCATCGCCCTTGATCACGACCACGGGGTCTTTCCTGTCTGAAATCCCCTGCTTAGCAGAAGGCTCAGCTACATGCCCGGTAGATTTCACGGGCTGCTCGATCACCGATTCAGGATTCGGTTCACTGGAAACTTGTTTCAGAGGCTGACTTGTATTGGCAGCGCTCCTGCCGTCACCACAGGAGGCGATGACGAGCCACGGCAGTGATAGCAAAACAGGGACAACCCTCCTGATGAAAACCCCCGCCCGAGGCTGTATTGGAGTTCCACCTGGGGCAATCTGCCGCATCTTTCCTTCCTCTCCTTATCTGAGCCTAGTCCCCCGAGCCTATGGTGCAAGGTCATCGCTATCCTCTCCCACGATTCCGGTGGCAGTGATACGATGCAAGCAGAGGAGGTGACTCATGCTTTCTGTAGGATTGACTCTGATACTAGCCAGTTTCTTGCCAGTATCGGCTCCCTTCGATCTCGACGGTGAAATGAAGAGGGTTGAGGCGCTGGAAGCCCTTTTTGAAATCGAGGTAGACAAGAGCAATCAACGCTCCGCTGCAGAGCAATTCGAACCACGGTTCGAGACTCTCGCCAAGGAACTCTCCGGAACGGAAAGCGGTCTTCGTGCCGAGTTGTGGATCCTTAGAAACCACTGGTGGAAACGTTCGGCTGGAACGATGGAACAGGCGGCAAACAAACAAGCCCAGCGTTTGATCGCTGAATATCCCGGATCACCTCAGCTCAGCAGTATCGCGGAGTTCAGATATCTCTATGGTCGTGAAAATGTCATTCCCCTCATGGATGCTTTGATCGCGGCCAGCCCCCATAACAGTGTCGATGCCTGGGCCATCCACGCAAAAATTTTTACTCTACGCCGCAGTAGAGATGAGAAAGCTCCCATCCAGTTGCGAAAAAATCTGGAATTGCTGCAAGATCGATACGCTGAGGTCCCGTTCCGAGATACCACCTTCGGAGTTCTCGCAACAGCGATGCTCTCTCCTCATCAAAAGGAAGATCTTGAGATTGGCAAAGTGGCTCCAGAAATCGAAGGCATCGATGTCGATGGGACTAAATTCCGGCTCTCCGACTACCGGGGGAAGATCGTACTGCTTGATTTCTGGGGTGACTGGTGAGGACCATGTCGGGCGATGTACCCACACGAGCGGTCGCTCGTGCAAAAATATAACGAACACTTCGCAATAGTCGGCGTGAACTCAGATCGGGGTACGGATCGCCTCAAGGAAGCGATGGCACGCGAAAAAATCACGTGGAGTTCCTTTTATGACGGAGGAGGAACCGGAGGCCCCATCGCCTCTCGCTGGGGAGTTTCTGGCTGGCCAACACTATTCCTGCTCGACACCAAAGGCACCATCCGGCACAAAGGACTGCGTGGAGAAAAACTGGAAAATGCCATCAGAGAACTTTTACTGGAGATGGATGTAGAACTGCCCCCCGATCCACAAAAGAAGGAATCGTAACAACACGCCACTCACAAAAATCTATCCCTGGGGCTTTTCTCTGCGGCGAATTGCGCGGTCGCGACGAACGAGACGAATCAAAGCGGAAAGCATCTTCATTCCATCCAGGATAGGGCTGACCGAACTGCTGCCGCCATCAGACCAGACGATGGGGATCTCTTCGATGACCAATCCCTGTCTACGCGCGGCCAGCAAAAGTTCAATGTCAAATGCAAATCCCTCTTCCTGTAACTGATCGAAAATCGGAAGCAATTTCTCTCGCCGAAACATCTTGCAACCACACTGAGTATCTTTGACTGGCAGAGTCGTTGATAAATGGACGACTTTCCGGAACAGAGCTCCAAGAATCACTCGCAAAATACCCTGCTGTACAGTGATCCTGGAACCATCTATGTGACGAGAACCACAGACCAGGTCAGCACCGGCATCGACAGCCTTCAAAAGAGCCGGAAGCATCTCTGGTGATGCGGAAAGATCAACATCTAGATAAGCAACCCTGTCTCCGCGTGCCGAAAGTACACCACGTCGAACGGCAGCCCCTTTGCCACGATGCCGATCGAGACATTCAAAGCGAAGTCGATCTTCTTGTTCGAGCCAGGGTGCCATGAAGGAAGTAGGGTCATCTGTACAACCGTCCGATACGATGATCAGTTCTCCACCATTCTCCTCTTCCAGGAACTCCAGAACCGTTTTGATCGTCTTCTTGAGTAGAGGAACACCGTTACGAACCGGTATCACCACCGAGAGCACCGCTTCTCCTCTCATACTTGCATACCAAGCTGAGTACTCTCGACCGAGTTCACACCTTGGATCTTGATGAGTGCACGAGGCGCCCCTGCGGGCAAGCCCGACCTTCTCTTTAACCGTGAATATGCCGTTTCCACCAGAAGATGGGATTCTTAGGGGAATATCGACTGTTTTTTGAAAGGCGAATCGGAGTGAAAAAGGAACCGCAAAACCGGATCGCCCTGGTTTTGGGAGGAGGAGGGGCTCGTGCCGCCTATCAAGCGGGTTTCCTGCGCTATATCGGCCGCAGACTGCCCCAGTTGCGCTTCGCCATCCTCTCCGGTACTTCCGCAGGCGCCATCAATGCAGTACATCTCGCCCGCTTTCAGGGATCTCTTCATCGAGCTACAGAGGATCTGAGAAGGTTATGGTCACAACTGACGATGGATCAGGTATTCAATGCAGATACCGGATCACTGGCCAAGATCGTCACACGCTGGGGTCTCCGTCTCATCAGTGGTGGTAGTTCATTTGCACCTACCACAAGAGGTCTTGTGGACACCAGTCCGCTCAAAAACTTTCTATGTAATCAAACGAGTTGTCTGGAGAACGGCAAGATCCCAGGTATCGAAGAAAACATCCTTCGAGGACATCTCCATTCCCTCGCCATCACGACTACCGATTACAATACAGGACGTTCCGTCACCTGGATTCATGGCAAAAACCCGAAGGAATGGGAACGGACGTACCGATCGGGGATTCAGGCAAAGATCAGCATCGATCACGTTATGGCCTCGTGCGCCATCCCCCTCGTATTTCCTGCAGTCAAGATTGGGGATTCATGGCACGGCGATGGTGGTGTTCGTCAAACCACCCCTCTATCACCGGTGATGCACATGGGTGCTGAGCGTATCCTCGCCATCTCTACCCGAAATCTGCCAGATGATGTGGAACCACAGAAAACAACTCCAAAAGGATACCCCCCTCCTGCACAGGTAGCGGGAATTTTGATGAATGCCGTCTTCCTCGATGCGCTGGAATTCGATTCCGGCAACGTTCAGAGGTTCAACAGGCTGCTGGAAAAACTGCCAGAAGAAGACCGGTGTGGTTTACGTCCGGTGGAGTTGCTTACAGCTCGTCCAAGTGAAGACCCGGGAGTACTGGCCAGAGAATTCGAGGCCCGTTTACCGGGCCCATTCCGTTTCCTCGAGAGAGGACTGGGAACTCAAGAAACAGAGAGTCATGACTTACTCTCACTGCTGATGTTCCAACCGGAATACATCGAGGCGTTAATCTCACTCGGAGAAAAAGACGCCCGAGAGCGCGCCGATGAGGTGATTCCCTTTCTCATCGGCGATCGTAAGGCGTCTGTCGTCTCCTAGTCTCTGATAACTTTACTTTTTAACTTGGTCGTATTCTGCAATTGAACACGTATCGCGTGCTGCTTTGCATCAGGAATGATGGCGTTACGAATGACGCCCATTCCATCCTGGTACCACAAGATCGCAGCGTTGCTATTTCCGGTAATCCCAACCAGCAAACCGTAGTGCTGTGGCAACAGTAGCTGGGTACGCTGTTCTGAATGTCCTCGTGCAGCTTTTGGCTTCCCCAGTCCGTCGAGACCGATAGAAATGTCGTAAGTCTCTTCTATGACATCGGACTCCCAGAGCCCGATCAATCCCTGGTAATCTGCAGAAACAGGAACTCCCCCACCCACTAACCAACCGACAGTGATTCCGAACATTGCTCCAAATAGAAGCCCGACAAGGGAACCCTGAATCCAGACCTTCTTCATCGTATTTTCTCCTTACTCACAGAATTCTAGACGAATCTCACGGATCTCTGGTCTACAACATTAGATTATGGTCCAGGTGGTGCGGAAAGAATAGACCACTGCAGGCAGGGTTGCTCAACGTATCGATCTACCCGACGATGTTCGCCAGTAAGTAACTCGAGTCACGGAGGCATCATGATCACTTCTCTCTGCTCTCTAATCCTGCTTCTCGGCAGTAATGCTGACCTATCGGCTCTCTCACCTGAGGAACCTGCCGTGGCATCGATTGCCTTCTGGAATCTGGAAAATCTCTTCGACTACGAAGACGACCCGGAAAATCCAGGAGACGATGAGTTTCTGCCCGACAAGGAGTGGGACCAGAATCGATACGGTCGGAAGCTAGCGCACCTGGCTCGTGCTATCGATTCTCTCGACACGAATCTACTAGCCGTGTGCGAAGTGGAGAACCAACGCGTTCTGGAAGACCTGATCGCCGAATCGGTTCTTGTTTCCGATGGCTGGTCCATCGCGCATATCGATTCTCCGGATCATCGAGGCATCGACCTGGCTCTGCTCTACCGCGCCCCTTTCCAGCTCGCCAATGCTGCAACACTTCATCCTATCGACATGGGTGAAGGGAACATCGCAACTCGAGGGGTTCTCGAAGTCCCGTTACAGGTATCTGGAAAACCTCTCACGGTTTTGGTCAATCACTGGCCTTCGCGTTATGGAGGAGCCGAAAAAAGTGCGCCGAAACGAGCTGCTGCAGCATTGACTGCAAGAGGCGTCATCGATGGCCATCTCGCCCTCGATCCCCTTGCAGATATCTTGGTCGTCGGAGATCTCAACGATGATCCATGGGATGCATCTGTATTGAGTGTGCTGAAAGCAGTCCGCGAACGACGTTCTGTCGAACACCCTCTCAATTTATCTCCCACTCGAAATGGATCATTTTCCCCACGCCTCTGGAACCCTTCCTGGTCATTCGCATCCGGATCCGACACCGGGACTTACTATTACTGGAGCGGTTGGACCTGGAACTGTTTTGATCAGATCATTGTTAGTCCAGGGATGCTTGATTCAAAAGGCATCACATTGGTGCGAGACTCCGTTGAAATTCACCATCCTGATTTCATGACTGATTCAGTTCTAAACGCCAGTCGGCCGGCTCGATTCCGTAAATTTCGCGGCAAATGGGAAGAGGGATACAGCGATCATTTCCCCGTCAAAGCAAAGATTCAGATCGAAATCTCCACAGATCCGGAGTCCGATCGGAAATGATAGCCAGCAGGGAATAACCGCCAGAGACCTGCTGTCAACCATTCCAATGGGTATCTTGAATGCCCACGATGTAATACCCTGCACGACGGTGATTTAACTTACTCCAGAAGAATGTTGATTTTGAAAAGTCGTTTCCCGATTTTTCCTGATCACTAAGAAAGGAAGCTATTTTCATGCTTTCACTATTGTTGACAGTCGCCATCGGGGTGGTAACGCCCGTTGAGGATCCCATTCCTGCGACTGAAGCCTATCCCTTAGACATCTGTGCGGTGGCAGGTAAGAAACTGGGATCGATGGGAAAACCGATCGATTTCGTCCATGAGGGACGTCAAGTTCGATTCTGCTGCAGAGGTTGCGTACCAAAGTTCAAAGCAAACCCAGATCAGTATCTCGCGGAAGTTGACAAAAAAATCATCGCGGCTCAGAAGAAAAACTACCCCGTCGACTATTGCTTACTCTCGAACGAAAAACTTGATGAGGACGCCAAGGAAGTCGTCATCAAAAACCGCCTTGTTCGCCTCTGCTGTGGAGGGTGTGCCAAGAAGATCAAAAAGAACCCAGAGCCAACCTTCACCCAGCTCGATTCTGCGATCAAGAAGAAGCAAGGCAAAAGCTACCCACTCACCACATGTGTCATCACCGGAAAAGATCTGGGTGGCACGGCCAAGGACATAATCGTAGGGAACACCCTGATCAAGGTCTGCTGCAAGGGATGCATCTCCAAGGTCGCAGCAAATCCCTCCAAGTACATCCAAATGGTAGGGGCCGACAAGAAAGCCGGTGCCAAGGACAAAAAGAAGGCCAAGGCGAAAAAACCCGTAACAGCTGGGTAATATCGGTTCGTTACGATTCTTTGCAAAACTGGACGGCGTCATTCTTCGCTGAGGAGTGGCGCCGTAATTCTTCTGGCCAGTTCCCCACACATCGCTGATTTTTCCAGTACGATACGAAAAGAGCAGGAGGCAAAAAGATGCCATTTAATGAAAATATTCAGAACTCGATCGTGAACCTGGTCGAGGCTTTCGAAGAACTACAAAGCCACCTTGAAGAGAAACACTTCGGCAAGGTGATCGATGAAAATACGAACTTTGAAGAACTGCCTATCGAGAGTAGAGAAAATCTTGACAAAGATTTCACCCAGGTAGTATTCGACGTGTTCGAAGGACTTGAGGATCAGAAGAAAGTGGACATCCGCGACATAGAAGCGGTATCTACCATTCTTCTCGATGCCATAGATGAAGTCGCTCCGGAACTCTTCGAGGAGGTCTCAGACGAAGAGGCTGATCAGAAGGTCACGGACTAGATTCTTCCGCATCTCCCTGGAGTAGATCGACCGGCAACATTCGAATCAACGAACTCAACTTTCCTTCTGTCGAGGTGAAGCGGGTTTCTAGTTGATCGATCTCCTGTTTCATCTTCTCGACCTTGCGCTCGGTAAATGCCAATCGAATCTCCAGATCAGCAAAGTAACTATCTTCTTGGTTAGCCATCGAGCTTCCTCCACGTTTCAAAGCTGAAACTTCTCCGGTGCTCGCCAATCCTCTCATGGTTTTCATTGAGATGGGAAGGGGCCGGAGAAGATCTTGGTCTTCTCCGGCCCCTGCAACCCTGGCTTCTTACCAATTCTTACGGACATCCTCCATAAGTTTCGCAATCAAGACCATCCCCAGGAGTCATGTCGATTCCGCAGGTAATCGGTCCCGGAGCCGGTGGAGGGCCACCGTTCTGGAACTGGTAGTTCAGCACATAGATGATATCCGATATGTCATGCAAGCCATCGTCATTGGCATCTATTGCATCCGTGCAACCCGATGCAGGACCGCCAAGCATGAGGCTGTAAAGCATGAAGATCGCATCTGCAATATCCACACTTCCGTCGTCATTAGCATCACCACGGCGGAAACTCGGCTCACACTCATCCGGTAATCCATTTGCATTGGTATCAAGGCTCTCGCCACTTAGCAGATCACATGCATCTGGTACACCGTTATCATTGCAATCGGGACTAGTGCCGGTAGAAACGTCGCACACATCTGGTGTCCCGTTCTCGTCACAGTCGGGATCACACTCGTCAGGCGTTCCGTTCCCATCACAATCGGCAGAGGAACCTTCTGCGATATCACAGACATCTGGATTTCCATTGCCGTTACAGTCATCTTGCGGAACAACAATCGTCACCGTCTGTTCGACAACCGTCGTGTTACCGTGATTATCAGTAGCGGTCCACTGTAGAATCGTACTTCCATGATCATAGGTACCGCTCGCATCGTCCGTTCCATTGAGATCGTTGTATAGATCCACTACCACGCAGTTGTCGCTGGCATTCGGAGTCGGAATATTGAGTGTTGCAGTACAAGTACCCTCTGGAGCAGGAATCGTCAGATTTCCACTTGTCGTGATGGTCGGGGATTCATTATCAGAAACCGAAACCAGGAACTGAGCTGAAACTACGTTTCCGTTCGCATCTGACTGCGAGTAACTCACCGTAGTTGTTCCTACCGGGAAGAACTCGCCAGGCTGATGGCTGGTTATCAGTTCGCCAAGATCGCAGTTATCGGTGGCAGTTGGCGGATTCCAGTTAACACTAGCGCCACACACACCTGGATCGGTCAGCTGTGACAAATCACCCGGTATACCTTCAAGAACTGGATCTTCACTGTCAATTACAGTCACGATGAAGGTGTGCTGACTGAGGTTTCCATGCGCATCAGACAAGGACATGGTCACAAATGTAGTTCCGACGTTGAAGAATTCTCCTGGCTCATGGCTTGTTGTCAGGTTTGTCGTTCCACAGTTATCACTGACCTGTGCCGGTTCCCAAGTTGCGGTGGCACCACAATCTCCAAGTCCTGACGCCATCGTCATACTTTCTGGCGCCAGGTCGAAGCTTGGTGCCTGATCATCACTCACGGTTATCGTGAACGAAGCTGTGGTCTCATTTCTTGAATCATCTGTAACGGTATAAGATACCGTAGTTGTACCAACAGGGAAAAACTCACCGGCTGAATGGGTGCTGGTAGTGCTGCTGGCTGGGCAGTTGTCTGCACTTGACGGCTCGGGCCAGCTAACTGTTGCCCCACACAAATCTGGCTCACTGGTAATCGAAATATCATCTGGCATGCCAAACAACTGAGGTGCTTCCATGTCAGTGACAGAAATCGAGAACTGGTGGCTTGCAGAGTTACCGTTAATATCTTGCAACGTCATCGTGACGACCGTCGTGCCAACGGGGAACTGCATGCCAGACGGATAATCAGATCCGAGAGAAAGCACACCGCAGTTGTCACTGGTCTGCGGTGCATCCCAGACTGCGGTAGCAACACATTGTGCCGCATTTGTATCGAGCTCCATGTCTCCAGGACTGGTAACAAAGCTAGGGGCTTCATCATCTGAGATGGAAATCTCAAAGGAACTGCTGACTGTAAGACCGTTTATATCGGTGGCTGTGTACGTCACCGTTGTGTTACCCACCGAGAAGAAACTTCCTGACGGGTGACTGGTGAAGAGACTTGGACTCGGGCAGTTATCAGTGGTAGTGGGCGCGGTCCATTCGATGACCGCTCCACAAGCACCTGAATCGGCAGTCTGAGTGACCGAGGCAGGCATATCGTGAATCTGGGGTGCCTGCTCGTCTGTCACCGTAATACCAAATTCGTGGACCGTCGCCTGACCGTGAATGTCGGCTACAGTCATCGACACCGTGGTAGTTCCCAGCTGGAAGAAATCTCCCGACTGATGGCTGGAAGTCAGAGATTGAACCGCGCAGTTATCAGAAGTAACTGGGGCCTCCCAGCTCGCCGTTGAACCACACAGATCAGGATCAGTCCCTAGCTGCTGTGATTGCGGAGAGCTTTCAAACAACGGCGCTTCGTCATCTGTCACGGTAATCGTGAAGGAACCCAGTACTGTATTGTCGCTGGTATCTTCTACTGTGTATGTGACAAGAGTTTCTCCGACATCAAAGAAATCTCCTGGTTGATGGGTGCTGCTCAGGAGCTCTCCAGCGCAATTGTCTGTAGTAGTCGGAGGCGACCACGTTACGCCAGCTCCACAAAGTCCAAGATCAGCAGTCTGGTTAATTCTTCCAGGCATATTGACCAGCTGTGGATTCTCGACGTCACTTACCGTCACGGAAAATGTATGGGTCGTGACGTTGTTATGGACGTCAGTCAAAGTCAACAGAACATCAGTTGTGCCTGTCGAGAAGAAATCGCCACTATTGTGTGACGTCTCGATGGAAAGAACTCCACAGTTATCACTTGTGTTAGGTGCTTCCCAGCTAGCCTGGGCTCCGCACTGACCAGGATCTGAACCCATGGCCATACTTTCAGGAGCAGTGAGAAACTCTGGGTTTTGATCGTCAAGGACCGTTACCGTGAATGAATCTGCAGTCGTATGACCACTCAGATCTGTACTCGTGTAGGTAACAGTAGTATCGCCCATTGCCAACAAGCTACCGCTGGCAATATCTGATCCGAAGGAAGTGACTCCGCAGTTGTCTGCTGAAGTGGGCTCCTCCCAGGTTGCAGTTGCTCCACAAACATCAGCATCATTGGTGAGTGTGAAGGAAGAAGGCATACCTGAGATTGTCGGATTTTCGTCATCCGTAACCGTAATTGTGAAAGATGCGGTGGCCAGGTTCCCTGACAAATCTTCGGCAGTGAACGAGACCTCTGCAGTTCCTACCGGGAATTGAGAACCAGAAAGATGTGACGCACTGACCAGTGGCGGAGGACTGCAATTGTCGGTAGCCGCCGGGGTAATCCAGCTCACCGCTGTTGAGCAACTACCCGGATCTGCACTCGCCAGGATATTTTCAGGCACATTCAAGAACTCAGGCGGTGTCGGGTCGACGGTGCCTGGATCTTCACACTCGTCCAGAACGCCATTGGTGTTGCAGTCGATCGAAGATCCTGCTGTCAACTGGCACTCATCGGGTACCCCATTGCTGTCGCAATCGACCGTCAATCCCTGGTCAATGTCACAGGAATCGATCTGATCATTACCATTACAATCGAGTATCGGTGTGCTAACCAGTTCACAAGCGTCAGGAATACCGTCTCCGTCGCAATCTGAGTCTCCGCCGGAGATCTGGCACACATCTAGCTGACCATCACTATCGCAATCAGGAGAACCAGACAAAATTTCGCAGCCATCTGGAATACCATTCAGATCGCAATCGGTTTCCAGGCCAGTAGCGATATCGCAACTGTCAGGAACGCTGTTGGAATTGCAATCTTCGGTTCCTGCCAACAGATCGCAATCATCGGGAGTACCATTTTCATTGCAATCAGTCTCACAGTCATCGGGGAGTGCGTTCGAGTTGCAATCTCCGCTACTTCCCGAACTAATATCACAACTATCTGGGACTCCGTTATTGTTGCAATCGGGTGTACCCGTCAGAAGATTGCAGGTATCCGGAATTCCATCGCCGTCACAATCCAAGGAGGAGCCAGAGGTAATATCACAGAGATCTGGAACTCCATTACCATTGCAATCGAGCTTGGCACCGCTGGTAAGTTCACAACGGTCATCCAAACCATTTCCGTCACAGTCCGGAGCATCTTCCGTATGGGTCATGAAAACTGCGGGAAAACCCGAAGCTACAACTCCTGCCCAATTACCATTTGTCGTGACCTGTGAACCATATCGATCACCATTGAGGGTGGTGACAGGTCGTAACGAATCTCTCAGCTCCCAACCCGTGCCAAGGCGACGGTACAGGTGGGCGGATCCTTGTGAAGAATCTACATTTGGCTCGCCAACCAGCATTTGCTCTTCAGAGACCGCCAGAGATGTTCCATACCGATTAGTTTCAGGATGAGTACTCATCGTCTTGTCAACTTGTGTCCAAGTGGCCGCAGTTCGGTCGAAGGTATACACGGCTCCTACCGGACCCGCTCCAGCGGGACCGCCCAGGGCACCAGTAGCAGAGATCACGAGAGTTTCTCCTGTAGCCGCCAGGTTGGTTCCAAAACCAAGGTTCTGGATGCTGTCTATTGCCGACAGGCTCCCCTGCAATATCCAGATTCCTCCAAGATCGAGGTACATATGGACTCGTCCTGATCCAGCGGCAAATCCAGGAGCTCCGACAAAAGCCCAGCCACCCTCTGCCAGGGCAACCGAACCACCAGTCTCCTCACCACCACCCGGATTGAAGGGCGCTGTTTCGGTGAGATGCGCTGTCCGCTCCCAACCGGTACCGGTCTGGGACCAAACATCGGCGTATCCGGAAGGCTGTATCTGATCGGGATTGTTGGGATTTTCTGGTATCAACTGCGGCGCACCTACGATGATGTCAGACCCCAGCACTGCTACTGATCTACCGTACTCATCACTTGGAGACGGTGTTTCGGCCATCAGTTTTGCAACCTGCATCCATCCCAGTTGAGTACGCGCAAAAACATAGGCAGCTCCTCTGGTCGCATCGCTGAGGGGTGCCCCTACAACGGCGATATCGCCGTCGATGGCCAAGGAACTTCCAAAGCCATCTTCGAATTCTTCATCCAGGGGAACCAACAGGCTACTGTTGAGCCACATGTTGCTCTGACGCTGATAAACTTCTACCAACCGTACAGCAGGAGGATCTAACGGATCAGGAACATCATCAGGGGCAAGTGGCTCAAACGGATCCGCCACGAGCAAGGTATCTCCCGACATAGCGATCACGCTCGAGAAACTACCAAACAACGAGTTCACCGGGATCGGCTCGCATACGTCCAAAATCCCGTTCAAATTACAATCCGCTAACGGATCGGCTGCACTTTCACACTCATCGGGAATCCCGTTACTGTTGCAATCTGAGCTGAACCCTGTAGCGATATCGCCAGCATCAATTTGGCCGTTGCTATTACAATCAGGAGTCTGCGCTTCGAGCGCAACCGGACCGACAAAAACTGTGAAGGCCAATACGGCCGAAAAGATAATACGCATGGGAATCCCACCCACTCCCTTTCCGATCGGAGATCCGATCCAGGGGCAATGCCGAATATTCGGCAAAATCCTTCGATAATCGAAAGCGATAACCCCGTACCCATTTCATTGCTGAGGAGCGAACTGACATAAATAGTCTGTGAAAGGTCGAAATAGCGGCCTTTCCACCAGGATCTGACGATCCACACCTCTAGTGATAATCATCACATTTTCAAACTCTTTGCTTTTATACAGGTATGGGCATGTTAACAAAAGCAGAAAAACACCAGATCAACTAACCAAAGAGATATTTATAGTCTTTTTAGCTATGGGGTTATAGAAAATGCACTGAGAATTAAAAGCCGAATGTATTCAACATAAATAAAGTAACAAAGATAGACAGATCGCTAACATACGAGGTAATACTCTGAGAAATAGGGGTAAACAAAACTGAGGCGTCGGATCCTGCTACACGAGCAGAACCTCGACGCCTCTCAAGCCCCAAGATTATGGGCAAGCGTTGTAGAGCGCGCACCCCAGGCCATCAGAATCGGTCGGATCCACTCCACAACTATCGAAAGGTGGTGGAGGTGGACTCGTACCGTTGAACTGGAAACCGAGGATGCTGATCACGTCAGAAACGTCGACAGTGCCATCGTCATTGGCATCTGCTGCGTCGTCGCAACTAGGATCGAGTCCTCCAGCAAAGAGGTTCACCAACAAGAAGACACCATCTGCAATGTTGACGATGCCATCGCCATTGCCATCACCTCTATAGAAGTTTACCTGACAAGAATCGGGGATTCCGTCACCATCGAGATCAGTGGCGGCTCCGCTCACCAAATCACATGCATCCGGGATTCCATTACTGTTGCAATCGTCAGCGATACCCTCAGAAATCTCGCACAAATCTGGAATGCTATTCACATTGCAATCAGACAGTGTCCCATCAAGAAGATCGCAACTGTCTGGCACTTCGTTCTCATTACAATCATTGGCAACACCAGTAGAGATCTCGCAACTATCTGGAACACCTGTACCGTTACAATCTTGCTCGACACCCAGATCGATTTCACAGCTGTCAATATCACCATCAAGATCACAATCAGCCCATGTGCCAGAAGCGATATCACAGGAGTCGGGAACACCATTCAAGTTGCAATCATTGGCAGTTCCAGTGAAGACTTCGCAGCTATCTGGCACTCCAGTGCCATCGCAATCATCCTCTAGCCCGCTGGCAAGGTCGCAAGCGTCTGGGATTCCGTTGTTATTGCAATCAGCCACTTGGCCGTTACCAACGTCGCAGTTGTCAGGCACACCGTTTCCGTCACAATCGGAAGTACCATTACTGATGTCACAGGAATCGGGAATACCGTTGCTGTTGCAATCCGGAACGGCACCGGTTGAAACCTCGCAACTATCAGGAACCCCTGAGCTATTGCAATCTTCAGCGACACCATCTATCAAATCGCACGAATCTGGAATCCCGTTGCTATTGCAGTCAGGAGCAGCACCACTGGAAATCTCACAGCTATCCGGCACTCCATTGGCGTCGCAATCAGAAGCAGTACCAGCTTCCAAATCACAGACATCGAGTGTTCCGTTAGCGTTGCAATCAGAAGAAACACCTGTCGCCAGGTCACATGTATCAAGTACCTGATTCTGGTTACAGTCAGTGTCCTGTCCTGTTGCGAGATCGCAATCGTCGAGGATCCCGTTAGAGTTACAATCCACTTCAGTGCCTGAAATCAACTCACAGGAATCAATGACTCCATCCAAATCGCAGTCTGTCGCACTACCTGCCGAAATCTGGCAGCTATCGACAAACCCATCGAAATCGCAATCCAGTTCAACTCCTGATTCGATATCACAGCTATCAGGCTGGCCATTAGCATTGCAATCGAGGACTACCCCGGCGGATATCTCACAAGAATCTGGAATTCCGCTCAGGTCGCAGTCTGTTTCAGTGCCCGAGGCAATTTCGCAACCGTCTAAGATTCCATCGCTGTCACAGTCCGCCTCTGTTCCATTGTTGATTTCGCAACTATCCGGCAGACCATCTTCATCGCAGTCAAGAGAACTACCTTGTTCGATTTCGCAATCGTTAGGTATCCCATCTCCGTCGCAATCTGGCTGACACTCATCAGGCACACCGTCCAAATTACAATCGAGACTGTTGCCTTCGACGATGTCGCAGACGTCAGGATTGTTATTGTTATTGCAGTCTGGAGAATCAATCAGAACGGTAACGATTCCAGCTGTGAATGACAAATTCCCGTTGGTATCGGTTGCAGTCCAGTTGATTAACGTATTTCCGCGAGGGTAGAAACCGGAAGCATTCGCAGTACCGTTGAAGTCATTTACGACTGTCACCTCTCCGCATGCATCAGTTGTTTCCAGTTCTGGAACCTCTACTAAAGCACCGCATTCTCCCGCTGGAGCAGTTACAGTTAATGGCAGGGGTGGTGTGATCGTTGCACTTTCATCATCAATAACTGTGACATTGAAAGATTCGGACACACTGTTTCCACTGATATCTATAGCAACGTATGTAACGAGAGTGGTTCCTACAGTGAAGAAGGATCCGGAATCATGACTCGACTCAAAACTTGCCAAACCACAACCATCTATGCCTGTGGGTTCAAGCCAAGTAATACTCGCACCACAAATCCCAGCTTGTGTCGTGTAGGTAAGATCTGTCGGCAATCCCACTATCTGAGGATCTTCATCATCTAGCACTGTAATTTGGAAAGAAGACGTGACTTGATTATCTGAACTGTCAGTGGCCACCACAATGACTGTTGTAGTTCCCACTCCATATTCCATTCCGGAATAGAAACTTGTCACAAGCTGGGCAACTTCACAATTGTCTGTAGCAGTTGGGAATTCCCAGTTCACTGCAGCAGCGCAATGTCCCGGGGGTGCAGTGACGATTTGATCCTCGGGTATTGAGGTGATGATCGGAAGTTCTGTATCCAGAACCGTGACCACGAAGCCAGAGGTCGTATCATTCCCAGAAGTATCAGATGCGGTGTAGACGACTTCAGTAGCTCCTGCAGGGAAGAACTCACCCGAGCTGTGAGTTGAACTGAATGTAACCGTACCACAGGCATCCTCGATGGTCGGATCTTCCCAGGTCACCACGGCTCCACATTGGGAACTCGTGTTGTCGAGCTCGATGAAAGCTGGCAAACCGGAGATCTCCGGACCTTGAACATCAGCTACGTCGATATCGAATGAGTAAACGGCTTCGTTACCTGAGGTATCCGATACCAGATAGCTCACAGTGGTTACACCTACCGGGAAGAAATCTCCACTAGAGTGTGTTTGTGTAACTTCAGCTACTTCACAGTTATCGATGGATTCAGGTGCTCCCCATGTTGCAACAGCACCGCATTGGTCTTGAGCAGAACCAATTTCTATTATCGACGGCAATCCGTGTAGAACTGGAGGCTCAAGATCCTCGACGGTCACCTGGAACGAACTATCAAAAGTGTTCCCGTGAGTATCGGTGGCGATATAGGTAACTGTCGTGCTTCCAAGGACAAAGAAACTGCTATTCTCGACATCTGATGTCAGGTTACCAACACCACAGTTGTCTGTAGCAGATGGTGAAATCCACGAAACGTCTGTCCCGCAACTACCAGGATCATTGGAAACTACCATGTCAGCAGGCATTCCACTGATCTGAGGCGGCTCTTGATCACTAACCGTCACCATGAAAGCAACGGTTGTTATTAAATCGGCAGTGTCAGAAGCACTGTATGTGACAACAGTGTCTCCAATCGGGAACACGTCGCCAGGAACATGTGTAGACATGGTATTGAAAACCGCACAGTTGTCAGTAAATGTAGGCAGTTCCCAGTCAACGATTGCAGTGCATTCGCCGATGTCCGTATTTGCCTCGATTATTTGAGGAAGACCATCAATCTGGGGAACTTCTGTATCCAGTACGGTAACACTGAAAGTAACTTCAGCTGTATTTCCACTGGAATCAGTAGCTATGTAGGTGATCGAAGTTACTCCGACCTCGAACAAATCTCCTGAAAGGTAGTTTGAATCCAAAATTTCCACTGTGCAGTTATCAGAAGCCACGGGTTCTTCCCACGAAACCAGAGCACCGCAAACGGACAGGTCATTTTCGACCGTGATGTCCAGGGGTGTCGAAGTTACAAGAGGAACTTCTGCATCCGTAACAGTTATGAAGAAGCTATGCGTGGAGATATTACCGCTCAAGTCAGTAGCCAGTGTAGCCACTTCGGTGACTCCGACCGGGAACCGATCTCCACTGACATGGGTACTTTCGATCGATTCAACTCCACAGTTATCAGTAGCAGATATCTCACTCCAGTCGACCGCGGCATCGCAAAGTCCAGCTTCACTGATCACCTGAATATCCGTCGGCGGGGCGATGAACTCGGGGAATTCAGAATCAACAACCGTCACATCGAAACCGGTGATTAAGATATTCCCGTTCACATCTATCGCGGTGTAAGTCACGGTAGTTACACCTGGGGTCATGAAAGTTCCGGAGGAGAAATCAGAGGTCAGGGATTCTACTCCGCAGTTGTCTACTGCAAATGGAAGATTCCATGTGACTAGCGACCCACAAATTCCTGGATTGGTAACCGCGCCGAAATCAGTTGGTAGACCTATGATCGTCGGAATCTGTATGTCGGTCACCGTGACCAAGAAATCGAACTCTATCATATTCCCTGATGCATCGATTGCCACCAAAGACACCACGGTATCACCAGAGGGGAAAACATCTCCGCTTGTATGGGTACTTGTGAAAGAAATCAATTCGCAATTGTCTTCTGCTAAAGGTGCATCCCATTCGGCGACCGCTGTGCACTCGTTGTTGGCCGTGTTCACAAGAACTCTATCAGGAATGTTCGAGATCACGGGCAACTCATCATCGATCACTGTCACGGTGAATTCTGCAGTGTTCACAAGCCCTGCAGTATCTTCCGTTGTGTAGGTAACAGTAGTATTGCCGAGTTCAAACACATGCCCGGTCTGAATATCAGAACCGAGGCTCACGATCGAGCAGTTATCGGTAGCAGAAGGCTCTGGCCATTCAAATCCAGCAGAGCAAGTCCCTGGGAATATCGAGAGGACCACGTCGACAGGCATGTCGTGAATCACTGGCACTTCTTCGTCCAGCACATCAACGGTGAAACTTGCCGTAGTGACATGACCTGCATTATCAGTAGCGGTGTATGTAACCGTCGTCGATCCAACGATTAAGAAATCTCCAGGCTGCTGGGTACTTTCCACCGTAGAAATCTGACAATTATCGGTGACCGTTGGGGGTATCCAATCGAATGTGGACCCACACTGTCCCGCTTGCGCAGAGAGCGAGACGTCAGCTGGCATATCAGCGATGGTCGGTGCTTCTGTATCCGTGACTGTTACTACGAATGAACTACTCGTCGAATTACCACTTGGATCCCCAACTGTGTAGGTCACCACGGTATTACCGACTTCAAACAATGTGCCACTCTGGATATCCGAGGAAAGCCCAACAATCTGACAGTTGTCAGCGGCTGTCGGCTCGACCCAATTGATGAGTGCTCCACAAACTCCTTCATCAGATTCTGTCGATATATTCTCCGGTAGACCCAGAATCGAAGGGGCCTCATTATCGACGACAATCACGTTGAAGGTACTTATCGAGGTGTTTTCATTCACATCAGTAACGGTGATTTCGACCGTCGTGGTTCCTAGCTCAAAAAGATCACCAGGTTGGTGACTTGAGCTGTGCTCGAACACTCCGCAGTTATCACTGGATTCCTCTGAAACCCAGTTCACAACCGCACTGCACAATCCAGGATCCGTATCGATCTGTATGTCGGCAGATACGCCAGAGATTTCTGGAAGTTCGTCATCGATCACGGTAACGACAAACTGCTGTTCGGTGATGTTTCCGGCCAGATCCTGAGCAGTGAATACCACTGTGGTTTCGCCGACAGGGAACAGATCGCCGGTGGTGTGAGTCTGTTGGAATACATCGACTTCGCAGTTATCAGTAACTTCAGGAGCGGACCATTCATGTGCTGCACCACAAACGCCTGAATCAGTCGAAAGTGTGACGTCTACTGGTACTGCATTGATCACTGGCTGTTCGTCATCCTCGACGAGGATCGTGAAACTAGCGCCAGTTTCATTCTCTGCCGTATCGATTGCTGTGTAGCTGACCGTTGTACTGCCGACATTGAAGAAGTCACCAGGCTGATGAGTACTCAATATCTGATCAACGGTGCAGTTATCGGTGATGGTTGGTGGTGTCCAATCAAAAGTGGACCCACATACACCTGACTCGACGTTGAGCACAACATCGGAAGGCATATCAGAAATCACCGGAGCTTCATCTTCAGAAACGAAGATAAGGAAAGAATCCGAATGAGAATTGCCACTGGGGTCCTGCACGGAGTAGGTCACAACGGTAGGACCAACCTCGAAGAATGTCCCATTCGCAATGTCGGAGGTAAACTCAATCGCCTCGCAGTTATCGCTCGGGTTAGGTTCTGTCCAGGTAACTACCGCTCCGCATGAACCCAAATCGGTTCCGATGGTGAGGTCGTCTGGCATGTTGAGCAACTGTGGATTTTCATCATCTATCACAGTAACTGTGAAGGATGCAGTGCTCACATTTCCGCTCGGATCAGTTACGCTGATCTCCACGGTAGTCAACCCAAGATCAAACGCGTCGCCGGGCATTTTTGAAGAAACGTGTTCTTCTATCCAGCAATTGTCGCTAGAGGTTTCCTGGATCCAATCGACCACAGCTGTACAAAGACCCGGATCGGTAAAGACCTGGATATCTTCTGAGACGCCCGCTATCACCGGGAACTGATCATCAATCACGGTGACATTGAAAGTCTCTTCGTGAGTATTACCGCTGGTATCGGTGGCTACATATCGAACTTCAGTCACACCCACAACAAAGTAAGTGTCCGAGGCGTAGTTGGAAGCCAAGATTTCCCCGGCGCAATTGTCTGACGTTGTCGGAGGAATCCATGAAGCGACAGATTTGCATTCACCGACCTCGACAATTATCGTGATGTCTTCTGGAATGTCGAACAGCTGTGGATCTTCCATATCCGCAACCGTGACAGTGAACTGCTCTGTATGAGAATTCCCATGAATATCTACAGTATTTGCAGTAACCAGATACTCACCCTTGTCGAGGAAAGTACCATTTTCCAGGTCCAGATTTAGACTATCGACAGCGCAGTTATCAGTTGCGCTTGGCTCTTGCCAGCTGACAACAGCTCCGCAGATTCCTGGTTCCGTAGCCACCGTGAAATCTGTGGGAACGCTACTGAATACAGGCGCCTCATCATCGGTAACGGTTACTGTAAAACTGGATTCCGCTGGATTCCCACTCGGATCAGATACCGAGTAAGTGACAACCGTTGATCCAACCTCAAAGAATGAACCGCTAGCAAGGTCTGGAGAGAGTGCAAGTTGCTGACAATTGTCAGTCGCTGTCGGCTCTGTCCACTCGGCAATGGCTCCGCAGATACCTTCTATTGCAGAAAGCGTGATGTCATCGGGAGTTCCTGCAATAACTGGAGATTCTTGATCAAGAACAACGATCGAGAAAGTGGCTGCAGACTGATTGCCATGTATGTCAGAACCCTCAAGGAATACCGTACTGGTTCCCAGAGCAAAGACGTCTCCGGGTTGATGACTGATCGAGTAGTCCAGAAGCTCGCAGTTATCAGTGGGAACCGGAGGAACCCATTCAACTTGTGCAGTACAAGTTCCAGGATCACAACTCACGGTAATTACATCAGGTAATCCGTTGAAGACTGGGCCTTCCAGATCATTGACCGTGATCGTGAACTGATCGCTAACAACGTTTCCAGTTGGATCCTGAGCGGTGTAGATGACTGTTGTTTGGCCCAGAGGGAAAATATCACCAGGTTGATGATTGGAAACGAGCGCGTTGACCTCACAGTTATCGAACGTTTCCGGCAGATCCCAGAGGTGGGCTGCTCCGCAAACTCCGGGGTCATTTTCCAGTACCACATCTGCCGGCATGACCAAAATCTGTGGGCTTTCAAGATCAGCGACCTGGACCGTGAAACTATCTTCAGCTGACTGCCCTGCGTTATCTGTCACCAAATAGGTGACTGTCGTAAGTCCTTGAGGGAAGAAGTCGCCAGGCTGATGACTTGCAATGACTTCTGCAATCCCGCAGTTATCCAGGAAAGCCGGCACGTCCCAATCATGGCTCGAACCACATACACCAGGCTCAGCTCCTATGATGACATCCACGAGAACACCATCGATTGCGGGCCCTTGCGTATCGTCGATCGTGACAAGGAAGCTCTCTTCCTTGAGGTTACCACTCGTATCGGAAACAGAATAAGTCACAACGGTAGTTCCAACTTCGAAGAAGAAACCACTAGCGAAATTGGAACTGAGGCCAAGATCCTGGCAGTTGTCACTTGAGGTAGGTTCTTCCCACGTGGCTATTGCACCACAAAGAGAAGGCTCCGCTTCCAACGCGATATCTGCAGGCAAATCGCTGATCACAGGAAGTTCGGAATCCACAACCGTAACCGTGAAGCTGGCGGTTGCTATATTTCCACTGCCATCAATAGCGGTGTAAATCACTTCGGTAGAACCAACAGGGAATTCTGTCCCGCTGAGCTGACTCGTGTCCAGACTCAATATTCCAGAGCAATCACTCGCAGTAGGTTCAGTCCAGGTAGCTACTCCCAAACAGGATCCAGGACTGGAGTCGACCTGAACAACTGCTGGAAGATCTACGATTTGCGGTTGTTCCTGGTCCAGCACCGTAACCACGAATGTATCAGTACTAGAATTCCCACTCGGGTCGATGGCGGTGTAGGTGACCAGGGTATCTCCGATGGAGAAAGGTCCACCATTCACAACGTCACTGGAAATTTCGTGAGAAACACAATCCGTTGCCGTGGGTTCGATCCAAGAAACAATAGCTTCACAGGATCCTTCTGGTGCAACGACCTCAAGATCTTGCGACATTTCCTGAATCACTGGAGCTTCCACATCTTCGACGGTAACAGCGAAACTCGCAGTGCCGATATTTCCACTCGTATCCTCAACGGTATATGTCACTACTGTGTTTCCGATCGCGAACGTCGATCCATTTGCGATGTCGGAGCTGAGCAGTAGTACCTGGCAATTATCGGTTGAAGTCGGGTCTTCCCAGACCACGGCCGCTGTACAAATTCCAGTCTCATTGGCTACGCTAATATCAGCTGGCATGCCCAGAATCAGCGGAGCTTCAACGTCGATAACCAGTACCGTGAAATTAGCAGTCGAAACGTTTCCGCTGCCATCGGTGGCGGTGTAAATCACTTCGGTAGAACCAACAGGGAATTCGGTCCCGTTCGGTTGGCTCGGGTCCAGACTCACTATCCCGGAGCAATCATTCGCAGTAGGTTCGGTCCAGGTTGCTACTCCAAGACAGGATCCCGGACTGGAGTCGACCTGAACAACTGTTGTGAGATCTACGATTTGCGGCTGTTCCTGGTCCAGCACCGAAATCGCAAAGGTCTCGGTTCTGATATTGCCACTCGGATCGGTGGCGGTGTAGGTGACCAGGGTTTCTCCAATGGCGAAAGAGCCACCATTCACGGCATCGCTGGAAATCTCGTAAGAGACGCAATCCGTAGCAGTGGGTTCCGTCCAGGAAACTAGAGTTTCGCAGAAACCTTCAGGTGCCACTGTCTCGATGTCCGCAGGCATCAGCGAGATCACAGGGGCTTCCACATCTTCAATGGTCACGGTGAAACTCGCCGTGCCATTATTGCCACTCGGATCTGAAACCGAATATGTCACCTGCGTAGTACCCAGTGGGAATATCGATCCACTGACTATGTCTGAAGACAGCTGCAGTGCCTGGCAATTATCAGAAGTGGTCGGCTGCTCCCAGGTCACTGTAGCACCGCAAACTGCAGGATCACTACCCTGAGTGATGTCAGCCGGCATACCCAGAATCATCGGGCTTTCATCGTCGATCACCGTCACCGTAAAGGAATCGGAAACCGAATTCCCACTCAAATCAGTAACAACAATGTCGACGATTGTCGTGCCCAGTTCAAATACATCCTGTGGTTGCATACTCGAAGCGTGCTCGAGTATCCCGCAGTTGTCGCTAGAGGTTTCTTGAGCCCAGTCAACCGTGGCGGTACACAGACCAAAATCAGTACTGACCTGGAAGTCGGCAGGAACATCGTGGATCACGGGGAACTCTTCATCGAGTACCGTGACCGTGAAACTCTCTGTCTGAATGTTGCCTGTCGGATCTTGTGCCGTGTAGGCAATGTTGTTGACTCCGACCGGGAACGAATCTCCCGATTGAAAATTCGACATGAAAGAAAGAACTATGCAATTATCAGAAACCTCAGGGCTCACCCACTCATGCTCGGCACTGCACGTTCCTGGATTTGCAACCAAAGTCATATCAGTAGGCAAGGCGGTGATAACTGGCAATTCGAGATCAACAACTGTGATCTCGAAGGATTCCGTAGAAACAAGTCCATTAGTATCACTGACGGTAAATGTCACAATCGTGGTTCCTACTTCGAATACGGAACCACTGGCATGATCTGATTCAATTTCAAGAGCTTGGCAATTGTCTGTTGCGGAAGGTTCATCCCAAATCACTGTAGCACCACACTGACCAGCTTCGTTCTGTACCAAACGGTCTTGCGGTAAAGATGAAATCAGAGGAGCTTCTTCATCGAGAACTCGAACGATGAAACTAACAGCAGTTTCATTTTCATGGACATCTGTTGCTAGCAGAGTCACGACAGTATCTCCAACTTGGAATTCTTGCCCTGATTCGTGGCTCAAAATGGTGTCAGACATTCCACAGTTATCGGTAACGACTGGAGAATCCCAGGTGACGATAGAACTACAAAGTCCTGCTGAGTTGGAACTCAACACTATTTCTTGAAGTCCGGTGAAAATCGGCCCTTCAGTATCTGTGACCGTGACCGAGAAGCTGGAAGAGTTTTCGTTACCAGCTGAATCGACCACGCTGTATGTCACCACGGTAGTTCCTACGGCGAAGAAAGATCCACTCGGTATATCTGAACCCAGTCCAGAAGCTGAACAGTTATCAGCATATATCGGTTCGGTCCAGGTAACGATCGCACCGCAAACACCTTCTTCAGTCGAGGTGGCTATATCGTCAGAAACACCAAAGACCTGTGGCAGTTCTTGATCTAAAACTCTGATGGTGAAACTAGCCGCTGTTTCATTACCGTGAATGTCTGTGGCCAGGAGATCGACCGCTGTATCCCCGAGGGCGAAAATCTCTCCAGACTGATGACTGGAAGTAATTGTATCGACACCGCAATTGTCAGATACCTGCGGCTGATCCCAGCTCACGGTGGCTCCGCAAACCCCTGGGTCACTATCAACAACAAGGAGATTTTGCAGCCCGACAAATTCAGGGTCCTCATCATCAGTAATCGAAATTGAGAAACTAGCTTCGCTCTCGTTTCCACTGGGATCACTGACTGAGTAAGTAACTATGGTAGTTCCAACACTGTAGAAGGAACCATTCGGAATATCGGATCCAAAACCAACTATTTGACAGTTGTCAGTAGCAACCGGTTCATCCCAGGTGATTGTTGCTCCGCATTGACCGGCGTCGATGCTTACTGCGATATTTGAAGGGACTCCAGAAAGCACAGGTTCCTGATCATCAAGGACCGTTACCGTAAAGGAAGCAGACGCTTGATTACCATGTAAGTCCTCTGTGGAAATTTCTACGGTAGTGACTCCAGTTGTGAAGGAACTGCCAGATGCGTGAGTGATATCGAAGGTTGCAATTCCACAGTTGTCCTGTGAATCGGGGGCAATCCATTCAACAACAGTTGAACATTCATCTTGATCAGCAAAAATCACGGCGTTATCAGGGATCCGAATGATCTCAGGCGTTTCAGAATCTATCACCGTAATCAAAAATTGATCCGTGACTACGATTCCGGCCGAGTCCTCAACCGTGTAACTAACCTCTGTAGTTCCAACCGAGAAAGAATCGCCTGGTTGGTGACTTGCTGCGAAGGAAACAACCTCACAGTTGTCGGAAGGAACCGGTTGAGTCCAATCATTGGTGGCCGAGCATAGTCCAGCTTCCGCGGGGATCGTACGATCCGCCGGCATACCGTTTATTTTTGGATCCTCTTCATCATCTACGGTAATTTCGATACTGGCAATCGTGGTCTGACCTATCCCATCAAACACTACAAAATCGACGGTGGTGGTTCCAATCGGGAAGTACGCACCGGATTGATGTGAAACATCGAAATCTGTGAGATTGCAATTATCCCAAGGGATCGGATCGTCCCATTCGACATTGGCACCACATTGCCCTTCGTCATTAGTTACGCTAATTGACAGTGGCATATTGACGAGAATCGGCATTTCGATGTCATTTACGGTTACGACAAAACTAGATTCCGCTGTGTTTCCAGCAGCATCAACCAACGTGTAAGTAACCGTTGTTGATCCAAGAGGAAACTGGAAACCAGAATCGTGCGTTCCAGTAAAACTGATTGTAGAGCAATTGTCAGATATCCCTGGCAATGCCCAGTTCACAACGGCAAAACATTGTGCGGGATCATTACCAATACTCATATCTTCAGGAACTCCTGTTAAGGTCGGTAGCTGAGTATCCTGAACGGTAATCTCAAAACTGTGATCGGCTGCATTTCCATTCGCATCAAGAGCAGTAATGGTCACCGCTGTAGTTCCTACAGCGAATAAACTACCCGAATCGTGAGTATAGGAAATTGAGTCAATGGCACAATTATCTTCGACTACAGGATCCACCCACGTAACGATTGCACCGCACAAATCTGGATCGTTTCCTAATGACATCGTTGACGGTGCAGAGGCGAATTCTGGAGATTGATTATCTTCGACATTGATCGTGAAAGTATCTGTCACGATGAGGCCACTAGAATCACTAACGGTATAAGTTACCTCGGTAGAACCCACCGAGAATACTTCACCGCTTTGATGGCTAGAAAGAAATGAAGAAATCCCACAATCATCAGCTGAAGTAGGTTCGACCCACTCAACAACAGTTGTACATGTACCTGGATCTGTAACTGTCGAAATGTTACCTGGCATGTCAACGATCTCTGGGAAATGGTTATCCATGACTTCAACAATGAATGGGAAATCAGAAATGTTCCCGCTCAAATCAATGACAGAGTAAGTAACTGTCGTAGATCCGACCGGGAATGTCGAACCAGGTGAATGTGTACTGGTAAGCGAAAAGATTCCGCAGTTATCGGTTGGTGTTGGTAAATTCCAGCTAACCTGTGCTTCGCAGGTGTCAATCGGAGCTTGTACGGTAATTAATGCAGTCACACCTTCTAGCCCTGGCGCCTCATCATCATTGACCAGCACCGTGAACATCGCCGTACTCACGTTGCCAGAAACATCTGTTGCGGTGTAAGTCACAATCGACAAACCCGGGGTAAAGAAATCCCCAGATTGATGTGAAGAAACTAACGAAGCCATGCCGCAATCGTCAATAGCCCCAGGAAGATCCCAGGTGATAATTGCGCCGCACTGGCCCTCAGATGAAACGACAGAAATCGGATCGGGCAAGTTGCTGATCACTGGATGGAATGGATCCGCATCTTCCTGACAGTCATCAGGAATACCGTCAATATTACAGTCCAGAGAAAATCCGTCGGCTATATCACAATCGTCAGGAACTCCATTGATATTGCAATCGAGTAAATCTCCAGAAGCTATCTGACACTCATCTGGGATTCCGTTTTCATCGCAATCAAGCTTGGTTCCATCTTCGAGTTCACATGAGTCGGGAATTCTATTGAGATTGCAATCTGGTTCTAATCCTTGAGTGACATCGCAAACGTCATCTTCAAGATTCAGGTTGCAATCTGTGAACGCAGAAATCCAAACGGATTCTCCAAATTCTTCTCCAGCACATCCAACGAGGAGGAAAGGAATTTGACATGAAATGGAGGTGCCGAACTTATCGCCTGGATCCTGGTCGTTAACCGAAATCAGATTCTCAACTCGGCTCCATGCTCCATCCTCTTGACGAAGAATACAGACGTTTCCTTGGTCATCTCCTGCAAACGGAATACTGATGGCTACGGTTCGAACATCCAGTGCAACGGCACTACCAAAGAAACCCATCTCTTCAACCATAGTTGGTGCAAGTCTCTGAGGATTGATCCACATGTTGGCAAGCCGATCATAAAGATAGGCTGCTCCATCGGTTCCATCTTCTCCTGGAGCACCAACGATCAGGTGTTCCTGACTCATGTCCAAAGAAGTTCCGTATTGACCAAATGGCTGCGGTGTACCAGGTACTTTGGTGCCAGTTTCTATCCAAAGACCGGCAGCCTCTTCAAAAATGACAACAGCTCCTGAGTTGGTCAAACCACTGGTATCTCGTCCAGGAGCTCCGCTTGCGATCTTGCCGTTGAACATTCTCACTGAAGATCCGAGGTGATCTCCCACTTCTTCATTAGCGGCCTGGAGTTTTTGTTCCAACATCCACATGCCGGTGATTTGCGAAAAGACATAGACTGCTCCGGACCCATTGCCAGTTCCAGACATCGTTGCACCGACGACTAATATTCCATCGTGAATGTCGACCGAGGTACCAAAAGACCAGCCTGGCTGAGCATCAAACGCTGTTACGGTGCCCTCGTAGTTCCACCAACCATTACCGACTCTCCGGTAAAGGTACACAGCACCACGACCAAGGAATTTTCCTGGCGCACCTACTGCAACGAGATCATCATCCACAGCAACAGAAGTACCAAAATGATCATCGATCCCGGCAGCGATGCCGAAGATCTTCATTTCTTCCATCCACTGGGTACCTATTCTTCGGAAAATATTCGCGGATCCTGTATCCGTACCCATGAGATCATCAAATGGCGCACCAACAATTGTATATTGCGGGGTTGAATCTATGGACGATCCGAATCCTTGTCCAAAGGCTAGGCCCAGGCCAATAAGATCATCGATTCCTGGGTTACACTCATCCGGGATTCCGTCGAGGTTACAATCCTCGCTGGTGAGCAACTCGATGTCGCATTCATCGGGAATCATGTTCCCGTTGCAATCATCACTGGTACCAAAATCGAGATCGCATTGATCGTCTACACCATTCTGATTGCAATCAACTGTAGGTTGACATTGGGCAGTCAGATCAGATGAGATCAGTGCTATTCCGAACAACAAAGTAGTAATCAGATAGGCGACTCGGGGAAACATCGCACCTCCAAGATGGAGCACACTTCAGTTATCTAGTCAGACGAACTTCTTCACTCAAATGTTCTGAAGTCGGCATTGGGCTTTTACTTACTTGTCTCTGGCACCCAGCTTCCTGGGCGCCGGAGACTTAACGGGTCAATTAGTTAGGGACAGATGGAGTAAGAATCGCAACCGATGCTTACACCGTCCGGGTCGAGTCCACAGAAGCCGTAAGGATCTGCAGGTGGCGCACTAGCCAAGAACAGGTGCTGCAGTAGGTAAATTACATCACTGATGTCTAGACTCTCGTCATCATTGCAGTCTCCGGTGTCGAGGCAGCTCAGTTCTGGACCGATTCCGACAACGTACTCAAGGATGTAAATCGGATCGGTAAGGTCTACGTTTCCAGTGCCATTTGCATCTCCACGTCGGAAAGGCTGCTCGCACTCATCTGGCGTGCCATTACTGTTCGTATCTGCGCTTCCTCCGGAGGTGATGTCACAATCGTCCGGAGTGCCATTGCCATTGCAATCGGCTTCGCATTCATCAGGTATTCCATTCATGTTGCAATCGTTAGCTGCACCACTGGCAATCTCACAAATGTCTGGCTGGCCATTCTCATTGCAATCGGTCTCGTCAACGACGACCGTCACAGATTGCGTTGTAGTGGCTTCATTTCCGTAAACATCAGTAACGATCCAGGTAATGACAGTCGTACCAAGATCGTATGTGCCAGAGGCATCTGAAGTACCTGTGTAATCATTGGTCACCGAACCAACTTGACAGTTATCTGCCGTTGCAGGTGCCGGAATATCAAGCTCGGAATTACACGTTTCTGAGGTAGCCACGACCGTGATATCCCCGGAGCTCTCAATTGTTGGATCTTCTTCGTCAAGTACAGTGACATTGAAAGAGCTGGTGACACTATTTCCGGAAGCATCCGTCACTGTTATCTGCACTTCCGTACTGCCAACCTCGAACGAATCTCCAGAGTCATGAGTCAAATCTAGACTCTCTCCGGGACAGTTGTCTTCGGAGCTAGGCGCAAGCCATTCGACCGAAGCAGCACACTGACCAGGATCATTGTTTGTGGTGATGTTCGCTGGAACAGCAAGGATCTGTGGAAGCTCAGAGTCCTGAACGGAAATTGTAAAGCCACCAACGGCTTTGTTTCCGTACTGATCAACCGCAGTAATTGTTACAGTAGTCGTTCCAATCGGGAATGCAGATCCTGAGGAATGACTACTCTGCAAATCGACAGTATCGCAATTGTCCTGTGCACTCGGCAAAGCCCAATCGACCGTTGCTTCGCACTGTCCCTGATCATTCGAAACTGAAACATTTTCCGGAATGTTGAGTAACTCTGGATCCTCATTGTCCATAACAGTTACTTCGAAGGAAGCGATCGTACGATTCCCCGCAGTGTCAGTTGCTGCGAAAGTTACCGGAGTGGTTCCTACAGGGAAGTAAGTTCCTGGTACGTGGGTTTCCTCGAAGACCAAGATCGCACAATTGTCTGTGGAGGTAGCTTGCTGCCATGTAACTAAGGCACCGCAAACTCCAGGATCGTTGGACACGGTGATGTTAGCGGGCACATCCAGGATTACTGGATATTCTTCATCCACCACGACAACGGTGAAACTACCGCTTGTATCGTTACCGTGGATATCGACGCTGGTGTACGTCACGTCTGTCGATCCAACTGCGAAGGTGTCGCCAGGAAGATGGGTAGACGTCATTTCAGAAACACCACAGTTATCAGTCGACGTCGGATCATCCCAGAGAGCAGTAGCCGAACAGAAGCCAAGTTCTGAACTGTACATGAGATCGCCAGGTAGATCGTGAATCATCGGGTTTTCTGCGTCAGTGATTGTGATTGTGAAGGATTCCGTGGCCAAGTTTCCATGGATGTCGGTCGTGGTCAGGGTCACTTCTGTGGTACCAACTGCGAAGAAACCTCCGCTGCTGTGAGTTGTTTCCGTCGACTGGATGCCGCAGTTGTCAATAGTTGTCGGCTCAGTCCATGTCACGATCGCACCGCAATGACTTTCATCGTTTTGTTGATCCATATCAGCAGGCGTGCCGATGATTTGAGGAAGTTCTTGATCTTCAACCGTGACGATGAAGCTATCGCTGTGTGAGTTTCCATGGATGTCGGTCGCTGTGTACGTCACGACTGTCTCACCGACTGGAAGGGCTGTACCACTTGCAACAGTGGATATAAGTGTGTCCACTGCACAGTTGTCACTTGTAAGTGGATCGTCCCAGTTGGCAATTCCCTCGCAAAGACCAGGCTCTGTCGGAATCGTGATTCGTTCCGGCAAATCGATGATCTGTGGAGCTTCTACATCCGTAACAGTGACGGAGAACGCAACGGTCGTCGTATTACCGTACAGATCAGCGGTGCTGTAGCTCACATCCGTGGTCCCAACCGGGAAAGAATCTCCTGGCTGATGTGTAGCAGTACTGTCCTGAATACCACAATTATCGGTGATTGCAGGGTCGTCCCACATTGCTGTCGCTGTACAGACACCAGGCTCCGTGTTGTACGTGAGCCCATCCGGAAGACCAGCGATGACTGGATTTTCAGTATCTTCGATCGTCACCACGAAAGCCGCCGAGGTGGTGTTTCCGTGTATATCTGTAGCAATCAACATCACCGCAGTGGTTCCTACATCAAAGAAATCTCCACTGGAATGACTCATTTCGAATGTGTCGATCCCGCAGTTATCTTCAGCTGAAGGTGCTGCCCACGTTGTGATGGCGCCACATTCTCCAGCATCATTTTGTGAAGTTACATCAGCTGGAATATCGAGTATCTGTGGCGATTCTTGATCAACAACTTCAATGATGAACAGCTCTGTTGTCTGGTTATCGTGAATATCCGTAGCGGTAACAGTGACAGTTGTCTCACCTACGGGGAATTGAACTCCTGAGCTATGGCTCAAAGTAATGCTAGAAACTGCGCAGTTATCCGTTGCTATCGGATCATCCCAAGAAACTGACGCGCTACAGAGTCCTGATTCACTGGAAGAGGTGACGCGCTCCGGAAGATCTACAAACACTGGGTTCTCATCATCTGTGATAGTGATGAGGAAGTTATCTGAGGTAACATTTCCATGAATGTCGCTCGTAGTGTAAGTAACCAGGGTCTCTCCAACCGGGAAACTCTGTCCTGATTGATGATCCGATTCCAGGCTTTCGATTTCACAGTTGTCCGTACTCGTTACCGTATCCCAGTTGACGACAGCAGAACAAAGTCCTGCTTCTGCAGTCATTTCCATGTCTGAAGGCATGCCTACCAGGATTGGTGCTTCGTCATCAGTGATGGTCACCTTGAATTTATCAGCAACCACGTTTCCATGACTATCCATAGCCGTGTAGATCACATCGCTGCTACCAACAGGGAAGAAATCGCCAGGCTGATGACTCGAATCTAGTGTGACTTCAATACAGTTGTCCGATGCTGTCGGCTCAGTCCATGTAACTGAAGCACCACATAAGCCAGACTCTGCTGTAGCAGTGAAATCGAGGGGCATTCCCGCGATTTCAGGATCTTGGTCGTCATCAACGGTGACCAAGAAACTAGCAGTTTGAACATTCTCGTGAACATCCGTTGCGGTCAGAGTGACTTCGGTGGTTCCAACCTCGAAGAAGTCGCCACTGGCATGGCTGCTCGTGAAAGTCAAAATCGCACAGTTATCAGAAGCATCGGGCTCAACCCAGGTAACACTCGCGCCGCATTCGTCCAAATCGTTCGAATTGGCACTGTCCGCAGGCACATTAGTGATCTGAGGAACTTCTTGATCTTCTACGGTAACAATGAAGGCCTGGCTGGTGGTGTTGCCATGAATATCGGTCACGGTGTAAACCACATCCGTGTCACCGACAGGAAGCATCGAACCACTTTCGACGCTCACCTCTAGCATCGCCACACCGCAGTTATCAGAAGTATCTGGATCTTCCCATGAGGTAGTTCCTTCACAAATCCCGGGTTCCGTTGGGATCGTGATTCGCTCGGGAAGATTGATGATCAGAGGATCTTCAACATCTGTGACTGTTACTAACATGACATCCTCGGTCGTATTTCCGTGGATATCGGTCAGTGTGATCGTCACCTCGGTAGTACCAACGTCGAAGTAGGTATCTGGATCATGGCTGGACAAGAGACTTTGGACTCCACAGTTATCTTCGCCTGTAGGCGCAGTCCAAGTCGCAAGAGCAGAGCAAAGACCAGCCTCCGAGCCCAATTGAATGTCTTCTGGCATTCCAATAATGGCTGGAGCCTGTGTATCCGTAACAACAACATTGAAAGTACTTGTCGTGATGTTGAAGTGATTGTCGGTTGCAGTAAGTGTTACTTGTGTAGTTCCGACCGGGAAAACATCTCCGGAGTCGTGAGTAGATTCAAAACTAAGAACACCACAATTATCCGTAGCACTTGGAGGATCCCAGGTCGCAGCTGCGGTGCAAAGTCCGAGCTCCGCATCAATCTCAACTATTGCCGGAGCATCCAAAATCTCCGCCATTTCATTATCCAGCACAGTCACAACGAATGAATGAGTTGCGATGTTTCCGTAGATATCCATGGCAGTGTAAGTCACTTCAGTCGGACCAACTGGGAACACGGTACCTGGCAAGTGAGTGGTACCAAGGCTCATTATCTGACAGTTGTCCGCAGGAATTGGGGTATCCCAATTTGTGACTGCGGAACAAAGCCCAGGATCGTTGGGAAGACTAATCTCGTCAGGAGCCTCAACAAATGTCGGAGCTTCCTCGTCAACAATCGTCACTGTCAAAACAGCAGTGTTTTGATTGTTGTGAATATCTGTTGCTGTGTAAGTCACAAGGGTATCGCCGACACTGAATATCCACCCTGACTCATGTGAAGAAGTCAGCTCAGAAATACCGCAATTATCTGCAGCAGTTGGAGATTCCCAGGTCGCAATTCCATCACAGCTTCCCTCACTATTGGTGAAGGAAACCGACGCAACTAATCCGGAGATAGTCGGAATCTCATCGTCTTCGATGGTGACAAAGAAACTCGCGGTTGATTGCAATCCAGAATCATCAGTTGCGGTGTAAGTAACTTCGGTCATTCCCACGGGGAAAATATCACCAGGAGCATGATCAGGTTCAAGAGAGCTAACAATACAGTTATCACTTGCAGTCGGGGCTTCCCAGGTAGCTGCAGCGCCGCATTGGCCTGTCTCGTTACTCATCACAATGTCAGCTGGCATATCTGAAATGACCGGGTGCTCAATATCGTCGATCGTGACGATGAATGAGTCCTTGGTGACATTGTTGTTCACATCCGTCAGGGTGTAGGTAACCGTGGTCATTCCAACTTGGAATGTTGATCCCGGTTCGTTTGTCGTTTCGAGTGAAGCGATTCCACAGTTGTCATCGAAGACAGGATCTGCCCAAGCTACCGTGGCTCCACAAACCCCAGGTAGACTGTCAGTGGAAATATCCGCTGGTAATCCAGAAAGAGTCGGGGCCTGATCATCTACGACAGTGACGCTGAATGATTCCAGTGCGATGTTGCCGTAGATATCAGTAGCAGTGTATGTAACCACAGTAGTTCCGACGGGATAGTCGGTTTGAGGCTGGTGATTAGCCACCAGAGTAGCTGCCTCACAATTATCGCTAGCATCAGGAAGTTCCCAATCGACATTGGCAGTGCACAGTCCCGGCTCGGCAGTAACCGAAATGTCTTCTGGCATCCTGGCAATCGATGGAGCTTCCGAATCAAGAACCTCGACATTGAAAGCGAAATCCAGGACATTCCCATTGCCATCATCGACACTCAAGGTGACGTTGGTAACACCGATATCGAAGAGGTGTCCAGACGAATGGCTTATCGTGACAAGCAGGCTATCGCAATTATCACTGGCTTCTGGAGCCATCCACTCGTAAACCGCTCCGCATACTCCAGTGTCATTATCGATAATCACAGAAGAAGGAACACCTGTGACTACAGGATCTTCGTCATCGATAACAGTCATCTCGAATGAAGATTCGCTTTGGTTGCCCTGTGCATCCGTTGCGGTGTATGTAACAAGTGTTACACCAACGGGGAATGCATCACCCGGGTTAAGATTTGAAGACACAGTCGATCCGGGGCAATTATCTTCAATTGTCGGAGCTGCCCAAGAAACAAGAGCTGTGCAACCTCCTGGGTTCGTATTTACGATTACCGTTCCAGGTAAACCCTGAATCGTCGGTAAATCGACATCATTAACGACAACATCGAAAGCATGAGTGGTGATGTTTCCACTAGAGTCTTCTGCGACATATGTAACCTGAGTAGTTCCAACAGGAAAACTAGAGCCGGAAGCAATAGTTGGTTGGAAGTTAGTTACATCGCAGTTGTCATCCGAAGTGGGCTCAGACCAAGTAACGACGGCCTGGCACTCACCTGGTATGTTATCGACTTGCGTATTTTCAGGTGCAGAGCCAATGGTTGGGAATTGATCATCGACGACTGTGACATCAAAAGTATGTCCCGTAACATTGCCGCTCACATCTGTGACCACGTATGAAACTGGAGTGCTTCCTACTGGAAATGAATCTCCGGATTCATGCGTTGTGACAATGGAGCCAACACCGCAATCATCTGAAATTGTTGGCTCATCCCAAGAAACAACAGTTTCGCACAATCCCATTTCTGCAGGAATCGAAATGGATTCTGGAAGTCCGTCGATCGTCGGCGGACTAAGATCGGTATCCACTTCGCAAACATCAGGAACCAGGTTTTCGTCGCAATCGACCGCACCTTCAGCAACGTCACACTCATCAGGGTTCTGATTCAAATCGCAATCACCACTGGAATTGCTCGCGATGTCACAACTATCGATGACACCGTTGGAGTTACAGTCTGGTTGTGAACCACTACTAAGTTCGCACTCATCAGGAATCAGATTCCCATTACAGTCCGGCGAAGTTCCGAAAGCGATGTCGCAAATATCCGGGACCGAATTGCTATTACAATCTTCGGAGGTTCCTTCATCTAGTTCACAAAGATCGATATTTCCATTCGAGTTGCAATCTTCTGCAACTCCTAAAAGGATTTCGCAAACATCTAGAACCAGATTTGTATTGCAGTCGAGAGCAACGCCAGTACCAATATCGCAACTATCAGGAATCGCATTCACATTGCAATCAACCGCGAATCCGAAAGCGATATCACACTGGTCAAGGATGCCGTTAGCATTGCAATCGAAAGCCAGTCCGTCTGTAATTTCGCAGCCGTCTTCCACTCCGTTGAAATTGCAATCGTTTTCGCAATCATCCGGAATCGCATTGGCGTTACAGTCTGGCGAAGCACCAGAAGCAATGTCGCATGAATCGACTACTCCGTTTGAATTGCAATCTGGCTCGGAGCCGTCATCCAATTGGCACTGGTCGGGAATTCCATCCTGATTACAGTCGGAAACTTCGCCACTGTCGATCTGGCAAGAATCTAGCACTCCATCCAAATTGCAATCGAGTTCTGTTCCCTGGAAAATATCGCAGGGGTCATCGACTCCATTTAGATTACAGTCTTCAAGATCTATTCGGCGATCTGCAACAGCAAATTCAGAGGTTAATGACACACCGCAACACCACCGCCCAGCAGCTGCAACCGTGGAACCAAATTTGTTACCACTGACCAAAACTGATGGAAACCAACTTTCTGAGTCATATCCACCTGACGAATTCTTTTCGTAGATGAAGATTGCACCGGTGTTACCGTTTGCCTTCCACGCTCCTGCGACCATGTAGGTAGTTGTGATCGCAACATCAATTCCAAGTTGTGCGTTTTGTAACCCTTGTGACAACTTTCCAGATTGCGTGTATACGAAAGAAGTTCTTTCGAAGTGATAGGCTGCCCCATCTGCACTGTCTGCAATCGGAGCACCGACCAGCAGGTGGCTATCCGACAGATCAATCGCACTTCCAAACTCGGAGCCTGACTGTGGATCTTGCGCTGTCAATTTCTGAGTGAAAATCCAACTTGTCGGCGAGACGCTCGTGTAAAGGTAAACGGCACCAACTTGATCCAAGAAACCAAGATCAGCTTCTTCATCACCGACTGCGATGAAATCGCCATCTATGGCAACACTTCCACCGAATCGTTTCGCTGAATTAGGATCGTTGGATTGAATGATTTGATCTTCAGTCCAAGTATTTCCATCGAAACTGAAGATGTATGCGGCACCCGAATCGGAATTTGAAAGTGCTGCCCAGGCACCTATGACCGCTCGCTCTTCAGATATACCAACAGAGATTCCAAATTCGTCATTATCTGTTCCATTAGACGCTTGGATCTTTTGCTCAAAGTTCCAGCTGGATCCATCGTGCCGGTATATGTAAGCAGCACCGACGCTGCCTTGTGCTGCTCCACCATCAAGTCCCGGAGCTCCTACGATCAAAAGGTTTCCACTCAAAGATACGGTTTGACCGAATTCTGCGCCGTCGTCTGGGTCTGGAGCTATCAAGATGGCATCCTCAACCCAACGACTGCCGATGTTTCTGTAAAGGTGAACGGCTCCCGCATCGAGACCGGAGTACTGCGACTCCGGTGCACCGAGAGCTAACCAATTCCCAGACATTTCTGCAGATTGACCAAACTGATCAGATGCCAAGACTGGAGTTAGAACATCTTCCAAGTCAGCCTCACATGCATCTAGAACAGAATCTTGATTGCAATCGAGAGAAGGATCTTGTGCGATCTGGCATTCGTCTGGAATCCCATCTCCGTCACAATCGTCACTTGAGTTTTCTGCGATATCACAACTGTCTGCAGATCCATTGGCATTACAGTCCACGGTGGGCTCGCATTGAGCGTCAACCTTGGAACTGAATCCAATCGCCACACACAGAATGACCAGGAAGGCGAGGGGCAACGACTTCATGGCTCTATACCTCCAGCAGTCCCGTGCTATTCACGGGCAGGAATTTGTTGACCGGAGTAGGGACATTCCCTCTCCAGAAAAACAGGGTTTCTAATTGTCTTTGAATCAGCAGAATCGTTATCGGTCGCGTAGAAAGACCGAGACCCATTCCGCGTCATTTAATGGAAGAAGAGAACTCTAATTTATCGCTAAACCCATATCTGGCTAGCGTAGAAACCCACAGATAGCACTCTATTGCTCGGAATAAAAAAACTTTGAGGGGTATCCATCGTCGCTTCAAACCCGGCAAGAAATGCCGGACGGAGAGAACTTCAAGGCCCCGGAGCGAGGAAAACTAAAACCAACAGTTGATCAGGTCCGTCATTACGGACTCCATGAGGAACATCCGCTGGTGCCACCAGCATCTGACCTGCAACTAGCTGTATTTCGCGACCTTCCAGGAGAAACTGACCCACGCCGGCACTCACCAGATACACCTTGTCCATATCCGAATGTGCATGGAGAGCATGTTCCTGGCCTACTTCGAAGCAATTCAGCCCGACCAAAAGCCGTTCTGAGTGGAAGATCGTACTCTTGGCCATCTGGGTTGAACTCGATCTGGCATGATCCTGTGGCTGAATCTTGCTGGGATGTTTGATTCCCTGTTCCCGTGACAATCGATTACTCCTGTCTTGAGGCTAGATGAGAGACAACCTGAAGGGCAGCATCCTCGCCGGAGCGAGCACAGGATTCCAGTGAGATCCCGTCCATATAACCACCCGCCACCACCAACTCAGGGTGTGATAATAGCTCAGACCGGATCGTGGTGACCCTCTTGCCATGTCCCAGGCACTGCTGAGGAATCGCTGCAGTAGCTTTCCCAACGGCCGTCATCACTGGAATCAACCCCTGGCCGTGGACACTTTGCAAAGCAGATATTGCTCGATCCACCAGTAGGCGGTCCGATTCGTCGACAACTCCAGGATCTCGGGTCCCACCGAGAAATATTGTCGCCAGAGATTTGGTATCAGGCGCTCTCCACGGGAAAATCGAGGAAGACCAGATGGTTCCGAGGATAGGCAGTCCTTGATCCCTCGGAACCAGGAATCCAAACCCATCGGGGCGCTTGCTACAAGATTCAGGATCGTAACCAATCTGTACGAGCGTCATCGAAGCATACGGTATCTGATTCAGTGCTTCCGCTACCCGTGGAAAACAAGGCGTCAGGAGACGACCGGCAACAAATGCCGGTAGTGCCATGATCACACCATCCACTTGAATCGTATCGGTTGGATACGCCCCATCGAGAAAGAGCTTCCAACCGTTTTTTGATCTTTCCACTGCGGTAACCGGTGTATCGGGATGAAAGCGATCTCCCAATTCCAGGGCCAACGCGGACGGTAAAGATTCCATCCCTTGTTGGAGAGTTCCGGTGCCCTGAAAAGGAACCCCTGTCGGACGCGGGGAGCGAAGAAATCCCATCAGAACACTCCCGTAGCGCTGCTCCCATTCCTTCAAACGAGGAGAAAAGGAATTCAGTTCGAGTTGCTCTGGAATCCCTCCGCAGATACCCGCCACCATCGCATCTGCAAGATAACGGCAGGCCTCGACTCCGAAACGACGTCGAAAAAAGCTTCTCACCGACTCTTCCTCGTCACCGCCTCTACCGATGAGAGGCTCCGCCACAAGCCTCGCCCAACCCAAAGGTGAAAGAGCACGTGAAAAGGGAATCAGAAGGGGGTTCGACGGGAGTGCTCTGAGAGAATTGTCGCGCCATATGTAGCGCTTGCTGGCGTTCTTTCTGGCACTTCTCCAGGAATCTCCGAGGCCAACTTGCTCGGCAAGGCGGATCAAGGTCGGACTGGTTGGAAGTACCGAATGAGGACCCCACTCAAGAATCCAATCATCCTCATGAGTAGTCCGAATCCAACCTCCCGGTCGCGAAGAAGACTCGAACAGATGTACTTCGGCCCCACTTTGACGAGCCTGCATTGCAGCGGCAAGTCCCGTGATGCCCCCTCCGATGACTGCGATGCTGTACCCGCGGTCACGCAGGATTTCAGGTGTAGGAACGGATCTCATCTACTACCGCCTGAACATTCGCCACCGGTGTCGGTGGCAGAATTCCGTGTCCCAAATTGAAGACATGTCCGGGATGGCCCCGGAAGGCATCGAGCAATTCTCTGACTCGGCACCTCAGATCTTCTTCAGAAGCGAACAGTGCCTGAGGTGGCAAATTACCCTGCAGAGCACAACGATCACCGAAGATGGTAAGTGCCTGCTCGGGAGGTGTCATCTCATCGAGACCTACCGCTTCGACTCCAACTTCATTCACCATCTTCGCGATCTTCTCAAGATGATTTCCGGCACCCCGGATGAAGAGGATTCGTGGAACACCGCACCCATCGAGTCCCTCCATGATTCTACGGCAATAATGCAGGGAAAATTCTTCGAAGGCCTGATGACCTAACATACCTCCCCATGAATCGAATAGTTGTAGCGCATTAGCTCCTGCCTCAACTTGTGCCAGAAGATATGCGATCACCGTATCCGCGATCTTCTCCATCAGTAAATGGAGATCCGCAGGACTCTCATAGATCATTCTCTGAGCTGCAGCAAATGTTCGGCTGGGAGATCCCTCCAGTGCATAACAAGAAAGAGTCCAAGGAGCACCGGCAAACCCTATCACTGGAACTTTCCCATTCACCCGCCCGTGTACTGCTCGAATCACATCCATCACAAACCCTGTGGATTCTACGGGATCAGGAATTTTTAATGCCTCGATAGCAGCGCGATCTCGCAACGGGTCCGACATGCACGGCCCTCTATCCCCAAATTCGACTTCTAGTCCCATCGCTTCCAGGGGAACAAGAATATCGCTGAAGATGATAACCGCATCGACGTCGAGAACTTCCAGAGGCTCGACACTCACCTCTGCAGCGAGCTCTGGTGTTTTGCAGAGCTGTAGGAAGTCAATCCCACCTCTGATTCTTTGATATCCAGGTAAATAACGTCCTGCCTGCCGCATGAACCAAACTGGTGTTCTCTCAGTAGGTTGTCTCCTGAGAGTCCTGATCAGCAGTGAGTTTTCGTTGCTCAAGTGAGACCCCTTCCCCCTAGCGATTTTCTATCAGAGAAACCGCTTTCTCGGCTCCATATGTCACTATGATCGAGGCTCCAGCCCTTCTTAACGAATCGAGGCTCTCAAGGTACGCCTGATCACCATCAATCCAACCCTTGTCAGCAGCTGCCTGAAGTTGAGCCCACTCTCCGCTGACATGATAGGAGGCAACCGGAACTTCAAAAGCATCGTGAATTCTGGCCACGATGTCCAGATAAGGAAGTCCGGGCTTCACCATGACTATGTCGGCTCCCTCATCGATATCGAGAGCCACTTCCTGCATCGCTTCACGTGAATTTCTCGAATCCATCTGATATCCACGCCGATCTCCAGAGGACGGAGTGCTCTGTGCGGCATCCCGGAATGGGCCATAGAAGGCCGAGGCGTACTTGGCGGCATAGGACAATATCAGCACGTTTTGGTGTTCTGCAGCGTCCAACCGTTCTCGAATTGCCTGCACTTGCCCATCTGCCATCGCAGAGGGTGCAACAATGTCACATCCAGCATCCGCCAGGACCTGTGCCTGATGTGCCAGAACATCCAGAGTCGCATCATTGTCTACATCTCCATTCTGGAGAATTCCGCAATGACCATGATCTGTGAATTCGCAGAGGCACACATCTCCAATGATAATGAGCTCGGAAGCAGCTTCACTGATCGCTCGAATTGCTCTAGGAACTACTCCCGCGGGATCGACAGAGCCTGACCCTTCCGGGTCCTTATTATCGGGAACACCAAATAGCATGACCGCTGGCACTCCAGCATCTTGAATCTGTTTGGCTCGTTCTCCGATCCTGTCGCAAGAAAATTGCGCCTGTCCGGGAAGTGACCCAATGGGACGCTCGATCGCATCCCCGTCACAGACGAAGAGGGGCTGGACGAGGCCGTGACGAGTGACGTGGGTCTCGGCAAGCATCTCACGCATTGCACGATTCTGTCTTAACCTACGCATTCTCCGGAATGGAAAACTCGACATTTGAAGCCTGCTCTCATTCCTCGTTTTGTGGCTTTGCCACGAATTTCATTTGGACCATTTCATCGTACCACCACCAAGGAGATTTGCGCAGGCAACGACGAGATCTGTGGATGTTGCTCGTTCTGCAATTTCAATCTGTGCCCAACCTTGAACCTGCAATTCGTTTGCAGTAGTCACCCCTGCAGCCACGGCGGGAACCTCTAGCAATGAATCTTTCGTGTCCCCAGCTCGAGATAATACGGCTCGAACCGAGGCAGGACTGCTAAATATGATGCCTGACCAGGACCCTTGAACGTCGGTTTTCCAGCTCTTTGGATCGAGATCAGCTTCCACCTGTGTCTTTGAAGCTTCAACCCTGGAAGTCGTGAATTCTGCAGCCGATAAACGGTCAATGATGATGGGAAGCCCCGCGTCACTGGTGTAGTGAATCACCTCACAGCGATTGAATGTTGAGATCACCTGAGTTACTAGCTCCTCAGCACCCATTCCTTGCCCCTCCACATCAACCTCATAACCGCCAGCACGAATTGCTGCTGCAGTGGCAGGACCAACAGCAGCCCAATGCACCGACTTCAAGTGATGGTGATCTTCCTGCTCTATCAAGGAAAAGAAATGCTGGACGGTCGTAGCGCTGGTGAAAACCAGCAAGCCATCCTGGCTGAAATTCGCCAGTGACGAACGAACCGATTCGCTCTCGGCTTCGACCAGTTCCAGAGCTGGAGCGAGAAGAACCTCAGCTCCTTCGATGGTCAGTGCGTCACACCAGCTTGCAGCGCGATTCCTGGGCCGGGTCAATATCCACCGGGAACCGCTGAGATGCCCGCCAGACATTATTGATCCCATTCCGCAGCCAGCTGAGCGAGGATTTCATCACCGCCTGCTTTTTTGATCAGCTCGGCCAATTTCTCTCCCAGGCCCACGGGATCATCAAAGGATCCTTCAAGACCGAGACGAATCAGTCGTGAACCATCGGGAAGACCCAAAGCTCCGCAGATGGTGATCTGATGTTCCGAACTGACAGCGTAAGCACCCACCGGAAGATGACAACCACCACCAAATGCCAAGAGAAGACTTCTCTCCGCCTCCACGCAACGTCGCGTCGGTAGATGATCCAGCTCAGAAATGATGCTGATCAACTCTTCATGATTAGACCTGACCTCAATCGCCAGGGCTCCTTGACCCGGAGCTGGTGTGATTTCGGTCGGCAACAAGCTGGAACGAATTCGATCTTCCAGCCCCAATCTCTTCAACCCAGCACACGCGAGCATCAATCCCGCATCTCCTCGTTCGGCATGAAGACGAAGTCTGGTATCTACATTCCCCCGAATTCCGGCAACTTTCAGATGCGGATACTTATGTAAAATCTGGGCACTGCGTCGCAGGGATCCCGTTGCGATCACGCCCCCTGCAGGGACATCAACCATTCCCGGATAATCACTCGAAATCCACGCATCGAGAGGGTCCTCTCGGGGCGGAATTGCTGCAATCGTCAATTCAGGAGGTTGTACCACCGGGAGGTCTTTCAATGAGTGCACCGCTACATCAATTTCTTCCCTGGCCAACGCACTCTCTACCTCAGCGGTGAATACACCTGGCGAACCGACCTCATGCAGAGGAGTGACCTGATCTTGATCTCCTCCGGTTTCAATCAGTACTGTTTCTATAGTGACCCCGGGGGAAACTTCTTTGATCCGGTCAGCCACCCACCCTGACTGAGTCCGGGCAAGGGCACTCGATCTTGTTCCTAACCTGATCTTCAAGATGAATCCTCGCCCTCTGCCCGATCTTCAAGCTGAAACAGCGATTCCAATCGTTGCAGAAAGCGCGGTTCTAGATCTTCTCCTTGCGATCTTAGATCTTCTGTTGGTTTGTGAAGAACTCTCTTCACCAGTCTATGAAGTAGAACTCGCAAGTGCTCATGGGTCTCGGAATCAACCTCATCTTTGAGAAGTTCTAATTCCAAATCACAAGCTTCCTTCATCGCATTTCGAAGCGCCAATAAAGCAGGTTCAGAACGGAGCCCACTAAGCCACAGCTCAAAGCGATGAGCTTCATGATCGACAATCTCTAGTGCTTCAGGAATGGCGTTACGACGCTCGTCCAGGTTTTCTTCAATGAGTCGGGCCAGGTCATCGAGATTATGCAAAAACACCTGTGGCAAATTACCGCAACCCGGTTCGATATCTCGAGGTAGTCCGAGATCGACGAGGAGTAAAGATTTTCGCCGGTTTACTATTTCGGCAGCCAGTTCTTTTTCTTTGAGGATGGGGGCCTGAGATCCTGTCGAACAGATGACAACATCACTCTTGGAAACCGTAGCGGACAACTTATCCAGAGAACCCGCTTCGCCTCCAAACCTGGCTGCAAGAAGTTCGGCTCGTTCAGGACTACGATTTAAAATCGTTAATTTCTTATTCTTAACACCCTCCAAATTCTTCAATACTAATTCGGAGATTTCACCAGCGCCGATGATACCGAAACTTAATCCATCTAAGGAACCGTGAATTTTTCTGGCTATTCTGAGGGCACCATAGGCCACTGATAGAGCACCGTCGCCAAGGCGAGTCTCAGAACGCACTCGTTTCCCACAACGTAAAGCGCGTTCCCACAAACGCAGTATTACTTTTCCTGAAACCCCAGCTTCGTCCGAGAGCTCTTTTGCAACACGGACTTGTCCAAGAATCTCACTCTCTCCGATGATCTGACTTTCAAGCCCAGCAGCAACACGCACCAATCTCTTGACTGCTACTTTATGTGGATGAATGGCTGCACAGCGGACAGGAACGCGAAAACCACGTTCTTGCTGCCATGTCTCCAGGATTGAATCAAGAATCTCAAATCCGATGTGCGAGTTTTTTGCCAGGATGTATAGCTCAGTACGATTGCAGGTGGAAAGCAGTAAGGCATCATCGATCTGGTAGCGATGTCGAAATTGTGAAAGGAACTGAATCGAATCCTCTCGCGAAAACGCAATCTTCTCACGCACCTCAATAGGTAAAATAGTGTGGTCCAACGCCAGACAGTTAATTTTCATTGCGCGTGAAACCCATAAATTGCAATCCACCCGATGATAAAAATGACTCCGCAAAAGCCGAGCAATGATAGCCATGCTCTCACTGCCAACATCGACCCTGTTGACCGAGGAACCAAGGCAAGCAGGCCAAATACAAACCACAAAACCAAGGTTACGACCACTTCTGGGTTCAGCAACTCGGAAACAGCCTGATTCATAAATAACGAAGTCGACAATGTCAAAGTGAGGGCTGCGGCCGCGATTCCGGTAGAAATCCTATTAAGTCGCGATAGTTCTTCCAGGGATGAAAGTCGCTGAAATAGAAAGCCGAAGCGGCCGTTCTTGATGGCATTGCAGAGCATGATCCAGAGTACTCCGTGAACACCAGCAATCGCGACTCCCGCCACTCCAACAAGAGCAGAAAAGGCGTGTATCGATGTCAGTGAATCGATGGACTGTTGGCGATCCTCAGTCATTCCTAAACTGAAGCTAACACTGGCAATCTGAAGGATGAACACTAATAAAAAACTATAAATCAGAGTGGATCGATCCCCCGAGAACTTGACTAAAAATAAATGGAGGACCGCAATACACCACGCCAACAGCGAGAAAGCCTCCCACTGACTGGCCACAGGGCAAGCTCCAACCTGCACACCCTGAAGAACCAGAGCCAGCAGATGTAATGAGGTAGTACCCCAGATCCAGTTGCTTATCGTCCCGGATCCTTTGGATTCACCGATGAGAACACGACGTTCTCCTGCAAGGATGACCCCATACAGAACCGTCAGCAGGACAGCAAAGCCGTTGGTGAGGAACTCGATGGAGGCCTCTCTCCCACGCCGCTATCTGTCAAGAGCGGCGATGATCTCGTTTTCCAGGCCGGGGAAAGAGTTCATGTAGTCGAGTCGCTCCTGGCGAATTCTCTCAACGTGAGCCATGTACTCGTCGCCACGCCCCTGCTCATGGTACAGGAAACGAGGTTCGAGGATTCCACGATCTTCGGCATTGATTCCAGGAACCTTCGTTGCGATCTGGTAACCGAAATCAGGATCTTCTTGCCAAGAAATCGTACCCTCGGCGATTCCCTTCACGATGGCACTAGAGTGACTGATCCGGACCTTTTGGGAACGATCGTCAGCATCGGGTCCGCCAACCCGACCAGTGTTCATGAGGAATACATCCATCGGGTGACTTCTGAGTAACTCCAGGAAGCGATTTCCCTGCTGGGAATGAAGTAGGGGGAAGAAAGGATTGGTACCAGGTACCCGGAGGAACTTACCCTCCTCATCCTTACCGCCAGCACTGGTGCCCTGAGTCTCTCCAAGCATGAAGTAAGCTGCGGCCTGCTTGGCATCGAGTTTGCAAACCCCAGGAATGATGTTCTCGTTTCGATTCAAGATCAGAAGGAAATCGGCTTTGGGAACTTCTTGAGCGTCGATGGCGCCGGAGATGTCCTGCATACGGATCACTGCGCGACCATTTTGGGTGTAAGACTCATCGAAGAAATCAACGTCACCAGATTCCTCCTGAGCAACATTCTCCAGATAGGACTCGCCACGACAGACTGCCGCATGAATGGTCGGTTCGTCATCGGAGGAAAGAGCAAAGGTCTTTGCAAAACAACCATTTTCTGTCCCCTGGATGGTCCCATCCTCCATCAGAGCAACAAAGTCGTCCTGTACAGGACCCGACCCGTTCTGACGAGTAAATGTGGTCGTCGTTTTTCCTGTTCCACTCAGGCCTACAATGAGCGCTACCTTCTGCTCATCACCAACCGGAATCATCTTACATCCAGCGTGAAGAGCTAATCCCCCCTGACCATAGATCTTCGAGTTCCACATCCGGAGCCCACCCTTTTTCGATTCTCCGAAATAATCGGAGTTCATCACGCGGGTCAGGCCTGCTTCAAGATCGACAGAGATACAACGTTCATCCGGATAGCCTTCAGCCACAACACTGGGTGTATAAATGACTGTCAATTGCGGTTCCCACGCATCGTCTTCACTACCGTCGAGCGGGTAATAGAGCAGATTTTGCATCGCCGCAATGTTGGCGTAAGCCTTCTCCATCCAGAGGCGAGCGGCGGTTCGATACCTTGGATGATTACCAATGTACCCATCGATGCAGATCATCTCGGCATTTTTGACAAAGTCGTCTTGCAATACTGCCAGTCTCTCACCCTCTTTACGGGAGATGCATTGATCACTGTGCAATGACTGGTTGTCATCGATGATATATGTCGATTTCTTGGAACGAGAATCGACCTCGGTATGAACATTGTAGTTGTCAAATTTAGTGAGACGTGCATTTGGCATCTTCGCAGTCAGCTCGCGCAAGAACTCCGCGGTGGGACGAAAAATCGTCTCCCTCGGTTCGATCTTGATTCGATTCAAGGTGGCCATGCCTCTCCTTTTCAAATACTAGACTGTCGATCTCAACTGTGGCCAACAATGGAACTAGGCTACCATCGGGCTCCTGGACAGCACACCAAAGTGAAAGGAATCATGAAAACTCAAAAAGTCGTCCAAACAGGTCCATGCCACTCATCTGAGGGACTTTGGGCTTCCGCGGCATCAAACCTGCATCTCGCAAAGTGCCTCAATTGAGATGTAATCGACAGCTCAGATTCTAGTCACTTCCCGCCCAGGAGACCTCCGGGCAGCGCTCATCCGCCAGGTCAGCGGTTTCAGGATCGACTCCATCTCGAGGACTACATTTCTTGAGAATAGTGAGCGCCTCCTCTAGAGAATCCCACTGCCCTTTCAACCGTGCGTCTTTTCGGCAAACCGGCGGGAAATCGATCCTCCAGGCCACCTCGCCTTTTCCCATCGAAACTGAGGTGACCTTCAGTCCACCTTCTGCGTGACTAGTCATCTTCGCCATGCCTTTCAGGAAACTTCATCAGCGGATTCGTCAGACTGGCTCTTTGCCGGCCCCGCCTGATACATGAGATATTATTCGAGGAAGGCTCCGCCCCAAACCATTTCTGCGGCCTACTTGCCCCTTGCATGAATCGCAGTCAACATCCCCCTTCCCTAACAGACGTTAGTGTAATGGCACAGATTCCTCGGAGTTCACATGCCCCTGTACGATGCGCTGATTCTCGATCTGGACGGTACTTTACTTGAAGATACGGGAAATATCGCACCTCGCACTCGCAATGCCCTACGTCGAATTTCTGACCAAGGGATACATGTGATGATCGCAACGGGGCGATCGGAACAATCCGCAAAACCAGTGATCGAGGATCTGGGTATTCTCAATCCGACCCTTATCTACAACGGCGCAGCCATCTGGTGCCCAAAAGAACAACGGCTCCTGGAAGAACGGAACCTGTCCGGCGAACATCTTGAATGTCTGCTCCGCTACGCCGAGACCGAAAAGCTTCTTCCGGTAGTCATGTGTGCTGGATCGAAGCGCGCGCTCTCTCCTCGAAGTGAAACTCTCAATTATGCTCTCCACGATATGAAATACATCGAGATCGTCCCCGAGTCTGAAATGCGTATCGACCGTCCGATTCGACTTTCTCTCTTCTCTGATCGACATCAGGACACGGAAAGCTTTGCCAAAAAGGTGCGCGAACTATCTCCAACCGAAGTCTATCTAACATGGTTCCCCCTCAATCTGCTGCCATCACATCGCGATAGCCCACTCCAGGTTGTCGATGTGCAACCACAGTGCGATGGAAAAAGAGAGGCACTTCGTTTCCTTCAAGAAAACAACGGCATACCTCCTGATCGTTGTGTCGCGATAGGCGATGCCCCTAATGATATTCCGATGGTCGAAGCTGCTGGGTTGGGTGTTGCGATGGGAAATGGAATGGATGAGTTGAAGGCAAAAGCAGATCGTGTCATTGGATCCAACAATAGTTCTGCGATCGCAGAACTGGTCGATGAGCTATGGCCTGGAAAATCTACAGCTGAAGAAACTTCTTGAACTAGATTTCTTTTCCGGTGTAGAGGCCCGCCACTTGTTCGGCATACCCGTTATAGAGGAGTGTTGCTCTCCTTCTTCCCGTCCCGATGTCTCGCTCCATCGCCTGACTCCATCGGGGGTGTGGCTTTGACGGGTCGACATTGGAGAAGAAACCGTATTCTCTCGGGAGTGCCTGGTTCCAGAAGGTTCCCGGGCGCTTCTCGGTGAACTCGATTCTGACGATGGATTTTGGTGACTTGTATCCGTATTTCCAGGGCACCACGACACGCCAAGGAGCTCCATGTTGCATCGGTAATCCGTGTCCAAAGATACCAACGCAGACCATCGCAAGATCGTGTCGAGCTTCGTCAAGACGAAGAGCCTCGAAATAAGGCCAGGGCCATTGCTTGTCCATTTGGCCCGGCAGTCGATCTTCATCCAGAATCGTTACGAAGCGGATGTACTTGGCTTTACCCAGAGGCTTACACCGATCAATCAATTTACTCAGTGGATATCCGATCCACGGAACTTGCATGGCCCAGGTCTCGACACAGCGGAACCGATAAACTCTCTCTTCGAGCGGAGCCAGCTTCAGCAGATCCTCAAAATCAAGGGTAAAGGGTTTCTCAACATCCCCGGCAATCTCGATCTTCCACGGATCGACCTTGAAGTTTCGGGCCATTCTCCAGACTCCGGATTTCTTGGTCGTGAACTCGTAGAAGTTGTTATATACAGAGGCGATCTTCTCCGGAGTGAGAGTGCGCGGTTCGATGGTGTATTTCTCTGATCTCTTGGCTGGAAACAATTCCTTACCCAGATCACCGATGGCAGCACGAAAGGCCTCGCTGGTATCAACCTGACCGGCCAAGGTTCCGGACATCCCACTGAGCCAGTTGACTAAACCGAGTGTCGAAAGACCGACAACTCCCAGTCCCATACCCCGGATGATGGTTCTTCGATCAAGATAGTGACCCTCAGGAGTGCTGGAGCTCTGATCTTGAACCATCGCCTGATTTCCTTTCTCAAAAGACACGGAACACGAACCCGCAATCGCTGTCCTGGGTCTCCAGGCTATCTCATCATCTTGTATGCTCAAGCCAACAGAAGACCGTGAATCGGCTTTCTTTCCGAGTTGACGAAACTAGTCGCCAATCGGTTCCGAGGTGGTAGAGGCCACCTCAAGAGGGAGACGTACCGTCATGACCTGGGTTCCACCTTTTACCCCCGTGGCGGTCCACGCCACGACCACAGCTCCCTTCGATATCGCTACGAGCCTCGGATAGCCACTACTTCTACCAGAAGAGATCTGGGCAATCCGATGTGAGGAACCCAGAGGTTTTCCAGGTATCCAGCGTCGGACTCGCACTGCTGCGCCCTCTCCCTCTCGTTCAATCCAGCACACCACATAAGAACCGTCGGTAAGGCCTGCCAGATCCACGCGACCTATCGGTCGCCCGTCATCAAGACGCTGGGGTTTCGACGATTCTGTCACGGAACTATCCGACATGAGCATCCCCAGCACCGCTCCCTGCGGCGAAGGCTTGCCCAGCACCCGCTCAGCCCCAGTGAACCAAACAACTGCACTACTACCGGCAGCGCGGGCAATCGCAGGGCCATTAACAGGACACCCTTCCTGTACCCAGTCATCCTCGTGAACCAAACCGCGAGCGGAGATCTCGCCATCCGAATCTTTCAGCCAAGAGATGTCGCGAACTTCGAGAAAATCTCGATCCCGATATACCAGCAATACTTGCTTTTCATCGACAACAACGTCAAGCGGACAGCAATCGCATACCCGGTCATCGAGCAACCGATCCGTTCCCCTGTTGCCATCTGCTTCAATAACCGTTGCTCGTAAAGTCATCGCTTTTCCCGAATTACCAGCCATCGCCCGACCATCTAGCCAGGCGAGATAAAACTGATCGCCCATCGACCGTAGTGCTACAAAGCCATGTTCTGTTGGAGAGGTATCCCTGTGAGGAATGATCGGGTCACCCCAGGTTCTGCCTCGATCACGAGATATGCTGACCTTGACCCCGTATGAATAGGTCTCGGCAGAGATCCGGTCTAGCCAGTGAACAGCTATGGTTCCATCGTCAAGCACCGCAGCCGAAGGAAAGTCTGCCCAGTTCACGAACCACCCTTTCCCCTGCGCTGCGGTCAGTGGCTCACTCCAACCATTCTGCTCCAACATGGCGATCTGAAGGCGATCCCCCTTGCCGCCAGGAACCGGTTCTACCCACGAAAGCAGTGCTTGACCGGCAGCATCTACGGTCAGATTAGGGAGTGCAGATCCAGGTAATGCAGAAACCCTCAGAGGTTCGACATTCAATGAAACTTCATCGCGCTTGGTCGCCTCATCGTCGAGGGCCCAAAGCAACGGTTCCTTGGCGACAAATCCGCCAAGGAGAAGCACAAGAAACACAAGAAGCTTTGATCGATTAATAACCTGCTGCATGACCATCTTTTCTCGATTCGCTGGCACCAACCCACACTCCTTTTTCCGCATCCTTCATCACAGCTTGATATCCACCGAAGAGGCCCTTGCGACTTCCAATTCGATGACCACGTTTTCGAAGTTCCTCGATCACCGCAGGAAGGAATCCTGATTCTAGAGCCACTTCCCCACCATCCTCCATGATGGAACCGGTCGGTTGAGAAGATCCCACGTGAACTACCCGTGGAGCATCGCCGGCTTCCTGTAGGTTCATTCCAAAATCGATGATGTTCATCAAAACCCACACCTGCGCCTGCGGCTGAGTCGCCCCCCCCATGACGCCAAAGGAAAGCCATGGTTCTCCAGCTCGAGTGACAAAGCCCGGGATGATGGTGTGGAAAGGCCGTTTGCCAGGAGCATAAACATTGGCGTGGCCATCCTCGAGGCAGAATAATTCGCCCCGGTCTTGCAAACCAAATCCGAGACCTGTCGGACAAACTCCACTGCCGATGCCACGGTAGTTGCTCTGGATCAACGACACCATGTTGCCAGCAGAATCTGCCACTGAGAGATAAACCGTATCGCCGCGCTCGGTCTGGGGTCTTCCCGTGTCGATTCTCTTCATCGCTTTGGCGGCATCGATCTTGTCGCGCATTTGATTGCCGTGTTCTTTGGAAATCAGCCGCTCCATCGGAACATCGTGAAAATCCATATCGGCGTAATCTCGCGCACGATCTTCAAAGACAAGCTTCTTGGCCTCGATGAAGTGATGAAGGAGATCAGCACTGCCAAACCCCCACTGCTTGACTGGATATCCTTCCATGATGTTCAGTAGTTCCAGCACTGCGATCCCCTGGCCATTGGGTGGTAGCTGCCACACTTCCACACCACGATAGCTGGTACTCACTGGATCGATCCACTCACCCCGATGGGAGGCAAGATCTTCCACTGTGATGTAACCGCCGTGTTTCTGGATGAAGGAAGCGATCTGCTCTGCCACTCGATGCTCGTAGAATCCGGAACGACCGTTGGCAGCGATCTCAGACAGAGTGCTGGCGAGGTTGGGGTTCTTCCACAACTCTCCCACGCCAGGCGCCTTGCCATCTGTAGTAAAAGTCTCACGAAACCCAGGTTGCTCCCCAAGCACCCGGGCACTGATCTGCCAATAATGAGCAATCAATTCGGTAACGGGAAAGCCTTCTCGGGCATGTCGGATGGCAGGTGCCAGAACCTGATCGAGAGTTAGAGATCCAAACCGCTCGTGCAATTGGACCCAACCATCGACACAACCCGGAACTGAGATGGGAAGGGTTCCATGAGGGGGTATCTCCTTTTTCCCCAGAGCTTTAACCTCCTCGCGGAGTTTCTCCAACGAGAGCGAACGAGGAGATCGTCCAGAACCGTTAAATCCATGTAACTTCTTTTCCTTGGCATCCCAGACGATGGCAAACAAATCTCCTCCGATGCCATTGCCGGTCGGCTCCATCAACCCGAGGCATGCGTTGGCTGCAATAGCAGCGTCGACTGCACTACCTCCCGCCCTGAGGATTTCCAGAGCTGCTTCAGTAGCCAGGGGATGACTGGTAGCGGCCATGCCGTGGACGGCATAGACCTCTGAACGGGTCGCAAATGAACGACCGGTGATGCGATCTCCTCCGGAGATTCTCGCTGATATGCTCAATACCAAGAGGAACAGCACCAGGAATTTCATTTTCGCGTTTCTCCCGTCTGATCTTTTATGCCCAGGGTGAGACATCCTAATGGTGATAGAAGGAACACGAAAGCGAGGGAACCCGATACTCCCAGAGAGGTATTGGCACTCAGCAGCAGAAATATGCCGCTGCAAGAGCGTCAACAGTGGTTCAATCTCCAGCGGTGGCTTATTCTCCCTGTCACCAAACCGCTAGCAGGAGCTGTAATGTCAAACGATAACAACCAGAAGCTCTTTCAAGAGGCTTGCCAGATCATTCCAGGCGGAGTGAATAGTCCTGTACGCGCTTTTGGTTCTGTCGGAGGAACTCCCCGCTTTATCTCAAGGGCTGAAGGCTGTCGGATTTTCGATACGGAGGGACAGGAATACATCGACTTTGTCGGTTCCTGGGGCCCGATGATCCTCGGTCATGCACACCCTCCGATCCTCGATGCCATCGCGAGGACACTGAAGAATGGAACCTCTTTCGGAGCCCCAACGGCGGCAGAAACAGAACTCGCTTCTCTGATCATTGAAATGGTTCCTTCTGCACAGATGGTGCGGCTCGTTTCCAGTGGAACCGAGGCAACGATGTCAGCTCTCAGGTTGGCACGCGGCATCACCGGGAGAGATCTCTGTATCAAGTTCGAGGGTTGCTATCACGGACATGGAGATTCATTCCTGGTCGCCGCAGGATCAGGGGCGGCTACTCACGGTCATCCGTCGAGCCCAGGGGTTCCCGCCAGTACCGCCGATTTGACCGCGGTCATCCCCTACAACGATGTGGAAGCGGTGCGAACCCTGATGGCCGCCAACGGCGATCAGGTGGCGGCCATCATCGTCGAACCGATCGCCGGCAACATGGGCTGCGTTTTGCCAGTACCAGGTTTCCTGGAACAGCTGCGGGAACTCTGCACTCAACACGGATCATTACTGATCTTCGATGAAGTGATGACCGGTTTCCGGGTCCACGCGGGGGGAGCTCAAAGCTTACTGGGGATCGATCCTGATCTGACCACTCTGGGTAAAATCGTCGGAGGAGGCATGCCGATGGGTGTCATCTGTGGATCGAGGGAAGTCATGGAGAACTTCTCCCCCACAGGCTCCGTGTACCAGGCCGGTACCTTGAGTGGAAATCCCCTCTCGGTGGCCGCGGGAATCGCCTTGCTGACAGAATTGCGGGACCGGGCAGACGAAATCTATCCGGCACTGGAAGCCAAGGGCCAGCAATTGCAAGAAGGGTGGCAACAAGCGCTCGATCGACACGGTATCGCCCACTGCTGGAATCGGGCTGGATCGATGTTCGGTCTCTTCTTCACAGAAGGCCCAGTCAACAACTTCAGCGACGCTTCTGGGGCCGACGAGCAGCTGTTCCGCCGCTTCTTCCACGGCATGTTGGCGGCGGGAGTTGCTATCGCCCCCTCCCCTTACGAAGCAGGATTTTTGTCGATGGCTCATTCTGCCCAGGACATCGATCACAGCACCACAGTCATCGAAAACCTTTCCCTCTAGTGGAGACAAAAAAGAGCCCCTCGACCTTATCGATCGAGGGGCTCTTGAAGTTACAGAGTAACTTTAAACTCTAAATGTCGTCTGCATCTCCGTCACAACCTAGACCATCGCCATTGGTTGGATCGAGATCGGCAACCGGGAACGGAGCCAGCGGCGCAGCCCCTTCGAGGAAGCGGTAGTTGAAGATGTAGATCATGTCGGACGAATCGATCGCCCCATCATCGTTGCTATCGCAAGCATCGTCGCATGTCGGATCGGGACCACCCTGGAACAGGAAGTTGAGCCCGAATACACCGTCCGCGATGTTGACGATGGCGTCATTGTTGCAGTCACTACGCAGGAATACGTTGTAGTTCACCACACTCACTGATCCGTGGACCAGAGTCGGTTGAGCCTGAGTGGTCTGCCCGGTAACGACTTTGTTGTCCTGTGGAGGAGTTCCGATTCCATCAGTCCACGTAATGGCACTTGTGCCTTCAGCAGCCGAGTCCCAACCAAGTGAAACGAGATCAGTCTGAGCTCCCGCTGGAATCAGGTTATCCAGAGGAGGTGTTTGGTCCGCAATCATTCCCATGACGATTTCGCCAGCAAGAATACCACCTGTCTGAACCAGGAAGACCTCGGCGGCGAATATGGCGTCCACGCCTGTGTTCGTGATAATCGCAGAATCGTAGACAACGTTCATCTGAACGGCATCCACTGCCGGCATGGTGACGTTATTAAGACTCAGAGTACTAGCAGCACTACCACCAAGGATCGTACCCACGTCGTCTGCGATTAGCTGGTTCGGGTTGATCACATTGACACATCCGCCACTCATAGCAGGAACAACGCTGGCACCATCATACACGACAACTGCAGAAACGGGAGGCGCCCCGAGAGTGCTGCAGTATTCTGCGCAACTGGTAGTAGCACCAACTATGTCGTACGTCACATCAAGCATTCCGAAACCAACCGTACCTGCAGGAAGAACGACGATGCCGAAGAAGTCGAGGACGATTCCCTGGGTTGGGCCCCCGGCATAGATACTGATCGCCGAAAAACCGCCGGTACCCATTAACAAATCCGTATCAGCGTGATCTTGCGCATCAATGACCGTCAGATCTGCAGGATCAGTGCAGGATCCGAAAGACCAGCCCTGAAGATCTCCGCCAGGGTTATCCAGCAGGCAAGTCAATACGACTGTATCGCCTGGTGATCCCGAGGCATCAGTCATCGAATAGCTAAAATCTGAACCACCACCAGCATTCGCCGTGACGGCAACCGCCAGGAAAACGGTCAAGACCACAAACCCTGTCATGAATTTACGAAGCATTTGCATCGTTCCTTTCGCTGTCGCTCCAGGGCATCGACCAGACACCCGTTGCACACCCCATGTTTTTTCTTAGACACACCTCAGTAATACCTTGATCTTTGATTTTCAGACACCAACGCCCAAAAACTACACGATCAAAAGCACTCTCTCGGACCCAATAACAGACCCGACATGTCTCCACAAAAATCAAATCTCAGACGACAGATCACACCCGTCGTGCCCGAACTAAATGCAAGGACCACGATTGACCGGACAAAGATGAGAAAACGGTGTGCACGCAAAGAACAAAGAACAGTTCACAGCGCACACCATTCCACCTCCTCGGAGCTCGACACCACAGTTATCGCCAAAGCGAAGGGCGGAACTCCACGGTCAACGTCGCAGAAGAAAGCAAGAGGAAGGAAAAACCGGATCCCAGGAGGGGACCGATGGAAACCTACACAATTATCTTTGTCCTACAAGAGCCCAAGCTCCATCGAGTATATCGACTTATCGGTCCATGCCAAGTAGCGAGCCCTATGACTGACATGACTTAAATCTGGATCAAGACTCTGGATTCTATTCATGAGGACGACCACGACTCCGTAAACCCCGACCCATCCGGAAAGGAGTGAGGAGTGAGGAGCAAACCAGGCCTTGGCTCACGAGTAAGCCATGGCCGTTCTCGCAAATAGTGGATAATGCGGAAGTTGGGGCAAAGGAAACTGAGCCCCTCCATGTCCACTACCCACTTCGATGTAAACGTTGAAGACTCCCCATGTCAATCATTCTTACTGCATACAAACTCGAGCAGATCGCGTAATTCATCCCCACTGAGAATCCAGTGAATCTCCGGCATCGCAGAAATACCGTTGTCGGTCTCATAACCCTCCAGAATCACGGCAGAGGGGTCGACCAGGCTCTGTAACATCTCCTCGCGTGACCTGCTGTCGACAAGATTATCCAGGGGCGGACCGGCGACTCCGCCTCTTCCTTGACGTGAATGACACCTCTGACACTGGCCCACGGGGTGGTCGACGAAGATTTCTCGTCCTCGATCTCGATTTCCACCGGCCAACGCCCAGCGATGATCGGCGAGCCGGTCTATCCCTTCCCCCTCCTGGATCCTGGCAGCGCGATTTTTGAGCTGCTCCGAATCGCTCATGCTTGCGGCGATCAGTACATCCAGATGCAACTCAGCCTCGAGATCATCCTTCTCGAGCGCATCGAGCCATGCTGTGAGAAGCGCTGTCGCCGAGGTCTCCCTCTCGGCTCCGATTGCCCGAATCGCCAACTGGCGAATCTCCATCTCGTTGGCATCAGTGGTCAATTGTTCCAGTTTTTGCACCCGAACGCTCTGGTCCTCCTCGAATCGCTCCGCCTCGACACGAAGTTCCGCAATCCCTGCAGATCGAGATCGATCTAGAGCAATTCCTGCACGTTCAGGATAATGCTCGACGATCTGGCGCAGAGCCTGGATTCTGAATGAGGTCTGTTGTGAAGCGTCGGCAAGGATTGTCTCGTTGACCGACAGGGGAAGATCAATGCCGTGAACGCTGGCAGCCTGTTGAGCAACGCCCGCCAGGTGATTTCCCTTTTGAATCAAATCCAGCAATGGGGCGGATATCTCGGATCGAATCGCCTCCGAACTTCTTGACGGTCCACCGTAGGGACGAATCGTACCCCTGACGAGGTCTCTCGGTCCTGGTTCTACCCAGTTGAGCACTGCCTCGATCGCCAGTCTCCCTGCCTTTCTCGGAATGTCATCGCGACCAGCAAGACTAACCAACGCAGCGGCATGCCTCGTATCTCCATGGCGCAAGGCCGCGTCAATCACTCTCCTCAGATAAGGAAGTCGATGATCTCTCATCGATTCCAATGCTCCTTTTGGAGCTCCGGCGTGAAACAAAACACGGTCCGCAAGAGCTGGCATCGCACCCAGCACATGGAGATCGTGAATGGCACGTGCCGCCTCAGTGGCGATCTGAGCATCCTCGTCCGCCAGAAATATCGAGATCACCGGATGCACACCGGGAGACCTACGCCCAATGTCTCCACCTGGATGAGCAAAGAGAAAACCAGGGTGATGTTTCTTGCGTAACGCCAGCAAGACAGCGAGACGTACTTCTCGATTGTCAGACGTCGCATAATTCATCAGATCCCCAAGCCTCGCCGATCCGGCAAGACCCATCACCGCAGCATGGCGGAGCAAAGGATCGGTTGGGCCCTCATCACGGGCCATTTCCATCAACCGATCGGTGGCATCTCGAACTCCGATTCGACCGAGAGCGAGTGCGGCATGGAACTTGACCCTGGCTGCAGGATCATCGAGCAATCGCACTAACCGAGAACTCGACTGCCAGTGCCGAAGATCACCCAGTACCCGGGCTACCTGAGTTCGCACCTCCTCCTCATCGTCATCGCAAAGGCTTGCCAGCGAGAGAAGCTGCTGGAAACGGTCTTCGCCGCCACGAACCCATTGCCCCACCCCCCAGATGCCATGCAAACGTGCTTGTAAGCTGACCCCGTTTCGAGCGGCCTCGTTCAACACCGATAGCTCTTCTTCACCTCCAGCGGCAAGATGGAACTGTATTCGCTGCCGGACTCTCCGATCTGGATGGCCCAAAAGACTGGCGAGTTGCTGTGCAGACAGCGACTTCAACTCGATGGTGAGCCAGTGACCGACCCGATGTTGCTGATTGGTTAGCTGGCTTTCCGGATGCCAGACCTCGATCAGACGTCCTCGATCTGTCGAAACCCAGCCTCCACCCCAGGCAGAGATCCACATCTTGCCATCGGGAGTGAAATCGACGTCGGTACAGAGCACCTTGTTAACGAACACCTCCGGATCCGCCAATCGGAATCCTGCTCCTTGTTCCTCAAGGCGGAATCTCCAAACCGATGAACTGCCGGGGCTACCACGAAAATCACAGAGGAAGAAACTATCGCGGAATTGTTCCGGTAGCCCGGTTCCCGGGTAATGAACAAAACCAGAAGGGCCACTGGTCAGGTGAGCAATGGGAGCCAGAGACCAAACCGGCTGAACGGGGTGATCGAGTTGCCAGATCCCCTCCTGATTCCAGGGGCCTCGCTGGTTGGAACCTTCCAGCGTCTGGTACTCCATCCTCCAACCGGTTTCTCCGCCCCACACGATCTGAACCAGGCGTGCTCTGTCGCCTGCATCCGAATTGTTGTCCCCGGTGAATAGATCTCCCTTGTTATCGAAAGCCAGTTCCTGCGGGTTGCGAAGTCCGACGTGGACCACCTCAAGATCACTCCCGTCCGGTTCACAACGAAACACAGCACCAGCACCAGGATCAGCGAGTAAGCGTCCATCGGAAGTTACCAGATGATAACCACGATCTCCGATCGACCAGTAAATGCGACCATCGGGGCCCCGAACCACACCGTGCATATCGTGACCACGAAGGGCAATTCGAACGCCAAATCCTCTTTGAAACGAAACCTGTTGATCGGCGACACCGTCATCGTCCTTGTCGTGGGCCAACCACATATCCGGGATATTGGAAATCCACGCACGACCCTCCTCGATAAGAACTCCTGCCAGAGTGCCATCGAGTGGCTGATTGTAGGGTGGAGTGAACAAATTCCTCGCGTCCAGGATGCCATCTCCATCGCTATCGATGAGACGGGTCAGTCGATCATCATGAGCTGTGTAATAATTCATACCACCCTGTCGACGATCCTTGTGCTTCTCGTACATGGCCAGCCGGTCTTCAACCGTCTGCAGTGCAAGGTCATCCAACAACCAGTATGGACTCGATCTATTGTCCTCAACGCCATTCTCTTGACGCGCAGATTCACAGACATAGGCCCGGCCTCGTTCGTCGATCGCGAACGCCACCGGATCCCTCACCAGTGGCTCGGCTGCCACCAGTCTTTTCTGAAAACCATTCGGGATCTCTATCCGCTCCAGAGAATCGATGGCCTGCTGAGGCCATCGATCAACAGCATCGTCATTGGCAACCGTTTGGGATACCGGATCATTGACAGGGAAACTGGAAAGAACTAGCGAGATGAAATACGTACAGAGCACGGCACCTCCAGAACTCGAAAACCACGAGGGATCTGACACCCTTCATAGGAACTTGACCGGGGGGGGTCAAGGAGGTCGACCGTTTCATTGTTCTCGAAGGTCCGACGAAAAAAGGCTCCGACAGCCAAAAGCCGTCGGAGCCTTCAAATTCACCGTAAGTTACCCGAGTAAAATCAGGGGCAACTCTGATAACTATCGCAATCAAGACCATCTGGAGTCGGATCTACTCCACAGGAGCCCCAAGGGGCTGCAGGTGGTGGGCCGCTCAGGAACAGGGCGGTGAAGTGGTAGATCGCATCCGCAATCTGCACCTGGCCATCGTCGTTCTCGTCGAGAGCATCCATACACGTGGGTTCAGCTGCTCCTGAGAAGATGTATCCAAGTATGTAGATCGCATCCGAAATGTCGTAGACACCGTCGTCATTGGTATCGCCCCTGAGGAACGAAGCCTGACATTCTTCCACGGTGACGGTGAAGAACTCGGTCGTGGTGTTTCCTGCTTCGTCGATAGCAGTCACCTCGATATCGGTGGAACCGACGAGGAACGTCGAGCCAGAGGGTAACGATGTAGTGATCGAACCTCCTGGGCAGTTATCGATGAAGTCCGGCTCAAGCCAGGTCGCCACTGCTGTACATCCTCCGGGATCTGGTACCAGATTAATCGGAGCAGGTAGATTCACGATTTGTGGGTCCTCGCCATCGAAGACAACAACAACTAACTCGTGAGTGGTTGCGTTCTCATTTACATCCACAGCGATATAGAGAACCGTACTCTCTCCAACCGGGAAGAAGCTACCCGGAGGTGTGTTGGCCTGGACGGTATCGATCTCGCAGTTATCTGTGATGACAGGGTCAGACCAGAAGGCATTGGCTCCACACTGTCCCGGGTAACTGGGAACCTCGATCAAATGCGGCAGTCCACTGATGACTGGACCGTCTTTATCGACCACATTGACGTTGAAACTGGCACTGGAAACATTGCCGTAGACGTCGGTCGCCGTGTAGGTAACCAGGGTATCCCCGGCTTCAAAGAAAGAACCGCTCGACATCGAGGCTGCCAAACTGGCCAGGTCGCTACAATCAGTTGCGCTGGGCTCGTCCCAGGCGACCACCGCGCCACAAAGAGCGACGTCGTTGGTCAGCACCATGTCAGCTGGCATATCCGAGATCAGTGGCGGCTCTATATCCAGAACAGTCACAGTAAAGAAGGATTCGGCAATGTTGTTCTGGATATCGATAGCTGTATACACAATGACGTGAATACCTATCGGGATCTCACTCCCTGGCTCGATGGTTGTAGTTACGATTACTTCCGTGCAATCCGTTACCGTGGGTGGTGTCCAGCTCACAGGTATCGTGCAGCTCCCAAGCGGAGCCTCGACGGTGATGTCGCCAGGCATATCCGAGATCACCGGTGTATCTCCATCGAGCATGTTGATCAGGGTGATATAACTCGCTTCGTTTCCGGCATCATCGGTTGCAGTATGAATCACATCAGTGGCACCAATCGGGAAGACCGTGCCGGACTCATGACTGCTCGTTGACGTCGCACCACCACAAAGGTCCGCTGGTATCGGCGGATTCCAAGTCGCCACTCCATCGCACTGACCAGGAGTCGTGTAGAAGATCAACTCAGACGGCAGATTAACGAAGAAAGGCGCTTCGGCATCTTGGATGGTCACTTCGAAACTGGATTCGGAGATGTTCCCGGCAATATCTTCTGCAGTATAAGTCACCAGCTGGGTACCGATTGGGAACACATTTCCACTTGAATAATTAGAGGTCAAGGTCACCTCGGAACAGTCCTCTACTTGTGGAGTTTCCCAGGTGGCAATCCCCGCACAGTTCCCCTCGATATTGTCGAAGAAAAGGTTTTCAGGAGTTCCCAGGATGACCGGAGCTCCCACATCGACCACCGTAACCGTAAAGCCGACTGTGGAGATGTTGCCACTACCATCGGTCGCGGTGTAAATCACCGTTGTCTCACCTATGGGGAATTCGGATCCGCTCGGAAGACTCGGAACCAAAGTCAAGATCCCGGAACAATCGTTCGCAGTAGGTTCGGCCCAGCTCGCCACTCCCACACATGTTCCCGGATTAGAATTGACCTGGATCGGCGGTGGAAGTTGGGAAATCAGAGGCGACTCTTGGTCAAGTACGGTGACCGTGAAACTGGCTGTTCCAACATTTCCACTCGGATCGGTCGCCGAGTATGTCACCACATTCTCACCTATGGTGAAGGAATCCCCACTGACTGAGCTACTAGTGAGTTCGAAAGAAACGCAATCTGTTGCTGTGGGTTCCGACCATGAAGCCGTAGCTTCACAGGAACCTTCCGGTGCCACCACTTCGCTGTCCGCCGGCATATTGAACAGTACCGGAGCTTCCACATCCTGAACCGTAACGAGGAAACTGGCGGTATTCTGGTTTCCTTCGCTATCGGTAGCGGTGTAAGTCACTGTCGTTGTTCCAATGAAGAACTCGCTGCCACTGGGATGATCCACTATCAGCTCACTGAAAACACAGTCAGCAGAAGTAGCTTCAGACCAAATCACAGCGACACTGCAACTTCCAGCACCGTTATCAACGGTGATATCAGCTGGAACTCCGAGAATCTGTGGAATTTCTCCGTCTACCACAGTGATCAAGAAGTTAGCTGCTGACGAGTTACCGTACTCATCGGTGAATGTGTAGGTGGCTATGTGATTACCTATCGGAAGAAGTGATCCATTTTGGATGTCGCTGGAGGGAGTGACCAAACTGCAGTCGGAAGTGCTTGGTTCGGTCCAGCTGACGCTGACTTCACAAGAATCAGTCGGTGTAGAAATCTGGATGTTCGATGGCATCTGCAGAATCGACGGTGGAGTCGTATCCATGACAGTAACCGTGAAACTTGCAAAAACTGGATTCTGAGCATCGTCAGTGGCCGTATAGGTCACCACGGTATCGCCAACCGGGAACAGATCCCCGGGTTGATGGGTCGAAGAGACCACCAGTTCGGCTGTACAGATGTCGCTGAAGGTAGGAGCATCCCATGTTGCTGGAAGTTCACAATCTCCTGCTGGGTTCGCGATGACAATCGGCGATGCAGGTGCCGTAACCACGGTTGGATCTTCTTGGTCGATGACCGTGACCGTGAAGGTTCTTGAATCAACGTTCCCCGCATCATCGGTGGCATCTGCCTGCACGATGGTAACACCAAGATCAAAAGTATCTCCGGAGGCATGACTCAGAACAATCTGTGGAATTGAGCAATTGTCCTGCGCATCCACGTCGGTCCAGGTAACAGCAGCACTGCAGGTGCCGGTTTCATTACCGACCAGTACGCCAGGTGGGAAAGAAGTAAACTCTGGAGCATCGTCATCCGCAACGGTGACGGTAAAGCTACCCAAGGATTCATTCCCATCGATATCCAATGCCGTATATGTCACCACCGTATCACCGAGCTGGAAAATAGATCCGTTCACGTGATCGCTGGTCAGGCTCTGCAAAGAACAATCCTGAGCAGCAGGCTCGATCCAGCTCACTGTACCCTCACAGGTACCTTCATCCGTTCCCGCCGTGAAACTCTCCGGAAGACCCACGAATTGTGGTGACTCATTGTCCGTAACGGTGACTTCAAAGCTTAATGTGGCGGTGTTCCCGGACCCATCCGTTGCCGTGTAAACGACCACGGTGGTACCAATTGGGAAGAGAGAACCCGGTGGGAAGTTCGGTGTTAGAGTTACAGCTCCACAAATATCTTCCGCGGTCGGAACGTCCCAGCTCAGGCCAGCGGTGCATTCTCCCGGGTCGATGTTCATGGCCTCATCTGGCAAGGCCGAGGTGAAGAAAGGATCTTCTTCATCCAACACTGTCACGGTGAAGGATTCAGCTGCCGCATTGCCCTGGCTATCAGAAGCTGAATAGGTGACTACCGTATCCCCTATCGGAAAACTTGATCCAGGAGTATGCGTACCCTCGAACGGAACCTCTTCGCAGTGATCCAGGGCCGTTGGTAACGACCAGGTTACAGTTGCGGCGCAAGTACCCAGAATATTCGGCACCACGAGGTTACCGGGCATCTGGAACAGGTCCGGGGCTTCACTGTCTTCAACGGTCACGGTGAAACTCTGTTGAGCAACTTCACCACTCCCATCCGATGCTGTGTACGTGACTGTCGTGAGGCCCACAGCAAAGAAGGAGCCTGAAGCATGCGTACTGGAAACGGTTGCAGCAGTGCAATTGTCTAGTGCTGTTGGTTCAGTCCAGAAAATCTGTGCAGCACAGATGCCTGTACCCGAAAGAGCAAAGATGTCATCCAGTAGAATGTCGAAGGTAGGACCTTCACCATCGTTTACCGTCACGAAGAAGGAATGGTCGCGCGCATTCCCCACGTCATCGGTAGCCGTGTAGGTCACGAGAGTGGCCCCTGCCGGAAAGACTGTTCCGGACTGATGGCTGAAGAGAACCGTAAATCCGTTACAACCATCTGCAATGGTAGGTTCATCCCAACTGGCTTCAGAAGAACAAAGTCCGGCCACAGCATTGACCAGGACATCTCCAGGAGCGGTGAGGAAGGTCGGCGCAAAGCCATCGGTAACCGTAACCGAGAAGGTTAAATCGGTGGTTTTTCCGCCGACATCGGTGGCCGTATAGGTCACATCCGTAGTGCCGAGGGCAAAGAAATCGCCGGGTTGATGGGTAGAAGTCACGGTAACCGTAGACGAACAATCGATCGCTTGCGGCTCTTCCCAGTCGACAATCGAACCGCACTGATCATCTGAAGTGGCAATCTGTAATGCCCCTGGTGTAGAGATGAACTGTGGATCATCTGGGTCGATGATGGTGACGCTGAAACTATCAGTACTCGAATTCCCGACCGTATCCGTGGCCGTATAGCTCACAACCGTGGTTCCGACACCAAAGGTGGAAGGAGGCTCAAAGTTGCTGAGCAGATCCACATCGATGCAGTTATCGCTAACCACAGGAGCATCCCAAGTAATAGTCGTTCCACAAGTTCCAGGTTCAGGATTCAAATTCATGTCCAACGGTAAACCGGCAATCACCGGAGGAGTCTCATCGTCGACTGTAATACTGAAACTCATCGTCGAAACAAATCCATTGGGATCAGTCGCCGTGAAGTTCACCACTCGACCAGTAAGTCCCACCTGAATCGGTGGAAACGCGTCGGTAGTCAACGAAAACCCAGAACAATCGCTAACGTTTGGAGCAACCCAGGTAGCAATGGTGTTACAGGCAAACGGCGAAGCGACGAGATTCAGATCAGGTAGTTCCTCGATCAGTGGTCCGGCGACATCTATCACGGTTACTTGCATGGCAGCTACTGCAGTGTTTCCCGAAGTGTCTGTCGCTATGAAGACAACCGCGAAACCCCCAACTGAAAATTGACTTCCCTGAGGGTGTGACGATGTAATCACTACATCTGAACAACCGTTGAGATCTTCTGCGACAGGCTCATCCCAGGTAATGGGTTGTGCGCATGCAGTCGGATCAGCATTAACAAAGATATCATCAGGCATGAAGGTGAAAACGGGAGCGTCAGGCTCGATGATCGTTACCACGAAACTGGCCTGGGACTGGTTACCAAATTCATCTTCCGCCGTATACGTGACAGTAGTATCTCCGGCGCCGAAGCTCGATCCGGACGCGGCATCGCTCGTCAACGTGAAGTTAGAGCAGCTATCGGATGCGGAAGGTTCGACCCAGGTTGCCACACCCTCGCATAGACCCGAGGCAATCGACACCGTGACGTCATCGGGCATGTTGGTAAGCTCTGGCGCAATCGTGTCGTAATTGATTCCGGCAGCCAGATCACAGGGGTCGGGAATTCCATTGCTGTTGCAATCTGGAGCTAGCCCGCCATTAACTTCACAGACATCGATGATGCCGTTGCCGTTACAATCCTGATCTCCATTAGCAAAATCACAACTGTCTGGAATTCCATTGCCGTTACAATCCGGGAATCCGGCCAATAGATCACAACGATCAGGAGTGCTGTTGTTGTTGCAATCTGCATAGGAGAACTCATCCAACAACCAGGTTGCGGATGGTTCTGCAATGATGGCCCGAGCTCCGCCGAAGGCAATCGGCTGGGCAGTGGATGCTCCAGGAATCGGAACGCATGTGACTGCGAGCGTTTCGTCAAAGGTCTCCAGCGCGACTCCGTTGTTCCAACCAGCAGCGGTTCTTAAAAACAGACGCATGCCGCAGTCGGTATGGCCAAGTACCTTGTCATCAGAGATGGCAAGAGCGGGATCGGCGGCTGGAGTGTAGGTGAGAGCACCATCAGAAGCCCAACCACCTGCGCCCATCAGGAACACTTCTGCCCCAGTGGTTGTCGCAGTCAGTAGCCGGAGTTCTCCTCCGGAGAAATCCATACTCACTCGTGCTCCGGCCAGTGAATCGTAGGCCAACGTCGTCAGTAGAGACCACTCGTTTTGTTGCAAGCCCAAGAATTGATACGTTCTCACCTCATTGGCACCGGGAGCCGTAACACTGACGTGATCGCCAGCCATCGAGACGTCGGTTCCCAAGTCATCTCCGGGAGCACCACTGGCAGTCGTGGCATCGACCCAGACCACAGTTCCCCCACCCGTGAATAAGCGCGAGTAGAAGTGAACCGTTTCTGTTCCGGGAGCTCCGACAGCAATTGAGCCATTGGAGAGAGCAAGTGCTGAAGCGAACGTAGCTTCTGCGTCATTCAGAATTGCTTCCGCGAGCCAGCTATTTCCGTCATAGGAAAAGATCTGGACCTGACCGGAAGTTCCGACTGCTAACACCTCGGAATCGAGAGATAGTGAAGTCAGAGTGGCACCCGACAGATCGATGCTCTGGAACGAACTCCAGGTTCCGGCATCTTCCTTCAGCAACTCGACGCTGCTGCCAGTTCCGCGCACCGCCCAGGTTCCGTCGAGATCGACGTGAGTGGCACCGGCACCGATGGTAAGACTCTCGGTAACACATTGAGCTGAAACCGTGAAAGGAATCCACTGGATGAGGATGAAGCAAACGATGGCAATCAGAACCCGCTGAGAAACGGATTCAAACCGACGACTCGAAGCGACCTTTGAGGCCGCGATGTTGTGTAACATTGGGTATCTCCCCCGTAAATTTCCCAGGCTTCAATAATCAGATGATCTTATTAAATGTATTGATTTGTTAATGTTTGACAACTGACTTTGTCGGTTTGTCAGTAGGGGGATAGGGGTACCCAAGAGTCAACTCGGACAGCACCGTTCGCTGAGAAATTCAATTCCTCGACCCTTCAAGAGGATGAAGCTAGGCTGCGCGGTTCGAATGACAGGTTTGTCCCCGTAGCTCAGCTGGATAGAGCATCGGATTCCTAATCCGGAGGTCGCAGGTTCGAATCCTGCCGGGGACGCTTTTTACTCGAGACCGGCACCGCTTCGGGCGGAGTGCTCGACTCCGTAAATCGGTGGCTTTGCAGCAGACATCGCCGGCTACCGTACCGTCTTCCGCGGACTTGCAGGCTTGCGCGGACCTGCAGGGCACCACTCCATCAGCGACTCTCTCGATCCAGTGGCACCCCCACCGTCTCCTCGAGGCGAGTCAAGGAGGCTACGGCTCTCAGCTGAGTCGCGACATGGTCCCTCTGAGTCTCCAGTAACCGCTCCTGGGCCTTGAGCAGGATGAGGATGTCAGTTTGCCCCTCCGAAAAGGAGCTTTTTGCAAATTCGAAACGGAGCTGCGCCTGCGGCAGTAACTGCTCACGATAGAACTGCAACTCATCGATGGCGTTGTTCACGCGATCGACGGCGAGCGCGATGTCATGACCGATTCGGATCTCAAGATCCTGATGGAGCCGGAGTTGCTGCAGGTAGACATAGTGTGCGCGAGCGATCTGGGCCTGGTTCTGATCAAAAATCGGCAGGGTCAGGGTCAGGCCAGGGCCTGCAAGGGATTCGATTTCGGAACCGGTCTCGGTACGCTCCATGTGAATGCCAGCGGAAGCCTCGTCGATCCTCTTGCCTCGCTCGCGCGTGAGAATCTCCGCCGCTGCATCTACCGCAATTGCCCTCGCCTTGAGGTCGGGACGAGATTCCAGGGCAACTGCTACAAGGCTCTCCATCGAGAACAAATCCGTCGGTATCGAATCTTCCAGCTTCTCCGACAAGGTGAAGTCATTCAGACTCAGCGGAAGGGATAGCAACCGGGCCAGCCTTCTCCTCGCAGTATCCAGTGCGAAGAGAGCGGTACGCACCTCGAGTTCGGCACGAAGAAGATGGTTGCGGGCAAGGTTGACATCGAGTGCAGCCGCTGCACCCAGATCCTCTCGGGTAGAGATCGCTCGATGCGCTCGTTGCAGGAGCGCATGGTTCTGCTTCACCTGATCGAGAAGTTGGCCCGTCGCAAGTACCTCGAAGTAGGCCTTCTTCAGCAACGCCACCTGCTCACCAGTGATACGAGCGATTCGATACACCGTCTCGTCCAGCCGTTGTCTGGCGATACGCTTTCGAACTGGAATTCGCCAGATGTCGAGGATGTTGTGGGTCAAGGCGGCCTCGACCTGGCTGCTGTCACCGACCGCTGGAAATGCCACCAGCAGGTCAAGAGAGGGGTTTGACCACAACCCGGATTGCACCCAATCGGACCGGGCCACGCCGATACTCAGGAACTCGGCCTGCAGGGTTGGGTTGTTGGTCAATCCGAGACGCAGTGTCTCTGCAAGGGACAGACCGTCAGCAAGGAGATGGTCCAGTTCCTGCAGTGTCGCCGGCTCGAAACCCTCCAGGTCAATCTCCCCATCGAATCCAGTTGCTCGGTCGATCAGTACCTGCGCTCGACTGAGGTCGGCGTTCGGGTCGACGTGTACACACGCCGATAGCCCGACCAGTGCCAGTAACATCACCGTGCGCTTAGCAGCTGCTGTCATCAGGCGTACCCCCTGGTTCCTGTTGCACTCTTCAAGTGGTTACCCCGGAGTGAGTGGCTACCACGGGCGTTCCGAATCGCATGAATAGTGCCGGTACTACGATCATGTTGAGTATCGTCGAGGAAAGAAGCCCGAACAGGATGACGATTGCCATCGGTGTGAGGATTTCGGTACCCGGTTCGCCATCTCGAAGGGCAAGTGGCACCAACGCCAGCCCTGAAGCGAGCGCAGTCATGAGAATCGGTGCAAGACGCTCCACTGCGCCGCGGAAAATCGCAGCGTGGAAATCGGATTCTCCCTCCTCTCGTTCGAGATGGCGGATGTGAGACACCAACATGATTCCGTTGCGGGATGCGATCCCGAACACGCTGATGAACCCGATCAGTGAGGCGACGGAGAGAGTTCCTCCTGCGACGAACACTCCGACAACACCCCCGATCAGTGCCAGCGGTAGGTTGACCATGATCAAGAGAACATCCCGAAGAGAGCCGAAGATCATGTGGAGCAAGAATCCCATGCCCAATATCACGATACAGCCAAGAAGTGCCAGTCGCTGGCTCGTTGCCTGTGCACTCTCGAACTGGCCGCCGAAGTCGACATAATAGCCCGGGGGAAATTCGATGTTGGCCTCGATTGCACCGTCGATCTCGGACACGACGCTACCGATATCCCTATCTGCGACGTTACACATGACGACGATCTTGCGCTCAACATTTTCACGACTGATGAAATTGGGCCCGCGATCTTCGATGATTTCCGCGACTGCCTTGAGGGGAATGCTGGATCCTGTCGGCGATTCGACGAGAGCGTTTTGAATCACCTCTGCTGTCACCTCGCCACGATCGCCGACCCGAACAACCAGATCAAAGGCACTGCGCCCCTCAACCACCTGGGTCACCGTCTGGCCGAGCGTTGCTGCTTCAAGGGTGCGACTGGCGTCCTCGATCGACAGGCCGTGCCGCGCAAGGGCGGATCGATCGAAGTGAATCGCTAGCATCGGGACATCCGCTTGTTTCTCCGTCGACAGATCAACGACGCCGGAAACGTGTGACATCAGGTCTTCAATCTGTCTCGCCAGCTGTCGCAGTGTGCCGAGATCCTGCCCGAATATCTTGACGGCAATATTGGCTCGAGTACCCGAGAGCATGTGATCTATGCGGTGACCGATCGGCTGTCCGATGGTTGCCTCGATACCAGGAATCGACGCCAGATCACTGCGGAGCGCCGCAAGGAACTGTGCCCCACTACGCGGAGGCAATCCCAATCGCTCGCGTGCATCGAAATCGAGAGTGAGATCGATCTCGCTGGCCTCCCTTAGCATCGCGTGCTCGTCTTCCTCTGCCCTGCCGGTTCGTCGGCCGATGGCAGCGACCTCTGGATGCTCCATCAGTGCCTTTTCGACGATGCTCGCCAGGGAATGACTCTCCTCAAGCGATGTGCCCGGCAGGGTAACGACCCCCACGACGAGAGCTCCTTCGTTGAACTCGGGCAGGAAGTTCCGACCCATGAAACCGGTGGAGATCAGGGCGACGATCAAGAGCACAGCGGCTGGAACGATGGAGTGCCATGGCCTGTGAAGGACCCACCGGAGAAACGGTTCATAGGTATTCTTGAGCAATCGAACCAGTGCCGGGTCATTGCTCTTGTCCACGGTGCCACTGGCGGGCAGGAGGTAGTAGCAGAGAGCAGGAGTCATCGTCAGCGCAGTCACCATCGAGGCTGTCAGGGCCACACAGAAGGCGATGCCCAGCGGACGGAGCAGCCTGCCCTCCATTCCGGAAAGGAAAAAGAGCGGGCTGAAGACCAGGAGAATGATGAGAGTGGCAAACACGACTGCGGCCCGAACCTCGATTGTAGCCTCAAAGATCACTGCCCAGGTCGACTTGCGTTCCCCATCGGAGAGCACTGCGTTCTGACGAAGGCGACGAACAACATTCTCGACCTCGATGATGGCATCATCGACGAGCATGCCGATCGCGATCGCCATCCCACCAAGAGTCATGGTGTTGACGGTAGCTCCGAACGCTTTGAGGGTCAGGATTGCAAACGCACAGGAGATGGGGATCGCAATCAGCGTGATCAGGCTGGCTCGCATGCTGGCAAGGAACGCGAGCACCACCAGTATCACCATGACTCCACCCTCGATCAGTGCCAGCAGCGTGTTGTTGATCGAGGCCTCGATGAAGTTCGCCTGCCGGAAGAGGTCCTTATTGATCACCATGTCGGTTGGTATCGTCGCCTGAAGCTCAGCAAAGACGCCATCCAGCTCCTCCGTGAGGGTTAGCGTGTTGGCGTCGGGCTGCTTCTGAATCGCGATGATCACCCCCGATTCGATGATCGGTTCCCAGTTNGGACCCCGCCGGGACGCTGAGCCGGTTCCTCTCTTGATGGCGGCGCCAATCTGTACGACTCCCAGGTCCGATACTCGAATCGGTATCCCATCTCGGACTGTAACGACGGTCCTGGTGATATCNTCGATGGCCTGGATCCGACCGATGCCCTGAACAAGAGTCTCCGTGCCACCACCGATCAGGAAACCTGCCGCGGCATTCTCATTGGAAGCCCCGAGGGCTGCGGTGACATCCGAAACAGCGAGCTCGTATGCCANGAGTTTTTGAGGCGCAAGAACGACCTGGTACTGCTTCTCNTCACCGCCGATCAGGGTCACCTGTGAAACGCCGGGAACTGACAGGAGCCTGCGTCGGATCTGGTTCTGTGCCAATGTACGCAGTTCTAACTGGTCGTGCTGATCAGAAGTAAGTGCAGCAAAGACCACCTCGCCCATGATCGAAGAGATCGGCGCAAGGGTCGGTGGGTCGATCTGGGCAGGGAGGCTGCCCACCACCGTGGACAGGCGCTCGGTGACCGTCTGGCGAGCTCTGTGGATATCGGTGTTCCAGGCAAACTCAACCCAGATCACCGCAAAGCCGACAGAAGTACTCGAGCGAACACGCCTCACGTCATTGGCACCGTTGACGGCGGTTTCGATGGGGAAAGTGACCAGGGTCTCCATCTCCTCCGGCGCCATTTCATGTCCCTCGACCAGGATCGTGACCGTCGGGGCGGTGAGGTCGGGAAATACATCGACTGGCATGGTGGCAGCCATGTACATCCCGGTCAGCAGGACGACCAGCGAGATCAAAATAATTGNAAGACGGTTATTGAGCGCCCAGCGGATCAGGTGACTCGTCACGACGATTTCNTCCTAGTGGGCGTGCCCATGGCTAAAGGACTCCGGGGAAAGTGAGGCGAGTTTCACGGCATACGCGCCTTGCGTGACGACTCGTTCTCCTTCGGTAACACCTTTCNTTATCTCCACGAGACCACCGTCGCGTATGCCGAGGGTGACTTCACGACGCTCGAATAGCTCGCCGTGAGCGAGAACAAAGACCACCGCCAAACCACGGTCGATGACGATCGCCTCCTCTGGCACTGCTATCGCCGCCTGCACCGATTCCGTCTCGAGGAAGACGTCGGCAGTCATGCCGATCCGAAACAAACCCTGTGGATTGGCCAGCTGATAGCGGATCTGAACCGTACGGGTCCTCGCTGCCACGATTCTGCCGATATCGAGAAGCTGGCCACCTTCGTCCCCTTGAATCTGGAATCGCCGACCTGGGTAGGCTGGAAGGGTCATGACTGCTGCCGGGTCAGCAGGCACACGGGCCAGGTCAAACTCGGAGACCCGCGCTACCAGCAAGACTTCCTCGGTATTGACCAGCCGCAACGTCTCCGCGTGAGCATCGAGGTGCTCCCCCTCGACATGGTTCGCAGCGACCACGACACCGGAAATTGGTGCAGTCAGGGGAAGACCAATTGCATCCTCAGAGAGGCCCAGTTGAGCCTGGCTACGCAGCGTTTCCAGTTTCTCTGCGGCCTGGTCGTACGACCGCTTGACGCTGTCNGCCGCAGATCGTTCCGACTCGGCGAGACGAAGGTCCTGCTGTGCCTCATCTAGTTGTTGCTTCGTTGCAAGATCCTTCGACCGCAGTGAGGTGATCCGCTGCAGTGAACGACTGGCAAATTCGACGCGGGTATGTGCCCGGGCAACGGCGCTATCCGCTTCGATCCGGCTGATGTCCAGATCGAAGCTTCGAAGCGACAGATCGATGGCTGTCGACCGTACCTGCTGGGCCACCGGTAACGGTGGCTCGATCAGGGCCAGCACCTGTCCAGCCGTCACACTTTCGCCGATGCGTGGCAATGTACCGGAGGGTGGAGGAGACAGGAGACCGGAAACGGGGGGGCTNACGACCGCAGCGGAACCCTGGAGTGCCTCGATCTCGCCGGGTACCTGCAATCGATTCACCAGCGTGTGCCTCTTCACCTGCTCCATCACCAGCGGAATTTTCCACTGCGACTCGAGCAGGAACGGAACGCCATTNGTGATCTCCTGCTCTTCATCCGCTGCTGCAGCGCGTCGCGCGCTCTCTTCGTCGAGGTGAACGACCATCTCCCCGACTTCGATCGTCTCTGCCGCCCGAGGGCTTTCCAGCACAAGACGAACCCGGTAGTTNCCNGCGGCAGAGAATGCCCCTTCCGGGATGAAGAGTCCGTCTCGAGCGGGTTTGTCGGCACGCAAGGTGATCGACGCTCCGCTGGCGGGCACCGCTTCAAGCACCAGAGAGCCGGACCGGATCGGTTCGCCGCTGGCGAGCAACGTCAAGTGAGCCAGGAAGCGAGCTTCTTCTCCCACGATCAATCGAGGGTATTCCATGAACAGTTGAAGGTTGGGTGTGAAGGTCGTCACCACAACCGGCTCAATCTCTTCGTCTCCTGATGCACTTGCTTCGATACTACTGGTAGGACCGCAGCCGATCTGCGATACGACCAGTTGACCAAGCACGAATACGAGAATGATTGTGCTGCGCATTTGTTTTGCTCCAGTGATTTGGCGACAAAATTTGGAAAACACCAACGACCGACCGCTTCGAACTCAGGTACTGCTCAGGGAGCAGAAGGGACCTACAAGAGAAGTGCGTGATTGAGTAGTAGCAGTGCAGCAGTCCTGCTCAGTGAACGGTGGATCACCGGGGACTGAAGATCCTGCCCCGGCAACAACAGATTTGAATTCACTCGCCCTCGATNCATGAGAGTTCACGCCCCCTCACTTGAAGTAGGACTTGACGATTGAGATCAGTTTTTCGGCAGATTCGACACTGTCAGTGCTCGGCTTCCGATCGAGGACATGATTTCGAATTTGATCCTCAAGGAGTTGCGCCATCAGACCGTTCAGCGCACCGCGACAGGCTGCCAGCGTCTGCAAGATCGCCGAGCAATCTTCCTCCCTCTCGAGAGCCTTCTCGATCGCCGTGACCTGGCCACGAATTCTCCTGACACGGTTCAGAAGTTTCTTCTTGTCCTGAATCGTGTCAGCCAATGAGAACCGTCTTCCCTGAAAGACCACCTAAATACTATACTGGGGTATAGTATTTGTCAACGGCAGCGATACCCGTGACCATCCTCTACCAGGAGCATGATCTCATCTGCTACGACGATCGGAGTCGTGACGGTGATGGCGAGTCCGTGCTGACATGGGGCCCATCATCCCGAGTCACCGACAGGGGAATCGACCACATCTTCGATGGCGCAACGGAAGNCACCCGGGGCAGAGATTGCTGGCTGCAATCGAGTCGGGTTGATCGCAGCATCGAGTGCTGCTGCACTGGTTTCCCGGCGACAGGTTTCTAGGCCAGTAACTCCTGGGCGAGTTTCAACCGGCCAGCGATGTCGACTCCCTCGGGGCANGCNCGNGTNGCNGCNGCGAAATCGANGCCNTCGATCTGGCGCTCCNNNGGCAACAACTCGCGATAGAGGCGCTTGGCATTCTCCGGCTCGTCNTAGCACTCGTAATACATCAGGTANCGCAGCGAGTCGGCGATGCGNGTGTCGGCAAGAACGTGCGGTTGGCANTGCTGGGTACAGCCCANGCAGGCGAAACCGCTNGTGCAGGCGGCCAGNCGATTGAGNTGATGGAAATCGCTCATGCCGAGTTTGATCGGNGANTTGGCCGCAGCNACNTTNTCCTTGAGNANNTCGAGNCTNTCCATNTGGGANACGGCNGAGTCGATNCGCTCGTCGGCCCAGACCGCCTTCAGTTTTGCCTGACCGAGGGTGAAATTCTTCGACTTGAACTTGATGACCTCCTCTTGTTCGGCCGGAACCGACCTCTGGGTCTTCATCGCGATGAGCCCGATCTTGGCCTTCTTGCACGCATCGATGGCCTTGTTGAGTTCCTTGTCGCCGTACTGGCCGAAGCTATAGCGGAACATGATGGCATCGATGCCGCCAACCCTGGCCGCCTTGTTCATCAACTCGACAACATTTCCATCGTGGCAGGAAAACCCGAAGAATTTCGTCTTGTTCTCCTTCTTCAGCCTTTCCCCCATCTCGATGTATTCCTTTTCGAGGTACTTCGCATCGGAGACAAAATGCATGAAGAATAGATCGAGGTGATCGACCTCGAGTTGAGCGAGACAGGTATCCAGATCTCGGGTGTAGGTTTTCACGGTGGCTCGGTTGCTCGGGGCTTTCGACGTGATCCAGATGTTGTCGCGGCCAACCTGTTTGACGAAAGGGGCCAGCGTCTTGTGGCTCTGTCCATCGGCGTAGACCAGCGCCGTGTCGAGATAATCGACACCCTCCTTGAAGCCTCGGTGAAGCATCTTGTCGTACTTGGGATCGAATACCTGTGAACAACCAAAGAGAATGATGGGGATCTTCTCGCCTGTTGCCCCCAGTTCCCTGCGCGGAACCTTGGGCAGCAGTTTCAAGCCTTCGGGATCTTGATCTGTCTTCTTGTCCGGATCCTTGGCTGGATCCTGAGCGCCTGCCATGCCACCCAACGCTGACAGGCTCGCCCCTGCAACCAAGCTTTTCTTCAGAAAGTCCCGGCGACCCACTTCTTTGTTATCCATGATTCCTCCCGGGTCACTGACCCGCCACTGATCCTACCCTGAACCGGACCGGTTTTTCAGCAGCAAGCTGCGCTCCGTCGAACGGCTTTCTCCAACAGCGGTGACGTAAACCGCGCGATCGTCGCGGACAGGACACTCAGCCTGACAGATTCCACAACCGATGCACAGATCCGGCACGATGAATGGTTTGTTGAGGACCACCATCTCATTGAAAGAGGTTTTCACTTCCTCATCATGCGTCTGAATCGCTTTCGGTGAGACAGGACAGACCTCTTCGCATACGACGCAGGGAATATCCATGGCATGCGGCAAACAACGACCCATGTCGAAGAATGCTGTACCCAGAACGATGGGGCCCTGCTCGACGAACTCACCTTTACCCAGCTTCTCGTCAACGGTGATCTTGCGGATCGCACCGGTCGGACAAACTTCCGAACAAAGCGTGCACTTCAACTGACAATGCGCAATGTTGAAGTTCATGACCGGTGTCCACAGTCCTTCGAGACCACCTTCCGACCACGTTGCCGGCTGCAACACATTGGTCGGGCAAGAGTTGATGCACTGGTCACACTTGATGCACTTCTCGAGGAACTCGGACTCTTCGACAGATCCGGGTGGCCGGATCAAATCCGGTGAGAAATTCGCATCGGTGTTGGTGCCGTGGATCTTGAGAAAGGGATAGCCCAATGCACCAACGACCCCGGCGAAAAGCATGCGGCGCTTAGAAATATCGGGCAGTAGTTTCACCTGCTTGGTATCGAGCCCGACCATGGTGAAAGAGAGCGCGTCCTCGGGACAATCGTCGATGCAGTTCATGCAGGAAAAACACTCGCTGACACGAACAGCAGCATGCGGGTCGGCTGCGCCCTCGCAGCGGGAGAGACACATGTTGCAATCGGTGCACTTGTGCACGTCCCGGTTGATGCGAACCAGAGAGAATCGCGAGAACACACCCAGTAGTGCGCCCAACGGGCAAAGTAATCGACAGAAAAAGCGCGGCACGAAGACATTGGCTCCGACCAGCACCAGCATGAACAGACCGATCCAGAACGATCCGACGAAGATCCGACTCGGCACGCCCGGGGCGAACTTGAGATTGTCGAGCCACAGCGGGTCCATTCCCGGAAGCGAATCAATCGTCATGTCGAAGATGGGCGCGACAACGGTGGCGGTAGTGCGATACATCAGGCAAATCGGATCGAGCAGTCCGATCTGAAGTGCGCCCATGGAGGCCATGATGAGTAGCACCGCGAGGACGGCGTACTTGAAGTAGTACATGTCCCGGTAGCGATTACGGTCGAAGTTTTCCTTGGTCTTGTGAACGTTGAACAGCCATCCGATGAACTGATGGAGCGTACCGTAGGGGCAGATCCAGTTGCAGAAGACGCGCCCGACCAACAGCGTCAGACCCAGCACCAGCAGTCCCCAGCCGAGGAAGCGGTAGACATATCCCGTCGAGAGCATGGTGGAGATCATCACCAGCGGATCCATCTCCAGGATTCGTGAAACCGGGTAGCCTTCGAGACGAGAGGTCCAGGTCAGCCAGCACAGTACGAGGAATGTACTGAAGAAGAAGATCTGTGAAGCAATCCGCACGTTGGTCAGTCGCAGTTTCTTGCGCACCGGCGGCGGGAAGAACTTCACGGCGGGAGAGTCCGGCTTGGAACTGCCCGGATCAGGAACCACAGGTGGCATACTCAAAGGATCTCCTTGAGGCGACCGGTGTAGTCGATCTTGCCACTGCCCTTGGCTTCGGACTTGTAGAGATACTCGGGCAACTGGTCAGGATCACGTTTCAGCAGGTGTTCGAAGGCCCAGGCGTCCTGGGCAACCGGGTCCAGCGACGCCATCACCACGTCCCCGGTGACCACATTTGAGGGATCGCCGCCGGTCGGTCCGTTCTCCATCAGGATCTTGGTCCCATCGAGGATCGTCAACGTCGGACGGATCATGATCGAGAGGTCGGAAACGATCTCGTGAATGTCCTGGTGGAACTGGCTACGGCGTCCGCCGAGCAGCCCGTACCAGTTCTTGATCCCCATCGAGGCGTAGCACAGGTTGTGGTCCTTGACCGGTGCAACGCCGATCACCCTGTCGACGTTCGTAAACGGCCGGTGGAAAAACCACCATTCTTCGATCAACTTGGCACCCGGTGTACTGAGCAACTTGAAGGCGTTGGAGTCAGGCAAGTAGACGCGGCCGCCGGCTTTTTCGGCCGCCTTGCGCAGCCCCGTTTTCATGAAGCAGTCGGCAGGTGACTCGATCGGGTTGTCGCAAACTCGCACCTCCTGCGCGCGGCAGTCGACCAGTAGCATGTTGATCAACGCCTCGATCAGTGCCGGTTGACTGGTCGCCCCCAGTGCCGGGGAACGATCGAAGGCGACATTCGGCTTCACCACCACGATGTCACCCGGCTGGATGTAGTGTTTCAGCCCGCCAACCGCATCGAGTGCCTTGCGCAGCATCTGATCCGGAGTGCCTCCTCGGCCGATGCCAACATCAGCGTTCTGGGACACCGGCTTCGGCACCCTGAAATCGTTGAGGCTCACCGGCTTGAAGACGGGCTTGCTACGGAGCCCCGTTGTATCTTTGAGGGACAAGGGCCAGTTCTTGGGAGCAAGAGCCAGGTATCCGGCGGCGCCGAGGATTCCTGCCGCAGCGCCGATGCGCCCCAGGAACTTGCGGCGTTCCATCTCAGCCTTCTCGTACTCGGGATGTTGAATCGGTTTGGTCGGGGGCGGCTTGTTGGTTTCGGGTGCATTCTCCTGCGGACCTTCGGGCTCGCTGGTATTTTGCGGATCAGTGTTTTGAGGGTCAGCGCCTTGGGAACCAGTGGGTTTCTCTGACTCGTTCATCGGTTCCCCTCCTTACCTTCCTCATGGTAGCCATCTTCGCCTGCCAGGTCTTCCCCACTCTCCTGACGGTCGAGCATCCCCTGCAGACGTTTCAGAACGAGTGTTACCGCCTCAAGTTGTGGGTGCTTCTCGACCCCAAATACGGATGCACCCTCGTGCATCAGGCCGAAGTAGGTCTTGAGAAAGCTGTGCTGAAGAATCGTGTGAGTCGGTGCCGACTCGACCGCATCGTAATCTTCGAGCAGTTCGGCCAGCAGTTTGTCGTAGAGTTCCCGTGCATCGCTCGGGGATTTTGCTGTGTGAACAAAGATTCGCGCGCCCGCCGTATCTTCGAGCCCCCCGAACCAGAAGTTCTGGGCGAAACGATACTGAAAAACGTTGGTGGGCTGGTAGCCGATCTGCTGGAAAGGAATGCCCAGCTCCCGGTTCAGTGTCTCGAAACCGGACGGCGCAACGTCCTGTTGGTCCAACTTGGCCAACGCCATCACGACACGTCTGGTCATCTGCTCGATCGAACTATCGGGTACATCTCCGATGATCTGAAAGAAAACTCGCCCACTCATACCGATGGCCCCGATGGCATTCGGTGTGTAATGCACACCCTCGAATTGTTCTGTCGCTCGACCACCGCGTTGTTCCTGGTAAACACCAAGGCTGCCCTCGAAGGTGCCCTGGTCGTAGAGAAACACGTCGAGCAACCTGCCGGTACTCGGGCGCTCGAGTTCGATCACTGTCAGTTTCTGGAAACCGAACTTCATGTACTGGTCGGCCTGTCCGTTGATCTTCTCGTAGAGGGTATCGGCTTCGAAGGTCTGCGGGGTGGAAACCGCTCGCCAGCCGCCTTCCAGCAGCGAGGGCTTGAACGGGCCGAGCGCGACCGACGCGACGCCGACGTCGGCAAGGTTTGGATCGCGCCAACGCTTGAGCGGCGTCTTGTAGAGATTGTCCTCGACCGATTGCGCGACCAGCAAGGCGATGTCGATATCGCGTTCGCCCGGGTCATAGTTGCTACGCTGTTCGACCAACCAGTAGGTCATGCCCAGGATGACCAGAAGCAGCAGCACCCCTACTGCAGTTTCGGTGGTGGAGATCTCCTTGCGAAGGAGCCTGGGTCGCTCCAGTCGATTGAAGACCTTGCCCTTCTTCGCCATCTGTCCTCCAGGACTCTCATCGCAGGCACAACACCAGGATCGATACCCCCTAATAGTCTACGGCCTCGGTCTCCGCGGGTACATCTCCGAGCCGGGCGGGACTCTATCGAGCCTGCGCAAATCTAGCTCCGAATCACTCGATTGTAGTATCCTTAGAGGTCGCCGGAGGTTTCCGGTTCTGACCTGGAGGATTGATGACGCTTTCAATACTTCTGTCTGCTTGGCTACTGGCCACTCCGGCAATTGCCGACGATACCGCCGAGGACATCCGCAACGCTTGTAGCGACCTGGTGGCTGCGGAGGCGAGTGCTAATCCTTCCGCGATTCGTCGTGGCACCATCGAACTGCTCACCGCTTGTAAGGATCAGAATCTGGAGCTATTGCTGAAAGCTGAGGAAGATACGCCTGTGCTGCGAAAGTGTCTTCTCGTCATCGGTACCGATCACGGTCTCAAGGGCAGCCAGGTAGAAGCCACCAGGATTCTGGAAACTTTACTGGAGAAGTTTCCTGACAGCGCAGAATCAAAGAAGGCGGGGGTCCCCCTGGCACGGGCTTATAGCGAGGCGGGCCAGATCGACAAGGCACTTACACTTATCCGAAAGACCACTGATCAGCTCGAAGCCGGCAGTATCGAAATCCGTGAGGCCTGGATGCTGCGTGGAGACTTGCACGCAGCCCGCGGTGAGGTGCTCGATGCACGTCGCGCCTGGAGTCGCCTCATCGATGATCTCGAACGCTATGGCAACGATGCTCGTGCTCGACGAAACTCAACCGTTCGGCTGTCCCTGCTCGGAAAAAAGGCACCGCTGTTAAATAGCAGTACATGGTTCGGGGGTGACAGAAAGACACTGACCCAGTTGCGCGGAGAAGTGGTTCTGTTCGATTTCTGGGCGACCTGGTGCGGCCCCTGTCGAGAGTTAATGCCGGGTCTCGATCGAATCCATCAGTCCCACAAAGATCAGGGTCTGAATGTACTCGGAATCACCAAGCCCTACGCCCGCGGTTGGTTGCCATCCAAAGAGGACCCGAAGCGAGGACAGGGGATCAACGGAATGGATCGAACTGCATTCCTGATGCATGTCTCCGAGTTTCGCAAACGGTTTGGGGTCTCCTATCCGTTCGTCGTCACCAGTCGTAGCGAGTTCGACAGCTATGGTGTCGGTGGAATCCCGATGGTGGTGCTGATCGATCGCCAAGGAACCATCGCCTGGGTGCGGGTCGGTTCGGGCGGAGAGGGATTGCTCGAAACAGTGATTGGACGACTGCTGGCAAAGCAGCCTCCGGCGCCACCCTCTGGATGAACTCGTCTAGGGATCGACCGATCCGCTAGTTTTCGGCCTTCAGCCCACCCCCGGGATGAGTCCGCCACGAAAGCGTGTCGATCGACTCACCAATGCCCATACTGACAACACCAGCAAAACACAATTGGTGGCCAGTTTCGGGCAAACCGGAATCGCTCCACTACCACATCCACAATCGGCGATGACATCACAGAGGCTCTGGAACTCCGGCTTGGTTCCCACCAACGAAGATCCCAACAGGTAAATCGCCGGAGTAAAGGCCATCAACATGCCGGAGGTCAGAAGTGCGGCACTGCGTAACTGGATGCCACTCAGCAAAGCACCGGCACAGAGCACTTCGGTCCAGGGAAGGACCACGGCAATACCATTGATGATCCACGACGGCTCTGTCGGAAGTATGTTGTAGGCTTCGATGCTCTTCAGAAATGCGATCGGATCCGCGATCTTCTGGACACCATAGTAGAGAAAGGCGATACCAACCGCGAGACGGGCCAGTAGCAGTGGAAACCCGGTGGCATCGAGTCTACGAATCGACCCCATCAGCGCCGCTCCGATCCAACAGTCACCGGCATTCCCCGTTCCTTCCACTCATCGAGTCCACCTTCGTAGACGTAGATGTTTTCCGGTGGAAGATTATAGAGAGACATCAGATCTACTGATAAATGGAGACTGTCTTCACAATCGCCACCGTTACAGTACACGATGATGAAAAAGGCCATCTCCAGCTCCGATCGAACTTCATCGATCAGATTTTCCGACTCGTAGTGATAGAGCCAGATCGCACCTGGAATATGGCCATCCTCGTACTGGTCACGGACACGGGCATCGACAAACAGATAGATCGACTCTCCACTGGCCTCGAACTCTTCTTCACCAGTGATGAAGTTGTCCTGCGCTTCCTCGAAGTTCAGACGTTGAATCCCATCATCCGGATCTTCCGCGATAACAGGTGAATCACCTGAATCGACATCGGCGGCAGCCCCTGTATCACCAGGATCCTGTTCACTGGTGCCACTGACGGAAGAAACGGCCTCTTTATTGAAGTAGTTGCGCTTCAGATTGATGGAACCGTGTTCGCGGATGCTATTGGCAGCAAAACCGACTCCCATGGAAATCAACAAAATGGCGAAGACACCAGGCAAGATGCCACCGCAAAGAGACTTGGGTGGGTCTGGCTGGTCAGCAGGAAGAGGTGGTTCCGTCTCGGGATTGTCCAACATCAATCTCCAGTAGCGAGTCCAGAAAAGTGGAATTCAGAAAGCAGGACCAGCTGGTCCAGGCGATGGAAGTGTATCACCCTGGGAGGGAAATTCGGAATGAACCGCCTGCCGGCGGCGAGTCGGCCACGCAGTTGCCTCTATCAGCAAATCTCAGGCAATTTCGTTCTGTCTCATGCGCCAGCGACCGGCCCCATCCTGCTCGAACTCATCATGTCTCCGCAGGTGCTGGAAGACCGCCAAATAGAGATTCTTGGTCGCTTCCTCTGGATGCTTGGTGGCGATTTCGTCGCGAACTTCAGCGGGAGTGAGTGGCCCTGTGGCCTCGGATAGAATCGCTTCCACCTGGGAACGAATCCAGCCNCTGGGCCGACGACCTGAAGGGGTCAATCGACGCAGAGAACCCCCAGCAGCCGCAAGATATCCNCGGACCTCAGGGAATTGGCTCAGGAACTCACGGATCTGATCTTCGACCCGGTCCAGTTCAGCTTTNAGTCTTTGACGCTTACTTTCGAGGCGATTCAACTTGCCGCTGTTCTCCTTGAGGGCAACCAGCTGCTTNAGGGCCTCGACATCTAGNCGTCCGAGATTATCCATCTCTTGTTCCATACCCATCCGAATAAACCCTTCCCGGACCAACCGATTCGNAAACAGAACCGGGTNCCCTGACAACACCCATTCGGGTACNGCTCACGTCAAGGAACACTCTGACGGGGTCCTCACAACCCCAAAATCGTCGCTGGGACAANCCCAGCAGTCGCTCAATACAAAAAGCGACGCAATNATAGACACAANCACAACCCATCTCTTGCTCGAGCCCAATCCATCAGGCACTGTCTCCGCAAAGAGGAGAGTCACGATTGACCTATACTTTCATACCGATGAGCACATTACAAGCAGTATTCAGAAAGAAAAACTCCTCCGGCTTGTCAGCATTACAAGTATTCTTCTTCTCCCTCTTGCTGGTCGGATCGGTTCTCAGCAGCGGCTGCCACTCACTTCCGGGTGATTTAGCACCACGAAAAGGCGACGAAATCGTCATAGCTGGCAGATTTGTACACACCGGGGTACCGGTAATCCTGTGGATCGACGCCGGCGGATATGACGGATACAGGACTCACAGACATGACGAACCGCAGCTCGATGGCCCTCGCGATCAACCCGATCGTATTGCTCGATATGGATCGATACGTCGAGGACTTAGTGACCCTTTACTGCAAAAGATACAGCAGCAAAGTTGGTGTCTTGAAGATCTCGCTCATGTCATCGATACCGTTGTGCTTCATTATGATGCATGTGGTTCTTCTAGCCGCTGTTTTCATGTCCTGCATGACATCCGTGGTCTTTCCTGTCACTTTTTGCTCGATGTTGACGGCACCATCTATCAGACCCTGGATGTCAAGGAACGTGCCTGGCATGCCGGTCCAGCCAATGATCGTTCCATCGGAATCGAGATCGCTCACTTCGGAGCCTTTTCCACGAAAGAGAAGGCCGATCACCACTACATCCTCGAAGACGGCAGCATGCGCCTGAACCCCGATTCTGTNGCTGGAACTTCCGCTGCCAACGCTCCCCCCTATCCAGCACGTGATCTTCTCTTCGAGGGGGAGATCCATGGTCAACGACTCTACCAGCGTGACTTCACCGAAGCCCAGTATCGATCTCTCGAATCACTGCTCATCACCTTGTGCCGCACCCTGCCCCGCATCGAACCGGTGGTACCGCGCCTCGAGAATGGATCGGTTCATGATCGACTTCGACCGGAACCACCCGGTGAACCCGTGGCTGGAATCGTCGGTCACTGGCACGTGGGCACCCACAAAGTCGATCCGGGTCCAGCCTTTGACTGGGACAGGATGGAGAAAGCGTTAAGAAGAGCCGGTTTGACTGCAGCTGAGATCGATTGATCGATCAGCCACTGCGACGCTGACGCAGAGCTTCGAACAACACGATGGCGGTAGAAGTCGCCACGTTGAGAGAATCNGCCTGACCCNCCATCGGAATCGAAATCTGTTCGTCTGTGCTCTCCAACCAGCGNCCANCGAGACCGTACTGTTCACTGCCGATGACGATCGCCATCGGCCCCGACAGATCCGCCTCGTTGTAGTTCTTCTTTGCATCCGGAGATGTNGCGAAAAGTCGAATGCCACGTTGCTTGAACCACTCGAGAGCCTCGTCACTGGTCGCTTCGGCCACCGGAACCGTGAACAGAGTCCCGACACTGGCACGGACCACATTGGGGTTATAGAGATCGGTACACTGATCGACCACCACGACTCCATCCACACCGGCAGCATCCGCGGTGCGCAATATGGTGCCGAGGTTGCCCGGTTTTTCGATCGATTGTGCTANCAGGTACAGGGCCGAGACGCCAGATTCTTGACCTTCGAGACGTTGCAAGCCCCACTCCGGACGGGGAGCGACGGCGATCAGTCCATCGGGTCGGTCACGATAGGAGATCTTGCGAAAGACGTCCTCGGTTACCGGCTGGATTGTGGCTCCGCAGTTACCAGCTGCGTCATCCAGTAAGCCGGGTTCGTTCGACCCGAGATACAACTCTCGACAGCAGTACACCTCCGAGAGAGGCTGGGAAACTGCCACCGCTCGACTCAATTCCCGATAACCTTCGATGAGGAACTTACCCTCCCGNTCACGGTCACGCCGACCCCGCAAACGGACCACTTGTTTGACCCGTGGGTTCTGCAGGCTGGTGATCATTTCATCGGTACTCATGACAGCTCTTCTGACCTCCCGTCCAGGTTCCAGCTTCGNACCCGGGACAGCGACTTTCGTTGCAGATCGGGAATCATACAACCCTCGGCGGGATATCCGACCGGAAACANCAGGTAGGGACGTTCAGTGCGAGGGCGTTGGAGAATCTCTCTCAAAAAACCCATCGGTGAAGGGGTGTGCGTCAAGGTCGCCAGTCCCACCAGATGCAGAGCCGTGATGAACAATCCAGCAGCGATGCCGACCGACTCGGAGACGTAGTAGTTACGAGAACTGGTTCCATCGACTGCCAATTGCTGAGTCTCGGCAAACAGAACCACGATGTAGGGCGCATCCTCCAGATACACCTTCACGGCATCGGTACCGAGTGGCTTGAGCGCATCGAGCCATTCCTGTGGCATCCTGCCGTCATAGGAACGTCGCTCTTCCTGCTCCGCGGCATCTCGAATCTTTTTCTTGAGGTCCGCGNCATCGACCACCACGAAATGCCACGGTTGACGGTGAGCCCCGCTCGGTGCGGTAGAGGCTATCTCGATGGCCTGATCGATCAATTCTCGGGGAACCGCATCGGTAGAGAAGGAACGAATCGATCGCCGTCGCGAAAGAGCTTCGAGAAGNTCGCGGGAGCGCCTTCTCATCTCGCCCTCTTCCACGCGCTCGAAATCGAGAGGAGTCGGCGTGTATTCCTCGCTCATACCAGCCCTTCTATTGACTGCTGGCCCCATGCTAGTGGTCGTTACCTGAATCGACAACGCACCCATCCAGTGGGACCAACCATCTCTTTCCTTGCCCCACCTGATCCAGGCGGTGACAATCATTCCACGATCAACCAGACCATCTGAAGAAAGGAATTCGAGAAACATGAATAAACTGCTCCTGACACTTCTTCTGTGTTCATTCGGCGTGATTCCGGTAGCCGCCGATGAGCCACAGCTTTCCATCGGGGACGCTCTCCCCGCCATCGAGATCTCTCACTTCCTCCAGGGTGGTGAAGTGGCTGGCCTCGACAAAAATCGTGTCTATATCCTCGAGTTCTGGGCCACCTGGTGAGGTCCCTGTAAAGGTGCCGTGCCGCACCTTGCAGAAATTCAGAAGAAGTACAAGGACCAGGTCACCGTGCTCGCCATCAGTGATGAGGAACTCGCTACGGTCGAAGCTTTCATGGTCAAAGACAGCATCATCGAGGGCAAAACGTGGGCACAGGCGATGTCCTACATCGTTGCCACCGATCCCGACAAATCAGTCAAGACCGAGGTCTTTTCCGCGGCCGGAAGACGCGGGATCCCTGCCAGTTTCATCATCGGTAAGGACGGCAAGATCGAATGGATCGGCCANCCGATGCNNATGGATGAACCNCTGGCAGCAGTACTCGATGGAACCTGGGATCGNNCNGCNGCTCGNAAAAAGTACGANGANGANCAGGCTCTNCAGAAGGAGATGAACAANATTCGCAGTGNTCTGTCGGCAGCGGTTCGCGCCNATGANCANACGGCTGCNATGGANATCCTCGACGAAGCNATNCTNANGTTTNCNNAAANCAGCTCCTNNANNATGCAAAAGTTCAACCTGCTCCTGACTCGCTTCCACCGTTACAAGGCTGCCTANGCCNTNGGCNATCANNTGGTCGAGAAGAATTTCGATGACTCCGGTACCCTGAACTCCATCGCCTGGACCATCGCCGATACCGAAGGGCTGGAGGTTCGTGATCTCGATCTGGCGCTGAAGGCAGCGGCTCAGGCCAACAAACTGACCGATTCGAAGAACGCCGCCATTCTCGATACGTTGGCGCGGGTTTACTACGAACAGGGCGATCTTGCTGCCGCCGTGAAGTGGCAGAGGCTGGCCGCTCAAAATGCCGACGCGGGTGCCAATGGCGATTCAATTCGCAAGGTGCTGGATCAATATCGGAAAGAAAAGGCCGAGCAGTAGGTAGTATTTCTCATCGCACCAAAAAGGGTCTCCGATCAACTGGTCGGAGGCCCTTTTTCCATCGGTTCCGTCGATTCAGTGACGCGCCTGGCGTGACGAGCGAGTGCTGCAGCCACCAGTTGTCGGGTGAAACCCTCATGACCGGCTGGATCGAGCGAAAGACAGATATCGGCGCTACCCCAATCCGCCTCGGGGTAGTAGATGCCGCAGTTGGAATTGAGTTCCAGCATGTAGGGCGTGCCTTCCTTGTCGACCCGAATATCACACCTACCGAAACTGGCGCCCTTCAAGCCAACAAAGAAACGCGCGGACTCATCCCTGAGCTTCTGGGCCAATACCGGATCCGGGACGGCAAAGGAAGAAAGGCCGTCATAATCGACCCACTTCAGATCGGAGTGCTTGAAACTCTCTCCTTCGGGGAATCGATACTGAGCCGGAGTGTAAGTTGTCGGATGTTCCGGATCGTCGGGATTTTCAGCCACCAGCACAGTGCACTCGATGCCATCGATGTATTCTTCGATCAGGGCCGCACCGTGACGCGAGATGATCTTTCTTGCCTGGATGCGTAAGCCCGCAGGAGTCACGACTCGCGATCGGCGGCTTATATCTACCGAGGCATAGCTGCTGTAATGCTTGACGAACAGGGGAAAACGTAATGTCTCGGCAGCCCGTTCCACATCTTCATCGTTTCGGGCCAGAAGATAGGCAGGGGTAGCGATGCCCAGTTGGTGGCAAACTTCCTTCATTTGCTCGCGAGATGGTTCATAGCATTCGGAGGAAGCACCGGCGAAAGGAACACCGTGTTTCTCAAGAGTTTCGACGACCTCGATCCCGGGGATCTCTTGATCCGCAGCTCCGTCACAGAGATTGAAGAACAGATCAAAACCCTGTTCGATCAATTGTTCGACTTGCGCCACGCTCTCATGCTTACCGACGAGCGTGGCGACATGCCACTGCGCTTCTGGAAAAAACGGCCTCGGATCACAGGGCCAGTCATCATCCGGGAACGGATCGGCATCGAGTTCCTGAGTTGTCAGCAGGCAGATGCGCATCGTTGAAACTCTCCCTGATCGCTGGTGCTAAAAAAACTGTATCAGTTGTTTTTTGCCACCAAAAGCCTGCACTCAGGCCTACTGTCTCGCCTGGCCAATCGACGAGCATTTCGACAACCAGTTTTCTGCCGCTCTCATTCCATCAAGTGCCGCTGACAGGATGCCACCGGCGAACCCCGCACCCTCTCCCAGAGGATAGAGACGACCGATGCCGTGGCTCTCGAAGGTATCCGGATCACGATCGATCCGTACCGGACTCGATGAACGTGATTCCGGAGCGGTAACGATGGCATCGGGATGGCCAAACTCGGGGAAGCGTCTCACCAGATCGGTCAGACCACTGCGAATCGGATCGAGGATCTGCGGTGGAAAGATTTCTTCAAACGAGGTGGGGGTCAAATTTCTCGGATAACTGCTCTCAGGAAGATCGGCAGAGATTTTTCCGGCCAGGAAATCATTCAACCGGAGTGCCGGGGCCGAGAAATCTCCGCCCGCCGCTTCAAAGGCAGCCTTTTCGATCCGCTGCTGGAGATCGATCCCGGCCAACGGGTTGGAATCATCACCGAAGGATCCAGGATCCAGCGTGACGACGAACCCGCTGTTGGCCCACGGGCTCTTGCGCTGGTACCGAGAGGCACCGTTGACACAAAGGAAACCAGCCATCTCTGTCGATGGAAGAATCTCTCCGCCGGGACACATGCAGAAGGAGTAAACGTCTATTCCCGATCGGCGCGACACGAGGCTGTAATCAGCCGGCGGCAACTGGGGATGCCCGGCTGATTCTCCGTATTGCATCTGATCGATGGCTGCCTGTGGATGTTCGACCCGTACTCCGATCTGAAATGGTTTCTGGCTCATCGGAACCCTGTGATTCGCCAACATCCGGTACACATCTCTGGCACTGTGACCAGTGGCCAAAAACAGTGCGTCCACATCCCACTCAAACCGCTCATCGCCCTCTTCGATGACAATCTTCGAGATGGAACGAGACTTGGACTCCTCATCGACAATCAGATCGGTCAGTCGATGTTTGAAGAAAAACTCGGCCCCCTTCTCTTGCAAAGCAACCCTCATCCGCTTGACGATACTGGGGAGTAAATTTGAACCGACGTGGGGACGTCCTTCGACAAGGATCTCTTCGGGAGCTCCGTGGTCGACAAGAACCTGGAGTACTTCCGGCACGCGCGGGTCCTGGACCCGAGTGTAGAGCTTTCCATCGGAATAGGTTCCGGCTCCACCCTCTCCATAGAGCAGATGACATTCCGGATCGAATTCTCCTCCTTCGATGAAGCGATGCCAACGCTTGGAACGTTCGACCACCTCTGGCCCACGCTCCAGGATGTGTGGGCTCGCCCCACCCTGGACCAGTCTCCAGGCACAAAAGAGGCCCGCCGGACCGGTTCCCACCACCACGGGCCGGGGCATCTCTTCTCCGTAGGGAACCTGGATCCGCTCCCGATTCCATCTCCTCGCTTTGCCCTTCTCCAGCAATTTGTCACTGTCAGCACGATTCAACTCGACCAGAACTGCGTAGACCCAATGAGGAGGACGACCGCGCCGGCAATCGAGAGAACGACGTTGAACGACAACTTTCAGAATTGAACGCGGAGCGATACCAAGGTGACGACCGACAAAACGGGGAAGCTCCTCCTCAGCACGGCCGAGAGGAAGTATTACGTCATGAACGATGAGTGTCATCGGGCTGGTCCTGAACCCTTACGAGGATCGTTGGAGCGAGAAGCGCGCCGTTGTTCAACACGATTTTGTTCCTTGCGAAGGGTAGAACCGGACTTACCACTGGCAGGTCCTTCTCGATCCATCATGTATCGTGCCAGCATCAACGGGATCGCCTTGAACTCCCAGCGATTCCCATACAGTTCATTGTTGAGTTGATCGCGACGCTCGAGAGATCGATGCCCATCTGAACTGAACCCGCCATCCGGCAACTCGGCCAGGCATTCAATCGGCTTGGCGATTCGATGGACCATACATTTGCCCTCCTCGAGGAGCGGGCAATCGAATCGTTGTGGTTTATGGGTATCGCCAATGTAGGAGAGGGAACGGCCGACCCGTTGCAGAACCTCGTCCCCCTTGCCTCGCAGATGGGGCTTCTCGGAGAAGGCTCGAGCGATGTCGATGGCTTCCAGATCGCTGATTCTCATCTTGTTCTCTGATCGCTGACATCGCACGGGATCCCTCTGGCCATCGGGACGGAAGCTCTTTCCCTCGTCCTCCTTTTCCCGAAATAGAGGCCCCCTCGAACGATCCAGGGACACCAGTCCAGCTTCGATCTGCTGGGAACGGGCAGTAGATCCTCGACTCCCTCTCTTGCGTGGCATCGTTATTTCTCCCTGGTTTCTGCACGGTATCGATGAGGCAGCATTGTATCACGACTGCGACGAATCCACCTCCTGACGGGCAGTACCTTTGCCCAGTGAAAACATCACGGCGGCAGCGATGATCCAGAGAACCAAAGAGAAGGCGAAGACGTATCGAGGATCTCCAGTCGATTCTGCAACATATCCTCCGATCGGATGCCCGATCAGTCCTCGGACACACACCAGAGCAACATGAACCGCCATGTACTCGCGCCCATAATCCTCAGGCGCAAACGAGAGTGGTCCGACATTCCAGGCCAGAATCACTCCCGACATCACGATACCGAAAACCACTTCTGCCAGGATGAAATCGGTGGGTGTCGTGGAAATCCCCAGCAGTAGTGCGTAGACCGAAAGTCCCAGAAAACAACCGGCGGACAACCGTCCTGGCCCAATCCGGTCGAGGGTTCTTCCGAAAGTGGGAGTTAGCATGATCATCACCAGACTGATCAGGCCCTTGGTACCGAGCAACACCGGCCATGAGAGATTCAAAAACTCAGCATCTACGGTCCAGATCGGTTTGGCCGTAACGAGAGCCATGAAGCCGGTCCCGTACAGGACGAAACCGATCTCATATCTCAGGAATCTGCGATCGTTAACCAGGATGCGCCAGAGGGCCCGGGCGCTGTCGATCTTCGGAGTTTGTTGCGCTGCCACTTCACGATCACGGAGCGGTACCTGAGCAAAGATGTAGCAGGCAACCCAGCCGGCCAGAGCCGCCACCAGGTAGATCCAGGGAAAAGCATCATTCTGATAGTGAAGCCAAATTCCCGCCAATACCGTACAAACTCCAGAGGAGAAGGAACCCCAGCGCTGGGCCAGGCCAAACAGGGCTCCACGCTTCTCGTCGGTGTAATTACTTCTGAGTACACCATTCCACGCCGAAGTGATGGGCACAGAGGCCAGCGACGAAATGGTGATCAGGAGCAAAAATAACCAGGGAACTATCTGCTGTCCCTGCTCTGTTCTGGACCATTCACTGATCGAGGGAACCAGTAGCAGAGCGACCAGCGCCAGCGGCAATCGACCGAAGGTTGCTGCTCTTCGCAACAATCGACGCGGACCGGTGCGAGAGATCCAACCACCGAAAAACAGCACTGAACCCATCGACACCGCGGGAGCCATGACGATCAGGGTCAGAAGCAACGTATCGACACCCAGAGCCTTACGAGCGATCTCACCTGTCGACCACATCAACCCGCCAAAAATCCCCTCAAAGAGGATGGCTCGGACGTGGAAGCGATAGGTCTGCTGCTCGATATTCAAAAAGGTGTTCCTTCAACACTGAGCGTCAAATGATCGCTCTCACCTACGGATGGGTTGGACACAGTAGGCCCGCGGAATCCAAATCTGCAAACTCCATACGGGAGAGATCCTGGCCGAGCCCAATGGTGCCGCAACGGAAACAATGCAGCCAACCATTCCAGGTAATTCGACAACAACTAATAAGATGTCGCTGTCTATCGTGCTGAAAACGACCCCACTGCCGTCAAACAACCCCCGTAAAGCAAGAGGCACTGAAACCAAGATCGTTATGGATTTCTCAACACTGGTAGTCCACCATCGGGCTCATTAACCGTTCTCTTCGACAAAACAACGGGAGTCTAACGATGTTCAGAGGTCCTTTCATTTCGCTATGCATGCTCACATTGGTAACCAGCTGTCAACTTTCTTCGCCAGGAATCCAGGGCTCTGGCATCGAGGTAAGCGAACTGCGTTCCGTGCAACCGTTCCAGCGAGTTCTTCTGGATGGAACTTCGGATGTCTCCATCACCTTCGGAGATACGCAGAGTGTCACCGTCACCGCTGATGATAATTTGCTATCGCTGGTCGCGACCAAGGTAATGGCCAACGAACTTCGTGTCGGCACTTCCGGTTCCTACTCCACTTCTGTCGGAATCCAGATCGACATAGTGGTACCGAGGCTGATCGCCTGCGAGTTGAATGGCACTGGTGACATCGATATCTCCGGATACGCGGGAGAAGAACTCGAACTCAGCACCAATGGTGTCGGCGACATCACCTGCGGCGGTACGGTGGGAATCGTCCATGCCACCACCGCTGGGATCGGTGATATCGAACTCGCCGAACTGGTAGCCAGGGAAGCCTACGCCATCACCGATGGGATCGGTGGCATCGTGGTCAACGCGACCGAAAAGGTCGATGCCAGGATCAATGGTATCGGAAACATTACGATCATCGGCGATCCGGAAAGTGTTCGGACCGAGGTCGATGGAATCGGCGATATCATCCGCGACTGATTCGACCACGGGAGGGTCATGGGCTGGATCTGGGCTGCACTGGGCGGAGCTGTCGGGGCGTCCCTACGCTGGGGAGTCTATCAACTGGTCAATCGGATGGAGTCCACTCCTGTCGAGGCCATCGCCCCCGCCGCCGTCACACCTACTGCTGCCGGCACATTGCTGGTGAATCTGATCGGATCACTTCTCATCGGCCTGGTGATTGGATTCTTCGATGCCAGGTCGATCACCGATGAAAGACTTCGCATCTTCCTGGTGGTTGGAGTTCTGGGTGGATTCACAACGATGAGTGCGTTGGGTCTTGAGGGCTGGCAGTTACTTCGTGAGGGACACACCTTGAAGACTCTGCTCTTGATGCTGGGGCAATGTGTCGGCTGCGTGATGCTGGCCGCACTCGGCTGGGTCGTGGCAAAGAGCCTCGGCACCAGTGCCGGAGTCTGATCAGGATTCTTGTTCGAGAGTCACGACATGTTCCTCACCCTCGATGAGAACTCGATCGCCATTGCGCAGGACACGTCCTCTTCTCTTTTCGATCTCTCCGTTCACCTCTACTTCACCCTCAGTGATACGGATCTTCGCTTCTCCTCCGGTGCCACAGATCCCCTTCCATTTGAGAAACTGCGACAGTCGAATCGTCGGTTCCGGTTGACGATTCATCGATTCCACCGCGGTGGACCATTGGCGCCGAATCCTTCGATCAAGGCGTCCATCACCAACGCATCGGCAGGATTCAGTTGCTCGGTGCAGTCCAGGTCCCATACCGCAACCACCTCACCGGACTCATCTAGAATCGGCCGTGCAATTCCAGCCACGGTTTTGAGCCCACTCTCTCCATCGCAACTGATATAGCCGGGCCATTTCGTTACATCGAAGGCGATCAGGATGCTGCCCTGTTGCACCGCGTCGAAACACATACCGCTCGGCTGAGAATCCGGCTGTTCCTCGATGGTGGTGCAAACCGGAGGACCCGCGCCATGGAGTAGCTCCAGGCGGCGTACGGAGCCGCCGTCTTTCAGCTGATAGATGCCGTTCCAGCCCCAGCCGAATGAACCCATCGTTTCACCGACGATACCGGGTAATAAACTCCAGCCATCATGGTCATCGAGGGCGATACAACTGCGAGAAACCAGGATGCGATAGGCATCCCTCCGAACCGCTGGCACATCTCCGGGTAACTGATCGATGACCAGATTCAAACGCCGTTCCAGATCGACAGAGATCATGTAACGCTGAATCCTCTCGCGTATCGCATCACGGGCGGTTCGAAACACCTGTAACCCGGTTTTAGTGATTTGATCCCCCGATGTATGTATGGCGGGATCGGGAAAGGGCCAGTGGACGGTCCGAAGGGCTCCGGGAAAAACAGGGCATTCCTGTCGAGCCAAATCGCAAACCGTCACTGCCAGATCAAACTGCTCTCCGGCAAAGTCAGCGACCGCCTGGCTGGTCAATCCTTCGACCGAAATGCCTTCTTCTGCCAGCACTGCCCGTGCCAGAGGATGAGGAGTACCGGTCGGCTGGGTTCCCGCCGACGCACAACGCCACTGTCCACCGGTCTCCTCGCGCCAGAGAGCCTCGGCGAGGATGGAACGACACGAATTGCCGGTACACAGGATGACGACCGATGGCACGAAATCTCCCCTCAAGATCTGCACGTCTTTCAGTTCAGGATAGCAGCGGCCAACCAGCAAGGTACCCTGATCGAAGAAAGGAGGAGAGATATGGTCACTCTCTCCAGTCTGTGGTTACCAATCCTGCTGTCAGCAGTGTTCGTCTTCATCGCAAGCGCGATCCTGCACATGGTGATCCAGATGCATTCCAGGGACTACTCTGCCGTCCCGGATGAGGAAGCACTCCGTGATGCCATGCGAAACCAGAACATTTCCCCAGGTATGTACACCTTCCCGCACTGCACCTCGATGAAAGAGATGGGATCTGACGAATTCATGGAGAAGATGAACCGTGGACCCAACGGATTCATGACCATACTTCCCGATGGCCCGGTTGCGATGGGAAGAAACCTGGCCCTCTGGTTCCTCTTCAGCATCTTGATCAGCGTGTTCGTCGCGTACATCAGCACCATGACGGTCGAAGCGGGTGCCTCCTTCAAAGAAGTGTTCCGTATCGCCAGCACCGTGGCATTGCTCGGCTATGCGATTTCCAAGATCGATGACTCCATATGGAAGGCTGCTGACTGGTCGGTGACTCTCAGGTTTTTCATCGACGGTGTCCTGTACAGCCTCGGCACTGCTACAATCTTCGCCTGGCTGTGGCCGTAGCCCCCGTGAAATGAGGAGTTGGTGATGAACTGTTCTTTACTGGTCTCGCTTCTGTGCTTCGCCACTGCCGGTGAGCTACCCGAGGGGCAGGGGAACCGCCCCAAGCCGACCAATATCGTTTACATCCTCGCCGATGATCTCGGCTATCGGGAGTTGGGCTGCTACGGCCAGGAAAAGATCCGCACTCCCCGTCTTGATCGTCTTGCCGCCGAGGGAATGCGCTTCATGCAGCATTATTCCGGCGCACCGGTGTGTGCTTCTTCACGCTGCGTGTTGATGACCGGTCTCCACTGTGGCCACTCACTGGTTCGCAATAACTGGGAGAATGGTGGCTGGGGCGAAAATGAACCGGAAGGTCAGTATCCGCTTCCGGCGGGAACCTTGACGATGGCGCGGATGCTCCAGGATGGTGGCTACGCTACCGGCGTATTCGGCAAGTGGGGTCTCGGCGGACCGGGAACGACCGGCGCACCAGAGAACCAGGGCTTCGACACCTCATGCATCGTCAACTGCCAGCGCAAGGCGCACAACTTCTACCCCAACCACCTGTGGAAAAATGGCGAGAAGATGGTGCTGCCCGGCAACGGCTGGTTCAAAGCGCATCAAAAAATCGATGAACCGCTCGCCACCGAGGAGGAGTATTACCAGCGTTACCTCGGGGAGACCTACTCTCCGGATGTATTCCTCGACGAAGCGCTTTCCTTCATCGATGAGAACGTGGATCGACCCTTCTTTCTCTACTATCCCAGTCCCATACCTCATGTCGCCCTGCAGGTCCCGGTCGAGGATCTCGATGCCTATCCACGGGAATGGGATGAGAAACACTACCTCGGCGGTAGTTATCTACCGCATCCACGGCCGAATGCCGCCTACGCCGCCATGATCACCCCCCTCGACAAGGAGGTTGGAGCCATCCTCGACCGTCTCGAGCAGCACGGTCTCTCCGACAACACCATCGTGATGTTCACCAGTGATAATGGCACCACCTGGGCCGGCGGCGTCGAGCACACCTTCTTCGACAGTACCAAGGGTCTCAGTGGCCTCAAGGGTAGCGTGCTGGAGGGAGGCATCCGGGTGCCTCTCATCGTCCGCTGGCCTGGCAAGGTCGAAGCGGGCAGCACCAGCGAGTATCCGTCATCGTTTCCGGACATGATGCCGACCTTCGCCGAGATCGCCGGCACCTCGCTGGATCGCCCCAGCGATGGACACAGTCTGCTGCCCGCCTTCGGCGGCGCGAACCCCGCCCGACAAAAGGATCTCTACTGGGAACACGGCGATCAGCAGGCGTTACGTCATGGAGACTGGAAGCTGGTCCGGCGTAGACTCGGCAAGAACAACCCGGAAACAAAGCTGTTCGATCTGGCGACCGATCCCGGTGAAAAGAAAGACCTGTCGAAGGAGCAACCTGAGATCCTTCAAATGATGATCGAACGAGCCGCGGCTACACGTTTTCCGTCACTGGTGTTTCCCAATCCGGGTCTCGACGCGGCCGCCGGTTCCTGAATCGGTGGCCACAATTCGAGACTGGAAGAAAGCACTTCGGCACCTCAGCGAAGTCGATTCGCATCTGGGTCGAATCATCAGTGCTTGCGGTCATCAACGCCTTGAGATTCAGCGCCGTCGTTCCCCCTTCGAGTACCTGCTGCGTTCCATCATCTTCCAGCAACTCTCCGGCAAGGCCGCCGCCACCATCCACGGCCGCTTCCTCGATCTATTTCCGCTGAAACGTCCCACTCCCGAGCGGGTGTTGAAACTGAAACCACAAAAATTCCGTAGCGTCGGTGTCTCGGGAAATAAAGAACGCGCCATCCGTGATCTGGCCCGTCATGCTCGCGACGGCCAGGTGCCCGGCTTCGCGACACTCTCGCGGATGAGCGACGAGGAAATCATCGATACCTTTACCGCCATCCACGGCATCGGACGCTGGACCGTCGAGATGCTACTGATCTTTCAACTGGGAAGATTGGATGTGATGCCGGTCGATGACCTCGGCGTCCGCAAAGGCTATGCGAAGATGCGCGGCAAAAAGACACTACCCACTCCGAAACAGCTGCAGCGAGCCACCCAGAAATGGCAACCCTACCGCAGCATCGGCAGCTGGTANTGCTGGAGGGCTACCGAGATGTGAAGGGTTACTTCTCGCCGAGCAGGAATGACTCCGGGGGGTGGTGCTCCCAGGTATCGAAGTCGTCGTGCTGGATGACCTCGGCAGCCAGATGGATGTTCTGCTCCATATCCTCGCGAGATCGCCAGCGGATCATGCCGATCAAACGACCGGTCTTTTCATCCTCAAACACACCGCCATCGATGAACCCATCGACCTGTTCGATGGCACCCCTGAAACGGTGCATCGAATCACGAAGGTGTTCCCGGTAAGCATCTTTGGGTGAATGAACAGACATGTGGACGAACATCAGCTCCTCCCATCTGAAGAGGAGTATACATCAAAAAAACCGCTCAGATTGGTTCGCCACACTCCTGGCAGAACCTGGAATCTTCCTCGTTGAGCTTTTTGCATNCCTGACAGCGGATCATCACCTTTTCCGGGGNCTTGCCAGAGGTTAGCCCCCCCGATTCTTCCAGGGCATCCTGAATCATGCCGCCAGCCATCCGGCTATAAGGTTCCAGATCTTTGCGCGCTTGCTTCGGTGCCAGCAATAAACCTGATCCCGCCAGGCCACGAGCACTGATCGATCGAAGAACATTGCCAATCGCCAGAAGAACGAATCCCACCAGTGCTACCTTGAAACTTTCCGGTAACCCTCGCTCATTGGGCTCCAGCCCGTTAAAAAGCACATCTATAAAGGGAGCGCTAAACATAATGATGCCGATTCCTATCAGGATCATTCCCAGGTAATAGCCTGTTTTTTGCTTCTGCGTGATATTGCGTGCCATACGGGCCTCCTCTTCGTGAGCAATGAGCTACATCTGGAGTGGTGGCTCACTTCCATCATCCGGTTTTATTATTTCATCGGACCGGTTCCATGAAACCGCAGCGTGGCTCACAACCCCTGGCCGGAATCGGTCGCCAGCTTGTGTACCGTGAAATGAACGAAAGAATCCGCCGCGCCAGTCTTCTCGAACTCCAGAGACCAGTNCAGGTGCATCTGCATGGCGGGTTNCATNTCGGGAATCGTTAGTCGTACCTGCTTGCCATCCTTGGACAGGGTCGCCGAGGCAATCTCCAGCTCGGTCATTCCTTCCTCTCCCTCATCCAGATCGAGTCGCGGCGAACCGTAGTTGCGACTCCAGCGGTAGTTCCAGCCTTTCAACTTGAAAGCTGTAGCGAGAGCTTNGGTTTCGGTGGTGACCTTTTCATTGAAGGTGATCAGCAAACCATCGGTGCGGGCCCTGACCTGCAACGGATAAGGCAATGGAGTGTCTGTTTTCCTGACCCGGTAGAAACCGCCAGGATCCGTCTTGTTGGATGACCAGCCGAACAGACCGGACAGATAGAGGCTTCCATCGGGATGGAAACGTCCTCGCATCGTTCCGGTCGGAGTCTCGATGGGAAGTGGAACGAAACCACCCTGGTAAACACCGTCAACTTCCTCTTCGAGGATCAGATAGACCTCACCGGTGCCGTAGGAAAGGCCGAGCAGTTTGCCGGAGAGATCACCCCAAACACCTTCGGGCACACGCACCTGTGCTGCTGGCGATCGATCGACGGTCGGATGAATCCACAACAGTGGTGGATCATATTCGGTTCGCATCTCATCGACACCGAGCATGCTGCCACTCCAGTTGTTGCCCTGGAAAGAACCCGGCGTGATGCGGTTGATACGGTTGGCGGGAGTCCAGTGGCCTTCCTGGTCAGAACCCCAGGCGATGCCATCAGCATCGATGGCCAATCCGTTCGGTGCNCGGAAACCGGAAGCGATGATCTTTGAACTGGAACCATCGGCAGCGACCTGGATCAGCGTGCCGTGCTGCGGATGGGCCGGCAGCTTGGCGTGACGAGCTGCCTTCAGGTAAAAAACCGATCCGTCCGGCCCCTCTTGCAGGCCACCTGCGGGCTCATGGAAGTGCGCCGAGTTCATCGCATCGACATTGAATGCCTCGTAGTGATCGGTCTCTCCATCGTCATTGAGATCGACCAGTCGGGTAATTTGATCGCGCCCCAGTACCAAAATCTCTTCCTGGTCCGCCTTGCCCCGAGTCAATAATCCGAGCGGTTGACTCAAACCGCTGGCGATACGTTGCCAGACCAGTTTATCGAGTCGTCCATCGAGACCGTCGACTCGCCACACATCGCCATTCCAGGTCGAGATGGCTGCCGCCTTGCCCCCATCGAGGAAATCAAAATCTCCAAACCGCATCCACGATTGCCACGGGTTTTCATCGGGCCAGGTGATGCGATCAATTTCGAACGGGAGTTTCTGCTTGGAATCGGTGTCTGCCGCCAGTTCGGTGGCAAAATCGGCAAGGCGGGAAAGTGGACCACGCCATTCCAGCAATTCTCCGCGGCGATCATGATCGGTCGCACCGAAGACGATGACACCCTTTCCTTCCCCTGCAGAATCAGATTCTTCCTGCAACACAAAACGGGCTGCGAGATCGCCGCGAACACCATAAGCACGCACCAACGGTTCGCCCGTTTCGGTCGCTACAGCATGGATCATCGCCTCGTCGAGAAATCCTGAGTAGATGCGAATGCCATCGATATAGCCGCTAAACCAGGGATCTTCAGGGAAGTTCNCGGCGGTGAAGCCGATCTGCATGATCGTATCCTCGACAGGACTCCCGGGCGGGAGATGCCCCTCGCCATCTTCCTCACCGTCGACATAGAGTACGACCCTGTCTTCCCACGGATTCCAGGCGAAAGCGACATGGTGCCAGCTCCCATCGGTGATTTTCTTATCGCCAGTCACCACACCGACCCAGCCGATATCGAAGCACAGATGGCCATCCCGGATGAAAAATGTCTTGCCGTCATGAATCCACGGCCCCTCAGGCTTGGTCTGGGAAAATATGCTTCCATCTTTTGTGGTGTGGACCCACGCCGCAAAGGTCAGTGCGTCTGAAGTGAACTCAAAGTCATCGTGCCGGGTCCAGATGGCTCTTGCCGTCCCATTGAAATCGAGAGCGCGTCCCTTGACCCCACGACGCCACGTTACCCCTTCGAGGCGTAGATCNTTTTCGCCATCGACGATGCTCGGCATCGCTTCTCCGGAACTCTCGTCGCAATCCCAACCGGCCAGCAAGTCTGGCGGCTCACTGCTCTTGGGTATTACCACCAGCATTGATTCCTGGGTCGAAGCAACTTCCAGTTCGGTTTGCAGACCATCTCGATCGTAAATTGTGGCTAAGCCCTCTTCTTCACCACTCACTGACCAACCATCTTCCTCATCCCCGGCACTCCTCGAAATCACCTCATAGCTTTCGTCGCCACCGAAAACGGCGCGGCGCTGGCCTTTGAGGGACAATTTCTCGGGCCACAAGGCTGCGGCGCCCCGGTTCCAGACCGAGAGCAGTGGCGAAGGATCGCGGAAATAGACCCGATTAACGATGGCACGGAAGGCTTCGAGTTTGTCGTCATCAAAGCGAGCGATGTGGATGTGAATCGGTGGCTGTTCCTGATCCTCCGGCTTGACCTCGACCACGATCCGGCCCTCATAGGTGGTCACTCGAGTCCTCGGTCCGCCACCGCGCACATCGATCGCCATCGTNGGCTTACCTCTTTGAAGCATGATGAACTCGCTGTTGGGACCGGAGAAGGAGGGAGACAGGAACATTCCATTTTCGACTTCGAATAAAGAGATGCGAAGAAATTGATCGACACCGATCAACTGAATCGATCTCTTCCAGGCGTCCACATCTTCTCCGCGGGTGAAGGCGGCTCTTTCGAAGACGCGCGTCTTGCCGACGGTGTAATGAAGCAGCACACCGTCGCGATCTCGTTGCAGACCTTTCCAGCGACCAACTTCAGATGGCAAGGGACCGAAAGGAATCGGACGCGGATCGGCAAAGGAACCCTTGGCGCCGATCGCGAAGCCGGGGCCCGCTGGATTGGTCCAGACCGGATCGCCATCGATGCGCGGCCAGATTCCGTGGGGACCATCGTAGACGATGCCCCGCAGCTCGACGAANTCACCCTCCCATGCCGCTGCCCAGCGCAATTCAGCACTATCGAACAGCATCGCGTGTTTGCCAGTTTCATCGAGCGGAATGGCGATTCCCTTGCAGGCGATGTTGTCGGGCGTCACCTCGATCGCCGCCGACAGAAACGGACCGTAATCCATCGCCTGCCACGGCCCATCTTGGCCAACAATACCGGCGGGAAATCCAACCAGCATGGAAACGAACAGCAAGCACCAGCAAAAGGTGGTCTGTGACCGTAAATTGAGCATCCAACCCCTCCCAAAGGGTTCTTCATTGGTTCTCGATCGATTCATGCTAGCCGCCCTTGGAGGTGAATCCGAGCAGGTATCAGAACTCCTCTCCGCTTCGCTAGCCCTGCGATGACCACTTCGGGTATTCTGTGGGCAGTCGGGCACTGGCCCTGAAGGAGACGCGGTGGATCATCGCATCGAGAAAGACACGATGGGCGAGGTCAAGGTCCCTGCGGACCGCCTCTGGGGTGCACAGACCCAGCGCTCACTGCAAAACTTCTGCATCGGCCAGGAGCGGATGCGTCGGCCGATGATCCGTGCGATGGGGCTCATCAAGCAGGCTACCGCCCGGGTCAACGCCGAACTCGGTGGCATCCCCGAGGAGATCGGCAGCGCCATCGAGAGNGCCGCCGAAGAAGTGATCGCCGGTGATCTCGACGATCATTTTCCGCTGGTCGTCTACCAGACCGGTTCCGGCACCCAGTCCAACATGAACTGCAACGAGGTGATCGCCAACCGCGCCAACCAGAGTCTCGGGCAACCGCTCGGTAGCCAGAGTCCTGTGCATCCGAACGATCACGTCAACCACGCNCAGAGCACCAACGATTCGTTCCCCACCGCCATTCACGTCGCCAGCGCCTGCGAGTGCCATGATCGATTGCTGCCCGCCATCGATGCGCTGAGAAAGTGCTTCGACGAGAAGGCCGCCGCCTTCAACGACATCGTCAAGATCGGCCGCACTCACCTGCAGGACGCCACCCCCCTGACCCTCGGGCAGGAGATCTCCGGCTGGTCCGATCAACTGAGAATCGCCGGTCAGCAGGTCCGAGATGCGCTGGCGCTGGTGCACGAACTNCCCATCGGCGGCACTGCGGTGGGAACCGGACTCAACACCCGTCCTGGTTACGCCGANAAGGTTCCTGCTGCCCTGGCCGAAAAGACCGGCATAGAGTTCGTTTCTGCTCCCAACAAGTTCGCCCAGCTCGCCGGCAAGGAAGCAATCGTCGGACTCTCCGGAGCGGTGAAAAGCCTCGCAACAGCACTTCACAAGATCGCCAACGATGTTCGCTGGCTCGCTAGCGGTCCTCGCTGTGGCATCGGCGAGATCACCATCCCCGCCAATGAACCGGGATCGTCGATCATGCCGGGCAAGGTCAATCCGACCCAGTCAGAGGCGCTGACGATGGTCTGTGCCCGCGTCATCGGTAACGACGTCGCCATAGGCTTCTGCGGTGCGCTCGGTAACTTCGAACTGAATGTCTACATGCCCGTGATCGGCGATTGCATGCTGCAATCGATCGACCTGCTCGCCTCGGCGATGAATTCCTTCCGCGAAAACTGCGCATCCGGCATCGAACCGGTCAGTGAACGGATCGATGATCTGCTGCACCGCTCTCTGATGCTGGTGACCGCTCTCAATCCTCACATCGGCTACGACAAGGCCGCCGATGTGGCCAAAACCGCTCACGCAGAGGGCAAAACTTTGCGTGAAGTTGCCGTCGAGAAAGGTTATTGCAGCGAGGAAGAATTCGACAAATGGGTCATCCCTGGTGAGATGATCCGCCCTGCCGACTGACATCTCGAAGAGTGCCAGATCAAGTCCACTCATGCTCCATCAGGAGGAGTCCATGCAGATCTCCGGAGAACGAATCGCCAGGGTTGGCGTCATCGCTCTCGTGTCGGCTCTTGAGGTGATTCTGCTCGGTGGCTGTCGGGGACAGGTCCACGATTCAGAGCGCAACCCGGCCATCGACTGGCCCTCGAGACCGCCCGCTGACTGCCCGTTCGAGCCATCTGACAACATCGTGGGGATCACGTTCACCGGCAAGCACCGCGAGTACACCCATGCAGACTGCTGGTTCCCGTCGTGGGCATCCGATGGAAACATGTACTCCCCCTTCTCCGATGGCACAGTGGAAAACGTGTTACCGGACGGGAGCCGGGANCCACTGTGGACCCTCGGGCAAGAGGGTCCAGACGCAAACTGCGGTTATGGAAAGATCGTCGGCGACGACCCGCTGAACCTCACGGTGATCGGGTTGGGCGCACTGCCCACGCCCACCGGCCCATACAACGCGCGATACCCGTCGGGGAGTCTGGTNCACGAGGGCATCTGGTACTACGGAAGTCATCCGGAGGGTCCTGGCGGACTCGGCCCTCTCGTAGGCTTCAGGATCTCCCGCGACTACGGCAAGACATGGACGGACGGACCCAACGATCCGACGGTACCGCTCTTTGCGGCCCCCTCACTCGATGGAGAGGGTAAGCCGACCGGGATACCTGTTCGGATTGGCGAGCCGTTCTTCGTCGACTTCGGAAAAAATATGGAGCACTCGCCCGATGGCAAGGCTTATCTCATAGCGCATGGGGCGACTGCGCGTGAACCTGACCCATTGGCGCGTCGCGCCCACTGGAACATGGGCGACGAAGCCTATCTACTGCGTGTCACACCGAGCCCCGAGACCATCAACGACGCGAGCAAGTACGAGTTCTTTGCCGGACACGACGAGGACGGCCAACCGGCATGGACTCATGAGCGCGCGAAGATGAAACCGCTCATCGAGTGGAAGGGCCGGGTCGGTCCCACCTCGATCACCTACAACCCGTACCTGAAACGGTATCTGTTCTGCGTCACCGATGGGAGGGCGAATCACGGCGCCTACGACACATATATCCTCGAGTCACCGACCATCACGGGGCCGTGGAAACTGGTGGTGTTCATGGAGCACTTCGGCGAAGAAGGCTACTTCGTGAACATCCCGTCGAAGTTCATCGGCAAGGACGGTCGAGATGCCTGGCTGTGCTACGCCGCTAACTTCAGTGTCGGAATGCCGGACCCTCCCCCGCTTGAGTCCAGCCCGCCCGGCAGCAGGTATGGAATGAACCTGCAGCAGATACGACTGAGGGTGAAGAACTAGACGGTCCAGTCGCCCCGGAGTTATACGCGCTCGTACTCCAGCAAGTAGCCCTGGAAGAGACGTAGGTGCTCCTCTTCATCGGCCAGCAAGGTCACACATAGATCTTCGGTGACTGGATCATCTTCACACATCTTGATGATCTTCTTGTATTGAGCCACCGCGGTCTCTTCGGTTTCGATGACTCCCCGGATGATGCTGAGAACATCAGTCGGATCATCTCCTGGCTGCAAAGATCTCTGATGAGGAGCAAACTCCATGCTGCCCGGGATCGTTCCCCCCAGGATGTGAATACGCCGTGCCAGATCTTGGGCGTGTTGTGTCTCTTCGACCACATCTGCAGCGAGAGATTGCTTGATGGGTTCGGCCTTGGCTCCAACAAGATTGGTCGAGGATGAGATGAAATTGATAACTGCTTCCAGTTCCATCCAGTAGGCGCGAGTCAGTTCCGCGATCAGTTCCTGGTTCAAAGTGAGCCCTTTCCATTGGCGATATTTCAGAACTCAAATCGGCCCGGCAAAAAAATCGACCGGGGCGCACTCTACTCGCCCCGGTCGTTCCTGAAGACCCGGCCCGTAGACCGATTTCCAACTGCTAGATACCCGCACGGTATTGTTTAGCGCACCACTAGATTCACCATGCGGCTCGGTACCCAGACGAACTTGACGATCTCCTTGCCATCGGTGTACTCCCGCACACGTGGGTCGGCAAGAACTTGTTCTCGGATCTCATCCTCTGTGATTTCAGAGGGCACCTGCACCTTGGTTCGTACCTTTCCGTTGATCTGCACCGGAATCTCGACCATCTGCTCCTGGAGCCATGCAGGATCGGCCACGGGAAAGGGTTCCCACATCAACGATTGGTCATGACCCAGCACTTTCCACAATTCTTCGGCTAGATGGGGTGCATAAGGTGCCAGCACCAGGCAGAACGGTTCGAGAATGGCACGAGGACGCGTTTCCATCGGATTGAGCTCGTTGACAAAGGTCATCATCTGGGAGATGGCCGTGTTGAAATGCAGCGCTTCCGTATCCCGATCAACCTTATCGATGGTCTTGTGAAGAATTCTCATCTGCTCATCGGTGGGTTCTGCCGAAAGAGTGTCATTAAGTTGGTCATCCTGATCGAAAAAGAGTCTCCAGACCCGATCGAGGAAACGACGTGCTCCCATCAGACCGCCGGTCGACCACGGTTTGTCCGCCTCGATCGGCCCCATGAACATCTCGTAGACCCGCAGTGAATCAGCGCCCTGCTCGGCGATGACATCGAGCGGATCGATGACATTGCCGAAGCGCTTCGACATCTTGCGATGGTCTTCGCCGAGGATCATCCCCTGATTGACCAGTTTTGCGTACGGTTCATCGACGGGGCAAACACCGATGTCATGAAGAAACTTGGTCCAGAATCGTGAGTACAGCAGGTGACCCACAGCATGCTCGGCTCCACCGAGGTACAGATCGACCGGCATCCAGTGTTTCGCCAGTTCTGGATCGATCAGAGCCTGGTCGTTTTTCGGATCGATGAAACGCAAGAAGTAAGCGCTCGAACCGGCACTGCCCGGCATCGTATCGAGCTCACGCGTAGCGGGTGCGCCGGTGCCCGGTACCTCGGTGCTGATCCAGTCCTTGGCTCGCGCCAGTGGTGACTTGCCGGTGCCGGTAGGTGCAAAATCATCGAGATGCGGCAACTCCAGCGGCAATGCCGATTCCGGCAGAGGATGGGCATTGCCTTCTTCATCGATGACCACTGGCATCGGCTCTCCCCAGTAACGCTGGCGAGCAAAAATCCAGTCGCGAAGACGATAGCGGACGATCCTCCGACCAATCTTCCTCTCCTCCAGCCATTCGATGCTCTTTGTGATGGACTCATCCTTGTCCAGACCATCGAGGAAGCCACTGTTGACGTGCGGACCTTCCCCGACCCACGCCTCCTGGCTGATATCTCCGCCGGAGACCACCTCGACGATCGGCAGTTCGAAGCGGGTGGCGAAATCCCAATCGCGCTGGTCATGCCCCGGCACNCACATGATGGCCCCGGTGCCATATCCCATCAGGACGTAGTCGGCGACCCAGATCGGCATCGGATCACCGGTGCACGGATTCATGGCATGTGCACCGATGAAGACCCCGGTCTTGCCAGCATCGGTTCCGGATCTTTCGATGTCACTCTTTCTCGCCGCCTCCTGGCAGTAAACCTTGACCGCATCCCGATGCGCATCATCGGTAAGTTCATCGACGAGCGGATGCTCGGGGGAAAGAACACAGAAGGTGGCACCAAAGAGCGTGTCGGGTCGAGTGGTAAAGACATCCAGTTTCTGATCGGAGTCGACGATGTCGAAGGTCGCATCGGCTCCCTCGGATCGACCGATGCGATCGCGTTGCATCGATTTGATCGACTCGGGAAAGTCGACCTCATTGAGGCCGTCGAGAAGACGGTCGGCAAAAGCGGTGATTCGCAACATCCATTGCTTCATCGGCTGGCGCACCACTTCATGGCCACCGCGTTCACTCACACCATCGATCACCTCGTCGTTGGCGAGTACGGTTCCCAGCTCGGGACACCAGTTGACCATCGCCTCCTCCTGGTAAGCGAGGTCATGCTCGAGCAGCTTGAGGAAGATCCACTGGGTCCAGTGGTAGTACGAAGGATCGCAGGTCGAGAACTCTCGATCCCAGTCATAGGAGTACCCCATGGCGTTCAACTGCTTGCTGAAGGTCTCGATGTTCTGACGCGTCGAAACGTCGGGGTGAACACCCTTTTCGATGGCGTACTGCTCTGCCGGAAGCCCGAAGGCGTCGAATCCCATCGGATGCAGGACGTCAAAACCCTTCATCCGACGGTGACGGGCAACGATATCGCTGGCGGTGTATCCCTCGGTATGTCCAACGTGGAGACCGCTGCCGGAAGGATACGGAAACATGTCGAGAACGTAGTATTTGGGCAGATCGGAATGTTCACCGGCACGAAACAGATGATTTCGTTGCCAGTATTGCTGCCANCTGGGTTCGATCTCTTGCGGTTGGTATGCCATCTTCTCCACCTGTGTTCGCGATCCGGTTATCCTGTCTCTCAGTTCCGAACCGGAGTGCCGTCGTCGGTGATTCTACGCACCACGTCGGCTGGCAACCACCATAGCCGAGGAAATGATTCCCCGGTCACGAAAGAAAAGGTGACAGTGATGCGACTCCATCGCTACTGCTGTTGGGTGATTCTCCTTCTCGTGTTGATTTCAGGGTGCCAGTTGCCGCGCGGAATCACCGAACCGTTNCAAGATCGCTGGGCGATCGCCATCCACGGCGGCGCCGGGGCACTCGCCAAGGACGCGCCACAGGAACTGCAAGACGCCTACCAGGAGTCACTCACATCTGCACTGAAGATCGGAACCGGGATCATCCGCAGCGGCGGCGATGGAATCGAAGCGGTCGAGCAGGTGATTCGGTATCTCGAAGACGATCCGCTGTTCAACGCCGGCAAGGGTGCTGTCTTCAACTCGGAGGGAAAACACGAACTGGATGCATCCATCATGGATGGCTCTGATCTCTCTTGTGGTGCAGTCGCCGGAGTCCGAAACGTACGCCATCCCATCACTCTGGCCAGAAAAGTGATGTCAGACACGCGGCATGTGCTGTTTGCCGGGGAAGGGGCCGAGATCTTCGCCAGACAGAGTGGTGTCGAACTGGTCGAGAACTCATTCTTCTCGACCGACCGACGCAAGGAGCAGTGGCTCAAGAAAACCCAGGGCAAGAAGGGAACGGTCGGAGTGGCGGTGCTCGATCGCCGTGGACACCTGGCGGCGGGAACATCGACCGGCGGCATGACGGGGAAACGCTGGGGAAGAGTCGGCGATTCACCGATCATCGGAGCCGGCACCTACGCCGATGATCGCGCCTGTGCCGTCTCCTGCACCGGAACCGGCGAGGAATACATCCGACACGCCATCGCCTATTCGGTCGCCGCCCGCATGATGCTGGCCGGGGAGGAACTCCAGAGTGCCTGCGACACGCTGATCCATGAGGTACTACAACCGGGAGATGGCGGCCTCATCGCTGTCGATGCGGCNGGAAACATCGCGTTTTCCTACAGCACCAATGGAATGTACCGCGCCGCCGCTGATTCGGACGGCCGTTTTGAGGTCGGCATTCATGACGAAATGACGGGAGAACCGGGCTCCTAATTTCCCGCAGCGGTTCTGGATTGGTCGCCAGGCTTCCAGCGTTCTCCACTACCGATCAGGTGAACTCTAAAATCGGCTGTCGTCTCCTTGGCGGATGATTCCGTCTTTGGCTTGCGACCATCGATCACCACTACCGGCCCCCGACCGATCACTTGCCAGGAACCATCGGGATCGACGATGACGGCGGTCTGTTCATCAATGCCAACACCGATCTGGTCGGGATGACTGGCGACCGCTGTAAAGAGGCGTGACCAACGTTGACGAGCAAGGAAGTGCTGGTCGACGATGACTTGTGGCCAAAGCCCCAGTCCTTCGACCAGTTCGGTGCTCCCTGATATCAGTGATTTGAGCTCCGCCTTGCCCGTCATCATGTAACGAGACATCACCGCGGCCCCGGCACTGGTNCCGGCGATGATGGTTCCCTGACTGTGGCTNTTCTGGACCGCCTCGATCAGATCNCGTTCGCGAAAGGCTTCCATCAATCGCACCTGAGAGCCGCCGACCAACCACATCAAATCGGTTTCCTCGATGGCCTTGCGTGCTTCGGTCGCGTCATCGGGAATCACTGTCACGCGTGTCGCTCCGGCTTCTTGCCACACCGCAACGGTCGCCGAGCCGGCCTCTTCTCTGCGAGATGCCCAGGGNACGATGAGGATGTCGGCATCGTGGCCGCCGGCCAGTTCGAGAGCACGAGGGCGAAGATCTGCAGGGAGAGATCCCCCNCCCGCCACGATCAGGACTCCGGACTTCGGTGCAGCCGGGGTCGGATCTTCGATCGCCAGCACAGCGAGGGTGGCCAGTAGTAACGTCACTGTTTTCAGGACCATCGGGACCTCCTGAGCAGCAGTCTCTCCTGTTGACCGGGTCGTGTCAGCAGGGGATCGTCTGGCACCAGGAATTGTCAAAGGAGAGACTCCGATGTCGCCACGACAACGCTTCTCATTGCTGTCGGCGTTGCTAGCCCTGTTCTCTTGCCAGGGTCCCCCACCGCGAACCGTCGCGCCGGAACCGAGCCTGGAAGATCGTGCCGCCGCGGCCGGATGGCACGAAGGACGCCCGTGGATGGATCAACACCTCGACGGAGTGAAGATCGCAACGGAGGGAAACTGCGATCTACTGCTGCTGGGAGATTCCATCACCCAGTCGTGGGGTGGGCCAGGCCGGAGAGTGGGAGCCCCCGCCGCCGCTGTGTTCCGCCACTGGTTCGGCCAGATTCGCGTCGGCAATCTCGGTATCTCCGGTGACCGTACCCAGCATCTGTTGTGGCGCATCGAAAACGGCAACCTCGACGGCGCCAACCCGAAAGTCATCACCATCCTCATCGGCACCAACAACATCCATCACGATCCTCCCGCTGACATCGCCCGCGGTATCGAGGCTGTGGTGAAGGCAACGCGGGAAAAGGCACCCGAGGCGCTGATCCTGTTACATCCCATCCTTGCCCGCGGAAAAACCGCCGCCGATGAAGGCAGGCGAGATGTCGTACTCGTCAACAATCAACTCGGTCATCTCGCAGATATCGAAGGAGTCGAGATCATCGACCTCGATGCGGCGTTCTTGCACAGCGATGGGACGATTCGTGAGCAGCTGTACAGTCCCGATGCCTTGCACCTGTCCGCCGCCGGTTACGAAGCGTGGGTGCGGACACTGGCACCCCGACTGAGAGCTGCGGGCCTGGCGATTCCCGACAACCACTGATCGGATCACTCGGGATCCAAAAGAAGAACGCCGCATCCGGTTTTACCGAACGCGGCGTTCTTGTTGTACAGGCCAAGCCGATTCTAGAGCGGGGTTGGCTTCGGAGTCGGTTTCGGAATCGGTTTCGGAGTCGGAGTCGGAGTCGGAGTCGGAGTCGGCTGTGGCTGAGGAGTGACCTCGCCACCCTCACCACGACCACCTCTTCCACCACGACCTTCGCGGCGAGGACGATCTCCGCCTTCACCACCACCGGGCTGTGGATTCACACCATCTCCACCACCAGGACGGCCTCCACCCTCTCCACCGCGTCCACCGCGACGACGACGATTTCGGTCACCACCCTGCTGGCCTCCACCCATCTCATCACCGGAGATGATTCCATCGCCATTGCGATCGAGGCGACGACGGATGTTTTCTGGCAAACCTTCCATCTCTTCCTTGTCGATCACTCCATCACCGTTGGGATCGAAGCGCTCGAGTCCACCGCGACGACGCGGTTCATCGCCATTGCCCTCACCTGGAGGAGGAGGACCACCTTCGGGACCCGGACGACGACCGCCACCGAACACGCGCTCCAGTTCCTCCGGAGATAGCACGCCATCCCCATTGGTGTCGGCGGGTCCGAGACGACGACGAATCGCTTCCGGCATTCCTTCTAGCTCTTCCTTGTCGATGATTCCATCACCGTTGCGATCGAAGCGCTCGATCAGGCCTGAACCGGGACGCCTGTCTGGACGACCATCCGGGGGACCACCTTCTCCATCGGGTCTCGGACGACGACCGCCACCGAGTACACGCTCCAGTTCTTCGCCGGAGATGGTGCCATCTCCATCGGCATCTGCTTCACCGATGCGACGACGCATACTCTCCGGAAGACCTTCCAGTTCTTCCTTGTCGAGAACTCCATCGCCGTTGCGATCAAAGCGCTCGATGAGACCCGCACCACCACGACCTCTACGACGACGATCTTCAGGCCTGGGAGATGGAGCCGGATCGTCTCCGGGTCTCACGACCGGCGGAGTCGGATGGTCTTCACCTGGGGTTGGTTTGGGTGTCGGAACTGGATCGGGCTGAGGATCCTGCGCCAGCAAAANGGCCGGCAACAGTAGTGCCAGAAACAGCACAGAAAATCTGGAGAAGAAACGCATCGGTACCTCCTGTTGAACGGGTCTATTCGAATCGTCGGTTTCACCCTCGCGGGAAAAACGTACACGAGCGATATTACGGTCCCAGAAGGACCTCTCTGGATCAACCCCGGATCTGCGCCGAGGTCGCACCCCAATCATGAAATTGGGTCTAATGGTGCTGCTAAACCCGAATTTACCGGTTTGCTGGGCTGAAACTGACCTCAGGAAAACGCTCCGAACCCGCCGCTACGCGCCCACCCCACTCGATGACAGCTGCCGCCGTGGCGCGAGTCACACCACACATGAAATTGAAATCGATGGTGTCAACGGTATCGGTCCGGCGATGGTAGTGAGGATTCCTGAAGTTGGCGGTATCCGTCAGCATGATGCCTCGTAGTCCCGCCTCCCAGTAGGGATAGTGGTCGCTTCGAGCGGCATCCCCAAAATAGCCCGCGATCCGGTTGGCACTGAAGTACTTCAGGCCAGGAACATATCGATCGATACACCCTTCGAAGATGTTTCCCAGGCCACCGGACCGAAAGTTCCCCGCCACCAGAATGAAATCGCCCTGGTAAGGGAGAGAGACCAGCAGAGGAATGCGTATCGGTGCGTCCTGGCTGTCAGGCTCGTCGCTATGAAACCCGATCATCTCCAGGTCGAGCAGACCATCGACTCGAGTGGAAGGGTCAGCGAGAATTCGATCAACATGGGCTTGGCTACCCAGCAGGCCAACCTCTTCAGCAGCGAAAAAACAGAGCCGAACCGTTCGTTCCGGGCGATGGTTGACCAGCACCCGGGCGATTTCCAGCAGCCCGGCAACCCCGGAACCATTGTCGTCGGCTCCGGGACAATCTCTCACCGTATCGTAATGTGCTCCCACCTCGACGATGGTAGCTGCATCGACTTGCCCCTCGATCTCGACGATGAGGTTCACTTGCTCGACATCGAGCCAGGATCCGACAGGTTCTCGTTGTACCTGATACCCCAGTTGCATCAGGCGTTTCTCCAGGTACTCGACGGCGCGACCGGTTTCTGTCGCATCGCCAGCCCAGCGTGGACCTAATGCGACCAGCGAACTTAACTGCTGCTGGCAACTTTCCGGGGTGATNNCCGAGATGATCGGAGGAATCGCCTCGCGGGTTGAGAAAGGAACCGCACAACCCACCAGCGAAACGATGATCAGCAGTAACCACGTTGAGTATCGTCGGGGTTGGCTCTTATCTGACTTCATCGAGTACCGGCATCCCGTTCCAGCACCACAAAGGTACAGGAGTTCGGATTCGATTCATCGGCAGGGTGTTCCTGGCTCGACACTTGCATCCATTGACCTGAATCGATTTCCGGAAAGAAGGTATCGCCATCGAAATCCCCATCTACTTCTGTCTTATAGATCCGCTGCGCCATTGGCATGAACAGCGCATAGATCTCACTTCCTCCGATGATGAAAATTTCCGTTTCATCCGCACAGGCCTCCAGCACACCTTCGGGAGTTTCGTATCCTTCCACCCCATCCGGTAACGAGCCCGGATCCCGGGACAGCACCAGGTTTCTGCGTCCCGGTAATGGACGGCCAATCGAATCAAAGGTGCGCCGCCCCATCACGATGGGAAACCCCATGGTAGTTTTTTTGAAGTGGGCCAGATCTGCGGGCAGATGCCAGGGAATGGCGCCCTGGTTACCAATGACTCCAGCGGTCCCGGTCGCAACGATCAGTGAGATACGCACTTCACACCGCCACCGGAGCGGGAATCGCCGGGTGAGGATCGTAGCCCTCGACCTCAAAGTGGTCGTAGCCAAATTGATCGATCTCCGCTACTTCAGAGCAGATCCGCAGGGTGGGAAGGGAATGAGGTTCCCGCTGCAACTGCTTCTTCGCTTGCTGGACATGATTGTCGTAGAGATGCAAGTCACCGAAGGTGTGGATGAATTCACCAACTCGAAGCCCGGTGATATGGGCAATCATGTGAGTCAACAGCGAGTAACTGGCGATGTTGAAGGGCACGCCCAGGAAGATATCTGCACTCCTCTGGTAGAGCTGACAGTGCAGTCGTCCATCGAGTACCTGGAACTGGAACAGACAGTGGCATGGCGGAAGCGCCATCTCTTCGATGGCAGCAACATTCCAGGCACTGACGATGAGCCGACGAGAATCAGGATTCTTGCGAATCTCGTCGACCACCTGTTGCAACTGGTCAACAACCCGTCCGCCGGCACCTTCCCAGCGACGCCATTGAGCACCGTAAACCGGCCCCAGATCTCCCGTTTCCGGATCCGCCCATTCATCCCAGATGCGGACTCCCGCCGCCTGTAGAGGCCGGATGTTGGTCTCTCCAGAGATGAACCAGAGCAACTCATGAATCACCGATTTGAGATGTATTTTCTTGGTGGTCAGAAGCGGAAAACCAGCTTCCAGGTCGAAGCGGATCTGTCTTCCGAAGAGAGCGCGCGTTCCTGTGCCGGTTCGGTCCCCCTTGCGAACACCATTTTCGAGCACATCGATGACAAGATCCAGATAGGTAAGCACCGAAACCCCCGCCCATCACGGACCCAAAAAGCCGTGACGACTCAGTGTCACCTATCGGCCCAGGGGACGCCACTGACCTTCCTGTGGAATGTCGATGTCCTGACTACAGAAATAGAATGCGGCGATCAAGGACAGGGTGGATCGAGGGAAAACTGGCATTCCAGAGCATCAGATGTTGGATCAGGGCCGCAATCAGGAAATGGAGCAGGCAGTATCGGGCCGAAGCCGAAAAGGAACATCAGAGTGGCCACCGGATCGGAAAGATCCAGAGTTCCATCATCGTTTGCGTCGTATGCATCAGCACACCCAGACACACCAGTTCCGACGAGAAAGAGAGCCTCAAGAACCATGACCGGGTCGGCCAGGTTGATGACATTGTCTCCGTTGGCATCGCCTCTTCGGAAATCATCTGAAGCTACTTTGCCAATGAAGACCGTTAACAAATCTTGCGAGCTACTGGCCGAGACAACATCGAGAACCCCATCGTTGTTGAAATCAGCAACCTTCATGCAGGTAGGATCGGGTGGAAGCGGATAACTGATGAAATCCTGGTAAGGAATCCCATCCTCCCCATGTCCATACAAAATTATCAGTTCTTCATCGGCGTTGCTGTAGAAAAGAAGATCGGGAGTACCAACCCCATCCAGTTGAGCCGGCGTCATATCTTCAGCAGAATCCAGTTCATCGCCATACCGTTCCACGGGAGTGCCAAAGGTACCGTCACCAAAACCAGCGAGAAAAGCGAGTCCATCGCCGTCAGCGGTCAAGCAAACCAGGTCGAGGATTCCGACACCGTCTGGATTATCGGCGAAGGCATCAATCAGTATCATCTCGTCGATCTCATAGGTGATGAAGATCTCCTGCAGGGGGGACAAATTTCCGCTTCCATCGTTGAGATAGCTGACCAGCTGAACGGAACCCAGTAAAACGTCGAGATCTCCATCTCCATCGAGATCCTCGATCATGGTCAGTGTCGACGCAGGCAAAGAGATTGGATCCAGCACCAGATTCCCGGCCCCGTCAGACATCAATATCCGAGTGGCTGGACAGCCGACAAACCCACAGCTCGAGGAGATCACCACATCGTCCTGGTTATCATTATTGAGGTCACCCACTGCGAAGGATCTGATCGGCTCAGATTGAAAATAAACCAGCTCCGGATTCTGCAGGGCACCCGAATCCGAACCTCGAAGAAGATATAAATTTTGGTCATCCTCGGTCAGTAGCAAGAGGTCCGGATTTCCATCTCCATCAAACTGACCGGTGATAATTTCTAACACCTCTTCAGGAACCACCATCGCCGGGATCTGAGTGGCATCGAAAGTCCCATCGCCATTTCCCAGGAGAATCTGTATCAGACGCGAATCCGATGTCCCCAGGATTACATCGATCAAACCATCCTGGTTCAGATCTGCCANTGCCATATCCTTCGGATCTTCAGCTACNGAATAAAATACTGGCGGGAAGAACTCGCCAGANCCGTTTCCGGAGGGGACNTGCCCAGAAAGAGCGGTAGAACCCACGAGNGNNATGAAACTGGCTGTGAGGAATATTGCAAANAGGCGAGGCAATGCCCACATTACTGACAACCACTGAGAGTTAACGATCTTCAGATTTTGTTTCATAAAATCCCCATGGATATTCAATAAATCACAACCACGTAGATAAACCTTTAACCAACATCTCACAGTAATAACCAGTGTTTTAAATACTCTGATAAGCTCAAATCACACCCAAATATTCGGTGCTGATGTGGCAACCATACCAGACAGCATATCTACTTGCAGTACACGAGGGATAAGATCCAGGCAATTCAGGTCTGACAGGTCTGACAGCTCTGACACAAAAACCGGTTAGTGTCATCCTTGGCCTTGACGATGGGGCCTGGCCCTTGGAGATTAACGTGTCCCGCAGTTACGTAAATGTCGAGGAGTCCCATGAATAGAACCTTCACAATCGCCCTCTTGTTGACCGCATTTCTCGTCGGAGGTCTTCCCGGCTGCGGATCTAGCAATCCGTGCGATCCTCTNCCCNGTCTTCCCGCCCTCTTCACGCTTCTGGATGCTCTCGCGGGTACTGAGGTGACGGTCGTTGGTTTCATCACAGTAGACCCAGGCACCTTCGAAAGCAGCACGGGAGAGGTCGGTTTTGCAATTCAAGAATTTGAAAACTGTCATGGCACGGCAGCAGTGTATATCCAGATCGATCCGGGACTCGGCCTCGACCTGAGCCCGTTCGGTCTGGGCGACCGAGTAGAAGTAACCGGGATTGTCGGTGACCTCGACAAACTCATCACTCTCACCGTTGACGAGATCGCCGATATCACGCTGCTCAGTGGAGGATTCGTCTTCTTCCCTGCACTACTCGATACCGTTCAGGTTGACGAGACGGTTGATAACCCGGATCGGGAGGCTTTCATCGTCGGGCTGACTGGCGACATCGTCGTCGATCCCGAGGGAAGTGGTAACACCGTGGTTCGTGATGAAGATCCAGGTGGAACCCTGTTCGGCTGGAAGATCTGGATCGATGACGGCAGCGGCCTCGCCCGTACCTTCTGGCATCCCACTGCCAACATGGATCCCGAACTGCTCGGATTTCTGACCAGAGGAGCTNCGCTTCGAGTNAATGGTTTCCTCAATCGACACAACGATGAATACGAAGTGTTCCCGCGCGGAAATTTCGACGTCTCGATTCCCATCGGCTCCGCCCGTGGGTTCTCTGACGGTGAAGAAGTGCTGGTTCGGGGTCTCATCGGGTTAGGCCCTGGTTCTCTCGCGACCGAAGGGGATTTCGGTTTCTCGCTACAGGAAGACAACGGTGATGGCACACAGGACGGCATCTTTGTCAGCATCGCTTCTAACGCCATCGTCGTGAACAACTACGCCGGTAATCCGATGTCATTCTCCGATCTGATTGCCGCCGTNAACCTGGGCAACCGGAGAGTGCATATCTCGGGCGTTCTCTCGACCACTGCCGGAGGGGATCGGGTTATCAGTGCCGGGGATGGTGATATCCGCCTCATATCGGAATCGATCAGTTTCCCGCCCAACATTAACGTCTTCACTGGTGCCGTCAGTGGCAACCTCGGAAGCTGGTTGAACACTGGGGGAACCATCGTTGCACCACCTCCTGGCGCACCTCTCGGGACCTTCTCTGGCTGGACGATAGGACTCGGAGGCTTCCGAGCTCGTATCAATGACAGTACTGGACCGGTCAATGTCCTGTATCCGTTCGAGATATTCGGGGATCAGGACAATGACGGGGATGTGGACTTCAACGATTTCGTCCTCGCGCAGGTGACAGGAGTCTTCAATTTCGACGAGTTCGTCGGCGGAAGTCTGCTGGTATCCGGTTTTGCCCGCAATCGTGATGGAGAAACGGAGATCGTCATCCCCTTCCAAACTTTCATCGACTAGACAAGGAGCCGNCATGCTCTGGATCACATCAGCCTTCTGCATGCTGTTGACGAATCCGCTCGTCGCTGCCGATCTGGAACCGGGAAAGCAGGTTCCGCGATCAGCCNTCCTTCAGATCGATGATGAAAAAGGAAGTAGCAGCCTCCAGTTACACTACCTGCTGTTTGTGCCTCAGAACTTCGACGGCGAGCAAAAGATGCCACTGCTGCTGTTTCTGCACGGGGTAGGAGAAAGAGGCAACGAGCTGGAAAAGGTCAAAAAATGGGGGCCACCCCGGATCGTGGAAGAGAAGCCGGACTTCCCCTTCATCGTAGTGAGTCCCCAGTGTCCCAGGGGTAAGAGGTGGGATGCTCCTGTACTGCTCAAACTCCTCGACCATCTGGAACAGACCCTTCCTGTTGATTCCGATCAGATCATGGTCACTGGATTGAGCATGGGCGGTTTTGGTAGCTGGAGTCTCATCGCCGCCGAACCGGATCGTTTCGCTGCGGCTGCTCCCGTCTGTGGAGGCGGACATCGCGCCACAGCACCGCGCCTCACCGAGATTCCGATCTGGAACTTCCATGGTGCTGACGACACGAGTGTCCCCGAAAAGCGGTCCAGACAGATGGTCGAAGCGATTCGTGCTGCTGGCGGAACCCGGATCAAGTACACCCTCTATCCCGGCGTCGGTCACGACTCGTGGAGAAAGGCATACTCCGGAATGGAGCTGTGGAACTGGCTGCTTGCGCAAAAACTCAGTGCAAGAGTCAAGGATCAGAAAAAGNACCAAANCGGCACCGATCAGAAGATCCTCGAAAGGGCTCAATCCAATCGCTCCGAAATCGAGAAGGTTCTCACCTCCTGCTCCGACCAGGAACTGGAAACACTGAAGTGGTTGCTGGAGCGGATGCCGGGTTCCGATCTGGAAAGTCTCTCGGCACAGTACCTGCTCGAAAATCTCACAGAAGCTCGTGCTGCCATGAAAGAAGCACCGTGGAAGGAACAGATCCCGGAAGAAATCTTCCGAGACGCAGTATTACCCTACGCCTCCATCAACGAGCGTCGAGACCGCTGGCGAACCGACTTCCGCCAGCGTTTCGGCCCCCTGGTAGCTGAGGCGAAGAACCCTTCCGAAGCGGCGGCGATCCTCAACCAGAAGATCTTCAAAATGCTCGATGTGAAGTACTCGACGAAGCGACCCAAGGCCGATCAAAGCCCCTACGAATCGATGGAAGCCGGCCTCGCCTCCTGTACCGGACTGTCCGTTCTTCTCATCGATGCCTGTCGATCGGTGGGAGTCCCGGCCCGTTTTGTCGGCACCCCGTTGTGGTCCGACGGCAGCGGCAACCACTCCTGGGTCGAGATCTGGGATGATGGATGGCACTTCACGGGGGCGGCAGAGCCGACTGGAGACGAGCTTGATCGAGCCTGGTTCACAGGACGCGCCTCGCGCGCCTCGAGCGAAAATCCGAAAAACGCCATTTATGCCGTGACCTGGCGAGCCACCCCGATCTCCTTCCCGATGACCTGGAAACCACAGGACCAGAGCGTTCAAGCGGTCGATGTGACCGATCGCTATACCGCCGGCGAGGTCACCATTGCCGACGGTCACGCTCGCGTTCGATTCCGCGTCNTCGATCCGGAATCCAAAGAACGAAAGGCGAGTTCGATCACGGTCTACGGGGAAGATTCGCATCTTCATTTTGAGGGCGTTTCCAAGGATGAACGTTTCGATGGCAATCATCATCTCGAATCGCAGCTGGAAATCGGTAAGCACTTCGTCGTGATCGTCGAACAAGAAGGTGGCGTCACCGCTTCTACCTTCGTCGTCGAAAAGGACGAGCAACTGATTTCCATCGAGATGGCTGCACTATCCAGCAAAGCCGCCTCCGTTGAGGCGGTTCGCTCTCTCGGTGANTACCTGTCCGTCTGCGGATTTGAAGAATCGATCCAGCAAATTCCCCTCGCACGGACTCCCCTTAGCAAAGACGACGCCGATGCTGCCGCCCGACAGATCTGGCAGGCTCATGCCGCACAGATCATCGAAAAGCGAACAGAAGAGATGGAAAAGAAGGTTCTGACCATCGGCGATCTGCAGATGCCTTTTTGGTTCGAGACGATCGGAACCCCCGGGCCGACAGGCCGTAGCCTATGGATCTCGCTCCACGGCGGCGGCGGTGCTCCTCAGCAGGTGAACGACCAGCAGTGGGAGAACCAGAAACGACTTTACCGCCCCGAGGAAGGGGTCTACCTGGCACCGCGAGCTCCGACCAACACCTGGAACCTGTGGCACCAGAGCCACATCGACCAGTTCTTTGATCGTCTGATCGAGAACCTGATCGTCTTCCAGCAGGTGGATCCCAACCGCGTCTACGTGCTGGGATATTCCGCCGGAGGGGATGGGGTCTACCAGATCGGTCCGCGAATGGCCGACCGGTGGGCGGCAGTTGCGATGATGGCCGGGCATCCCAACGATGCTCGACCCGAGAGTCTCCGCAACACTCCCTTCACCCTCCACATGGGAGCCAAGGACGAACCCTACAACCGCAACGGGCAGGCAGAAATCTGGAAGAAGAAGCTCGCAGATCTGGCAGCTTCCGATCCGGGAGGATACCCGCACTGGGTCGAGATCTACGCCGAGAAAGGGCACTGGATGGACCGCGAGGATGCCGCGGCGATTCCCTGGATGGCGAAACACACTCGCAACCTGAGACCGAAGAAGCTGGTCTGGCAGCAAGACGATGTCACCCACGAACGTTTCTACTGGCTCAAGGTGGAAGACCCAAAAGCCAAGAGTCGTGTCGTTGTCGAAATCGATGGCCAGAAGATCAAGCTCATCGAGTCAGAGGGTGTCGCCAAGCTCACCTTCCGATTCGATGATTCGATGCTAGATCTCGATGAGCCGGTTTCATTCGAACGTGCTGGCCTCCCACTCCATGAATGCTCCATCGATCGTACCATCGCCACCATTGTCAGAACGATGACGGAGCGGGGCGACCCGATCGGGATGTTCAGTGCAGAGGTAACGCTGGAAATCCCACCGAAAAAAACCTCCCAATAGAAAGAAATCGATGGAAGCTCCGTATCTGGAACATCTCAACATCACCGTTCTCGATGTCGATGCAGCGGTTCGATTTCTCCAGACCGCAATGCCGCAACTCGAGGTGAGGGGTGGTGGCACCGGTGAGAAATGCAGGCGCTGGGTTCATGTTGGAACCGATCACACCTACCTGGCGATCGAGGATCGCGGAGCAGAGGGCCCAGGACCTCACCAGCCCTACATCCATCCAGGAATGAACCACATCGGATTCGTCGTCGATGACCTTGATGGGGTTGCAGAACGGCTACGTTCGTCCGGTTACCGCGAGGGGATGAATGCGCTGGATCATCCTCATCGAAAGCGCATCTACTTCTTCGACGATGACGACAACGAATACGAATTTATCGAGTACCTCTCCACAAAGCCTTCTGATCGTAACGATTACCAGCTTTAGCACGCCGCCGATTGGCCGTGACAGGTCCCAGCAGGCCATCTGTAGCCGATCTCTCGACGGGTAAATCCTCAACATCGATGAGGGATAATTGGGTTCACTCCGTCCCAGTAGCCCGTACCATCACTAGCATCGTGGAGATCAGGTTTTTGCAAGGAAAGTGAGTCGAGATGAGTTCGCTGAATCGTTTCCAACAGGAATTCATTGAGTTCCTGGTTCGCAGCGACGTGCTCACTTTCGGCGACTTCACCACCAAGAGTGGTCGCCAAACTCCCTATTTCGTAAATACAGGGATGGTTCGTACCGGATCTCAGATGGAATGTTTCGCCTCTTTCTACGCCCAATCCATAGCAGAGCGTGTCGGTGATGACTTCGACCTTCTCTTTGGACCCGCCTACAAAGGCATTCCGCTAGTTACGTCCGTCGCAAGTTGCCTGGCTCGAGAACATGGCATCGATCGTGGTTTTTGTTTCGACCGTAAGGAAATAAAAGACCATGGCGAAGGGGGCATGCTCGTCGGTTCAGTTCCAGTCGATGGAAATCGGGTGTTGCTGGTCGAAGATGTCACCACAGCAGGGACTTCCATCCGAGAAACTGTTCCCAAACTACGCGCGACTGCCGATGTAGAACTTGCCGGCCTGGTGATCTCTGTTGATCGGCGGGAACGAGGAACCGGAGATCGATCAGCTCTCGACCAGCTTTCAGAAGAGCTGGAGATGCCATGTATCGCCATCGTCACGGTTCATGACATCATCGAATTCTTGCATCAGAGAGAAATCGACGGAAAGATTCTCATCGATGATGAAATCAGAGCGCGGATGGAGCAGTACCTACAAGAACACGGCCCACGCGATCACACCGTCTGAACGCTCAGCGACTGGCAACTCCCGGGCCCATCCTCTGGTCAGCGTTTACTTTTCCGGCTCTCCAAATTGAATCGCGTATTTCCCCGGCCCCATCAAGCCGATGACCAGTGCAGCCGCCGCCAGCAAAAGAGGAAACTCCATCGCACCTGGAAACTCGCCAGGGTGAGCCATGATGGCCGCTGTCAACATCGTGAAGATCAAGGGAATCGACATCAGTCGAGCACCAAAACCTGCGATCAACGCCAAGCCGCCGACAAGCTCTGACAGAGCCGCGAGCCATGCACCGACCAATGGCATCGGGATCCCCAACGATTCAACGAATCCAGCGAACTCAGAGACTCCACCCTCACTGAAGATTTTTTGGTATCCGTGCAAAGCAAAACTCAGCCCCGCCATACAACGTAAAATCAACAGACTGAGATTTCTCGATAACGGCTCTTTCAAGAATCCAGGTGTCATCGCATCTGCCCCTTCCCCCGGAGTTTCGCGAATTCCACGAGATTCGCGAGTTCAATCATTTCTGATCAGAACTCCCTCTGAATCGATCCCGAGTGGAACCATTCCTTGAGCCGAGTCCGCCACGATCAGCATGTCGCTTGTTGTCGGAGTGTAAGGGCTATCTTCTTGCCACTGAAGGGACACTTGAACCGGTTCTGTCTGATCGATGAAGGTCGAAGGGATCGTGTCATATTCAACGAGCACTACATCCCGAACGACTTCAAACTGAACCGTCGATGGATCGGCGAAAAATAGCACCGCAGCAACAACCACCTGATCTCCGAGCAGATTGGCAAACCAGAAACTGGGGCCATCATCGCCGTTGATCGCCTGCAGAAAGGTTGAGGGAGTGACAGAAGTTGGAGCCAGCTGGGTCGGATCGTTGGCGATAGCAAGATTGAACGCGGCTACGAAAGTCGGAAACGTGGGATTGATATCGTCTTCTTCGAGTCTCAAGGTCGCACTGATCTGACCTTCTCCAGTCACTCCGGAGTAGGTCCCGGGTCCAACCGTGGCGCTATAGGTGAAGATCGGGTCGATCCTCAACCGTAATGTGGTCGTCGTCGATCCTGCGGCATTCCCGGCTTCGATGATGTGCTCCTGGTCATACCCTTCAACAACACCCGTCCCCGAGATGGTGCCATCGGCAACATTGAAGCTGAGCCCAGTGGGAAGAGCTGGGGAAATACTCCAGGCGGTCACCTGACCGCAATCGACGGAGGGGATCTGGGCAGCCAGAGGGACCCCAGCAGGAATGATGATGAAATCGAGCGGGTAAGCCAGTCCGGTGGGCGTGAGAATCGGAGACTCCACTGTCACCTGCACGGAGAAAGAACTGGATCCTCCCTCATTGCTTGCCGTGATGGTGTAGATCTGATCGGAACCGGCAAAGATCGCTGTTCCCGAGATGAGGCCATCCGCTGAATCGAGGACTAGACCATCCGGTAACGGAGGAGAAACTTCCCAGCTGGTGACCAATCCACAGTCCACGACAGGGATCTGTACCTCGATGGGAATCCCGCAAAATATGACCAGCAAATTGACTGGATAGGCCAAATCACAAGGAGCAATCACCACTTCGGGAGCATCACTACCACCGCCACAGCCACTGATAAAAAGTGCCAGAATGGCTAATCGATAAAATTTCCGCATCTGCATGAACCCTCCACCCTACCAGTGTCCCAGATGAGAGGGGGTTGGTCGAGATTGAATTTCCGATAGTTCTTGTCGATTTACGCGTCAGTTGAACAGGTCAGGACCGGTTTCAACACCTCCTGGCGCTCAGCCTCCTCGAAGGCCCTGACTCCATCTTCCAACGGATAGCAACGTATGATCTCTTCGACTGGAATCTCACCTCTGTGTAAGAAATCGATGGCATGCTCGTAATTGGGTCTGGAAGAAGCATAGCAGGTGCGCAAGTCGACCTGATTACGCACCAGTACGTTGAAATCGAGAGTCACTTCCTCAGGATAAAGTGCCACAACACAGATGGTTCCATCGGGACGAACGATCCGGGTCGCCTCTTCCAGCACCCTGGAAGCTCCTGAAGCATCGACCAGGACGTCGATGTTTTGGCCCTCGAGTTGATCAGTCAGTGCTGGATGCCCTGCTCCGACCGTCACGGTTTCAAATCCTATCCGACGAGCTGTGGACAATCGGACCGGCTCATCGGCATCGAGCCCNGTGATCAAAACATCGGCACCACGTTGACGCGCCATCAATGCACAGAGGATTCCGATGACTCCAGGACCACAGACCACCACGCGGTCGCCAGATTCGATCTCGGAACAGTCGTGAATACAATGATCCGCCACCGACAGGGGCTCCGTCAGCGAAGCTGCGGTGGTATCGATCCCATCCGGTAACGGCAAAAGATAGTGATCATCGACAACCACCCGTTCTGCCATTCCCCCGTCGAGGTGCAAACCTTGCACTCTTCTTTCGGGACATAACTGGGTCAGGCCAGAAGAGCAGTAGCTGCAATCGGTACGAAGACATCCTTGGAGAGCAATCATCGTGGCAGCCTGGCCCTGCTGCCAGCGGTCAACACCATCGCCGCAGTCGACGACGATCCCCGCCCACTCATGGCCGAGGGTGACCTGGGGCAAGACGGACTCGTAACCCTTGTGATTGAGGTAAACATGAAGGTCACTGCCACAAACTCCGCAGTGTTGCACCTGCAGCAACACCTGTCCGGGACCCGGGCTCGGTTCTTCGATCTCTTCGAGAGCCACTGCCCGTGCCTCCCTGGCCTGTCTGCGAAGTGCTTTCACGTTGCCTCCCAAATGTCTCGAATCCGATTCCTCGAAGTCAACTCTCAATCGATATCCACAGCAGTTTCCACTGCAATCCACCCTCGAGCCACTGCCCAGACAAAAAGATAGGAATTGACCACGCCCTCTTGCGAGGCTACGACGTAGGCTCCTTGAACAAGTAATCGGAAGGAAGCAGATGAAAAAGATCTCCATTGGATCCTGGGCCTACACCATCGGCCCCTACGAGAAGAGCCCCGTCGACTTCTTCACGGTGTGCGAGAAACTGACCGAACTCGGTTTCGACGGAGTCGAACTGGGAGGATTCCCCCCGCATCCGAACCCAGATGACCTCCCCGAACAGAGCCAAAGACAGGAGGTGGCAACCAGGGTCCGTGAAATGGGGCTCGGCTTCAGTGGTCTCGCCGCCAACCTGTGGGGTGAGCATCTGATCGACACCGATGATTCCAGCGCCTACATAGCGGAGTTCAGAAAGAACTGTGAATTTTGCACTGACATGGGGATCGAAACGATTCGAGTCGATACCGTTCAGCCTCCGACCATCTTCGATTCTGTTGACCCGGACACCGCCTTTCAAAGGGTCGTTTCCACCTGGAATGAGTGCTGTGCCATCGCAGAAGGCCATGGTTTGCAAGTCACCTGGGAATTCGAGCCCGGTTTCGCCTTCAACAAGCCATCGGATGTGGTGAGGATTCTAGAATCTGTCACCTGTCCCAATTTCGGCGTGATGTACGACACCTGTCACGGCCAGATGGTAGCCGTCGTGGGTTCGAGACAGCCTGGTGAAAAGGAAACCCTCCCTGGAGGACAGCTCGAGTTGATCAGCATGCTGAGCGGTCGAATCAACCACCTTCACTTCATCGATTCTGACAACACCTGTCACAAGGCTGCCGATGGATCGGACGAAACCTCGAGCCATCCTCCCTTTGGACTCGGTGTTCTCGATTTCGACTCGATCGTTCCCGCTCTCGCCAAAGAAGCGGTCCCCCATGACTGGTGGACCATCGATCTCTGTTTCTGGCCCGATGCCTGGCAAGCCACGGCCCGTTGTAAAACTGCCATCGACGCACTGAACTCCCGCTATGGCGTTCGAGAGGAAGCCCGATGAAAGATCTCCGCATCGGAATGATCGGCTATGGATTCATGGGAAAGGCTCATTCCAACGCCTACCAGAGGGTGAACCACTTCTTTGACCTCAAGACGAAACCGGTGCTGCAAGCTCTCTGTGCCAGGGACCAGGAAAATGCAAAGAGTTTCGCGAACAACTGGGGTTACGCCTCGGTCGAATCGGATTGGCGCGTCCTGGTCGAACGGGACGACATCGATGCCATCGATATTTGCGTCCCCAATCATCTCCATCGAGATATAGCCATCGCCGCGGCACAGGCTGGGAAATGGGTACTGTGCGAAAAACCGCTCGCCATGAATGTTGACGAAGCGGTTGAGATGACAGAGGCGGTCGAGGATGCCGGAGTTCCCAACATGGTGTGGTTCAACTACCGGCGGGTTCCGGCGATATCCCTGGCGAAACAACTGGTGGATGAAGGTCGCATCGGCAAACCCTTTCACTATCGAGGCACCTATCTCCAGGACTGGACCATCGCCGAAGACGTCCCCCAGGGCGGTGCCACCCTCTGGAGACTGGATCTCGATGCGGCTGGATCGGGAGTCACCGGCGACTTGCTGGCGCACTCGATCGATACGGCGATGTGGCTCAATGGTCCCATCACCCGGGTGGTTGCCGACACCGAAACCTTCGTTCGAGAAAGAATGCACCAGGAAACGGGAGAAGTGCAGCCGGTAGGTATCGATGACGCCTGCATGTTTTTGGCACGTTTCCAAAACGGCTCGATGGGAACCTTTGAATCAACTCGCTACGCCCGAGGTCGTAAGAACTTCAACACCTTCGAACTCAACGGGCAGGATGGATCGTGCCACTTTGACCTGGAGGACCCGCAATATCTCGACTTCTTTGAGCACACTCGTAATGCGGATGGAGAAAAAGTCGAAGATCACCTCACTGGTTGGCGCCGAATTCACACGACCAATTTCGAGCACCCCTACATGGATCGCTGGTGGGTCCCGGGCTGCACGATTGGATACGAACACACCTTCATCAATGCTCTGGCGGATTTCCTGATCGGGGTCGATGAGGGAAAATCGGCTCAACCAGATTTCCGATGTGCACTTCAGACCCAGCAGGTCTGTGATGCCGTCATCGAATCGGCAAAAATCGGCCAGTGGTGCGAGGTCGGCAGCTGATCCCCGGGATCAGACGTCGCAAATCTTGACCGCCTCGGCGAGGCTCTTGAGGGGATCTCCTGTCGGCAGGAACTCCTGGCCGACATATCCCTCGTAACCGATCTCAACCAGTGTCTCCATCACGGCCTGGTAACAAATCTCCTGGTCATTCCCGATCTCGTTACGGCCGGGATTGCCCGCCACGTGAACATGTCCCAGTAGATCCTTGTACTGCCGCAAACGTCGGATCACATCTCCATTCATGATCTGGATGTGATAGACATCGAAGAGAAGTTTCAAGTTTGGAGACCCAACGCGACGGATGATATCGACCACGTATTCGGTGTCATCTCCCTGATAGCCGGGGTGACCTTTCATCGGATGAGTGTCGTCCCTGGTATTTAAAACCTCGATACAGAGATCGATGTTATTCTTCTCCGCATAGCCGACGATCTTCTTCAAGCCCATGACGCAATTGTTCGCACCTTCTTCTTTCGAGAAGCCATCGTCCATTCCCGTGAAGGCGATCACGTTGGGATACTTGTATTCGGAACAGGCATCGATGCTGTCGCGTGTCGCTTTCATGAGCTGTTGGTGGTGTTGCGGATTGTTCCAGCCTTTGACAAAAGGTGGATCAGGCGCCATGTCGATCTGCCCGATGGCACACACGAGTCCTTTTTTCTGCAGAAGAGGAAAATACTTCGGCTCTATCAATTCGACACTCTTGCAATCCAGCGCAACCGCATAGTCTATCGTTTGCTCAACGCTCCAGTGGTCGGAGAAGCACCATTGGGCAATTGATTGGCGAATTCTGTTCTTCCGGTTCGGCACATCGTTCGCCTCGAACGCCATGGCGGGCCTTGAAACCCCCGCCAGCAGCGCAGCTCCTGCAACACCTTTAAGAACCTGACGCCTGTTGACGGAATCATTTACAGATCCACTGGAGAACGAAAATGACATCGGAAAGACCTCCTCAGGTTCGTGGAACAGCTTCGATCCAGCTGCCACCACGATAGGCACCGCATCAGTCCTCGGCAACGATGATCAGGGAGGAAGCGCCATTTCCCCAACGAGCTGTCCCCAGATATACTGGTACTGTGTGATGTTTCTGGTTCACCCTGAAGAAAGATCCCCCAGGAGGAAACTGACGTGGTCAATTCCAGAGAAGAACTCGTCTTCGATCAACATGCAGTCTATATCCACCAAGATGACAATGTCGCAGTGATCAAATTCGGGATCGAAGAAGGTGCCCATATCGCACTCCCGACTGGAGATCCTGTCGAGTTAAGGGGCCAACCCAAAGCGGGGCATCGTTTCGCCACCAGGAAAATTTCTGAAGGTGACTTTGTGATTCAATACGGACAACCCATCGGGACATCGCTGGGTATCGAAGTTGGCGATGTCGTGACCCATTCCAACATGAATAATGACGTACCCGTAATTCGAGATATCCCCGAAGGTCTCTCCACCGCGGCACCAGAATATTTCCCGCCGGAGGCTATCCCCACATTCCAGGGATATCGCCGAGAAGATGGAAGAGTTGGCACCAGAAATTACATTCTTATCGTTCCCACCAGTATGTGCGCCAGTCACGAAGCTACCCAGATCTCCATCATCGCTGAACACACCTTGCTAGATTCGGTTCTTCACGCCAATGTCGACGGGATCATCGGCATCCCGCACAACAAGGGTTGTGGATGTTCCGACGGTAGCAATCTAGATGTCACCCTTCGTACCCTGGCCAATTACGCTGCCCACCCAAACGTAGGAGCAGTCGTGATGATCGAACTGGGGTGTGAAAAAACGAATCTGTCAAAAATGGAGGACTATCTACGTCAGCGAGGCAGCGTTGGATTTGGAAAACCGGTCCATTGGCTCGGTGTGCAATCAGCAGGGGGTACTGCTCAGGTGGTGAGTCAGGGACTCGAGGCCGTAAAAGAGTTGCTTCCCGTGGTCAACAACTGCCACAAGGAAACGATCCCTGCCAGTGAGATCGTGCTCGGTCTTGAGTGCGGCGGGTCGGATGGCTTTTCGGGTATCTCGGCCAATCCAGCACTGGGTCATGCCGCTGATCTCATCGTTCGATGTGGAGGAACTGTCATACTCAGCGAAGTACCCGAGTTCTGTGGCGCAGAACATGTACTCGCTCAGCGATCACGAGATGCCAGCGTGGCGAAGGAAGCATACGCCCTGGTCGACTGGTACAAGGAGTACGCATCGACGGTTGGAACTGCTCTCGCGGAAAATCCCAGCCCAGGTAACATCGAGGGTGGGCTACTCAACATCACCATTAAATCTCTTGGCGCCATCTCCAAGGGTGGAACAACGCGTGTTGAGGGAACTACCGCTTATTCAGAACCTCCGTCGGGCCGCGGGCTCCAGTTGATGCAAGGACCAGGTTACGATCAAGAATCGGTCCCAGGAATGGTCGCCAGCGGAGCCAATGTGGTGGTCTTCACGACCGGTCGTGGCACCACGATAGGAAATGCCATCTGTCCAGTCCTGAAACTCGCCTCCAACACTCCCGTCTATGAACGCATGCCCAACGACATCGATCTCAATGCCGGCACCATCATCGATGGAACGGAAACGATTCCTGAGGTGGGTCAGCGAGTCTTTGATCGAGTACTGGATGTTGCCAGTGGAGAAAACCTGGCTCATGCGGAGGTTCACAAACACCGGGAGTTCCAAATTTGGGCCGAAAGATCTGTCTCCCTCTGAGTTGGTGATTCGGTCGCTCTGATCCGTTGACCATCACCGGAGCTCCGTTTTTCCGTGACAAAACCAGATCACTGTTGAAAAAGGGGCCTATCCTCGACTGCAGTTGTACAGACAAGAACTATTCATACCGTTCAAATTCAATTCGGAGTCACGTACCTTCTGGTTCGTCATGTTCCTGCCAAATTTGATGTTACTTTTCCCAAAATAACGGGTTACGAAATTCAAACCTGCCAGGATTGCTTTCACAAAACTAACCAATATGATCACTTCAATGGACGGTTATGTTAACCCTACTACTCTCTCCCACGCCTTCGGAGTCAGTTCCTCTACCCTGAAAAGATGGTCGGACAGGGGAATGCTCGTCGCCAACCGGACACCCGGCGGCCATCGTCGTTTCTCCATCTCAAAAGCGATTCAGATGTCCCGACTGCATCAGATTCCTTTTCATAATCCAACGATCATCGGGTTACCTCCGGTGCTCGACCCTTCCCAAATTCAAAGCGGACAAGACCCGCAAGATCTACTGAGGGATTCTCTGGAGAAAAACGCCTTCAGCTCCTCGCGCGACATCATCGTGGGGCTTTTCATCGGTGGAATGCCGCTGGCCGAGCTGTTCCAGGATATCGTCGCCCCGGTACTTGCTCACATCGGAAGAGACTGGACCGCAGGTCCTGCAGCGATCGCCAACGAACATGCTTCCTCTCAACTCGTACTCGAAAGCCTCGGAATCCTGCGAAGCCTACTACCGCGGCCAGAGGAAAACGTCTTCGCCGTCGGTGGAGCTCCTGCAAAAGACCCATACCCAATTCCCACAGCGATGGTATCGCTTGTCCTGCAGGAAATGGGAAAGCGAGCCATCAATCTCGGTCCTGATCTTCCGATCAGTTCTCTGCAGGAGTTCTGTCAGCGCGAAAAACCCAGAATCGCCTGGCTCTCGATCACCTCAGATGACCCACTACCAGAACTTCGAAAAGGCATTTACTCGCTGGCTACAGAACTCGAAAAGTCGAACACTCTCCTGGCTCTGGGCGGACGCCGGTGCAGGAACATAGTCAAGAAGCCCATTGCCAATGTGATTGAATTCTCTTCGCTGGAACAATTCACTCAGTTCTGCAAAGGGTTGGATCACACCATCTCCAGCTAGAATCCAACGGACATGAATCTGATCCGATCTTCAGTGTCAGGAATCGACCCACCGGCACAACAGGTCCAGACGGTACTGATCACCGGGTCTTCTGGATTGATCGGATCCGCTCTGATTCCACAGCTCCAGGCACGAGGTCACCGCGTGATCCGGGCTGTACGTCGAAATCCCCGCGTCGATGACGAAATTCGCTGGCGGCCCCTTGAACCACCTGAACAGATTCCGGCAGCGGAACGGAAAGCTTTCGACAAACTCGATGCCGTGATTCATTTAGCGGGTGAAGACATCGCAAGCGGACGTTGGAGTTCCACCAAAAAAAAGAAGCTTCGTTCCAGTCGGGTCGATGCGACCGCCAATCTGGTCTCTCTACTGCAACAGCTTCCTTCTGCTCCTGCCACATTCATCAGTGCCAGTGCCATCGGAGGTTACCCGGCAAACAGCGACGAATTACTGACAGAAGCTGCCACCTTTTCTTCTGGTTTCCTGGGTCAGCTCTGTCGCGACTGGGAGAGTGCGTCTTCAGCGCTGGAAGAAATCGGTACAAGAGTGGTGCGACTGCGAATCGGTCTGGTTCTCTCTCCAGATGGTGGAATCCTCAGAAAATTACTTCCTCTGTTTCGCTTCTGTCTCGGAAGTCGTATGGGATCAGGTCGCCAGTGGATGAGCTGGATCGATCTGGAAGATCTCGTTCAAATTATCCGATTTGTACTGGAAGACCAATCGATCGAGGGATCGTTGAACTGCACCGCTCCACACAGCGTTCGAAACGTCGACTTCACCCGAACCCTCGCAGCAGCACTCAGACGACCGGTAGCTCCGCCGATTCCTGGCCCGATCATCCGACTCCTGCTGGGTGAAATGGGACAGTCTCTGATCCTGGATGGCCAGCGGGTGGCTCCCACTCGACTCCTGGATCTGGGCTACCGATTTACCAGCCCCGACCTTCCTGCCGCTTTACGACATCAGCTACGCGGGCGATAAAAACCAACTTATATTCAAATCACATCGTCACTTTCTGATTGCTGTCGATCTTCGTGGTATGGCTCCCGGCACTCTTCTAGACTGTCGGCAGCAGTTGAGCCGTCGTAAGGGGGAAATCGATGCGACCAGGCCACTCTCTGTGGATCTCCATCTGGATGACATCCTTGTTGTGCCTCGGTTCCGGCTGCACCTCCAAACCGTCACCGCCTGCTCCTGATCTCCAAAGTCTCCATCTCCAGGGTCTCAACCTCATCTCCCAGCATCGATTCGAGGATGCAGAGAAGGTACTGCTAGCGCTTGTTGAAGAAGCACCTGAGGCATTTGTTCCTCGTTTCAACCTGGCAATAGCCCAGTTGAATCAGGCAGAGAAAGGTGTCGACCGAGCCCTGGTCACCTTGACGACCGCTTCAACACTAAATAAGGCTTCCCGTTGGACCTCCGCAAAAGCGGGAGAAGCGGCGGTTCACTACAGCCTCGGAATCATCCATCGTTTCCTCGGAGAAGAAGCCACCGCCCTGGAAGAATTCAGAAAAGCACTGAAGCAAGCCCCTCGCGATTCCGATTGCCACTATCAGGTCGCGATTGGCCTGATGCGCAGCGACAAGAATGAAGAGGCTCTACCTCACTTCGAGATGGCAGTGCAACTCGACCCGACCATCCGGGGCGCCTGGAACAACCTGCAGCTGGCATGGCGAAGAGCTGGCCAGATTGAAGATGCCAACCGAGCCCTCGCCACCTTCCAGGAACTGGAATCTTCCGGTCGTGGCCGCGCCCACAGCAGCAAATACACCGAGCAGGGCAAACTCGCCGAAGCGATCCGCGATTGGTGGCCCGGACCCGGCCGGGGACGCACAGTAGTAAAATTCGATTTCGCTGAACCGGTCCCCATCACCGGGCCTCATGAGGGGGGAGCGCCGCCCTTCAGCCTCGTCGATGCGGATCTGGATTGCCTCGCGGATCTTTGGATTGCCGGTGACGAGCCGGGTTCCTGGGATTTGACCGACAAGCCGAAGAAAATCGCTGATTTACCCGCTTTGAAGGGAGCGATTTGCTTTGCCGTGGGAGATGTAGATGAAGATGGCATCCCGGATATCGCCGTCTCCGATGGAGAACAGATCCGTGTCCTTCGTGGAGAAGAGGGACGAACTCCCGCCTTCAAAGAAACGATCTCGATCATCCAGGCTGGCGCCAAGGATCTAGTGCTCGCGGATATCGACATGGAAGGAGACCTGGATCTACTACTGGCCGACGGCATCGGCCCCGTGAAACTCGCCCTCAATGAAGGGAAATCGTTCCGCAGCGTCGAGGAGTCCCCCTCTCTCGGCGGCAGCCAGATGGTCGACCAGATCATCGCGGTGCGTGATCTGGATGGAGACCACGACCCGGATCTACTGCTGGCCGGCAAGACACTTTCCTGGATCTCCGGAGCTCCCCAGTGGAAGTTTAAGGAAAATCCACAGCACCGACCGCTGGTAGCAGCAGGAACGATCGACGTGAGCAAGGCGATGCTCGATGACCCTCCTAGCATGAAAGAGGCTGAGCAGCTTGTAATTCTACAGGACGGCTTACTTCGTATCTGGCGTCCCTCCGCCACAGTCAAAGATGCACCGGGCGAAGCGCTCTTCGCAGAAAGAGTCAGTCTTCCGGCAGAGATTGTTTCAGAAAACTACGTGGCGATGGCGAACGCCGATTTCGACCTCGATGGAAACAAAGAGCTGGTCCTGGGAAACTCATCGGAAACACTCATTTGGCATGCTCACCGTCAGATTTTTCCGGGCGCCGTGACCATCGTTACCGGTGATATCGACGGAGATAGCGATCCCGACCTGATTCTGGAAAAACCTGACGGCTCGCTGTGGTTAGTTCGTAACAATCTCGACAGAAATAAATTTAATTTGCACGCATTCCAGGCTCATCTCGGAGGCAGACGGGATGGAGATGACCGACGTACCAATTTGCTCGGATTTGGAGCTCGCCTGGAGCTTCGAAATCCCTACCGCAGTACTGTAGGTCAAGCCTTCCAGGAAGGGAGTGCCGGCCATCACTCCCGTGGACTGCTCCCGGTCGTGGTCGGTACCGATACTTTTGATCGAGTCAAAAGTCTCATCATCGAATGGCCTGATGGAGTTCTCCAGGCAGAAATCGACGTCCCGACCAATCGATGCCAGGAGATCGAAGAGGTACAGCGCAAGTCTTCCTCCTGCCCGGTGCTATTTACTTTCGACGGTAAGAAGTGGAACTTCATCAGCGACTTCATGGGTGGGGGCGGGCTGGGTGCCTGGGTCGGTCCCGATGAATACGCCCCACCAGAACCAACCGAAGTGGTCCGCATCGCACCGGAAGCACTTCAGGTGGTGGGTGATCGTCTGCGCTTGAGTGTCATGGAGCCGATGCAGGAGATCTGTTACGCCGATCAACTTCAACTGCTGGCGGTCGATCATCCCGCTGATGAGTCGTGCTATCCAGAGGAGTACTTCCCGGTGAAGGCGGTGCCGCCCTCCGGAAAACCGTTGTTGCTGAAAGACGCCGAACGGATCTTTCCCGTTCGGGTCCGAGATGCGGACGGGGCCATCGAAGCGACTGACGTTCGTCATCTCGACCGGATCTACGCCGGTCCACGTGCTCTGGTGCCCGAATGGGTCGGTTATTGCGAAAACCAGGTCTGGCAATTCTCTTTTGACGACATTCCGGTAGGACCGCGCATCGCACTGCTTCTGGATGGCTGGGTCGAGTATCCCTACTCGCGCATCAATTTCGCCGCCTGGCAGGGATCGAAACGACTTTCGGCTCCCACCTTCCGCTGGCGAAGAAATGCTGACGAACCGTGGCAACTACTCGGCAAGGAGATGGGATACCCGGCGGGAATGCCCAAGACGATGGTCCTCGATGTCAGTGACGTCATCGCGCAAGGAGCTCGTGAGTTCCGCCTCGAGTCAAATCTGGAACTGTACTGGGACCGGGTCTGTCTGGCGGCGGTACGCGAGACTCCGGAAGTTCAGGTTCACACCATCGGGCTGGCTTCCGCCTGGTTACGTGATGGCGGATATCCGCGCGAGTACAGCGACGATGGTCGTCTTCCCGCCACCTACCACTACGAACAGCGTGACCCGACTCTCGACTATCGACAGATGGAACAGGGTCATATCACTCGATACGGTCGTGTCGACGAGCTACTGGCCGAAGTCGATGACCGGTTCGTCATCATCGGAGGAGGCGATGAACTGCTGCTGGAATACGACGCATCGACACTGCCTGAGTTGCCAGATGGTTGGAAGCGTACCTGGCTACTGGACACCTTTGGCTGGTGCAAAGACCTCGACCCCCTGACGGGAGCCAAAGACGGAGTGCTACCGCTGCCATTCAGGAACATGAGTCAGTACCCGCCGCAGCCCGATCAACCGGCACCCGATCGAACCGAATACCAGAGTCTGTGGAACACCCGCCGCGACTGAACCGCGCAACTCAGGCGAACCTGCGGTGCACTCCTTTGGGCAGATCCGGGTCCTCGCCCCGGTCGAGGCGTTCCTGGCGCATCCGTTCGGCATAGGCCTGATAGGAACCTTCGAAGAAGCGGCCACTACCCTCTCCATCGAGAGCCAGGATGTGGGTCGCCACGCGATCGAGGAAATAACGGTCGTGGCTGACCACCACTCCGCAGCCGGGCAGAGCTTCCAGCGCCTCTTCCAGCAAACGCAGCGTCGGGATGTCGAGGTCGTTGGTCGGCTCATCGAGGATCACCAGATTGCCACCACGACGTAACATCTTGGCCATCTGAACCCGGTTTCTCATACCACCGGAGCAATCTCCGACCTTCTTCTCCTGGTCTTCTCCGGTAAATCCGAACCGGGCGACATAAGCTCGACTCTGTATTTCGAGCTTGCCGATATTGATCACGTCATAGCCCTCGGAGATGTTCTGGTAGATGGTCTTGTCGTCATCCAGATCCTGACGACTCTGATCGGCAAAGCAGATCTCGACGGTCGGCCCCAGTTCGACAGTTCCTTCGTCTGGCTCTTCCAGACCGGCCACCATGCGCATCAAGGTGGTCTTACCAGCACCGTTGGGACCGATGACTCCGACGATGGAACCAGGTCTCAAAGAAAAGCTGAGGTTCTCGAACAACACCCGACCGTCGAAGCCCTTCTTCATTTTTTCGATATCGAGCACCTTTTCACCCAGTCTCGTTTCGCACGGGATCACCAGTGCTGGCAAATCCTTGCGCGATTCGTAGACCTGCTCCTGCAATCGGTGGAAAGCCTCGACCCTCGCCCTGCTCTTGGTGGCTCGCGCCTTGGGAGTCTGGCGAATCCAATCGAGTTCCTTGCTGAGCAGTTTCTGGCGATCTTCCTCATGGCGTTTCTCGACATCGAGCATCTTCTGCTTCTGTTCGAGGTACTGGCTGTAATTGCCCTCGAACGGATTTCCGCGACCACGATCCATCTCCAGCATCCAGCCGACCACATTGTCGAGGAAATATCGATCGTGAGTGATGAGTAGCACAGTGCCATTGAACTTGGCCAGATGCCGTTCCAGCCACGCCGTGGTATCGGCATCGAGGTGATTGGTCGGTTCGTCCAGCAGCAAGATATCCGGATGTGAGATCAGAGTGCGACACAGTGCGACCCGGCGCTTCTCTCCTCCAGACAGATGACCGACTGCAGAATCTCCAGGAGGGCAATGGAGTGCATGCATCGCCTGATCGATCTGGCGGTCAATTTCCCAGGCGTCGGAGGCATCGACCTTTTCCTGCAACTCTGCCAGTCGATCGTAAGCCTTCTGCATCGCATCATCGGAAAGTTCGGTCGCCAACGCTTCGGTCACAGCATTGTATTCATCGAGGAGTTTGCGAACTGCAACCGCACCCTCTTCAACATTTTCACGAACAGTCTTCGATTCATCGAGGGTCGGTTCCTGAGGTACGTGACCGATGGTCGCTCCCTTGGCGATGGTGACCGATCCCTCGTAACCTGAATCCACTCCCGCAATGATCTTCAGCAGGGTTGACTTACCGCTGCCGTTGACACCGATCAGGCCGATCTTCGCTCCACGAAAAAACCCCAGGGTCACTCCCCTGAGAACTTCCTTGGGTCCAAATGATCGATGCAGGTCTTGAACCTGAAAGATGACTTCCTGAGAATCGTTACTCATCGCGAACTTCACTCCTACTAGGAAAAAGGATGACTAGGCTTGCATTGAATCGAGAACCGCGAAGATCTCCGTGTGCTCGGGAAAACGATCCAGTTTCTTCTTGCTGAAGATAAGATCTCCGTCGACACATACCTCGAAGACTCCACCTCCGCTCTCGATCAGTCGAGCGGATACTCCGTACTTCTCGTTGATATCAGCCGCCAAACTGGTGGCTTGAGGTGTGTAGTTTCACTGCAAGCAGAATTCGATACTGATCTCCATGACAGGTTTTCTCCAATCCAATGAGTTAGCTCCCTAGGAGCTTCCTGGTCGTTTATGGTAAGGATCCTGGGGCAAGTCTTCCAGCAGACCCACAAAGGTCAGGAGGTTAGATGAAGAATGTCATCGAGCGGCTGTCGGGGGGGCGTCAGGAGCACATCGACAGGCTGGTGGAGTGGTTACGGATTCCTAGCATCTCCACAGACAGTCGCCGAAATGGCGATGTCCGACAGGCCGGACAGTGGATTCTCGACGAATTGAGTGCCTCTGGCTTCGATGCTCGTCTTGACGAGACTGCTGGGCATCCGGTCTGTTTCGCCTCCTGGACCCAAGCAGCGGACGCTCCGACCGTTCTCATTTACGGCCACTACGATGTTCAGCCGCCGGAACCACTAGAACTGTGGCGCCACGGTGCGTTCGAACCGACCCTCGAAGGCGAAAACCTGATCGCCCGCGGGGCCACCGACGACAAGGGTCAAGTGCTGGCACTGGTCAGAGGGGTTTGTGGCGTTCTTCAGGAGCAAGGCTCGTTACCCATCAACGTGAAATTCCTCATCGAGGGAGAAGAAGAGATCGGTTCACCGAACCTGGCGCCTTACATCGAATCGCATCAGGAAGAGCTGGCAGCGGATGTGGCAGTGATCGCCGATTGTTCTCAGTTCGGTCCCGGAATGCCGGCCATCACGGTCGCACTGAAGGGCCTCGTCTATCTGGAAATCTTCGTCCAGGGACCGAACCGAGATCTGCACTCTGGCTCCTTCGGCGGATCGGTAGAAAATCCCGCCAACGCCCTGACTCGGATTCTCGGATCACTGAGAGATGAAGAGGGGCATATCACCATTCCAGGATTTTACGACCGGGTCCGGGATCTCACGACAGAACAACGAGCCGCTTTCGCCGAACTTCCCTTCGATGATGAGGGCTACCGGGATGAACTGGGAGTTCCCCAATTACACGGTGAAGCGGGTTGGACAACTCTCGAAAGAAAAGGGGCCAGGCCGACCCTCGACATCAACGGCTTACTGAGTGGCTGGACCGGTGAAGGAGCAAAAACGGTATTGCCTGCCCACGCCAGCGCCAAGCTTTCGATGCGCCTCGTCGCCGATCAAGATCCAAAGGAGATCGAAGCCCTCGTTACGGAACATCTCCATTCACTGTGCCCGCCCAGCTGCACCATGAAAGTCAGCACCCACCATGGTGCCGAACCGGTGCTGGTGGAACGCAACAGCGAATGGCTCGAAGCCGCCGCCAGGGCCATCGAAAAAGGCTTTGGAAAAGCCCCGGTATACATTCATGAGGGCGGATCGATCCCCGTGGTCAGCGACCTGAAAAGAATCCTCGGAATCGACACGATTCTGCTGGGACTGGGTTTACCTGATGACAATGCCCATTCTCCCAACGAGAAATTTCATCTACCCGACTATCAACGTGGGATCGAAACCATTGCCTGGTTTCTGGATGAGGTCGCACCGTAGCCAGATTGCAGACCGAACTTAACGCCTCCATGTCATCGGGATAAAGATCACCAGCACCGCATAGATCTCGAGCCTTCCTAGCAACATCAGGAAGATCAACAACACTTTTCCCAGAGCAGGGATCGCTGAGAAATTTTCGAGGGGGCCGACACCGGCTATGCCAGGTCCAACATTCCCTATCGTCGCTAGGGTCGCCCCTAACGCGGTGAGCAAATGATCGTCTTCCAGGGCACCTGTGACCTCCTGGGCATCGGATGCCGTGAGGCTACCGGCATCTTCCGACCAGGCGGGATCCAGCACGAAAGAGAGCAACAGTAACGAAACGAGAAATAGCAGCGTCCAGAGAGCCAGGAATCCCATCACCCTGGCGACCACTTCCCGTTCGATGGGCTCCCCCCCGATCTTGATGGGGAGTACGGCATGGGGACGGACCAACAACGCGATTTCGCGTAACCCGTACTTCACCAGGGTCAAAACCCGGAAGATCTTGATGCCGCCAGCAGTACTTCCTGCACAACCGCCAATCACCATCAAGACGATCAGGACAACCCGACAGGCATTGGGCCAATGATCAAAGTCTGCCGTGACAAAGCCGGCTCCCGTTCCGATGGAGGCCACCTGGAAACTGGCATATCGAAAACATGAACCGAGAGTTTTGTACTTTTCCGGATTTTCGATCCGGTCTGGATAATTCCCAAGATGGAGCATGAAGGTGACAAAGATGATGGAAAGAACTATCAGGCCTAGAAAAAATTTGAACTCGCTATCGCGGAAATACATTGGGCGCCTCTGAAAGAGCGCTCGATAGTGGAGCACAAAATTGATCCCGGCGATTAAAATGAAAACCGTAATCACCGTATCGACATATGCGCTATCGAAGTGAGCTACGCTGGCGTTTTTGGTCGCAAATCCACCGGTGGCCAGAGTTGAAAAGGAAAGCGTAACAGCGTCGAACCAGGGCATCACCGGCAACAGTAAACCTGTAACGACCAACGTAAGAAGAAAATATAGCCCCCACAGCATGGTGGCAGTTTGAGCTACTCTTGGTGCCAGTTTTTCGGTATTTGGACCGGGTACTTCGGCACGCATCATCTGAATCCCGCCGGAGCCCAGTAGCGGCAGTACTGCCACGGTCAGGAGCACGATCCCCATGCCACCAAACCACTGGGTGAGACTTCTCCAGAACAGAAGACCCGGGGGCAAGGCTTCGATGTCGGTCAAAATCGTCGCTCCGGTGGTGGTAAAACCACTCATCGTTTCGAAATACGCATCGAGTAGGCTGGGGATCCCTCCAGGAGCGATCCAAAAAGGTAAAGCTCCGAAGAAACTTAACGAAGCCCAGCCGAGACCCACCACCGCAAATGCTTCTCTTGCACGGAGGTCTTTCTGACAATCCCGATTCGCCCCCCAAAGCACCAGGCCCACGACAAGACAGATCCCGATGGTGGTATAGAAAGCGGGCAGCTCATTGACGGAGTCGAGTCCCCATGCCACTAACAGAGGAATGAGTAACACCCCTGACAAGGTGAGGATGAGAAGACCTAGAACTGCGAGAAGTGGTCGGAACCTCAACGCAGAATTCCCCGTCGGCGGGTAAAGACTTTCTCGATGGCATCAACAGCTTCTGGAAGCGCAAAGATGATGACGTGATCACCTTCCTGTATGAAAGAATCTCCCACTGCAGTGGATATCTCTTCGCCTCTCTGGATGGCACCGATGATCGAATCCTTGGGGAGATGAAGATCCTTGACCTTCTTGCCACAGACCGCCTGATCTCCTGTCACTTCGTATTCACGAGCTTCGGCACCTGATTCGCCAACCTGAGAAACCGCCACGACTCGACCACGACGGATATCCCGTAAAATGGCACTCACCGTGATTCGTCGCGGATTCACAGCCTCCCCCACTGCGGCCTGCCGCAATACCGGCTGGAACTGATCCTGTTCACTTCGGATCAAAATTCTTCGTACTCCCAGCTTGTTGACGAGCAACGCATTGGTCAGGTTCTCGGCATCTTCACTCTCCAGAGAAAGGAAGTAATCAGCATCCCCAATACGATTCTCTTTGACGAAATCGGCATCGGTAATGTTGCCGTGCAAGACCAGTGTCTTTTCCAGTTCTTCAGAAGCTTTTTCTGCTCTTTTCCTGTCTTTTTCGACCAGCACGATCGATTTCACATCGCTTTCGAGTCTTCGAGCTACTGCTTTACCCAATCGCGTCGCACCCGCAATGAAAACTTGCTCCACTTTCTCCACCTCAGGGTGTGCAATGGAACGGAATTCTGCAGTTTCATTCCTGGGAAGAAAAACGTAAATATGATCTCCACGAATCAGTTGGTCATCCCCGCGCGGAATCATCAATTCACCATCGCGTGAGATCGCCACGATCAGACCTGGAATTCGGTCATAACGCTCTCTCAAATCTTTGAGTACGAGGCCATCGAGCGGGGAGCCTTTTTCTACCTGATATCCCCACAGGAGCATCTCTCCATCGGCAAAATCCGAAACATCAAAAGCACCTGGGTTTCGAACTAATCGCCTTAACTTTTCCGCTGTAGCATCGACGGGATTCACGACCAGGTCCGCGCCATACGTTTCCGGTGACAAGGGAGACGCAGCCGATGAAAGTTCAGCATTTCGGAGACGAACAACGACCTTGCTAGCACCCAGGCTCTTGGCCAGAAGGCTCACCACGATATTGGTCTCATCTCTGTCGGTCACCGATATGACAAGATCAGCACTATCAGCCTTGGCCCTGCGAAGAATTCGAGGGCTCGCCGCATTGCCGAGGATCGCCTGGACATTGAGTCTTTCATCGATCCGATGCACCAGATCCGGATCCGCATCGATGATGGTAATTCGGTGTCCCTCTGCGGACAGTCGCTCCGCGAGATGGAAACCCACCACTCCTGCACCTACCACCACGATACGCATCTGATCTCCAGACCCCTGCTACGGCCGATCGTTGCCAGAACCGTCCTGAACCGGCGATAAGGACGGATGATAGTGGTAAGGGCAGAATTCGCCAACACTGGCACCAGAACTGGATGAATAGATAAGGGCGGATATCCTCCCAGTGGAGGGAATGGACCCCATTTTGCCCAGTAGGAGATCTAGCACAGCCATGACGCCAATGACCCCATTCAAACCCCATCCTCTGTGCTCCCTGAGGATTTGGGTTCTTTTGCCACTGCTGGCTCTCAACCCGACAGTGATGGTCTTTTCAACTCCAGCGCACCAACTCGGTGCCCAGGAAATCCTCATCGAAAACGGGTTTGCAGCAAAAGTCGACGGCAAAGTCATCACCCTGGCAGAGCTGAATCGGGCGGTAGAGATGCGGATCGCCATGGCCAGGGGTCAGGTACCCGACGAGGTGATCGAACGAGATAAATTCAAATTTCGTCCACTGGTTCTCATAGACCTGATCGAACGCCAATTACTGCTGCGAAAAGCCACTCGTGACGGAATCATTCTGCCTCCCGGATCAGTAGAAAACCATTTGCAACGAACAGTTGACCGACTCAGCGCCGCAGAAGGAACACGGTACTCCGTCGATGATTACCTGGTTCTGTGGGAACAACAGTTTGGAGAATCAGAAGTCGAGCTCCGCAGTCGACTAAAAGATCAGCTGCGAATCGAAGCACTGAAAAAAATACACATTCAAAGTACAAGTAGCATCTCACCAAAAAAACTTCGGGAGTACTATCGTAATCATTCAGAAGAATTTGCTGAAGACGGTCGTATTTCTTTCCGTCAAATTCTGGTTGCTGAAAACGATCCGGATTACAAAAAGATAGTGGAAGAAATCGAAAGTGGACTCGAGAAGAAAGACGACTTCGTGGAACTGGTGAAAAAGTGGTCGATGGGTCCACGGCAGGAATCGGGAGGACTCTACGAGATGTCAGAGAGCCAGCTCGATGCCAGGTTCCCTCCGGTTCCAGAGGTTGTTCGATCCCTGAAAGCTGGGGAAATTTCGAGCTGGTTCCTGTGTCGTGGATACGGCCACAAAATTTTCCTCGTGAAACGAATGGCAGGCGGAGCTCTCGACTTCACAAAAGCTCAGGATCAGATTCGGGTTCTCATCACTCAGAAACTGGAGAACGAGAAACGCCTGGAATTCCAGAAGAGCCTCTGGAAGAACAGCACCATCGAGGTCTTCATCCCTGGAGTGGAGCTTCCTCAACAGTGACAAGACAACGGCTCCAACACGGCTATCTCGCCACAATCTCAGGTTAGCGACCGGAATCCTCTGGACTGGTTTCCTTCGCCCCTGTCGCCTTTTTCTCCGCAGCCTTCTTCCGATCGATCACAGCTTGTACCTCAGCGGGGATCGTTTCCTCGACGACTTCAGGTTCCACGTTATATTTCACGTCTTCGATGATCATCTGCATCTTCTGGATCCCCTGCTGAATCTCCATCATATGTGGAAACCAGATACCCTCCATTTGTTTGAACTCACTCATGAGTACTTTCATCGGTATCTTGCCCATGACTGTATCGACCGTCATCGCCAGCTGGATGAGGAAATTGGTTTCTGTAGCCACCCAGTATGTTTCTTCCGTACCACTGGTAGTTTTGAGTTTGAAGATGGTGCAGTCGATAGCCCCAAGTTTTTCTGATCCACTCTCCACGGCGGAAACAAAATCTTTATCCAGCCACAGTAGGGTCTCCAGATGAGAGCCCCTGCGAATTTGTTCTTTTTCCGCTCCTGAAAGAACCCGTGCACCATTGATCGGATCCAACGTCCAGGCGATATCGCCATGAAATCCTTGCTGGAAATCTCCATAACCTTCAATGGTCATCGACTCCCACATCATTCCCGCTCTCGAAACAAAACCGGTATGTTTCGCTTCGATGGCAGCCCCTGGAATCAGAACCTTGGCCACAATACGCCGGTTTGAGTGTTTCTCGAGTGCTTCCCGACCACCGGTGGCTTCGATCAGTTTGTTCTGTAATTCCGCCAGAACATTTACCGGCTCTTCTTTAGACGGGGATTCCGGTTTAGCGGGAGGGTCCTGTGCGAGACTCAATAGTGAACAAGGAAGGATCAGTAATCCCAGAAGAACGACCCAGAGCTTGCCGGGTTTCCATCCAGTTTCTTTTGACATCTCGAATCTCCTCTTCAGCGGGATCAACTCCCATTCAATCTTTGATGTGGATTTTCATCCCAGGACCATCATCAACTCGCTTTTCGGCCAGTACCAGCACTTCCGTCAAACCAACGCAGGGCTGCCTTCAACACCGGATCACCCTCGTCGCGAATCTTCTGCACATCGACGGGAATCACCTCGTCAGGCACCACCCCAGCACCCTCAAGCCGCTTTCCCGAGCGGGAACGATATCCAGCGATGGCGTACTGGAACAGATCACCACAGGGTAAACTTTCGATCATTGAAGGCAAAGCGGCTCCCGCCGTAGTTCGCCCAAAAATCCGAGCCACCTCCAGATCTTGCAACCCCTGGGCCAGGATCTCGGTGGTTGAGGCGCTTCCTTCATCGACCAGCACTGCCACCGGATTTTTCCACGGATCGAGCCTCGGATTGACAGCGAATTTCAAATCTGAGTCGCGGGAGTGCATCACTCCTAGCTCGAGGCCATCCTCCTCGACCAGCCAACCGGCAATCCCGCAAGCCATCAGTCCCAGTCCTCCCGGATTACCACGCAAATCGAGAATGAGCCCAGGAGCTTCGGCATGATCTTCCAGAGCCTTCTGAAACCACGGCATCACTTGCATCGGGCCAAGGAACATATTGAACCTCAGATAAAGGAAACCCCCATCCATGATCTTCTTCTCCAGCCGCAGCGGAATCGGTCCGATGTGACCGAAACGAACCGGCCTACCAGTTCCCTTCGGAGTTTCCAAAGTGATCTCGACATCCCTGAGATCTCCCTGGGCATTCTCGATCTCGTAAGAGCGGGTCGAGCTAACGGCTCCTTGCATTGAAGCGGCAAGACCCTGCACCGGAAGATAACGGTTACCACTGGCAGACCACTCTTTGATGAGAGGCTCCAGTGGCTTCTTCCCGACCGAAACCACAAACTCACCGGGGACAACGCCAGCACTTTGAGCCGGACTGTCGGTCTCGACCCTGACAACCACGGCACGTCCATCCGAAACGCGTAATATGGCACCTGTCTCGGCACCACCACCTTGTCCCAGTCCTTCAGCAGCATCCTGGGGGATCAACGCAAAGTGCGAAAGTTCGAGCTCAGCGAGCAGCTTCTGAATTGCACCGCGGGCCTCTTTTACCGTCCTTGCTTCGTTCATCTCATTTCCCCAGAACGCTTTCCACTGGCTCCATTGCGTCCCGAGGGCCTCCGAATCCCAGTAAGTGTTCTCGATCCGCTCACAAACGACCTGAAATGACTGCTGGTAAAGCTCCTTATTTGCCTTGGTCAAAGGGATCGATCGACCGGGAATTCCTAAACAACCGGAGAAACCAAAACCGCTTGCCAACAAGAAAATGATGAAGCGTAGCTTTGTTGTAAACATCGAGGACTTCTCCTTCTGAGTATCTTTTTCAACGTAAATCAGAGGGCCTTGGTTCCAGATCAAGACATCGTTGTCTCACTCAGTGCATTTGTAGATATTGCAGATTCCGACCGTAGCCGACATCATCGAGGCGCATCTTCTCACAGCAGATCTTCGATGGAAGGATCCAGCATCAAATGGACACCAAGCAACAACCTGTCCAAATCGAGGTGTGCATCGAAGAAGCGTCTTGTGCTGAAGATATCGTTTCTGCAGGTGCAAATCGAATAGAGCTGTGCAGTGCTCTTGATCTGGATGGTCTCACACCCACCGCACAAGCTCTCCAGAAAACATGCCAGGCAGGAGTCCCTGTAACCGCAATGACGAGAATTCGCGGCGGTGATTTTGTTCTCGATGAAAATGACGTGAGCAGGATGCGAGATGAGATCTCCGCACACATAGAAGCAGGGGCCTCTGGCATCGTCATCGGAGCACTGACTCGTGATGGTGCTATAGACACGGTCTCCATGCGCTGGCTCGTTGATTCCTGCGCCGGAAGACCTGTGACTTTTCATCGAGCCTTCGATCACTGTGTAGATCGCGTGACTGGACTGGAACAGGTCATCGATTGCGGTTGCCAACGTTTGCTCACGTCTGGAGGAGCTGCCACTGCGAATCATGGGATCGAAGAAATTTCCAGAATTGTCGAAGCAGCCGCAGGTCGACTCGAAGTCATTGCCGGTGGTGGGGTCCGTCCAGGATCCGCGTTCAACCTGGTCGAAAAAACGGGAGTGCAATGGTTGCATCTATCTGCCCGACGAAAAGTTTCCGGCCAGATGCGAAATTGTCCGCCGCAGTTTTCAGTCGACCCGACAACTTCTTTAGACCCTGGACAGCGCTGGATCACAGATCCTGCAATTATTCGGGCACTCCGAGAAGAACTGTACCGAGGGGTGGGCTAACCTCCATCGCTTCTTCATGGTAGCCTCCCGTCGCCCCTTGAAAGGAAGTCAGGACCTTGGAAAAGGTCGAACCCGATAATCTGAATGTGAAGTACGGCGGATTTGGTCGTACCTCCTGGCAGATTCGCTGGGAGGGCGGGAAGCTCTGCTGGCGTCGATTCGAAGCGGAGTGGACCGAGGTTGCTGAGGAGAAGATCCAACCAGAAGAGCAGCACTGGCTCGATTTCTGGCAAGCCCTGGATCTAAGTCGAATCTGGGACTGGAACGAAGTCTACTACCGGGCTGCGGAACGCTCCAACAAGGAAGAGTCAACACCGGATACCGAGGAGCTAGAAGTAAAACCGGATGACGTAATCTCCTGGTCGGTAGAGATTTTGTTAAAGGACGGTCGCCTCGTCGACTCCAGTGGATCGAATGCCGTTCCCGGAGCAACCCGTCAGTCCCGAAGCGGTCGAGGACAAAGGCGTGGGCAAAATCAGAAAAAAACCGCCGTTGAGGTCAAAACAACCGAGAGTGATTCCGATACCACCCAGCTTGACCCTTCCAATGCAGGAATCCCAACCGACACCTTTGATCAGTTTCTTACTGCCGTAAGGAACCTGATTGGAGGGAGAGAATTCGCCGATCTCGAAGAAAGTAATACTCCGAATACTCTTCACACTCAGTACCGCACTCTGACGCCAAAACGTAAGAATCGACCTGATCCATTCGCTGAGGAAGAGGCAGCTAGCAAGAAAAAGAAATCCAGCAAACGTAGTAAAATCGGCAGCAAGGGCTCCTCTTCAAGACGCAAACGCACCACCAGGGTTGGTGAAGACGGATCAGCGAGCAAAGTTTCGAGACGGAAAAAAACTCGACGGAAAAGCCGTAGTAGTGGTCAAGCACAGGGCGAAAAGGTCGGAACCGAAACTTCCGAAGCCACACCTCGTCGTCGAAAACGTCGTCGTCGAAAGCGTTCTGGTGCGCAGTCCTCAGGTGAGGGAACCACTCCGCAGCAAAAGACAACTAGCGGTGGTCCTGATGCAAAAAACCAAACGGCTACAGGTGATACTCCGACTCGGAAGAAGAAGAGGCGGCGGCGGCGGCGGCGTAAACCCGGCGGCGGTCCAGGCGCAAACACTGGTGGATCTTCTAGCTCCGGTGGCAACACACCCAGCTAGAGCCGACCAAACTTCGCCGCTACCAGGAGAACACGTTTCGGTTCACGGGGATCATTGGTGACGATCGTCAGCGTGCCTCTCAATAGAACCTCTTGCCGGTACTCCTCCAGCGAAAGAAATATACGGAAGATGCGACCAGGTACCACTTCCTGGACTTCCACCTCGAAGAGTCCTTCTGGAAAACCCTCCAGAATCACTTCCTTCACTTCCAGGGTGAACTCGGGATCAACATTTTGAACCTGGATCTTCTTGGTCACGACAGGAACACCGTCACCAAGTAATGGATCTGTATCCTTGTTACCAAATTGCAAGACTCGAGCGGGGCTGACCTGAATCGGATCCAGGTGTTCGATCTCGACGTAGCGTCCAACGACCACCTCACGACCATCCTTTACACGAATCAACAGATCGAGAGGATCCTTGATGCTCTGCGGTGTCGGAGATGGCCCTGCAGTAACTTCGATCTCGTAGAGACGATCCTCTTCAATATTGACGAAGTCAGTAATCTCGAAATTCCCGTTCCGGGAGCGAGCTCCTGCCACCTCAAAACCCAGATCCGTCGCGGCAATCAATTTTACTCGCAGGGTCTTTGAGTCCGACAGCAATCCGACCAACTGGATCGGTTTTGGATCGGTGCGAAACAAGTTGATGATATTCATGGAGAAGATAAACCGCAGTTGTGGCTGCTGTGGATCGTTACTCTCGAAGGTCACACCCTTGCGTGTTGATCCTGCCTTGACTTTTTTTGAATCGATCTCAATTCGCACTGTCGCAATCTCTCCCGGAGGAATCATTTCGGGAACATCAACGATGACGGTGCAACCGCAGGAGGGATTAGCCCTCCATATCTTGAGATCGGCATCTCCGTCATTGCGGATGAGGATATCTCTCTCGACGACTTCGCCCTGCAGAAGTTCTCCGTAAAAAACTTCAGTCTCGACGAACGCTATTTTCGGCGCCCCGTCAAAATTCGCGGTGGGCGCGCTGTTCACAGCACTTTGGGCACCTGTCGCTACCGCCAGGGCTTTTGCCCCGATCAACAGCAACAGGATGACCAGAAGCTGTGAGGAGCTCCTGATCGCGTTTGGCAGGGTCCAGTGTTGCAAGATCCAGTTTTTCTTCATCGTCGTCATTCTAACCGCCATAAAGAGTGATTTCGTCACGTTCCCGGGTCAAAATAGCCGCGGGAGGAATCTGATGAAAACGACCTCTTTGTTGCCGTTTATCCTGGTAGTAGCGTCCACCTTGAGTGCTTCGGAACAATTCCCGATCGGAATCCTCGGCGGGCGAGGTGAGGTTAAAGCGGGAAGTCCACTGCTAACCATCCTCTCCACCGATCCAGACTCTCCTGCAATCGTCGCCGGCTTGAAAGCGGGAGACCAGATTCAGGGAATCAATGGAACCCCTTTTACTGCCCACAGCAACAAGATTGATGATGGTGGAAACGGACCTCAGAAGGCACTGGGAGAAGCTCTCGACCACCTGGCCTCGCAAACCGATGAACAGCAACGCAAAATCGCTCTCGATCTCATCCGTGACGAAAAGTCGATCAGCCTTGAGATTTCATTACCCTTCAGGCCCGGTCTGGAGAGCGAAGAAGGACGGCAATTACTGGTCGCCGATGCCTGTAAGCAATTACTGAAAACCAGGACCCCGACAGGGTACTGGAATTCCCCGGTCGGTCTCACCGGCGATCGAGTTCTGTCAGCGTGGGCATTGGTTGCTCTGCTCTCGAGTGATATCGCAGAAAATCAAGAAGCGATTGACCAGGCAGCGGCCTGGCTACGCGGTCCCGATGGAAATTCATGGATCCCCGATGATCCGATGAAAAAGGGCCCCGACAATCTCGGCAACTGGGCGATCTCTGCCACTGCGGTTGCACTTTCGGAACATCGAATTGCGACCGACGACGAACGAGATGATCCGGTGATCGAACGCTGTTGTAACGCACTGAAATCAAGGATGAGCAAGGAAGGCCTGTTCGGACACGACATCGTTCCTGGCTATAGCAACAAAGGCTTCAATGTCATCAATACCCTCTCTCAGCTGGCCTGGGCGATGGGTTCTCAAGCAGGAATGACCCTCGACGAAGAAACCTGGTCCAAGAGCCTCGAGCAGATCCGCCGGTCGATCGATCCCAATGGTGGAGTTCGTTACTGGACGATGAAGGGCACCGGTACCGGAGATGCGTCTCTACGTACTTCTTCGATGGCATTGGCATTATCGATCGCCGATCAAGAAGCGGAGATGGCAACAAAACTGGGCCACTACCTCGCAACACATCCACAGAGAACCCGTGAAGCTCATGCAGTGGGATCGCTTGGAATGATGCTGGCTCCTTCGGCACTGTGGAGACTGGATCGCGAAGGATACTGGAACTTCGCGCAGGAATGGCGCTGGTATTTGTCACTGATGCATCGTCCTGACGGATCTTTGCATTACATCGGTGGCAAGAGAAACAACGGCGGCGACGGTTACCTGGGTAAGCATCGTATCGGCTGTATCATCGCCGTCTTGATCCTCACCCCCCCTGGAGAAAAACTAAGGCTGCACGCAACAAACGTGACACAAGTGGCCAGGATTAAGCCTGGAAAAGCCACAGAAGCAACTAGCCCCCCAAACTAGGCAGTGGGTGAAAGTGGTGGATGGCTATATGATGGGTAGATGTGGGTCGCCTGACCGAGATCAGGTTGCAGAATCCTGGATTTGGATTACATGCTCGCCTCAAGGAGATACGCGATGAGAACTCTCTTCTTCATCAGCACTTTATTGCTGCTAGCTGCACCTTTGCAGGCACAGGTTCCGATTCCCCCCGGCCCGCCGATTCTCCTGGAACTAGGGACCATTCAGTACGACCCAGCCACCGGTGATGGATCGGTTTCGATGATGATGACGAGTGCGGTTCCCATCGCAGGATTTCAGTTCGATCTGGTTTTCGATCCTGCAGCAGTGCTACTGGTCTCAGCCACTGGCGGATTGGCCGAGGACTTCGGTTATCTCGTGGACGTGGGATCGAGCAGCGGAGTAGTGCTCGGGTTCTCCCTGACTCTGGTGGAAATTCCCGCGACAATCGTTCCAGGTGAACTGACGGTGATCGCCTTCAATTGCGGTGGTTGTCCAGCAGGAGCTCCAGAGATCTGCATCGAAGATCCCATATTCGCGGATGTCGCTGCCAACTCGATCCCCAGCGATGCAGGACCTTGTAACACAGCAGGTGGAGGCTCTCTGTATCTCAGGGGTGATTGCAATACCGACGGATCAGCGAACGTTGCCGATGCGATCTTCCTGCTCGCCAATCTGTTCTCCGGAGGAGCATTGAGCAGTTGCATCGATGGTTGCGATTCCAACGATGATGGTTCCTTGAACATCGCGGACGCAATTCATTTACTGGCTTTTCTGTTCTCAGGAGGGGCTCCCCCGGCACCACCGGGAGCGTTGAACTGCGGTCCAGATCCAACTACTGATACTCTCGATTGCCTGACTCCTGGACCTTGTCCCTGATCTAACAGGGACGTTACTGCGGACTCGGATTGGCCTGATACGCCTCTTCCATGCCAGCGGCCCAGCGGAAAGTCGGGAGGGAATCCCGATCGATGTCCCTCAGGTGGGGTTCATGACTTCTCTGCGTCGGGTGAACGTAACGCCACGGCCCATCACCGAAGATTTCCTCACACAGAGCTGCAGCGGTCGGATCGTATTCCTTCAATTCAGAACGTAGATCGACATGATTGTGCTGATTATCGTTCTCACGATTGGTGTCAAACCAGCTTTGCACCACTTCCGCCCAGTATTCCATCCGGTTGGTCGAGGCGTACGCACCTTTCCACAGGCCAGCCTTCATCGCCGAACGATACGCCTCCTTCAACCTGGTATCAAAAGTGCGATCAACTGAGGAAAGACCCATCTCATGGATGGCGTGGGCAAACTCATGGATGAGGATGTTCTCGGTCGAGTAAGGATCTCCTTTCATCGCCAACAGGTTCTCTTCGCCACAGGAAACCGATGGCCTGGATCGTGTAGCGCCAAGTCCTCGTGCTCGCCGATCCCAGTACTCCGGTGGACGAAGATCGGAATGCTCTGGCACCATCGTCGTCCACTCGTTGTAGGCCATCACCGTGAAGCGAGTGCCGCTCTTCGCCATCGCAGAGAGGATGTCGGGACGATGACCAACCATCTGCAGGATCAGATAACGAGCTTCTACCAATGACTCGGGTTGAGCTTTTGCGCTCGCCAGCACCGGAAATCCAGAAACGTCCGCATGCTGCTGATAAAAAGGATCGAGATTTAGACTTGCACGGAGTTCATCGGAAACTGGTTTCACCACGGCGGAAACCGGATCTCGAAAACTGAGGGTGTTGCAACCAGCCAGCACGATCAGTAAAAAACTGAATCGCCTCACAGCGTTTCCTCCGGTTCCGGAAGTGCTTCGTGAGCGATTTCGGAGTTCACATCGCGTACTAGCTTGTCGATGCGTTCCAGTTCGGGGAGTTCCGCCTTGCGTGACAGCGACTCAATGCTGCGGGCCTGTGGCAAAACGCTTCGTTCCCAAGAACCAACCGCGCTGTTGAATCCATCCAGGGCGGAGTTGAGCCCCTTGCCAACCTTCTTCATATGACCGTGGAAGGTCTTCAGACGGTCGTGAAGACGGGAAGTCTCTTCCCAGATCACCTGTGCGTTGGCTGCCAGTTTTTCCTGTTGCCAGTAGATACCGACCGTCTTGAGCAGCGCGATGAGGGTGACCGGAGTCACGATGAGGATCTTCTTTTCGATCGCTTCTTCTTGAAGATCGGGTCGTGCGGCAAAAGCGGCGGCAGCAACACTCTCGACCGGAATGAACATCACGGTGAAGTCGACATCACCATCAATCTTCTCCGCATAGTTCTTCTTTGCCAGTTCCAGCATCGTGTTACGCACTACCTTACCGTGCTCGGCGAAGTACTTCTTTTGCTCTGCTGGATCATCCGCGGCTATCGCACGCTCGTATTCGGCATAAGGTACTTTCGCATCGATGGGAATCCTGCCCTCACCAGGCATCCGAACCACCATGTCGGGGCGAGTATCGTCATCGACCTTCTGTTCCTCGAAGTCACAGTGTTCGGTCATGCCGGCAGCTTCGACGATATTGCGAAGTGCCATCTCTCCCCACTTGCCACGACTCTGGCTCGATCCGCGCAGAGCCGTCGAGAGCGCATTGCTGGCAGCTTCGACTGCTTTCGTTTGCTCTGCTAGACCGAGCACTTGCTGGTTCAAGGATCCAAAATCCTTGACCCGTTGCTCCTCGATCTTCCTGTGGAGCTCCTGGAAGGTTTCCATCTTCTTCTGGACGCCCTCAAACTGTTTTTCGATCTCTTCGTGCCGCTTGGAGAGCTCGGATGAATGCTTCTCTTCTGTTTTTCCGAGTCGCAGCTCGGCATGCTTGAGGAATTCTTCGCGGTTTTCCTTGAGTTGCTCGGCAGAAAAGGCCTTGAGGCTATCTTTGAGGGTCTCTCGATCCTGCTTCAATTGCTGCAGCTGGTCGACGGCCGAATCTCTCTGCGCCTCAGCACGTGCCAGTTGCTCCCGTACATCGAGTGCCTCCTTGCGAGACTCTTCCAGTGTATGTGATCGATCACCAGCTCCTCGTCGGTGCAGGAGGGTCGCCACCACGAAACCTACAATCAGAGAGATCACCACAGACAACACGATTTCCACTGTCAATTCCTCTCTCCAGGGAGTGCCTTGAACAGGACGAGCATATCCGGGGAAGTTGACCGGAACCACAGGGTCGAAAAGAGGATCAGGAGCCGGCATCCGCCTGGGAACTGATCACTTCCAGAAAACCCCGACCCCACTTCTCTAGCTTCTTCTGTCCAACACCTGAAATCATCGCCAGTTGATCGAGGGTCTGGGGCTGCATCTGTGACATCTCGACCAGTGTCGAGTCGTGGAAGATGGTGTAAGGAGGCACTTCCAGCTGGCGAGAAATCTCCAGACGGTACTGGCGTAAACGTTCAAAAAGACTCGATTGCATCGAATCGAGCCCTTCGATTTTCATCTTTCGCTTCTTCTTGCTGCGGGAAGCTTTGCGCGTGATGGCGTCCTTGCGGAACGAGAAATCTTCCTCGCCGCGCAATAAAACACGGCTTCTTTCAGTCATCGAGATACCACCATGGCCCTCGAAATCGATCTTGATCATTCCCCGGGAAGCCAGTTGACGAAAGATGGAGTGCCAGCCCCGCTCCTCCAGTTCGGTACCGATGCCATAGACACTCAATCGATCATGGCCGAACCGAGTCACCTTCGTATTCGCTTTGCCCAGGAGCACATCGATGACATGTACCTTGCCAAATCTCTGACCCGTTTTGGAGACCGCAGATAGAGCTTTCTGTGCCAGCACCATGCCGTCAATCACCTCGGGAGCCTTGGTGCAATTGTCGCAGCTCTCTGTGGAGGCGGAGCACTGCTCGACTCCATCTTCTCCGAAAAATTGTAACAAAATCGCACGCCGACAGAGCGAAGACTCGCAATAGGCCAACATCCCATCGATCTGGTGGTGACTGATGCGGCGTTGTATCGGATCGAGTTCAGATTCTGCCAACCTTCTCTGGGCAAGAACCACATCACTCCAGCCATAGCAAAGCCATGCTTCTGCAGGAAGACCATCGCGACCTGCGCGACCTGATTCCTGGCTGTAATGCTGCGGACTCGGAGGCATGTCGAGATGAGCCACGAATCGAACATTCGGTTTGTCGATCCCCATACCAAAGGCGATCGTCGCCACCACCACGATCCCCTCCTCGCGCAGGAAGAGCTGCTGGTTGAGAGTTCGCTGTTGTGATGCCATGCCAGCGTGATAGGGAACCGCGCGGATTCCCTCTTCGCGCAACCATTCTGCTGTATCGTCGACCTTCTTCCGACTTCTGCAGTAGATGATGCCAGCCTCGCCGGCATGTCGTTCTCTGATCATCCGTAACAACTGGCGACGAGGTTGGTCCTTGGCCTCCACGGTGTATCGAATGTTGGGCCGATCAAAGGAAGAGACGAACAGGTCTTGCTCGGTAAATCCGAGTCCCTTCACGATATCCTTACGAGTCGGGTCATCTGCTGTCGCGGTCAATGCGATGATGGGCACATCGGGAAAACGCTTCCTGATAATTCCGAGTTTCTGATACTCGGGGCGAAAGTCATGGCCCCACTGACTGATGCAATGGGCCTCGTCGATGGCAAAGAGTGCCGGGGAGAAAGCATCGAGTTCATCGAGGAACCCATCGATCAACAGTCGTTCGGGAGCGACATAGAGCAACTTGATGGTACCTGCCCGTAACCGATCCCAGACTTCTCTTCTTTTTGACAGATCCATCGAAGAGTTCAGTGCGGCAGCGCCCACTCCGGCCTGAGCGAGTGCCTCGACCTGGTCCTGCATCAGAGCTATCAGCGGTGAGACCACCACCGTGATGCCATTTCCCAGTAATGCCGGAATTTGATAGCAGAGGGATTTGCCTCCCCCGGTCGGCATCAGTACGAGTGCATCCCCACCTGCGGCAACCCGTTCGATAATCTCCTGCTGGGCACCACGGAAACTCTCGTATCCGAATACCTCACTCAGGATCTCGCCTGCACGGGTCTGAACCGGATCACCTTCACGGACAGCCATTCCCCCACCCCTCCTCGACCGATTCGGCATCATCTTCGAGGACCAGGGGCGCCACAAGCAACAAGGACAATTTCAGAGACTCGACCGGTCACTCGCGAAGGATAGCGACTAGAGGCAATTCTCCTGGGTCGTGTCGCAAGAAACCGGATCGTCGGTCGGGTCGGAGCCACATTCGAACGGTTCCGGCGGTTGGTTTCCGGACTGGAACAGATAATCGAGCAGAGCCACCACATCCGAGATGTCATTCGATCCATCGTCGTTGCAATCGAGCGCATCGAGACAGCCCGGTGCAGCACCGTTACCGAACAGGTAAACCAGACCCGCTACCGCATCGGCGATATTCCGGCCTCCGTCATCATTGATATCACCTCGCTTGAACTGAGCCGGCGGGGTTCCAATGAAATAGGAGCGGGGCGTGGTGACGGTCGTATTCCCGGCCAAATCGGTGGCACTGATGCGATAGCTGATGGTGGCCGAAGTACCAGGATCGGGAATCACTCCTCGGTACAACTCATGGCCAGACCACGTCATCGGAACTGACTGAAATGGCCCACCATCAGACCATTGGAGAACAACAGCTTGATAGAAGGCGCCATGATCTGAACTCATGTTGTCACGGATCACCGCACGAACTCTTTGTGGACCGGCCCCTACATCGACATCATCGAGCTCTTCCCACTGAGCAACACTGGGCGCCCGAGAATCCGCCGGTCCCTGGTTCAGGTACAGACGATTACGGAATGCACCGCTTTCGCCTTGAGCCGTGACCATATCGAGATCTCCATCGCCATCGAGGTCTCCCATCTCAACATCGAGAGAGCTATCGGAAACAGAACTGATGATCCCGGTAACGAGTGTCAGGAAACCGCTGCCATTGTTACGCAACATCCGTTCCGGCCCGCCGATGGCGCAGACCGTCACATCGAGGTCACCGTCGTTGTCATAATCGAGAAACTTGCTGTCATTATCGTCGATGTTCGGATTTGAGGAATTCGGCAATACAGTGCTGGTCACGTTCGTAAAGGAAGCATTGCCATCGTTGTGAAACACGGCTTCTCTCGATCCCACCCCAGAATTGGCACCAAACACATCCAGATCTCCATCTGAATCCAGATCGCCAAGGTCGTAGGAGTAAGTATTCGAATCAGCGGGGAAATTTCCTGCTGTCGCATCGACGAAGAAGCCGCCGTTGTTGATGTACAACTTTGAATTGCCAGCCCGATGTCCCTCGATCATGTCGAGATCAAGATCTCCATCGAGGTCTCCAAAGATGCAATCCATCGGTTCTGAGACCTGCTGCTGGGGTACGAGTTGCGCTGTTGCGTTGATGTAAAATCCTGAGCCGTCATTGAGCCACAACTGAGCCTGACCGGACCCGAATCGAGATGAGCCGCCGCGGGTGTACCAGAGATCCAGATCCCCGTCGTCATCGATGTCGCCAAATGCACAGTGTGAACTGGACATGGCGAACTGCGGAATTCGTGTCGCTGATTCATCGGTGAAGAATCCGGTTCCATCATTGATCAACAGATTCTGGGTGGAGAGGAAATCGTTGGCCACGGCCAGATCCAGATCACCATCTCCGTCCACATCGCCAAACTCGACATCGCGACCATATCCGATCAGATTGCCGAGCCTCGCCGCAGACTCATCGGTGAAGGTCGCATTGCCATCGTTGATGAGGAGTCTCACACGCTCCTGAAGGCTGGCAGAAGAGAAACCTCTGCCATTGGCGAAACAAAGATCGAGATCCCCATCTCCGTCGACATCAGCAATGGCAACCTGACTCGAATATTCGTTGAAGATGGGCAGCCGACCGGTACTCGACTCCAGAAACTGCTGTGCAGCGAGTTGTCCACACACCAGCAACCCCAGCAGCAGCAATCCCGTGAAGGAGCCACGGAATAGGCGGATCCGGCCAGATATCATCGAAAGCCCTCCTCGATAGCCTGAAGTTCAGGGTGAAATCGTCCTTCATCATACCTCCCCCCCCCTGAGCATCGAACAAAACCGCCAGTTCCTGGTTCTCTTTCGTAGAAGGGTCAGGAGATGTACCCTCTGACAATCCCGAACTGATCTACGCGATCACCGAAGCCTGCGATCACTGACGCCCGCGACCACACCGGAGAGGATCCGATGAGCAAAAAACAGCACCCCTGGCACAAGTCCATGCCCGACCCTCAGTTCGAACGGATGCAAAGGATTCTGTCGGCGCCAAGTCCTGTCGGTCTCGAGGCTGCCATGACCGAAGGTGTTCTCGCTCCGATGCTCGAAGAGTTCATACCAGAAGGTTGGAGTCTTCACCGGTTTAGAGGAAACGCCGGACTGGTCGTCGATACGATGCCAGATGCCCCCGAGGGAACCTTGACGGTGATGGCGATCGGTCACGCCGACAAGATTCGCATGCAAGTGCGCAGCATCGGCGATGATGGCAAAATCTGGATCAACAGCGATTCATTCCTGCCGACCACTCTGATCGGACATGAAGTCACCCTCTTCAGTGAAGACCCGGAAAACCCTGGTCAGTTTCGGAGCATCTCTGGCGGCACCGTCGAAGCGCTCGGAGCCATTCACTTCGCCGAGCCGCCGCTGCGAGAAGGAACAAAGGGCATCAAATCCACTCAGCTCTACCTCGAGTTGCAACTCAGCGGAGAAGATCGGAAGAAGCAGGTCGAAAATCTTGGAATTCGTTCCGGTGATCCACTGCTTCTGGATCGTCCCATCCGTCGCGGTTTTGGTCCGGACAGTTTTGTCGGCGCATATCTCGATAATGGACTTGGTTGTTTTGTGGTTGAAGAAGCTGCACGCATCATCGCTGCAGGAGATCCGCTGAAGAAGGTGCGTTACCTCGGAGCGTTTGCCGCCTACGAAGAGATCGGTCGCTTTGGTAGCCGGGTGATGGCCGGAGTGATGAAGCCGGACGTCATCATCGGTGTCGATGTCAATCACGACTACGAGGCTGCACCCGGAATCGGCGATCGACGCTACACACCACTGAGGATGGGTGAAGGAATGACCATCGCCGTGGGTGCCGTAGCCACAACCAGCCTGAACGCCATCATCCAAGCTGCCTGCAAGGCACAAGATATCCCCTACCAGGTCGATGTCTCGGGGCGCGACACCGGTACCGATGCGATGGCGGGAGTACTCGCCGGCGTTGATTCTGCCGCTGCCAGCATCGGTTTCCCTATCCGTAACATGCACACCATCTCGGAAAGTGCTCATACAGGGGATGTCATCGCAGCGATTCACGCTCTGGTGGCAACACTCAGACAGATGGATGCCAAGGGGACCAGTTCTGAAGATCTTTGCGGTGCCCATCCGCGTCTCGATGAGGTCGACTCCCTCGCGCACGATCAGTGATCAAACTCTCCCGGGAAGGGAGAAGTGATGTCTTCGATCTTGCTGATGCTAGCTGTGTTGGCGGCACCACCTGTTGTCGATGGAGATGACGAACCAGTACTGCGACCCACAGAGCTGCTGGCGGGTCTCGACCATCCCGACCGCTGGCGATGGATCCCGGAACAGAAAATCCCTGAAGGTAATCTTCTGGAGCGGGTTCTGATCACCTCCTTCATCTCTCCCTTCGTTTTCTTCGAAGGAGATACCGGTACCGGTGGAGGATTTTCCATCACCGACATCGACTTTCGCAATCAACGGCGTAGTCAACTGGCCAACATCTGGGCAACCTACACCACCGAAGGACAAGAAAAATTCTCCATCGCATGGCAAGAATGGCTCGCGCACAAAGACCATGCGGGTAAAGGGGTCCTGCTGGGCGATCGAGACTTCATCGGCGTCACGGTTTCGCATTCCCGCACTCTCACCAGTCGTTTCTTTGGGCTCGGGGCGGACACCCAGCTCTCCGATGAAGGGTCGTACACCCGAGAAACCAACTCGATAGGTTGCGGAGTCCAGCGTTCTCTTCCCGAAGTCGGCGGCGATTGGATCTGGCATGCCGACGTCTTCTTGCAAACCGATGATCTGGAGAGCGGCAAGGTCAGTAACGCGCTCGATGTCAAGGATCAGCACCCCGACCTGTTCAACGAGGGCGACGACTACGAGGCGTTATGGATTCGCGCAGGAATACGCCATGACACTCGCGATGCACAGCACCTACCCTATCGAGGTCACTCGCTCGGTTTTTCCATCACGGCAATACCGGTGGTTCACGATCGCGAAACCGGAGCAATCGCATCTTTGATGGGAAACTGGGTCACACCCGTCACACCCCTGTTTCACGATGGAGGCGATCCAGCCCAGGAACATCCAGCCACCGATTCGATCGCCGCCTATCTGTCCCTCTCCAATGCCATCGGGGATGTCCCTTTCTGGGCCCTTCCCACCCTGGGCGGAGATGTGAGTTTGCGGGGCACCATTCGTGGGCGCTGGCGCGATCGAAGTGCCTGGGCCACCGGAGCCGAATGGCGACCGTGGATCCTTGCGGAAGGATTTCCGATCTCGAAGAAGATCAAGGTAGAGCGGGTCGGACTGGCTCTCTTTGCCGAAGCCGGTTCCGTTGCGGATGAACTGAGTCAACTCAAGGATGCTGAGATCCACTCTTCGGTCGGAATCGGGGTCCGTTTTACCTTTGAACGTCAGGCATTATTTCGGATGGACTTTGGCCGATCGGATGAAGGAGATACAAATCTCTCCATCTCTTACGGGCTCCCGTTCTGACAACTCACCCCTCAAAACGAGCAGGAAAATCTTTTTGATCCCAGTTGAGTGGCGGAGTACTGCTGGCCACCATCATGGCATAGACGTCATCGCCGATCAGTTCGGCACCAAACATTTCCATGTGCGGGGTCTGTTGCTGGCAATCGATTCCGCTGTAACCGAGTGCCCGTAAATGTTTGACCAGAGCCATAACACACAATTTCCCAGCACCAGTTTCGAGATGGAACATACTCTCCCCGGCAAAGATCCCTCCGACCGAGAGACCATAAACCCCTCCGACCAGTCTTCCATCGGGATCCCAGGCTTCGACGGAATGGGCCAGACCGAGGTGATTGAGCTGACGAAAGAGTTGCTCGATATCGCGAGAAATCCAGGTTTCATGACGATTCGCACACGCTTCGACCACGGCACCAAAGGCAACATCGGTGCTGAAGCGGAGCTGGTTCTTGCGAGCGGTACGCCGCAGCGAACGGGGAATCCGGTAGCTATCCCAGGAGATAAAAGCTCGCTCGGTGGGTCGAACCCAGAAGATCTTACCTTCGCGGTGATCGGCCATCGGGAAACAGCGTTCCATGTAGGCACGAAGCACCCGAGCCGGGCTGACCGGAATCCCATCTTCGTCTCGGATTCTCTGAATCGGGCGCAAGTTATCCTCCAGTGGAAATCATTGTAGCGCATCGGCACCGAAACTTCCTCTTACGGACACCCGACAAATTGTTCGCAATCGAGATCGTCATCGGTCGGGTCGAAGCCGCAACTGTTGAAGGGTACTGGCGGAGCGACAGCACCGTTGAAAAAGTAAACCAGCAGCGAAAAGACGTCGATGATGTTGTTAGATCCGTCGTCATTGACATCCGCTGCATCCTGGCAGCTCAACGTCTGGTTGCTTTTGAATAGATAATCGAGCAGGAACAAGACGTCGCCGAAGTTGATATTCGTATCGCCATTGCACTCGCCGCGTCGAAACGGTCTGGCGGCACAGCGATTCATGTACACCGTGCTTCCAACGTTGCCGCCCATTGCTGCTGCAATTGCATCCAAATCACCGTCTCCATCCAGGTCTCCCAGGACAGCCGCATGACTCATGTTGGTTCCACCGACTTGAACACCGCTATCGACGAAGAGGCCCGTACCCTCATTGAGGTAGATCCGGTTGCTATCTGTGTTTCCATTGGCCACGAACGCATCGAGATCGCCGTCTCCATCCAAATCCCCAAGCACCACTCCAAAACTCATGCTGTTACCTAATTGCTGACCACTGTCGACGAAGTATCCGGTGCCGTCATTGAGATAGACCCGATTGGCAGTAAATGAGCTCAAGAAAGCATCGAGATCGCCGTCTCCATCTACGTCACCAAGGTCGATGGAATGACTGTTTCCCCACAATCCCCCTGTGACCCATTGGCCGGTGTCGATGAGGGTGCCAGAGCCGTCATTGAGATATACTCGATTAAAAGTTAGATGCCTTCCGAAGAAGGCGTCGAGATCGCCGTCTCCATCCAGATCACCCAAGGCTACCGAATAGGACTCCACATTCCCCAGGTCCTGACCGCTATCGGTGAAGACCCCGCTGCCATCATTAAGGAATAACTGGAATTCGTTAAGACCACCATCTCTGGACACCACAATGGCATCGAGATCCCCATCCCCATCCATATCTCCCAGGGTCACGCCGTGATTGTCAGAATCCCCCAGTGCCTGACCACTATCGGTGAAAACTGCATTGCCATCATTGAGGTAGACCCGATCAGGTTGTCCGAGTGAGTTTCCCTGAAAAATATCGAGATCCTCATCCCCATCCAGATCGCCCAAGGCCAAAGCAGTCGTGTAATATTGCGGGCCAGTCTGCCCATTTTGGCTGAAAGTGCCCTGACCATCATTGAGCAATATAGAAATCCCAGACCCCAGTATTGGATCTAACACGGCGTCGAGATCTCCATCGTCATCCAGATCTCCCAACGCCACCGTGAATCCAATATCCAGACTCTGGCCGACCTCGAAGATCGCATTCCCGGGACAGGGAGACAGTTGCGCCAGCGCCGAAGCACAACAGGCACTGCAAATCGAGAACACCAGCAGGATCTGTAATGGATGCGAGTTCATGATCGACCTTTCGTGGTTCATACCTCCACGAATCCACGCCTCGAGCCACCTCGACAGCGGAGAAAAACGCGGACGAAAACTACTCATCGATCGATCGTCATCTAGTAAGACGCCACAACTCTCAGAATCCCGTTGGGATTCTCACCCCTCCTCCTGTCACGCCAGCCGACGCTGTTCACTCACCTGATCATCTCATCTCCTCCTCTGGCCGCGCTTTTCCTGTCACGCCCTCGAGCGCTTGCGTATTGGCAGTCAGGGGCGCAGCAGATGCCGCTCTGCACCGCTTCAGATCAGCACAACACCTGGCTTGAGGTCGCTGATCTTGTTTCCGAACGGAACCCGAGATGCGGTACTGTAATCGGTAGGCCATCGCTGGGATCCTTGGATGACCGCATAGAAGGAAGTTTCCATGTCGTACAGCACCCGACTCCTGCTCGGACTGACACTGCTGCTGCCACTCATCACCGTCCCCGCGTCTGCCCAGAAATCTCCGCAGCCCTCCGATTACGAACGCTTCATAACAGCGATTTCCACCGGCAAGATCGAAGTGGTCCAGGCCGAGATCGATAAAGGCAGTGACATCAACGCTCAAGACAAGGATGGCAAGACTCCCCTCTGGCATGCAGCGCACAAGGGGTCCCCCTCACCCATCGTCGAGCTGCTGCTCGACCACGGCGCACAGATTGAAGCTCGCGACAACACCGGTGTGACCGCGCTGATGGCAGCAGTGGACACGAATCAGTTGGCGGTCGTGAAGCTGCTGCTCGACCGCGGCGCTCAGGTCAACGCGCGCAGCAACTACGGGAGGACCCCGCTCATCATCGCGGCGGAACCCCGACATCGAAACCCGAAAAAGGCAATCGCAATCGTCAAACTGCTGCTCGGGGCCGGGGCCAACGTCGACGGGCGCAACCCGGAGGCCAAAACCCCACTGATGGTGGCGGCTGGGGACGCCTACACACCTGAAATCGTCCCACTACTGCTCGACCATGGCGCCGAGGTCGACGCACATGACCGCAACGGTGTGACCCCACTGATGTTCGCGGTTCATGATCTTGGATTCCCCGAGATCGTCAAACTCCTCATCGAAAAGGGAGCCCAGGTCGATGCGCGTAGCAACAGCGGTTCGACTCCGCTCCACAGGGCGGCGCAAGCCTCCACCTCAATGTTTCGTTACATTATTGTTGAGTCCAATAGAAGTAGATCCACGGCAGTGAGGAAAGAATCGGCCAAGCGGCCACTCAATAATGCCCAGTTGCTGCTCGACAAAGGCGCGCAGGTCGATGCCCGCGATGAAGACGGCAACACTCCTCTCATCCTCGCGGCAAAAGGCTCAAACAGACCCAAATTCATCCAGCTGCTCATCGATAAAGGTGCCGAGGTCAACGTCCGCAACAACGACGGCTGGACGCCGCTGATGATCGCGGCACGGGGGTCCGGCTGGCATCACGATTCGCGCAATGAAAACCGCAGTGGGCGTCTCATCCTCAGAGCAAAAGGCTCTGACAAACTCGAGTTCATCCAGCTGTTCATCGAAGGGGGGGCCGAGGTCAACGCCCGCAACAACGACGGCTGGACACCGCTGATGATCGCGGCACGGTGGTGCAACAACTCCGAGATCATCCTGTGGCTGCTCGACAATGGCGCGGACGCGACCGCGGAGAACAAGCTGGGCAAGAAGGCGATCTTTTACGCCCGCGACAACAACAAAGCCCTCGAGGATACCAGGGCGCTCGAGCGGCTAGAGCAACTGGCCGGCGAGTAGGCACACACGCGGCAGCAGCCGGTCGCGGTGACTACGCTCAGCGCCAATTGCGCCATTCTTTTTGCCACAGCTGGTAATCTTCCTCGCTGACTCCCTTGAGGAGAAACTGCCCGGGGATATGTCGATGGATGGGGATCACCACAGCTGCCACATCTTCATGAACCACCGCCAACTTTCGACCATCGTATCTGGCCAGCCATTGGGGGATGGTGGAGATATCAGGATCGGCGGGACGCTGAAAACGCAGAGAGTGGAGTGCATGAGTACCAGATCCGAAACTGCCAGCACCGAACTGAGTCCTGGCGGTGAAACTGGCCGGCTCGATGTGGACCGTGTTGTCGTCCAGGTCGAGTACCGCACGGGTACGGTCGGTGGCCGATTCTTGAACCAGACAGTACTCGATCGGCGATGCCGGACTTGGCGACCATCCCCAACCACCGAGTGCCTCCCTCTCGGTATCGGTGATCTTTTCACGGGCAAACTGGAGGTGGTTCGACAACTCAAGCGCAATCTCACCTCGGATCACGATATTGTGGCTGGTCAGCACCACTGCCATCGATCGACCCTGATTTGCAGTGATGAAGGAATCGAACTTCGCCCGATCCTCGAACTCCAATCGAAGCGGTGACGTGGGATCACCTGGGGTCACTCTTTGCGGCAAACCAGCCAGAGAACTTGTGTCGAAACTGGCCGCCTCGAGGAAACACTCCTCACCCGATGCAAATGAAACGCGCCGCAGCCCTTCGCCTTCGGTTTTGCTGATCAGACAGCAGTCAGCCGGCGGTGGTTGAGTTCCATCACAGCCCATCGACATCGCCAACAGTGAGATGCAGATCAATATTGTTGAGTATATATACGAGTTCATGCGATCTCCCTCAGGTGCAGTGCCGCTGCCACAAAAAGCCCTCCGACGGCGCAGAGGAGTAGGCCAGCCCACCATTTCGCCTCGCCGTAGATCTTACGACGCATATCGATCAGCTGTTGCGGCCACCAGCAGAAGATCACGCACTTGATGAAGGTCACCCATACCATCAGCTGCACCACACCTTCAACAACGTCATCGAATTTCACCGACGCATCCTCGAACAGCACCAGCACCGGCACCACGACCCACAAACAACCGACGACCCTCATCAGCAGATCTTGCTCACGAGCCGCCTGAAACCATTTCTCAAACCGTGCCGGATGGATCAGTGCCGGAATACCGATCATCAGTTGCCAGACGGCAACGATCAGACAAAAAGTGACGAGATCCATCTGTACTCTCCCTCTCCAGGATAAGAACCCACCTGATGATCCCGATGTAACAGCATCTCGACACGGTGAAGCAAGGGTACCGTGAAAGGAAATTGGCGGCGATCGATCACCCTTTGCCTGATTGCGATGGCACCCCTTCTCCAGGGCATCAATTCGATTCGTGCCCAGCAGAAGAAAATCTTGCGGTATTGATCTCAGATGCCATCATGGCTCCTTGTAAAGACCCGCACCTTTGCATATATTTCGTAGTCCGGAAGTGACCCCGTATCACCTGGAGGCTCAATTGAGCGAAGGATCCGCCATCCAGCAAAAGGACCAGAACCAGTCCCAACCAGAGACTTCCGCTTTCGCAAATTCGGTAAGAAACCACGTCGAAAAGACGGTCGTCGGTCTCGACCTCGTCCTCGAGAGAACGCTCATCTCGCTACTGACTGGTGGGCACCTTCTTCTGGAAGGCGTTCCGGGCACCGCAAAGACCCTGATGGTCCAGTCGGTCGCACACTCCATCGAACTGGCGTTCGGACGGGTCCAGTTCACCATCGACCTGCTCCCCTCCGACATCATCGGATCGGATATTCTCGACAAGGACAGTGGTGAGTTCCGCGTCCACAAGGGACCCATCTTCACCAATCTGCTACTGGCCGACGAAATCAACCGTGCCTCTCCGAAGGTTCAATCGGCACTGCTGGAAGCGATGCAGGAACGCAAGGTGACGATCGGTGAGAATACCTTCACCCTCCCCTCGCCGTTCCTCGTCATCGCGACCCAGAACCCGGTCGAACAGGCCGGGACTTTCGATCTTCCTGAAGCTCAGCTAGACCGATTCCTGATGAGACACCGTCTCGGCTACCTGAACAGCGATGACGAAGCAGAAGTACTTCGCCGGGCCCTGAAACTGAAACTGATCCGGGCTGAAGATGGCGGCGCGATGCCGATGACCGCCTTCGATGCCATCGACAAAAGTTCCCCCCTGGCGATTTCCGACCTGACCACCGCTATGGAGAAGGTACTCCAGGTGCACGTCAGCGAGGTTTTCGTCCGTCACTGCGTCGACCTGGTCAACCGGACTCGAAACCACCCCGAGATCGAACTGGGCGGTTCTCCCCGAGCGGGAATCGCACTGGTGACCGCCTCGCGAGCGCGCGCTTTCTTGCACAATCGTGACTACGTGGTCCCCGAAGACATCTTTGCGCTGGCCGAAGACATCGTACTGCACCGGATCCGGCTCTCTTACGAGGCAGTAGCCCGAGGCCGCAAGGGAGAAGATGTGCTGGCGGAGATCCTCGATCAGTTGGCCTGACCGGAGGCAACTTGAGCGTCACTCATCCTTCTCTGCCCCCGCCTGAATCTCTCGCCCATCACGAGTTCGAGATGGTGGTCCGTCGGCTGGCCAATGACCTCGCTCACGGTTCCGATGAGAGCATCTTCATGGGTAGCGGGCTCGAGTACGCCCAGACCCGGCCCTATGTCGCGGGAGATCCAATCCAGCAGATGGACTGGAAGGTGACCGCGCGCACCGGCGAACCTTTCGTCAAGGAATACGAAACCCTCAAACGTGTCACCGTGCAGATTCTGGTCGACACCTCCGGCTCGATGGCTACATCTTCGACTCCACTCTCCAAGTATCATCTGGCAGTCTGGCTGGCGGCCGCTCTCGGTACCGTCGCCCAGCGTCGGATGAGCCCGGTGCGACTGGTCGGTGGCGGCGAGAGAAACCTGCGTTCGGCAGCGAGTTTGGCCCGCGGCGCACTCCGTCAAGCGATGGAAACGCTGCGCCATCCCGATCATCAGGAACAAACCCAACTGTCGAAAGCGCTCGATATGATGCGGGCCACCTCTTTGCAACGAACCGTGATCATCGTCTTGAGTGATCTCCATGACCCGGAAGCGATCGATGCCATCCGTCGCACATCTCATGGTCATGATATGGCGGTGATCGAACTGCAAGATCCGGTCGAGTCTGGCCAGCTAGAAGCTGGGTTCCTCAGAGGAGCCGAAGCGGAAACCGGTACGCGCTTTCTCGCCGGAGGACGAACTCGCTGGAAAATCGATAAAGAAAAGGGGCGAAGAGAATCCCTCGCTCAGGCTGGTGTCGACCATCTGTTGCTGCATACCGATCAGAACTTCATTCCTGAGATCAGAAGGTTCATTTCGGAACGAGGGCGGGGAGGTCGGGCATGATTCGTCTGCTATTGCTGACTTCGATGTTACTCATCCCGCTGGCAGGGCTGGCTCAAGAAGCCTACATCTCGAAGGGCACCGTCGGAATCGAGGGCCAGTTCGATCTGGCATGGACCGAACGGCCACTGGAGATCGCGCCCATCGATGATGACTCGCCTGTACTGGTCCGCATCGCCACTGTGACTGGCGGACAGAAAGACACGGACACCGAAGGAAAACTGGTTTACGACATCCGGTGGATCGCATTGCTTCCTGGTGAACACGATCTTTCCAAGTTGTTTCGTCATAACGAAAACGATCCGGCGATCAATCTTCCGCCGATGAAAATCCAGGTCAGTTCGTTACTGGGAGATGACCACGAGGGAACACTGCATCAGATCCCTGGGCCTCTCTCTCCCATCATCGGTTTTCCACGCTGGGTGATGTGGGTGATCGCCGCAGGCTGGTTGCTGCTGCCTCTCTCGATAATGTCCCTGATCCGCTGGTTACGAAAACCACCGCCACCACCAGCTCCTCCCGCTCCCGCTCCGACACTCGCCGAACTGCTCAGGCCACTGGTCAATGCGGCCCTTTCAGGACAGCTCGACGACGAGGCGAAGGCACGGTTGGAACGACTGCTGCTGGCATACTGGCGCGACGATCTCGATCTCGGCAGTTTCCGGCACGGAGAGGCGATCCAGAAACTCCGAGCGGATGCGGAAGCGGGTCTGTTACTGGTCACCGTCGAACAATGGCTCCACTCCGGCCGAGAGGAAGCGGTCTCTGCCGAACAACTCGATGAATTACTGGCTCCCTATGCTCGATCACCGGCTGCCGAGGCGGATCCTCAAGAGCAGGCCGCAACGGAGGAAAACCGATGATGAGTTTTGCCCACCCCTGGGTGGTAGCTCTATGGCTGATCCCGATCTTCTTGTTGCTGTGGGAAGCATTTCGTCGATCTCCGACGGTTCCGCTACCGTTCGACCATCAAAGCCATCGTCCTCGACCATGGCTACGGCGATCTCTATGGCTCGCAGCAGCGGTGCCGGCAGCGATTCTCGCCATCACCATCGGCGTCGTGGCAGGACCCCAGGTGATGGGCGAACCGCAGAAGCGCCGAGAAATCACCAATATCGAAATCTGTCTCGATGTCTCCGGTTCGATGGGCGTCATGATGTCGGACGGCTCTCTCCGCAGCGATGCCGCGGTGGAGGCGATTCAGTATTTCTGCGAGGCGAGAAAGGGAGATGCGTGTGGGCTGACCATCTTCGGTGGCGAAACGATCCGCTGGACTCCGCTGACTCTCGATCTCGATGCCATCGCCCTGGCGGCCCCCTTCATCGATGCGCGCAAGATGCCACCGCACATGAACTCGACACGGATCGGAGCGGCACTGCGGTCCTGCATGGGAAGCCTCTCGGAACAGGAGGAAGGCGACCGGATGGTGGTGCTCGTTTCCGATGGTTTCTCGTCTGATCTGAGTGGTGGAGCCGCTCGACAGGTCGGTCAAGAACTGGCCAACCTCAACATTGCACTGTACGCCATCTTCATCGGTGACGGTTCGGCACCGGGACAGCTGTACGAGGTGGTCGCCCAGACCCAGGGGGAAGTGTTCGCCGCTCACGATTCCGAGGCACTGCAGCGGGTTTTCGACCACATCGATGAGATGAAACCGGCGAAACTGAAACCGGCCGGTGCACGCCCCATCGAAGACTTCTCGCTGCTGGCGTGGTCTGGACTGGCGTTGCTGGCGGCCCACCTTCTCGCCTCACTGGGCTTACGGGTGACACCATGGTGAACCCGGAACAAATGCTACCAACCGCAGCAATCATCGCGCTGCTGGCACTGCTCATCTGCGCCATCGGAGAATGGCTGCACCTTCGCCGCATCGGTCGTATCGAGCGACTCGCCTTCGGCGATGAAGGGCCGCAGAGCTGGACCCGTGCGGCACCCTATCTGCGGGCTCTGGCGGTGGCACTGTTAGCCGGCGGCCTGTGGGTGCTGGCTCATCTGGAGAGCAAGGCCCCGGAGATCGATCCTGACAAGGAGCCATCGCAACACCTGCTGATCGCCCTCGACGTGTCACCGAGCATGTACCTCGAAGATGCAGGACCGAAGCGCATTCAGCGACGCGGTACCCGCGCATCGGATGTGCTGGAGGCATTGTTCCAGCGTCTCGACATGACCCGCACTCGGGTTTCGGTCGTCGCTTTTTATACCGAGGCGATGCCGGTGGTGCTTGAGTCTTTCGACATCAACGTGGTGAGGAATGTCCTCAATGCGCTGCCGATGGAGCACGCGTTTCCACCGGGGCAGACCCAGCTGCAAATGGGGGTCGAGGAAGCGTTGACCTATGCCAAACCGTGGCCCAAGAACAGTGCCACCCTGGTGGTGGTCTCCGATGGCGACACCGTCGCCGGATCGTTGCCACGGCAGTTGCCCATATCCATCGCCGACGTACTGGTGGTCGGGGTCGGTGATCCTTACAAGGGCTCTCCGGTGGCCGGTCGCACCTCACGCCAGAACAAGCAAGCACTCGAACGGCTAGCGGTACGGCTCAAGGGCCGCTACCACGACGGCAACACCAAGCACCTGCCATCCAACATCGTCCGATCGCTGGCGATGGCGGTGCCCTCGATCCAGGATCAGACCTTTCTGAGAGACCTCGCCGTCGCCGCCACCGCCATCGGCGGCACCATCATCTCTCTCTTGCCCCTGTGCCTGGCCCGCTTCGGCACTCGCCGCCGAACAACCGTCATCCCGGCCTGAACCGATATGAATTGATGGTTCAGGGGCACAACAGAGACGACTCACAATCAATGCCGTCTGGAGTCGGATCGAGTCCGCAATCGCTCGACGGCGGTAATAGCGGAGGCCCTTGTCCAAACAGGTTCAGCAGCATATAGACAGGATCGGTCAGGGACAGGGCTCCGTCATCGTCGGCATCGGCCGCATCGAAACAGGAGACGTCGGGATAATCGAGGTAAACCCAGTAGAGGAAGTAAATCGGATCTTCCAGACCGAACTGGCCGTTACCGGTGACATCTCCGCGCTGGTAAGACTCTGTCAGTTGCACAGTACATGACTGGGTAGTGGTGGCGTTGCCGCAGCCATTATAGGCAGTGACCTCGATGAGATGCTCGTCGAGGAAAGGAGAAAAGGGGATGTCAAGTTTTTCGATCTCCGGATCGAGCTCCACGTAGAACGAACCATCGACATAGATGTCGACATGAGAATATAGTTCCTCGTCATCTAAATCCCACTCTACTTCGACAACATCGCGATCATTGTCCTTCTCACACTCCAGATCCTGTACCGGCAACGGTGTATTAAAATTGGGGCATTCTACATCGCAGTCGGTAGGGTGACTTTCGACGCCATTAAAGATGGCGATGAGATCGAACTCTGATTCCTGCTCATCGTCACCCAGGGACGCCGGAGCCATCAAAGTGACCAGAGAAGTTGGTAGCCCACTGCCGGTGTCGACCAAGGTCGTCAACAAAACATCATTCTCGTACACCTCGATGGCATCGTAGGGATAGGCATTGGTCCAGCTCAGAGTCGCTTCGCAAGGGCATACACTCGTCACCTCACAAAAGAGATTGATGACCTCTGGTGTTTCGACAAGCACCGATCCAGAAATCAACGCAACGCTTATTGGGGGCGAGTACTCGCTACCATCGGCAGCCACCATCACGACAGGCACCGCTGGTGGGGCAGGATTCGAAGAGCTCCCGACTGGAGTTAAAGTTTCGACGAAATTCAAAGTCGCCAGGTCGCCGGGAAGCGCACCGGGAGCAGCAATTTCGACATCAGCGACCGGATGGCCAACCCCGAGCGGAATTGGATCGATCGCACCGGCGCTGTCGCTGGCGATCATCAGAACTACCAGCCCAGAAGTGCCGGGAGTTGCTCCATTGTCGGTGATTTCGGCAAACCAGAAGTCGGGGCCCAAACCGCCATGAATCGCCTCGACCGCAGATCCCTGTTCGATCGCCAGCACCTCGATCCACTGATCGTGTTCAAGGCCAAAGGAGAAGGCTCCCAACGGCAATGCGTTCGCCATCAGTATTGAGAAGGAACCACTATCCCCCGCATCCATCTCTTCATCTTGGGCCTTCAACAAAAATGACGGGATCTGTGCCACCGCTAACAGCGGGCAAAGGATCAGCAACAAGACGATCCAGATCCCGATCAAGCGCTGTCTCATGATTCCTCGATCCTATTTTCGTAACAGTCCAAACTCATCTTCTCTGCCAAGGATTCATGGGTGAGCTCCCACTGCCATTGGCAGGAGCTCACCCACGGGAATCATCATGGACAACTGTCGAAATTGTCGCAGCCAAGATTGTCACCGGTATCCAAACCACAATCGGGGAATGGTGGCGGAGGCACCGGGCCAAACCCGACCAACGCGCTATACATGTAGATCGCATCCGACAGGTTAATCGCACCATCGTTATTGACGTCCGCTGCATCGTTGCAATCGAGAGCCAGATCGAAAAAGACGTGGAGCAATATCCAGTAGGCATCCGCGACGTTGACGTTGCCGTTGTTGTTGGCATCTCCCCGGACAAACTCGACTTCGCACTCATCGGGGACACCATTGCTGTTGTTATCGAAACTGGTGGCTGCAGCGATGTCACACTCATCCGGAATCCCGTTGCTGTTGCAGTCTTGGGAGGTTCCATTAGAAATGTCGCACCCATCCGACTCGTCGTTACCATTGCAATCGATGGGCGGATTCACGGTTATAGTTTGAGTCCCAAGAGCAGAGCCGAGATTGCCGTTGACGTCGAACGCAAACCACCCGATTGAAGTAGTCCCGTAGGGGAAATCACCCGAAGCATCGGGAAGGCTATTGAAATCATTAGTCACACCATCGATGCCGCAATTATCTGACACGCTCGGAAGCGGGACCGTAACGGCAAAAGTGCAACTGGCTCCATCTCCCGTGACGACAATAGCTGCACCTGGAACGACCACAGGATCTTCGTTGTCGTTGACCGTCACTGTGAAGGTGGCCGTCGACATGTTCCCGGCAGTATCGGTGGCGGTTAGGTCACTATTGTATCGCCCAGCCCGAAGGTCGAACCGCTCGGCATATCCGCGGTCGCTACGATGGTGCCGTCGCAGTTATCTTCTGCTGATGGCGTCTCCGTCCAGGTCACTACCGCATCACAGCTACCGGCATCATTCTTCACGGGGATGTCCAACGGCATTCCGGTGATCGCTCCGGGGTTCTCGTTGTCATT
>PAIH01000045.1 GCA_002711105.1 Planctomycetota bacterium
AACTCCGCCACCGAGGGCTAAACTCGCAATCGACTTTAGCTCTAGACATTCAAAACAAACGTTAGTAAAAGTAAAATATTCAAAGTGAAACATCACTGTAAAGTGGCTGCGCAGCTGCTCCAGGTATAAAATCATAATCCAGCTAAGTCCGCAAAACCAGAGTCCAAAAATAGCACGGACTCCACTTTTCGAGCATCATGTCTTCGGTGCTTTGGTCCGGAATCAAAATCAAAATCAACGGATACTCAAAATGCACATAGCTCCTGATCAATCAGTCGGAATCAATCAAATCGAACGACGTTCGCTGCGCCAGATGTTCAGCTTTTGATTGGCGGAGGTCCCAGATTCCAGCGATGAATTAACGGGAAAATAAAGGCGATTTGATGATGGAATTAATCGGGGTATTTGGCGGCGACTGCTTTGATAACAGCACTCCATTGTCGGCTTCGGCGGCTCACACCTTCGTGTACTTGAACCACAAAGCCCCTGAATGAGAGGGCGTGTAAGGTTCTGGGAAAAAACGTGTGTGCTGTTGTTGTAAGTCGTCGTGGTTGTTGTTGGTGGTCGCCGTCTTGGGATGGAATCAAAATTAAATCACATCCTCGAAATGCGGATATCTCCCGATGTATCGATGCGATTCCAGCAAATCCAGTATCATTCGAAGCGCGGAATGTCCAGCTTTCGAATGGCGGTCATCACAGATTCGGGGGATAAATACACGGGGAATTACAGGGGAATCCAGCATCGCGTATTTCGGGTAAAATCTGGTAAATTCATAGTCGTTTCTGGTGCGAATCAGCGCGGAGTTGGACGGGTTATCCTCGTCCCAGATCCAGCAAAGCCAGGATCTGCAGAACAGCAAAAAATCAACGAGGCGGAACATCCATCGCCCCTCAAATGTTGGTGAGAGTGACAGAGTGTGGGTGGTCATTCATGCTCTGGGATCGAGCCAAGATCACCACCGAGTCGTTGTCGTTTGCGCCGCCGCTGACGCTTTTTGAAGTTGGATCGGCGCCGCTTTCCTTTACGCTGCGGTGCCGATGCGGTGTCAGGCGATGTCGTGGTGGATTTCGATTTGGTCCGAGTCCGTAATGCACGGACCGGCTTATAAATCCGCTGGACATTGACCTGGTCGATGTCGCCGTCGTCGAATCGAATGACGAACACATTCTCGCCGATTTTATCGATGATACGGCCTCGCTTCCGGTTGATGGGCATCTTCTTGGCATTGCCGACCTTCCCGGCGCGGGTATCAACGTATACGACCTCATTCACGGCGTAATGCGTCGCAGCAACTCGTTTCCGGTCATAAGCTGCCTTTCGAGCGGCGTCATACTTTGCAGTGCGAGTGCGGACTTGATCGGCAACGTCCTTCCGGAGCTGACCCATCCGCTCAATGTACGCTCTCTGCTCTCCGTTGAACGTCCGCTTGGTCTGCGACGACTCATTCAATGTCCGCAACTCCTTATCAGCAACGTCCTGCACTGATTGGCGGGACAGCACGATGTCAATGGGCAGACGGACGATGTCGCCGTAGACGATCTCGTACGGAGAGAGTCCGGTCATCCGGTTCGGAGTCACATTGTAACTGAAGGCGATGCCGGGAATGTACAGGTCCCAGTCATCGTCCTTCAGGAAATCGAGCTCTCGGACATGAGCGACGGTGCGCAGTCGCTCCTTCAAATACCGATGGAACCGCTCCAGCAATCCATTGGTCTCCGGGTGGTACGAGGTGGTCAAAGACTGCTTGAAGCCGCAAAGCTTGCTCAGCAATCTGAAGATCAACGAGGTGAAATCAGAACCTCTGTCGGTCAGCACACGTTCCGGTGAGCCATACTCCAACAGCCAGTGATTGCGGAACGCCATGGCGATGGTGCTGGCGGTGACAGTGGGCAGACACACCATCTTCACCATGCGGGAGAAGCGGTCAATCATGGTGAGAATGAACCGGTTCCCGCCGTGAGTGATCGGTAAAGGGCCCACGAGATCGAGATGCACGGTCTCNAAGGGCTTGATTGGTGGGAATAGCTGCAAATATCCCTGATTTCGAACTGGTCCGGTCTTTGCCAGAGTNCACGGACAGTTCCTGCAGTGCTCGACGATGTCGGTCGTCAAACCACGCCAATACACCTTGCCATTCATCAGCAACTGCATTCGCTCCTGGCCTTGGTGCATGGTGTGCAGCGACGAATGGAAATANTCCAGGACATGGTGCCGCAGCTTCGGAGGGATCACGTATCCTGATTTCCAGACGTTCTTTTTCCGGCCATTAAACCACAGCAATCCATTCCGGATCGAGTAGCGGCCTTTNGCGAGGTCCTTGCGGTACGATTCAGGAAGAGTCAGGGTCAGCACATCGGCTCCCTGNCGCAGGATCTTCACGAGACTGCAGGTGATGGCGTCATTCAGCAGTCCCTGGAGCAGCGTCTCGTGGTTGATCAGCTTCGAGTAATCCGCGTCAAACAGACGGGCAATGTCTCGNTCCTCCTGATAATCAGACGANAGCAATCGGCTGACCTCCTGGTTCCAGTCATTCTCGATGTCCTCATCGTGCAGTGGCTGTCGCTCAGTCAACTGTCCATCGGCGGACTCATCCAATGCATCGACATCTCCATTCCCGTCAGCGGTCTGTCCCGAGACAACGACACGTCGTCGACTCGGTAAAGCGTCCTCTGTCACGGCATCACCCGGTGACTGGGACACAACACGCGACGCATCGACATCCACATCGGTTCCCGTTGGACCATCAGAAAGGAGAGCTGATGGGTTTCCCCGAGTAAACCCTCGTGAAACGCCCGATGAAGTCGATGTTGATCCGGAATGGGATNAATCAGCCTCTTCCTCGAGAGCTGCACGCCGTGCACTGGCGGCAACCTCGGCTGATCCTCTCAATGCCTGTAACGCACGCTGTTTAGCGGCGATCCGAGGAGAACGTCTCAACTCGTTTACATGATGAGTGGTGATATGCACGATGTAGCAGTGTCGGAGAGCTCCAGACTCAACGATCTGAACCAGTTCATCTCCGGTCGACACGGCATCTGCTCCGACGTCGACGAAGAATATGTGCTTTTTGCCGCGGAGTGGTTTGGCGGCAAAAGACCGATTGGGATTGTGCTGGTCGATGTGGTGCTGAGCGGACTCCATCAGAGCGTCTCTGGAGAGATAGTCGGCCGCAATGTTGTGGACGCCCTTGATGTAATGAGCGGTGAAGTCNAACTGCTCAATCCGCACGAACCATCGNTTCAGCTTCGAGTTGGACACGGTCTCCGCATCACAGCGNTTGTGCAGCTCCTCGAGATTGCGGTGGTCGGTGTAAACGTGGAAATGTGGTCCGAGCAGATACTTNTCCCACTTTTCCAGCGAGTACACGATGGCGGACAGCTCCTTCTCCGAAACGTGCCACCGCGACTCGTGTTTGTTGAACTTCCGCGACCAATACTCGCAGGGTTCGAGGACGGTGCCGTGTTTCTGCATCAACACAGAGCCGATTCCAATGTCCGAGGCATCGCACACGACGTGGAACGGCTGGTTGAGATTGGGATGGCGGAGCAACGGAGCATCACGAACCAGTCCTTTGATTCGAGTGAGTGCNGCGTCGCATTCCGGTGTCCAAACGATCCGCTGATTGGTTGCCTTTTGNGTGAGCTCAGTGATCGGGGCGAGGAAATCGGATAAACGCGGGATGTAGCGGTGCAGCCACTGGATCATGCCAATCAACCGCTGNATCTCCGACTTCTTGACCGGTTGAGCAACGATCGGCGCCTTCAACTCCCAAATNCGCCGAACGTACTTTGGATCCGGTTTCACTCCCTCTCCGCTGAGGATGAAGCCCAGATACGGCAGCTCCGTCTGGAAGAACACACATTTTCCGATGCGGATCTTCAAGTTGTACTCTTCAAGAAGTCCGAACACGATGGAGATGTGGTTCCAGTGCTCCTCCAACGTNGCAGAGAGAATGAGNATGTCGTCGATGTACACGATCACAAACTCACAGTCCCTGAAGATGTAGTTCATCGCCCGCTGGAANCANCCGGGGGCATTCACGAACCCAAAGGNCATTCGAATCCATTCGTAGAGTCCGCAGTGGGTGATGAACGCCGTTTTGTGCCGGTCCTCCGGGCGCACTTCAATGTGGTGGTATCCATGGCGGAGATCAAGCGCTGAAAAGTAGCGTTTGCCATGGAATCGAGCGTGGAACGTGGCGATGTCGGGCAGAGGATACTGATCACGGACTGTCATCGAGTTCAGCATCCTGTAATCAATGCACATCCGCCACTCCAGGNTCTCGTTCACCGACTTCTTGGGNGCCATNGTCACCGGAGAGGCAAACTCCGAGTTCGACGGCACAATGAAGCCTGCTGCCAGCAGCTTNTTGATCTGTCGCTCGATCTCCTTCCTCATTTGNAACGACTGGCGGTANGGNCGCCGTTTGAAGGGCATGGATCCCGGCTTCAGGTCCAACTTCAAATATATCCCCTCAATGAGTCCGGTNTCCGCCCAATGGCTGGCGATCTGGGACTCATAGCGTCGAATGAGGCGGTTCAATCGCTCGCGGTCTCGCGCAGAGAGTGAGTGGCTGATGGTGAGTACGTCATCGCCGTAGTGAGTGGTGGTGTCGATGCTGTACAGATACCGTCGCGTCGCGGCTGCAGACCGCGGTTTGTCGACATCNATCGGGGTNAGGACAGTGTTCTGCTGCTCAATGAACTTGCAGACGACCTCGATCTCCGTACGGTCAGAAACATCCACAAACTCCGAGTCAATGTAGTGGCTGTACTTTGGGTGATGACACAGTGAGTGTGGGCAGTCAACNGTGTCCTCGATGCACTCATCTTTGGCCTTCANTGACGAGTCAAGCTGCCTCGAGCGGCAACATTCTGATGGCCAGAACTCAGTGCGAGTGTCATCGGTCGAGAACGCGGTGCTGACCGAGGTNTCAGTGCTCACCGATGTCTCATTGCTCANCAAAGTNTCAGCACTCTCTGAATGGTCGGTCTCTGAGTCGTCAGCTGGAAGCTCCAGGAATTGNACGACGAGACTCGGTCGGTTGTTGGTCAGTGGTAAGGTCCTGTTGAAGGTCCTTTGCATTAATTGGTCTGCGTCATCGCCAACAGGGTCAGNTTTGGAGGGAACAGCTGTGGATTTAGGCGGNAGATCGTCAACATCCAGCAATTTGTCCCAATAAATGTCATCTTCCTCCGTCAAAGTGTTGGTGATGGTCGCAGGGTGTCGATACGACTCATTATTCAATTCCACACAGTCAATGCCCATCAAACGCATCGTGCGGCGGTCAATCAGAATGTCAACGGATATCGAGTCGAGGAGATACCACATTGATTTCATCCAAAAGGGTTTCTGGGTGCGTCCATCGAGAATCTCAATGTCCACGACCGCGCAGAGGTGGGCTGCTGTGTCTTTGTTGGCTGTACCGATCGGCACGAACCGTTTTAGTTGATAAATGGGGAACCCCTGATCCCGTGCAAAGTCCAAGCGCATAACGGGGGCATTAGCACCGGTATCCACAGTGCCAATGTANCGTCCATCGGTTTCGTTGGATTTNAAGTCCCGAATGCGGAACCGTTTGGTGATTGGATCATCGAGTCGGGAGAGGAGGTCGTTGGTATGAGCGGTTGCACAGACGCCGAGCGCATAAATGCACTTAGCGCCTGCAGTGTGGTTACGCACGTCGCTCGGTCCCGATGTTGGTCGCTTCGGCGGTGNTCACATTGGGAATCCACACAAAANGTCCGTCCGCTTGNTCACGGTGCATCACNTCNCGGTGTCGAGGCTGTCGCGGTGCNTTCACAAAATTAATNTGTTTCTGCGGTTTCTGNGCATCAACAAAGTTCGACTGCTTCTTCTTTGTCGACGGCTTCGGCACTCTGCTGACATTGCGGTCGGATTTGGAGGAGTTGGCGCTGTCGTTGGTCGATTTCAGTGGGCATTTGTTGGCGTAATGTCCCATCTGCTCGCAGTTGAAGCACTTAATGTGAGACAAGTCGCGCTTTCCAGAGCTCGACCGATCTGAACGGGAGTCATTTCGACCTCGACCACGTCGCCATTCCTTCCCTTTGCGTCGATCACGTCGTCCATCACGACCACGTCGTCCTCGATCACGATTTCGAGAGTCACGACCACGGCCACGGCGTCGTCGACGGCTTCGACTTCGGTCACGGTCAACATCGTCATCGTCAGAGCCGCGTGCATTCGCATTTCCGGAACGTTTCTGATCCTTATTCCGGGTCGTTGAGCGGCTGCGGTTCGATGTTGAGGTGCTGGAGAGTCCACGAATGCCGTTGCCCGGACTCATCATGGTTTGAGTGAACTGGACCGCGCCTTTGATGTCGTCAATGTGCGCCGGTAACCCTCGCTGTGCGATGTACTGCCGGATGCAGTTTCGCGTTGGGTCGTTCAGTGCGTTCAGGAAGGTGCGGTACACATCAATGTCAGAGGGCTTCTCGAGCAATCGCAGCTGGCGATGATCGAGGTACTCGTAGAGCGTCCCGATGGTGTTGTTGTAGCGGTCCACCCTCAGCTTGAAGTCCTGGTAAAAGGCGGTGATCTCGGTGTTGCCCTGTTTCTGGCCCTTGTACTCTTTGAAGAGTCGCGCCATCAGAGTGGTGTGGTCAAAGTGGGTGAACAGGAACTTGATCACATCGTCCTTCGTCGCGACAGAGTCTGCATCCAAACGAGCTCGCTGCATGAAGCGTTCGTGTGCGTCCTTGGTCAGTCCCTTCGTGGTCAGGTTGACGTACACAGTGCGATCATCGCTGCCGGTGATGTTCTGCCACAGCTTGATCTCGTTGAGCTTCGTCGGCAGGTTCTCGTCCGGCAGACCAGTGATGGTGATGTTCCATTTGGTCGCGCTCTTGTAATGGTGGAACGCCTCAAAGTTCGCATGCTCTTCATCCGGAGTGCGAGTGTGGCGTCCAGTCGCAGAAGGTGTGTGAGACGGTGGAGGTGTTGGCGTCTTACTCGGTGCAGGCGATGGAGTGTGAGACGGAGGAGGAGTCGGTGTTTGTACTGCGAGGTTCGGTCGTGGTCCATTGAACCACTGATTCCGCTGTGCTCGGCGTTGAACCTGGTTCCGCATCGCCGTCAGAGCCTGTGCCATGCGGTCACGTTGACGGGGACGTGGTCCATTGCCTTGGTTGGGTACAGTTTGAGCGTGCGGATTTGCGCCAGCAGCGCCAGCAGCGTTTCCTGCATTGCCATTGGAATCGGAACTGCTGTCGGAATCGGAATTGTCATCGGAACTGGAATCGTCATCAGAACTGGAATCTGCAGTAAATCGAGCCAAATCCCGAGCTATTCGAGCATCTCTACGTTGCCAGAACGTCTGAACATGCTGCATGAACCTCGGATAATTGCGATTTGCCGCGTGGTTCCCGACGTAGCGTCGCAAATGGTGGTGCTCGTTCGCAGAGAGATCAGCTGCGTTTCCAGTATGACCAAACCCGAGCTGGTTTGCCAAACGAATGATCTCCTCGTTCGTGAACTGATGGAGGGTGTTCCAGTCGTAAGGAGGTGGAGGGATTCTCCTGCGGATAACGTCCTGTTGCCACTGTGGGTCCATTCCTGCCATCTTGTAATGTAATGACTGGTCCTCTTGGTGTTATCGAATACCGTCAATTTGTACAGCTTCAGCGTCAGTCAAAAGCAATGATAACTTGTCCTCTTCGCATAGCTCTTGGAAACGTAATGGGTCCGTTCTCTGCCACGTGGGGTGCCAAATTGTGGCGACTGTAACCCAGCCGTCACTGAGAATGGGGGTAAAACGGGACTGGATAGACTTGAGCTGGAGCTTGAGCAAGCAAGGATTACGAGGAACCGTCGGACGGAGAAAACCTCGGTAAAAACAGTGCACATTCTTCACAATATTAACAAGCAAGCTAAGTGAAGACAAATAAAATATAGACAAGTTCAGCTGCCACAACTCCGCCACCGAGGGCTAAACTCGCAATCGACTTTAGCTCTAAACATTCAAAACAAACGTTAGTAAAAGTAAAATATTCAAAGTGTAACATCACTGTAAAGTGGCTGCGCAGCTGCTCCAAACGTAAAACCATAATCCAGCTACTTCTGCTGAGGTCCACTTATAAATGCAGAAGTCCGCAAAATTAGAGTCCAAAAATATCACTTACTCCGCTTTTGTCGAGCATCATGTCCACCGACCAGCTGTCTTCGCTGCAAAGAGTCCACCGGGAACACCGAATTCGACTCCAACAGCAAACCGATGGTCTTCTCCTCAGCACTCTTGGCTGAGCGAGCGCGCCCTGCTCTTCTACTGGTAAAGGTTGAGCAGAGTGCTGCCCTGTATCTATACGCTTTACAGTCGCGGCAGTGTCGTCCGCCTAGCGGTGTTCTGCAGCACTTGTTGTTGCAGTCGAACCCAGAGTGGGACGACCAGACCGCTGCTGTACTGATTGAACAGGGAAGGGGCACTGCGATTGAACCCGGCGCGGTGTGTTGCAGTGTCTCTGGCTGGAAGTTAGTTTGTTGGTATTGGAGGGCCGCTGTGTTCTTGGTGGTCATCGGCGGTGTCGTGGTTTGGTCCGGAATCAAAATCAAAATCAACGGACAGTGGATACGCGGATATCTCCCGATGCAGACATCAGAGCCATTTAAATCGAGTGTCAGTCGCAGCGCCAAACGTCCATCTTTTGATTGGCGGAGATCTCAGGAATCTGCGATGAATAAAAAGGAAGATACAGACGATTTGATGATTGGATTAATCGGGTCATTGATATCGACGAATTAGACGGAATTCACTTGATTTAGTATCGGTCATTGATCCACGATGCGGTGCGTCGATCGAATGGGAATGGAATCTGGAGATTGCTCAGATCGTCCTCTATCGAATGATGGTGGTATCAGGATCAGGGGATAAACACACGGTGAAATCCAGAGGAATCCATCATCGGGTATTTCGGGCAAATTCTGGTAATAATCAATGTCGTTTCTGGTGCGAATCAGCGCGGAGTTGGACGGAGCATTTCTCGTCCCAGATCCAGCAAAGTCCGAATCTGCAGAACAGCAAAAGTCAACGAGGCGGAACATCCATCGCCCCTCAAATGTTGGTGAGAGTGACAGAGTGTGAGTGGTCAATCATGCTCTGGGATCGAGCCAAGATCACCACCGAGTCGTTGTCGTTTGCGCCGCCGCTGACGCTTCTTGAAGTTGGATCGGCGCCGCTTTCCTTTACGCCGCGGTGCCGATGCGGTGTCAGGCAATGTCGTGGTGGATTTCGATTTAGTCCGAGTCCGTAATGCACGGACCGGCTTAT
>PAIH01000046.1 GCA_002711105.1 Planctomycetota bacterium
CGGTATGGCACTGAGCATACTTTTGCCGTACTGGTACGACACTGGGCATACTTTGTGCCGTTCTGGTATGGCACTGGGCATACTTTTGCCGTTCTGGTATGGCATTGAGCATACTTTGTGCCGTACCGGTATGACACTGGTCATACTTTTGCCGTACTGGTATGGCATTGGTCATACTTTTGCCGTTCCGGTATGGCATTGAGCATTCGTTTTTCTCTAATATTTGTTCACTTTTTTCCTCTCTTATCATTGAAAAGCATTGAAAACCGGTTATTATGACTCTTGAACATACTTACAGCATGGTTCAAGGACCCTGTGCGATGAAGGGTGTCTGTAAAAGTTTCACTGCCGCCATTGTCAAATCAACTTGCAGGTTTTCAGCTGAATTGGAGTTTTTCGTTTTCCAGTGCATGATTCACGTCCTGGGTGAAGATAAACCACTATTTGCAGACGGATTTCATACTTTTGGCATTGACAAAGGTGCAATTTTTCAATTAATACATTTAAAAACAAAGAGTCAATCCTTTTACAAATGCAGTTTCCTGATGTGCGCAGTGCATGTGTTCCTGATTATCATCGTCCTCGCGAATGCATTGCATCCAGCAGAGGTACCGTGTATTGTCGATCCCACTTTGTCAATGACTCTTTCTCTTCCTTTGGCAGAATGTTCCAGTTTTTCGCAATAAATGCCAGCACACTCTCCTTCAAATGCTCCAGAAAGAATGTGTTAACATCTCCGTTCTGCTCGTACCGCTTCAGAAAGACATCCCATCTCCGGCTGCAGACTGATTCCACTTTCAATGTCGTCGCCATTTCCAGCAACAAACTGTTCACGGACACGTTGTAATCGTGCATGCCACGTCAGAGAGAAACAGAGAGACAGAGACAGAGACAGAGACAGAGAGACAGAGACAGAGACAGAGACAGAGACATCAACACAACTCGTTTGCCAATTTGTAGTTCCCCCATCTTATTGCAAACTCACAAGCTTCCTTGAGATCGACTCCTTCCTCAATCTTCTGCACATAGCACCACATCACCGCTGCTTCGGCTACGTTGGAACATACACCCAAGTCCTTGAGACCGTCCTTCTTCAGCGATTCTTTGTATTCGTTGCTTTGCACATTCGCCCACACTTCAAAGTACCTGTCCAGAATGCATCTGTGCGCCCGAAACGTGTACAACTTTTCCTCTGCGTCCAGTCCTTGTTCTGGTTCTTGTTCCTCCTGCATTTTGCTCTCTTTCCAGTCTCTTCGTCCGCCTTTATCGCGGCATAGATCACATCCTCCGCTCCGCGGGTGCTGTTGGACCGTGATTTCAAAGTCTGTGCCGAGTTCACTTTCCAGAAATTCCAGCATGTTCCTCGTTGCCGGATCTTGCTCGTTCCGCCAGTTCCCGTACCATTCCTTAGTGCACACGCGCTCAGTGCCTGGATTTCGTGAGACAATTCCGTGCACGATGAGGAGGTCAATGTTGAAATAGATAGGGCAGTCCTTTTTGCTTCCCAGCACTCTCTGGCTGATGCCGTCCAACCAACTCTCTTCCAATTCCACCCTCGCGGGCTCGAGATTAAAAGGGATCAGTCCATTGTATCCACACAGAATTGTCCGATCATCCCCTTCATCGTCGGTACTTGCACTCAGTTCAAAGTCAAAGGTGGGTTCTCCACCCACACTCAGCGCACCTTCCACGCGAAATACCAAAATGTTGTCGGAATCCCGTACGATTTCAAACCGATAATCGAAGCCTCCGATGGTTGCCACTTCCCGCAATGGTTTATTTACAGCCATCCTGTGTTCCAATGTGCGGTACGTCGTGCTCCATTTCCAGTTTTGAGTTTCGCCGAGTGGTTTGGTTTCGATTGACTTGGGCTCGGCATGTTCCATGAACTCGCTCACGTCCATGATGCAAAGTAAAAGTTCAAAGTTCAAAGTTCCAAGTTGCCTTACATTACAAATGTACAATTTTCAATTTTCACACACACCCAAACGTTCTCCAGCATAACGGTACGCACTTGTTTTGGATCAGATGCGGTTGCCACTCCTTTTGATTTTTCCGATATGTTCGTATCAAATCTGCGTACAGCATTTGCGATCGATTGTCGTTGAAGGTGTACCGATCGAATGCTGATATCGTGGGCACCAGACTCCGCATGGTCAGAGTACGAACCAATTCTGCCATCAGTGCATAGTTCATTTGCTTCAAAAGGTACAAATGGGATATCCGTAACAGTTCCAGGCAGTCCGCCTTCTCTCTCAGTTCCCCGGTCACGATAAAAAACACCATATCATCGATCACCTGCAGGGAGTCTGTGTCAATGCATATCTGTCCCTCCTTGCACTCCTTGAAGGGTGAATTCAGCATTCCCTCAAATACAGGTGATGCACTCTTCAATACCGTTCTGTCGATTCGGATGCCTGCTTCTTTGCTCTCCGCCAAGTCCTCGAGTTCCATAGTGCTGTTGCTGTTTGTCGAGTTTCGATTTGCTGCGGTGAGCAGCATATTGCCGTCCTGCGTACTATATTTGTACATCCTCAGCATTTGCTGTCTTCGCAACATTGTACTGGGACTGCACTCTGGTTTGATTCCATAGACAGTGACTGTCACCACAAACGGACTCAACAGATTGGGCCACTGATTGGGAGCCACAAAGGGGAAAGATTTCCCTCTGAAATTTCCGACGCTCGTCTTGTGGAACAAGATATTCTTCCTTCCCCACACCGTTTCTGGCAGTTCGATTCTGTAATCCATTCGAAATTCACGGATCAGCGTCTGGTCTCGCTTGGGCTCCATCGTTACCCTCATTAATGAATATTTGTCACCGCACGCTTCCACCTGCATTCTAAGCCAGAAGATCTCGTCCGGACCCATTTGGATCTCGCGAAGGGAGATGATAGATGAGCTCCGTCTCTTTCTGTTGAGCAATGCCAGATCTGCTTGTTCCAATGATGCATCATGTACTTTAATGAAGATTGCCATGTTCGAGAAGTTTGAAAATGCGTAAGTTCCAGTTCAAAGTGCCTGTTTTATTGTACAATGAGATGTTTTGTTTCACTGATTTGATCGAAATTTCTTATATTGCGGCGACGATTCCTCATTCCAGTTCATGCTGCCACTTTTCCTTTTTCTGCTTCCAGCGTGCGCTGCAGTGCCTGTGTTCGTGCTGCTATCCATGTCCTTTATGGTCCACCAAATCAAGAACTGCACCACAGCAGACCAGTCCTCTTCAGTCAATTGTGCCCAAGGTTCGTTGTGCAAGGATGCCGCAGCGAAATTGGCTGCGCAGGCTCTGTGGTATAGATTCTTGATCACTTGAATACTCTCCAGCAACTTTTCCTTTGATTTTATTTTTTCCGCAGCTGCTTCTGCAAAATCCAACATTTCCACCATTTTCAAAATGCGCGAGCTTCTGCCTTCTTCCTTGCTCAATCCCTGAATTTCTGCACACAGCTTCTCATTGTTGCACCGGACCGAAAACTGAGTGGATTGAATTTGGGACGTATACAATTTACAGATTCCGTCCAGTACTGTGGTCCAGTGATTGTGCTGAGTGCTGTTGACCAACTGATGGTATTTTAACTGTCCGGGCACGGCGTGCATTTTTGCTGTATGTTGAACAGCATTTGTAGAGAGGCAGAGTGAGTGAGAGAGAGAGAGAGAGAGACAGAAACAGAGACAGAAACAGAGAGAGACAGAGAGAGACATACCTTTGATCATAGCTGGGGTTTTCCAAAGGTGTAAAGCCGGTTTTTTCCAAATGACAGAGTTGTAGCGCAAGTGCAAAGTACTGTCTTGCAACATTTGCGGATATTCTGCAAATTTACGGAGACACAGCTTGTACCTCGTTCTGGGATATGACTCCAATGGCATCACGTAACCTGCAATGTCCGTTTTCCACATTGGTTCATTGATATTGATCCTCAGCAGCCATTCATGGGATTCGCTTCCGCATAATCTGATGNAGGGACATATNCCTGGTTGAATCACCCAGAAACGGTCGCNGTCACCAGGTTCCCAGAGCACTTTTGGTTCGAAANGGNCNANATCCAACGTGGTTTCGGTTTGAAACTGAGCAGCATCTTCCGTAATNAGTTTCAGTCCTTTNCCTTGCCACNNTGCTCCAAACACCTGCGTGATGAGCTTAAAACTAATTCCNTCTGTAGTTGGCCATTCCACTCGCTTCTCATAGNCATCATCNTGATGCACGCTGTTGGGCCACTTTGTNTCAATGTCTANGGTTCGTAGGTTCTGTGNGTTCATCGGTGCTGATTGGTGCTCAGGTCTTATTGATTCCGTGGTGCTGCTGTCTGCTGTGTTTCCGCTGACCTTTGACATGATCGAAAATAGCTGTCACGATGACAAGCCAAAAAAAAAAACTTGGTTTGTAGCCCAATGCTTGGACAGCCAATGTCAATATTTTAAAGTTTGGAATGAGGCACAAAAAGAACACGATTCAATTGATGTTAGGTTTGTTAAAAAGTTGTGATCTAATGTCACGAGAATTCTTTCTATATTGATCTCCNTAGAAGGANATGTTCATGGGAACACTTAATTGANGAAACCATAAATTATACAAAGACCACAGAAACGCAATTCCACAAAGTTCCCATAGAGTTCACAGTCAAAGTTCCCACAGTGCTTCATTCAGTTTCAGTATTTCCCGCCGCTTCGNTGACGTTCACGAATCTTGTCTGCTGCTTCCGAGGCTCGCACAGAGTACCTGGGATTGATCATATGGCCACTATCTGGGCACTCAATAAATTGAATCCCGGCATCATAGCATTCGGAGCAGTCCCGTCTGGAGCATTCATATTTAATGAGCACGCTCTTCGATTTACTCCGCTGCGAAATCTTTGCGTGGTACATGGTCGCCCGCCAACGCCGCCCTTTCTCACGATCTGAGCCCGCCCACTCGACCTTGACCTCGCCTTCCAAAATGATGTCCTTCAGTACATTCTCCTTAGCCAGATACTTTTTGGTCCATCTGCAGTGAACGGGCTCGTTCATAGTGCGCAGATCGGTCTGGCGGATCTTCGTCACGTGGACGAAAGGAGCCAATTTTGGTTTCTGCTCCTGCGGTAAGTGCGCGTGCAGATTGTCCCATAATTGTACCAACTCTTGCCATGCTGTACCCTGCAGCGCATGGAGCAGGGTCAGTANATAGTCGCCGGCGGGGGACATCTCCGTGGGCTCAGTGGCTATCTTGCCGACATAATGCACTTTCTTCATCTGTTGGGGACTTGGAGCAGGTGCAGATGGTGCAGGGTGCATTGGTGCCGATGGTGCAGGGTAATGGACACGAGGTGGAGCCCAATGGGCCGGCGCCGATGGTTGACGATATTGGCCATGTTCTGGAGCAGGGTGCATTGGTGCCGATGGTGGAGGGTAATGGCCCTGAGGTGGAGCCGAATATTGTGGCGCACATGGTCGGTCTCTGGAGTAGTTTGGTGCGGACTCATACGGTGCCTTGAGCTCATAGTGCGGAGGTGCCTGGTGTGCATTGCTCTGCAGCGGAGGTGAGCCTCGAATTGGCTTCGTAGCCGGCTTATACTCTTGGTCATACCCTCCATGGTGCGAATTTGCGGAGTGCGCTTTTGCGTGATACTTTTCCATGTAATGCTTTGGGTAGGGGTTCGAAGCCCAAGTTTGAACCGGGGAATTGCTGTACACAGTAATGTTGTCACGAGACACAGTACATCAAGGTGGCAAAAGATTGGATATATCTACCTCTTCTCCGGAGGAGGCACAGATCGCGATGGCGGATGAATCACAGAGCCCCAATCTGTCTCTTTGACGCAGTTACTATGAATTTGTGGAAGCAAACAATCAGTGGAAGAACAGTACATCACATGCTCAGAGAGGCCAATTACATACTAATCGCGGAGAAAGAGTTTGATCGCGTCGAGCTTGCTAACGCAGCACATGTACAAATGACTAGAGAGTATGAAAGGAGACATTGAGACGTCACATGCCTTTGTAGTGCGTGGAAGGCGTTGTACGTTTGGGTGCATTGATCCACGCAGTAATCAAACTTCCACTTTCCCACCATCTCGTCCACCATACACTTCTTATCGTGGAGTTCCATCTGACGTCCTTCCAATGTCGGCAATCTTTTGCGCTTCGTATCAGCCATCTTGGTGGCAATGTGCCGGTGTCTGTGTCGGAATTCCTCCATTTGGTGCCTCTTTGTCCGTTTCATAATGTCCTCTTGCTCCTTGTGGTCCGCCTCCAGACGCTTCAGGTTCGATCTCATCCGCTCCAGGTTCAATCTCATCCGCTCCACCTTCTGCTCAGCATCGTGCAGTGCCCGAGTCTCTAAATCGTGTATTTGTCGATTTTGATGCAGGACTTCCGCAAACTCATTGTTTGTTTTAGCTTCAAATGCCTTTTGATCAGCTTCAAGTCTTTCAGATTCTGTCTGTAAACTGCGGGTCACCTTCACCGCCTCCGAATCCTGCAGAAGGAGATCCTCCATGCTTTGGCGGGCCACCTCGATCTGTGCCATGACGTGATAGGCTTTGCATTGATCCTCGCTCGTGTACTTCATGGTATTTCCTGGGGTGATGCCTTGTTGTTCATGTTCCTCTTCATCGGTGCTGTCGTCATAGCTGGTGCCAACATAAGTGGTGCCTTGAGTGCTTTGGGGATTCGCAGCCATGAGGGCAAGATGTAGAAAAGAGTGTAACTGTTTACTTTTTACTTCAAATGTTTGGGATTTCCTCATTGCCAAAAATGCCAACAATCAAACATGTACCTAAAGTGCCTCATTTCCATGACGTGTTCCTAAGTTCAGCAGTATTCTTCTCATTCTGATTCAACATCTGTACTCTCTCCGTGACTCAGCAGCCCATTCCGCGTTCGCCATTGATTCTCAGCATCAATTTGTGTCCCAAAAATAGACTGTGTTGTATGCGTTTCCAAACCGTTGACCACTAATTTACCGAGATCCTCGTTTGCATGGAATAACCTGACCAATGCGCGCTGCAAACCTTTCAGATGCAACTTAATATCTTCCACCTCTGCATTCGAGTCATTTCTGGGGTACTTTGTCTTCAGAGAGATGCGCACTGCTCGCAATTCCTGATGTAGATCACTGATCCAACGCTGTTGCAACTGTTATCGACACATCCATTCCATGTGCCACCAATACATATATATTGTCCACTGAAATTCAAGAAACCAAACCTGATGCTCCGTGCGATAAATGGCTTGTTTTGTTCGTGGTGATTGTGCTTTGATTTTTCTTTTGCATTTGGGGGTATGAACGATTGCGCGCAGCTCTTTGGGACCAGTGAAATGCACAGTTTTTTTCTGTTGTTCAACGTGCGACATGAGCTTTGTTCCAAGACGACAGGATGGTTCACAAATGCTGAGCGCACAGTTTTTTTTTAAAAAAAAAATCTCAGTTTAACAATTTTCCAATGCTTCCACAAGTGCTGTTCGTAATCGGAGCTCGTGCATTTCCACAAGTGCTGCCTTCGATCAGTGCTCATAGATTCAACTGCCAACAATCAGTTCCAATGCGGTGCAAGGATAAATTCATTACGACGAAGTGTAAACCTTTGACAGTTCGCCTAGACCCTTTGCCTTCCGCCACTCGTCATGAGCTTTCCAAGTCTGGCTTGATTGCAGCAACTGGGCGGTGTTCTTGTCCAGTTTCTTCTGAATAAGTGCGCAACACAAGTGGTAGAGGGTGTTGCTTGCAATGGCAATAGTGCGTGCATTCCCGTCGAAGGCGGTGAGCATGGCAGACCCGCCGTCCAAGTTCTTGATCATGTTTGCCAGTCCGTCCATATCTTTCTTATATACACCCCTCAAACAAGTTGTTGCTGAGCTTATCAGCTGAGTATCAGTCACACACACTGGTTGGATTTGGTGGGACCAAAAATACACATGCACATTCAACAGGCCTGTAATTCATGCTTCAACACTTCCATATCTATTGTGTCTTCTGCCTCTTCTAATATCTCGGGTTCACTTTTTTTCTCTTCCTTCGACGGTTCTGCCATGTCACTTGGAAGATTCAGACACTGTAAATGTTTTTTCGATGACTGAGGCACAAGTTTCACCGACTCAGTCGATGGTACCATTCACCACAGAGTGATATTCATGGGAACAACCATGAACCATGAATCTTGATTTAAATTCAATTGAAGGTGGAGCATTGATCAATGCTGATCAGTCATGGGAGTCCTGCTGGCGTTGTTGGATTTCAATGTCCAATGCGGTGCCGTCGTAGAGGACAACGCCGAAAAAGAAAACTTGGTAATATTGAAAGGTGTATGTTTGCGGCTCAGGGTCAACACGACGATAATCGCTGCCAGCTCTGAGATGATCCAGCATCGTCGCCCATATCCTTAACAAGCTCAATGCTGTGCCAGATAGGTTCATGGGAAAATGGTAGCAAATCAAACTGTTCCATCGTTCTGTCCTTAATTTTCGGCATGATAGACCAAGATCTCTTGTTTGTTGGCCTGATGTATCGCGTGTAGCGAGGCATAATATTCATGGGAATGTTTCGATTGTCCATCACAAATAAATTACATTAAAAAATTTTAGAAAATAAATGATCCACAATGCTTATGGTTCCAAATCCGATTCAATGATGAAACATTTTGCGGTCAATGCCTTGGGTTCCTTTTTAAACAATGCCTTGGGTTCCTTTTCAATGTGATTGACATTTCCTTTTCAGTGCAATACTCGCCTTGGAGCCCACAGCGGCTCGTGCTTTGGGTGCGCCCTTATAATTGTCCTCCAGCACCATCCAGATATTCTGCAGCTGTGCACTCTCTGCAAATACAATGTGCTCACAGTCCGGGCATTTCTCGCCATGAACATCTGGATCGGGCATGGAGTCCAGCACGTCCTCGACGTCGAGGTAAGCCCGTAAATGGGTATCCACCGTCTCCACAGTGGCAGTCATCCCATTCACGTCGATGATTTGCGCCATCTGGACACCAAAGTTTCTTCTGTTTGCAGTTCTAAGCACATATACACATTGTCAGTTTAGGAAATGAATAATCAGTCACCAAGATGGAGTGTACCTGATTTGACTTAAACAGTGGTCCTGCGCTGCGGTGACGTTGCTGATTGGTTGGTTGCAAACACACCAAATGCACAGTGTTTTTTGGATCGGAAATGTAGAGAAGACATACAAACCGGCAAAGCCGCATGTATCGACCAATTTCATCAAAGGATGCCTTTCGGGTGCGGTTGTAGTTCCAGATTGGTTCAAAATAGTGCAGGAGCTTCTCGGCGGCTTTTGTTCGGGAGGCAAATGTGTCCTGAACCAGAGTCCTGAATTCAGCCTTCTTTGCGGACTTCAGGTAGATGCTGCATTGCTGGAATTGTCGTAAATAGTGCTGGAATATGCGCACTAAATGGATTCTGAAATCTTTGACGGGATGATATGCCAGACATCGTTCCAGGTCCTTGAGATTCCGTTGTTCCTGAGGGTTCAATGCCCAGAATATTTCCTTTTTCTCGTCGATGTATTTCCGGCTGATTTGCACTGCGTCACTCATGGCTGTCCACGCATGCATTGGGGTGCGCAGAGCTTGTATGAGCACTGCAATCTTCCCGGCCAGTTCCTTTCGTGCATTCACAAAAGCAGACGGGTTCTTGAGGCATCTGCAGTGCTCGGTGAGGACCTGCAAGTTGTTCACCACATCCCCAATATTCATGCACCTGGAGGGCTGCAGCATCTCCTTCGATAAGAAACGAGTGAACGGGGCTGCCATGTTTGCAAAAGTGCGAGCTGCCATGTTTGCTTAAAAATGTTGAGTTAGCCGTTTCTCAAAAATATGAAATCCCAAGTGCTCAGCGCAATAATGATGCACTCATGGGAACAATCTCATAACAATGCATTAATGGCTGGATCCCAAATACACAATACACCATCGTCTGGATCCGCGGGTCATTTCATCCACAAAATCAAACCAAAACAAAGAAAAGAACAAGAAAAAAAGAATTCTTTCACATCACAAAAAAGTGCCTGTTATAGTGCCTACAAATTGCAATATTCCATACTTCCAATAAACTATTCTATTGTACTGCTTGGTCAGTCATTCGTGCATTTCCTCGTCCAGGCTGCCCTGAACATTGAGCATTTCATGTACAGTGGTTTGAGGGGAGTTTGGTGCACTTTCCGCTTCACCTACTGGTTCGAGGGGCCATTTGCATTCTTCAACGGATGGTTCTGGTTCAGCCTCTGGCCACCACGCTTTCGCCTCCTCACGTCCAGTGTACTCCGTGTTCATTCTCGACTGCACTATGCGTACGTACTTCATATACTTTCCGCGAAACGTCAGCTGTCGTGGCTTGAACAGGTTGCGGAACCCGTCGTAGGTGCGGTTTCGGTCGACGAGGACAGGATCAGAGGGTCCGATCTTCACCCAGCACTCTTCATAATACTGGCTCACGATCACCTTGATCCACACCGCGACACGATCCACACTGATGGTCCTATTGACAGGGTCCAGCACTACGTATACCTCAGGTCGCGCTCCACGGAGTTCATGGCCATTGTAACGCCACAAATCGCTTGCAGTATACAAGAAAATACCCTGTTCTTGGCGAGCTCCGTGCGTGCGGAACTTGATGGACGCCGACCATGCCCTAGGGCGCCTTAGCCATGGTTCATTGTAGTGCCTACAGCAGCACACACAAGACAATACGCCACAAACCACACAAAAACTACACGGTACACAAATCACAAAACTGCACGCAGAGTGCACACACCTTGGGAATGTGGGATCCTCTGGGTTGCAATCCTCAATGCATAGTTCCTGGATATGCCTTGAGATTCCAAATCCAATCGAACTTCCCACTTTGTTCTGTTCAGGTGCACACAGAAACTGCCATACATTTACAAAATGCTTCCCATCGAAATCGTGACCATTCCACCTCGACCTTCTTCCGATATCGCGCGACAACCAGATCGGTCCAAGTTGTGCGATGACCTCGTTCATCGGATACAGCAAGCCGGCCATATCTGCTTTGAAAGTCAGCTGTTTGTGGCCGTGGGTGATTTCGCATGATTCAGAGGGCAAAAATGAGTCGTGATTGAGGACCATATGCCACGTACATGACATGGTTTGGTCCAGTGGTCCAATGATCATGTCGTGGATGGCACGCACCACGTCTAGTGGCGGCTTGTTCAAACCGATAATCTCGAATGCGAGCTCAATCAATTGGTGGCATGTCCCTGTGATAGACCATAGTAAATACCAAAACGCGATGTGCCTGCCGTGTACTTTCTCTTGTTCGGGTTGCTGCAGCATGCTCAGTTCCAAGTGCAAAAGTGCTGGAAATTCACAGTTCAAAGATTAGAAACAACATGCAAGAGTTCACAGTGCCAAATTAGAAACAACATGTATGCCTTGATTCTGAGAATCATTGGGATCGGTACGGATAAGTGCTCTTCTTGAGAGGGTTCCTCCTGATTTGAATCCACTCTTGATTCCCCAGTCGCGTCTGAAATGGCAATTTAGTCTGCGTTAAACCACGCAACTTCATGACGGCCTGTGCTTGTTTCCTGTCTGCTTCCACGGCCTCTGTGCTCTCGTTGCACCACTGACATGGCCGCTTCTCGCGTGGAGTGCGGCAAATTGAGCAGATATCTGTCCGAGGGATAGATTTGACTTTAAGAGATCTGTTCTTGCGGGGCAGGACCTTTGCTTTTTTTTGAAAGATTTTCTTCCAAGCTTGCGCAGCCTTGCCCATGAGGTAAAGAAGTTGAAGTGCCTAATGTTTTGCTTGGGATTTCAAAAATGACCAAAAAATCATTGTATACAAATAAAGTGCCAAATACAGTTCCATTTGCAGTGCCAAATACATATATGTACACATTGCACGAGATGTCTCAATCCTCATTCTTCTTTTCTTCCATAATCTCCAGTGCAATCCGTTGCAACGTTCGCATTTCCAAATCTCTCCAATTCATATACTGCCTCCAAGTGCGACACCACGTAAATCCTGCATAATAAAGCTCACGCCACTTGACAGGCGCTTCCGGACCCAGCCACTGACTCGTTTCAACTGCGCTTGTTCGACTGTTCGCCTGTTCAATTGCAAATCGAAAATACAAAAGTACCATGTCGTCGTTCTCAATTCCATGTCGTTGGCCCATGGCATATGCCACATTGCCTGTGAGGCATATGCCTTCACCTGATTTTAAAATGACACGGACTTTGCGTCCGATTGATTTTGCATCCGCTCTGACTAATTGATGCTGATGCACTGGGTCCAAATGAGTGCCTGTACAGACGCACGGGAACCCGTCGACAGCGTGCGGAGTCATGCAAATGAGCACAGTGCAGGTGAGGGCGTCGGCTGACCACAAAAATCAGTAATGGACAGAGGTAATAGACAGAGAAATGAATGGAGTGATGAGTAATGGACAGACCATCTTGCGAATAAGAGGTACTCTCGGTGGCCGCAGTTGGAATGCATAACAACCCGCATTCTTGCAGGGTCACACTGGAACCAGGCAGCTTAGCCTGTGCTGTCTGCACCAAAGGCAGCCTCTGAAACTGGGCCATCAACATTCGCACTCGGATGTCCGAGTTGAGCGCTTGAAGGTTGACATGCACGGTGCCGTTCGGCTGGAGTGCGCACACACGATCCATGCTCCATTGGTCAGCACCGTGCTCATGATCGAATTTCCGAAAGCACCGCGAGACGTGATTGCCCAGCTCATGAGCGAATTTCCGAAGCGCGGGCGCGGTGAACTGACGATAATCGAATGGGGACCATCCAATCGCTTCGATTGCTTGCCACGTGTGGTGCATGGGCAATTGGTGATCGCCCAATATTTCCGTATTCCAGATTTCCTGGGTAATGTTCCGGGCGACAGACTGTGCCTGCTCGACATCCAAATCACGTGACGGCTGGTCCATGATGTCTCCTTCAAATGCACCATCGTCGACATCGTCCGCAGCCACTGCTATCGTCCATTTGACTGCTTGTCTTTGCCCAATGTACTGCAGCCACAGCTGACGTCCATTCAAGTGGCTCAAAGCAGCCATGAGGACAAAACAATTTTTTAAAGACCACTAGCACTGTGCACTATTTGCGCACGAACAACATGGCCGACAGCTCAATGTCCGAAGACGACGAAACACACTCGGAATGCGAACCAAATGAGGGAGCTACTCTGGATGAGATGGAGCAGGATATCCCTTTGAAAGTGATGGTGACCTGCCGTGTGTCAACCGGAAGAACAGCGGCAATCAAAACGGCCTACGAACCTGTCCTGCGAGAACTGTTGGAATTTGAAGTTGAGGACATTCCCAAATTCGCTAGTGGGAAGGTGGTGTGCTACGGCACTGTGGGCGCCGACGGAATTACCCCGTTCAGGGATTACCGGCAAAGATATTCTGTAGAGGCAGAGGAAAAACGAGGCAATGTATTGAACAACGCGCCCCACCACGACGATGACGAAGAGTACCATGTCAGGATGACCCATGCCTTTGGAGCTATCATTCGAAAGCTTCAAAGAAAGGAGGCTGAGGAGGCCTACAAGGAGTTCCAATTCAAAGTACGCAAGGCACAGGGCACTGCAAATGACAAAGCAGAGATGGACACGGATGCCAAACAAGATGAAGAACTGCATGAGGAACAGAGGAACGATGGCTCTGTCATCAACACTTTTGCATCAGGCTCGGTGGTACCTCCTGAGGGGGAAAGCTGGGTGGAGGATTGGATTCGCAGTATGTAGTTTGTGCAAATCTCTGAATGTGAACTCTTCTCTGTCTATGTGTGGTGGATGTAGTTTGAGCAAATCACTGTTTACATTTTGTAGAATCCACTCTGTATCAATATTGATGTTCAGCCAACGGTGAAGCGAAATACAGCGTTCTCAGTTTCGAAAAATTCACAATTTTGCAGTCGCACAATCAGGTCAGGATTGCCAACAGCGGCAGAGGATTCAGCGTGATGCACACAGATGAACTGCGGGCATTCATGAAAGTCATACCTGCTGAAGAAATAGCAGATTGTATTCGATGTGTGAATATCTGCTTGGATCCTTTTATCTTTTGGTGCCTGCAGACGGGTGTTTTGAAACAGCTATTGTTGGAGTCCAAGACTCTACGATCGAACAGCCTGCTGAATCCAAGAAAATCAGTATGTAGTTTGCTACCAAACAGATTGTGATCCACTGTACTTTCCTTCTAACATGATAATGTGGCTTTGGATGCGGTGTGGGATCAGAAACCGTGCGACATGGACATCACGATGATTCATCAAGACTGGGAAACTCAAAGCCTGGAAGTCTCCGCACATGAGCTCAGGCTGATGTTATCTGCGATCCGTCACGATTTGGAACCGAAGCTCATTATGTTGGCAGTGGCCTTGTACCTGGACAAAGGTCCCTCGAGTGAAATGGCGAAAAAGTTGGATGTTCCCTGCAGTTCCTTGCGGTACTTTGCGGAGCGTATGGACCGCGAGTGTCTGTACGAGCTCGCACTCAGGGGAGCCAGTCGAAAAATGAGTGTTCAAGACGTACTCGAATACCACTTGCCACAGAACCAATTGCTGACGATGCTGCTTGCAGGGTGGCATCATTTGGAACCTGTCCTCTCGACTATAGGCCCACTCAGTGGTGCAACTCTGAAGCATCCTGCTGGTTCGTTGACGGCTGCAGAGTACCTGAATCTCGGTGGGAACATTGCCAAATGCACCAAGTACTTTGAGCAAGCAGTGGCACATGGGATTCCGTTTGGAGATGGACGTCGCCACAAAGGACCACATTCGGCGGATATGATTGAAATCGTCGAAGCCAGAAAAAAGCAAGATGACTTGTACCGCAAAGTATGTGTTGAACCGTACCTTTGCTGCACTGTCCATTACATCAATGTTTGATCAGACTGCTGACGCAATGAGACGAGAAAGGAACCAGTTTAAGCCCTCGAGCACGAGCACGAGCACCCACACCAGCACCAGCACCAGAACCAGAACCAGCACCAGCACCAGCACCACCAGCACCAGCACCAGCACCAGAATCAGAACCAACAACAACACGCGCAGTCGGAAGGGAAACCACTCAAAACCACTTATGAAGCGATTTCCGAAGCGCAACGTGGCACTGACGCAGCCAATGCCAAGCACTCACGCAGAACCAGGCAGCAAGCACTATAACGACTATGCGAATCACAATGGGCGAAGAGGGAGATGCTCATCCAACGATCATGAAGGATCTCGTGCGAAGAGAGCGCGGTTGGATGTCGATGTCGATGTCGGTCGAGCTGATGAGGAACTAAATGGGAGCACCTCGGCATGGGCACACACGATTGCACAGTGTGGGTACAGTAAATTGCCACTGGCCAAAGGCCCCTATTGCAAGAGGGGAGAGCTGCGAAAAATAAGTGGGCACGTTGTGGAGGTGACCGTGGTCAAGCATCCGTGGGGAAAGAGCAGGTTCAAATGTCTTTTGTGCAACGTTGAATTGTACAGGAGTTCGGTGTCTGGGCATTACTGGCGGCACTACGTCGGGGGACAGATGGATTTTTATAACTTGAAGTGGCCCAGCAGCGTGGGGGTCTTGTGCCTATGCGGGAAAGTGATTTCAAATACTCGCGCGCTTCAAACCCACTTGAAACTCCGAGAGAGTGCATGCTCGGCACCAAAGACACGCTTTGTGGTGCCCACCAACCTCAAAAAGGCACCAGATTGGTGGACAGCCAAGCTGAAACGGAAAATGCAAGCAACACACGATCACATTGAGGTGGCCCGCGACACAATGGCGATGAATGAGGAGTGGGACAAACTGGACATGATGAAGCGTGTGTGCTGGGATCAGGGATTCACATCCAGCGAGTCCGAAGTTGAACAACATCGCAAACCCCGACGGCGCCAAAAGCATTCGAAGAAGAGCGGCATTCGAAAGTACTTTAAGAAGAGCGGCAATCGAAAGGCGAAGAGGAGCAGCAAGAAGAACTCAAGGAACGCGTCACGGCACAAATCTGTGACGCTGGAGATCGAGAGCGACGTCGACCACGATGGCGATGATCGTGCAAGGACCGCCACGAGGAAGAGAGTGGAGGATTATTTGCCTTATCCCGAGGCCAGGAACCACGGCCGCAGTCGTAGCCGTAGTCGGAGCCGTAGTCGGAGCCGTAGTCGGAGCCCATCGAGGAACTCCATGAGGAGCACGACTAAGCAATTCAAGTCGTTGGATCTGGACGAGGAAGAGGAGGTGGAGCTGCTGAATCAGCGTGAGGAGCGGAGGAAGGACCGAAACCGTGACCGAAACCATAACCGAAACAGCCACCGAAAGCGCAGCTGCAGCGCTGAGGCGGATATGGCACTGGAACTGTTGGACGAGGAAGAGGAGGTGGAGCTGCTGAATCAGCATGAAGAGCGGAGGAAGGACCGAGACCGTGACCGAAACCATAACCGAAACCGCCACCGAAAGCGCAGCTGCAGCGCTGAGGCGGATATGGCACGGGAGAAGAATCGCAACAATGGAAAGCTGAAGAAGAGAGGAAGAGGAAGAATGCATGAGGCAAAAGCAGCAGAGAAGGAGAGGGAGAAAGAAAAGGAGCGGAGTGAGTGGGAGGATCGTGAGGAGAACCGATGTGAGTTCAGCATGCAGCTGACGGAGAATGATTTACAAAGAGAGACGGTGGACAATGAGGAGGATGACGATGTGGAATATGACCAAGGTAAGGAGGGCGATGTGGAGGATGAGGATGTGGAGGATGAGGATGAAGCATTTCGATTCAACAATTGAGATGAAAGCAGGAAAGCACATGGAACTAGGCATTGAATTTTGTGATTGCAGTTGTAACGAGGCAGCGTAAGAAAGATGCAGTACGAATACATTATTTTGAAAAGGAACTCAAGAGGAACTTTGTGTGATCAGTGTCGTACTTTATTTTTATCATTTGCTTCTATGGATAATCTGACTTTGTGATTGAATTCGATTGTGTCTGGTTGGAAGCAAACCGTTTGACGTCTGCCTCTGTGTGTGTTAAAATGTGAAGTGTTTACTTATTTTTTGGCTTTTTTTTTGGGTACATTGTCAACTGAAAGACATGTCGACAAACATGGGAAAGTGGTCGTGCTCTGTTTGTACTTACGTCAACCCAGATACCGCATCCAGATGCCAGATGTGTGAGAGCACTGCACCAAATGTATCAGAGCCGCATTCCCAAAGCTACAATTCTGCACTACAGTCAAGTTTCATGTCTCCGACACCAGACTGGCCGCACTGAGCATGAATTTTGGAAATACAGGCAACTGCACCGATTGGATCGAGAAATCGAGGTATTGACGGAGGGCATTGAGGAGATGTGCAAGGATCGAGAGAGAGTCCGTGTGGTGCGGGAAAAGATCTATGTCCAGCTCAAGTATCTGCAAAGCAAACGCATTGAGGAATATCATGCGAAAGAGAGAGCTATGGACAAACTGAATCAGTTAGGTGGTACACTCACGATACTCTGGAAAATGTGGTGAATACTGTGGTGTCATGTGCACACAGGGAACTCATTGCAATGAGAGAGGAGATTGCAAAGTTTGCACAATTGGAGAATATGCACCAGCAAATCCAGCAACCTGCACCGGAAAACATGCACTCCATTGATCCAGAAGGGTCGAGCAAAGAATCACACAGTGTACCATTCACAATCTAAAAGAGAATCACAAAGAAAAAAAAAACTTTTTGAATGTAAATTCCTGTTGCACTTTTGAACTTAAAGGAACATGTCGGCGATGATGGACGTAGATGAACCAAAAGGAACACGACGTGCTAAAAGCATCACAGTCGAAGCACGGAGAAAGTACACGACGTATCCCATCCACGTGGTCCTCGGCGAGCAAACATTGCAAAACATTTATACATTTTCAGCGAACCTCGGAGGATACGGAAAAATCAAATGCTCATTTCTACGAGAGCTATCGGACGACGACAGCAACAGCAGCGCATCCACTGAGAACCGCGAAGACAGCGTGGCCGCTTATGTCACCCTTCACCATGAAACGTTGCAGGAAGGTGGCTTTACACTCAGTGCAGTGTATCTACGGAAAGTTCCAGGAACTGAGAATGGACCTATTCAGTACGAGACTTTGCCGGTGCAATGCTGGAGGGAATTGTTCAAGGAGACTCGCAACGAGATACTGGATTGGGATACGGAATACAAATTCATCATTGCACCGAGCATGACCGCCTTCGGCAGATTGGCAGCGAGAGGAACTGGACATGGAGATGGCGATCGGAAAAGGGATACTGTGATCAAATTGAAGGTGACAATCTGGGAGGGAATCACTGACCGGTTTCATGTGGAAGACAACGGGAACGGCAAACGACTCACCCTCGGATCTACGAACTGTCTCCGATTGGACCCACGATACGATCGCACAGGAACTCTGCTGGAACTACAACGAATCAAATTGCTTGAATCTGGAGAGGATAGCGATGTCCACATCACTGCAGTCAGACATATGCCGGACGGACAATGCAAGCACTGCAACGACACAGCAAAAGGAATGAGATTGAACCTCGGAATGTTGGACCTCGATTTGGACCCAAAAAAGTACACGTTCGAAGCGCATGAACACATTCTGAAGGGTGCTGCATCGCCGTATTTCACGAACTGGCTGAAAAGACAGTGGTTGGACACTGCAGAGAAGGAACATCTCTCTCCATTTTGTGCGCGCACGATGGAGATTGTGATGGTGTTTCTGTACGGCGGCTACATTCAAAAGTGCGATTACATCGATTACAAATCGTTGTATCTGGCCAGCGAATACTACGGAATCACGCCTTTGATGAACCAGTTATGTATCCACTGATTGAAAGGACCAATGCTTAAGGAATTGTCTTTGAACCCTCATGTCAGATGCCTCCGAAGAATGGGCTGCGTGCTGGAGCTGGAAAATGCTGCTGATTGGCCCACGTTTTTGGAACGATGTGAGCGTCATAAAGAGGTGGATCGGGAAGCCCTGATGGCATTCAAGCTCGAACTGCTGCGTTTCTACCAGATAAGTTGGCCGGAACTGAGCTACATGGAGCCAGTGGATGAGTTATCCGTGGAGTGGTTCAAAACTGTGCTGACCTCGCTGCTCTGCCCAGAGAACCTTGATTGTTAAACGAACTGGCGGCACAACTGAACACTCGAACTGACTGCACAACTGAATACGCGCACTGACTGCAAAGCTGAGCACACAAACTGACTGTGTTTCATTGTTATTTTGATCGAAATGTGCCAGAATCTCTTTGTGCAAAAAATCAAAAATGTAATTTCAATCATTGTTGTTGATCTCGGAACATAATTTTATCTTTATCGAGGTTTACCCTCATTTGCAGATACTTGAGCACGAAAACATGTACAGCTTTTTGATTTCTTAAGTGAAGAACATATTCACAGCATGGCTCAAGGACCCAGCGTGATGAAAGGTGTTTGTACACATTTCAATGACCGCGGAGGCTTCGGATTCATCAATTGTGACGACGGCAGCGGCAAAGTACTCGTCCACATTTCGGATATCAAAGCGCAAGGATTCAAGAAACTGAATGTCGGCGAGAGGGTGGAGTTTGAAGTGATCGTGCAAGACGATGGGCGGCGGAAGGCAATCAAAATCAATGTGCCGCAAGGACAGGGCGGAGGCGGTGATGATCATGACGGCGGACACGGTGGAGGCTGTGGTGTATATGGTGGCGGTGGCAGGTATGGAGGAGGAGGAGGAGGAGGCGGATCCAACAAAGCACAGGTTAAAATCATTGCCCTTTACTATAATTGTTCTAATGTCATTGAAACATAGTCAATCAGCGTCAATCTGTATTACCATCAAAGGGCCAACCGGATCTGCACCGCTATACCCCACAACAACAACGTATCGTGAAAGAAAGGATGGCGTACAATGAGAAGTTGGATGCAATGATCCGATATGAAGACAATAAAAAACAGGAGATATTGAGGAGATTGAATGTAATCAAAAACAGACGGGAACAAATGAAGGAGGAAAAGGCAGAAATGAAGGAGAAAATGAGGAACATTAAAGCCAAGAACATGGAGTTGGAGGCAAAGATTAAAGCAAAATTGGAAGCCCTTGGAATGGTCTTGGAAGATGAGGGGATCATCGATTGATTCAGACTGTCGGTACAACTGAACACTCGAACTGACTGCACAACTGAATACGCGCACTGACTGTGTCTCATTGTTATTTTGAAGACATACCATGAGTCTTCGAAATGTTCCTGAATCTATTTGTGCAAAAAATCAAAAATGTAATTTCAATCATTTCTGTTGATCTTGGAACATAACTTTATCTTTATCGAGGTTTACCCTCATTGTTAGAATCCTTCCCGTCAATGTTTTGACGAATATCCGGCGATCTTCGTGCGAAAGATCGTCCCCAATTCAAACTGAGTTAAAAGTTTTTGCTTTCAAAAACTTCGAGTGCTGAACGGAGCATGGCATTTCGAGTGGGTCTCAGCAGCGGCGGCAATCCAATAAACTCCAGGGATGCTGCAATGAAATATTACAACAGTGGAAACTTGAACAGTTGGAAATGGATGTCGCGTCATCGACCAGCTTCGACGATCGAATACAGCTGGCATCGGATTGGGAAAATTGGATTCAAGGAGGACAAAGTCAGTGTCTGCGTGGCTCAATTGGCCAAAATGTTGGAGCGCCACGGTCTGTATCGCTATCAAGCGGATCGGCTGAAGCTGGTGAGCAAAGCAATGGACGCTCGAGCACCAAAAAGTGGAAAGCCAATCACGACGTATATCAGGTATACAGTGTAGGTACTCTGCATGATCAAACTAGAGCACAAAGACTACTCGTTTGAAACTGCTTGCTGATTGAAAGCACAAAGCGCGAATACGAGATGTGGATGCGCAAGCTGATGCTCGGATATCTCGGTCCAAAGACCGAGTTGGACGGCTTTTATAAGCTGTGGTATATGATCAAAGGCTGCATCGGAGCATGGTATGAGCGAGAGAAGTGGCACCCTACCAGCAGTTTGTATGTCGTACTGGTACATGCATGGAACAAACAAAACGCGAGTATCGCAGCAATCAAAGCAAGTTTGAAAATGCAGACGTGGATTGAACCGCTGTATTGGAAGTACATTTGTAAAATGTTCGATGACGATCAAGAGGAACTGCTGCATCCAAATGAATTTTATAAACGCTTCCGAGGAAAGAAGACATGTACGAAACACTGAAGTATTGTAGTTTGAAAATGTAAGTGGAAACCTGGAATTGTGCACTTTGGAAGAGAATATGGAACATGGCAACTGTCAACGAAGATTGGTTGCCACCGCCACTGAGCAGAGTCACATCGGCTGCCGACAAAGCGTACAGAAATATTACTTTTATCAACCAACAATTGAGAGAGAGAACGCAGCACGTAGAATGGTGGAACTACCAGGAACCAAAACGGAACCGTCATGACGTGCCATATGGAGACAAATTGAAGATTGTAAATGCACTCCATGATCGAGGCCAGCTCACCATCAAGGAATTCCAACGCAGATTTCGTAAAACCTATGTCGGACCTTTGCGGCACGTTAAAGAATTGAAGTTTCGCACGTTAAAGAATTGGAGCGCCGAATATGCACGACACAAGCCCGCCTACGATCTATTGCAGGCAAAAGTGCATTGGCTGGGTCTGAAGGCATCAGAGATCATGATGAAAATACCGAAGAACTACTGGGTACCGCATTACGGATTGGCACCAATTCTTGAAGAATATCTATGTGCGAGGCGATGCTGCGCAGCCAAAGTTAGCCAAAACAGAAGCATCGATTGGCTGCAAACAGAGGCCAAACATGCACTACGAAATCGATACATATTGAATGCACTTCGTCCCTTGGCGAGCCAATCTGAGTACCACATTTGGTCGTCATTGGGACCGAGCATATATTACATACGCAACATTATGGTACGATATGTGTGTTCGATGGCAAACTATTCCTTTACGAATTCAATGATCATGTATATGTGTTATGCAGCGACGACACAGATTGATCGCAAACTATTCCTTTACGAACAGAGAACTGACAGATCCAGAATACGTGAAAGCCAGAAAAAAGTGGCTGGGCACCGAGAGAAGAGAGATGGAACAATTAGGAATTATCATCAGGCGGCCCGAGGAAATAATTGGTGATGATCGCGAACACGAAGAAATATGGGACGAAATGAACGAGGATCAAATGTGGGACGGAAGACGCATATTCAACATTGACGAGGTGCCGTGGACTCTGGACATCAAAAGGAAGCAGATTGTGGCACGAGGTGAGCGGCGAGCTGTAAGTCAACGGGTACTGAGGCACTTGAACAAGTACCGCAAAGGCACACTGACTTTGATCACCGGCGTGGACGGACTGGCGTTGCTGGTGGTGATATTCCGTAAAGCCGGCGGTCCACAAGTGACTAAGCGGTTGAGGGCACTGCAGAACACCGCAAATAGTCGTGTATTGTGGTACGGATCTGAATCAGGCAGCATGACGGCAACAATCTGGAAGAAGGTACTGCGCGCCTTCTCCAATCTGACCAAGAAGATCAGGGGCTGCCGCAAAGCAGATGGAACTGATTGGAAGCAAGCGGTGGCGTTGTATATGGACAACTATGGCACGCACCTAGATGCACGCACCGCACGGGAAATGGCAAGAAAGTACGGCATGTACCTTCGGCCAATGCTGAGGAATGCGAGCCACACGATGCAGCCCGTGGATCAAAATATGGGCAAAATCATGAAGGATCGTCATAAAAATTTCATGGTGAAAGCCACATTGGATTTGGAACGATTGCACAGCATCGGATCGGCAGCAGACATTCCAATCGACAAATTCCAACAAATGTGCTGTCGAGCAGCTGAAGAGAGCATCGAGCACGTATGTGTCACCTACCAGAGTACATCTATACATGTGGTTTGATTCAGTCTACCAGAGTACATCTGAAAATATCAATTACCCCTAATGTGGTTTGGTGCCTACAATCAGATGAACAAGTTGTACAAGAGTTTATATGTGAGAGCTTGGGTGAACTTTGGATTATATCTGCCTATGGATGGCTCTAAAGACGGCGACATCAGCACTTTGCATCTGCAGTCTTTACATCGAGGCAGAGATGACCCAGAACATGCACTCCGCACTGAGGCACTGCTGCGCAAAGTGAAGATCCCACTGCGGACTCCAAAGGACAGCACTGAACAACAGGAACCGATCTCACTGCGAAAACGAGCACCGAACAACAAGCACCCACCGTACTATCTGCTGTATATCAATCAACGCGCAGACCTGACACAGATCGCAAAAACGCGACTCCGCGTGACGACAGAGGGCGATCTGAGAACATTGCAGCACAAAGAAATCGAAGAGTTCACGCGGAGATTACGAGCCGATTTGACAAACATGGATAACCCGATGCCGGATAGTCAGAACTTGCTGTGCTATGATGATTTGCAGGCACTACAGGACGTGTGGAGGGCACATCGAGGCGAAGTCGGTGTGGAGTACCTGATGACCAAGATGTTGGGATTGCCCATGCGGAATCAACGTTCGGGTATCAGACGCTTCGCAGATCCGCATCCAATCATTCCTGCACTGCACTCTGCACCAACACGTCCACGAATATCATCGACAAGCAAATCAAGATTGAGTCAGAATGTGCTGAATCGTGTACTGTCGAATCCAAATCCGAGCATAGATCATACGAGATCGTGGCTGTTAGACAGAGACGTGCAGTTCAAACATCGTCAGCTCCAACGACAGCAGGCAGTGGCACTAAACCCGGAGATTGCAGACCGTGAAAGATCAGAGTTGAATCGTCTAGCTTCGATGGCGGTCGGAGGAACGAAATGGTGCCCTCATGGAACTGTACAACCGCGCCAGCTGATACACCGAAATTGGATACAGCGACGGGGCGGGGAAATTGGAACTAGCTCTGCTGGAATGGATGTGTGGCTGGATGCTTGGCAAGAACTGTGTGAGTGTACAGGGGCACTGATAGAACTTGAATATAACGACACCGAAGATGCAACAGGTTTGTTGCGACATGCTAGAATGCGGACCAATGTGCTCTCCTTCATTCATGATTGTATATTTTCGTGCAGATCTGTGGTATTGGCTGAACTCCGGTGGAGAAGATGGGAAGCGCACAAATATGTACAAGTTGCAGGTGATCCATGCAGGCACATCCGCCGGTTGGTTTTATGGAGTGCTGCATCTACTGCTGATTGACACTGGTTTTTTGGAGAAACTCAAAATATTTGGCGAGGACGAGGCAGCGGAAGCAGGTGTGACGTTGCTATGGAAGATTTTGCAGACATTGAAAATGGCAATCAAATTGCAAAACAAAAACGTACTGAACACGATTCGCGATTTCTGCGCAGCCCTGTTGGCAGGACATTGGTTTCATAAAGAAGAAGAAGGAACTATGGCATCAGCCTTTGCAATGTTGAACTTGATGGCAGAACCGTTGCTCAGACACTTTAAAGTGAGTTATGAATGGAGGACGCGCTGCAACCTGAACACCAGTCATTGCATGATTAATGAGGTACTATCGAGTTGGTATTTGGAACTGGGTGGAAACGTGATATGGGATGAGAAGAGCGGATGTCTACAGTGGAGTTCCAGCAGAGATGAGGCAGCAAAATGCACTCGTACTGCAAAACGGAAACGTCGCGGGAATCAAGGTGAGAGATGCACAGGAAGAGCCATCAGGAATGAAGTGTGGATACAAAACGCACCGACGAGCTCATTTTTCATTCAGATGTCATCAGGAATGCCGAAGAATATGTGGGACGCGATGCTGAGGAACTGGAATTTGCAATTGGGGAGAAATGGGCATGCATGGAGTGTAGGTGGAGCATTGTTTGCCATCAGCGACCGACAACTACAATGCGCTTATTTAATTGAGCGAGGAAACAAAGAGACCCACAAAGAGACTGCCGGACCTTGCATGGAATGGATGCAGCTGAACACAATGATGGGAAAAGTGATCAAGTATAAGAATGCCACTCGGGAACGCTGTCGGGTTATTCTGTTTCAGCCGACACCGGTAAGCTGTTGGTGCAAAGAGAATGTGCGACTACATTCGGTGCAGTGTCCAGTCTGTTACCACTGGATTCATAGAGAATGCATCGAAAAACTAGATAACGAAGTAGACGCAGAAAGTTGGAAAGGTGAAGATTGTGAAATGTGTAAGCAAGTGGCACTGTGAAATGAAAGGAAAACTGGCACTGAATTGATTTTGTACTTTACGACACTAGCAAAACATGGCAAAGAACATCAAGCGGAATCAAAGGAAACAACGGAGAGTGCAGTTCAAATCAGAGACACGGTTTCGCGTATCATTCAGGAACAACAAGGCAACACAGAAGTTGGAAATCAAGATGCCGATTCATGATGAGAACCACTACCACCACGAATTGACGATGGAACAAAAGCACAAATTGAAACTGTCGGAACTGCGGCGCAGCATAATACGGATTGAATATCGGAACCGTTCAGAGGCGGAATTGACAGAAAAAGATAGGAAAAAGAAGAAAAAGGCAGAGCTGAAGTACAAGGAAGTGGAGGAACTGCTGCAAGACACATTTGCGAGGATATGCCAACGGCGCGAGTCAGAGCAAAGGAAGAAGCAACTGCGAGAAGAGGCGGCAGCAGAGGAGGAAGCAGAGAGACTGCACAGAAAGATAAGGAAGGAAAACCGAGAGCTCAGAAAGTGGACGAATCGAAAGAAGAAAAGGGAGAGAAAGAAGAAATCAAAGAAATAAGAGGCGGCGACAACAGACTGATGAAAATTGTGTGAAAGGAACAACAGGAACAGAGTGAAAGAACGAAATTGAGTTTAAAAAATGTTTGAATTTGATTGGTTGAGAAAGTGCCGTTCTGGTACGACACTGGGCATACTTTGTGCCGTTCCGGTATGGCACTGAGCATACTTTTGCCGTACTGGTACGACACTGGGCATACTTTGTGCCGTTCTGGTATGGCACTGGGCATACTTTTGCCGTTCTGGTA
>PAIH01000047.1 GCA_002711105.1 Planctomycetota bacterium
CTCTCCGCAATGAAGAACCAATTTCCACCCCAAGCAACATCTCCAGTGATTTCAGTACCACTGTTGATGGTGAGAGATACATCGGCAGCAAAGCGATAACTTCTGACGTTACGAATCGAAATTTCGCCATCGGGATGCAAAGTACTTTCGATGATTCCTGCCGGTGTCTCGAGTTTGCAACTCCCGGTATCGATCTTGCCTAGCTGATGCAATGCCTTCACCACGCCGATGGCACCATGGCCACACATGCCGAGAGCACCCACATTATTGAAAAAGATCACACCGGCAGCACATTCCTTGACGGACGACTCGAGCAACAAGGCAGCTACCATCGCCTCATGTCCACGCGGTTCACGGACGATCCCCGCACGAAGATCATCATGATCTCTGATGAGGGCATCTCGACGATCTGCAATACTCTCCCCGTCAAGATGGGGAAAACCATCGACGACGACGCGCGTCGGTTCGCCAGCGGTATGAGTGTCAATGTAGCGGATTTTACCGGTAGCCATTCTCACCTCACCAGAGCGACCAACAATCCCTGACGCATTGGAAGGATCGTTCCCTGCAAACGAGGATGATCGGAAACCATCCTGTTGAACTCATCGATGGCAACACGAGTTGGCTCTTCATCGATAGAATCTGGAACCCAACCATTACCGACACCAAGCACGTTGTCGGCAACGACCAGTCCGCCGCTTCTCACCAGTGACAAGCCTGCCTCCAGATAACCGAAATACTCCGTCTTGATGGCATCGAGAAAGAGCAGATCGCAACTCTCGACTCCCAGTTCCTCGACCAGATCGGGCAAAACCTTCAGTCCTTCACCGACTCGAACATCGACACGACTTTCTCCCGCACGAGCGAGTGCTCCTGTGGCAAAATCAGCGTGGTGCGAATCGGCTTCGATGGTGATGATTTTGCCGGACGGAGAAAGTCCCCTCGCCAGGGCCAGGGCGCTGGCACCACCCAGAGTGCCCACTTCGACGATCAGCTGGGCCCCACCCTCTCGACTCATCGCCGCCAGTAGACTCAGCCACCTTCCCACCGCAGCACCCACTGAAATGGCGGGCAATCCGGCTGCCACGGCAGCATCATCTTCTCGTGACCAGTTTTCAGGATCATCACTGAAGAGCTGTTCGATGTAGTCGTGAGTTCGTTCCCAGCGCTGCTGGGACATCCCCTCCGAGGTCGGATTCGCCATCTCACTGTCCCTCCAGGCTCAGGAGCCTCGCTTGGTCTGCAGATTCTCGTCAAGTTTTGCCAGGAACTCCTCGGTGGTGAGGAACGGCGTATCACTTCCAATGAGAAGTGCCAGATCCTTGGTCATGGAGCCCGATTCGACCGTCTCGATACAGACTGTTTCCAGATCCTCGGCAAACTGGCTCAACTGTTCGTTTCCATCGAGACGAGCGCGGTGAGCCAAGCCACGAGTCCAGGCGAAAATGCTCGCAATTGGGTTGGTCGAAGTGGGATTTCCCTTTTGATGCTCGCGATAGTGCCGAGTGACGGTGCCGTGCGCAGCTTCCGCCTCGACCGATTGGCCATCGGGAGTCATCAAGACGCTGGTCATCAGGCCCAGAGACCCGAAGCCCTGCGCCACGGTATCCGATTGCACATCGCCGTCGTAATTCTTGCAGGCCCAGACAAAGCCACCATTCCACTTCATGGCACAGGCAACCATGTCGTCGATAAGGCGATGTTCGTAGGTGATACCGACATCATCGAATGCGGGCTGGAACTCCGCCTCGAATACCTCCTGGAACAAATCTTTGAAGCGACCGTCATAAGCCTTGAGGATGGTGTTCTTGGTCGAGAGATAAACAGGCCACTTCCGCTGTAATCCGAAGTTCATGCATGCTCGAGCAAATCCTCGAATCGATTCATCTAGGTTGTACATCCCCATGGCGATACCAGGAGCCTCGAACTCCATCACCTCGAAGTTCTGAACGTCTCCTCCCTCGCTGGGAGTAAAAGTCATCGTCAACTTGCCTGCACCTGGGACCAGGAAATCAGTAGCACGATACTGATCGCCGTGGGCGTGACGACCGATGACAATCGAGTTGGTCCAGCCGGGAACCAACCTGGGCACATTTGCGCAGATGATCGGTTCGCGAAAGACGGTCCCTCCGAGAATGTTGCGGATCGTCCCATTCGGAGAACGCCACATCTTCTTGAGACCAAACTCTTCGACTCTCTGTTCATCCGGAGTGATGGTGGCGCACTTGACACCGACACCGTGTTCCCGGATCGCATTGGCTGCGTCTATCGTGATCTGGTCATCGGTGGCATCGCGACTCTCGATGCCCAGGTCGAAGTACTTCAGACCTACATCGACGTAGGGAAGGATCAGGCGATCTTTGATGAACTGCCAGATGATGCGAGTCATCTCATCGCCATCGAGTTCGACGACCGGATTCGCCACCTTGATCTTGTCCACTGATTCGCTCCTGACGACCGGGCTCCACCCGGAGGTGAATTATTAGAAGACCTTCGACCCTCGGATTCTAGGATCTCTCCCATGCGGTGGGAAGCAGACCCGACCGGGAAGCTACTTCTGGCAACCGGGACAGTAAAAGAGGGACCGATTGCCCTTCACCGCCCGCCGGATCAGCTTGTCACAGCGGCTACATGCTTCTCCGTCACGGCCGTAGACCTCAAAAGTGTGCTGAAAATAACCTGGTTCGCCGTCTGGATTGACGAAATCTCTCAGAGTGGTGCCTCCCTGAACAAGCGCTCGCGAGAGTACGTCCCGGATCGCTGTTCCGAGACGAAGGTAACGTTCCTTTGCGATCCGGCCGCACGATCGATCGGGACGAATCCCCGCCAACCAGGCCGCTTCATTGGCGTAGATGTTCCCCACTCCTGCGACCACCTTCGAGTCGAGTAAAAAATCTCTTAGCCTTACACTTCGTCCACGAGAACTTTGAAACAGCACAGCTCCCAGTTGTTCCTGCTCAAGAGGCTCAGGACCTAAATTGCAAAGTAGTGGATGGCTCAGCGGGTCATCTCCAGCCCACGTGACAATTCCAAAACGGCGGGGATCATGAAAGCGCAGCTGTCGACCGTCTTCGAGATACCAGATGACATGATCATGCTTACGATCTTCTTCAAAAGCATCGACGATCCTGAGGCTGCCGGACATTCCCAGGTGTATTAGCAATACACCTGCTGTGGTCTCTAGCAGCAAATATTTGGCTCGACGGTTCGTTTCACCGAAGGTGGCGCCCCGCAATTTCTCGTCGAGGTCACCGGGAATCGGTAGCCTCAGTTTTGAATTGCGGATCACCACTTCCGCGATCCGACTGCCGCGGATTTGATCCGAGATCCCCTGCCGGGTGGTCTCTACCTCTGGAAGTTCTGGCACCTCAACAGCCCCTTTCCGCACCTTCGGAGCCGATTGCGACTATTTTCCTCATTCCGTGCCCAAACGGTAAGATTGGCAGCATGAACCCGTTTTCCTGCGTTTCCAGCATAGAAAATCGGTCCCCTCACCAAAAAGAGGGGTTGAAAACAAGGGCCATTGCCGGTTACCCGTAGAAGGATCGCACCCGGGGCCTGACGCCTGGCACCGGGAGAAGGGCCGAGAATATCATGTCGAGACGGCTCGTCATCGTCGAGTCCCCTACCAAAGCCAAAACCATCGAGAAGTACCTGGGTAAGGACTTCGTCGTAGAGGCAAGCGTCGGTCATATCCGCGATTTACCTCGTAAAGCAAGCCAGGTTCCCGAGGAACACAAAGAGAATCAGGTCGTCACAGGCATCACAAATGACTTCGAGGCGATCTACATCCTCGACGAAGATAAAAAATCGACGATCAGCGATATCCGTAAAAAGTTAAAGAACGCCGAAGAGTTATACCTCGCCACCGACGCCGACCGGGAGGGTGAAGCCATCTCATGGCATCTGCTCCAGGTATTGAAGCCCAAGAAGAGCATCCCGGTGAAAAGACTACGACTTGGCCAGATCACCAAAAGTGCTCTGGAGAAAGCCATCGCTGCCCCGGAAGAACTCGACACCTTGCTGGTCGAAGCTCAGGAAGCCAGACGACTAGTTGATCGTCTGTACGGATTTCCTGTCTCCAGTCTGCTGTGGCGCAAAGTCGCTCAGGGCCTGTCGGCAGGAAGGGTCCAGACTGTTGCCATTCGTCTGCTGGTAGAACGAGAAAAAGAACGACTGATCTTCATCCCAGCAGTTTTCTGGGATCTGGATGCAATGTTCAAAACTGAAGCCGGGGATACCTTCGAGGCGAAGTTACTCCACATCGGTAGCAAACCCATCGCTCAGAGCAAGGACTTTGGTGACAACGGTCAGCTCAAGAAAGAAAAATCAGATTGCAAGGTCTTGACCGCCGCTGAGGCGGAGTCTCTCCGTGATCGATTCTCAACATCTTCCTTCAAGGTCTCGTCACTGGAGGAAAAACCTTATTCGCGTAAACCTCCTGTTCCTTTCATTACCAGCGGGTTACAGCAGGAGGCGAGTAATCGACTCGGATTTTCTCCTGCCAGGACGATGCGTTCGGCCAATGCGCTGTTCCAGAAGGGCTTTGTCACCTACGTCCGGACTGATAATTACCTGCTGGCCCCCGAAGCGCTGCAGGCGATCAAAAATCTGATCTCCAGTAAGTTCGGAGCCCAGGAGCATGCCCCGCGCAACTTCGGCTCACTCTCCGAAAACGCCGGAGGAGAACACGAACCGATCCGTCCCGCCGACTTCACCGATCCAAAGGAAGTTGCCACCAAGGTCGGGGATGATGAAGCTCGTCTTTACGATTTGATCTGGAAACGTACCGTCGCCACACAGATGAAACCTGCTACCGGGCGCACCGTGATCATCGAAGTCAATGAAGATCACGAAGAGCCAGCTCGCTACCAGGCAAGAGGAACCGTCATCGATGACCCCGGTTTCTTGCGCGTCGATCCTGCTGGTACCAAGGAAACTATCCTACCTGCAGTAACAGTCGGGGACCCGGTCGAGGTGGCAGAGCTGAATCCAGAAGAACATCGCACCCAACCCATCGGTCGCTACACCGAAGCAGGCCTCATCAAGGAGATGGAAAAGCGCGGCATCGGTCGTCCCAGTACTTACGCCTCCATCATCGACAGAATCCAGCAAGCCGCCTACTCATTCCGAAAAAACAAAGCACTGGTTCCGACCTGGACTGCCTTTGCAGTGGTCCGACTGATGGAGGAGCACTTTTCTCACATCGTCGAGTACAGCTTCACCAAGAAGATGGAAGACGACCTCGATGCCATCGCCAGTGGCCAGAAGGATCGACAGGAATATCTGCGAAATTTCTGGTCAGGCAATGGCGAAGCGGGGCTCTCGGGCCTCATCGAAGCGGGATTGGAATCGATCGATCCGGCACAGATCTGTCGCTTTCCACTACCCTTTGCTGGCGGTGACCCGTGGAAGTTTCGTGACGAAGATGTAGTACTTCGCGTCGGAAGATACGGTCCATACCTGGAAGCCGGCGAGATCCGGGGGAACATTCCGGAAGAACTTTGTCCTGATGAACTCGATGAAAAGCAGATGGACGAAATTCTTCAGGCAGGCGCGAGAAAAGACGAACCGCTCGGGCACTGCAGTGCCACCGGCAAACCAATCTTTATAAAAAGCGGCCGCTTTGGACCCTACGTTCAGCGAGGAGACTCCGAATCGGATGAGAAGCCTGAATTCGCTTCTCTCCTGAAAGACATGGAACCCGATAGCGTGACCGTCGATGTCGCCATCCAGTTACTCGTCCTGAAAGAAGGGCGGGTCTGTGGCACCACCACTGAAGGGCAAGAAATCCGCGTCTTCAATGGACGTTACGGACTCTACATCAAGGCCGAAAAGGAAACTCGAAGTCTCGAGGTAGGAGATGATCCTTTCACCGTCAGTGAAGAGCGCTGCAGAGCATTGCTAGCACAACCGAAGAAACGCGGTCGAGCTGCCGCGAAACCACCGATTCAGGTCTTTGAAAACGTCATCGAACTCGACGGGGCGACCATCCAGATCAAAGACGGTCGCTTCGGACCATATGCCACTGATGGCGAAACCAATGCCACACTTGCCAGCGATATGGATCCGGAAAAAGTCACATCTTCCGAAGCCGCCCATCGCATCCTTGCGAAACGAGAACGTGACGCCAAGAAGGGCAAGAAAAAAACCAAGAAGAAAGCCACCAAGAAAAAGAAGAAGACTGCTAAAAAGAAAACCGCGAAGAAAAAGACCGTAAAGAAAAAGACCGCGAAGAAAAAAACCAGCGGAAAAAACGAGTGAAAGCAGGTCAGGTGAAGGCACCGGAACCGATTCGTCCAATCCGTGGCGTTTCAGGTACTCTCGTCGTATCAGCCAGCTTGCTTTTTTTCATCCTCTGTGGCTGCTCCGGCCCAAGCGGAAAAACCCCTTCAGACTCTGAAACGATCACTGCTTCGCCTGCAGGTGAATACGATTTCAAGGTGCGCTGGAATGAATCTCGGGACCAGGTTGAGATTGCTGCAGGAAACCATTTATTGACAACTCTTCGTCTCGACCAAACTCGAGCCTGTCTCTTTCCGCTCTATTCTCCTGAAGGTGCAATGGTGCTGCGACGGTTCCCCATCGAAGACGCCATCGAGGGAGAATCGAAAGATCACAGCCATCACGCGGGAGCCTGGATCGCGCACGGTTCAGTATCCGGCGCCGATTTCTGGCATGGCAAAGGAACTCGACAGGTGCCCCGAGAGTGGGATTCCTTTCTCCTGGATGATGAGCAAATCCTCATCGTCAGTGGCAAGCTGTCGTGGGTCGCGGGAAACACCAAGATTCTCGAAGAGACTCGAACCTATGACTTCAGGGTCGAAGAAGATGTTTACAGCATTGAAATCTGGAGTCTCTGGAAACCGGCAGGAGATGATTCAGTCAAGATCGGTGACACCAAGGAGGGCACCTTCGCTCTGCGACTGGCACCGACACTACGACTCGATGGTCCGGTGGCCGCGGGTAGCAGCTTCAACGCCGACGGGGCCACCGCCGGAGCTGTATGGGGCAAACGTAGTCGCTGGGTCGCCTACAGCGGACCCATCGATGGCAAAGAAGTGACCGTTGCGTTTCTTGATCACCCAGAAAACCTGAGACACCCGACCTGGTGGCATGCTCGAACTTACGGTCTGTTCGCCGCCAATCCTTTCGGCCAACACGATTTTGAAAGAACTCCTCCTGGCAGTGGCGACATCGAAATCGCTCCCGGTGACAACCTGTTCTTTCGTCATCAATTACTGGTCTTTGACGGTGCAGTGACCGCAGAACGCATTGAAAAGGAATGGATCGACTTTTCCAGCCGATGAGCCACATTGACTTTGTCGATGATCCTCTTTTATCATCCGTGTCATGAAAATTTACAAATCACCAATTGTGTTACTGTTTAGTTCTCTCCTCACTATCACCATCGCGGTGGCCGGCTGCGGTGGCTTGCCCCAGGCAAAGCTTCAGGCCGTAGGGCAAGAGCAACAATCGAATGAGAATGAGCTTTTTGGCGAAGCCCGCATGATAATGGCGATACTGGATGTGAATAACGACGGCAAGTTGCAAAAATCGGAGCTTGAAGGCGACGCCAAGCGGATGCTTCGAGGAGTTGACACCAATCGCGACGGTGTCATCACGGCAAAAGAGCTTGCCCGATTCGCAGGCGGGCCGGTGGTGGACGTACACTCGCAACTTGCCAACATCGATACATACAAAAATCCGCAGCGGATTGTCGCTTTGCCGGACGGAATCCACGAGGGACTCAATCGGCACTTCGTCAAATATACGAACCTGCTCGCGCCCAACGGCAAGCCGATTCATTTTCTGGCGATGGATGGCTGGAATAACGACCGGATTCTGCGAGCCCGCAAAGTCATGGAACATTTCCTGTGCGACGTACCGAATCGCAAATGGGGCGAAAAGACCACGTTGGCGAACGCGATGGGCGATAGCCACGCGACCATGGTGCTATTGAATCACAGTCGAGATATGGATCGCGTCATGCCGGACATCGAAGGAACAAACCTCCAGATGCAGGATCTTCGAGCCAACGAATCTCCCTACGAAGGCGAACCGGATTACATGAAACACGAAACGCGTGACGCGGCCTACGAAGAAGTGTTCCACCTGGTTCACGCCAGCGGAGTGATCTTTGTCATGAAAGAGTTCGACCGAGAAATTCGAGCCCTCGCCAAATCGGCAACCGCTTCCGATCTATGGAATTACGATGAGCCCAACATGCCGGGGAACCATTTCGAGTACATCATCTGCGTGTTTGACAATTATGTCGATCTTTGGAAAACCGCTCCAACAAAAATGGAAGGTAGTCGAATTGGTCGGCAACGCGCTGGCGAGTCGTTTAGCGGAGAGTACAAGGCGAATGACCGAGCCAGCACCTTCAAGGCTGACCCGAAGGGTTTTGCGATGATTGAAAAGTTCAACCCTGACCACATCTCCTACACGGCGGAGCTTCCTGCTGATTTCAGCGGCCATTTTTCGATCGCCGCCGATGCTGGGCAGCGACATTCTGAAAAAGCGAAGCATCTGGTTAACGTATCGCTTCGTGGGGACAAGGCCGCAAGCCTGACAGGGAACGCCCACGACAACCGACTCGTTGGCAACAGCGGTAACAACACGCTGACCGGTAACGGTGGGGATGATTCCTTGTTCGGTGGTCCTGGCACTGATACGGCAGTCTTTCGCGGGAAACAATCCGAATACACGATNAATCGTGTCGGCAACATGATTGAAGTCNTCGATTCGATGGTCAATCGCGATGGGCACGACGTGCTGACCGGCATCGAGTCTCTAAAATTCTCCGACACAAAAGTGGGCAAGTAACTTCACCAGCCGATGAGCCAGATTGACTCGGTAGAAGATCTGCTCGTATCATCCGCGTCATGAAGATTTTCAACTCACCGATCTTGTTGCTGTTCAGTTCTCTCCTGACCCTTTCGGTCAGCACCTCTTCCCTTGATGCCCATCCAGGGGATATCGACCTGGCCGGAATCTGGCGCGGTGATATTGATCCTGAAGGCNCTGCTATCGAGCTGGTGTTTCACATCGAAGCAAACAAGGCTGGCGGGTGGAGCGGCACCGTCGATACTCCGGNTCAGAATTCTTATGCCCTGCCGCTGAGCGGAATCTCGGTTGACGAAGATGGCAACGTCACCATCGCGGTGGCTGCCACCGGAGGCTTGTACCAGGCAAAGCTTCAGGCCGAAGGGCAACAACTACACGGCACCTGGAAGCAGCGCGGTGCAGAACTGAAGCTCGAATGTAAACGGGAAGCCGCCCTGCCACCGATGCCGCCAGAACTGTCCGAGGCTCTCGTCGGCATCTGGGAGGGAACCCTGTCTGTCGGTGCCGTCGAACTGCGCATCGTATTGAACCTGAAAACTCAAGACGGGGGAAAGCTGAGCGGATTCATGGTCAGTCCTGATCAATCACCCGCCGAGACACCCGTGACCCGCATCGACCATCTGGAAGATCGCCGATCGAGAATCTCCGTCGGAACCGCCTTTCTCAGCATGGTGATGGACCTTTCTGAAGACGGACAAAAACTGTCCGGCTCTTTCCATCAGGGACGTGGAAAATTCGACATCGCCCTGACCAAGAAGGAACAGATCAGTATCGTTCGCAGACCTCAAGAACCAAAACCACCCTTCCCCTACAAGGTCGAAGAGGTTTCCTACGACAACAAGGAAGCAGGGGTGACCTTTGCGGGAACTTTGACGTTACCTGAAGGAGATGGGCCATTCCCCGCGGTGCTGCTGATCACTGGTTCTGGCCCACAGGATCGGGACGAAAGCGTTTTCCAGCACCGCCCCTTCCTTGTCATTGCCGATCATCTGACGCGACAGGGTGTAGCGGTTTTGCGAGTCGATGATCGAGGGGTTGGCGGCACTTCTGCGGGTGAAGCTCCGGAAAGTGCAACGACGGATGACTTCGTTGGCGATGCCCTTTGTGGAGTGGAATTTCTGTCGCAGCGCAAAGAAGTCGCTTCAAATCAAATCGGCCTGATGGGACATAGCGAAGGGGGCGTGATCGCTCCGATGGCAGCAGTGAAAGACGACCGAATTGCTTTCATCATCCTACTTGCTGGAACCGGTGTCCGAGGCGATCGGCTATTACTGAGTCAAAACGAACTGGTTTCCCGGGTTTCCGACACTGACGAAGAAACCATTCAGGCGGGACTCACCCTCAACCGAAAACTGTTCGATGTGGTGCTGCGAGATGATCTCGACTCAGCAGGTCGAACCAAAGAGTTGGAGAAGATTCTCCACGCCACCGACTTCGATAAGATTCTTGACGCCACCGATGGCATCAAACAGGAGCAGATCGAACAGATCCTCGCAATGATCGACAACGACTGGATCCAGTGGTTCATCCGTCANGATCCGGNTCCCNNNCTCGAGAAGNTNCAGATCCCGGTNNTCGCCCTCAANGGCACCCTNGATNTACAGGTNCCCTGCNAGGAGAANCTCGATGCCATCGAGGCGGCACTCCAACGGGGAGGAAACCGCGACNACGAGGCGNTCGCCTTTNCCAANCTGAACCATCTGTTCCAGCATTGCGAAACGGGAGCGCTAACAGAATACGGCAAAATTGAAGAGACCTTCTCACCAGAGGTACTCGACAAGATCACCCACTGGATCCTGCAAAGATTTGGTCACCAGAAGAAGGACTGACCCTTCTCGAACAGCGACTCGAACGGCTCGAAAGCACCCTCCGACGTGTCCTCAAATCTTCTGCTCAGGACACTTTCTCGGGAGTAGGTTCCTGCTCGCTGGTCTTGGAACCGGACAAGACGTGGCAATACCCCAGCACAAGTCCTAACAGCGCAATGAAAGGGCCGATCTCCAGTTTTATTTCACTGGCTGATGGTAGCAGTACCACGGCAATCAAAACGTAAAGGGAAGAGACCATTAGAAAACCGAGACACACAAACTTGGGGATCGAGGTCAATCGCAACTGGTTCAACAAGGAAAACGAAACACCCAGGACTCCCAATACCACCACCAACCAGATCGGCAACTGGACGATAAAGGTCAATGAGCCGTTAATCCCATTCGCTGCAAATCCACTTATCTGGAACCAACCCAATGGAATTGAAAGGAGCAATGCGACCATCGATCCGACTGCTAACACCACGTGATTATTACTCTTCACAACCACTCCTATTTCACCAACGTGTAGTGTTCACGTATTTCTTTCTCGCTAGCTGAAGAACTCGTCGACCGCCTCTGCCTTGACCAGCTCACGCGGTTGCTTGAGGTGATTGAGAACCATCGTATCGGGTGCGATGCCGAAGGAGTGGTAGATCGAGGCGAGCAGTTCCCTCGGATGTACCGGATCTCTCAGCGGTGCCGAACCGGTCTCGTCCGATTCTCCATGGACATAACCACGCTTGATGCCAGCACCCGCCAAGCAAGCGGTGTAGCAGTAAGGCCAGTGATCGCGTCCGTCATCGGTATTAGCATTGCCCGATGTGCTGACACCCCTTTGTGGACTGCGACCGAACTCACCGACCGCCACCACCAGGGTCTCATCGAGCATGCCGCGCTCGTCTAGATCCTCGATCAAGGTCGCCAGACCGGCATCGAGCATCGGTGCCGATTGAGTNTTCATCCGCTTCGANAGATCGACATGGACATCCCAGGAGTGGTTGTCAGAGTTCGCCACCTTGGGCCACACCACCTCGACCACACGGGTTCCCGCTTCGATCAATCGACGAGCCAGCAGGCAACTCTGACCGAAAGTATTGCGACCATATCGCTCGCGCAGTTTGAAATTCTCCTGGTCCAGGTTGAACGCTTCACGCGCCTTGCCCGATACGATCAGATCGATCGCCCTGGTGTAGTAGTCGTTCAGTTCGTAATCCTCGACTGCCTTGTCGATCTGCGGCATCGCCTCGTTGATGGCATCGCGAATCCTGGCTCGTCGTTGCAATCGGTGGGCAAAGACCCCGGGAGCCATCGACAGGTCGTCAACCTTGATCTTGTCCATCTTGGTCATGTCCAGGTCGTCACCAGGCGGGAACAGATAGTACGGGTCATAGGACTTGCCGAGGAATCCNGCGGTCCCNCCCTTGCCGATCACATTGCTCTCCTGCAACGGTCTCGGCAGCATCACGAACGGCAACATCGGAACATCTGGCGGACGCATCCGCACCACCTGCGATCCGAAGTTGGGAAAATCCTTGGGGCTTGGTGGCTCCAGCTGNCCCGATGGGCTGACCTTGTCGGTCGTGTANCCCGTCATCATCTGATAGATCGCTGCNGTATGGTTGAACAACCCATGGGGGGTGTAACTCATCGAGCGGATCATCGTCATCTTGTCATTAACCTGGGCGAGTTTCGGTAACAACTCGGTGAAATGTATGCCAGGGATCTTGGTCGGAATGCTATCGAACACGCTCTTGACGTTATCGGGGACATTTTCCTTCGGATCCCACAGATCGATGTGACTCGGCCCACCTTGCAGATACAGCATGATGATGCTCTTGGCCTTGGCCCAACCGGGAGCGCTCTTGACCGCTTCTCTGGCGATGGCTTGCATCTCGAACACGGAACCCAGGGTCAATCCCAGGAATCCCGCGCCACCGATGCGCATCAGATCTCGGCGAGTCATGTACCCCGAATCACAGAGATCGGAACAGTCATCTCCGGGTAGCCTCAGCATCTCATCACCTTCTCTCNCNAGGNTCGATCAGCGGTTNAACAGAAACGCCGGGCTATTGATCAGTGCCCAGGCGATGTCGTGAACCACCGTCACCCTNNGATTCTTCATTTGCTGCTCACTCAGTTGCATCGCACGTTCCAGGCGTACCAGTTTTGGAATCGCCGGCACCGGAACCTCGACACGAGAGAGTTTCTCGCGCAGTTTTTTCAAATTCGGATCTACCGGCCTCGGCTTCTGAGCCTCACTCACCTTCTTCTTGTGTTGCTGCGAGCCCGGATCGCTGTCCGTGAAGTACGTCAGTAACAACGCACGCTGCTCTTCATTACGTTGATTCTCATCCAGGTCCAGAACGCTGGCGATGTTCTCGGGTAAACCAAAGTCCACGGGAGCCGGTGAAATCGTCGCCCAAACGCGAAATCTCGCAAAGGTGTGATTGGCATCGTAGTTATGATGGAACGTGAATGACAGGGTCGAACCGACACCACCGATCGACTGTTTCAGTTCGTAGGTAGCATTATGATCAAACCCCATTTTGGGAGAGATGGCCCAGCCAGTGTTGTCGATCTTGCCGTCGATGGAGAGGGAGACATCGTAATTGGTCTGGCTGAAGTCGGCCTTGGAGTTGTGTAAAGCCAACCGGGTNGGCTCAGAAACCGCATCTCCTACCGCCGCAGGAGTCCAATCGACCTGGATCTCCGATAGCACGAAGTTTCCATTGCCCCGACCTGGCCCACCGCTAGCCAAACGTGGATCGGTGAGCGCCTCGATCCGGACCGCCGTCACCGCCTCCAGATCGGTCGAAGCCGTGAAGGTATAGGTGCCCATGCCGGTCTTGCCGGAGACGAATACCGCCCCGTCATCCTCGAGTTCCAATGTGGCGCCGCTCGATGCCTGCAGGTTTTCTGGCTTCAACAACACCCAGCGGGTCGCAGATTCCTGGCCCTTCTGCCACTCCAGCAACTTCTCCGGAACCGTCTTGGAGTAGGCTTCCTGCTCCGACAGTGCCAGAGTGATCGCCTCCTGCTGTTTGNNGTCGAGTTCGGCCTCNCGAGGCGCNATCTCTNCTTCATAGGCCGCCACTTCTCCCTTGGCATCACCGATGTCTNCCTGACGAACCTGTTCGAGTTGCTCAACGATCTGCTTGGCTTCCTCCTGGTACAGTNCNAATTCCTGCTGCAGTGCCAGGTGATCGCCCTCGATGGCGCCAAACATCGGTACCAAGGAATCGACTTCCTCTTTTGTCGCCGGACGATTCAGGATTCGCAGATACAACTCCTCGATCAGCTTGCCGTCATCGGGTTGCTGCTCGACCAACTTCGTGATGGCATTGCCAGCATCACTGATCGCCTGATCGACAGTCGGNCCNGTGACCAGTGCCATGACACTATCGAGNCCCAGGTCAGCGGATCGGTCACACTCGCAGACACTCTCCCTCGATGCCCTGCCGAGAGTGGTCAAGAAACCATCCTTCAACTGGATGCCGACATCCGGAAGGGCGGAAGCTCTGGTCCCCTCAGCAACACCGGGGATCTTCATGCTGCTACCCAGTACCTGATGGATCGAATCGTACAGCACCTCCGCCGGCAGCCGACGCGGTGTTGCATGCGAGTAATTGATCCGATCCTCCTGGTTCCACTGGTTGGGCACGATGGAGAGTTGATAGGTTCTGGATTTGCAAACTTCTGCGATCANTTTTCTCACATCGAAATCGTTATCGATGAATTCTCCGGTCAAGTAATCGAGCAGTTCCGGATTCGTCGGTGGATTGCCGGCACGGATGTCATCGAGAGGGTCGATCAACCCGACTCCCATCAGGTAACCCCAGATGCGATTGACATAACTTCGAGCGAAGTATCGGTTGTCGGGCGAGGTGATCCACGCTGCCAGTTGCTGGCGTCGGGTAGCACCTTCTGCAACTTCGAAGGATGTGTCGTAGGGAAACTCAGGAGGCGTGATTGCCCTGGTGCGGTCGTGTACTACATCGCCGGTGTCCTTGTCGGTGATGAGCTCGTAAAGCGGCTTCGCCCCCTCGACCGCCGTTCCTCCGATTTTCATGTCGCCACCTGCCGGATCAGCGGCGAGATTCACCTGGGCNAAAAATGCTGCGAGTTGGTAGTACTGATCCTGGGTCCAGCGTTCGAAAGGGTGATCGTGGCACTTGTTGCAATTGAACCGTGTCGCCAGGAATAGTTGCGTCGTATTTTCCATCGTCTCTACAGGAGTTCGCAGGATCTTGAAATACGAAGCCGGAGGATTCTCCTTGTTGGAACCGGTGGCGGTCAGGATTGAGTGAGCAAACTGGTCGTAAGGAGTGTTCTTCTCGACCTGATCGTGAATCCACTGACGGAATCCTGCCGCACCTTCCTTGCCGAGAAACTTACCGTTGACCTGAAGCAGATCTGCCCAGCGGTTGCCCCAGTGAACCACGTATTCCTCGGACCCGATCAGCTGATCGATCAGTGCGTCTCGCTTAACCCCTCGATCCGCTTCATCGTCGAGAAAACTGTTTACCTGTTCGGTGGTGGGAGGCAATCCGATCAGATCCAGCGATACACGGCGCAGGAACTCAGCATCGCTACAGAGTTCGGAAGACTGGAGTTTCATTCGCTTCCACTTGTCAGCGACCAGATCATCGATGGGATTGAAGATCTCCGGGTCTTGCCAGCGGAAATCAGATCGATCTCCCATGACGGTGAGCGTCGTTGACGAGTAGGCCCCCTCGAATCGCGCCAGCAGTGGCGCTTCTCCCCTTCTCAGCGTCGAAACGAGACCGCTAGCACTGCAGGTGACGATCTCCGTATCGCCGCTGCTGATGAAAGCCTCGGCGGTGACATCGCGACTCGAGCCGTCGTCGTAGAGAGCGGTGACGCGCAATTGCTGCTCTTCGCCGATCTTCTGCACCAGTGGATTATTCGGTGATAATTCGATGCTGCGTACCTGGGGCACCTGGTGATCCAGCTCACAACCGGCAGCGATCCAGTCGTGGAGNATCTGGTAATACGCCGAACCCACCTCGAAACGCTGGCCTCCTTCATGCGGNACCGCTGCGGTGGGCTTCAACAGCATCAGGCTGTTTTCGACCGAGGCAAAGTTGACACGACGAGCCGCGTGATCATCGGAAAAGGCGCGCACATCGACGATCGGGTCGTATCCGCGCAACGATAACTTGAAGCCGTTCTTGCCCTCTTTTGATCCATGACAGGAACCAGAGTTACAGCCAGCCTTCGATATGACCGGAGACACATCGCGGATAAAACTCGGCTCAAAGACCGCCTCTCGACCGGAGACGGCTACCGGGATCTCAATCGACTGGTCTCCGTGCGTGATCCGAATCTGTGTCTTGCCATCACTCCGTGTTTTGACCATGCCCCCGGTCACACTCACGATCTCGTCGGTGATCTCGTAGGTCGCCTTGTGCGTCAGATCGATGGAGTGTCCCGATGCCAGGATTCCCGTGACAATCAACTGCTGGTAACCGAACTTCTCGGTGATCTCGACAGCGGGCGGATCGACGACCATCGCGACCAGATCGTCACCTTTCTCGCCCGACATCGGTGCCGACATCAACACCCGCAAGAGGGCGCCATTCTCTCCATCCAGAAAGCGCACTAGCCCATCGGCACCCCCGACTGCAATCTCGTTCTTTTCCGGATGCCAGCACAGTGAGTAGATCGGTATGTCGAAGTCGACGGTCGCGATCTGTTCGATGTTCTTGGCGTGGAACTCCTTGACCTTCTTGTGTTCGGCGGCACTTCTCGAGGTCGAGACCTTCGCGAGAATCCCCTTCATTCCGGCGGGCAAGGTGCCATCGAAATCGCTGCTATAGATGGACACGTGACCTCGACCATCGAGACTACTTCCGGCGGCGATGCGTTTTCCATCTCCGCGATATCCGAGTCCGAAGATGCGTCCAACCATCGAAGGAAATGAGCGCAGCAGGTTCGAGTTGTCACCTATGACGCGTTTCACCTCGCGATGTATCCGGTAAATCTGGGGCGTGCCATCGGAGCCGCCGACCAGGATCTCCTCCTTGTTCGGATGACGATCCACAGCGGCGAGTCCACCTTTGAGAATCGCAGGGGTAATCGAGGTGATGTTGTCGACGAAGCGTTGCGTCTTGACCTCGGTCAACTTCGCGGTCATGTCCCGCCCGACGGAAATCACATGAGAACCGTCGAGAGAAAAGACGGTGTCGAGGATCCAGTCAGCGGAAGCACCGCTGAAAAGGACCTCTTTTCCGCTGGTCGCTTCGATGGCTCGCAAGGTGTTATCTCCACAACCAAATGCAATCAACTGGCTGTCGGGAGACCAGCTGGCTCCGTAGATGGTGTCAAAGGTGACCGGAACCGACAGCAGCAACTTCCACTTTTCGGTGTCCCAAATCTGCACTTCACCCATCCGTGCCGGCAACCCACCGGTGATGGCGAGTTTCTTGCCGTCTGGCGAGAAGCTCACCGACTCGATCCGTGCCGAGAGCCCGACCAGACGCTGCATCAGAGTCGAGTTCTTGACATCGTGAATCAGAACCTCGTGAAAACCGGAGACCGCCAGAAAGCGACCGTCGGGAGAGTAGTCGAGGGCGGTCACGATCGGAGGTGATTCGTAGACGGGAGGATTTGCCTGATCGTACTTCTGCTGGGCACTGGGAGGGGTGTCGTCGACCGCTCCCTCGGCAATCCAGCGCCGGATAATTTCAACCTGGGCCGGCTTCAGTGGATCACCCTTGTTCGGCATCTCTGCTTCGCCATCTACGGGAGTGATCAAGTCGATCATCAAACTCTGATCCGGTTGATGCGGAATGATCGCTGCTTCTTCGCCACCACCGGCGAGAAGTCGATCGAACTTCGTCATCACGTACTTGCCCTTGGCCTTGGCCGGTTGATGACAACCGTGACAATTGGCCTGCAAGATGGGACGAATCTCGCGATAGAAACTGACCTTGTCTGGAGATTCCTCCGATTCGATGTGATCGTCAGCAAACGACGACATCGAAAGCACCAATAGCAGCGACAGAATCGGCAGCAGAGCAGCACCTTGGAGTTTCTTGACGGGCATCACTCGGGTCATCTCGCCTTCCGATGTACCGACCATTTATGGGGCAAAGAGCCCTTCCAATGGTAGCAGACCCGCGCCGTCTTCGTCAGTAGGACTCCGCCCCCATCTCGCTTTCGTTCTCTTCCGCACCGCTTCGTCGGCCCTGCCACCAACGCCCCAAACCGATCCCTATCGAGATCAGTAAAACCACGCCGATGGTATTGCTCAAATCGGTACCCAAGAAAATATCTGGCGAGCTGTTCGCCATCGCATGAATACCGATGGGGATGAACAGATTGTTGCTCAGCAGGAAGACGATCGACATCAGAATCCCCACGCCAAATAACATCCCTTGATCGGCCATGAATACATCCAAGTTGTATTCAGAACCCATCCTGTAGATTCGATTGGGAACATGAACGAGCGCAAAAATCAACTGCGATAAAATGACGGACGAGATCAAGCACTTGTAGAATCCCCAGTTCCATCGTCGTCGAATCCAGATCGTAAACTGCGAGATGAGAAACGCCCGGAAGAACACCTCTTCGTAAAGAGAATTGCCGAGAAGCTGACCACCGAAAAAATCTCCTACCTTCCAGGACCAGGCCGTTTCCCAGGAGGAATCGACGTTCAGTTCCTGACCGTTGAGGAGCGGAGTGATCTGCTGAAAAGCATAGGCGACGACAAGAACGATCAGTCCCACCAGCAGTTTTGATCGGTGAAGGGCCAGGTCACCCAAACCGAGTCCACATTGTCTTCGCCACAGCAGCCCGATAACCAGGAAGAAGATCAGATACGCCTGAAGGGTGCCGTCGATCAAACCATGCGTGACTCCCGAAAGTGGATCGAACCAGCCCGCGGGAAAAACCACCAGGTTGATGAACGAAGTGAGAGCAATATGGGTCAGAAGTATCAGCAACAGCAGGCCACCGCTGACTTCTCGGGTCGCACCGATCCATCCTCGAACGGTTGTCTCAGAAATTTGTCTATCGACCACCATCTCGCCTCCATGAACTCCAATTTGAACCACGGCACGACGATCTGTTCGTGAAAATAAGAGCTAGTTCGATTTGCGAGGAACTCGTATTGCCGCGAGAGCTTCGAAATAAGCATGCTGGGCGCGTAGCGCTTCCACTCTCGCCTCCGGAGGACGGTCATGGGCCTCCAGCAACATCCAGCCATCCCACTTCCGGGCACGCAACATGTCGAAGAGCTGCTGGTAGGGATAACGTTTCTCATCGAGACGACGAACGTGCAGGGTTCGAGCGAGGCGACTGCTGACCCGTGCGAAGTTCTTCTCGATGCCATCGCCTGCCAGATCACTGTCGTTACAGTTCCAGCACGCCCCCACCGCGGGATGGTCTGCAATCTCAAGGATTTGTTCGATCAGCGGTAGCGGTGCGCAGGAACCATGTACCTCAAGGCGAATCTCCTGCCCCATGTCGGCAGCTTCCTTGCCCAGCTGATTGAGCGACTTGCCGATCCTCTCGATGGTCGGTTCCAGTTCTCCTCCTTTGGGACAATGATCGGGTTTGACCTTCACTCCGCTGCCACCGATATCGGCACTCAATTTCAGAAAAGCGCGCGTCGCATCCATCGCGGCCTTCAACTGGGCCGGATCAGCATGATGTAACTTCTCGTTGCCACCGATGCCGATACAGGTGACGGGAGAATCATCGAAACGAGCTTTCACTTCAGCGCGCTGCTTCTTATCAAGACGCGGTTCGACACCGTGGGCATGAGTGGTGCGTAGTTCCACCGCTCCCAGACCGGAAGATTCGCAACTGTTGATGAGCCGAGGTAAAGATAGGTCCTGTCCCCACAGGTAGGTGACCAGACCGAAGCGGAACTTTGCCGGTGGTAACTCCTCNGGTTCATCCGCCCACAACAGATGCGGTGCTGCCGACAGCAATCCACCCGTGGCCAGCAACCCCCTGAGAAGATCGCGACGATCCAGGTTCGGTCCTTCGGTTTGACTCACCGCCTACGCCTCATCAGGGAAAACGTAATCGGCGCGACCGGGCCTGAACAACATTGCATTGGCCTCGTCATCTCCGACGAACTTTTCGTTTTCCGGATCCATCTCCAGCCATTTTCCGGCCACGATCCCGGTCGAAGCGAAATCGACGCCGTTCGCCTTCAGGTGTGCGACCACCCGTTCCAGATCTGCTGGCGAGGTGGTGGGCCAGGTGATCTTGCCCATCGCTTGCCCCGGAGAAACGGACTCGCCTCTGAGGAAAGATATGTTCCCCAGATGACAGAGCGCACTGGAAAGATGTCCATCCTCGATACGACCATTCAGTTGCGAAGCATCTCTCGATCTCACCGCATCGATGAAGTTCTGGAAATGATCCTGCGCCCCCCGCCACTCCTTGATGACCTTTCCGGAACGATCGATGACACGAGCGCTGGAGTAGTTGGGCATCAAGAGGGTGCCCTCTTCGCAGTGGACCGCCGCGCCGATCGCCATGCCGAGGTAACGATCCATGCTGCCACCCCAGTTCTTCTTCTGGGCAGCCAGATCCCGCGGCAGTCCTCTCACCTCGAAGATGATGGGAGCTTCCGGATAATCGAGTACTGAAACAAGGGTGTTGGGCGTATTGCCATCATCGTCATAACCGAAGCGGCCACCGTAACCGATGACCCGGTCCGGCATCCGGTCGTAACCCATCGCCCAGCGACACAGATCCATCTGATGGATTCCCTGGTTGCCGAGATCGCCGTTGCCGGTATCGAAATCCCAGTGCCAGTCGTAATGGAGCTGACGACGACTCAACGGTTTCATCGGAGCAGGACCGGTCCACAAATCGTAGTCGACTCCCTTGGGAACGTCTTGGGGACCTTTCACTTTTCCGATGGAAGTCCTCGGTTTGTAGCAAAGACCGCGAGCCAGTGTCGGCTTGCCGATGTTGCCTTGGTGCATCCAGGCGATCGCATCGCGAATTGCTGACGAGGAGCGCGACTGGGTTCCGGTCTGAACGATCCGACCATGACGTTTCGCCGCTTCCACCATCAACCGTCCTTCACGGACGTTATGGCTGACCGGTTTCTCGACGTAGACATCCTTACCCGCTGCGCAGGCCCACACCGTTTGCATCGCATGCCAGTGATTGGGCGTNCCCAGTGACACGACATCGATGTCATCTCGTGCCAGCACATCGCGGAAATCGCGATAGATCTGCGTCTCGGTACCCTTCTCCGCCAGCTCTCGCTGTCGATTTTCCAGGATCCGCTGGTCCACATCGCAGAGTGCGACCACCCGGACACCTTCCAGTCGGTTGAGACCCTGTACGTGTGCCCAACCGCGACTGCGGATACCAGCGACCGCCACCCGGATCTCATCGGCACGGCCAAGGCCGAAGGCCAGCGGTGATTTCCCGAGAGCGAGAGCCGTTCCTGCCGCGATACCGGTGGTGACGAAGGTCCTGCGATCCATCTGGTTACCTCCCTGTCAGAGACCTCCGGATGACACCACGGCACCTGACCCGTCACAAGCAGGGAAGGCCCGCTCCCATCGACCGCCAATCGCTTCCTGGAGCCGTTCCATGGNCAAACGGTTGTCAGATCGAGGGGTCTCCTGTAAAGCCTTGGTAGTACGGGACTCATCGTGAGCCCCTGAATCGCAAACGTTGGAGGTCTCGTGAAGATCCGTCGTATCCAGACCTTCCAGGTCGACCTTCCCCTCGTCGAGGGTTCTTACCGCTGGTCNGGCGGAAAATCGGTCGATGTGTTCGACAGCACCGTGGTTCGAATCGAAACCGATGAGGGCATCACCGGCCATGGTGAAGTGTGTCCCCTCGGTCCCGCCTACCTGCCTGCCTACGCCGAAGGAGCCCGCACCGGCATCGCCTTCCTGGCACCGCAGTTGATCGGCGAGGATCCTTGCGAGTTGCTACTACTGAATCAGAAGATGGATGCGTGCTTGAAGGGTCATCCCTACGTCAAATCCGCCATCGATATCGCATGCTGGGACATNCTGGGTCANTCCTGCGGTGTCCCCATCAGCACCTTGTTCGGTGGTTGCCACGGCGATGACTTTGTTCTGTACCGTGCCATCTCNCAGGAAGATCCGGTGGCGATGAGTGACAAGGTGCGCGGCTATCGAGAAGAAGGATACACACGCTTTCAGTTAAAGGTNGGCGGNGATCCCGATGTCGANATCGAACGAATCCACCAGGTGCGAGAAATTCTCAAACCGACAGACATCCTCATCGCCGATGCCAACACCGGCTGGAGTCAGCACNCNGCGATGCGNGTGGTCAAGGCGATAAAGAAGCTCGATGTCACCATCGAACAACCATGCGAGAGCTACGACGAGTGCCTGGCAGTGCGTCGTAACACCGATCACCCCTTCGTCCTCGACGAGCTGATCGACGGTATCGNTGTGCTGATGCGGGCCCACGCCGATGACGCGATGGATGGGGTCAACATCAAGATCTCGAAGTTCGGAGGTCTGACCCGAGCGCGACAAGCCCGTGATCTGTGCGTGGACCTGGGCCTCACCATGACCATCGAGGATGCCTGGGGTGGCGACATCGTCACTGCTGCCATCGCCCACCTGGCCCACAGCACCCCACCTCAACTGCTACTGACCGCCACCGATTTCAACTCCTACGTCACCGTCCCCATCGCCGATGGAGCCCCGAAGCGGGTCAACGGACGGATGGCCGCCTCGAGTGATCCAGGTCTCGGTGTCACACCGATCGAAAGTACCCTCGGAGATGCGCTAATGAGTGTCGAATGAACGGAAAGAAGTGAAGATGCAGATCCAGCTCGACGGCAAGTCCGCACTCGTCTGTGGAAGCAGTGCAGGTATCGGACTTGAGTGCGCCCGCGCCATCGCCGGGCTCGGTGCCCAGGTCACCCTCTGTGCCCGTAACGAGACCGACCTCGATGCAGCCCTGGAAACACTACCGGGCANTGGTCACTCACGCATCGTCGCCGACTTCGATCAACCCGAACAACTGTCGGCCGCAGTCCAGTCCCACATCGATGATCACGGTGGCTTTGCCATCCTGGTCAACAACTCCGGCGGCCCACCGGGAGGACCGATCTTCGCCGCCGACTCTGACGAATTCCTGACTGCGATCCAGCGCCACGTGGTCGGAAACCATCGTCTCGCCCAACTCGTGGTACCGGGGATGAAGGAGAATGGTTACGGTCGAATCGTCAACATCATCTCGACCTCGGTGCGCGAACCGATTTCCAATCTGGGTGTCTCCAACACCACTCGTGGTGCGGTCGCATCGTGGGCAAAGACCCTGTCGAAAGAACTGGGGCCAGACGGCATCACGGTCAATAGCGTACTACCCGGTTTCACTGACACCGCCCGCCTCACTCTGTTGATGGAAAAACGGGCAGCTGCCCAGGGCACCACTGCGCAACAGGTCGCCAGCGACTGGATCGACAGCATTCCTCTGGGCCGGTTCGCCGCCGCAGAAGAGATCGGAACGGTGGTGGCCTTCCTCTGCTCTCCAGCAGCCTCTTACATCAGCGGGGTCTGCTTGCCAGTCGATGGCGGACGCCTCAATGTCATCTAGAATCGACCAGCAGGTTGACCACCCGGGAAGGGGCCAGATGAATCGCGACGCCATCAGCGAGGTGCTGCATTTCATCGATGGGGAGCGAGTCGCCTCCCGCGATGGCTCCGTCCTGAATAATGTCGAGCCCGCCACCGGCGAAGCACTGGGNACCATCGCCGCCGGAAATTCTGCCGATGTNGATATCGCCGTCGCAGCCGCCACCCGAGCCCTACCCAAGTGGTCTGGATTCTCCTGTGAAGCCAGAAGTGCCTACCTCGAGCAGCTATCGACAGCGATCGAGGAGNACCTCGACGATCTCGCCTGTGCCGAGAGCATCGACAACGGAAAACCGATCTCGGCCGCTCGCACCATCGACATCCCGAGGGCCGCGGCAAACTTGCGCTTCTTCGCCGGCGCGGCTCGCTACCAANAAGACGAGGCCTTCCGGACACGACTTCCCGGTGACGACCTGTGGAACGTCGCCGTCAGAAAACCGATCGGAGTCGCCGGCTGCATCTCGCCGTGGAATCTGCCGCTGTATCTCTTGACCTGGAAAATCGCTCCGGCGCTGGCAGCCGGCTGCACCGTCGTCGCCAAACCATCGGAGATGACTCCGGTCACGGCAGATCTGCTAGCTCGTGCNGCACAGAAGGTCAACTTCCCCGCCGGAGTGCTCAACATCGTGCAGGGCACCGGAGCCTCAGCAGGAGCCTCCATCGTCAAGCACCCGCAGATCCCTGCACTTTCTTTTACTGGCGGTACCGCCACCGGTGCGTCGATCGCCTCGGTAGCGGCCCCGATGTTCAAGAAGACGCTGCTGGAACTGGGCGGCAAGAATCCGACTGTCGTCTTTGCCGATGCCGATCTCGACGAGGCGATCGAGGGAGCGACCCGCGCCGCCTTCTCCAACCAGGGGCAGATCTGCCTGTGTGGTTCTCGAATCCTGGTCGAGAGCAGTATCGTCGATTCGTTCACGGAACGATTGGTCGAAAAAGCCAATGCGATGCGGATCGGAGATCCGCTCGAGACATCGACCGAAGTGGGAGCACTCGTCTCCGAGGCCCACCGTGACAAGATAGAGAAATGNCTGTCGATCGCTCGCGACGAGGGNGGACACGTCCTCTGTGGTGGAGAACGCGCTGCTCCTTCCGGACGCTGCTCTGACGGCTACTTCCTGTCGCCGGCAGTGGTNACCGGCCTCGATGCCTCGGCGCGTACCAACCAGGAAGAGATCTTCGGACCGGTCGCCACCATCATCCCCTTCGATGACGAAAACTCTGCCATCCGTATCGCCAACGACGTTCGCTACGGACTTGCTGCCAGCGTCTGGACCCGAGATATCGATCGCGCCCTGCGCGTTTCGGAAAAACTGGAGGCGGGAACGGTGTGGGTCAACTGCTGGATGAAGCGAGATCTTCGGACCGTTTTCGGTGGCCTCAAGGAAAGCGGAGTGGGCCGAGAAGGAGGGACCGATTCACTCGCCTTCTTCCAGGAACCGACCAACGTTTGCATCCGTTTCGATTCGAATGGTTAAGGGAAAACGATGAATGATGCCACCATGAGTGATCGAGCCCCGGAACCGGTCGGCCCTTACCCCCATGCCCGACGCGGCGGGGATTTCATATTCCTGAGCGGTGTAGGTCCTCGTTCGCGCGGTCAGAGCGACATCCCGGGAGTGACCCTCGATGAGGCCGGAAACATCGTAGAATACTGTATCGAGACCCAGTGCCGCTCTTGCTTCGAGAACGTCCAGAAAGTGGTCGAGGATGCCGGGGCGCAGTGGGAAGACGTGGTCGATGTAACCGTGTTCCTGACCGACATGAAGAAGGACTTTGGCTCCTTCAATCGAGTCTACGAGCAGTACTTCGGGGAGATCCGGCCGAGTCGAACCACGGTCGAGGTGGGAGCCCTGCCGACTCCCATCGCGGTCGAGTTGAAGGTGGTCGTTCACGCCCCACGCAACTGAGGAGTCGCAGTCTTGAACATCGTCGACCAGAGAATGTTCCCCGTCACGCTGATCGCGACAGGGATTCTCATCTTCTTCCTGGGNTGGCTCTTCTTCCCTCCAGAGAATATTCCTACTCCGGTCGACACATCTGATGGTGCCAACGACACCGATTCGATCAACGATCAACAGGGCACTCTCGACACCAACNGCCCCGATGTAACTTTGCCTCCTGTCATCGCGGAACTCCCCCGGATGCGATTCGCCGGCCAGGTGATCGATGTCTCGACCGGATTGCCAGTGATCGGTGCCACCGTCGCCTTCAGGGATTCTTCCGGTTTGAGGCCACTGGGTCATTCCCGCACCCGCACCGGTGGATTCTTCGCTGTCGATATCCCCGTGACAGAACGAGCGGTACTCATCGTTCGGGCCCCCGGCTATGCACCGGGACGGTGGCAGTGGGGCTACGAAATTCTTCCCGATTCCGAAGCCAGTACCAACGCCCATCCGGAAGATCTACTGCTGGCCATCTCTCCNGAGAGTGCCATGTGGATCTCCATCGACAGTCGTAAGACCGAGATGCCTCAACGCCCCTTCGTCGAGGTCAGGATGCTGCAGGCACGAACTCCTCGTGAACTGGGCGCCTCGGTAGAAAGCCCACCCCAGGCGCTCGTCGACGGAGAAATCCGCATCGGAGGCCTGCTGGCGGGACGTCATCTGGTCAGCATTCGCGATGGTTCGAGGGTGCTGGCACGCCGCGAGGTGGAAATCGGCGAGGGAGAAGAGCGAGATGTGATCTTCCGCCTCGGCCCCTCCATCCAGATCTACGGACTGGTACTGCGTAACAACATTCCGGTCGATGGCGGCACCATCCAGACCTGGTGTCGTGAAACGCAGGCTTCCTCNTCGATACCGGTTGCCCGTGACGGTCGTTTTGAAACACTGCTTCCTGGCCCGGGTCAGTGGCGTTTCATCTGGACGTCCGCGGCCAACAACGGTGAGGGCACCATCTACCAGCAGGATCTGTTCGAGGATGCCGAACTTGTCATCGAGTTGCTCACCGGGTCGCTCGATGGTCAGGTGGTCGGACCGGGCGGAGAAGCGCTGGTCGGTTTACAGGGAAGCCTGTTCGGCCCACGCCCCTTCTCCTTCACCACCGATGATCAGGGTCGCTTCGTCATCGAGGACATCCCTCACGGTCGCTACCGCTGGGTGTTCCTCCAGCAACCAGAGGGCGTTTTTGCTCCCAGCTCTCAGTTCGAAGTCACCGGGCAAACCATCGAGAAGTTTCAGTTCCAGGGCGCCTGTCGGCTGATCGTTGAGGTCCAGAAGACCACTGACGAATACAGTGACCCGGTGGTTGCGACGGTACCGGTCTATCGCATCGATCAAAACGGTGCGCTGTCACCATTGAAGCGAACCGAGAATTCCAAGGAGTTCTGGTGGCCACGACAGGGCGGATTGGGAGTGGTGTACCAGCGCGGCTGGACCCCCTACTTCTTCTCGACCGGGCCGGTCGATCATCCGGTGCCAGTAGAAGCGCTACTGCAACCGGCCGGAGAGGTGACGGTGACGCTGGTCGGCCTCGACGGCGATGTGCTGGCCAANCATCCCTTCACCATCGAGCCGCTGGCGGCACCGCAAATTCCTGCAGCGTGGTCGCAGCGGGCAACCGGACCGCGCGGTTCCTGCCGTGTGACACTGGCGCCGGGCGAGTACAAGATCAGTACCGTGCTCGACAGCGGCCCCGCCTCCTCCACCATCCTGATCTTCCCGCAACAATCGACCCGCCTGCGCCTACCGTAGCCAGGCAGGTCTCCTCGTCACAGCTGACAGTCAGCGGCGGCTTCTTCGCAGTCGAAGCGCGGTGGATGGATCCAGCCGCAGCTGGGCCACGGGTGTGGCAATCCTGGGCCTTGCTGNAAGAGCAGCATCAGCAGTCGCATCGGATCGGCCAGATCGATTTGACCGTTGGCACTGGCATCGGCGGCAGCCCGGCACGGGATCGANNCCCCCTGATACAGATGATCGAGTAGCAGTACCGGATCGGCCAGATCGATCTGGGCATCGCCGGTGACATCGCCTCGCAACAACCGAACACAGGAATCGGCGATGCCGTCGCCGTCGTCATCGGTGAGGATCCCGTGCACCAGATCGCAACTGTCCGCCCAGCCGTTGCCGTCGCAATCATCGATTTGCCCGGCAGCGGGCGGTTGTACGCATACCTGTGGGCTTGGCATCAGGCGCACTGGCCGGATGCCGTCGTTGACGAGAANCCGCAGCGTCGCCGTGCCCGCCAACTCGAGCGGTTCCAGCACCGATTCCCANACTCCATCGCCGAGGTTGACCGGTTCGCCGGGATCGACCATCAACAGCCCGGCCGCCACCGAAGCCACCTGCACGGTGAGCCCCGGATCGGCGATCTCGCCCTGCCAATCACGCANTTCGATGCGCAGGATCAGNTCGCCGTTGTCACCGCGCCGGAACGAAGTCTCGCTGGCGATCGCATCGACAACGCCGATTCGCTCCTGTCGAGATGCATCGAACATCTGCTGCAATACANCGACCGGGTCCGGATCGCCGGAGCCACCGAAGGCATCGTTGAGTTCAAGGAAATAGTCCCCATCGGCGCAGCCCTGCTGGTTGCACAGATTGTCATCGACATCAAAGTCACGAACCGCCAGCAGGTAACCGCAATGCCCCGACTTTCCGCCCGGCACCGGTGGGCAGCCACACTGCTCGGGCTGACCGACGCTGCAAGAACAACGCCCATCGCCTCCCGCCTGACCGGCCGCCACCATCGCCGCCATCAAGATGGCCGGAAGAGTGTCGTTGGCTGTGTTCAGCGATCCGAGGATCGCCTCCTCGATGCAACCTCCGGCCAGGATGTTGCCCTGGACGGCGTAGTGGATCGGGCCACGCGGTCCCGACACCACACCGGTAACTCCACCGGCCCACTGCGCACAACCGGAACCGGTGAAGGTCGCGGTNTCNCCGGAGATGTTGAGAATCCCGTACTGACGCAAGCTGTGACCGTTGACCTGGGCGAGTGCCTGGAGAATTGCTTCCGGTGACAGATTGGAGAGAAAACCGCTTCGGATCATCGGTCGGCGGATGCCATCGGGATCTCCCCACGACTGACAGACGCCGATTCCGCGACCGACCATCACCACCGGNGTGGCCGTCCGCAGGTTGAAACNCGACAGNCAGGTCACCGATGCGATCGCCATCTCACCGGTCAGCGGTTCTACCAGCAGGATCGACCAGGTCGCGCCCAGCGGGGCGCAAACCAGCAGTGCCAGCAGCAGACACAGGATCTGACTCCAGCGAGCACAACAGAACCGCATCGAAACCTCCAGCATTGCGAGAATCCATCGATAGTACCGCGCCAGGATTGTGACTTCTATCAGGGCCTGACTCAGGAACCAGATGCTCGCAATACCGCCCGTACCGGAGAAGCATCGAAACCGGTCAGTTTCAGTGGCAAGGCGATCAGCTCGTAGATGCCATCCTCGACACCTTCGAGAACCAGGCCTTCGAGGATCAAGATGCCGGTACGACGACAGGCATCGTGAGCGGGTAGATCCTTCGAATCGGCGACATCGACGCTGGGNGTATCGACCCCGAGCAACCGCACCCCATCGGTTGATAATTTCTCGATCAACTGCGGAGCGATACCGGCGAAGTCGCCACCCCAGTGATCCGGATCGGGATGGGTACCGGTGGCGAGGATCAGTCGTTCCTCCCGTGGCGCCCGNGGTAGTTCCTCGATCACCGATCCTCGTTTGGCATCGATGCGCATCACGTCACAAGGACCGATGCACCGCTCAAGTGCCACCGCTTCGATACTGATGCCATCGACATCGTAATGACTCGGCGCATCGAGATGACTGCCGACGTGAACCGTTGAACGCAAGGTAGACAGGGTCAGGTTGTCGTCGTTTCGCAGATCGAGCAACACTTCGCGAGTCAGCGGTGAATCGCCCGGAAATACCGCAATCGACGGGTTGAGAGCCGGAGAGATGTCGATGAGGGTCACGGTTTCGCCTCACATNCGCGAACGAATCGCCCACAGGTCCGGAAACAGNGACTGGAACAGGGTTTTCTTGAGGAACTGGACCCCATCGCTGCCGCCAGTACCGATCTTGGAACCGATGGTGCGCTCCGCCAGTTTCACGTGACGATAGCGCCACTCCTGCAACCCCTCATCGAGGTCGGTGAGCAACTCGAGCAGCACCGAGAAGTCCGGCTTGTCGCGATACATGCGCAGCAATTCATCCTGCACCGCCTCATTCCCGGTGATCGCCTCGCGCACATCTCGTTCGAGAACCTCGGCCGGGATGTCGCAACCGTTGCGAGAGAGGAATCGGTGGAAAACATCCTGCAGTGCGGGTGCCTCGAAAGCAGCGGCCAGCTGGCCTCGCAACGGCACTTCGTCGCCAATCGACTCGAGGATACGCGCACGTTTGAATCCGAGACGAAACTCGAGAATCCTGAACTGCACCGATTGGAGGCCGCTGGCAGTATCGAGTCGCTCGCGGAAGGAAACGAACGACAGTGGCGTCATCGTCTCCAGGATGTCGACCTGCTGCACCAGCGTCTTCATCACCATTCGCATCCGCTTCAACGTCGCGATGCATCCCCAGAGGTCATCGGAATCGAGACGCTCCTCGGCACGGTCCAGTTCATGAAGAAACTGCTTGAACCACAACTCGTAGGTCTGGTGAATGACGATGAACAGCGTCTCGTCATGTTCAGCGGGATCAGAACGCGGCACCTGCAGATCGAGCAGTTTCTCGATCGCCAGATAATCGTGATAGGTCAAGGTCATGACATCCTCCAGATCGCGCTGACCGCCGCCACGATACCAACGATGATCAAGGTCATCGCCAGGCGAATGGTCTTCTGCTGTCGACGTGCAATCTCGACCGCCTCCGTGTAGGGAGTGTTCGAGAAGGAAACCAGCGAGTAGAGGGGACGGTACCAGCCTGGAAGCACAACCTGCAGCAGATTTGAAAGTTTCTTGCCAAGCAGGAACATGGGGCTGGCGACGTGGTCTCGCATCTCGTGGAAGTTGGAAATGGCGAGATCGGCGATGGTGTTGCCATTTTCTATGCGGAGCCCCTCGTAGCTCAGCAACGCAGCCGCCTGGTCATCGCCATGCTTCTGCAGTTCCTCGCACAGGATGCGCACATCCTCGAAGCCGGCATTCATCCCCTGGCCATAGAAGGGAACTATCGCATGGGCCGCATCCCCGATCAGTACCGTCTTGCCGACCACCCATGGCTTGCAACGGATGGTCACCAGCGATGATGGACTTGCCGCCAGGTACTGCTTCTCGAGATCGGGCACCAGGTCCGGCACATCGGGAAACCACTGCTGGAAGAAACTGCGCACCTGATCGGCGTCCTGGAGGGCTGCGAAGGAGTTCTCACCCTCCAGTGGCCAGAAACAGGTTCCGGTGAAGGAACCATCGTCATTGGGAAGCGCGATCATCATGAACGAGCGCCGCGGCCAGATGTGAAGTGCGTTCTTCTCGATGCGAAAACTTCCGTTTTCTGCCGCCGGGATGAACAGTTCCATGTAGCCATGACTCAGGAAAGACTCGTCAAAATCGAATTGATCGTCACTCATCAGGGCGTGACGAATCGCCGAATTAGCACCATCCGCCCCGATCACCAGATCAGCAGTCGCCTCATGGCAGCTTTCATCTCGATCATCGATGAAAGAGACGGTTCCTGCTTCGGCATCGACTCCGGTGCAGCGACGGTGGAAATGAAGCTGCACCGCCGATTCTAGATCCGCCTCCTCGATCAGCATCTGATTCAATCCTCCACGCGATATGCTGTAGATGTTGTCGTCAGGATTGGCGGAGTAAGGCTGGAAGGACTGGGACCGATCGCGGCCATGCATGCGACGACCACGCATCGGGACCGCCATTTCGAGAGTGCGCTGGCGTAATCCGACCCGCTCCAGACCAGTCAGTCCGCGTACCGAGATGGCGAGGTTGATACTGCGACCATGGACCACTTCCGCCTCGCGAATGTCTCCCCGGCGCTCATAGAGGTCAACTCGATGGCCTTGCCGGGCCAGCGCCAGTGCAGCCAGCGCACCCGTCAGCCCTCCCCCGACAACGATGACGGAGCGAGAGGACATGTCAGTCGCCCCCCCGACCCATCTCCACCTGAGCTTGCTGTTCCAGCACCTCGGCGAAACGATGGATCTCTTCGAAGGTGTTGTAGAGGGGAGTCGGCGCAATCCTGACCACGTCCGGAGGACGGAAATCGGTCACGATGCCCGCTTCTCCCAGCGACGATTGCAATGCCTGGGCATCTCCGAGCACACGAATCGAAATCTGTGCTCCGCGTCGATGTGGTTCACCGGGAGTGATGACCTGGTAGTGACTCGAACCGATGGATTCGATCCGTTCCTGCAGATAACCAGTCAGTCGGATCGATCGCTCTCGCAAGGCTCCGATGCCGGCCTTGTCGAAGATTTCCAGCGAAGAATGCAACGGTGCCATCGAGAAGATGGGCGGATTGGAAACCTGCCAGCCCTCGGCTCCCGGGTAGGCGACGAACTCGGTGTTCTCATCCATCCGGAAACGCGTGGCGGGATCGTTGCCCCACCAGCCGGCCAGTCGCACCAGTTCCTGGTTACTGGCGTGACGTTCATGAACGAAGGCACCGGCCACCGATCCCGGGCCACAGTTGCCGTACTTGTAGGTACACCAGGCAGCGAAATCGACACCATGATCGTGCAACTGGAGATCGAGGTTGCCTGCGGCATGGGCCAGATCGAGCCCCAGAGGTATGCCATGTTCCTGACATTTCGCAGCGATCGATTCGATGTCGTAGGCCTGACCGGTGTAGTAGTTGACCCCGGCAAACATCACGAGGGCCAGTTCGTCACGGTTTTCGTCGATGGCGGAAAGGATGTCATCGTCGCGCAAGCAACTCTCCCCCTCGCGCGGTTCCAGCACCACCATCGCCTCGTCCGCATCCAGACCGTGCCAGCGTGCTTGCGACCGCAGAGCATAGGTATCGGACGGGAAGCACGGTGAGTCGGAGAGAATCTTGGTCCGGTTCGACTCCGGTCGATAAAAGGACGCCATCAGGAAGTGGAGGTTGGCGGTCAAGGTGTTCATGTAGACCACCTCGATCGGTTTCGCGCCGACCCACCGCGACCCACGCTCGCGGAACGATTCGTGATACGGCAACCAGGGACGTCTCGCTTGCAGATGACCGGCCACTGCCAGATCGCGCCAGTCTTCCAGTTCCGCCGTCACGTCGTCGAAAGCGACCTTCGGCATCAATCCCAGCGAGTTCCCGCAGAAGTAGATGAGCGGGTCGCCGCTGGCATCGGTCGGGATGTGGAACTGCTGCCGGAAAACACCGAGCGGGTCATTCTCGTCGCGGGTGATGGCATCTTGCTGGCCCATCAGGTTTCCATCCCCCATCAACTGGCCCCCGTCGCATCACTCTGAAAGACCGAAGACTCCAGGCCGAGAAACTCCAGTGCCGTTCCACTGAGCAATCGGTGCTTTTGCTCGACGGTGAGCGACTCCATCTCCTCGATCAGTTTACCCGGGTGGTCCTCTCCGAGTGGGAACGGATAATCCGTTCCCAGCGCAAGCCGATCGGTCCCGAACATGTCGATCACGAAATTCAGTGACGGCGCATCATGAACCAGCGTGTCGAGAAAAAACCGATCGGTGTATTCGCGCGGCGACTTGCAGTCGTTGACGCCACACAGATCGGGACGGGCATGATATCCCTTCTCGATCCGTGCCAGGGTTCCGGGAAAGGAACCGCCGCCGTGAGCAAAGCAGAGCTTCAGATCGGGAAGACGATCGAGAACCCCTCCGAAGATGACGGAACAGATCGCCTGACTGGCCTCGGCTGGCATTCCGACCAGCCACGGCAGGAAGTAGGAACCGAGGCGATCAGCACCGAGCATGTCCCACGGGTGAATGAAGATGGAGGTGCCTAGTTGTGCCGCACGTTCGAAGAAGGGGAACAGTTCCGGGGCATCGAGGTTCCACTGGCCACAGTGAGTGCCGATCTGGAGACCTGGAAAACCGAGTTCCTGAACACACCTCTCCAGCTCCTGGATGGCGAGTTCCGGCTCCTGGAGTGGAACCGTCCCCATCCCGATGAATCGATCAGGACGTTCTTTCACCACCTCGGCGATGTGGTCGTTGAGAAAGCGCGACAGATCGTGCGCATCGGTCGCTTTTGCCCAGTAACTGAACATCACGGGAACGGTCGAAAGCGCCTGCACATCCACTCCGTGGCGATCNCAGTCTTCGAGACGACGCTCGGGACTCCAGCAACGGTCATCGACCTCGCGGAAGAACTCGCCGTCCTTCCACAATCGAGCACAGCACGGCGCGTGATGCTCGATGCTGACGAATCCATCGTAACCGTAACGCTCGGCGAGATCGGGCCACTGCTGGGGCAAGATATGGGTATGCAGGTCGATCTTCAGTGACAAGGAGCCCTCCCCCCGGAGCGAAACTAGTCGTCGCTCTTGGCCGCCGGCTGAACAACGGCTCCACAGTTCGAGCAGGTTCGATTCGCCTCGTCCGACCAGAAATTTTCCATCAACGGCTTCAACTGNCGGACGATATCAACCAGNTGGAACTGGGAGTGGAAAACCTGGTGGTCGCACTNTTCGCAATAAACGACGAACTGGTCCTCCATCGTTTCGGGGCGCTTTCTCTCGACCACCATTCCAACGGTGTTGGCACCTCTTTGTGGAGAATGNGGGATTCCTGGCGGCAACAGCATCACATCGCCCTCGCGGATCTGGATATCCCGATATTCGCCATCCTCTTTCACNCGCAGAACGATGTCTCCCTCCAGCTGGTGGAAAAACTCCTCGGTCTGATTGATGTGAAAGTCTTTTCGCTTGTTAGGGCCACCGACGATCATCACGATGATATCCGTATCTTCCCAGACCACCTGATTACCCACCGGGGGTTTCAGGAGGTGGCGATGCTCCTCAATCCATTCTTTCAGGGAGAATGCATTCAGAGTTGACATCTTGGTGCTTCCTTCCCGGGTCGAAGCAGAGATCAGCNAAGGTGACCCTGTACGGCCCACTTGATGAGGAATACCCTAATCCGTGTAGGGTGCTGCAGCAACGCATCCGCCCGAACCAGTACCGTGCTAGGAGAGGTATCAGAGCGATGAGTATCGACGANGTGACCTTCCTCCCTTCTGATTTCGAACGATTCCGGGATAGTGTCCAGACCGATCCCGAGTACAACGACGCNAGGCTTGAGGTCCGTCAAAAGCTGCACCAGCTCGGCAAGCTGGGTGCGGAAACTCTCTCAAAGCCACCCCATCTACTGGTGGCGCGGGCCAGCATNCATCACCCGCACAAGTTCAACGACTTCCGCATCGCAAGCCAACGGGTCTATCTGTCACGNGGCGAAAAGGAACGAGCACAATTGCAACAGCTCCTCGGCCAGGAGCTCGGCCAGGATCTCGACAGAGATTACATCCACACGATGATCGTTCTCGAGATCGATCAGGAGGGACTGACGTTCGCCTTNCGTATTCATCAACAGGCNTGGTGGGATGGCGAAAATCTCAAACGATTACTCTCAGATGAAGACACCCGCCCCTCCATCGCTGAAACCTTGCAACCACTTGAGGGATATCGATTGANAATTCACGACCATCGCAGCTCTCGAGACTGCACCAAAATCGATGATCTGGAGTTGCTGGAAATTCAAAAACACTACACCCCTGGTGATCACTGGCTTCACGTCGAGCGACGTGTCGCTAAAGANGANCTGTTCGTCTCNTCGNGTGGATTTNCGCTGCGGGTGATTTCCGAGTGGAAGCGCCTGCTNCCGGCATACAGGGNTNTCTGCTGGCATCCTGCNAACGACCGACTGTTCTCCTGAAGTCACCGATATCGATCGCTTTCGTGACCGCTGCTGACAACCTCGCAGATGGAGTGGTCGCGTCTCCGACGGTACACTGAGGAAGAAAGAGGAGGGTCCACTTTTGCTCGCCAGCACGCTTCTGCCCCTTCTTCTGGCCACGCCGATCGGTTTGCTCGCTGCCGATCTCAGCGAAGAAAATGTTCCCAATTTTTCCTCCGAGGTCCGTCCCATCCTGTCTCGCCANTGTCTCCCCTGTCACGGACCCGATGCGAAGACTCGTAAAGCCGATTTACGCCTCGATCTCAAAGAAGGCCTNCTCGGGGTCGTGGAGCCGGGAGATCTGGTCGCCAGCGAGCTGGTGGCGCGGATCACCACCACCGATCTCGACGACCGGATGCCCCCGCCAGAACACTCCGAAGCGCTCGACGCTGGCGAAATCTCAACCCTCAGTCGNTGGGTCGCTGGTGGAGCCATCTGGCAAGGACACTGGTCCTTCACCACCCCACAACTATCTGAGATCCCCGACCAGAATCGCCACAACCCCATCGATGCTTTCATCGATGAGAAGATCGCTGCCGCGGGACTGACGGCGAACGGCCCCGCCCCACCCGAGACACTCATTCGCAGACTTCATCTCGATCTGATCGGATTACCCCCGGAGCCTCAACGCGTCGCTCGTTTTGTCCAGGACCATGAACAGGACCCGCAAGGCGCATGGCACCAGCTCGTCGACGAGGTCCTTGCCTCCGATCGATTTGGTGAGCGGTGGGCGAGCGTATGGCTCGATCTGGCCCGCTATGCCGATACCAAGGGGTACGAACAAGATGGCAACCGTAACATCTGGCCCTGGCGTGACTGGGTGATCCAGGCTTTTGATCGTGATCTTCCCTTTGATCAGTTCACCATCGAACAACTTGCCGGCGATCTCCTCGATGCACCGCAAGAGTCGAATCGCCTCGCAACCGCTTTCCACCGCAACACCATGACCAACGACGAGGGGGGCACCCAGAATGAAGAGTTCCGGGTCGCCGCCGTGGTCGATCGCGTCAATACCACCATGCAGGTGTGGCAAGGATTGACTGCAGGGTGTGCACAGTGTCATGACCACAAATACGATCCGATGTCACAGATGGAGTACTACCAGTTATTCGACTTCTTCAATCAAAGTGCTGACGCGGATCTCAATAATGAACNCCCGACTCTCTCGATACTCGGCATCCCCGACAAGAAACTGCTCATCCCCGCCAGGAAAAAAACGGCAGACGCTCTGGTGGTCCTCGACACAGTAGCGATGGCACTGCAGATTCCAGAGCCGGAGCCGATCCCCGGTGACTCCTCGGCGCTCGATGTCATCGCCTTCAGCGGCCAGATGCCGCCTTTTTGTGTCGAGATGGGCGAAGGAGGCAATCGAGATTGGCCGTGGGTCGAGGCTCCCGAGGATGCTCCCGAGGGGATCGACCAGGTGATCCGACAAGAGGCTCCGGCGGGTCAGTTACGCCAGGTCTTTTTCGAAAAGTCTCTTCACCCCCATGTCGTCGCCGAGGGAGATACCTACCACATCGATGCCCGAATCCTGGAAGTGCCCGAATCGATGATCTTCCAGGTACGCCTCGACGACGAGACCGTCTGGGAGCACCGTGCCTACTGGGGTGTGACTACATTTCAACACGGCGTCGATGGCGAACCGTCACTCCTTCGCCATGGAGATCTTCCTGCAACCGGTGAATGGGTCCAGCTACAGGTCGATGCCTCGAAGATCGGTATCGAGGTCGGGAAAACGGTGCTCGGAGTCGCCATGACCCAGACAGGTGGAAAAATCGAATGGGGAGGAGTCCGCAGAAAAAGTAGCCGTCCCACAGAACGCGCAGACCTGTGGTCTTATCGTGCCTTTGTCGATCGCTGGAGTGAAAACCCGTCAGATCTGTTCGAGGCTCCGATCAGAGCAGCCCTCGTCGCCACACGTAACGAAAACACGGAGAAAAACAGCGACGCAGTGGATCTGGAAACCTGGTGGAAGAAGCAACTCTCTACCGAGGGAAGACGGTTACTGGAGCCGCAGCAACAGGCCTATGACCAGGCCCTGAAACAACAGAACGCCATCGAGGCNAAGGCGGTCCCCGTTCCGGTGATGGTCGACCTTGCTGCCGACAAATCCCGATCCTCTCACATCCTGAATCGTGGCTCTTACCTCGTTCCCGGCGAAGATGTCACTGCCGATGTACCGCAATTCCTGCCTCCGATGGACCAGAACACTGCACGCCAGCGACTGTCGCTGGCTCACTGGCTACTGTCCGCGGAAAATCCCCTGACGGCACGGGTTCACGTCAATCGAGTCTGGGAACAACTGTTCGGCANCGGACTGGTCGAGACGCTGGAGGATTTCGGTACCCAGGGAGCCTTACCGAGCCACCCGGAATTGCTCGACTGGTTGGCAGTGACCTGGCAACAACAGGATCGATGGAGTCACAAGGCGCTGCTTCGACGCCTCGTCACCAGTGAAACCTACCGTCGAAGCGGCAAAAGTACCCTCGAACAGCGACAGATCGATCCCGACAATCGGTGGCTCTCCCACGCCACTCGCATTCGTCTGGCTGCCGAGATGATGAGGGATCAGACCCTCTCCATCGGTGGAATCCTGTCACCGAAGAAGTACGGGCCTCCTGTCTTCCCGCCACAACCGGAAGGAATCTGGCAGGTGGTCTACAACGGCGCAGGCTGGCGTGAGAGTGAGGGCGAAGACCGGGTCCGGCGCAGTCTCTATACCTTCTTCCGGCGAACCGCCCCTTACCCGACGATGCTCACCTTCGATGCACCGAGCCGTGATGTCTGCCAACCGAGGAGAATCCGCACCAATACTCCGCTGCAAGCGCTCGCTATGCTGAACGATCCTGTCGTCATCGAAGCGGCAGCCGGATTGGCCCGAATCTCTCTCGATCATTCCAGCAAGCTCACCGAGGCGATTGCTCATGCCTTCCAGCGCGCCACTTGTCGCACTCCTACCGATCAAGAACTGGATCATCTGGTACAACTATCGCNTCAACAGCAACAAGCTTTCGAGCAAGACCCGGAAGCTGCCAGGCTGTTTCTGGAGAGTGGCAGATGGATGATCGAAGATGTGAACCGACACACCGAGGCGGCCACCTTGATGGTGATTGCCAATGTGCTGCTGAACCTCGATGAAATCCTGGTAAGAGGTTGAAGATGGACCCACGATCACAGCTCTTTCTTCAAAGTCATCAAGAAGTGACTCGTCGCTGGTTCCTGGGTCAAATGGGACTCGGAATCGGCGGATTGGCACTCTCGTCGATGATCGGAGAGCAGGGAGCCGTCGCGGGCGAATCGATGTCGGTTCTATCTGCACCTCATTTCGCACCGCGAGCGCGTCGTATCATCTGTCTTCACATGGCGGGATCTCCACCCCAGCAAGATCTGTTCGATCCGAAACCACTGCTCGAAGAACTCAACGGGCAACCTTGTCCCGATGACCTGCTCGATGGCGTGATCTTCCCCTTCATCAAGGGGCACCCGAAGATCCTGGCCAGCCCTTACAAGTTTCGACGTCATGGATCTTGCGGCATGGAAATTTCCGAGTTGATGCCCCACCTGGGAGAAGTCGCCGATGAAATCTGCATGATCCGCTCGATGCACACCGAGCAGTTCAATCATGCCCCCGCTCAGCTCTTCATCTACAGCGGATCCTCTCGCTTCGGCCGCCCCTCGATGGGCTCATGGCTGACCTGGGGACTCGGCACGATGAATGAAGACCTTCCCGCCTTCGTCGTGCTCGTCTCCGGAGACAAGACACCCAGTGCGGGTAAGAGTGTCTGGGGGTCTGGATTCTTACCGTCGGTTCATCAGGGCGTTCAATGCCGAAGCAGTGGTGATCCTGTTCTGTATCTCAGCAACCCACCAGGCATCGATCAAGACAGCCGAAGACGCACCGTCGATACCATCCAGGAACTGGATCGTATCGCTGCGCAGAAAGACGGGGATCCCGAAACGATTGCACGCATCAAGCAGTACGAGCTGGCTTTCCGCATGCAANCCTCGGTTCCTCAGGTGATGGATATCTCGCACGAGAAACAAGCCACTCTCGATGATTACGGCGCAGAACCCGGCAAGGCTTCCTTTGCCAACAATTGCCTGCTGGCACGTCGCCTCATCGAACAAGATGTCCGGTTCGTGCAACTCTTCGACTGGGGTTGGGATACCCACGGCACCGCCCCGCACGATGACATCATTACCCAGTTACCAAAGAAGTGTGCCGAGTCTGACAGGCCAGTCGCTGCCCTCATCCGGGACCTGCGCAAGCGTGGACTTCTCGACGACACCTTGATCATCTGGACCGGCGAATTTGGACGCACCGCAATGAACGAGGAGCGAAACGGCTCCAAATTCCTGGGCAGAGATCATCATCCCAATTGCTACTCGATGTGGATGGCTGGTGGCGGGGTCAAAAGGGGATACGTTCACGGGGCAACGGATGAACTGGGGTATCGGATCACCAGGGATCCAGTTCATGTCCATGATCTGCAGGCGACGATTCTCCACTTGATGGGAATTGACCACGAGAAACTGACCTTTCCCTACCAGGGTAGGGATTTCCGCCTCACGGATGTACACGGAAAACTGGTGCCTGGAATCATCGCCTAGAGATCAAGCAGCCAGCAACTCTCCGCAGTAGAACCATTCGTGGCAGGACCAGGCAGCGGATAGGGAGCGCCCGGAGGTGGGCCTGCCAGGAACAGATAGTTGAGATTACTGATCGCGTCCTCGATGCCAACGACTCCATCTCCGACGTAATCACACGCCTCGATGCATTGGGGTACTTCGGCCAATAAAAACAGATAATCGAGTGTCAATATGGCGTCCGCCAGATCCAGATCACCGCTGTAATTACAATCGCCTCTCAAGAAACAATGCCCATAGCCCTCGACCTCGAAGGCTCCGATGTCACGCCTGGATCCGAGTGGGCGCGCAGTTCCATCGATATCCACATCGGGCAAATCCGCTGGCAGACTTGTTCCCTCATCGATGGCTGCCGAACAAATCCCCGGGTACCCCTCGTCATCCAGCTCGGCATCTAGCAAAAGCACCAGCGGATCATCGATATCATCGTCTTGAATCACGACATGGTTGAAAACAAAGCCAGATTGGGGGCCGACATGGGCATTGTCGTCGATAAGGGCCTCATTCCGGGNCAGGATCGTGTTCGTCAGCTCAGGTATCGACAGATTCTCAGCGGAGATTCCACCGCCATTTCCTGCGGTCGTATTGCTATCCAGGGTGCAATGTACCAGCCTCGCCGAGACCCCCTCGATGCACGCGACACCACCACCGGCAACGCCAGCGTCGTTGTTGCGAATTAGACAGTTCTCCAGCAGAGGATCGGCAAAAATCCTCAAAAAAGCACCGCCACCTTTAAGACCGGCGCTGTTTCCCAAAATGCGGGTGCGGCGGTAGGTGGAGAAATTTTCGAAGGAGTAGAGACCACCACCATATTCGAGCGCCGTGTTGCCCTGAATCAGGCAACCTTCGACAGTGGCGTCACAAAAATGAGTTACCGCTAACCCACCACCGAGACGAGCGCTATTGCTGATGAAATCGACATTGTTCAACTCCGCAGTCGAGAATTCATCGATGACCCCACCGCCACCTGAATCCACAGCGGTGTTATTCTCTACCAACGTGTCAGAGATGAACACTGTGGACTCGGTGATGAAGAATCCTCCACCCGATTCGGCTGTGTTCGAAACAAAGGTGCAGTTCGTCAGTGTCACCCAGGAGAAATCCGCGGCAAGCCCACCNCCCCAACCGTAAGAGTTGTTGNCGTTGAACACACAACCGGAGATGGTGGTGTTTCCTCCGTTGAGGGAAACTGCAGCACCCTGGTTAGCAAANTTACCGTTGAAAGTGCAATCCAGCAGGGTCAACGAAGAATCTTCTGCGTGGATCCCCCCACCTCGACTGGCACTGTTTTCAGAAAAAATGCAATTGTCGATGGTGGGCTGACCCGCAGTCACAAGAACCGCTCCGCCACATAGAGCCAGAGGAAGACCGCAGGAGGTCCCAAAGCCGTTTTCTAGCGTGAATCCCGACAGCCTTGCCCCGTCACCGACGGAATCGATCAAAACGATGCTGTCGAGAACACCCTCTCCGTCGAGGATGGTCACCTCTGCACCACCTTCACCGATCAACTCGACCTGTTTCCCCAGATACCCGATGGGGCCCGGGTAGGTTCCGGGAGCNACGAGGATCCGATCCCCATTCAGGGCCNCGTCCATCGCAGCGCTGATCGTGGGATAGGAGGAGGGGACCAGTCGATCCGCTGCTTGCACCAAATCCGAAGAGAATGANGCGCAGATCACGGCCAGAAATAGAATCAGATACCGGCGAAACATCGCCAACTCCTCAAGGACAGACCGGGCAAGCTGGTGAAGCCACTACGCAATCGAGTTCATCAAGATCCGGAAAGCTCTCCAGTCCACAATCCGGAAATGGGAACGGCGGCGCAACCCCGATACCAAAGACATAGAAGACCATATAAACAGCATCGGTGATGTTGATGAGTCCATCGTTATCTGCATCTGCCGAATCTGGACAAGGTGGAGAAGCCCCATTCAGGAACAAATAATTGAGCAAGTAGATCGGATCTCCCACATCGACAATTCCATCGTTGTTGACATCGCCTCGAATGAAGAGCGCGGCAGCAGGGACACAGATCTGGCCATCGTTTAATTCAACTGGAGTGATCGACTCGTTTTCGATGACAACCTTGTTGGAAAGAACCACGTTTCCGTTGCCGTTGATGTTGTCACAGAACTGGATCGGATAGCACTGGAAACACTCTACGTCCTCGGGGGCGAAAAAATCGAGGCGGCCGATCTCTTGAGGAAAAAACGTTGGCGGAGCTGTCTGGCCATCGAAAGGGGGCATGAAATCGATGAGGATTCCGATAACAATTTCTCTTCCATCNCCGTCCAGATCATCATTGTCAAACTGGGCGTTGACGTATTCAGCGCCGACGATCTCGAGGACAGTCCCGTCGATGGCGTAGGATCCTGGCACTGCCACGATGGGGCCCTCGAAACAGGCCGTAATGGTGAATCCCTGAACATTGCTGGAAGGATCGCTGTAGAAGAAGGAGAAGCTTTCCACTCCCCCTGGTTGGACNCGAACCGTCGAATTGTCGTAGCCATACCCCAGGGCTTTCCCCGCCAGCAGAACTGTATCGTCAATAGCCGGGGCGAGCCGCATCGCGCCTATTACCACAAGAAGTGCCACGATAAGCAGATACAACCGCATGATCCTCACTCCTCACTACCTACTCCTCACCTCACATCCGCTTTTCATTAATGGCTGGACAGAGCGTGCGGAATATCACAATACCTAGTCATATTAACTGCCTTACCGGTCCTTCCGCAATATACATGATAAAATAAATGAGTGAGATTAACGGAATATCAGCTAGTTCATCTCATTTACAACATGGGCAATTGGGATCGATCGGAATCTCGATTTCCCGAAAAGAGGCCGCCAGGGCGTCAATCAATAAGAGACGACCGCGCAGTATGTTGCCCCGGCGCAGCAGCAATTTGACGGTCTCAGTCGCTTGTATTGTTCCGACGATCCCTGGAATTACCCCGAGAACCCCAGCTTCTGCACAACTGGCGCAACTCCCTTCCGGAGGAGCAACCGGATGTAGACAACGTAAGCAGGGTCCCGAGTGGGCCGGATCAAAGACCGTCACCTGACCTTCAAATCTATATACACTGCCATGGACCGCCGGGATTCTTTGTTTGACACACTCATCGTTGACCAGAAATCTTGTATAGAAATTGTCAGCTCCATCGAGAATTACATCGTGATCGGCCACCAGATCCGCCACGTTTTCGTCGACAACACGTTGGGAGATGGCCTCGATTTCGATGGTCGGATTGAGAGATCTCAAGGTTTTTGCGGCAGCCAGTGCTTTCGATTGGCCGATCTCGTCGGTGCGATAGAGCACCTGACGCTGCAAATTCGAAACCTCCACCACGTCGTCATCGATGATGGTGATTTTCCCGACTCCGGCGGCTGCCAGGTAAAGCGCTGCAGGAGAGCCCAGGCCACCTCCTCCGACGATCAGTACCCTGCCTGCCAGGAGTCGTTCTTGCCCCTCAATCCCCACCTCGGGAATCGTCAAATGACGGGCATATCGGGCTCGATCTTCTGCATCGAGGCGATCTTCCCCCGGCTCCACCACCACCGGATGGTCAGCCCGCGACCAGGCCTCGATCCCTCCAATTAACGATGTAGATCGGTACCAGCCCTGTTCCCTCAGCCATTCGACCGCATGAACGGAACGGATGCCCTTCTGACAGTAAATCACCACCGGGGAGTTTTTATCGGGCAGTTGAGTGACCTGACCCGGCAACTGAGCCAAAGGGACATGAATCGCTCCTGGCAAGATCCCGGTGACGAGTTCTGGCGATTCGCGCACATCGATCACCCGCGGGGCTATTTCCTCCTTGAGCCACGTAGCGACCTCGGCCGGGTCCACCCCCAGTGGCATCGGATCGGATAGATTTTGGTCCATCGACAACTCCAACGGGTGCAGCCTGAGCCTGCGGCACCAACTTATCGCTTCCTTCTCGACCGTCCGGGTCTTTCACCTCTGCATCGGTCTACACCGAACAAGAGCCACCGGGAAGAGGCGTGCCGAGGTAGTTGGTGCGAAAAGCACCAATATACGGGAGAATCGAAGGAGTCCAGCCCCCGTCGATTGGAGGAATGTGGACCCAGAACGGATGATGATCGGCACCGGAGATTGTCCCCCAAACGAGGCAGCTGCCCGAATCGCAGATCGGGCTCTCGAAACTGGGATTATCGATGAAACTCAGCATCAAGAGCTGGCCTCCTGTTTCTCCACCATTCCTTCCCCTGATGACTGCGGACTCGACCCGGTCGATGCCGAACGCTTCGTGACCACTACTCTGCAACTGATTGAAATCTGTCTCTGTGAACAAACCCCCCTCCGCAAAGGCTTTGTGAATCCAATCCTCGCCGGTGAACTGGAAAAACTCAGAAAAATCGAAGGCGGCACCGATTGGCAACTGGGAACCGTCAACGAAGTGGGNCGAAAGGGNGGCGACCGTCGCTTCACTTTCGGACAGGTAAAAGAAAATCCAGACGATCCAGATGACCCATCGTTTTTCGGCGGAGTCTGGATGGCAAACTGCGATGGAGCGGAGAGGAGAGTCGTCTTCGCCATTGCTGCTGATGCAATCCCTGGCAGCGAAGACTGGGTGCCGGTTTCCAACAGTGGCGACCATGAAAAACATCTCGAAGAGCTGGTTCGAGCCCGCGGACAACGACCTTGGCAACTACAGGTGAAACCGAACTCGGAGATGGGCCTCTGGATCGCCAACCTCGCAGGGACCTCGAATATCGGACAACACTCGGGGCACATCCCGCTCGGAGTTCTGAGTGAAGCGGTACGTCGATCACTCGAACCGAGAGGGTTGACCCACCTGCTACTGGGACCGAGCCGACGTGATCCGCCAACCCGCCCGTGGCACACCGGGTCTTTCCTGCGCAGAATCGGTAATAGTTTCGATTTCGAATGGCGAGGGTATGCCATCGAAGAACGGCGGAATGCTCTTGTAGAGGCACGTTGCACCATCGGGATTCGCGGGAAAATACTCGGATTACTGGAATCCTGACCACCACCGCGTCGTTCTCAATAAGTCCTCCCATCCTTGCCTGGACCCGCGGAGAGCCTAGGATGGCATGCAGAGTGGGATCTCCCATCCCACGAGCTGCTGGACCTCGTCCCACTGGACCCCATCGGAGGTGCTATGGCCCCCCGGATTCTTCCCGGAACACTCTTCATCCTGCTGGTAATGCTCTCTGTACCCAACTTCCCACATCTTCTGACCGGATCCGAGGCCAACGCCGATTCTGTGGTCTCAGATCTGGAAGTACCCGGCTTACCCATATCTGAAGAGCTGCGTGATGCGCTTCTTCGTAACTCCACCGACACCGCCCTGAAATTGCTCGATGCGCTCGAAAAAGACCAGGCTGATCGAATCGATGACTGGTCGATATTCCGGGCCGACGTACTGGAAAATGCTGGTCGTCTGGAAGAGTCGGTACAGATTCTGGAANAATTGGAGAATTCCTTCCCGAACAGCCCTTGGTTCCACAAGGCTCGCCTTCGTCGCAGTGCCATCTTGATGAAGATGGAACGCTTCGGAGAAGCTCAGAAGATCGTCGAGGAAGAGACTGCGCGATTACGCAGCGGAGATCGGATCGGGGAGCTGACTCAATCCCTGCTGGAAGTCGCGGATCGGATCTCTGCCGATCCAGACCCAACCGCCGCGGATCCAAAAGCTCCACAATATCGCCGTGCACGACAGCTCTACCTGCAAGCAGCCCAGTTACAACCTCCTCTGGATCTGCTCGAACAGGCCTTGTATGGATCGGTGCGGTGTTCGGTTCGTATCAAGAAAAACTCGCGACAGGTGATCGAAGATGCTGACCGCTACCTGGCCCGATTTGATCCTCGTCAGGACCATGAAGATGTCGGAGAACATCTCTTTGTGGTGCTGCTCGACAGAGCACGTGCCGGAAGCGGTGTGACCGCCCGCAGAGCAATGCAAGATCTCGTCGCCGCCATCGAAGATGCGCTGGCTGCCAGGGATCCATGGGGAGATCGTTTCCAGGGAGAATCTGCCTCACCTCTACAAAAAGTCAAAAACGATGCNCTGCTGGCGATCGTCGACACCTACAACTCGAANGANCTGAAAGTATCTGCACTGCGGAGATTTATCGAAGAAGCTCCTGATCATACCGAAAGAATCCGATCCGGATTCCGCATCGGTGAATTGCTGAGAGATGACGGGCAATCGGAAGCNGCCCTGACCCAGTGGAACTCNTTCATCGACAAGGAGATCACGGGGGACGCAGCGCTTCTGGAAGAACTGCGCCGCAGTGCCATTTTNNATAGTGGCCAACTTCTTCAGCAGATGGAGCAACTCGAGAAAGCCAGANAGGCTTTCGTGGAATATAGCCGTCGTGCACCGGATGGACCCGATTGGTCCGCAGCCCAGGAATCGATCATCGCCATCGATGCCAGAATCGGCGAACGACTGCTACAGGATTCCCGCTGGACCGAAGGTCGCACGGCGATCACCGAATTCGCCAGGATTTATCCACTTGATCGTCGGACCCGACCACTGCTACTCAGGAGCGCACATTCTCATGCCGAAGAAGCCCGGAAGTTACTCGAGGAAATTTTGGAAGGCTCAAATGGAGGTGAAACCAGATCTCGGCCAAACCGCTGGGAAACGTTATCGAGGAGGGTAAGCGCACTGTTCGAACAGACGATTGCAGACCTGAAACGAATCATCGGAAAGTACCCCAACACCACGGAGGGAATTCGTGCTCGCCTCGACATCGCCAGGATCCTCGAATCGGATCTGCTGCGGCTGGAAGAAGCCGTGGTCGCCTACAGGGAGTGCTTTGGTACCCCGTCGGAATCTCTAGCACGCCAGCGATTGCTCGAACTGACCGAGAAGCACCTCTCGATAGAGACTGAACGCCTCCATCGCTCCAACCANCCCGCCAGTTTCACCATCGATACCCGCAACATCGAAAAAGTGAAGGTCAGTATTTACCCCATCGACATCGAGGCCTATTTCCGCAAATACCACTCCCGCAACCAGATCGAACAACTCGATCTCGATCTCATCGACCCGTGGAAAACGATGGAGGTGGAAATCGAGAACTACTCGAAGTATCGCCCCTGTCATCAAGAAGTAGAACTTCCGTGCGAGGGTGCCGGAACCTGGGCGGTCACGGTCGCTTCGGAAAAATTGAGTTCCACCACCCTCGTCGTACGCACCGATATCGACATCATCGTCAAGGCGGGAAAGCGTGAAGTGCTGGTCTATGCCCAGGACATGCTGTCAGGGAAAGCTGCTGAAGGAGTCGATGTTCTGATCGCCCTTCCCGACTCCGACAACCAGACCTCGATACAGAAGTTGGTCACCGGTTCCGACGGTACCGTTCAGATCGACTACGATTCGCTCGGTTCCAACGCGAACGTCAAGGTGCTCGCGATGCGCGGCTCCGATACCGCAGTCGCTGGAATGGACCTACGCAATACCAGCAGCTTCATGACCATCTCCCCTCGCGGCCAGTTTCTGACTGACCGCGCCACTTACCGAGCGGGAGAATCGGTTCACTGGCGTGCTGTGGTTCGAGATGTCATCGATGGCAGCTGGCACAATCCAGCCGGACTGGAAGGAAGGATCTCTCTCATCACCCCGAGCGGGATTACGGTCATCGATGAAGTCGACACCTTTAGCGATGCAGGAACTCTCAACGGCTCCTACTCTCTGCCACTGGAAGCACCGACCGGCGGTTGGACCATCCGGATCAACAGCCCCAAGGGGATCATTCATCAGCAAATCTTCATCGTTGAAGAGTTCTCTCCTCTGGCAGTGGACCTTCGCATCGAACCAAAAAGCCTGGTGTACACCCGCGGTGAACTCGTCGAGGCGACGATTTCAGCATTGACCTGGTACGGGGAACCTCTGGCCGGATCTGCCGTGCAAGTCGTCTTTCCGGATGGTCGAGAGGAACTATTCCTGCTCGATGATTCGGGTCAAGCGCAGATCACTTTTGACACCCGCGAAGAGCTCGGTTCCTGGATCAGTTTCCACGCTCACATGCCCGAACACGAGATCGAACAGACGGTCGAAGTGGTCCTCTCCGAGACGACATGGAAACTATCTGTCGAAATTCCCAGAGCCAGCGGCGAGTACCTGGTGGGAGAATCGTTGCCGATCATGGTGAAGGCTCTCGATGCCGCGGGGACAGCTGTCGAGCGTGACGTCAAGGTCAGNCTGGTCCGTAGAACCCACAAAAATGGACGCTGGATCGAAAACACCCTCGCAGAACACGAACTGACCACCAACGCTGACGGACGAGCGGAGGCACGGATTCCTCTCGAATCTGCTGGTCGCGCAGCCATCGTTGCCGAAGGAATCGACCGATTTGGCAACCGGGTTTCAAACCGGGTGTCCTTGACCATCTCCGGCGACGACGAAAAACGCGGTTTGATCTGGCTGGTCGAAAAAACCGGTCTCGATGTCGGAGAGTCCGTAAAGCTGGAGCTACAAAACACGCGCAAGAAAAGTTCGGCTCTGCTGACCGTAGTCGGCCAGAAGATACTCGAATATCGCGTCGTCGAACTGGCCGCCGGAAGGAATTCCATCGACATCGACGTGAACCCGCAGATGTATCCAGAAATTTCGGTCGAGATCGCCATGATGGAGAATCAAAAACTGCATCAGACGAAAACCANCTTCCGCGTCCGCAAGCAACTTCTGCTGGAAGTGGTCGTGCCGGAACAACCGGTGATTCCCGGCACCGAATTGACGCTGGAAGTACTCACCAGGAATCTCCAGGGTGAGCCAATCTCTGCCGAAATCGCACTGGCGGTCATCGATGAGGCGGTCGACGGTCTTTACCCCGACTGGTTCCAGCCACTCTCCCGAATTCCTGACCAGTCCGGCTCGAGATCGCAGAGTAGTTTTGCGGGGCATGCCATCCTGGCCACATCGACCTCTTGCACTTTTCAATACGACGGGATCACGACCGAAATCGCCCAGGAATTACTCGANGAGAGAACACGGGAAACGGCGATGTTGGCTGGAGTACGTTTTGGCACCCCATTGCCAGGCGCCATGGCCGAGATGGATGTCCAGACAGAGGAGGGTCTCCGGCTACTCGAAAAGATAGGTTCAGTAACTGGTGGAGCCGGCGGACGTTTCGGTGCCAGTAGTCGGAGTCGCCTAGGCGGTAGAAAGAGCGTCGCTGCGGACAAAGATGACAGTGGTGGAGACGACCAAGGCCTTCGATCTTCTGAAACTTTCACCGCCCACTGGGAAGGTGCCGTTGTCTCTGATGAAAACGGCAAGGTAGAAATCACCTTCACGGTTCCTTCGCGCAGTACGTCCTGGAAAATCCGCGCCCAGGCCATCGCCAAAGACGATCTATTTGGTGATACCGAGACATCTTTCATCGCGCGAGACGACATCGTCCTCGATCCGATCTTGCCCTTCAGTGCCATGGAAGGGGATGTCATCGAGCCTCGAATTCGGATCGTCAACTCTTCCGGACAACGCGGAACCGGTTCACTATCGATCCGAATCGGTGGTGCCGATGGCGCCCAGGAGATCAGCACCGATCTGGTACTGGGAGATGGTCTGCAAGAGATCACCCTCGGGACCATCGGTCCGCTCCCCGCCAATCGATCACTCCCTGTCGAAGTCACCTTGGAAATCCGCGACGGCGACAAGAGCCGTACCATTCAACAGCATAGATCGATCACGGTTCGCCCCTGGGGTCTCGCCGCCAGTGATCGTGCCGGTGGTAGCCTTGACAGTAACGCAGAGAAGAAACTGAGCCTTCCCGGGGAAGGTGAATGGCTCAATCGAACGTTGCAAATCTGGGTTGGTGGTAGCCTCGATCAGGTCTTGCTCGATCTAGCCGCCGGAGAAGGTCCCATCTCCTTGCGCGGGCAGGGGCGCGATACCGCGACTCGCGCAGCGCAATTACGCGGCGCGATCGAAGTGGTTTCGATGGTCACTCGAGGTGATCTGGAAGTCGATCCCCAGAAGTTAAAGATGATTCGCAACCGGATTCTCGCCCTCATCGGAAAACTGACGTTGACGCAGCAAAACAATGGTGGCTGGGGCTGGGCTGGTGGTGCTGCAGCACCGGAAGCAAGCGCCGCCGCGTTGATCGCGCTCGGTCAAGCGCGACGCGCTGGCTTCGCGGTTCCCGATGTGGTGTTCAGTCGCGGAGTCCCTTCCCTGGAGAAGATCTTCCGCAATATCGAACCGAATCGAGACGATCAAAAGGCACAACTGATGCACGCCCTGGCACTCTGTAATGCGGGCGACTTCGGTGCTGCTAACCGTTTACACCGGGTCAGAGAGACGCTTTCCAACGCCTCACTCTCTCATCTGGTCTCTACCCTGGTCGCCATGAAGCGTTCGCCGATGGCACTGGAAGCCGCAGCGTTGTTGCTGTCTCGAAGAAATGCTGACGGATCATGGACCGGTGGCCCCAATGCCCAGTTCGAGGGCAGCTGGTGCCGTGATCCTCTGATCATCACCGCCATGTCCCTGCATGCCTGCGCCGCAGCAGGTCGTCCNGCCAGCGAACTGGAAGCCAGCACCCGTTGGCTCGAGGGTCGTCGTCCCTGGGGGCACGGTCGTGGTGCCGGAATTGCCCTGGCCGCACTGGCTCGTGTCCAGGGAGATTCGATTCCTACTTCTCAGAAGTACGAGGTCGAAATCTTCATCGATGGCGAGCCGCGACGCCTCTTGACCTCCACGTCGGGGAAAACTTCATCCAGTGCCCAGTTCGATCTGGGAACCGGACCGGGTTCTATCGAAATCCGCCTGGTCGGCAGAGGTTCCGGCAAACCACACTGGGCAGCACTACTTTCAGGACGAACCACAGGCTACCCAAAGGTCAGCGAGGACCGCTTCGCCATCGAATCGATGTCCTATCTCCGCTCCAGACCGCGTCAGGACGGCCGCGAAGTAGGAATCGGTTTCTCTGTCATTCGCAACAACAAGCCCCTGTGGCGCAACCAGGTACAACAATTACCCCTTGGTTCCAGTACCGACGTGGCCCTTTCCGTGAAAAACCGCGAGCGTAATTCCCAGAACCGCAAGCACCCGGAACACCTTCAAATCGACATCACCATTCCTTCGGGAATGAATTTGCTGGAGGACAGCCTCAAGGGACTGATCGATTCGCATCAGATCAACGGCAACTCGTTGCGCATCTGGGCGCGCAGCTGGGGCGACTTCAACATCCGATACTCGCTGGTCGGGACAATCCCTGGCGAATATCGAGTGGCGCCTCCCGTGATCAGTAGCGTTTCCGAACCGTCTCGCATCAGTACCGGAGAAGCGGTGAGCCTGACCGTTCTTTCCCGAGGACGACCCACCGAGGACGAGTACCGCGCCACCCCCGATGAGATCTACAATCGTGGCCTGATGCACTGGGAAGAAGGTCGCTGGCGTGAAGCGAGAGTACTTCACACAAAACTGTGGGATGAGTTTTCCGATCAGCTACGTCCAGGCATCCTCAAGGTCGTGGCTCGTATCCTGCTCCTGGGTGCCATCGAAGCCGGTGACAACTCAGCGATGGTCTCCTTCTTCGAAGTACTCAAGGAAAGAGATCCTTCTCTCAACATCGACTTCGACGATGTGATTCGCATCGGTGAAGCCTACCGCAGTCTCGGAGAATACTCGCGCTCGATTCAGGTCTTCCACGCCGTGATGCAGGAGACCTTCGGCCGCGATCTCAAGGTCACCGGGGTGCTCGAAGATCAGGATCCGAAAGCATCCCTTCAGTTGCTGCTGAGATTGGTGATGGAGTATCCAGATCTCCCAACGGTACTCGCTGCCGAACAGACTCTTTCCGATCTGGCGCTGTCTCGAGCCAGGCTCGCTGACTCAGAGCGTGGAGGGCTCAGTCGAAAAGAACTTTCGAATTTCGGAATNGACGTGCTCCGTCGATTCTTGTGTCTCCACAACGACGACCCGACCGCTGCCGATGCGGGACTGAACCTGGTCAGCGCCTTCCTCGATCAGGCAGACTGGAATCGAGCAGCCAATGCTTCGGGTCTGTTGACACAGATCTACACGGAGCCGCGTTATGTCGACTCCTTCCGCTACACGCGAGCGGTAGCTCTGTGGTCCCTGGGATCGCGAGAAGACGCTTTGAAGCTGTTACAGGAGATCGCAGATGCGCGTTACAAGAATCCCGCTGGCGGCACGAAACCCAGCGAGAATCGTGATCTGGCACTCTACATCATCGGTCAGATCTATCACGCCAGTAACCAGACTGACAAGGCGGCAGAATACTACGAACGGGTCGAGAATCTGTTCGAGGATGCTCGACTGTCACTGGCCAGGCTCCGGGCCCGAGAACTGGAACTGGAAGAGATTTCCGAGTTTCGTCCCGGTGAAACGGTCACTCTGGAGTTGAAGTACCGCAACGTCGATCAAGCCGAAGTCCTCGCCTACCGTGTTGACCTGATGACTCTGGCACTGCGAGAAAAAGATCTTTCTCGAGTTACTGAAGTCAAGTTGAGTGGTATCTCCCCGACCGTTTCGACCACCGTGGAGCTGGGACAAACAGGTCCTGGTGGTGGAGCACTTCCGGCAGTTCATGAAGTAGAACTTCCTCTTGAAGAAGTGGGTGCATACCTGGTCCTGGTTCGGGGTGGAGATGTCCATACATCCGGATTGGTACTCATCAACCAGATGCAACTGGTAGTAGGCGACGATGGAAGTCGAATCCGAGTTCAGACGGTGGATCCTGTCGAAGACTCACTGATTTCCGAGGTCGAGGTCCGGGTCATCGGATCGAACGGCGTTTCCTCCGGCTCGACTGATCGGCGTGGCATCTTTGCTTCTACAGGTCGCGCTTTCTCATCGACGGTGATCGCACGTCGTGGTAGCAGCGATTACGCCTTCCACCGCGGCGCTGGCCTCCAGAATATCTGGGGAGGACAGGATGGTTTCGAAGATGAAAATCGGTCAGGGGGCCAGCAGTTGCAGATGGAGGATTACTTCAGAAATGTCCAGCGGTTCAACTTTGATAACCGGCAGATACGCGACCGTGGCTGGAATGAAGAACTGAAGAAAGAACGCAGGGGAGTTCAGATCAAACAGGCCAGCGACTGATCGTCGCTGACTTCAGCGTAGTACGTATTCCAGTGCGTCCAGAACCTGCTCCGGCTGGTCGACCGTCATCTGGGCGCGCTGGGATACCTCCTTCAAGGCATGGTGCAGTGAAGGATCCCTGACCACGATCAGCGGTTTGCCCAGAGCGATGGCGATCCCGGCATCCATGGCGGCATTCCACTGGCGGAACTTCTCACCAAATTGCGCNACCACCGCATCGGCACGCTGCATCAGGATTCTGGTCCGCAAGTTATTGACCTGCGATGCAAGCTCGTCGCGCCAGCGGGCACTCTCCTGTTCGCCCAGAATCTGCTCGCCAATCCCATCGGAGAGATCGTGTTCATCCTGGGGACCGACAAAATCGACCGCGATTCCTCGGGCTTCGGCTTGCTGTTTCAACTGGTCGCGCCAGTCGTCATGAATCTGACCGGCAAGATATACCGTCAAGCGCATTCAGCTCCTCCTCGATCATGTTTCTAACCCGGATCTTCTCATCGACGCCGGTGAAAGGCGATCCATTCCAGCAGCATCACCAGCAACGCAGCGGCAAGAAACCAGCTCCACAGATGACGCCGACCCTGGCTCCAGGCGCGACTTTCCTGTTTCGTCTCTGTTCCAACCAACTCGATTGCGGGACGAGGTTCAATGGAACTCTCAAACGGCGAAAGCAGATTGACGGGAACCGATCGCTGGTGCCACACCTCTTCATCTTGATCTGCTGATCGCCATTCCATCTGATGGATTCCTAGCTCGTCACCAGCAGGAATCCTCAAGATGCCCCCTGGTAACACAGGCACAGCCAGTTCCTTCTGCTGCGAAGGGTCAATTATCCTCGCTTCAGTGACTCCAGCACCAGCGACAACCTCGATGAGATCGCCGCTATGAAGCCCGCTCTCGATACCNCCTCCGATGCGAGCCAGGTCACGCAGGGCCGCGTTGATGAAGAAGGGAAAGGAAGGGCTCAACGGCCAGGCAGAATCGAGAACGTCGAAAGAAACGACGATGCCACGCACATCTTCTGCTGAAAAACGAGCGATGAGAGCACCCTCGCGGCATTCCGCCAGTGCCGTGGTGCCTGGTAACGATGGNAGTGGATGGGTCTCGATGACGGTCCCGTCGATCGGCCCCAGTTCACAGTATCTCAATGCGGGATCATCTCGACGCCATGCCACCAGCATCGGTTGCTGAACCATCGGTACTTCATCTGGCCAGAATTGCTTGGGTCGGGCACCGAACACCAGATGCCCCGGACCTGGAGCCAGGATGTCCGGAACCACACGATCCCAGACGATGACATCGAACTCATCTCCTGCAGTTTCCGGATCGATCTGCGCCGCATCTTCGATATGCTCAACTTCCACTGCTGGAATCACGGCCAACGCATCATCGAGAAGTACATTGCTGGCACCCACTCGAGCAACTCGAATTGATCGCGGTTCTGAAGCAACNAGCCAGGCGCGATCATCGAGGGGTAACGCATCGCCCCCATCNGGTTTCCAGTGCGCCGCCAATTGGTGGCTACCGGATCCTTCGAGAGCAAAAGAGCGAGTCCAGCGCTCTCCCCCCTCCAGGGTCCGTCGTTGGGTCGATTGCGCAGCTTGCCCATCGAGAAGTAAATCCAGTTCTCCGGAGATGGGATCGTCGCCGCTGTTACGCACCTCGACCACAACCCTCAGATCTCCCTCATCGGAAAACTCTCTTCGGGCCGCCAGTGCCACGATGCCTGAGTTCGATGAGGCCTCACCGACCGGTTCTACGATAACGGGAACCGGAATCGGATCGCCGTCCCAGTGAGGTACAACACCGTCGGTCACGATAAAGATACGGGCGTCGATTTGCGGCGGCTGAACTTCTTCATCGCTGGTGGCTACACCTTCATCGATAGGTGCTGGCACTACCGTATCTTGCTTGACTATCGAGAGAGCTAACTCCAGGGCCTCCGGGAAAGCCGTAAGTCCGGAGCTTGGTTGTTGGCGGCGTAATGCTTCGGTGAGAATGTTCAGATCTGATGTGACCGGAGTCAGAGTTTCTGCCCTGGTGGCAAACCGGATCAACACACCCCTTTCTCCGGAGATGTCATCGATGATCTTCAGTGCCTTGCTACGAGCTTCCTCGAAACGTTTGGTTCCATCCCTCTCGATGCTGTTCATGCTCGCCGAAGCATCGATCAAGATCAGGTTCAATCTGGAGGAGTAACGCCGCGAGCCGAACTCGGGCCTCGCTAACGCCAGCACAGCCAGAATCACCGCCAGCAGTTGAAGCAGCAGCACCAGGTTGCGTATCAATTTCTGGAAGGGAGATCGAACTCTTTCATCCTGCAACGCACGAATCCAGAGCACGGTACTGGGTACCACCGTTTCGGTACGACGGATCTTCAGGAACCACAGCAGTAATACCGCAGGCACCAGCAACAGAAACCAGAACATAACCGGTGCAATCCAGCTCATCCGAGGAGCCTCCGTTGCCGCAGCATCTCCAGAACCACCTGGTCAAAGGGGATGTTCGTGGTCACCTCGACCGGCTGGATCCGATAGCGGTGGCATACTTGCCGAACTTCATCGCAGAAACTGGCGAGAACATGCTGATAAGCGTCGAGAACTGCCGATGTGAAGCTGACATCGACATGGGAGCCATCTTCGATGTCACGCAGTCGAAGATCCCCGGCTTGCTCAGGATTCCTCTCCGATTGAGACAGTANATGAATCAACCAGCTCTCTCCCTGGCTACCGGCGATCTGCCTCAAGGCGTCCTCAAACCCATCAGGATCCATCAGATCAGTGATGAGAATCTGTAGCGCCCTCGGTGGAGCCGACGCTGCATGGGCACGGAGGGAAGGAAGTAATGCGGTTCCTTCTCCAGGCTCCAGTTGCTCCAGCGTCTGGACCAATTGGAGTATGGACCTGATTCCACGCAGCGATCCTGCAACCGGACGCAATTCGCGGTCGAAGATGCGTAGGTGGACTCGATCCCCCGAGGCGAGAGCTATGGCTCCTATCGCTGCCGTCACCTGCCGGGCATGACGCCATTTGTTGGGCTCACCACAGTTCATCGATCGAGAGGCATCGAGCAACAACACGACGTTTCGTTCCTCTTCCTCCTCGAACAATTTGATGAATAGTTTCTCGAGACGACCATAGATGTTCCAGTCGAGGTGACGGAGATCATCACCCGGAACATAATCTCGGTGGTCGGCAAATTCGGTCGACATACCACGCCGACGAGATCTTCTTTCACCGCGCAGTTTTCCCCGCACTACAGATCGGGAGATGAGGGCAAGACGGCTACAACGTGCTAAAAAATCCTCGTCGAGCAGAGGTTCTCCGCCATCGCCGAGCGCGCTCATGCGCTTGCCATGCCATCCTCGACAACCTCGGGTACTTTCTCGATCACAGCAGCGATGATCTGTTCGGAAGTGATCCCTTCCGCCTCCCCCTCGAAGCCGAGCAGAATCCGGTGGCGTAACGCTGACGGAGCAGTAAGACGTATGTCTTCAAAGGAGACATGAACTCGTCCAGCCAGGGCCGCTCGGACTTTGCCCCCCAGCAGTAACGATTGCACTCCTCGGGGACTGGCACCGTAACGAACCCACCGAGTCACCATTTCTGGAGCTCCTTCTCCTTCGGGATGGGTCGCCAACAACATCCGGACCGCGTAGTCCTGAACATGTGAAGCCGCTTCCACATCNCGGACCCGTTGCCGATGCGCCAGAATCGCCTCGCCACCGAGCACCTTGCTCACCTCCGTCGACTGCGCTCCGGTGGTTCGGTCGAGAATCTCGGTCAACTCGGCTCGATCCGGGAAAGGCACGTGAACCTTGAACANGAATCGATCCAGTTGCGCTTCCGGAAGTGGATAAGTCCCATCCATCTCAAGCGGGTTCTGGGTCGCCAGCACCATGAATGGCTGATCGAGAACGTGGGTATCTACGCCAACAGTGACCTCTCCCTCTTGCATCGCTTCCAGCAGCGCTGATTGCGTCTTGGGAGTGGCGCGATTGATCTCATCGGCCAGTACCATCTGGGCGAAGACTGGTCCGTTCTGGAATTCGAAATTTTTGCGACCTTTTTCATCTTCGGCAACGATGCGAGTACCGGTGATATCCGCTGGCATCAGATCGGGGGTAAACTGGATGCGGGAGTAGTCGAGATCGAGACAGCTACTGAGAGTTCTGACCAGCAAAGTCTTGCCAAGGCCAGGAACCCCCTCGAGCAGGACGTGTCCGCCGGCAAAGAGTGCGATGAGAACCGTCTCTACCACTTCATCCTGGCCAACAAGGATCTTTCCCACTTCGGCACGGACGCGCGAGAAATCGTTGCTGAGATCGGCAAGATCTTGTTCCAGATCGGGCATCCGCCCCCCTCCCGAGTTCGACGCCATCGTCACCGAAGTCACCTCTTCGGGCAAGTCCACCTTGGTATGCGCTGAAAAAGCCGCGATGGAGCTGGGTGTGAAATCGCCAGTTGCAGGAACAGCCCCACTTCTGCGCCACTCCGAGGCAGCTCCGTGATACACTGCTCGGCTGTTCCAAACTCGTGAGGAGGCCAGATAATGATCCGAACCCCCTACTACCTGACCCTGTACACGTTCTCGCTAATCGCGGCGCTGACACTCAGCGGCTGTGGTTCCAGCCCCTCCCACCAAACCACTCCACGAACCACTTACGGGAAAACTCCGCTCCAGGCCCAGCCGTTGCAACTGTCGGCTGGCATCGCTCCCGCCATCGCTCGCGGCGACAGCGGTAAAACTGAACCGGCCGCAGCGACTATTGAACCCGTCGTCGCTCAGGAGCCAGTAGTCATCGAAGAACCGATCATCGCCGAGCAACCGGAGGTGATCGAAGATCCAATCGTCGCCGACGAGCCGGAAGTCATAGAAGAACCGGCCATCACTGAGCAACCAGAAATCGTGGAAGAACCGGTCGTCGCTGAACAACCGGAAGTCGTGGAAGAACCGGTCGTCGCTGAACAACCGGAAGTCGTGGAAGAACCGGTCGTCGCTGCACAACCGATCATCGAGATCGACGACGAATCCGCCTCTGACACGGCCATCGCTGCCGACTTCGAGGAGGACTCTCACATCTCCGAAAGTCTTGATCCGACTCACGTCAACACTCTGATTCTGATGACGGGTCCTGGAAAACTGACCATCGAACATGATCCTTCCGCCGAGAAAATCACCTTTTCTGCCGATGTGTTGGCTAACGGCAAGGTTCTCGGGAGAGCCACTGCTCTTTCTTCCGGAGCAAGTATCGCCATCGATCAATTCGCCCTGGGAAGACCCAGAGTGCGAATCGTCGATCCGGGAAATAAAAACGGGATCGATTACGAGGTCAATCTGACGGTGCGGATGCCGGTGCTGGAAAAAGAACCGTTCTCACTCGACATCCAGGACAGTTCTGGCGACATCGCCATCTCCGAGTTCAACGGAGAACTCTCCATCACCAGCCTCTACGGTGGCATCGAGATCTCCGACTGTGGTGGAAGCCTCGATGTTTCCAGCGGCAAGGGGCCGTGCAATGTCAGCGGTTTCGAAGGACCGGTGAAAGTGCGTGACGGAAGCGGCAACTGTTTCATCAACCAGATTACCGGAGATGTCGAGATCTGGGGCCGAGGTGGCTCACTGGAGGTGCGCTACATCTCCGGAGCCGTGACCGTCATCGACGCGCGTAACGGAGTTACCGTCCAGAGCATCGAGGGGAACCTGAACCTGTATGCGGTGCCGCTCAACAACAGTGTCATCGAAGGTGTTTCCGGGTCGGTAGTCTCCAAGACCGGCGCCCCCTAGACCCCGTGTTCATCACCAACGGACGACTAAACCTACCGCTCGGCTACGAGATGAACGCGCATCCTGCTTCGACGGTGCGCGATCTGCTCGCCGCTGTCGATGAATATGTCATTCCCGTTCGCGACAAGGTCTGTGCCGGTAAACCTTTCGCCATTGCCCCTCACATCGGTCAGAGCCTGGCGGGGCAGCTGTCTCGCAAGGGAGTCGCCGAATCGGTCGGCGACCATCTGCGCGATCTCGATCTGCACCTCTACACCGTCAACGCTTTCCCGCTCAAGGATTTTCACGCCAAGCGTGTCAAGGAACAGGTCTACTTGCCCTCCTGGGCCCATGTCGCCCGTGCCACCGCCACCTGTCGCATCGCCGATGTACTGGTCCGGATGGTTCCCGATGCCCGGCACCTGACCATCTCGACCCTCGGCGGCGGTTATCGTCCGGCGGCAGATACTCCGGCGATCCATGAAAAGATGGCTATCGGATACCTGAAGGTGGTCGCTCATCTGGCGCGCATCGAACAGCAGACCGGCATCTTCATCGCCCTCAATGCCGAACCGGAGCCCGATACCACCTTCGAGTGTGCCGAAGATGTGATCGCCTTCTGGAAACAGTACCTGCAACCGCGACTGCCCGACCTGGCCCGCGAGCTACGCTGTCATCGATCGCGCGCNGAAGGTTTGTTGCGACGCCACTGGACCGTCAATCTCGATGCCTGTCACTCGGCGGTACTGTATCGCTCACCGGTGGAGGACTGGCGCCGGCTCGACCGCGCCGGAATCCTCGTCGGCAAGACCCACATCACCAGCGCCATCGCCTTGCCCAATCCGAGTCGTTCGCCAGCAGCCTATCAGCAACTACTGGAGCACATCGAACCGCGCTATCTGCATCAGAGTGCTGCCAAGATGAAAGATGGAAGCATTGTACGCCTGTCCGACCTGCCGGAAATCGAGCAACAGGATCTGGCCGCCATCGCCGAAGTCAGAACCCACTTCCACGTTCCACTATCGAAAGCCCGTCACGGCAAGCTGCACACCACCCGCGATGACGCGCAAACCCTGTTGACCGAGGCACTGTCGCGCAAACAGGATCCACCGCACATCGCCATCGAAACCTACACCTGGCCGGTGCTGACCCGCGGGGTGAAGAAATCACAGCAACGCCAGCACCTCATCGATGGCATCGCCGCCGAACTGCGCTGGGCACACGGTGCCTCGGCTGGTGCAAACTCGCAGTGAATCGGGCCAAAACCCGCTCTCAACCGCTCTAATAGCCAGATCAAGACACCGCCCCCATCGGTCCGACATCGACGGCATTCCGGATTCCATAGTTAGCGACGAAGCTTCTTTGAGGAGGGAGGACCGGATGACCGACAATTTACAGAACACTCCAGATACAACCCAGCCGAAACGCCGTGGAAAACACNTTTCGCAGGCACTACAGCGTCCGAAGAAGAAATTCAGTCCAACCAAGTTGGTGCTGACCATTTTGCTGGTGGCTGCACCCTTCGTCATCGATTTCGTCGAGGACCGAAACTCCGAGGACCGAATCCCCTGGTCCTCGCTCAACGATGCACAGAAACACAACAGATGGCTGCTGGCCAGCAGTTCGGTTGACCACCTGAAGCAGGCCCTTGCTAGCGGTATGCCCCTTGAATACAAGGACAGCACCCCCATGAAGATTACACTCCTCCTATTTTCCGTCGTCGCGGATGGGACCACTCCGGAGAAATTTCAGAAAAAATCAGAACTGATTCGTGCAATGGCCGAGGCAGGAGCCGATCTAGATGCTGAATATTTTTATTGGAACTCCCCTCTGGCTCTAAATTTCCACAGATTCAACTCCAAATCGGACTGGAAGAAGACAGGCGATCTCCTGATCGAACTGGGTGCGGATGTGAACGGACACTCCGGTGAAAAGAACTGGCTATTATCACCACTGATTCAAGTGATAAAGAATTCCCCTGACGCACTACCATCCCCACCGAAGAAAGATGCAGATAATTCATCATTCGTCGATATCAACCAGCACCGACTTGACCTGAAATACATCGAGAGAGGTCTGGATCCACCGGAGCCGGTAGAGAAGAAGGAATCTTTCGATCCACTATGGGAAGAAAAAATTCGCTGGTTGGTTGCACAGGGAGCCAGTTTTGATGGAGTCGCGATAGTAAATGCACTGGGAACTGTAATTTCGGAGGAAAAATCCCCCGAGGTCATCTCCTTGCTGCTGGAACTGGGAGCCGATCCAGATCCACAAGGGGCTTCCATGATCACCAGGTGCCTCCGTAGCTCGGGAGCTTATCGATGCAGACACTCGACCGAGATCGTCCGGATGCTGGTGAATGCCGGTGCCGATGTAAGTGGTGCGGAACCCTGTAAGAACCCACTACTGGCTGCCGCACAGTATTGTTGTGAGCACAATCTGGACATCATCCCGATGCTACTGTCAGCCGGTGCAATTCTTGATGCCAGTGGTGTAGCCGGAATGAAGGCTCCTATCCTCAGAGTCGCCCGAAATAACGAGAAACTGCAGGGGACTCACGCTCTTGAATTGATCGAGAAAGCGGTCGCTGCCGCCGAGATCGAATCGGCTACCGTGAAGCGATGATCAGAGCTCCTCGCCGCAACTGGTGAACGCCAGGATGGCGAACTGGGTGGCGGCGTGACTGATGTAGTGCTTGCCGTCACGCTTGGGAGAACGGACAAACCACCGTCCACTCTCTCGCTGGCTCTTGCGAAGCCACTCGAGACCTCGCACCAGCTGTGGATGATCGGCGGGTATCGCCGCCTGACGAAGAACGAAGATGGAAAAGGCGGTGGCGTAGGCATCGCTGGGTAACTTGTCGGCCTCATCTTCAGGCCGTTTCCACTTTCCGGCTCCGAGATCGACCAGACGCCAGCCACCATCGGGTCGCTGCATCTGAAGCAGTTCCTGGCTCCAGATCTTCCGGGCCCCGGAACTGAGCAACCCCCGCAGTTCCTTGGCAGCCCACAACATCATCCCCTTGTGGTGAAGATTCTGCGGTGGATTGTTGCCGAGCCACTTCGCCAGACGCTGCAGTCCAAGTTTCGCCTTGTCGCTGCGGCGATAGGATTCCGGCATCAGTCCGGCAGCAACCGCTGCCAGCGTCACGCCGAAATGATCATCGCTTTCAAAGGGCGGCCAGCCGCATTTGAGCCAGGCACCCCACGCCCCATCTTCATCTTGCAGACTCCACATATGATCGAGCGCTCTGCGGGTATCTTTCGATAGTTTCCCGTCGGTGCCGATGTCGCTGATGGTCAGGAAGCAGGTGGTGGCGACCAGTCCCTCGACCGCTCCGCGCTGTCCGGAAGGAGTTTTCTTGTCGACCACGTAGCGGTTCAGGTAGCCGCGGGCGAACTCGCGGGCGCGCTGATTTTCCGCCGAGGCGGGAGAGACCTTTGAGCGCGCCACCAGGTACAGGCCGTTGGTGTGGCAGGTGACGCAGTCTCTCTGCTGCTCCCACTGCAGAGCGGTTGCATCGGCAAATGACACTGCACGTTGCAGGGAAAACTGGTCGACGAGCGGCTCGTCGGTGCGATTGGCACCGGCAGTCGGTTCCTCCTGGGGACCCGAGGAGACCAGTGCCGGAAGCACCAGCACGGCCACGGCGAGAATCATGAACAGCAGGCGAGTATGAAGACGCATGATGGGCATGGTATCGCCAATTTCCGTCAACTTCGACAAGTTGCTGGATGTGGTGGGGTCTCCCCACGATGCTATCTCGACAGCTAGCTCGAAAGGGAGAATCTCGATGATCAATCGATGGCGATACGGCGTCCTGCTGGCCCTGCTGATGGGCCTCACCGCAGGTTGTGAACTGGAGTCGAACAAGCAAATCCGACAGCAAGCACAAAAGGCAGCAGAAAATGCGCTCGCAAGGGAAGCGGAGATGATGGCGCAGAAGCATGCCGCCGAATTGAATGCCGCCAATCAGATCGGTCAGGTGATGGTCGCGGTGATGACACCGACGGCAGGAAACAAGACTGGCGGCACCGTCACCTTCACCGGAGTCGCGAGCGGAGTGTTGGTCGAGGCGGAGATCAGCGGGCTCACTCCGGGGCAGCAGCACGCCATCCACATCCATCAATACGGCGATCTGCGACTCGACAACGGCAAGGGAACCGGCGGCCACTACAACCCGGAAGGTCACGATCATTCACTGCCCAGTAATGAAACCCGGCACGCCGGTGATCTCGGCAACCTGACCGCCGATGCTAACGGCAACGCCAGTTACTCGATCACCATCAACAACGTGACCCTCAACAGTCACCACAACCCGATCTGCGGCCGGGGTGTCATCATCCACGCCAAGGTCGATGATGGTGGACAACCCACCGGCAACGCCGGAGCGAGAATCTCCCAGGGAGTGATCGGATTCGCCAAACCGGCGCAATGATGGAGAGATCCCAGTTGACCGCCTAGTGGCGTAATTTCTTCTGCATCATCATCACCGGTTTGCCGCGGCTCAGCTTCTGGCCCACCTCGCGGAAACCGTAGTTGTGATGGAAGGCGAGACTGCCCTCGTTGCGCGGTTCCAGATTGACCTCGCAGACGATGGAAGAAAACTCCTTCGCCCGTGCCCACGCCTCCAGCAGCGCGTAGAACGCCGAGCCGATGCCACGGCGTCTGGCCTGCTCGGCGATCGCCACCCGATCAACGTAGGCAAAATTATCGAAATAGCGACAAAACCACAGGAAGTTGGGGCTGTCGTACTCATCTTCGGGCCGCATCGCGACCAGTAACCCGGCCGGGCCCTTCTCCTCACCAATCGGATCGACGACTCGAACCATCGTCGCCACATCGATCAGCGCCGCAAAATTTTTCGCAGAGAGCGCTCCCACCTCGGGGGCGTTGGCTTCGTTGAGACGATGCAGTGCCTTCACATCCCGATCGATGACGGGCCGGATCTGTATCGATGGCGAATCTCCATCGTCTCCGGCTGCAAAACGCTCTCCCAGACGCTGACTCATCGCCAACACTGTCGCGACAGGTACCGACTTCGATGAAAAACCGGGGTAATGGCACAGCCCTCGATATCGATCTCTCGGCGTCAGCGAACCGTCGAACACGCAACCCAGTCCAACCAGATCCTCGCAGATCTGACCGGAAGACAGTTTTCCTCGATAGCGGATGAATGCCGGATCGGGTCTGACCTGAAAACCATCTCGATCTTCATCGAGGTACCAGTGGTGAGCTGATGCGCCATCGAGATGGATCCCCTCCTTGTGGAAACGAGCGAGAGTCTCCAGCACCGGTGCCACTAACTCGCGCGAACGATGGGGAGATTGTCTCAAGAAATCGGTGAGCGTAACCTTTCCTGGTACCGCCTCGACGATCAGTTCTTCACCACTACAACGTTTGATGAAGAGGCTCGCCCGCGGTGAACAACGCCACACCGTCTGGCGGACGCGATCACCGAACCAGGAAGCCCGAGGAATCGTCGGCCAGGAACGAAGCCAGCCACTCAACCCACCTCGACCCCTTCCTCTACGTACCTGCAGGATTCCAGTGGTGTCGGTCTGATTGCGGTAGACCTTCTCGATACCTTCCAGGTCGCGCCGGAAATCGGTAGGCCTCTGAAGTGCCCGAGAAATGTGACGACGGCGGCGCTGGATCTCGGCTCGCTCTGCTTGCCGGAACGTTTCCGCCAGCCGTTCCGGCTCGACGGCGGCCCAGTCGATTTCATCCGTTTCCCGGTCGGGGCCACTGGCCCATTTCCCATCGATACCGAGGGCCCGCGCCCCATGGGCCCACCCTTCAAGAAAATGATGCACATCATTGGTGAATCGAGCAGCTCCGAGAGCGCTGGCCACTTGTTGTACCATCGCCCGCTGTCGATGAGGTGGAACGCCAAGCCCGACCCGCGCATCGTGTAGATCGACCAGCCAGAGACTCATCGCTGTGGGCTCGACTCCTCGTACCAGGATGTTGCCCGTATGAATGTCGCGGGCATCGATTCCGGAACGGACCACGCTGGCGAGCCACTGGCCCAGCACTCGCAACAACGCAACTCGTCGCTCTCCCTGGTAACGTTCGAGGTGCTGGGGGAACGGTTCAGTATCGAGCAAGTAATCGGTGAAGATGATGTCGTGGCCCTGGTGACATTCCAGTGCGATCGGACGTGGCACCGTGGCACCTCTCTCTTCGGCGCGCATCAGGTTGTTCCACTCCAGCCGTGCTCTACCCCAACCAAAGAAACGTCTCACTCTCGCGGCCAGATCACGTTCGTGATGAATCTTGGCGATGAGAGTGGGACGAGAAGGTGACGGAGGAATCCTCAAGACCTTGCGTTGCGATCCCGCCTGCAGGATCTCGACGCCAGGGAAACGCAAAAGTTCCTGTTCCTGGCGTGGAATCCCGGCGAGCCAGCCGATGCGGCGAGGATGATGATCGGCAGTCGAATCGCGCGAGTGCAACAAATTTGCCTCCCCTGATCACATGATCGAGACACGAGAATCGTAACGACTAGATCCGGCTTGCCCACCGGGTGTTACCGATGACCAGATTCTGTAGCTCGCTCGCTGGTTCCGAAACAGTCAGTCGGATACCTTGGAACGGTCCGATGCCGGAGTTCTCTCTGGCGGGAAGGCCATGGTGAGTGCCGCTGACCGGTTCTTCACCAGCTCACTGATTTCAGGAGAAGACGTCGCTCGATGGCGAAACATTCCTTCGATAGCTCACTACAAAATACTCCTTCGGAAGATGATCGAGAGATCGCCGTGATCCTCAAGGCTGTGATGCCAGGGGATCCCTCGGTCGCCGTCGGATCAGTCGATCCGGTGGCCGAGATCATGGCTCTGGCTGATACCGCCGGCTTGCGTGTCGATTCTGCTGTATTGCAGAAGAGAGAACGGCCTCATCCTGGGACCTATGTCGGTCGCGGTAAACTGGAGGAGTTGAAGGAAGAGGCCGACCGCGTGGGCGCCAATGTCATCCTGGTCGATGATCCGATCTCACCGGGCCAGGGACGCAACATCGAGGAAGCGACCGAATTGCGAGTGGTCGATCGCTCGGAATTGATCATGGACATCTTCGCACGCAATGCCCGCAGCCATCAGGCGAAGATCCAGGTCGAACTGGCCCAGCTGCAGTACTTCCAGTCGCGACTCACTCGCATGTGGACACACCTGTCGCGCATGGAGGGGGGCGCAGTCGGAACACGAGGACCGGGAGAAACCCAGCTAGAAACTGACCGCCGAATCATCAGCAAAAAAATCAGCGTGCTCAGAGATCGGCTCTCCGACATCGAGAAACAGGCCCACACCCAGCACAAGTCGCGCGAAGGCTCCTTTCGTATCGCCCTGGTCGGCTACACCAACGCCGGAAAATCGACACTACTACGAAAACTGACCGGCGCCGATGTGTTGATAGAAGATCGACTATTTTCGACTCTCGACACCAGCACTCGGAAGTGGAAACTGGACGTTCCCTTCGATGTGCTGCTCTCCGACACCGTCGGATTCATCCGAAAACTTCCCCATGGGCTGGTCGCGTCATTCCATGCGACCCTGATGGAAGCAAGGGAAGCCGATCTGCTGCTCCATGTCGTCGATGCCTCATCTCTCACTGTGGAATTTGACATCGAATCGGTGGCGAGAACCTTGAAGAGGATCGGCTGTGAAAAGCACCCTCAATTGATGATCTTCAACAAACTAGATCGGGTCCCTGACGAACGTCGTATCGATCTACAACACTTACTCACCGAACAGGAAGACTCGTTCGTGATCAGTGCCACCGAAGGAACGGGCATCGAACGGATCATCGAACGAATTCTGGAAATCACTCAAGAACGGGTGGAAACGGGCGAGTATCAGCTTCCCCACTCTCGCTCTGATCTGGCGGCCAGGCTTCGTACCATGGCGACGGTGGAGCTAGAGGAATTTCGCGACGACGGCATCTTCATCGAGGCTCGCTTCGAGACAGGCCAGAAGGCCCGCTGGGAAAGCGCGCTTCGCGAAGCAGGATTGTTCCCACCCGTTTCTCCCTGATCAACCCGCGGCACCCGCCTTCTCTTTGATCAGATCTTCTAGCTTCTTTCTCATCTTCTTCAGATATCGATCCTGCACACCAAAGGCATCTTCGTATGCAGCGATACAGGACTGAGCGATCTCTTCATTGCTCTCATCGATGGCTCCATCGAAGGCGAGTACCCAGAAAGGACGGAACCACTCTTCCTCCTCGGGCATCCGCTTTCCCTCTTTCACCATCAGGTAACAAGCGGCGACCGCTTCGGCTCGTTTCTGTTCCTTGTCTTCTTGCTTCTCCCGGTAAGCAATCCGATAGGGCTCGAAGACACCGAGAAAGCGGATGACGAGCCGAGATGCTTTCCACTTCTCGACCAGTTCGACGGGAACACCTTCGACAGCGGCCGCCACCTCCATGGCAGCGGCGTTAGCACTGGCCGGGTTCAAAAATCCTTCGATCAGGATCAGACGAGCACGAGCGGCCAGGTCCTCTGGATTTTTTGCGACATGCTTGCGCAGCTGGAAGATCGATTCGACTTCTCCCAGTCCTTCTTCCAGCGAAAGCAACGAATCGGGACGCCAGTAAGGTTCCTTGCCGAACAGAAGGACCCCGTCGGTATCGAGGAATATGAAGGACGGATAACCACGAAGACCATATGCCGACATCATATCCTGGTCCGGTTTGTCATCGAGCATCGCAGCAATGTTGAGGTAAGGAACAAAACGCTTGCTCTCCTTGACCCACCAGTCGGATAGGAGGGGACCCCCCTCCATGAATTCACAAGGCGGTCACGGCGCGTAAGAGCGAGTGAAGTATGCCAGGATCGGCAACCCCTTCTTCTCGGAAATCTTGCGAGCTTCGGCCAGAGTCGTGACCCACTCGATCTTCTTCACGAACGACTTTTTTTGCTTCTCCTGGTAGTTCTTCTCCAGCTGGCTATCGTCTTGAGCCATCACCGTCATCGCTATCAGCAGTAACGAACTCGTCAGAGTTCCGACTTTCAAGAAAGACATCTGCCCTCTCTTTCAAACTTCCATCTTCTCATCACCGTTGATCCGGGTCCAGATACAGGGTTCCACTGGTTTCACGTGAGAATCCGCTTATTATCTCAGTTCACCCATAAAACAGGAGGAATGATGATCAACATTCTGAGCCTTGTCTTGACCTTGACCATCGCGGTCCAGGGCCCCCCCGTCACCATCGACGATAACAATACGGAAGCCACCACCGTAATACGCCTGTTCGAGCTGAAGGGAGCCTGGTCCGACCAGCCCGATGCCGCTCCCGGTCTGGATATCACCTCGCTGCTGATGGGTAACATGGGAAGCCAGCGCTCATTTCCCGATCTGCTGAAAGCTCTGGAATCTGCCATCGCTGACGAGGAGATCGATGTCATCGCGCTCGACCTCTCCGGAGGAACCAGTTTCTCGATGCCCCAGGTCGCAGATATGTGCACGACGCTGATTCGTGGCCGAGACAGCGGCAAGAAATTCATCGCCTGGATGGAAAACGGGACCACTTCACTTGAGGCCATCGCGTCTTCTTGTGACACCGTCATGCTGACCAACACCGGTGGGATCGACCTGGCATCTCCCGCTTTGATGCCGATCCATTTCAAGAATGCCATGGATCTGTTCGGGATCGAGGCGAGTGTGATCCGCGTGGGTGACTTCAAAGGGGCAGTCGAACCCTTCATGCTGCCACAGATGAGCGATCACCTGCGTGATCACTACCTGGCAACTCTCCAGTCGATGAACCGGTTTCCTGTCAAACAAATCGCTATCGGCAGGGATATGACGGCGTCCCATGTCCGTGAGCTTCAGGGAATCCGCATCTTCACTGCCAAGCAAGCCCTCGAAGAGGGACTGGTCGATATGCTGGCCCAGCATGGCACTCTCGAACAGACCATCGAAGGAATCCTCGATGGATCGGTCGAATGGAAACGTCCCGGTAAGAAACGCCGCAAGCCGTTCAATCCGATACAGATCTTCACTGAATTGTTCAGTCCGGCTCGCGAGAAGAAGATCCCGGAAAACTCCATCGCCATCTTGCACCTGAGCGGAGAAATCGTCGATGGGGCTACCGCAACACCCGGATCGATGGTCAGCGAACCGTCCGCCAAGGTGATCAAGGCTCTCACCGACAATGATTCGGTGGTAGGAGTGGTGGTCCGTGTCGATTCTCCGGGGGGTTCCGCTATTGCCAGCGAGATAATCCGGCTGGAACTGGTGAAACTCGCTGCCAAGAAACCGATTGTCTATTCGATGGGAAACCTGGCAGCCAGCGGAGGATACTGGATCACCTGTACCGGTCAGCCGATCTATGCCACCGAGGGAACCATCACCGGCTCGATCGGTGTGTTCGGCATGAAACTCTCCTTCGGTTCGGCTCTGGAGCGCTTCGGTATCCACTTCGATCCGGTCGCCCTCGATGAATCCGCCACCATGATGTTCCCCCACCGCGGCTGGAACACTGCGGAGCTGGCCCGCCTGCAAGCGACCGTTGATGATGTCTACGAGGATTTCATCCAGCGAGTGTCCGACAGTCGTGACATCGAACCGAACCGAGTCCGTGGCATCGCAGGCGGTCGGGTCTGGGCGGGAGGCCAGGCACTGGAACTGGGTCTCGTCGATGCCATCGGTGGTGTCGAAGATGCCATCGCTCATGTCAAGAAGGAGGCAGGGATCGAAGGTGAGGTCTCGATCGTGCACCGACCTGGCCCTGCTGACCCGATGGACCTGTTCAATATGTTCGGAGGTGGAGGTGACGATGCCATTCGTGCTCTGCTCGACGTACCGACGCTACGGGTTCTGGCAGTAGCAGGGGTGGACCTGCGCCCCTATCTGGCTCGCCTGATACGGATGGGAAGTAACTCTCCGTTTACCGTCGAAGCTCGCATGCCGATCGACCTGAACCCGCGTTTCTGAGATGGAATGGTGGGTCGTGGAGGAACTGCTCAGGCGAGTATTTCCTTCACGACCTTGGCCTTCTCGACACCGGTGAGTTTCACATCCAGTCCCTGGTACTGAACCGAGAGCCGTTCGTGATCAATTCCCAGCAGATGCAGCATGGTGGCGTGCAAATCGCGCACGTGGACGACATTTTCGACTGCGTTGTAGCCGAGATCGTCGGTCGCGCCATGAGTGACTCCTCCCTGTATGCCGCCACCGGCCAGGAACATCGAGAAGCCCTTGATGTGGTGATCGCGACCCGGATCGTCCCCTCCTCCTTGTGACATCGGGGTTCGACCGAACTCGCCACCCCAGATGATCAGGGTGTCCTCGAGCATCCCTTTTTGTTTGAGATCCTGGATGAGTGCCGCAGTTGGTTTGTCGCAGAGACCGCAACAGGTCTTCATGAACTGCTTGAGACCGCCATGATGATCCCAGCCACGATGATAGAGTTGAATGAACCGAACCCCGCGCTCGGCGAGTCTTCGAGCGAGTAAGCAGTTGCTCGCATAGGATCCATCGCCAGGAACTGCCCCGTACATTTCGAGGGTCTCGGCAGACTCATCGGAGATGTCCATCAACTCCGGAATCGACATCTGCATGCGGAAGGCCAGTTCATACTGGGAGATCCGTGAGTCGATCTCGGGATCATCTGTTGTGCTGGCACGGATACGGTTGAGATCACGAATCGCAGCAACCAGATGTTCTTGCCGATCGCGGCTGATACCAGGCGGATTGGTGACGTAATGCACCGGGTCCCCGGCGGAGTGGAACTCGACCCCACCGAACTTGCTGGGCAAAAACCCGCTCGACCACTGGCGTGCGGCGATCGGCTGCGGATTTCGTCCACCGACGCTCGTCAGTACAACGAAACCGGGCAAGTTTTCACTCTCGGATCCGAGCCCGTAGTTGATCCAGGAACCCATGCTGGGGCGATTCGGAATGATCGAACCACAGTTCATGAAACTGTGGGCGGGATCGTGGTTGATCTGGTCGGTCACCATCGATCGAACGATGGCGATGTCATCAGCGACGGTACTGATGTGCGGCAAGTAATCGCTGATCATCTGGCCACTGTCACCGTGCTTCTGGAAGATCGTTCTCGGGCCGAGGCATTTCAGCTCCTTGCCCTGTAACTGAGCAATCGGCATCCCCTTGGTGAACGACTCCGGCATCGGTTGGCCGTCGAGTTGTGCCAGCTTTGGTTTCTCGTCAAAAGTTTCGAGATGACTCGGTCCCCCGGCCATGCACAGGAAGATGACCCGTTTCGCCTTTGGTGCGAGTGCCGAAGGAAGCGCCATCGTCTCGGAGGCACCAACGATCTCCGGCCACCACTGACTGAGAGCGGCGGCACCGACACCCAGAGACAGCGAACCGAGAAACTGTCGGCGGCTCACTTGTTCGATTTGAAATCGTAGTTGATCGAGTTGGTCATTCACGGGTTATTGTTTCGTGTAGATTCAAGATGGCACGGGTGACTTCAGCCCACGCAGCAAGCTCGTTCGGTTCAGAGGCCTCCGGTACCGGCGACGACCCAACCGCCAGCAACGATTTGGCCTCATCCGGATTCGCCGCGAAGTATTCACGGCTGGCGACCAGCAAACTGGTAAGGACAGCCACTTCCTCGGGCTGTGGCTGGCGACAGGTCGCCGCTCTCATGGCGAAGGCGATCGCCTCCTCGTCATTCGATAGACCGTGGCCGAGGATTCGCTGGGCGAACCCACGCGCCGCTTCGACGAACACCGGGTCATTCATCAATACCAGCGATGCCAGAGGCGTATTCGATCTGGCCCGACGCGCCGTGCAGTCCTCACGAACGGGAGCATCAAAGGCGAGCAACATCGGATGCAGGAACTGGCGCTGCCAGTGAACATAAACACCCCGACGCCACTGCTCCTGGTTCATGTCGGGTTTGTAGCGTCGCGGCGGGAAATTGAGGTGTCTGTAGTAATGTTTCGGCTGCGGTGGTTTGACGCTGGGACCACCGAGTCGATCGATCAGTAACCCACTGAGAACAAGTGCAGTATCTCGCACCATTTCGGCCGGTAACCGGTATCTCGCCTGATGAGAGAAAAGCAGATTCTCTGGATCCTGTTCCATTGCCCGGGGATCCGGGTTCGAGGACTGTCTGTATGTACGAGACAGCACCATTTTCCTGAACAACTCATGGATATCCCATCCCGATGAGATGAACTCCTGGGCGAGATGATCGAGCAGTTCCGGGTGTGTCGGGGGTCGTCCCTGTCCACCAAAATCCTCGACCGACGGACAGAGCCCCTCGCCGAAAAGGAGTGCCCACATCCGGTTGACGAAGACTCGAGCCGTCATGCCACCGACACCACCTTCGGCCTCGGTGGTGACGAGCCAGCGGGCCAGATCGAGACGTGAAGCACGATTGCCAGTATCAAGAGTGCCGAGAAATGCAGGGATCGCCGGTTCGACGATTTCACCCGACTCATCGAGCCAGTTTCCGCGAGGAAGAATCCTGACCTCCCGTGGCATCTTGAGCGGCCTGGTAAAGAGCGTCAGCGGTAAGGTTTTCTCGATGACTACCGCTTGCTCCTGAAGACTTGCCCGTTGTGCTCGCAAAGCACTCACCTCTTGCGACTGATCCGCTTGAAATCTGCGCACTGTTTGGTGCTGCGCATCGGTACGGTCACTGGACGGGATCGCCAGGATCTCGACCACATCCGCCGGTGCAGGACTTGCGCTCACAAAGCCACAATCATCCCAGTAGACGGTGCCGCCGAACTGGGTGAAGGCGATGCCACTGACGACGGTACCGGGGTTCAGTCCGATCTTATCGAACGGAACCTCGATGCGAGTCCATTGCCCGGCAGGTGGTAGCTCTCCCATCCGCTGGTAGGCTCGGTCACTCTTTTCCCGGCGACCGTATGTGATCTCGTCTCCGCCCCAGACGGCGCGATGCTCCCAGTCACCCGCGGTGTTGCACTGCAACATGACGGCCTTCGGCAAGGAGTCAGGATGCAGGTACACCCAGGCAAATAGAATGTCTCCATCTCCGACGGTGATGCGCTTGTGGGTCGTGTCCACGGTGTAGTGCTGGACCAGGCCAGCACTCGATTGTCGTCGATACAACTCGCCACTGTGGGGAGGGATCTCATCCTCGCGTACGAACTTCCACTGACCACTGACCGTTCCGCCAGTATCGAGCACGTCATCGACCCAGATCGACTGGTGTCTGTCGCCGGAAGCGATCCGTTGGCCCAGATCCTGCTCCCACTGCGACTGTTGCGGTTTGAGTTGTTCGATGGCGGTCTCGATGAGTTGTTCAATTCCCACCAGGTCGCTGGCGATCTGCTGCTTTTTGGCCCTACCACCGTCCGTCATCACTCGCATCTCGGGACTTCGACGCGTGGGAGTGGTGTTGAGACCTCCATATGGATCACGAATGTACTCTTCATCATCGATGTCGGCGAAGAATGCCCCGAACGAGTAGAAGTCACGTATGCGGTAAGGATCATACTTGTGGTCGTGACACTGCGCGCAGCCGAGGGTCGCGCCCATCCACACCTCGGAGACATTTCGAACCCGATCTGCCATGTAGATGGAACGGTACTCCTTGAGCTGCAATCCGCCCTCATGACTGGTCTGAATCAATCGGTTGTAGCAGGTGGCAACCAGCTGCTGCTGATCGGGATTCTCGAGCAGATCACCGGCGAGCTGTTCGATGGTGAAGCGATCGAACGGCATGTTGGAGTTAAAAGCAGCGATCACCCAGTCGCGATAAGGCCAGACACGGTGCTCCTGATCGCCGTGGTAGCCAACGGTATCGGCGTAACGCACCAGATCGAGCCAGGCACTCGCCAGGCGTTCCCCGAAGTGTCGACTGGCGAGCAAATCATCGACTGCGCGGGCGTAGGCGTTCTCGTCATCATCTGCCAGATATTCATCGAGTGCAGTCACAGAGGGAGGAAGGCCGGTGAGATCGTAGTGCAGACGCCGAAACAGCGTGATCCGGTCGGCATCGGCGGCGGGCTCCAGTCCTTCGCGCTGGAGGCGATCCAGGATGAACCGATCGATGGCTGCAACCGACCCCTCAAGATCGGTCGCCGGAACAGCGGCCGGCCGCGGGGAGACATAGGCCCAGTGCGGCGCGTAAGCTGCACCCTCCTCGATCCACTGTCCGAGGATTTCGACCTGCTCGGAACTCAACTCGTTATGTTCCTTCGCTGGTGGCATCGGATCATCGGGATCGGTGATTCGCAGCCACAACTCACTGTCATCACGACTGCCGGGAACTATCGCTATCAATCCGGATTTGAGTTGGGTGGTAGCAGATTCGAAGTCAACCAATCTCAAGCCCGCCTTGCGTGATTCATCGTTGGGCCCGTGGCAAGGAAAACAGTGCTCGGAGAGAATCGGTCGTACGTCACGAATAAAGTCGACAGAGGGCTCTATACCTTCTGCACTACCGACGAGAAGGCACGCGGCGAAGATGGATGCGCATAAGAAGCTGACAACTGTGATTTTCATCGCTAGGAGGAACTCTATCACCGCAGCACAGCACGGGCAATGCGGCTGAGAATCCTACCTGAGACAGACCAGACCATCTGCAGTCGGATCAGGACCAAAAGAGATGTCGCTGGGCAAAGGCAACGGAGCCGATCCTCCGAACAATCGAGCCAGCAAGGCGATCGGATCAGCGATGTCGAGGGCTCCGTCATCATTGATATCGGTAGCATCTTCGCAGATAACCTCTCCGCCGGTGAACAGAAACTCCAATGCGTGGATCGCATCGGAGATATCCACAGCTCCGTCATCATTGGAATCACCGCGAACGAAAAATGGCTGCATCGTCGGATGATCAAAGGGTGGCAATCCAAACTCGACGCGAGAATCAGTGAGCCCGTTGATGATGAAATCCTTGATCTGTGCCAGTTCACTGTTGCCGAGTTGCATCGGGTCCATCAGAGGATCATTCGGTTCGAAATCTCCTCCGCCATTGTAGAAAGCCAGCACCTCATCAAGATCGGCTTTGCCGCCATTGTGAAAATAAGGGGCTCTCAATCCGGCATTACGTAACGAAGGAGTTTTGAAAAGGCCCATATCATCCGGATCACCGGTGGCCAGGAAATGTCCTTCGTCCTCAAAGATGGGACGAACTCCGATGTTGCGAAACTCACCATCCCCCAGCGCTGGGGTACTATGACAAACAACGCAATTGTCGATGAAGAGCAACATCCCTTGCTGCTGATTGGCGGTCAAAACACCGGCGTTGCCCTCGTTGAAGAGATCAAAGGGAGTACGGTCGGGGATCAGGATGCGTTCGTAACTGGCGATGGCATAGGCAATCCTGGTGGCGTTGATCTGGTCGTCACCGAAGGCGTTCTCAAACAACGATGGATAATCCGGGAAGAGGGCCAGCGCATCCTCGATGTCCCCCGGTAAATCAGTGGCCAGTGCTAGCGGAGTGACTGAAATCAACTTCTGACGGACGTTATCCCAGCTCTGGGTATCGCAACTCATCTCGACCATGGAAACAATCGGAGCCACAGCCTGCGCTTCGAGGGCCCCTCCTGTTGCGATCAAAACCTGTCCCGACTCAGGATCGGTGAATTCGGGACCCGCTCGACCATCCCAGAACAGAGTCGGATGGTAACCGGCACCGATCATCGATTGAGAACGCCGGGAAGTGACCTGTCTCTCTGGATAGAAAACTCCATCGTCCAGCAATCCACCGGAACAGTCCTGAAGCACGACACCGATCGATCCCGAGATGTCATCGGGAGTTCCGAACAAACCATCAAAACCGGGATGAATGGAACGAGGGTTATCCGCCCGCGCATCGGAACCACCGACCTCTGGCATGTGGCAGCTGCCGCAGGAGGTCGAATTGTCATGGGAGAGTTGCTCCTCCCAGAACAAAAACTTGCCGAGCAATGCCTTTTCTTCCGTCAGCGGATTCTCCGGCGGGGCAGGCATCGGACCGAGAGGGTCGAGAACCTCACCCGGACCTCCTGTTTGAGCGTGCAAGAAAGAACTGCACTGCATCAGGCCAGAAACAAGGGTGATCATCGCCAATTTCGACCAGAGTGGGGTGATGAAACTTTTGCCCACAGACATCACGGGTTCCTCTCCGAAGCCGGGGGCGATCCCGGAAGGTTTCTCTATTGTACCGCTCAGCTCGATCGGACCATCGTCGATACCAGAGTCGGTGCGATCTCTGATCGCCATCCGGGTCCTAAGAACAGGGCGGATTCTGGCATTCAAGGTTGCCTACAGTCGGATCCACACCGCAGCCAGGGAAGGGCGGCGCAAGCGGTCCTCCCTGGTTGAACAGATGATCGAGAACTGTGATCGCATCCGCTACGTTGGTGGTTCCATCTGAATTGGCATCGGTGGATGGAAGACAACCCCCATCGCTACCGCCACTGAACAGGTATCCAAGAATCGCGATGGCATCAGCGATGTCGACCGATTGATCCTGGTTCGCATCACCCCTGACAAATCCAGGTAACGCCGGCTCCACTTCGATCGCATCGACCATCGTGATCTGGTCGGTCCCGCCGGGACCCTCGACCATCAAGGTGACCGAATAGGTTCCCGGAGCGACGTAAGTGTGGTCGGGATTTGAAGCACTGTCGTCCTCTCCGTCACCGAACTGCCACTGATGGCCATCGATGGCACCGGTCGACTCGCTCTGGAAGCTGACATCCAACGGCGCAGTACCTGAAGAGGGAGAGAAACTGAACGCCGCAACCGGCGGCCTGACCGGAAGGCAACCGATATAGCGCTCGATCAGGTCCTTGCGGTCGTGATTATCTCCGATCCCGCCCAGCTCAGGTGATTGTGAGATCACCGCTCCGTTATCCCCGACATAGTTCACCACCGCACAGGTAAAGCCCTCGCTGGCAAACAGGATCTCCTGGCCGGTGGTGACCGGTTGTAACTGATCGACGAAGGCAGCCTCACCGTCGTAAGGAACGGTCTGATCAAAGTTGACGAGACCGCAATCGGCAGAAACGAGACCGGAGATGTCTCCCACTGCAGTCCCACCGTCTGCGCACCCATCAAATCCGACCAGATCCTGGATGGGAGTATCGGGATCGAAACAGAAAGTATCTCCGCCACTGATGTAGAGCTGGCCACCAGCGAGCACGAAATCGGCAAGGGCTTGTCCCTCTTCATTCGAGATCATGTGGTTGTTAGGGAACATTCCGACCTCGACCCAGACACGTTCAAAATCGACCAGAGAAAAACCCTGCGAGGCAAGGTCTTCAAGATCATCCACCTCTGCCGAGAGTGCAAATAAACTGTTGTCCACCAGTGCCTGGACAATCGCCGAAACTGAATCGGTAGCACCGTTGTCATCATCGGAGAAACCGATGACCAGATCAGAAACGTCGGTCGGCAGTACTTGAAGAGTACAGGTGCCGGGTTCCGCAGAGTCTTCGAGTGCCTCCGCTATCACCTGATAAGCCGCGATTCCAAATTGGGGGGTCAGGTCGACAAACAACTCGCTCTCTCCCGGCACACTCGCCAACTCAACGCCGTTACGCAGGATACGGATCAACTCGTAGGGATCACCCGTTACAGCGCTCTGGTTCTGCCACTGCAGCTGAACGTCTTCTTCCACCTGATCACAAACCAGGTTCAAGATCGGTTCGACCAGACTCACGCTGACGATGCAGGCAACCTGCGGTGATTCGTCGCTGCCGATGGTGGCAACCACGGTGTAAGAATGCTGACCCGAGACGGGTGCAACGTCAGTGTAAGTGGTCTGACTCCCTGGTATCTCGGCGATTTGAATCCCATCGCGACTGATCTTCACCAGGTCGTAACTCTCGGCGGCGTTCCAGTTGATGACAATATCGAGTACCTGCTGACTGCACGTCAACTGGGTCGGAGGCAGCACATCGGGAACGTTCGAAATCTGAAAGTAGAGATCATTGCCAGCACAGTGACCGACCCAGATATCGACTACCCCATCGCCGTTAAAATCTGCCACCGCCACATCGAAAGTGCCGTTGTGGTGTGCGGATGTCCATTGTCCCTGTAGGTATGGATCTTCCAGTAATGGCGGCGATTGCCCATCGTTGCGCAAAAAGGACAGACGGCGGCCACAACTGGGAACATCCGTATCGACATCGGTGACCACAACATCATTATCACCGTCATTATCGAGATCGACGACGTAGGTGTTGCCACCGAATCCACCAGTCAGAGGACTGTTGCCAATCGGCACATTCTGCCAGGTAGAGGGAATCGTACCGGCGGGGGATGCGTTGAGAAGGAACTGGTCCTGGGGATCCTGTACCGCGAACACATCCTGGATTCCGTTGCCATCGATGTCTCCCAGATTGAAGTGGTAGCAGGAGGTCACCACGAGTTCCTGTGGAGAGCCAAAAGAAGTCCCGCCCTCATTATAAGCGATTCGCACTGTCGGTACGGAATTCTTGACGATGTCTGGCCAACCATCGCCGTTGACATCGCCGATCTGGCCGGCAGTGGCAAAGCCGGAATCAACAAATCCTGGCGGCATCATCGAAGTTTCGTCAGTGAAATTGCCGTTGCCATCATTGATCAAAAGGCGATCTTCGACAGAGTTGTTGTAGTCGAGAAGGTAGATGTCATCGACACCGTTGCCGGTCAGATCTCCGACCCCTACCGCACAAGAATTGGGCTCGGCCCCCCCGGAAGAAAGTAATTCAGGAAGCCGATCAGGCTGTTCATCGAGCCCCAACCAGTTGCCGAAACTGTCCTCACCCAGGTTGATGTAAAGTCGTGGCTGTTGGCCATTGCTGCCGTCATTGCCCGCGTTGGCCACGATCAGGTCTGGCCAGGTATCTCCATTGAACTCCCCGACCTGTACATCCCTGGAGTTATCTGCCACCGCAAAACCAGGAATAAACTCCAGGGTTTGATCGGTCATCACTCCATCGATATTGAGAAACAGAACGTTGGTACGATTTCCAAAGGTGGTGAAAGGAAGTTTACGGACACAGATGAGATCGATGTCTCCATCGCTATCAAAATCTGCGGTGGCAAAATCCTTTTCCTCGACGTCTTCCAGACCCAGGCTTGGATCTGCCAGGATGTTTGATTCGCTGACTCGCTGCCAGTCCAACCAGATGGGTGCCTGTGCACCCAAAACCGATCCCAGAGACAAGCAGGTCGCGATCACAACGACAATGGACAACAGTTTCAAGGGCCCCCCATAACCGTGGCACCTAACAGCGCAACAGATCTGATTTGGTTCAGAAATCGGTCGACCCGTTAGCAGTACCGTCAGGATAACCGGTCCAAAATGAGCAATCTATCCTGGCGCAGTGATCGATTGAGGCTGCCCACCCCCTTGAAACGGTTTCCAGCAGCAATAACTACCCCCCCAGAGGAGCCTCCAGCACCGTTTGATGCTCCGCGCCGGTCGGCAATAACCAGCTCTGCATCAGTTGCACCGTCGCGAATGAAATCGGTGCAACCGTGATGGCGTGCTCGATGCGAAACCCCGATTTTGGCAGTTTCAGTCGAGCCAGGGTCATATGAGGAAAAAACGCACGGCGATTACTGCGTCGGGCCAGACGCTGGGACAGGCGCCGGTTCAACTCATCGAGAGTGCTGCTGGAGGGGCCCACCGCTGCAATGGTCCTCACCGGTCCCCGCCCGGGCAAGGTTTCAATCCGGTCCGGTTGCCAGTCGAAAGGCTGCACCCCGATCGCAGTGCGCTTCACCGATTTCTTCACTTCATCGAGATCCTGCTGCGCAACATCTCCGATGAAGAGCGCCGTCATGTGAACCTGCTCGACCGGCATTCGACGATGCTCGGGAAGCGGTTCCAGTTTCTGCAGCGGATCGAGCAGTACACTGGCTTCTTGCGCCGTGGGATGGAGGGCACAGAAGAGACGTATCGGACGTCTGGAAGATCTCCGATCTCGATCGACCGCCCGCCTCGTCACAACAGGATCCGCGTCACGGCGTTTCCTGGTCACGAATACGATCGAGTTGTGCCTGCAGGGTTTCCACCACATCGGGATGGGTGAGCGCCAGGTTCTCCTTCTCCGCCGGATCGTTACCCAGATGGTAAAGTTGTCCACGCGGTCCGCCGTCGTCCTTGATCCGCCGCGGGTGAGTGAAACCGCCGCTACCACGGCCCTCGATCCACTTCCATGGTCCCTGACGGATGGCGAACATTCCATCGAAGGAATGATGCACGATGCTATTTCGAGCCGGTGTGGCAGCGCCGGTAATCGCTGGCAGCAGGTCGAATCCATCCGGGGCCACTCCTTCAGGAACAGGGACCCCTGCCGCGCTGGCCAGGGTCGGCAGCAGATCGGTCAGGCACATCAATGCATCGCACAGTTGCCCCTGTCCCATCTGACCGGGCCAGCGCATCAAAAATGGGACGCGGTGCCCACCCTCATGGATGTCTGCTTTCTGTCCGCGCCATGGACCATTGGCACGATGGGGGAAATTCTCCATATCTCCTGGAGTCCAGTGTGCTCCATTATCGCTGGTGACCACCAGTAGCGTACGACTGCGCATGCGGGTTCTTTGAAGAGCGTCATCGATCTCGCCCACCACCGCATCGACATGAGCGACAAAGGCACCGTAGACACCGGCGGCTTCGACCTCGTCGAACTGTGAACCCGGAAGCCACGGAGTATGAGGCGCCGACAGGGCGACGTAGAGAAACAATGGTTCAGCTGGATGCTCGCGATGATGAAGTTCAATCTCGGAAACCGCCCGCTGGCCGATGTCAGGGAGCACATCTGCATGACGAAAGTCCGGCGCAATCGGTCCGGCGCGCCAGTACCCGGCACCGCCGTTACGCACCGGCCCACTCCGGGGGGTCTTCTCGGTGGCCGCTTGCACCACCTGGTCATCCTCGAAGTACAGGTAGGGCTCCATATCGAGACTGGCGGGAATCCCCCACCAACGGTGGAAGCCGACCGTGTTCGGACCGGGAATCAGCGGCTTCGAGTAATCGGTCGGCCCCTTCTCCTGTAATCCTAGATGCCACTTTCCGATGCCACTGGTGCGATAGCCGCCAGCCGCCAGCAGAGATGGCAAAGTTGTGCGATCGGACTCGATCAACAGCGGAGAACGCCCCATCAGGACACCTTTGCGCAGGCGAGTTCGCCAGGCGTAACGGCCTGTGAGCAGACCGTAACGTGTCGGAGTACACACCGATGAAGGGGAGTGCACATCGGTGCATCGGACCCCCTCGGCCGCAATGCGATCAAGCGATGGAGTCTTCAACAACGAATCGGGACCCGCTCCTGCGGGATCGCCCCAGCCCAGATCATCCGCGAGAATCACCACGATGTGGGGAGCCTCGGCAGCGACTGGCTGACGGACCGCAGTGCCCTGACAACCAAACGTGCAGCCCAACCACAACAACAGCGGCAGCGGATGAAATGCCAGGATTCTTGGTTTCAAAACGGTGTCCCCCCCTCGCTGCGAATGGTAGCCGAGCACGACCCGGATCAGAACTGCCTCAAAATGGGACATCTAGGGCCCCAAATTCGCAGCATTATTTTGAATCAAACTGGTGGGAGAGGCAAAAAAACCCCTGGGCAACATACGCCCAGGGGAATAGGGAGGAATTGGGATTCGTTTTCAGGCGGCAGGGAGGGTCTGGACCGGAAAACCCAGTTCGCGGGCGTATTCGTGCAGTTCGTCGCGAAGTCGGCAACGCGCCCGTGAAATGCGAGAACGGACGGTTCCGAGCGGAACCGACAGTTTATCGGCAATCTCCTGGTAGCTGAGGCCATCCAGGTCACAGAGCAACAACGGCTCACGGAAATCATCCGAGAGCTGATCGATGGCAACTCTGACCCGATCTCCGATCAGATCGAGACTCGGTTCATCGCCCTTCTCCAGTCGTTCCAGTTCCCTCTGAACTTCCCAGGACCGGTCCGGAGCAACCGGTTGGGCGTAATCCACGTCCTCATGAATCGGTCGACGACTACGCATTCGACACAGATCGTAAAAACGATTCCTGCAGATCCTGAACAACCAGGAACGACAATCGGTGCCGGGCCTGAACGAGTCGAATGCGCGCAAAGCTCTCAGTAAGGTGTCCTGAAGCAAATCCTCAGCCGCCGAGGTCTCCCTCGCCAGCGTCATGGCAAAGGCCCGAACTGAACCGAGATGGGGTAAAACTACCGTCTCGAATCGATCAGACTCACCCCTTTTCGGGCTATTTGAGACCAAATCGCAACTCTTGAGGCTTGAAAGGTCCATTTCTCCTACCTTCTCGCGTTTTTCAAGCGGGTTCTGACCATTTCACAAGCATATGACGTGCCAACCGCAATCGTATTCAATGACGAGGAAGACAGGACCGCTGGATGTCATTAAACTCCCACAGATTCCGATGAACCTTCTGCAACACCTCGAATGGAGTACAGGTTGGCACTGGGAAACAACCGATCCTTCAAAGCTTTGACTGTCACCCAGCTTCTGGGCGCCTTCAACGACAATGTATTCCGTCAGTTCATCCTGCTGATCGCACTCAACGTCTCGGTCAGCTGGTTGCCGATCGATGGTCAATCGATGGCGATGGGAGTGTTCGCACTACCCTTCGTGTTGTTTGCCATACTCGGCGGCTCCATCGGCGACCGATTCCGCAAACGCGACGTCATCGTGGCGGCCAAGATGTTAGAAATCTTCGCCATGGCACTCGGTATGGCTGCCTTTTTTCTGCAGGGGATCGATCCCAACCTGTCGATCATCGCAATGCTCGGGGTACTGTTTTTGATGGGAACCCAGAGTGCCTTCTTCGGTCCCTCGAAATACGGAATTCTGCCCGAGATGGTCAACGAGAAGGATCTGACTCGCGCCAACGGCATCGTCAACATGACCACCAACGTAGCGATCATCCTCGGAACCGTCGTCGCTGGGCTGCTCTTCACCTTCCTCAACGGTGACGATTACCCTCCGGCGGCACATCCCTACTGGTGGAGTGGGTTCTTTTTCATCGCCGTGGCAGCGGTGGGATGGGGCTCCTCTCTCTACATCGGCAAGGGTCGTGACGCTGCTGACCCGGAACGACCGCTGCGCTGGAATCCCATCGACGGAATCCGGGAAGTGAAGTTTCTGGCCTCCGATCGCCCCTTGCTGGGCGCGGTTCTGGCGACCAGCTGGTTCTTCCTGATCGGAGCCCTGGCACTCTCCGTGCTGAATGTTTGCGGGAAAGAAATTCTCGGCCTCGGCGACGGTGGTTCTCGGCTGTTCTTCTTCGTCGCCAGCGGAATCGCCATCGGTAGCTTGCTCGCCAGTCGTCTCTCCGGTGACCACATCGAGATCGGTATCGTCCCCATCGGTGGGATCATGATGACGGTAGGCTTTGGACTGGTGCCGTTCGTCAATGAAACGCTGCTGGCCTACGGCAGCACCCTGGTACTGGCAGGAATCGGCGGCGGACTGTTCCTGGTTCCGCTGGCGGCCTTTGTCCAGGATCGTGCCACCGGGAAAGAGAAGGGGCGGGTCCAGGGAGCCCAGGAGATGCTCACCTTCTTGTTCATCTTTGCATCCGCCATCCTGTTCGAGATCTTCCAGAATGATCAGCTGATGGCACTCGGTCCCGAAGGATCTGTGCTGGCCCTGGCAGTGCTCTCGCTGATCGGCACGCTTGGCGTCTCTCTGGCAGTCCCTCACATCTCGGTTCGATTTCCGTTGTGGTTGCTGGTTCATGCCATCTACCGCATCACGGTGATCGGTGGCGAAAAGATTCCGCGCCGTGGCGGAGTGCTCATCGTCGCCAATCACCTTTCCTATGCCGATCCGTTCCTGGTCGGATCAGCAGTCCCGCGCTTCGTTCACTTCCTGGCGCACCGACAATTCAGTGGCAGATCCCTGATTGACATCGCCACCGGAATGATGCGCGCCATCCCCGTCTCCAGTGAAGATGGGCCCAGAGCCATCATCAGGGCACTCGATGAGGCGGGTAAGCGTGCTGAAGAAGGGAACGTGGTTTGCATCTTTGCCGAAGGAGGAATCTCCCGCACCGGCAACCTGCTGCCCTTCTCCAAGGGGCTCGAGAGAATCGCGCGCAAAGGTAATGTCCCCATCGTGCCGATGTATCTCGATCGGGTCTGGGGCAGCATCTTTTCCTTCCGGGGCAAACGCTTCTTCTTCAAACGGCCCTTGCGGATCCCCTATCCCATCACCATCGCCATCGGCGATCCTCTCGACTCAAAAACCTCGGCCAGGGATGTCAGGCAGGCTGTACAAGAATTGAGTTCAGTGGCGCTCGATTCACGCAAGGAACAAGGCGTCACCCTGGCCACTCGCTTCCTCACTTCGGCCCGTAAGGCACCACGCAGGATTGCAGCCATAGAGCTGGATAAATCGGTGACCTATCGGAAATTCCTGATCCTCGTCTTGCTCTTGCGACGAAAATTACGCGCCAAGTTTGCCGACCAACAGCACATAGGGGTGCTGCTACCGGCCGGAATCGGAGGAGCTAGTTCCAACATCGCCGTCGCTGTGATGGGAAAGACGGTCACGAACCTGAATTTCACGGCAGGAAATGACGCACTGCGATCCGCCTGCCAGCAAACCGGGCTGAAGACCATCATTTCGGCGAAGATGTTTCTCGACAAAATCGACCTCGATCCGAAAGAGTTCGCGCCCGATGTAGAAGTGATCGATCTTCCATCTCTTCTGTTGAGAGAAGTGACCAAGACCGACAAGGTAATGGCACTACTCACCTCACTACTCCCATCTTTCGCATTGCGCAATCTTCCCGGTGTTCCACGCGATCCGAATGAAGATGCATCGGTGATGTTCTCCAGTGGTTCGACTGGAACACCCAAGGGGGTCCGCCTCACTCACCACAACATTCTTTCCAATGTCCGAAGCATCTCCCAGGTATTCGATGTCGACAACAAGGATCGAGTCGTCGGATCCTTGCCCTTCTTCCACGTGTTTGGTTACACGGTCACTCTCTGGTTCCCCCTCGCCAATGCCATCGGAGCAATCTACCACCCGAATCCGATGGACACAGATGCCCTGGCCACCTTGACCCGTGAACACAAGGGAACCCTGTTCCTCTCCACTCCAACGTTCTACCGCACCTATCTGAGGAAGTTTGAACCTGTCGATTTCCAGACCATCCGCCTGGCCGGTGCCGGTGCCGAAAAATTGAAGGCCAGCCTGGCAGAAGCGTGGGAAAAAAAGTTCAACTGTCCACTGCTGGAGGGATACGGTTGCACCGAGTTGAGCCCGGTTGTGTCCGTGAACCTGCCCGACATCAAGGGCAGTCACGCAACCCAGAAGACCAGGAAATTCGGTAGCATCGGCATGCCCATCCCTGGCGTCGTCACCAGAATCGTCCATCCAGATACGTTGGAAGATGTCCCTCCCGGAGAGGCCGGGCTGCTTCTCATCAAGGGGCCCAGCGTCATGAAGGGATATCTGGGAGCCGATGATCTCACAGATGAAGCCTTCCTCGGCGAATGGTACAAGACCGGAGACATCGCGAAGATGGACGAAGAAGGTTTTCTCAGCATCACGGATCGCCTGTCTCGCTTCTCAAAACTCGGTGGCGAGATGGTTCCTCATGTCCTGGTCGAGGAGGCACTGCAAGACCTGGTCGATCAACATCTGGATCCAGATTCTCAAGAAGGTGGTGATTCCCAGGTGGCCGTGACCGCCGTTCCAGATGAAGCCAAGGGTGAGAAGTTGATCGTGGTCCATGGACCGCTTCCCATCGAACCCGCGAATCTGGTCGAAGAGCTGAGGGGCAATGAGGGGCTTCCGAATCTGTGGATTCCACGTCCAGATTCCTTTATCGAGGTGCCGAAGATCCCGACCCTGGGCACCGGCAAGGTCGATCTGAAAGCATTAAAGCAGATCGCTACCGATGCTTACGGCAAAGATACTTGATAACGACCCCCCGACCTGCATCTTCATATATGGTATCGACATGATCGGAGCGGCCGGACCCTTGAAAAATGCTAAACCCGAGACAGACTTCGGACTTCGTGAATTCCAGCAGATCATCGAGGCCACCTACTTCGAGAAGGACTCTGCAAGAGGACTAGAGGGTTCATTCATGTGGCTGGTGGAGGAGGTCGGCGAGCTCGCCCGGACCCTCAACTCGGGAGATCCTAACTCCGCTGAAGAACAGGCCGAATTCGCAGATGTGCTGGCCTGGGTCGCCAGCCTCGCTTCGCTACGGGGGATCGATCTGGCCCTGTGTGTCAGGGAGAAGTACGGCTCAGGCTGTCCACGCTGCAAGAACAGCCCGTGCCAATGTCAGCACCGATCGGGAGAAGACCTTTGAAACTGCGCCAGATGGGCACACTGGATCAATATCTCCTCAGGGAGTTACTGCTGAATTTCTTGTTCAGCCTGCTCTTCATCTCCCTGCTGGTCGGAATCGTTTCCGCCATGAAGGCGGTCGACTCTGGCTACTCCATCGGCATCGTCTTGCCGTGGTTGCGAGACAGTCTGCTGTACAGTCTCTATTTCACCACTCCCATCTCGATCCTGGTCGCCTGCACTCTGTCATATGGTCGCTTCGTAGCAGATCGAGAATTCACCGCCTCACTAGCCTGTGGTATCTCGCCATTTCGACTTTTTTTACCGATGGCTGCGTTGGCGGTGCCAGTGGGAGCTCTGATGCTCCTGACCCAGTCGACCATCCTGCCCGAGCTTCAGCACCGGAAGCAGGACATTGGTCGTTTTCTGATCAAGCAACTGGAAAACCTCGGCGAGGGAAAAATGGGACAGTTGCGCATCGATGATCAAGGTGGAGTCGTCCACTGGGGCGAGATTCGTGGCGGCCGAGACCTGACAGAGGTGTACATCGAGAAGCAGCTGAGCATCGGATCCAGTCCTTCTGGAGTCGCAAGAGCAGTAGCAACGATTGAAGATATGGGTAAAACACCGGCCACCAAGATTCTCGCAAGACGTGCCCAGTTAACCGTCGACGATGAAGCGGATGTCATTCGACTTGTTCTCAACGGAGTCGACATGAAATTCCCGGTCAGCGATGTCCCAGCAGAAAATCGAGATTTCCTCGACTGGCGTTTTGAAACGGTCCTGTTCGACCAGTTCAATGTCGATTTCCCGATCAATTCGGTGAAAAGACGGCTGAACGATCTCCCGACCAGTGAACTGAAAGTCAAGATCTCCGAACATCTGGAAATGGCGAGACTCAGAGAACTCGAAATCGCTTCTGCAGAGGATCCCCTCACCGTGGAGCCTGCGCGAGCGGCGATGAATGAGGCTCTTCGTACCGCCCGACGTGGCGAGACCGAGATCTGGAGACGGCGCGCAATGGCTCTCGCAGTACTGACCTTCTCGATGCTGGGCTTCCCCATCGCTTTGCTACTCAATACCACGCAGAAATTGGTCCCCTTCTTCTTCGGCATCCTGGCGGTGATGGCGCTTTTCTTTCCCCTGACCTATGGAGGGATTCAAGTCTCTCGGGCTACAGGGTTACCTGCCTGGGCCACCGTGATGTCTGGTAACTACGTGATCACGGTCATCTCGCTGGGCCTGCTCTTGAAACTACGGAGAAATTGATGGGGAGGTTTTTGAGCTGGATACGGAAGCACCTACCGATCCAGACCATCGATCGCTATCTGATGAAACACTACATGATCGCCTGGGGTATCTGTGCTTTCGCCGTATTCGGACTCTTCAGCGTCATCGATGGAGTCTCCCGACTTGATCGTTTCTTGCGTCAGGAAGATCCCCTACCGCTGGTCGTATTGAAGTACTTCGCAGGTATGATCCCGATCTATTTCACCCAGTATCTTGGCCCCATCTTGACCTTGCTTGCAGCGATGTTCACCACCACTCAATTGAACAAGGGCAGTGAACTCATCCCGCTTCGTGCAGCGGGACTTCCCCTGTCTCGCATTCTCGCTTCTTTCTTCCTGATCGCCATGATGATGGCACTGGCGATGATCTTTGTTCAAGAGTTCGTGGTTCCATCGTTCAAGGATCAAATTCGCCTCGCCGACTCCTACGGTAGATCGCGTGCGAGTATTCAGCCTGATATGGTCGCAGACAGTCGAAACAACCTGATCCAGGTGTCCAGCTACCTGCCTCACGAAAAAAGAGGGCAGGATGTGGAGATTACAACCAAACACTCCGGTCTCGCGACCTCCAGTAAGATCACCAGAGCCAGAGAGATCCTCTGGAAGAGTCCTCCGGGTGGTGAACCCTACTGGTTACTGCGCGAGGGTGAAGTGGAGCAGTTCGATGAATCGGGGATGAAGATTCCAATCCCTGCCGCGGATGGAACCATTCGACTGGTTCAAGAGTTCTCCGAGATGAAGCTCACCACCGACATGCGACCTGTCGATCTCGAATCGAGTGACAGAGAAATCGAATATCTCTCTTTCTCTGAGCTCCGCGATCAGTACAAACGACGTCCCCATCTCAAGCACCTGGAGGTAAAACTCCACCGACGCTTCGCATTCCCGCTGGCAAACTTCATCCTGTTGATGTTGGGATTACCGTGGATCCTGAGGTCGGAGAGTCGCTCGATAATTCTCGGAATCTCGATCGCACTGGCACTGGGAACCATATATCTCATCGTCACCGAAACTTGTGCAAATCTGGGAACCAGAGGAGCGTTAAATCCGATGCTGGCGGCCTGGTTGCCGGTTCTCTTCTTCGGAGCCCTGGGCCTGACTCTGTTCGATGGTATCGAGGATTGATCGCACGCAGTTTCGACTCATGAAGATGAGCGGCACATCCAGAGCCACATCGGCGAAGTTCTTCGGGCGGTCTACGCACCCGATGTGTGGATTTAGCCTATCGCTTTATCGAGATCTTCGACCAGATCTTCAACGTCTTCAATTCCGACCGATAGTCGGATCAAAGCATCAGACAGACCCGCCGCTGCTCTCACTTCCGGAGGAATTGCTCCATGAGTCATCGATACTGGATGTTCGATGAGGCTTTCCACACCTCCCAGGCTTTCGGCAAGCGTGAAAATCTCGGTCCGGGATACCATCTCCCGAGCGTGTTGCTCCGAAGCGTCTGCGAGAACAAAGGAGACCATCCCGCCGGGCGCGGACATCTGTCGGGCTGCAATCTGATGACCAGGATGTTGTTCGAGACCCGGATAGTAGACCTCGCCAATGCGAGAATCATCGAGTAGCCAGCGCGATACTATGTCAGCATTTTGGCAATGCCGTTCCATTCGTAGCGCCAGGGTCTTTGTACCACGCAGGGTCAGAAAACAATCGAGTGGACCAGGAATGGCACCCACTGCATTCTGGATGAACGCCAGGCGCTCATTCAAGTCATCATCCGACGTCACGAGTGCACCACCCACAACATCGGAGTGACCACCGAGATACTTGGTTGTCGAATGGAGCACAATGTCCGCGCCCAATTCCAGAGGTTGCTGCAGATACGGGGTAGCAAAGGTGTTGTCGACAACCAGCAAGATCGACTGCTCTCGACAGAACTTCGACACCGCAGCGATGTCGGTGATTTTCAACAAGGGATTGGTGGGAGTTTCCAGCCAGATCATGCGGGTCTTCTCGGTAATTGAATCGAACAGGTTCTGTGGATTGGAGGCGTCAACAAAATCGAAACTCAGCCCGAATTGCCGGTACACCTGATTGAATATCCGATGAGTTCCACCATACAGATCATCACCGGCCAGAACATGATCTCCTGATTCGAGCAATTTTAGAACCGCATCGGTAGCGGCAAGACCGCTAGCAAAACAGAGTCCATGCCGAGCCCCTTCGAGAGCCGCCAGGTTCTGCTCCAGCGCCGTTCGCGTTGGATTACCAGTACGAGAATATTCGAATCCCTTGTGGGTTCCGGGCGTTTCCTGCTCGTAGGTCGAAGTGAGATAGACCGGTGTCATGATGGCACCTGTCGATGGATCCGGTTTCTGGCCGGCATGAATGGCACGAGTCGAAAATCTCACCTCAGGACCTTCTTCCGCTAACGGAGTGGATCATGTCGTACTTGGTGATGATGCGCAGCCCGGCAACCGTCTTGACGAGAACCGCAGATGAGGGACTACTCGCCAACATCCCNAAAATGGCATCNGCAGTCGCTCCTTCTTCCACCACAGGGAACGGATCCTCCATGATCTCGGATACCTGACGCCTCATTTCGTTTTCTCCCAGTAACATCTGTTCGATGATCAGTGCTTCGCGAACGCTGCCGACTGGAATGCCATCGGTCAAGACCGGGATCTGGCTGAGTTCATTATTCCTCATCAGTTCCGCAGCCTCACGAATTTCACTTTCCGGAGATATCGAGATCAGCGGATCCAGTCTCGTCCCTCTTCGGTCGAGGATTTCAGCGGCGGTCAAGCTCAACGAACTCTCGACCAGTCCATTCCTTNTNAGCCAGTCNTCGTCGAAGACTTTGCTCAGATATCGTTCTCCGGTATCCGGAATGAGAACCACCANCAGANCATCTGGCCCCATCGTCTTGGCCACCTCGAGAGCCGCACAGACCGCAGTTCCAGCAGAAGATCCGCTCAGGATTCCTTCTTCACGCGCAAGCTGCTGAGCCATCGAAAAGGCAGCGATGTCCCCAACCTGGATCACCTGATCCACCAATCCAAAATCGATGGTGCCGGGAATCATGTCCTCACCGATCCCCTCCGTCTTGTACGAGCTTGCCTCGCCAAGAACACCGGTCTCGAAGTAGTTCTTGTAGAGCGAGCCGACCGGGTCGCCACCGATCACCTGCACCTCTGGGTTCTTTTCTTTGAGATATTTCCCGATGCCACTGATGGTACCGCCGGTCCCTATGCCAGCCACAAAGTGTGTGATCTTGCCGTCGGTATCAGCCCAGATCTCTGGACCGGTGAANCTGTAGTGTGCGTCTGGATTCCATTCATTGAAGTACTGGTTGGGATAGAACGAGTTTTNAGTTTCTTCGTTGATCTTCTTGGCCACNGAATAGTAGGAACGAGGATCATCCGGATCCACCGCTGTCGGACAGATAATCACNTCCGCACCAAAGGCTCGAAGTAACTTCGATTTTTCTTCGGCAACCTTGTCCGGCATGGTGAAGATCGCCTTGTATCCCCTGACACAGGCAGCGAGTGCCAACCCGAGTCCGGTGTTACCCGATGTACATTCGACGATGGTGCCGCCCGGCTTGAGCGATCCATCGCGCTCCGCGGCGTTGATCATGTGAATTGCGATGCGGTCCTTGACACTACCGCCCGGGTTGAAAGCCTCCAGCTTTGCCACGACGGTGCCTTGAATTCCACGGGTGATCCGATTCATCCGGACCAAGGGAGTATTCCCGATCGTATCGAGGATGTGATCATGGATTCTCATGTCGCCACTTTCCCGCCGTAGGCAATCGGCACCACCGATTCATCTGACAGCACCAGGTCTTCGATCTGGAACTGGAATGATAATGGCGATGCGGTCAGGAAACACGAATCCCCGTCGAATTCCTTCGATCCTGCCCCTTGGCCCTCTGCCGCTGATCCTCTAGGCTCCGCCCTCAGATCCTCGTTTCGTCACCAGGATCCTCGAATCGAACCCGGGGGAACCGTTGGGCTCCAGCAACACCATCCGAGAATCTGATCCAGCAGTCCTCGCTCGGAGGTTGCGACAAGATCTGCTGGAATATCTGCAACCGGAGGATCTGGTCTGCATCCCCACCGGTCGGTCACCAGAGCTGCTTTACAGTATCCTCTCCGAGGATCCAGCTTCCACTCAGCTATGGCAACAATTGCGTTACATGCAGCTGGACGAATATGTCATGGCGCCCCCCGAAACGGAAAGTTTCCACTCGACACTACGACGACAGGTCTTTGAACCGCTGCAGATATCTGCAGATCGGGTCTATTCCATCGACCCAACAGCGGATCCCACATCGGAAGCGCGCCGTCTCGATGCCCTGTTCGCTGAAATCGGGCCTCCACGTGCTGCCATCCTGGGACTCGGATCTAACGGACACGTCGCCTTCAATGAACCGTGCGATGGTGATCGATCCGGTTACCAGATCGTCGAGTTGAGTCATACGACGATTCTCGACAACTTCACTGAACCAGTCCCAGAAAAAGTGCGGGCGATTACCATCGGCCTCGACCAGCTGAAGTCTGCTGAAAGAATCTATTTGCTGGTACCGCAGCCGGAAAAGGCAGAGATCCTTGATCGCTGCCTGGAAGCACCCTACAGCCCACAGATTCCCGGCAGCATTCTCCACGACCATCCAGATCTACACGTCTACCGCAGCTGAAGGGTTCCGGTCCCCTCCGCTGCGGTTACCATCCATCGGCTCATAGGAACCAGCGAATTGGATGGTGGTGGAATGATGCAACTGACTCTGTTGCTTACCTGTCTCGTATCGACCGCGAGTCTTCCCCTCGATGTGATGGACCCCGTCGGAGGAGAAGGCGATCGTGGAATCCTCTCCTACCGAATCGAAGACACCGCAGGAAATAACGTCCCTGCTCGGCTTACCTTTCGCAAAACGGATGGATCTGTCCCGGTTCTATTCAAAAACCGAGCTGCGAATCCAAAAGATCTCGCGATTCGCGACGATGTGATCTGTACCCTTTCAGGGGCCGGTAGTATCACCGTTCCGGTCGGCAACTGGCTGGTCTATGCCAGTCGCGGGCCTGAATGGAGCATCCATGAGCAACCGATCTCGGTCGAAAAGGATCAGACCATCTCGGTCACTTTCTCTCTGGAGCACCAGGTCGATAGCAAAGGCTGGGCCGCTGCTGACTATCACCTTCACACCCTGACCCACTCGGGACACGGCGACAGCAACATGCCGGANCGCATCATCAGCATCGCCAGCGAAGCNCTNGAGGTNGGNGTCGCTACNGATCACAACGTNCANACGGACTACTCCGACATCATCTCCGAGCTCGATGCAGGAGATGAGTTCCAGGGAATCGTCGGAAATGAGATCTCGGTTCCACTGGGCCACTTCAACTCCTTTCCCCTCGAACCGTGGGCCAATGTTTTTGATCGCAACTCCAACGATGGACCCGCCCTGTTCCGAGCAGTGCGTGCCCACCGCGACAGCTCCGGCATCGTGCCGGTGATCCAGGTCAATCACCCGCGCTGGGATGGCATCGACTACTTCCGGGTCGCCGGTCTCGATCCCATCACCGGACAATCGGTCGAGAACAACTGGTCGGTCGATTTCGACAGCGTCGAGATCTTCAACGAGAATGCTGGCTGGGGTTATTACGATGCCGACAATACCGATCAACCGGTCGGTTCTAGCCACCACTGGGTTCTGCAGGACTGGCACAACCTGCTCAATCATGGTGCCAGGGTCACCGCCGTCGGGAACTCCGACAGTCATACCGTGTCGGCAAACCTGGCCGGCTGGCCCCGTAACTACTTCCCTTCCTCAAGTGACCTTCCGGCCGAGATCTCGGTGCAGGAGGTGTGCGATACCGTCAAACACGGACAGATCGTCACCAGTTTCGGACCGTTCGTCACCTTTTCCGTCGACGATGCCGGAATGGGCCAATTGGTCACTGCAAAACGTGCTGCGGTACGTCTCAAAACCAAGGTACAGGCGGCAGACTGGATCGATGTTGATCGAGTTCTGGTAATCGTCGATGGCGATATCGTCGAAACGATTCCAGTACCAGATACTCGTGAAGTGGTTCGCCTTATCGACTCGCGCAAGATTCCTGTCCGTACCGACGGATGGATCTCTCTTCGAGTCGAAGGAGATGACGATCTTGACCCGATCGTTCCTGGCAAAAAACGTCCGATCTTGCCGATCGCCATCACCAATCCGGTTTATGTCGATGCCGATGGAGACGGTAAGTACACCCCNCCGGTCGAAGTGGCCCGTCTGTGGCTAGAAAAGCANGATGGCTCCGAGGGAACATTGCACGCCGAGTGGCAAGCGCGCCAGCCCAATCAGCGGGCGGCGATGCTGCTGGCGAGCGCGGTCGATAGTGAGACGACCCGAACTCTGGCCCGCTGGGGCATCACCGATCCGTCACGGCTGGTTCGACTGACCGCCTGTCGACTGATCGGATCGATCGGCTGCGGCGACATCGAAGAGATCCAGCAACCACTGGTTTCGATGGTGATGGCCACCGATGCCGATCCGTGGCAACGGGTCGTTTCCCTGCAAGCCCTGCCCCGCGATGTGGCCGGCAATCTTCTCTCCGAATTGCTTCAAAGCTCTGGCACGAAGGCCTTTGGTCGTCATGCAGCGAAGCTGGGCGCCATACTGCCGGGTCAGTGGGTGATGAGATGGAAAGCCTCCAATCCGTTNCCCGTCCATGGAGAAAANGGACTGCGCGAGGTGCTGGCNATGTCAGATCAGGAGCGTGCGACCAATCAGGTGCTTCTCTCTGGCGACTCCGGAATCGTCGACCTGAAAAAATACGGCTCCGCTCACGGACGTAGCGAAAAATGCGTGGTCGCACTCCAGTGCGTGCTGATCAGCCCGACGAAACGGGAAGTGACCATCGCTGTCGGTTCTGACGACGGCTGTATCTTGAAGATCGGTGACAAGATTCTGGTCGAAGATTTCGCCCAGCAAGGAGTCGACCCGATGCGACACCTGGTCACTACAACCATCGAACGGGGAGCCAATTCGGTGCTGTTGCTGGTCGAGAATGGTGGTGGAGGCTTCGGAGCTTCTCTTCGAGTGCTCGATGATGCCGTGACGGTACAGCAACAGGATGCAGAGCAGTCCAGCAATCCAGTACCCACTTCGAGACAACGCATCACCTCCGACATGGCGGGAATCGGAGCTGCCGCCCAGCTCTACTTTCTCGACGAGGGACACTGGCCCAGGAGCCTGTCCGAATTGATGGGCGACGGTCGCTTTCCGGTTCCCGATGTCGATCCATGGGGCAACCAGTACCTGTTACAAAGCAGTGCCACCAGATATACAATACTGTGCCTCGGCGCCGATGGCTCCAAAGGTGGAGACGGCATCAACGCCGACATCGTCTCGCAGCACTGATCCGCAGCCAAGGAGGTCGGGATGAAACGCTCGCTACTGATCGTGCTACCGATGGTTCTGGTCGGACTCGTTGCCGGTCCCGTGATCGGGATGCTCTACGTCGAGTATTCGTATAAGGATCCGAACTCGTTTACAGCCGCTGAGGGCGGGTTCGAAGGGTTCCTCTACGGGCTGTATATCGGGCCCCCAGTGGGTCTGGTGCTGGGCGTGCTGCTGGCGCTGGTTGCCTCGAAGAAGAGCACCAAACAGCCCGAATAGTGGTGCACCCCATCGGGGGCTCCAGATCAGGACAACTCTTCCAGTTTCTCAGGGCGAATCTCACGACGATCGCCGGTGCGGCGCGTCCAGCCATCCTTGTCGAGATACTCCAGCAGCGGAATCGCAAACTTGCGCGTCGTGCCCAGCACATCCTTGGCCTGCGAGGCGGTGAAAGCCCCTTCCTGCTGGTAAAGAGCCGCGAGCTTCTGCAACGCCTGCGGGATCGCGTCCGCCAGCAGTGCCACATCAGAGGTGATGCGCAACACCTCTCCCCGATCGATCAGCAGTGCCTGCATCTTCTCCAGCGTGGGAACATCTGTCCCGAGAGGACCGGCCAGGTCTTCATGGCGAGCCGGCTCGAACAGATGCTGGGCCAGATGATCTCGCAACCCCTGCAACACTTTCTTCTCCGCCTCGGGAAGGTCCGGTTCCCAGCCGGGCAACATCACACGTCCGCCGCGGATTCGCTCGATCTTCTGCTCATCCTCCAGCTGCTCGACGACCGATTCCAGAAACCGACCGGAGAGGCGGGTGCGATCGCGAATCTCCAGTAACTTGACGGAGATTCGATAGGGATCTTCGCGATAAGCTCGCTCGATCGCATCGATGATGCGATCGCCCCCTCTCTTGAGTCCACTCCTGACAACCCATTTCCCATCCGAGATGGTCAGGATCTTGTCACTCTGCTGCAACGCTTGTAGATGGGTTTCTAACTCTTCTCTGGTCATCGCAGCTCGACGCGCCAGATCGNCGACCTCGTGAATCTCCAGCTCTTCCTCTTCCATGACGCTGAGCAGGAAGGCATCCGGGCTACCGAGGGCATCCATCTTCCGTTTAACCGCAGAGACAACGAAGTCCTTACCGGTCTTGAGGCGCCAGCGCGATTGGTCGAGAACCTCTCCGCCACCGAGGGTCACCATCGGGGACGTCTGGCGTAGAACGAACCGATCACCCGGAGCGACCACCACCGGTTGATCGAGTCGAATCTGTGCCAGAGCCTCTTCACCGGCGACGAGCGCCTGGCAGTCGAGCAGATAAAGGCGACCAACCGCTTCCAACGTTCCTTGCAGAAATCTCACCGGCATCCGGTGTACCAGCGGTGCAGAAATACTGGCCAGAGCCCGCAGACTGACCTCGATCATCTCGGTCGCGCGAAAGTAACCCGGTGTCGCAGCGACCATTCCTCGCTCGATCTCTCGATAGTCGATATCGGCCAGATTGACGGCGGTGGAATGTCCGGCTCGGGCTCTCTCGACTGAAACGCGATATGCCTGCAAGCCGCGTACTCGTCCCATCGCACCACCGGGAAGAATCTCGAGTCGATCCTCGATTTCAACTGCACCACTCATCGGCACTCCGGTGACGACAGTGCCATGTCCTTTCGATGAGAACACACGCTGGATGGGAAGGCGGAACACGCCGGTTTCATCCTTGGCCGGTAGTTCACGCACCATCGCTTGCAACTGGTCACGTAACTCATCGATTCCTTGTTCCGTTTCGGCGCTGACCTTCAATATCGGGGCGTCGGCAAGAAAAGTACCTTGAACCGTTTCGCGTACATCCTCCTCGACCAGGTCGATCATGTCGGGATCGACCAGATCGATCTTGTTGATGGCGATGATCCCCTTCCGCACTCCCAGGATCGTCATGATGTCGAGGTGCTCACGAGTCTGTGGCATCACCGAATCATCGGCGGCCACCACCAGAACGACGATGTCGATTCCGGATGCACCGGCCACCATATTTCGGATGAATTTCTCGTGACCAGGGACATCGATGATGCCGACCAGCTCACCGTCAGCCAGTTTCATCGGGGCAAAGCCGAGGTCGATGGTAAGNCCCCGATCCTTCTCCTCGGGNAGTCGATCGGGGTCGATGCCTGTCAGCCTGCGCACCAGNGAGGACTTACCGTGGTCGATGTGACCGGCAGTTCCCACAACAACGCCATAGATGGTGGTATCAGACTGTGACAACGCGTCCTCCCGCTGGTTGAGGATCGGGCCTGGAGCTCTGAATGTAAAGGTGCGCCACCTTGACCGACGCCAGGATCTGCCCCAGCATTGGACGCATGACTACAGCCAGAGATGAACTATTTTGCAAGTTCGCGATCCAGAATGGCGCCTGGACTCGCGAGGAAGCCATCCTCTTCATCAAGCACTACCGTGCTACCGGTGAAGGGACTCGATTCGGTGACTGGGCCGCCGCCCAGGGCGCCATCGACGCGACCCTGGCGACCCGAATCGAAGACACCATCGACCAGCGCCTGGCCCAGGGCTCTACCGTGGTTCGCGCGAAACCTGCCGCAGCTGCGGATACCACTACCGCTCGCAAGGGCGGTGTTGTTTCAACACGACTGAAGAAAAGAACTCAAGCTGGTAAACTGGGGATCGATTTCCAGCGCAAGCCGGTGCAATCGAGCGTTTTTCTCCTCTGTGGTGTTCTGGCCATCGGCATCGTCTTTGCCATCATTTTTCAGTTCCAGAAATCAGAGACTTCAGCACCGATCGCCAATAAAGACGTCACGGCAGAAAGCTCGTCCTCTGGAGGTGGAGCTAGCAGTGCTGCGACAGATAAAGTTCAGCAGATGCCGGTCTTCAGTGAAGAAGAAATCAANTTCATGAACAANCAGATCCTNATTACCATCGCGGATGCCCGCAGTTATTTACGGGACGGNAAGAGNGCCATCGGGCTCAAGCAGTTGAANAAAGTCCGGGCAGAGCTGGGTGGGGATGAACTTCCGGCAGAACAGCTGGGAAAAATCGACGGAGAGATCGCCGAAATGACTATCATCATCGAAGAGATCTATACCGAGTCCCTGGAAGAACTGAAAGAAGCCCGAGCTTCAGGAAATGACCAGGACATTCAGGATGTACTGTCGGAGATCGAGCAGATGTGTGGACCTGATTACCGCGCTCGTGCCGAGAAGGAAGGTTCCTAGGGTTCCTCCCTAATTGCCATGGCTTCTCCAAAGGAACGACTCCAGAAGTATCTCGCTCGCTGCGGCCATGGTTCTCGTAGAAGAGCAGAACTCCTCATCGAGCAGGGTCTGGTGATGGTCAACGGCAAGGCTGCGACTCTCGGTGACACCATCGTNCCTGGTCGTGATGTGGTGATTCTTCACGGAGAAAAGGTCGCTCCTCCCCGTTCGCTGACGGTGATGTTTCACAAGACCGCAGGAACCATCTCCAGTACCCACGACACCCATGATCGACTGACCGTGATGGACATGCTTCCGAAGCGGATCGTCGATGCCGGAGTCCTGCCTGCCGGTCGTCTCGATCTCGACACCGAGGGTTTGCTGATTCTCACCAACGACGGTGACCTGCTACATGAGATCACTCATCCCAGATANCGATGTATCAAGGAATATTACGTGGCACTTTCTCGCGCTCCTGGCGAGAGAGAACTGTCTGCCTTGCGTAAGGGTGTGTTCCTTCCNGATGTCGGCAAGACAACATCCCCGGCGATATTGAACAAACTCAGGCGCAAGAGAGATGGCACAGCAACGATCCATATCCAGATTCAAGAAGGGATGAAGCGACAGATTCGNCGCATGTTCTCGGGCCAGCGGATCGAGGTGACCTATCTCAAGAGGATCTCCGTCGGCGGACTGGAACTGGGCAGCCTTGCCCCCGGCAAATTTCGGAAGCTGACAGCCAAGGAGATCGATCTGATGCTGTCTGGATCAGACGAGAACCGCCCACCAAACCGGNGTCGGTCTGGTAGGCGGTAACCCGTTTCGNTTGTCGTTCGACACTAATCGAGGATCACACTGACAAACCCATCGACCTGGACGCTATCGATCTGAACCTCCCACAGTCCCGGGATTCCGAAATCGGAGATCGACTTGGCGCGCAAGAAGCCTCCATTACCGATGTAGGTCTCGTCGAAGATCTTGAAGTTGAGCATGTCGTAGACCCTGATCCTCACCACTCCATCGAAATCGATTCCTTCGAAGGATACGAAAGTGTCAAAGAGCGACGTCGACCAGAAGTGATTCTCGGAAGACGTGTAGTTGAAAAAATCACCTTCGAAAAAGAAATCGAACTCACTCGATGCGACGTATGGCTCGTTAAAGCAACCGCCACCGCAGTGGTTGTGGCAACCGGGACTCGCCAGCAGCAACAACCCCCCCAGTAGTATCAGGAAAGAAACTCTCATGATCTTTCCTCCTTCCTGGGANGAGCACACCAAGTACCCCTCTCATAAAGGTATGACGGGTCACCAAGGGAGTTATTCTAACGGACTTTTAAAAAAAACGGACCCCGGACGTCCAGAGACCGTTCCTGAACCCGATATTTAGGCTAGAGCGCAGGCATTACGTCAGAGAGTCGATATTGTCTCTTCGCAGAGATGGCCGACTTCTTGCTCTCCGTCCTTTCCCGGCGATCGGCGCCGGCGAAAGGGGTGCTCCTTGTTCCGTTGTGATCATAGCTATTCTTCTTTTATCTTCTTGTTGTCACTGCAAAGCCTGCTGGCAGTTTTTCTGTGCGATGTGGCTCTGGCCGGCTCCCCGTCACTGATGGTCGTCGATTCCACCCGCGACCATGTCGTCTGGCTCCAGGATTTCGACGCCGATGGCCGTTACGACGGTGTCGACGAATCGCAAATCTTCTACGACGACAGTGCAATCGGTCCGAATCTTTCGGTTCCTTCCGCTCTCATCGCCCGCTCCGATGATCTACTGCTGCTCGACGGAGGGACCATCGACTCTCTCATCAGCCTCAGGGACATCGATCGAGACGGTTTCGCCACCGGAATCGATGAGGTGCGAGTGATCTATGATGATACAGCGGCTGGACCCGATCTTGCCGTTCCCTCATCGATGGCCATCGACGAATCGGGTGTCATCTACATCGGCGATCAAAGCACCACCAAGCGACATGTGCTCCGTCTACAGGATCTCGACGGAGATGGCGACATGGACCAAGCGGCGGAAGCNGTCATTTGGTTACAGATTNCTGGAAATCCACAGTTGGCGGACTTCACCCCCACTGCGGTTTGTCTCGGTACCGATGGNTCGTTGCTGGTTGCCGATGGTACATCCGGATTCGTTTATGCCTGTCAGGACATCGATGGAGATGGAATCGTCCAGGGCACCATCGAAGTGCGACCCTGGTTTACTAACCCCAGCAGCTACGGCATCTCCAGCGTCGATGCCCTGACCGCCTCCGACGGCGACCATTTCTTTCTCGCCGATGAAGAAAACGGCATGGTCCTGCGACTCCAAGATATCAACCAAGATGGAGTCATCGATGCCACGGGAGAGGTGCTGGTCTTTTGCGATGGCACCAGCTCCGAGTCCCTGGTGGTGGCACCGATGGTGCTTTTCCCATCGCCGACAGGCGGATTACTGATCGCCGATCCAGGGCAAGACTCGCTGCTGCTGGCTGTCGATCTCGATCAGGATGGAACCGCCACCACAACCGGAGAGCAGCAGTTCGTGTTCGACGACCAGGGAGTTCTGTTGCCATCCATTAGTGGAATTTCTACCGTTCCCGGTCCATTAACCATCACCATCGACACCATCGAACCGCAGCTGGTAGATCAATCGGGGGGAACTCCGATCCAGATCCATGGCGATGGTTGGCTCACCGGGGATGAAGTTGCACTTCGAATCGAAGGGATCGATGTTCCTGCAATGGCACCGCTGGCGGGTCTCATCACGGCAGTGATCCCCGCTTACCCAGCAGGACCTCACGACCTGACCGTCATCATCGAGAATCAGGAACACTTCGTGCCGCTGGCGTTCCATTCAGCTGCCTACTTCCAGCGCGGAGATGTCGATGGCAATAGCATTGTCGGGATCGGAGATGCCGTCACACTGCTGCTGTGGATGTTCATCCCGGGAAGCCCAGTCATCCCGTGCCAGGAAGCCGCCGACCTGAACGATGATGGCCAGTTACAGTTGCAGGATGCGGTCCATCTGCTCTGTTGGTTATTCGCTTCAGGACCACCCCCGGCCCAACCCCACCCCGATGCGGGACCCGATCCAGATCAGAACGGCCCCGGATGTGAGGGGTAGGCCGAAGATGAAACACCTCAGTATCCACTCTGTGGAGATACACCGTAGAGATACACCGTAGAGATACACCGTAGAGATACACCGTAGAGATACACAATGGCTTCACGCCACCCGGTATTCCCGGGAATTGTGTGTCACGCGTGCCTGGGTTTCCGGATTTCCATGTATCTCCGTAGTTTCGGAGCGGTATTGCCGAACCGTGATCGGTAGAACCCATCGAGGAAAGGACTCGACATGTCAGAAGAGAACAGGAAACCAGAAGAGAAGAGTCGAAAGATGCTCTCAGATGAGCAGCTCAGCGACATTGCGGGGGGAATAAAGAGCTATAATTCCTCCAAATCGAACACTTCTTTTTCAGTCGACAAGAAGAAGGGTAGCGGCAAGAAAGCTGCCAAATAGTTGTACCGGTTTGAACTGATGCCAGTTGCCGGAGGCAAAACCACTGAGAGATGGTGAAAAATGGATGTCGGTCAGGTCTGTACTGGACCGGGATCGTCTCGCTGATCACCAGAGGGGCGTGCCCCCAGGGCACGTCCCCCATCTCAGCCTCGTTGCACAACATACATCCATCTTGCGGTTGCCCTCGATTGTATAATGAAAGTTCGCACGGGACCTGTACCCCGTGCACTTTCAGGCAATCTCATCGAAAGGATGCGTCATGTCAGATAAGAAAAAGAAACTCTCCGATGAAGAGTTGAAGGACATTGCGGGTGGAACAAAGACCTACAACTCCTCCAAGTCGAACACTTCTTCAATGAAAAAGAAGAAGGATGGAAAGAAAGCTGCCAAATAATCGCACTGGTTTGGATTGAGGACCGAATCTCCGAAGGGCTCTCCGATGGAATCGAAACCACAAGGGAAATTCACCTTCGAATGCGAGGATATCACCCCCGCATTGCGCGATTCGTCTTCTGCTGGACGTAATCAGGTCTGGAAAAACTGGTACGACAAACTGATCAGCCAGCTGGGCAATAGCGAGTACCGTTTTTTCAACTACGGATACCTGGGCCAGGAGAAGATCGAGCTCGATCCAGCCGAGCAAGACAAACGCAACTTCATCGAGCTCTACCAGCGAACCCTCGGTGACACCGACCTGACCGGCAAGGATGTGCTCGATGTCAGTTCGGGACTGGGAGGTGGAGCTCTGTGGATTTCGCGAAGGCACCGCCCTGCCTCCCTCGTTGCGATGGACCTCTCTACAGAGGCCGTCAACCTTTGCAATGAGTGGTACAGCGACCAGAGAAATCTTCGGTTCGTTGTCGGTGACTCCGAATCGTTGCCCTTCCCGGATTCCTCCTTCGATGTGATCTACAACGTAGAGAGCGCCCATTGCTATGGTAACTTCGGTGCCTTCCTCGAAGAAGCACAGCGAGTGCTGAGACCCGACGGTGTCTTCTGTTGGTCCGACTTCCAGAGCCGCAGCGAGATGGCGGATATCAAGTCACAGTTCATGGACTCCGGCTTCACGACGGTGTCATTCCAGGACATTACCGAGGGCGTGATCCGTTCCCTCGAATTCGTTCGTAATGGAATCTCCGAGGGAACCCTCGACAGCAATCTATTCATCTGGGGCGGTGATACTGACAGTATTCAGGATGTGATCGAAGAGTTCGGCGATTGGCGTTCCTACCATTGTTGTCAGATTTCGATGGATTCATCGGCACGCTCCAGCAGATAGACTGGCTCCTTCATCCAGCCAGTTGGGAGCCGTTGCCATGAATACCTTGCCTTCTCCACGGTGGATCTTCATCTGCATGCTGCTGGTCGGATGCTCGGCGCTGAGTTTGATCGCTATCCGACCGACGGCGGAAGCCTCTGACTCCAAGCCCAACATCGTCTACATCATGGCGGACGAACTGGGCTACTACGAACTGTCGCACATGGGCCATTCCCACTTCAACACTCCCCACATCGATCAACTGGCCGCCGAAGGGATGCGCTTCACCCAGAGCCTGGCCGGCTCTTCTCTGTGTGCGCCGACTCGTTGTGTGCTGATGACCGGCAAGCACAGCGGCCACACTTCGATCCGGACCAACGGCGGCGGCACGCCACTGCGCGCCGGCGAAGTGACGATCGCCACCTTGTTGAAGCAGGCCGGCTATGCCACCGGTGGTTTCGGCAAGTGGGGCTGCGGCGGACGAGGTTCGACCGGCGTGCCGGAGGATCATGGCTTCGATGTCTTCTTCGGTTACTACGATCAGGTCCACGCACACAGCTACTCCCCGCCGTATCTGATCCGTAACAGCGAAGAAGTGGCCCTGCCGGGCAACAACGGCGGCCGCCAGGGGCAAACCTATTCCCACTACCAGATCATCGAACAGGCG
>PAIH01000048.1 GCA_002711105.1 Planctomycetota bacterium
AAGGCGCAACTGGTGCAACCGGTGCGGCCGGAGCTGATGGAGACGATGGAGCAACTGGTGCAACCGGAGCCCAAGGCGCGACCGGTGCAACTGGTGCGGCCGGAGCTGATGGAGACGATGGAGCAACTGGTGCTACCGGAGCCCAGGGCGCAACTGGTGCGACCGGAGCCCAGGGCGCAACTGGCGCCCAAGGAGCAACTGGTGCAACCGGTGCGGCTGGAGCCGATGGAGCCGATGGAGCCGATGGCGCTGCAGGTACCTATGGGGCAGTCCAACTGAGCCGAACATCGAATCTCAGCACGTCAGGGTCATATGCGAACGTTACATTCACCACGACTAATATTGAAACAAACACAAGCCTGCTCAGTGCGTCGGGATCAACAGGTATCGAGGTAGAGGTCGATGGGTTAATTGAAGTGACCTTCCAGTGTATTTGCGATCCCCCAAACGACGACGAAGTGGTTTTTGGGGCAAGAATTAGGCGAAACGGCTCTGATGCGACAGCAGGCATCATCACTCAAAACATGTATCTCGGTGCCTCGGACAAGGAAGATTGGAGCATGATCCACCGTACTATATTGCTGGTCTGTTCAGCGGGAGATGTACTAACCGTCCAGGTTAGAGATCAATCCGGCGGTTCAATTCAGCTAAAAGGCAATAGCATAATTTTTATAGCCAAGTACTTGGGGGCTACTTAAAAATGATTTTGACTCTCAACACTATGCTTCGGCGCAAACCACGGCACCGAACTCTCCGCACGTTGGCGCTGGTGGCGATGCTCGCCGCCGTTGGCCTGGCACTCGGTGGCCCCGGTGGTGGTGATGTCGAGATTCCGGTCTCGAGCCTGGTCGCTGGCGGCGGCAGTCACAGTGTCGTGCTCCCCAATGGCGATCCCCTCGATGTCGATTTTAGNGTTGGCNCTGCGATGGNGGCCGAAGGCACTGGTGTGGGCGACTACAGTCTCTCCAGTGGTTTCCAGGTCCAGCGCGAGGCGATCGAACAAGGCAGCGGCCCCATCGGAACACCTTTCCGTCGCGGCGATACCAACGCCGATGGGCTGATCGATCTCGCTGATGCCATCGCGACGCTCAATTTCCTCTTCATTGATGGCCCGATGAATTGCGCCGATGCCGGCGACAACAACGACGACGGCTTGTTGGACCTCGCCGATGCCATCTTCCTTATGAACTACCTGTTTATTTCCGGCGCCACGCAACCAGCGCCAGGCCCCGACAACTGCGGCCCCGACCCGACCGACGACACTCTCGGATGTGACAGCTACAACAGCTGCTAGATAGAATCACAACGAAGACACAAGACGCGTGAACGGTGCGATGGCACCGCCGCGTGTTTTTTTTAGTGGCGAAACTGGCGGGAGTCTTCGAGTAGGTATCTGAGCAATTGCGATTGCTGTTGTCCGAACGGGTCTGATTCGGGTAGCTCTTTCCAGGATTCGTCATACAAGGCAAACCCGAGGTTGCCACCTCGGTATCCGGTCTGGAGATAACGCTGGTCGCTGTAGACCGCTGCCTTGGCCCAGGTTGCCAGCACCAGATAAGGGTGTGCCTGGTCGCCGATCATCGAGAGGCCATTGCTGTACATCTCCGGATCGGTCTGACAGCCGATGTAACCGAAAATCGTCGGGACGATATCGTAGTGGCTAGTGGTGCGTGTGATTCGCTTGCCGGAGATACCAGGGATCGCCATCACGCAGATGGTCTGTGTCTGGTAGCGCGAAAAAGTGGCGTTGTGCCCGAAGTAGCCGAGCTCACCAAACTCTTCACCATGATCACCGATGATCACCACGATGGTGTTCTGGTCGGCTCCGGTTCGTTCTAGCGCCTCGAAGATGGGAGCGAGCTGGCGGTCGATGTAGTGCAGGCTATTTTTGAACTGACCGAGCATGTCCTCATTGACGGTGGTTTGATTTCCCAGAGTTGCATAGTTGATGTCGTACTCTTCGACTTCATACACTGCATCTTCTTCAGGGTAACGGTAGGGCTGATGCGATGCCTGGAAGTAACCAAAGCCAAACCACGGCCCTTCTCCTTCGATCATCGAGATGATGCCATCAGCTGACTTCTTGTCGGCGAGTTGTTTGTTGGGTCCGAAATCATCGTGAATCTGTGAATCGGCAACCGACGAGAAAGCGGTCTGACGAAACTCAGGGAAATTGAGATTGGCCGAACTGTAGATGCCGAAGTCGTAACCAAACTGTTTCAGCTGGTCGATCAACACCGAGCCGCGTCGGTCCGCCAGCACCGTGTGCCAGTAAGTGGCATTGAGTCCGTACAGGGCAGAAAAGATGCCGAAGCGTGATGCGTTGCCACCGCTACGATGTTGCTCTGCGATGATGTTGCGATTTCCCCAGGCGGTGAGATGGGGCATGCATTTCTCACTGAGGCAATCAAAGCGTCCCCCTTCGATGACCATCAGGAGGATGTTGGGCTTTTCATGGCCCTGGGCAAAAACCAGTGGTTCGCGCGGATAGTTCAGCGCCGATTCCGATACCGAAATCTCAGGGTGTGCCGGAAAGATGCCGAAGGTTTTCGCCAGGAACCGTTTCATCGACACTTGCAGATAAAACGGTGTGGTGTCGCGGGTGCGCGAGATATTTCGGGTTCCTTTGACATCTCCCACCATCTGCATCGTCTTTTCAGAACAGACGAAAGCCAATAGCGCCAAAACGATGATGGCGGTGTGTTTTCGCTGCGGTTCTCGACTTGCGACCGATGGAATCCTGCGAAGCAGCAAAGAGAGACCGACGATCCACGCGACGATGCTGCTGATGTACAGGGCGGCAGTGACATAAGACGAAGTGCCGATGGTATAGGTTTCGCCACCGCCGGGGGTGGTGATCAGGTTCCACACCATGCCGTTGATATGAAAACGGTACAGACCGTAAATGGTCGCATCGACCATCAGGATGATGTTGAAGCCGCTACAGAGCGACATGAAGGTGATCAGCCGCCAGCGGGGTGATAGAAAACGCGTTACCGAATGAANCAGCAACAGCAACAGATGCCAGAAAGCAACACTGCTGGCGGCTGCCCACCAGAAAAACAGAAGACCATCGAAGCTCACGGTTTCGGGCAGGCCCACCTGATAGTTGCGGACCAGAAACAGCGAACAGACGCTGCTCATCAACAAGACCAGCAACAGATCACGCCGCCTCAAGGACAGTATCTTTTCATCGTTTATGTTGCTGGTCAGTTCAACGGTTGACATTCAAAGTCCCTGTTTCATCTGCGACAAAGCTACGCTCGGTACAAAATACCTGCCGAAACTTTAGGGACTTTCTCTCGAAGTTTCCAGAGTGTTGCGATTTCTATCCAGCGATTGCGATCATTACAACAGCTGTCCCTTATGTGGTTCGGCCTTGAGCCTCGGACCGAAAGACACTCAGACGGTGCGACAGCGTCGTCGCCCGCTTCTTTTTGGTTCGAGTGGATAGCCACGCTGTCGGAGGTCACTGAGGCGCTTGTTTGTAAATAATACGGGCCAATTCAAACGTGATCTCGTGCCCTTTTCTTGTGTGTTGGACCCTGTACCATGCTCGGTTGAGGCTGCGGAATAATAATATTGATCAGGTGTGAGTCCCTATTCTTTGGGTGCTCGATTATTTTCAAGGAGGTGTCTTCGTGACACATCGTCGGCTAATTCGCCCCCATCTTGTCGCTCTGACGATAGTTTTGCTTTCTCTCCTCTGTCTGCCGTTGGGCGTGACCGCTCAGGTCACCGCTGAATTGCCAGATGAGGCGCTATCGGTCCGTTCCGGTCCTTCCTTTGCCAATGCCAATGCCGAGGGCGATATCGACCTCGCTACAGCAGCGGAACCGAAGGTCATCGGTGACGGCACCGAGCACTTCCGCGGCTGGTATCCCTATTCGATCCTGCCACCCTTCTACGGTCCGACCTATCAACAACAAGACGCCTCTGATGTGGTCTATCCCGGTAACGCTCGCTTTCACATCGATGCCGAACCGGAGATTCCTGAGCCGCTGCGCCGTCCATTNCAAATCGATGGAGAATTTGTCGGTGGCTACTGGCTGGTTCACTTCGCCCAGGGAGTGACTCCTCAGTTGCAGCAGCGCCTTGATGAGNTAACCGGTGAAGTGCGTGGGCCNGATGGNCGACAACTGGCTCGCTGGTACATCCCNAATCGCACTCACATCGCCTGGGTACAAAGCNCCAAGATTCTCGAAACCTTGCAGGGTTGGCCCGAGGTGGCTGCGGTATTGCCGTACCATCCGGCCTACAAGATCTCGCAGTGGATCGGAAGTTTCGAGCTGACCACTCCCGAACGGGTCGGAAGAAACAGTTACCTGCTCAACGTCGACCTGATTCCTGGTCATTCCGCTGCCGCGGTCAAGGAAGCCCTGACCGAACAAGGCATCCGTGTCATCGATGAGATCTATCTACCGGGATTNCAGACCTACGATGTGCATTACCTGATCGTACAAGTGCGNCCGCAACAACTGCTCGATGTCGTTTTCATCGAGGGTGTGAGGATGATTCAGGAGACCGGTGACGGTCTACGCGAGTACGACCTCTCCGCGGGCGGTAAACTACAGAATCGAACGCTGGCTGCCGACGATGGGGCCAACTCTCCGATCGTCAACGCCACCAACTTTCCACTGTGGTTGACCCACAACCTGCAGGGCCAGGGACAGATGGTCGGAATCGTCGATACTTCGCTCGACTGGAACAATGTCGGGACCGTTGGCTGTGGCTTCGGTTTCCCTGATCTGTTGATCGACAACTTCGGTTACGCCGATCCGGTCAACGCGACCCTTTTGCTGCCGACCATCGGTGCTGGCGGTGTCACCTTGAAGGTGCCTCGCTCCGATGAGCTGGGTGGGGCGACACTGCTGGGCACTGCAGTGAACGAACACGGCTGTGCGGTNGCCGGGGCTGCGGTGGCTGATTTCTATGGCAACGACGCCACCAAGTTCTGGGAACACGATGTCGATTCTTGGGAGCCGTGGGCTCCTTTGAATTTCTCCGGATTGCTGGGCCCAGGGATCGCTCATGAGGCGCAGCTTTACTTCACACCGATGATGAACGATGCCAACGTCTTCAGCTGGGAGATACCCGGTGAGTTTCCCGCCAATATGGCCACNACTCTCACCAACATGGCCAATGCCGGNGTCTGTACCACCAACCACTCGGTCGGTCTGGCCGAACCGACCAACAGTTANTCGCAGACCACCGTCGTTCACGANACGCAAGGCTTCGATCACCCCGGCATGCTGCAATGCATCGCTGCGGGGAACGGAGGAGAGGTGGCCAACGCCATGACCTCTCAGGCCGTGATCAAGAATGGTATCGCTGTGGGGGGGAGCAATGATGTTTTGCTGCCCGAGGACCGTCTTACTTTCTCCAGCATCGGCCCCCGTTTCGATGGAGCACTCAAGCCAGAAATCATGGCCCCTGGTCATGATACTTTCCCGCGCGACGGAACTCCTCCACAGATCTCGGGACTGATTCTACCCAACTCCAGTGGAGCCGGACCGGGCTCGTGTGTTTATCAGTTCATCGCAGGAACCAGCTTCTCGTCACCGGTCATCGCCGGAGCCGGTGCTTTGGTGCACCAGTACTTCGAAGAGGGGCGCTATGGTGGCCCGACGCCAGTCACCGATCCTTCCGCGGCTTTGATGCGCGCGATGCTGATCAATGGTGGGCATCGTCTGACCGGCGCCAANCTGGGAGACACTACTTACCCCAACATCCATCAAGGATGGGGCGAGCCCAATCTCAGTAACGTGCTCGATTTCGGTACCGGTACTCGCATTCTTTATGTCGAAGATATCGCTTCCGCCGGTGGCTTCGCCAATGCTGCCAGCGCTGCCCATGACTACACCGTCAATGTGACGACCGCCACCGAAGCACTGAAGATCAACCTGTCCTGGACTGATGAGCCAGGCACCGTTGGCACCGGCAAGAAACTGATCAACGATCTGCATCTGACGGTTACTTCGCCGACCGGGGCGGTATTCCTGGGCAACGTTTTCAACGGACTCGCTGGCGAGAGCCANAGTGGTGGTCTCGCCGATACCCTCAANACCACCGAAGGTGTCATCCGACTCANCCCCGAACTGGGGGCNTGGCAGATCAATGTCGATCCCTTTGAGGGCAACTTCTCGGTCAATCAGGGTTACGCGCTGGTCGTCTCCGGTGGAATCATCGTCGATGCGCCCGATTGCAACGGCAACGGGATTCCCGACGAGGATGATATCGCTGCAGGAGCCACTGACTGTAACGGCAATGGCGTACCTGATGTTTGCGAACCCGATTGTAACGGCAACAACATCGCCGATTCTTGCGATATCTCCTCTGGNACCAGCCTCGACTGCAACGGCAACGCGATCCCCGACANCTGTGATGTTGGCGCAGGCGGCACCAGTGCTGACTGTGATGGCGATGGCACTCCCGATGAGTGTCAATTGCTGGCCGGGGCTGCCGATTGCAACGGCAACGGNCANCTCGATAGCTGCGATCTGGACCTGGGTGTTTCGACCGATTGCGATTTCAACGGAGTTCTCGATGAATGTGATCTGGCTGCCGGGGCAATCGATTGCGATGCCAATGGCATCCAGGATGTCTGTGACCTGACATCCGGTGCTGCTGACTGCAATGGCAATTCCATCCCCGATTCTTGTGATCTGATCGGATCGATTCCGGATGGTCCGATTGCGGCCAACGGATCCGAAACGNTGGCGGGTGCGGTTACCATCGGAGCTGGAACTCANGGTGTGGATACCATCGGTGCCATTACCGACGGGCTTCCGCTCGATCCGCTTATCTGTGATCCCGGCACCTTCGGCGACGATCAACTCTACAATGACATCTGGTACAGCTTCACGGCTCCNGCTAATGGCGAGGTCGAGTTCTCGACCTGCAATCTGGTCAATTACGATTCACGAATCGCCATCTANCTGGGNGCCAACGGAGATCCAGCCAACGCAGTCGCCTGTAATGACGACGGCGTCGGATGTGCNCTCTTCAGTTCGTTNNTGACCTTCCAGGCGGTTGCCAATCAACTCTACACGGTGCGCGTTGGCAGNTTTAGCCCGGCAGATCTGGGAGCCGGCACCATGACGGTGACCTGGCTCTCCAGTGATGCTCAGCCGGTCAGTNCCGATGTCAANGGCAACGGCATTCCGGATGAGTGTGAAGAATCCGACTGCAACAACAATGGCATTCCCGACAGTCAAGATATTGCCGACGGTACCGAGGAAGACTGCGACGGCAATTCGGTGCCCGATTCCTGTCAGACCGATATCGATACCGATAGCGATGGTCTCATCGATCCCTGCGATCCCGACGACGACAACGATGGTGTCGTCGACAGCGAAGACGATGCTCCGCTCGATCCGAATGTCTGTCGTGACCTCGATGCCGATGGTTGTGATGACTGCTCCAGTGGCACCGACAACCCCGCCGGAGATGGCACAGATACCGATAGCGATGGCCTTTGCGATGCCGGTGACCCCGACGATGACAACGACGGTGTCGTAGACGGCGAAGACAATGCGCCGCTCGATCCGAATGTCTGTCGTGATCTCGATGGAGATAGTTGTGATGACTGCTCCAGTGGCATAGATAATCCCGCCGGAGATGGCACAGATACCGATAGCGATGGCCTTTGCGACGCCGGTGATCCCGACGATGACAACGATGGTGTCGTCGACGGCGAAGACAATGCGCCACTCGATAACACCATCTGTCGCGATGTCGATAACGACGGCTGCGATGATTGCAGCAGCGGCGTCGACGATCCTGCCAATGATGGCCCCGACTCCGACGGCGATGGTCAGTGTGATGTCGGTGACAACGATACCGACAGCGACGGTGTTCCCGACGACCAGGACAATGCACCGCTCGATCCGAATGTCTGTCGTGATCTCGATGCCGATGGTTGCGACGACTGCTCCAGTGGCACCGACAATCCCGCCGAAGATGGCACAGATTCCGATGGCGATGGTCTTTGCGACATCGGTGATCCCGACGATGACAACGACGGTGTCGTCGATGGACAGGACAATGCGCCGCTCGATCCGAATATCTGTCGTGACCTCGATACCGATGGTTGCGACGACTGCAGTAGCGGTGTCGATAGCCCCGCTAACGATGGCACCGACACTGATGCGGATGGCCTCTGTGATCTCGGTGATCCCGATGATGACAATGACGGGGTAGTGGATGGCCAGGACAGTGCGCCGCTCAATCCGAATTTCTGCCGTGACGTCGATAGCGATGGCTGCGACGACTGCAGTAGCGGTGTCGATAGCCCCGCTAACGATGGAACCGACACCGATGAGGATGGCCTCTGTGACCTCGGTGACCCTGACGACGACAACGACGGGGTGGTCGATGGCGAAGACAATGCGCCACTCAACAACACCATCTGCCGTGATGTCGATATCGATGGTTGTGACGATTGCTCCAGTGGCACCGACAACCCGGCAGCAGATGGAACCGACACCGATAGCGATGGTCTCTGTGACCTAGGTGACTCCGACGACGACAACGACGGGGTGGTCGATGGCGAAGACAATGCGCCACTCGACAACACCATCTGCCGTGACGCCGACAATGACGGCTGCGACGACTGCAGCAGCGGCGTCGACGCGCCTGACAACGATGGCACTGACACAGATAGCGATGGTCTTTGTAACATCAGTGATCCCGATGATGACAACGACGGGGTGGTCGATGGCCAGGACAATGCGCCACTCGACAACACAATCTGCCGTGATGCCGACAATGACGGTTGTGATGACTGCAGCAGCGGCGTCGACGCACCTGCCAACGATGGCACTGACACCGATAGCGATGGTCTTTGCAATATTGGTGACCCCGATGATGACAACGACGGGGTGGTGGATGGTCAGGACAGTGCGCCGCTCAATCCGAATTTCTGTCGTGACGTCGATGCCGATGGTTGCGACGATTGCAGTAGTGGTGTCGATGCACCGGACAACGATGGCACCGACACCGATGGAGATGGTCTCTGTGATCTCGGTGATCCCGATGATGACAATGACGGGGTTGAGGATGGCCAGGACAGTGCGCCGCTCAATCCGAATTTCTGTCGTGACGTCGATGCCGATGGTTGTGACGACTGCAGTAGCGGCGTCGATGCACCGGACAACGATGGCACCGACACCGATGCCGATGGCCTCTGTGACCTGGGTGATCCCGACGACGATAACGATGGGGTCGCCGACGGCGATGACAATGCACCGCTCGATCCGAATCTATGCCGTGACGTCGATGCCGATGGTTGCGACGACTGCAGTAGTGGCGTTGATAGCCCAGCTAATGATGGTACAGACACCGATAGCGATGGTCTCTGTGACCTCGGTGACCCCGACGACGATAACGATGGGGTAGCCGACGGTGATGACGATGCACCGCTCGATCCGAATCTATGCCGTGACGTCGATGCCGATGGTTGCGACGACTGTAGCAACGGAAGCGACGATCCCGCCAACGACGGTACCGATACCGATTCCGATGGTCTGTGTGATCTGGGAGATCCAGACGATGACGGGGATGGGGTGCTGGACGACTGTGACATCGACAACAACCCGGGTCCCGACTGCAACAACAATGGCGTTCTCGATCCATGCGAAATCGATGCCGGAACCGAGGTCGATTGCAACGGCAATCAGATTCCTGACAGCTGTGATATCGCAGACGGCACCGCCACCGACAATAACGGCAACGGGGTTCCTGACATTTGTGAAGAGACCCTGTTTAGGCGTGGTGATGTCAACACCGACGGCCTCTTCAATATCGCCGATGCCGTTGCGGTGTTGGATTTCCTCTTCACTGGTGGCACCATTAGCTGCGACGATTCCGCTGACAGTAACGACGATGGCACCGTCAACATCGCCGATGGCATATCCGTGCTCGGCACGCTGTTTAACGGTGGAGCTCCGATGCCAGCGCCAGGCTCCAACAACTGTGGTCCCGACCCAACCGACGACACCCTCGAATGTGACAGCTACAACAGCTGCTAGAAATCAGTAAGGCCCAAACCTGGGGCGAGTGAATCGACAGATTTGCTCCCCCAGACATCTACTCTGGAGACGCGTAGATGATGCGACGGCATCGCCGCGCGTTTCTTCTTTGGTGGATCGGCTGTGATTCCTTAAATATAACGGCAGTCCAGGTTTGTTAATGAGCGGATTGCCGCGAGAAGTTGTGAGGTTTGCTTTTTTCGCCGTGTGTGTGAGGTAAAATGACAGGTTGGGGGCTAGGGTTCTGGAAGAGTTATTGAGTTCTCGGGTCTGAGCCCCCTTCCGCCAGGCGCTCGTCTATTTTCAAGGAGGTGTCTCCGTGACACACCAGCGGGTTGTTTCCCCCTTCGCGTGGTCCTTTCCATTGGTCCTGCTTTCTCTGCTGTGTCTGCCTTGGGCGGTGACCGCTCAGGTGCCGATGCCGTTGCCAGACGAGCTGTTTTCGACCCGCTCAGGTCCTTCCTTTGCTAACGCAACCGAAGAGGGCGATATCGATCTCGATGCGGCACCGGAGCCGAAGCGAGCCCGAGATGACACCGAGCACTTCCGCGGCTGGTATCCCCATTCGATCCTTCCGCCCTTCTACGGCCCGACCTACCAGCAACAGGATGCCTTTGATGTGGTCTATCCCGGCAACGCCCGTTTTCACATCGATGCGGAACCGGAAATCCCCGTTGAGTTGCACAGACCGTTACAGGTTGCGGGACAATTTGTTGCGGGTTACTGGCTGGTTCACTTTGACCAAGGGGTGACTCCCGAGTTGCAGCAGCGCCTCGATGAACTGACCGGTGAAGTGCGTGGACCTGACGGTCGACAACTCGCCCGCTGGTACATCCCCAATCGAACTCACATCGCCTGGGTCCAGAGCGCCAAGATTCTCGAAACCCTGCAGGGTTGGTCCGAGGTGGCTACGGTATTGCCGTACCATCCGGCCTACAAGATCTCGCAATGGATCGGTAGTTTCGAACTGACCACTCCCGAACGAGTCGGAAGAGCCAGTTACCTGCTCAATGTCGATTTGATTCCCGGTCACTCCGCTGCCGCGGTCAAGGAAGCGCTGACCGAACAAGGGATCCGTGTCATCGACGAGATCTATCTGCCAGGACTGAAGACTTACGACGTTCATTACCTGATCGCGCAGGTGCGACCGCAACAACTGCTCGATGTGGTTCTGATTGAGGGTGTGCGGATGATCCAGGAGACCGGCGATGGTCTACGCAAGTACGACATCTCCGGCGGCGGCAAGCTGCAGAACCGAACCCTGTCGGTCGACAATGGTTCCGATTCTCCGATCGTGACCGCCTCCGCGTTTCCGCTGTGGTTGACCCACAACCTGCAGGGGCAGGGACAGATGGTCGGCATCATCGATACTTCTCTCGATTGGAACAATGTCGGCACCGTCGGTTGTGCCAACGGTTTCCCCGATTTGCTGATCGATAACTTCGGTTATGCCGACCCTGTCAACGCCACCCTCTTGCTTCCGGCCATCGGTGCCGGCGGAGTCAGCTTGAAGGTGCCACGTTCTGATGAACTGGGCGGAGCAACTCTGCTAGGAAATGCCGCCACCGAACATGGAGCTTCTGTCGCTGGAGCTGCGCTGGCCGATTTCTATGGCAACGATGCATCTAAGTTCTGGGAACACGATGTCGATGTCTGGGAGACATGGGCTCCTTCCAATTTCTCGGGATTGCTGGGGCCGGGGATTGCTCACGAAGCGCAGCTGTACTTCACACCGATGATGGACGATGCCGATGGCTTCCGCTGGGAGTTGCCCGGTGAGTTTCCTGCCAACATGGACGTGACCCTCACCAACATGGCCAACGCCGGAGTCTGTACCACCAACCACTCGGTGGGGTTGAACGAGGCGAGTAACAGTTACTCGCAGACGACGGTGGTTCACGATACCGATGCGTTCAATCATCTCGACATGCTGCAGTGCATGGCGGCGGGCAATGGGGGAGCGGTTGCCAATGCCCTGACTTCTCAGTCGGTCGCCAAGAATGTGCTGGCGGTAGGTGCCAGCGATGACGTGTTACAACCCGAAGATCGAATCAGCTTCTCCAGCATCGGGCCCCGTTTTGACGGAGCACTCAAGCCGGAGATCATGGCACCCGGTAGTGATGTCTTCCCACGCGACGGAGGCGTGACCTCGGCACTGATCCTTCCCAACACCAATGGTGCCGGAACCGGTTCGTGCGCTTACTCCTTCATCCAGGGAACCAGCTTCTCGTCGCCGATCATCGCTGGAGCCGGTGCCTTGGTGCACCAGTACTTCGAAGAGGGACGTTACGGCGGAGCGACGCCAGTCACCGATCCTTCCGCGGCCTTGATCCGTTCGGTTCTGATCAACGGCGGTCATCGTCTGACCGGCGCCAATCTGGGTGACAATACCTACCCCAACATCCATCAAGGATGGGGAGAACCAAATCTCAGTGCCGTGCTCGATTTCGGCACCGGTACTCGCAGTCTTTACGTCGAAGATATCGCTCCCGCCGGTGGTTTTGCCAGCGCCGCCAGCGCTGACCATAACTACAGCGTCAACGTGACGTCCACTACCGAAGCACTCAAGATCATCCTGTCGTGGACGGATGAGCCAGGCAGCGTGGGTACCGGCAAGAAGCTGATCAACGATCTGCATCTGACGGTTACCTCACCGACCGGTGCGGTGTTCCTCGGCAACGTCTTCAACGGAGCCCAGGGACAGAGCCAGACCGGCGGTGTGGCCGATACTCTCAACACCATCGAGAGTGTCATTCGACTCAACCCCGAACTGGGGGCGTGGCAGATCAATATCGATCCCTTTGAAGGCAACTTCTCGGTCAATCAGGGCTATGCGCTGGTCGTCTCCGGTGGCATCAGCGTCGATGCGCCCGATTGCAACAACAACGGAATCCCCGATGATGATGATATCGCTGCAGGAGCCACCGACTGTAACAGCAACGGGGTTCCCGATAGCTGCGAACCCGATTGCAACGGCAACAACATCGCAGATGCTTGCGATATCTCCTCCGGTACCAGCCTCGACTGCAACGGAAACACGATCCCCGACAGCTGTGATGTTGGCGCAGGAGGCACCAGTGCTGACTGTGATGGGGATGGCACTCCCGATGAGTGTCAGCTGCTGGCCGGGGCTGCCGATTGCAACGGCAACGGGCAGCTCGATAGCTGCGATCTGGACCTGGGTGTTTCGACCGATTGCGATTTCAACGGAGTTCTCGATGAATGCGATCTCGCAAATGGAGCGACCGATTGCGATGGCAACGGCATCCAGGATAACTGCGATTTGGTGGCAGGAACCCCGGATTGCAACATCAATGGAATCCCTGATTCTTGTGATCTGGTGGGATCGATTTCGGATGGCCCGATCGCGAACAACGGCGCCGAAACGCTGGCGGGTGCGGTCACCACGGGACCGGGAACTCATGGCTTGAATACGCTCGGTTCGACCACCGATGGTGTGACCCTCGATCCGCTCGTCTGTGATCCAGGCGCCTTCGGTGACGACCAGATTTATAATGACATCTGGTACAGCTTCACCGCCGTGGCCAACGGGGTGGTCGAGATCTCGACCTGTAATCTGGTCGATTACGATTCTCGCATCGCCGTCTACCTGGGTGCCAACGGAATTGCGGCCAATGCCGTCGCCTGTAACGACGACGGTGCTGGCTGTCTCAATTTCAGCACTTTGCTGAGCTTCCAGGCGATTGCCAATCAACTGTACACGGTTCGTGTAGGCGGCTTCAGCCCTGCTGATATTGGATCTGGCACCATGACGGTCACCTGGCTTTCCAGTGACGCGGCGCCAGTCAGTACCGATGCCAATGGCAACGGCATTCCGGACGAGTGCGAAGGGGCTGACTGCAACAACAACGGCATCCCGGACAATCAGGATATCGCATCCGGTACCGAGTCAGACTGCGACAGCAACACTGTGCCCGATTCGTGCCAGACCGACACCGACGCTGATGGCTCTATCGATCCCTGTGATCCAGACGACGACAATGACGGAGTGGTGGACGGCGATGACAATGCGCCGCTCGATAACACCATCTGTCGTGACGTCGATGGCGACGGCTGCGACGACTGCAGCAGTGGCACCGACAATCCGGCGGCCGATGGCACCGATACTGATAACGATGGCCTGTGCGATCTCGGCGATGACGATGACGACAATGACGGAGTGGTGGACGGCGATGACAACGCGCCACTCGACAACACCATCTGTCGT
>PAIH01000049.1 GCA_002711105.1 Planctomycetota bacterium
GCCGGGCGCACGCTGCTCCAGCGGAGGGAAAAAGAGGACATCTTCCAGCTCCGAGTGCTTCTCCAGAATACGAGCAAAGCGCGCGAAGTCGCTGGCGAACAGCGGCTCCCCCCCGGCGATGATCCGCGCCAGGTCACGGCGCAGGGCACGGTGCACATAGACGAAGTTGTCGGCAACCGCGGCGTATTTGTCCGGATCGTGCATCGCTTGATCATCCGCTGGTTGGCTCACAGCACGCTCCTCAAAGACTCGACATCAGCGTCTTCTTGTCCCAGTAAGAACGAATGCTGGAGATCAATCCATCCGGATTGACGGTGAAGACAGAGACTCCCTCGAAGGTGAGTTCCTTGTCCTTGGTGCGCAACTTTGCGACACCGGTCCACCTGACAGCGGCCTCGTTACCCGCCACGAACATGTCATCCTCGGTCAGTTCCATCTTCTCGAAGAAACCAGAGAGAGCCTTGAAGTAGTTGGTCGACTTGTCACGAACCAGCAACGGCGGAGTGCCGACCGGATCCCAGCTCAGTGCGTCTTCGCTGAACAGCTCGAGCAACTCGTCGACCTGCATGTTGCGCAGACACGAGAAGTATCCGCCCACAACCTCTGCGATCTGCTCCTTGCTCAACTGCTCGGGGGCCGCTGATTTGGGAACCTCGGGTGGATTGTCGCCGAGGTACTGCTCCTTGAGGCTGGCGATCTCCGCGTCATCGACGGGAGGCGCGCAGTGCGAGGGCGCGTGCTGGGCGACATACTCGCGCAGGTGCTCGGGGAGTTGCTCGTAGGAGTCGATGCGCGCCGCGGTGGTCTGCATGAACCCGTCACCCATGCCCGCGAACGCTGGCAGGGTGCCGTAGCGGTTCATGACCATCACATCGGCCACATCGGGAGCTGTCGAACCGTTGTAAGCCTCGTTGAACCAGACCTTGCCGATGGGTGTCTCTACCTCTCCGTACAGGGTCCAGTAGAAGAAGGTCGTGCCACCGGAGCGCTGGGCGAAGACCTTGTCGTTGCTGACCTTCGCCAGGCCGTAGAGCCCGTTCTGGTGCGGTCCACTCAGGCCCTCGGTGTAAATCACGAGGCGACGGTCCTTCAATTCGAAGCGAGCGATGATGTAGGGGTATTCGCGGATGATGTGGCGGCCGTCATCGTGCTGGAGGATCTCGCCGGTTTCGTGATCGCGGTAGATCACCAGGGTCCGGCAGATCGCCTCCGCCGTGTCCCCCTCCATCTTCACCAGCCGGTTGCTCACCAGTGCCTCGACGCCGGCGATGATCTCACCGCCGGGCTGGCGATAGAGCTTGCCAACGCTGTGGTAGTAGATTGGATCGCCGTCACCGACATCGAAGGAGATGAATTCCTTGAAGGTCTCGGCGTCGAAGCCGTGGTCCGCATCCGGGGCGGCTGTCTCGCCGCCCATGCTCACAATCCCCATCGTCTAACTCCCGTGGTCTGAAGCCTAGGCCCGCTTTCGCCTATTAAAGCCGAGTGGGAGGCAGTTCGCGAGGGTGCGAATCCAACTGCCCTCCAGCTCCTCGAAGAGGCGCTGGTTGAGGGCGAAAACCTGCTTCGCTTCTTCGATGACCTCGAGTGCGCGGTCATCGCTGAGCGGCAGATTGTTGAGGCGGTTGCGATATTCGGTCTTGAAGGCCTTGGAGTCGTCGATCTCGTCAAAATCGAAGAAGCGCAGGCCGTCGCGGCTCTGCAGACCCAACGAGCGACGGGCGATCTTGGAGATCACCTGGCCGCCGGAGAGGTCTCCGAGGTAGCGCGTGTAGCTGTGGGCCACGAGCAGATCGGGATCATTGTCTCCCAGCCAGTGAATGCGTTCGACATACTCATTGCGAGCGGGTGTATTGCGGATCTGGCTCTGCCAGTCCTCTCCGTAGAGGAACTCGAGGTCCTTTTCGAGCGCGGCCATACGGCTGAGCTCGGGGAAGTGGACACGGCTGACGAGAGGGTGGTCCTTGTGGCGCTCAAGCTCGGCCTCCAGCGCCTCGTAGACGAGGTACATGCCTGCTTGCATGTTGGCGAAGCTCTCGAGGTCCATCACACCCTTCAAGATGCCTTTGATGAAGTTCGTCGACTCGGCGAAGCGGTGTGCCTGAGCGGTCTCAGTCCGCAGCCTCTGAGCGAAGGTGGCCTCTTCCTTGCCCTTCACGGTCTTGAGGGGCGCATCGACGCGTCCGGTCCTGGGCTCATCGGTAGCTGCCAATTGCTGGTCGGAAACCTTCTCACGGTCCATTTTGTCCTGAATCTTGGTGTCGGTCATTCTGAACTCCCTTCGTTCCTTCAGAGGTCTCATACCTACCTATCAGGATCAAATGGGGGCCCGGACAGAGAAATCGCCGGGAATTGAAATGGGATTTATTGTCCAGAAATGGTGGTCGGACAGATTTGTCCTGTGAGCAGCGGCTGGTGACCTGCAGGCCTCTTAATTGCCCACGCCCCCTACTCCCAGAGATTCTGGGGGTGGAGGGCGAGGAGGCCAGTTCCCGGAGGAGAGGTCAATATCAAGCAGAGATCCTAGCCAGCGCCGCCGAAATAGACGATCAGTCCGGGCACTGCTAACCACAGAAGCCCTTTAACCGTAAAGAAAACCAGGCCAGCGACGCCAAATCGTTTTACCATTTGATTCATGGTCATGTTGTCCTCCATTCGTTCCATCAGTGGTCTTATACCTACCTATCAGGAGCAAAAGAGCGCCCGGACACGAAAAATCGGCTTACTTGGGAAAATGATACGGCTCGAACAGACCCGGCAGTGTCGGGCGATCCATCACAGGCTTACGGTTCGAGATCAGGTGAATCTGTCCGGAGGGTGCCGATTTCACCGTGATTCCCTGCGGCGCAATGGCCTGATCCCCGGCCTCGAGTCGGGCGATCTGATACTCGACCGCTTGCCGGAAAAACTCGATTCCATCTTCCAGTTCATGACTTAACGCCAGTGTGTCATTGATGAAATCGTCGCTCTGCCCCCGCAAGAAGATGGGGCCGCCAGGGGAAGTGGCATACCAGGGTGGATCCATTGGCTCGACCGGCTGGTCGATATCGATGATCCTGGTTTTCAGATGAGAGAGTACGTAGTTGAGAGCGGGCTCACGATAAATTGGCGTCGAGCCTCCCTGCGATCCGTTACGGAAAGCCTGCAAGAGCTCCATGCTGTGCGCGTATGTCATCCTCATCGCTCTCCGGAACGCCTCGACTGGAGGCTCGACACCATCCAGAGCGTCCAGAAGTTGCCTCAAATGAGCAGGGCTTATCCTGTGCGACAGCAAAAATCTGCACTTCTCGATCCAGTGTGAAATCAGGGCGATGCGGGTGATTTCATCGATCAGCAGGCCCCCTCCCAGATAGCCTTCGATACATTCGAGGGATCGGGCCGCCCACTTCACTCTCTCCTCCAGCGGCAGCGGGACGATCGAAGTCGGAATCAACAACATGTTCATTCCCTCAAATTCTGGATTCAGCAGTACCAGATGATCGGCACCGAAACTGAACTGTTGAACCGTGGGTGCTTTTCTGGCTTCTGACTCGTGCGTCAGGGCCCAGATCGCCTGGTATCGATCGATAAATACCTGGAAAGGAACCCCCTCCACCTCTTGCTGTGGGGTCAAGGTCGGCGGATTGGAGTTCAGGTACTCGATCAGAGGAAATCGGTTAAGCAGCGGAAAATAAGCGGGATCTCGTCGAGCAGAGATGTTTTCCATGCACTGCAACAGGCTACTGGCACCGAGCGACTCCTGAATCTCGACGATGAGACGTTGATTCCCTTTGCGGTAACGATCCAGGAGCTCGAATCCCAGGAAAAGCAGCAAGGCAGTGATCAGGCCGATGGCGACAAAGCCCAGCGGCCTACGGCGCACGGGAATATTCATCCCTGGAGAATCCTCCCAGATCAAGGGCTGGTGAGCCGTTGCGTTGAGTCATGAACCTTTTCCAGCACCGCCGATACAGGACCGAGACCTCGATCATTCGTAGCACTGGAGTGTAGGTACAAATCGCTCCAAAAGTAATGAGATCTGGCGGCAGGGGCAGATTCCTTGAGACAAAAAGGCAAGCCGAGAACAAGGCTTACCTGTTCTCATTGATCATTACTCTTCCTCTCTGAGCTTCTTGACTAGTTTCGCGCCGATCTTTTGTCCCCACGTCATTCCAGCAACCATACTTTCTTTAATGATGTCTGGCTGCTTTTCGATCAGTTTCTTACCAATGGGTGTTTGATAAAACGCGATCAGCTCTTTGATGTCGGCATGGGAAAAGTGTTTATCGTATATCGGAATTATCAATTCCGTCAGTTCGTCAAAATTAACTTCGCTGGTGAAGTCCTCGAAGAGATTTTCAGGGATAGCGGTTCCTAGCGCCTTCACACTGTCGAACATCGTTTGCATGACTTGAAGGCCCATATCTTTCGAATTCATCAGCTCCATCAATTCCTTGATGTCTTCACGTTTGGTAACTGTGGCGGTTTCGTCATCCTGAATGGCGATGGCAAAGCCACCGATGACGGCCGACAAGAACAAAATCGCTAGTGTTAAATGCAGTTTCATGTCACTTCCTTCCTGAATCTCCTGATTGTTGGAAACTCTCGTTATTCGCTGGTCGCCTTTGCAGCACCAGTCACTGCATGGCATGTAGATGATCCCCTATCATCTAACATCCGATTTTCTCGACAAATCGGACATGAATATCGGTAGACCTGGATCGGTAGTGCAGGTGACAGGGTCCGGCCTGGCTCCTGGTGGCTCTTTTTTTACGCTGGGTGGTCGGGTCGAACCGCACAGAATTACCGTGTGATTTATTTTGTCCGGTCGTCGTGGGAAGCCGGATAGGTCCATCGAGCGGGCAATGGGGCCCGTGGAAAGAAAGGAGCGGAGCAATGACCGAAGACAAACGGAAGCTCTCCGACAAACAGATCGAAGGTATCTCCGGTGGTGGAAAAGGTCAGTCGGGCAAACTCAGTGACTCCGACAAAAAGAAGATGAAGATGAAGGCGCAAGCCAAGAAGAGTGGAAAGTAATCGCCAGCGAAGCGGGTTCGGATTTCATGACACGCTTCCGGTTTCGACGCTTGATCTTCAAGTGTCAGCGAAACAAAGGCGGTCGTGAATTCCGCAACCCGCATCGTACGCCCGCGCTCCCTGTCAAAATAAACGTGGCCTCGAGTCCTTCGGTGTCGCACCTGAAGTGGCTCAGCTGTAAGATTGCGCGAAGGTTCTTCCCGCAGTTAATTTGAACCGGCACAAGATGGGCTTCCTCTGAAAGGAAACACCATGACAGAAGAAAAAAAGAAACTCGACGATGAGAAGCTCGAAGATGTTGCAGGAGGNTTCTGGATCGTCCCTGACGTGGATTANGCTGCCNCTGTGAAAAAGCAGCCGAAGAAACATGGGAAAACCGAGACAGGGAAAACCGACCTCACCGCAGAGGACATCCTGGACCACGGTTAACCGATTCACCTGAAAGCTGAACTGGCGTTCAGGATCAGCGACAGAAAATCCCGTTCAGAGCGCGACTCTTGTGCTGGTGAGCACCGCTACGGGCAGTTGGACGACTCCGCACAGTCGAGTGCATCATCGGTGGGATCTTCTCCACAATCGGGAAACGGCAACGGTGGAGCGAGAGATCCCGACACGAACAACGAACTGAGTGCAAAGATGGCATCGGCGATGTTGATGAGCCCATCGTCGTTGGTATCACCAGCATCTTTACAGGGAAGTGGCTCCGTACCGTAAATAAACAGCTCCGAGAGAACCCCAATCGGATCCGCGATATCGAATCCTCCATCGTCATTGGAATCACCCCGTATGAATTGTGGACCGCTGCTGGTTCCCGGAATGATGCCGATCTCCGAGATATTGGTGCCGTCAACGTAGAGCTCTATCAGGTTGGAGCCGTCCAATTCTGCCCGACAGATGAAGCCGGCGCTGGTCGAGAGATAGATGAATCCCACGATTTCATCGACGACCAGATGTGTGACCCCCGGCGCAAGCGCTGACGGGATGATCGTTTCGATATTGGAGCCATCATTATCACAGCGCTGGGTCGCGCCGGAACTGGTCAGCCAGTAGATCTTTCCCGCCACTTCATCATAACAGCAGTCTCGCGGTCCACCGAGACCACCTGCGACGATGACCTCATTGCCAGTGCCATCGAAGTTACGACGGGTGATCGATCCGGTCTGACTGTTGGTCAAATAGAGTTTCTCGCCGACCGTGTCGATACCGATCCCCGAGGTATTGAACATACCGCCGACCACCTGCGGGTTGGAACCATCGTAGCCGATGGAAAGCAGTTGACCGTTAAAGGCATTGATCCAGTAAAGACGCTGATCGGCCGGATTGGCCGCCAGAGCCTCGAACCCAAACGGATAGGTGGTGACTTGAGCGGCATTGGTGCCGTCGAGATCAGCACTGGTCAGAGCAAAGGGCACCCGGAAGTAAAAGATCTTGCCGACGCTTTCGTCGACCGAAAGGGTCAAGGGTGCGGACGCAGTCGGCAATACTGTGGTCGTTGCCGTGGTCGCGTCATATCGCACCAGATCACTGCCGTCGATCCAGTACAGCGTCTGGGACTCAGCGGCAGGACAGAGCGACAAGAACCCGATCAGCAACAGCGATAACAGTGCCCAGCGCATGATCACCTCCAAAAAATACAAGAACCCCATCCTAACCTTCACTTGCCTGCCACACACCGCTTGATCGCAGCTGCGAAACGTCCACAAACTGCAACCGAAGAATGACTTGTTGCGCCTCATTTGGGCCTGAATCTGGTGCTCTCGGTCGCGGCAGATTCGGTCCGGGGGTATCCTGCCTGACGGTCTCGATGCAGGAAGCGTCGCTGGCCAGGTTTCTTACCGGTGGAGATCGATGATGACTCCCGATCCAATGCGATCCATGACAACCGCCATCGTGCTGGGCGCAGTGCTGGCATTTCTGTGTGGTTGGCCTCTCCCCGATCCCACCACCGAACCTGCCGAGGTGCTGGCCGCACGAGTCCTGCGAATCGTCGAGGAGCACTACGTCGAACCGGTCGATGGTCAGGAGCTACTGCGAAGCGGCATCGACCGGGTCATCCAGAGCCTCGATCGAAACAGTCGATATTTCTCCCCCGCCGAGGCGCGGCAATTCGAACAGGAAACCGGCGGATTTCTTTACGGCATCGGTGTCATCCTGAGGGAATCGGAGCAGCAAACGCACCTGGTTGAACGAGTACTTCCCGATGGCCCGGCCAGTTCCGCAGGAATCCTGACGGGAGACCAGATTATCTCGGTCGATGGTGAATCTGCCCTGAACTGGAACCTCTCCCGTCTCTCTACCCAACTGCGCGGCGAGCGCGACACGATGCTGGACATCGGAATCTCGAGGAACGAACAGCAATTGACCGTCACCGTCCAGCGAGACGAAGTACGTATCCCGAGTGTCACAGAGATCGCCATATTCACCGCCCAGGATGGATCTTCAGCGCCCACTGGTCTGGTTCGACTGCAACAGTTTCAACCCAACAGCACCAGTGAACTGAAGAAGGCGATCGAAGCGATCATCGCTGACGGTGCTCAGGGAATCGTCCTCGATTTGCGTGGGAATTCTGGCGGACTGTTCACCGAAGCGGTATCCATCTCCTCGCTATTTCTGGAGGCAGGACTGACGGTGGTAAAAACCAGAGGCCGATCAGGGGAAAAGAAGGAACAGGTCTCGTCCGTCTCGCGACCGGGCCCCTTCCGTCAAATCCCCCTGGTCATCCTGATCGATGGTTCAAGTGCCAGTGCTTCCGAAATCGTCGCTGCATCGCTACGCGATCACCTCCGGGCAGCACTGGTCGGATCGGCCTCCTTCGGTAAATGGACCGCCCAAGATCTGATCTATATCACCAACAAATCGGAGCCTTCGCTGCTGAAACTGACGACCCAGTCATTCCATCCGCCAGAAGGAATACGAGTGAGCCGTGACGAAACGGGAAAGGCATCGGGATTGATTCCTGATCTGGCCGTGGCGATCAGCCCGGAGACAGCATTTCAGATCGCTTCTGCAAACCGTAGCCGTTCTTTCGATCGGATCGAACAACCCGATTCTATCGCTAACCTCGCCACTCCCGATCCACAAGCGACGGTCGATTTACTCGGTAACGGAGACCCCGTACTCAGTGCCGCACTGCAACTTCTGTCGCAACCTGAACGCTTGCAGACTCTACTGAACCAACCCTCGACCGTATCGAAAGAGGAATCACGTTGAAGGTACTGGCGATCGAGACTACCTGCGACGAAACCGCAGCAGCGGTGATCGAGAGTGGCCCCAGGGTGCTCTCCGATGTGGTCTTCTCGCAGGTCGTCGAGCACGCCCCCTATGGTGGTGTCGTTCCCGAGATCGCCAGCCGCAGTCATGTCGAACAGCTGACGGCGGTGATCGAGGACGCTCTCGACAAATCGGCTCAACAACCCACCGATCTGGATGCAGTAGCGGTGGCGTACCGGCCCGGGTTGATCGGGGCCTTGTTGGTTGGAGTGACCACCGCCAAGGCACTCGCCTGGGCCTGGGATCTGCCCCTCATCGGGGTCCACCACCTGGAAGCTCACCTCGAATCCGCTGCCCTGGCGGGTGAGGACACCCCTCCTCCTTACCTCGGCGTTGTGCTCTCAGGTGGCCACACCGATATGCATAGAGTCGATGGTGAAGGTCGTTCACGGTGGCTCGGTGGAACCCGTGACGATGCGATCGGAGAAGCCTTCGACAAGGTTTCGGCGGTGCTCGGTCTCGGCTACCCCGGCGGTCCTGCGGTCGAAAAAGCGGCGCGAACGGGAAATGCCGCAGCGGTGAAACTGCCACGCACTTTGCTGTCGAAAGACTCCCTCGATTTTTCCTTCTCCGGCATCAAAACCGCGGTCCTCTACACCTGGCGAGGCCTCAACGCGACACACCAGGGGCGCGCACCAGGGGCCCCCGACCCGGAAGACATCTGTGCTTCTTTCCAGGAGGCGGTGTTCGACGTGCTGGCTGAAAAGATCCGTCGCGCCTGTCGTCAGGAATCTCTCGATACTGTCTTGCTCGGCGGCGGGGTCACCGCCAATGGTGCGCTGCGGCAAGGACTTGCCCAACGACTGGGAAACGACATCAAACTGCTGTTTCCTCCACTGAAGTTCGCCACCGACAACGCAGCCATGATCGGCGCCCTGGCCCTGCGCCGTCTCGAAAAGGGGGAACATGACACTCTCGATCTGGTCGCGGAGGCACAACCATGAACATAACGGATCCTTTCGACTTCGATCATGACAGGGAACGTCGTACGGGTTTCCCGGAAGTGATTTACGGACAGAGCAAGACCCCGGATGAAATCACCACTGCCCTTCTCTCCATCGCCGATCGTTCCGGACGTGCGCTGGCCACCAGAGTCGATGGCGATCACGGTGCCGACATCGCCGCTTCGGTTCCACAAGCGCAATGGCACGAACGCTGCCGCTGCATCAGCGTCGAACGGACCGTGCTACCGCGACAGGGTCAGGTCGCGGTGATCTGTGCCGGGACCAGTGATCTTGCCGTGGCCCAGGAAGCCCAGTTGACCGCTGATCTTGCCGGAGCCAACACTGAATTGGTTGCCGATGCCGGAGTCGCCGGAATCCACCGAATCCTTGCCCATGATGAACTTCTTCGATCTTCCAATGCCCTGGTGGTGGTCGCCGGAATGGAGGGTGCGCTGCCATCGGTAGTCGCAGGACGAGTGTCGGTTCCGGTGATCGCGGTACCGACCAGTGTCGGGTATGGCGCTTCTCTGGGCGGAATCGCGGCACTGCTCGGGATGCTTTGCTCCTGCGCACCAGGAATCTCGGTAGTCAACATCGACAACGGTTTCGGCGCTGGCATCATTGCCTCGAGAATCAATCGACTCGCCTGCCAGGGAGGGATCGCCGGTGAATCCTGAGCCGTTTCCGACGCCGCCAGAGGACCTCCCTCCTTTGCCTGAGCGACCCAACGATTCCAACAAGTCGATGATGGGTTCGGTCTGGATCGTCGGAGGATCGCCTGGACTCAGTGGTGCAGCCCTGCTCGCTGCTCACGCCGCTCTTCGAGGCGGCTGCGGTCGAGCCACCGTGGCGGTTCCCGATTGCTGTGCCAGTGCCGCCGAAGAACGCAAACCTCTGGAGGTGATGAGCTGGAGTCCCGGCAACGGAAAAAACCACTGGAGCCCGGACGCCATCGAATTGTTGATGGACAATTCTCATCCGAGCAGCTGGGTATTTGGTTGCGGAATCGGAAGGGAACTGGAAACCACAGGCGCACTCGGGTCCTTCCTCGCCAGCAGAACAGGCCCGACAGTCATCGATGCCGACGGCCTGTGGCATCTGTGCCAGGAGCCCAAATTGCTGCAGCAACTGGGTCCCGAAACGGTTCTGACCCCGCACTGGGGCGAACTGGAACGTCTACGAGATGCACTCGACCTGAAGGGCAGCAACCGCGAGGATCTGAGTGTCGAACTGCAACGGGTCAGCCAAGCGGTTGTGGTTGCCAAGGGCCCCGGTACCGTCACCACCGGTGGTTCCGGCAGCTACCGCAACCAGACCGGCAATCCGGGAATGGCCACCGCCGGTTCCGGGGACGTTCTGGCCGGTCTGATCGGTGCCCTGCTGGCACGAGGGGATGATGCGGAGGTTGCAGCGCGCCGAGGAGTCTGGCTGCACGGAAGAGCAGGCGATCTGGCGGCTCAACAACATGGTGAGGAATCTCTGGTGGCAGGTGATATCGTCGAGGCACTGGGCCAGGCCTTCCGCGAATACTCTGGCAGCAGCCACCGGCAACAAGAGGAGCCAAGATGAAGATGCCCGTGGAAAAATGCCTCGTCGACAGTTACGAACTGAAGACCAACGAGGACCTGGGCCACGGTTGGTTTCGTCTCGACATTCACGCGCCCGATATGGCACCGATGATTCGTGCCGGTCAGTTCGTCCAGGTCCGTGTCGACTCTGGAGATACACCACTGATCCGACGCCCCTTCAGCGTCTACGATGTCAATCCGACGCCCGGTCCCGACGCCTCCGAACTGTCACTGCTGGTTCAGAACGTTGGACCAGGAACCCGCGTCATGAGTCAGTTGCGATCTGGGGATTCGATCGGACTGATGGGTCCGCTCGGTCACCCGATGCCACGTCCTGATCTTGACGATGGCGGAGTGCTGTTCCTGGTCGGCGGAGGCATCGGCGTCGCCCCGCTCTATCTCTACAGTCGCGAACTCGCCAAAGAGAAATCGACCCTCGATCACCGCGTGCTGCTGGGAGCCAGGAACCGTTCTCTTCTGATCGGACTCGATGCATTCGAAAAACTCGGCACCCATACAGTGGCCGCGACCGATGACGGTAGTCAGGGATATGCCGGCAATGTCATCGATTTGCTGAGCACAGAGCTCGACGCTATCACCGAACAAACTCCGGTAGCCGGGATCGGCTGCGGCCCTCACGGCATGAACCAGGCGCTGCGGGACCTTGCCGTAGAGCGTGATTTGAACTTCTGGATCTCGCTCGAGAACTACATGCCCTGTGGCTTCGGAGCCTGCTTCGGCTGCGTCATCGCAACTCCGGAGGAGCATGAATTTCGTTATCGGAGGGTGTGCGTCGAAGGTCCTTGCTTCCCGGTCAAGGAGCTGCCGGCACTGCTTTAACCGTACACATCTATTACGCCACCCCATCGAGCACATAAAAGTCGCTAAATGGGCCACCAGATGTAGATCAGAAATCGGTCCGAAGGTGCCTTTGCCCGTATTCTTCCGTGACGGTCTCTCTCACTTCTCCACTCAGGGTCTCCCATCCGTACGGCAAGAATCCTGAATCGGCTGAATTCCAACCGCTTTTTCCGTTTGGACCGTTCTTCTGGAAGTCATCGACACAATTCGCTATGGTGTTGCGGACGGCGCGGGAGCGGCGTAGCTGATTCCTGAAACTGATGGAATCACCGCCGAACTCGCAAAACAACACCTCAGACTGAGGGTGCGAATTGAACCAACAATTCAGCGCCTGGAAGTAAGGTGCCACCGCTTGATCTGGCGGCTCGCCTAAGTCAGGTCTTTTGGATGGTCTGGGTCGGAGTTGTGGGCCGCTGAAATTGCACTCCGGAGGGGCGACTGCCCCCTCGATTCTGATGCGCCGGGAGAGGACTCCTCTCCCGGCACTTTTTTTCACTTACCTGTCAAAGCTGCAACGTCCCGGCAAACTTCGACCAGCGAAGAGAACCGTCCCGGCCGGGTGAAACCTTGCCAGCGGAAATCTTCACCGCGGCCCAGGTGGAAGTGACCACCTCCAACTCTTCGATCCGAATACCAAACCCTTGCTGCCCTGCTGCCTCGCCAGCCTCTACGGCGAGAACGCCACCTTCCAGGGCAGCGGCTACCTTTTCAGGTCGAAAGGTCAGTTCCTGCGCAGGAGAACCAGAATCCTCCAGCAACTTCATCTCGGTCGATTCCAGCACCGGGCTATAAACCAAGATCAGGATGCAGATGAAATCTAATATCGCTTCAGTTCTCCTTCTCGCAGCAGTCGATTTTGGCAGCCAGAACGAAATCAGCTTCTGTCAGCCCATCAACGGCATGGGTCCAGATACAAATCTCTACTCTTCCCCAGGTAAAGGAGATATTTGGATGATGGCCGAGTTCCTCGGCCACCTTTGACACCAAGTTCACATGTTCCAGCGCACTGACAAAATCCTTGAACTCGAACACTCGCACCAGATGGTGATGATCCTGGCACTGCCAACCATTGAGTTGAGGTAACCAACTGTCGATCTGGTCTGGCGACAGTGACGCCGTCTGTCCGTGACACGGCTCACAAACTCTCTGGGAAAGTGGAATCTCTTCATTCATTTCGGGGCTCCCTCCTGGAACTGATCCTAGAAGGTGGTTTCAGCGGTGCCATTGACCGGTAAGACATATCTGACAGGAAAGACATAACTGCTACTTAGGACATTAGTTACAGCTTCAAGGGGTGGTTGCTCCCGGCCATTTTTTGCCGACAATGGCCACAGCTAGCCACGACATGGGCCGGATGATTGATTCAAGGGCGATCCTTGGCCTTTAACACTTGGCATGCACCTTGCTTACAAAGTAGCGGTTCTGTTCCAGCACACGCGACATTTCGGCTGTTGAG
>PAIH01000050.1 GCA_002711105.1 Planctomycetota bacterium
CAAAGCTCGTGGAATATGTCCTCAACTTCCTCGACGGCGAAAGTAAAATGGAGACCTCGATTTTCGGGAAGGCAATGAAGATGTTTTGAGGGAAGAGTGTTTTTTGGTTTAAAGATAATCTCAAGAGAAAGAAGTGTGTTTTTTGTATTAAAAGTCTAACCAATCCTCCATCTCCTTTGTGGGTTTGAACGCCGCTGACGAATCCGCCTTCTTTGGTTTTTCGGCTACATGTATACTGCTCAGAGGAGGTCCGGCCTTTGAGTTTTTGGCTGCTCCCTTTTCCGCCTTCTTTTTAAGTGCTACCACCGTTCCTTTTGAACTCAGCTTTTTCTTTGGCTTCAACATTGCAGACTTCACTTTTTTGTACGCTGGTTTCTTCGGTACCACTTTCTTCGGCGCCACTTTCTTCGGCGCAACTTTCTTCGGCACCACTTTCTTCGGCACCACTTTCTTCGGCACGGGCTTGCCCACTTTGGGTTTTCCGTTCGTTCCCTTGCGCGCCTTCGCCGGCACGTCGCCAAACTTGTTCCCTTTCGTCCGGAGCCAATCCCCAAGGTTGTTCGATTTCGACGCGGCCATACTTTTGCGCTTGCTCACGATCCGCCCNTGTCGGTTGAGNGTGAGATCGTCNCGCGAGAGACCTCCCGTGGTCTTTCGNTTTTTGCCAGACCATACTANCCGTCGNTGTTCAGCTCGTGTGGGCATATATTAATCGCGGTTTCCTTTTTGTAAAAGGGAAGATGAAAAAAATCGACCGNGACGACTACACNCANGTCGCANCCTGGTTGCGNAAGCAAAANGTAGANGAACAGGATGACGAGAAAAGTGCAGACGTTCTCGCGGACAAGGGCTTCAGCATGCCCGACGACAAAGCCCCCGATGTTGCGTGGGCTCACGGGGGTCCGCTCCGGTTCAAGGACGACGTCATGCAAGTGTTCCGGAACGACCGGTGGCAGAGTGTGCTCAAAAAGNTTAAAACGACCCGNCCGACGGACAANAAGTTGAGACAGTTTANGTTTGACCTNAANGACGTCAAGCTGGCACAGGACCACTTAAAAGAGCACGGCTCACTTAAAAAAGGAGATTTGGATATACCATGGGTATCATCTGGTCACGCCTTCAAAACAAACAGCCAGCTGAANNTGCCCCCGGGCCCCCGCAACCGGACTCTGTTGATGACTCANGAGAGCAAGAATGGTCCATGGCTGCAGATTGTGGCTCAGGAGATGATCGGGGACTGGCTTCGGACAGAAATGCTNAAAGCGAACTCCGAGATGCCCCTGACGCGGGACGCTGGNTACCANTGGTTGAAGGGGAAGACGCTGGGGATCTCTCGGAGAGCACTCTGGCAGTTCTTAGAGAAGCAGGAGCACCTACAGATGACGCGAAACATCCCAAACGAGCGAAAAAAAGGAAACATCGGAAACGCCGTAATCGGGCACGTAGAAATCGACATCGTGCACATACAGAAGCAGCAGCTGACGGACGAGGAGAAGAATCAGNTGATCGACAGCTTCGACGACCCGAANGCGATGGTGCAAGAGGATGCAAAGAAGACTGACGGCTACTTTCTGACGATGATCGACCGCGTCACGCGCTACGGTCTCGCGGTGGTGCAACGTCGCAAGAACGCGACCGAGACCGCAGCCTCACTCCGGAAGATGCTGACGGACATGCGCCGCGCCACCGGGCAGACTGTGANCAAGGTGTTCAGCGACCAGGGCAAAGAGTTCATNGGGCCGGTGAAGGCACTGTTTNCCGAGCGCAACGTTAAGCACAAGACTGTCGAGCGCGGCGCCCANATNGAGAATTACAACCAGAATCTGCAGCGGAATTTTTACCGGTGNTTNCANATGTCACGCGGCAGTGTGCGGTCCTGTCTGAAGCAAGCTGTCATACTGTGCAACGGTACGTTTAACAAAAACCTGGGAATGACCCCCGCTGAGGCGGTAAGCCTCAACCCAGCAACGGTACAGGCTCGATACAAGGAGAGTCACGCCGCGACAGGCGACATGCAGTACCTTAAAACCAAAAAACCCAAGATCGGCGACAAGTGTCGCGTACTTGTAAATCTTCGAAAGCTGATACGCAAGGTGCAGAAGGGAAAGGGCATGTACAAGGCAAGCAAGGGCATACATTTCAGTCGACGNGTCTTTTTGATTAAACACGTCGACGAAAAAAAGAACCGGTTCTACGTGGCGGGGGCTTGGAAGGACCGCGACGAGATCATGCTGATTAGCGGCGTCGACGCGACCACCAAGGGTCTGCTCAAGGAGCGCAGGACGGATTTGGACGACGATTAAAAGTAGANCAGAAAGTGGCAGCTTGAGCGCCCCCGGTGCACGAGGCCCGCGAACCNCAGTATGATGTAACAGATATCGTTCGGCAAGATCCGGCGCTTGGGGCAGTAAATACTAATCATGTGACCTTTAAACTCATGCAAAGATGGCATCGTTTACTTTTAAAAACTGTAGGCTCCGATGTCGCTCTTACGAAAACGGCTTTACGGCCTCTTTGANGANGGCACANTGGACNNTACCTTCCTTGAATANTTAACTCGAACGGGTGTTCCCGAAGCGCTAAACCTGCAGGCAAAACTGTACAGACTGGACGATGATGCCTTGCGACGAGAGTACATTGCCGCCGAGGACATTTTTCGCGAGGAAATGCCGCTTGTAGATTTTGATGCGGGCCCAACCGGGGATATGTGGACGACGTTTGAATACGAGGAGCTGCAAAAAATGAAAAATCCGGAGTACGCGGGAAACAAAAAACTGAACGCAGCCGCGGCAAGGGCGGCAGCCGAGATTGAGACCCGCTACACCGAAGCAAGGTACCGTGCACACGAAGCAGCGTTAGATGCAGAGGGAGCGTTAGATCCAGAGGGAGCAAAAGGAAAAGCCGGCAAATTCTCAATTGGTGACGTCGACGAGGTCGAGATGTCGACGTTTCCAGAATCGCTTGCTCAACGCGCAGCAAGGCTTGCCGCTTTACCTACTACTGTGACCGAAGGCACCGCGCCGCCCCGTGTGCACAAAACCTGGGAGGACGAGGGCACACGTACCAAAGGTACGATCAGCAACGACGCGGCTTGGAACGAAATGATCAAGGAGGGCACTTTGCCGAAAGCAACCGGCGAAGCGATCGAAATGCTTCCTCTTAAGCCTCGACAAGCCAGTTTTAAGGATCTGATGTCGGGCGCAGTAAAAAATGCGACTTGGGAGGAAGCGATGTCGGGCACGAGCCGCATGGAGGTCGTGCAGACCCCCGGCGGCCTCAAGACCGTCGAGACCCTGGTCAAAGACGTCAAGACCCCGGGCGGAATCACCATCCCGAAGCTNCCAGCGCCGCCGAAATACGTGCCCTCGGAGCGCTCTGGTATGCAACGCTGGGAGGAGACCTTGCGCGAAAAGATTTTGNAGGGTGCCGAAGCTGAACACNTCNNGAAGAAAAGTTTGGCCGAAGCCGACCCGGAACTGCTGGCGGAGATCGAAACATTGGCACAAAAGAATCTCCCAGAGACCTCTACTCTACAGGAGTATTGGAAGAAGTATTTGTCACTCGGAGATGAGGAGCCGTTTCCGATCGATTTCGCACCCAGCCGACACATTGACCCCTTTGAGGAGATGGTCGATCCTGCTGAATATGAGGGGAAAATGNCAGAAGTGCCGGAGGACCCGGACGTTGCGGCAGCACGCGAATTCATCGAATCTGAGATGCCCGGAGGTGTCGATGTGGTTGACGAGGTCGCTGGGACGAGGGTCATGTCCTGGGAATCCGGCAAAGATTCTGAGCTGGCCTCATTCATGCGCCGACTGCCGCCAGAATTGGGGGCNCCGCCGAGGGGCAGCATCGCGGTGGACAATATGGGGCAAGTCTTCGTGGGCGCAGGGTTNAAAGACTGGTTAGCCAGGACCGCGAAAGGAATGGTCCAGGGGTTCGTGGTCGTGGGGCCCTTGTTGCAACTCCTGAACAAGGCAGTGCCGGGCATCAGTGGGTTCATTGGTACAGGCCTGACCGTCTGGGGCCTCGTCGCGAGCGGCGGCGACCCCACCGGTCTAATCATCACGGCGGCACTCGAGGTCATGCACGCGTACCAGGAGCAAGCGCGCAAGGTGAAGGAGAATCTGAAGCCGGGTGCTGACCGGGGCACGAAGATTGGCTACGTGCGCGAGGGCGACCGCTGGGTCCCCGCGGTTTTCAATGTCAAGCTGAACGACACGGGACTGTGGGCAAACCACCAAACGGTGACGGCGCAAACGGGCGACCACATCCTGTTCAAGATGAACCCCTCAGCAGGTGCCGACCGCGCCGTGCAACCGGTCGTGTTCAACGACGACGGCACCTGGGGTCACAAAACCTTTACGATGACGGACAACGAGTACAACAACAAAATGATCACGGGACGACTCCTCGCGGCGGGCAAGGAGTACAGGTACGACAATTCCGACCCGACCAGCGAGCGTATCCGGCCCGGCTCGAAGGCNTCAATCGACAACTTTGATATGCTCCGGAACTGGTACTTTTTAAGCCCAGAGGACCTCGGCAAGGTGGTCAAGGGCGANATGAAGCTGGAATCGTACATGCAAGACACATCTGGCTACAACCCCTACGAAAAGCAGATCAACGACTGGCGAAAGGTCGCTGGGCTCATGGCCACGGGCGGCACAAGTGACAAGGCGCTCGCAAAACAGATGACCGAGTATGACGTGAGCAAGGAGTTACGGAACGCAGTCTCAGACGAGAGTAAACACAACCAGATTGACAACCAAACCGCGGTGAGCATGCAGTACGGGAAGTCGGCGGTACTGATGGGTTCGAACAATGNCAACACGACGGCAAAGACGTGGGATTCGAGCAGCATGGGCTTNGCCGGTCTCGACGCCGACGGCTTNNCGGACAAGCTCGTCAGTGACAATGACTTTTACCGCTGGGAGATGCCGGAGAACGACTGGTTGCTCAACGACATGTTCGCCAAGCAGGTGGAACTCCTGCAAACCACCCAGCTCAACGCGGCAACCGAGGCCGGCTTCAAGGACCGGTACTACTACGACCCGTACCGCGACTACCACAAAGAATTTTACAAAAAAAATGAGGTCCAATCCGCGTTCATGGGTTCCGGCTACAGCGCACCTACTCAGACCGAGGCGTACAACCCAATCTGGGCCTCTTTGTACCTAGACACCACACGCAGTATGGCTACCGCGGGCTCGTACGATGAATTGCANGCGCAGGTTGACACCATCAATGCCTACACGGACCGTACCGAGGCACAGCGGCAGTACCTGGTCCAAAAGTCAATCACACGGTACTGGATGGACCAAATCGGGCAGCGCGGGGGGGGCAAGCAGCTGATTGACAAGATGTACGCGCACTCGATTGACCCNGGGAACATGAAGGGCAGACTGAACAACGCCGCATACGACTTTCAGAGGGTTCACGACNAGGACCCGTACGACGAGCAACCCTGGGTTAACCAGTACGACAACACGAGCTACACGGACATGTCGAACATCCCCGCGTGGGTGATGCCGTGGCAAAACGCGGGCGAGGGGGTACTGCCAGACGATATGCACCTGCCCGACCTGGGCTCCTGGTACGATGATGCCCTAGAGAGACTGGGCGACGAGTCGCGAGAGAACACGTCAGCCTGGATTAAAGACCACGGGGCATACAACCCAAACGTGCTCATCGACGGCTACTTTGTTAAGGATTCGGACCACGACATCATGGACGATTACCATTACGTAGGCCCAAAAGAGGAGCCGGATGAAGTGTTTGGTTGGGACCCAATCGCGCGCATNTACGTTGCCCCCGGGGAAGAAAGTCCCGGACTCGTACTGGATCCGGANACGGGGGATTACGTGCTGGCGCACGAGGANCTGGACAAGCCTGCTTTAGGTAAGACCGGCCCCATTGCCGAGGATGAAACCGAAAAGTTGATGCGTGAACTGGGTGTAGGGACAGAACCCAAAAAACCAGACCCGTATCTCGAGAGTTTGGGGTATACCGGCGCCAGAGACGCAATTGCCAAGGAGAAGCACAGGGCAGAAGAAGAGGCAATGGCTGCAAAGATCAGGGCGATGGCGGATGCCGCATACGCACGAACTCACCCCGCCGAGCCCGACTTCGATCCCACTGACCCGGATTACGTCTTTCAACAAGAGAAGAAGAAGTTGTTAGCCAAACGGGAGAAGGACGACAGATGGTGGGAATGGCTCATGAAGCAGGACAAAAAATACGGCTGGCAGGAACACCACAAAACACCNCCGGTTGAACCAGTGGTTGAACCAGTTGAACCAGTTGAACCAGAACCAGTGGTACCCGTGGTCGTGACCCACCCCGACCCACCCTTTGTCGCACCTGACACCGTACCCAGTGTGGCTCACCCCGACCCACCCAAGTTCCAGCCCGGACCTAGCGTCTCGCTGCCGGGAGGCATCNAACCACGACATCTTGACACATCGGTAGACATCTACATGCCCACAAACCTCAACATGAGCTTCATACACCACATGGAAGGACGCCCAACCCCCGCAGCTAGCGGCATCAAGGTGATCTAATATACCTTTGTGACATTGAAGCTAAAGGTACAAACGATTCTGGAGAAGGTTAGCCAGATATCCCTAAAGCCAGTGGCTTGGACATACTTAATTTGTCCATGGACTCTTCTTTTTAGTTTCTTTTCAAAAAGAATTAGAAAGAGATATATACCCTTAGGNTAGAAGTCACAAAGGTATATTACAAAAATGAGAACTTCTCTAAAAAAGTATGGGTATGTAAAAGGTATCTCGTTACGAGGTTTGACGGGCCCTCAAAAAAAACAAATCCGAAGCATTGCTCCAGGGCACAGCCGAGACTACATCAGACAAATGGTTGTTGCCATGCGTCGCGGCGCATCATACTCAACTGCGACTCAGGTTGCCCGTTTAAATTGTATTGTGTAAAAAGAAAAAAATGAAGCCGTATTTTTCTAGTTTGCGAGAGTTTGTTCGGTACCGGCGGCAGTGGCTTCTGGCCAGATGTCTGCCGTCATCATTACAGTTTGGTCCGAACGTAACAGATCTTCAGTCCCGTCAATTCTTGCCGAAAACACTCTGGCGATCGAGTAGAAAACGGCACGAATGTCAGCGAGAGGTAGACTGGAGTAAAACCAGTTAGTTCCCAGCGAAAACGCCTGCTTGAAGGTCTCGTGACTCTCGATGTTGATCGAGCCAATCTTGCCCTTGTGCCCGCGCATGAAATCCTTGACCTCTTCTACCGCCGTGGTCGGCTCGTCGTCAACTTCAACCTGCAACAGCATCTCCCGGCATTTGTTGAGCCCGTGAAATCGAAAGTGGAGGTCGGTCGGGACACCTTTGCTGTCGTGCGTCCGGCAATGCCCTAGGCGGATCGCATGGTTGGTCGCTGTACTCGGGGACCCCAGCGGCAGAAAGGCAAATACGAATGAAGAGCATGTTCCGTGTACCATTTTGTTTTAACTGTTGGTGCTAACTGCTTGTGGTTTTTTTTAGATGTACATGTCTTCCCTTTAAGCCAAAAACGAAAAATTGAAGCCACAATCAATCAAAATATGACGAGTGTACGGTATTTAACTTTTTCGGATCTCACTGTCGCTGCCTTTGAAACATATGCGAAAACGCTGTTTCAGCGGCACGTGGGGGATACCGAGCGGCAGCGTAATGCAGCATATTTGCAGCAGGTGCTCGCGAGTGACGATGCCGCCTCCAAGATCGAGTTGCGTACCGTCGCGGACAAGCGGCGCCTTTCGATCAAGCAGCGGGCAAAGCTTGACGAGGTGCTGGTCGACCACGCATTTGATTTCAGCCAGGCGCCATCACTCTTCACGGAGGTGGCCAAGAGTGACGCTGAGATCTTGGCGCTACTGACGCAGGACAATGTGACGGTATATTTGCGCGACCGTACGCTAACGGGAAACATTAGGATTACGGGGGACAATGTCCGGCTCATTGGTCTCGGGGCGACGGGCAGCGCCACGGCGGATACGCTCGCGACGAATGTAACGTTCAACACGGACCGTATCGAGATTGGGGGCAACAACATTGTGATTGAGGGCATTCACTTCAACTGCTCGGGCGAGTATGCCGTGACCTTTGTCAGCACCAAGGGCGTCGGCCTGCAGATCAAAGACTGCAAGGTCCAGAGCACGCACGAGACGTATGCGGATGCTCGTTTCTACTTTGGGGACGGGGCAGGCGGGGGGGACGTGGCAATTGAGAATTGTCTGGTCTCGGACTTTGGCAGCTGGATGCTCGGTGACGCCACCACCGCGTCGGCATTCGGCACCACCGTGCGGTTAGCCAGCTTTAAGATCGACGGCACGAAATTTGCCAACTGTGCCGGCTCCTTCGCGGTCCGCGGCCCCCCGACCGGCCAGCCCAACGGCCCCGTGAGCTTCACGAACAATGTGGTCGCCTTTGGCGCGGGGGGGGTGCACGCAGCCTTTTGGGACTGTTTCGAGGCCTCGGAGGGCATCACCCAGGTGATTTGCACTGGGAACAAGGTCACGGGCATGGTAAAGTCCGGTCACCGCGGGTTTTTTCAGTGTTGGTCAAAGAACCCGGTGCCGTGGAGCGTAACCTTTGAGAAGAATGAAATTGCCAACTTCCAAGCGGCAATACA
>PAIH01000051.1 GCA_002711105.1 Planctomycetota bacterium
TGGCTCGATATGACCCTTCACCCTAGATCAAGAAATCGAGCATCTATCCAGGAAGCTATCGACTTGAGCACTTTTGGGCCTGCCAAAGGCAGCCCAGGANTGCTCTTTTCAAAGGATCATCTTATGATCACTTTTTCCCACTTTGGGAATTAAGTGTTTCGATCCTGCGAACTCGTATCTTTCCGACCCTGCTTTCTTCCACTTTGGATCAATAGCAGTGCTCCATCCCCCAGGGGATCTGAGCTCCTCCACTCCATCCTCGCGGATCGGAGTCTTCCGCTCTCCCTTCTGGGGATCCGAGCTTCTTGCCTAATCCCCCCGTGGGATTTGAGCTATACCCTTCTGGTCCCTTCCAGAGACTGGAAGTCCCTGCTCCATCCCTTCGGGGATCCGAGCTTCTTCCTGTTGCTACTCCTTCGTACCAACAACACTGTCTCACTCACTTTTCTCAACTTTAGTGAGGATGACTGCGATTTTTGCTCCACAGCTTCATCTTGCCCCTGGTATGATTTCTGATCAACCATACATGGCCTCGGCATTTGGAGCTCCCTTGAGGATCTTTTTCTACCTTCCGTCCCTTATCCCGGATAAGGATCTCGTCAGGTATCAGTCTTGCTTTGTCTTCTGTCTCTGCAAGTACATTGACTGATATGTGTCCGCTGAGAGACTCCAAGAGTTGCGTCAACTCTCTAGTCATATACCTTTTTCCCTGACTTAGGAGCCGTTCCCGGCTGTTTCGCTCCCATCCACAGAACTCATGTTTTTTTCCCTCGCGGAACCTTCCGTCTGGTATGACTCTGGCATGAAGGGATGGGTGATCTCTATTTTCCCTGTACTGAATCTGAGTTCTGGTACACGAAATTGATCAATAACTTGCATCACCTGATCATGTGCATTCTTCATTTTATTATAAAGAATGGGGTTACCTTCTTACTTTATGCTTGATTGGTATACCCTCGATCTTCGGATCCGCTATCTCAGTCTAATTATCTATCGCGGCGCTGACACTTGATGCTCCTCCGATACTGATTTATTGCAGATTGCCCGATGTTCCCCCCTGTTTTTCTCTTATCTCCGGGAGAACATCCTGACGCACGTCACCTTTCACGTCTCACTAACAACTGGGATGCTTTGCGTACATCCCAACCTCCTGCGACTTTGCAGTGTAGAACACTAGTTATTAAATCACGCGTTCAGTGAGCAGGGGAATACCCCCCGGTGACGTTCTCTTTGCATAACTCCGACCACAGATTCCTCTCACACCAGAGCTGCCATCTCCGGTAATGATTTCCGGTCCCTGCTGATTTGACATGAGCATACCCCTGAGTTCCCTCCACTCTTAATCTGTGGCTTCCCTATGGGTGCACTTTTCTTATATCACCCGCACCCTATGATGACTATATAAACCAAGGAGTTTGCAAGCGGTTCAAAACACCGCAAAGATTGGGATCTTTCTCCCCCTGACCTCTCGACACTTCGACATTTTACAGGTTTCACACACCTTCATCCTGGAGCCGGCAGCACTTCAGAATGACGTCAACCAGATCCCACTCACCAATGGAGGTATCCTCCTCTACGTACCCCTTTTCGTAGCCCTGATCTATTCATGTCTCCTCCTTTCCTCTCTCCCCTACCCTCTCGCCCTGAGACGCGGTTGCTACACCCCTCCTCATTGATCAGACACACTACGAAACTGATATCTTCCGACAAGTCCCTGTTCTTGATACTCTACGAATGGGTGATACAATCCTTGAGATTGCAAACGACTGTTGGAATTTGCGGTATGTTCAGGAACCTGTCTCCCTATTTTACTGCTTTTTTCCTTCGTGATCCCAGCCATCACTCACTCCCCTCTCCTGAGACGACCCGCTTCAAGCACTGGGTCACTTTTGGCGGGATTTCCCGAATACAGTGATTACTCTCGCTACATTAGGCGAACTCACCTGGACGAAGGATGGCCAGCCCACTCCGCCACCCAAGGTCCTCCCGGTGGATGCAGCCCCCTTGGACAGGATTGCCCAAATCCTTGGATCGTATGCTCCACCATACTTCTCTCTACTCTTTTGCTCTTGCCTCTCACACCTCGTCACATCCTACATGTGATCCGGCCCTCATATCCATCATTGCGTTGCCCGTGCACTCACCAAGGTCCCGGATTTACGCTGTGGTTCTCCCATTTTTTCCTGCGCAAATATTTTCACTTGTGCGCCTCTGAGCCACTGGAGGGAATGCCTGGATCTCCCTGCTCTCGCAGACATGGATGGTCGGAGTCGTCCTCAAGAGGAATGCATCACTGCGGAGCCCATCCCGCTACTCCCAAGGTGGCCCCGCAAGGCAGCCAAACTGCTTGACCCCTTCCTTAAGGGAGCATTTCCCTCACAGCCTGCTTCGCGGACCGTGTATCATATCCATCATGAACTGATTGGCCACGGCCGTCCTACAACAGCTTCAGGACTTCCACAAAGCTACCCCGGATTCTGCTCCTCTTCGCCTACCCCACTACGGGATTGATACATATGATTAGCCACAGCACTCCTAGGACAACTGCAACGATTTCACAAGGACACTGATGATAGCACCATGTTTGGTCTATCTCACTACGGGAAGACACCTATCCCTTCTTGTTACCCACCATCGGTTTTTCCTCCAGCCCAGTACTTGCCTTCATCACCCTTTACTGCTCCCTACTTCTCCCGCTTGCACAAGGCACCTTCTACATCCGTAAGGTGTGCGAGCTTTACCCTGTCACCATTGATCCAGACCCCTGATCTCTCACCCATTGAGAGGAACGACGCAGATCTCACACCTGCGGAATCGGTGGTTGAAACCACCAAGACGGAGCTACAACTCATCTGGAACGGATTCAGGCAGGAAGAACGCGACGGCCTCGACTTCTCTTTGGTATTCATCTTTGACCCATTGTTCATAGATCGAGCACGACTGCCCGGACATGGTCCAGCGTCACATCACAGGCCCTCTTTTCGGCACTTGATACTAACCTTTGTTTGACCTCTCCTATGATGCTCAAACACGACTGTACCCAGTCGCAAGCTTTTGCGCAAGTGGATGCCATCGCCAACAGTCTACCTCAAACAGCAGGAGAACGCCTGCAGGAACATCCCACTTCTATAGGATTTCTGCAAAAGCAAGGATTCTCCCCAAGCTCAACAACTCGGGCGCGCATTCAGCGCCTCATTTTGGCGCTGCTTCCTCTGGGTCCCCAGGCACCCAGGAGTGCCGATCCTCAAGGACCTCCCCGTCTCTACCACCAACAGAGGTATACCCTCGCGTTTCATCTCTTCCGCCCCCAAGCTTATTCTCCTGGGCCATTTTTTCCTGTGCCTTGAGTGCCTCATCTTCTAGCCCTAGACCCTGAGCTGCCCTGGACTATCATTGTATTCACGCCACTGATACTTGCCTCCCCTCATATCTGTCGACCGATGCCTCCGCAGATGGCCGAGCACCGGATCTACAATCTCGGATTTGAGAAAGCATCAGCACCATCGCACCTGATTCCTCGCCAACCTTGCCCTCACGACACAACGCTTCGAAAACTACCTTCTCAGGCAGCGTGGTATGCCCCACCACTCTTCGCCACCAGCATGCAATGCTCTTTCCTTGCCAGAGCTCTTCCTCCTCTTCTTTCTAAGGCACCCCGAACCCGTTGGCACAATCCAGCCAAGAATCTGCCTCACCTCATCAGATTGGACGCTCCGCCTCGCCTCACTCGATCAGATTCTGCTCGATCTCACCTACCCATCAAGGCAGGTCAGATGCTTCATTGCCATGTAAACAGAAAATGGTACCGAGCCGGATCACTTACCAACACCCCAGTATAGTGATCTCTCTGCCCCAAGGAGCATCACCACGGAATCCGTAGCCCATCAGCAGTTACTAGGCTGATTCAGCACCAATACCATCACCGGACCCGTATGCTCCCATCCAACTACCAGCTTTCCTCCCCATACCCCTCCCATTACTTCTTCTCTCTCTGACTGACCAACTCCCCCTTTGAGACCAGCTGTGCACCCTGATCCATCAGGACTCCCACTTTCCCCTCCTTTTCCTGATCAGCCATCTCAAAGCGCGTCCCAGACGAGCTCCATGATACCATTCCAAGTCACTCCAGTCATCAGTTGCTGCACCAGTAACAGGATTACATGATCCACCTCTTCTCCCACCACACATGATCCTGACCCAGTAAACTCAATCTGCTCTCTCCCTTCCCCCCTTGTCTCCCGCTCACGCCCTATTTTCACGACCTTAGCCACCCTTTATGCGCACTGCTGCATCCCTCGCTCGGGGCAGGAACACTTTAATAAGTACCTCCTATGCATATGATGCCTTTCCCCGAATATTGAAACATGTTTGGATTGACTCCTATCCCACGGTGTGAGGGACTCTGGTCTTCTCCGGCCAGTCTCCCCTCCCCCCTTACACATGCCCCGGCCAAGTTGGTGTGTAATCAGTGCTNAGCGGGTGTCCTGTGTACTACTGACTTCACTCAGTACGTTTGGCAGGANAGGAGCGCTGATGGGGACCACTCCCCGAAGAACATGAGAGTGCCCCGCTGTGTNGACCGTTCCTGCCTTGTGTCCGGCGGATAGATGGAATTTATCAGCCATCATCTCGCAGTGTGCATAGGTGGTGATTCGGTAAGCAGCCCAGGCGAATTCCTCTCCAGACAATGCTCAGGCTGCGTCTTCACAATGCAAGCACTGATAGCGATCAGAGTTACCATCATCCTTGCGAGATCTTCCATCCCCGCACCAATTCCCAACTAGAGGACTCTGCTGTCACCACGGATGCTGAACCAGCTCCGGCCCCAGGGCCCGAGCAACAGGACCCACTGTTTTCATGCACGGGTGCCCCCATCAGTGACTTTCCTTCTCTTCGTCATGCATCTTTCTTCTTCTCTCTCTTCTCTCTATAACCTTTTCTCTCCCCTTAAACTACCAGTGAGGGGCCGGAATAACAGTCGACAGGGCTTGGAGCCGGCTGGTGACCCAAAAGCCTCTGGCCAACCTATTCCGAACTACTACTATTCAGAAAGGTCTCCGGGACAATTTCACAAAAAGCGTCTTCGAAGCAATCCGCATATCGCACACCTCCGAAGCACATACTACGCCGCTTCCCTGATCCTAACTCTCAATCTCCCTTTCCATACTCTACCTACCCCCCTCATTACACAAGTTGCTGAAGCTGGACAGTTCTTTTTCGAGTGCCAGAACCATCACCACACAAACTCAGCAGCTCCTTGGGGAAGGAGCCCCAGCCCATCTCCAAGAACAATTTACTTGGCAGGGGAAGACAATCAGTAGACGAGAACTGCTGGAAGGCCTCCCAGCTCGCTTCACACCCTCGCAATGTGAGATTAGAGCTCCAACGCTCAAAGACACCTGTGATGCGGAAACCATGGCCATCAGGACCACTGCTCATTCCCCTCCCTTTCTCTGCCTAGTCTACTCCCCTCTCTCTCTCTTATACCTTATATCCTCCGCCACTTCCTTTCCCCTCTCTTCCCCTTGTATTTTTCTCTCCTGCCACATTGCTCGGCAAGTGATGCAACCTTACCAACCCCTTCGGCAGCATTACTGCCACCGTATCGGCTGCCCACCTCATCCCAGAACAACCCACGGAACGACTTGAAAAGAGGAAGCATTACATCAAACTCAAAAACTTTGGCCTACTCAATGAAATGGACAAAAGTTGGAGCATTGAACTTCTAGATCAATGTTATCTCACGAATGACCTTCATACCATCTTCGAACACATCACCAGAAATGGTCCGAAAGACCTCCGCACCTTTGAACCCAACCCTCAAATCATGAAGGAACTCCAGCCAGCTATCTTCCGGGCGGCTACCCCTCGCTGCCGACCTTATGTAGCCAGCGCTCTCCGCCGAGCCCTTGACCGCTATCTAGGAAACCTTATCATGCACTATGACTCCACGGCCCGCCAGCTTGCCCTAAAAACGGGTGAGGCGGCTCAAGAATCGATTGCAATCAGCCGCACGCGGTGGCTCAAGCACTCCCTCGATCACTACTTCGACATGATTCACCACAAACTAGGTCAATTTGCGGACTCTTCCCTAGTATGGGGATGGGCACTAAAGAACCTACCTAGACTCATCAACATGCAATTGCGCCACTACACTCTGGTCTCAAAGAAGATTGTGGATGACTATCAAATCACTAGTGCAGATTGGTGGACGGAGCGCACCCGCTGGTTTGAGCGTGTTCGCTACTTTGGCGCTGCCCTATGTTCTTGCAGCTCTATATCATCCCTTCCTNTTTTTCAACACCCTTCTCTTAATGGTCCTGCTTCACCGCCTAGCACCTGAGAACGAGGGAGACATGCTCCTCCCCTGCTTCCAGGGACCGGGATTTAGCCACCCGATGCCTCTGGTCCCAAACACTCGGAACACCATACATAACCAGAGCACAACCACGCTGCAATTCGGGATTCGGAACAGCTTGGTCAATAGCCACTTCCGGAACCCGATGCTCTTCCCTATCGCACTCAATCCCCCCTTCCCGGCCGAGCCCACCCAGAAATATCCTCTGGACCCCTGCTACATCACCCCAGCTCCACAAGGAATCCGGACACCGGCGACTCACGTCATCTCGCGCACGGGACCCAATCAAGCAGGGTCACTCAGGGAATGGATTTCAGCTGAGGATCAAGATACCCTCGATTTGAGGCTCTGCCTGCCCTGACTCAGGCATGGAATCACTGAAGACATAAGTGGCCTGCTCCCTTCGGGAAACAGAACCTTTGTGGAGAAAGCAGGATCGCAACCGTACATGGATCCAGGGACCACTCGGATTCCGGTCACCAACCTCTTCCTCCCTCTGAATGACCTAACGCAAGCGTCTCGACAACGCCTCACACAGAGCTGCCCGGAAGTGCAAGCAGGTATCCCCTTCCGACCCCTTGCTTCGTCAACATTGGTCATCCTCCCCTCTCGAGGCCAGTCACTCCGACCGGCAGACTGGATTCCCTCACCAGTCACTGGGAAGCGACGATTAGGAGGAATACTTTGCCCCACTGGTTGCCTACCACAGCTCCTTCATGCAAGGCTCTCCCCTGTTTCCTCCACTCAACACCCTGCCATANTTAACCTCATTTTTGACTTCATGTGGGGCCCGCTGATCTCGTGGTCCACGTCGAATGCGGACCGACCACAGGAACACAACCCACTCTCACAACTCGGCCCCTCACCCTTTCACCCGACTTGTTTTCAACAACACCCCATTTGGCATCAATTACACATGTCAACAGAAGACAAAATAGAATGGATGGTCACTCAGCTCATCCTAAATCCAGATCCCATGAAACCGACCCCAGCCATTACTCTCCAAATGGCAGCTTCTTCAACCCAAGCACGACAGTCTCCCTCACCCGAAACTGACCGTCTGCTTGGACGGCAGCGTCACAGCACCCTGGCAGCATACCTCTGGCAATATCGACAAGCCACTGGATCAACCAGACCTCATCTCCTGGAGCACCGACGTAACAGGGATCGCCCGAATCCTACCCCGAATCTCCCTCATCCACACAGACTGGAAAACTGGACTTCGCGACTCCACGGGCAGTCACGAGCAAACATTTTCATACGACAAAACAGGCACAGGAAGATTCATGAGCAATTCCGGCATAATCCCATCAAACTTCAGCGAATTCTTCGCCTTCATGCCCATTGCCGGACCTGGAAACAGGCCTTCTTCCCTTCCACTCGAGGTAGCTATAGATTTCAGCCATACCTAACTCGAGAAGCACCATGGGCTAATCCAGAACCGCTAACATGGTCATATGGGACTCATGATTCAACAATGAGTCAATGGCAACGTCGTGCCAGAAACCGGTCCGACCGTATCTACCTGAATACCCAAGAGAGAACACCACTTATGAGGACTTCCATCCTCACAGGACTAGCATCTGGAACTCACACCACCCCCTGAATCGAGCTTCACAGATGAAGCTTCTTCAAGCGGCACATGCATCCCGCTTCTGGCTGGACACCCATGCTGTCGCCAATGCGCACGTGTGGGGACCAGTCAGGATCTACTCGCTCTCCCAACGTATCATACCGGACCGACAAACCTGGAACAGCCCCCGCCATCTGGCATTCTATAACACCCTTCAACCAACTAATAAGATCCTCTGGCATAACCCTCTTCATACAGAGAACGGCCACATAATTGGATCAGCTCTCAAAACGCGCCTAACGGCCTCGACTCATTTCAGCCATGCCATACCCGCGAATACGGTAGCACTCCTTGATCAGAACACAGAGTCGCGACTCTGGAACCATCTCCCAGAACATGGTTTTATCCCGTTCATCACCGCACACACCCTCCATCTCTCAAGAGGAAAGAGTGGACCCTATGAGCTCTCTCAGCTACACAAAAACCTGCTAACCATAATGCATTGCCAAGCGGACATCCCCTTAGTCCCGCTAGATGGTCTAGAGCGTCCCATTGCCAACTTCGTACAAATGCATTCTCCCAACCCAACAGATCCCCTTTGGAACAACCACATGGCAACCAACTCAGCATTAGCCACCTCCTTCCCCATCGGCATATGCCCAGACCAACAGATGCGCTTTATGACCCGCCACGCCTCCACGGTAAAGCATACGCCTCGGGGAGCCTCGGTACGGATTGAGCCTAATACCTGTGGTGACTTCCAGCTGAGTCCCCTCTCCAGAAGACCTGCGCTTCTGCATAACCGCCAACCAGCAATGAAACAGACGGTACACCCATTCGAAATTTGGATGGGAAACCTTGACCACCTCTTACCAGATTAATTCCCAAATTTGGCAGCTTACGAATTCCTAGACATCACGGGAGGAGTTCTCCTAAAATTCCAGGAGCTCCATGAAGCGATCCCGCGCACAGAACGACTACCTCCTTCTAACCAAAGCAGACGAGCACTTCACATCGGCCTCTCCCCCTCTCCCGATCTCGAACCTCCATAGACACTCGACACTATTCCACTCCCTAGACCAAAACTACAACCCCCTCCTGAACACACAGCAGATTCTTCTTTTCACTTACCCTGATATGAACCCCCCTCTTATCCTNGACCCAGTGATCCTGATGTACTGGATGGCGAGACGTCCCTCCTTTACCTANACCTGGCATCGCTTCTCNCAGCACAGAGAAGCATGGCATCAATCGGCAGTCCAGGTCCAACATCAACCCAAACTCAAGCAGTTAGCTCAAGCAGTCCTCAAAGACATTGATGAAGGAACAGACCTGCAGTTCCCTGACATCCCCTATAACTGTGTCCAAANAGAATGCTCTCTTCTCAAACCCGATCTTGGCACTCACGTTCACCCCAAGGACGTACCAGATCTCAGACTAGAGGCACTCCAGACGCAGCACCAAGAACTCCTAGACGGGAAATTAGTAGGACCCTTCATAATCTTCCCAGGTGAGCACAACACTCTCAACGGATACACTATCAGGAAATGTATCCCGGCGCTAATTGCCACGAAAATTTTACCTGACGGATCGTCGAAAGAACGCCTGTGCCGCAATGGATCTGACCTGTGCCGCCCAACGGACCCTGAGTTAGCCCAATGGTATAAGGACCAACGCATAGATTCAACTAAAGGACAGCCCAACCCGAATCGACTCCTGCCCTCGCTCAATGACCAAGTTGACCCCAGAGAATCCACTCTCAACTTCACTCGGGTTAGAGACTGGGCAGCACTATCCCTTCTTGCCACGGGCCTGGCCAAGGCAGACTGGAAAGCAGCCTTTCGGCAACTGTCCCTTCACCCTAGCTATCATGCATCCTGNTGCTATATGGTAGCTTCGCTACANATNACATGCAGAGGAATCACCAAAACAGCATGGCTTGTGCTTTGTGACACGCGCCTTTGGTTTGGGGCGGCCAGAGCCTCGCGCTGCTTCGCAAAATTCCCTCTACTCCACACTAAGGCGACGGCGGAGGAAGAACGAACCCTCTACTGTTCCCTATCCCATAGGCAGAAGAAGAAATACAGACCAAAGTTCATTCTTCCCCGCAGAGGATGTAAAGCTAGTCGCCCCTCAGCGGCGGAAGACTACGGTCTAGCTCCTCCAGGTTTTGACACCAAATTTCTCCCTCGCCCGGTAACGAAAACAAAATCCTATATTCTCGAAGGACGACTCCGGAATGTCCCGGTCATCTCCACACTACCAGCTCTCAACCAGAGCTATGAACTCTTTTGGAGTTTCCGTCTAAACCGGATTATCCCAGGATTCTTAACCTACATTGACGATGTCCTCTATTTCAGTGGAAATCACAAGCCAGAACATGTTCACACCTTCAAGAAATACCTCTCTAGAACAGNTACTGAGCATGGGGCTGAAATAAAAGACACCAAAACAGAGCACTCGGAACCCTATGGTCCAATTACGTTTGCTGGAGTAGACATCCACCCCAGTTCGACCCAACATAGGCTTACAGCCCGCTTAGCGCTCCCACAGGACAAGAGAATAGAGCTTCTCAAACTCCTGACACGAGCTCTCACAGAGGACACCCCGCCCTTCATCCTCCTTGAAAAGGTTTTGGGAAAACTAGGATGGTGGGCACAGATTGACTCCTCAGTCTGGATAGACATGGTCCCGCTTGAACGTCTCCTAGCCATGGCCCTACCTCTCTTTCATACAAAGCCCGGCCCAGGAGCAGGCCCTGCCTTAGGAACTGACCCCAGACTCATCACCTTTCCCCGACTAGAATCGGCTTGCAGGCTCTGCCTATCGCACCTCAGAACGAGACTGATAAAAAATGACTGCGTAGTACCAAGCCTACCGCTAGTCTGGCTTCCACTCATTGATGGCTGCCTACTCATCTGTGGTGACGCAGCAGGAAAATCCACCCTTGGGATTGGACTGATCTGCATGGGTAGTATGCGCCAATACCCTCGAGGTCTTCATCTCAAAGACCCAGTCTCGGGAATCTGGGCAGGAGAATCCTACCCTTTCTCGGCAACGGATCACTTCTGGCCTAACCTTCGTCAAACAGAAAAGGAAATGATGGCTGTCCTGCTAGCTGTTCTCTTATGGGGACCGCTAGCAGCATCTCGTAAGCTACCACTACACTACATCACTGACAACAGCTCGGTTCTCATGGCACTCAAAAAAGAACGCTCCAGCACTCCGTCAGTCTGGAGAATACTTAGAGCTATTCTCACACAATGTAAGAGATTGGACATAAAAATTTCATGTTCATGGATGCAAACACAGCTCATACCGGCAGACCCTCTCTCACGTATCAGAGAGACCCCGGCCCACAAGGAAGAAACCAATCTCAGATTGCGTCTCTTCCATAAAAACCTGAAACTGAANACCCGGAGGGCCTTGCCCTGGTCAAGAGCCAAACGCATCCTTTTAAGGGCGTATCTCCCTATACACATATACCCTTTATACATCCTCAGCAACTCCCCCTCTATCTCTTCCCACATCTACACCAGTCACTGCTTCAGCGCATGACCGATGCCCTACCAACCACCTCTAGAACCAATAGACGTAAACTTAGGCTCAAGGAGCATCCCTCCCCAGACTTCCATGATCTAGACATGCGAACAGGTTCGATTACATCAGATTCACCTCCAGTTCTCAAGCACAGCTCCCAACAGACATCGCCCATGCTAAGCCCCCCTTCTATGTCGGGCCCGGAAGAAGTGCAAGNCCCGCCGACTCTCTCACTATCACCCTCGCTGAAAGAGACTCGAGCCGCCAAATCGATACCTCTCTTCCCTCTGCACAATCTCCCCCAGGCACACAGAATAGCATGTCAAAGAATCCAAGCCTTTGTAACATCTCAAAGCTATGTGGATCACCCCAGTGCTGACGAAAGAAACTTTAAANTCGCGACCAAAAAACAAAAATTCCCGCGACCCACCAACCAAAAACGTTATGACTCAGTACAAATCTATCTACAACGATATGCGCCCAATATGCTACCTCAAGGGCTCGGCACAAAACGCCCAATGACCACTCTCTCCGATGGTAAACTCATCCATACTCCGGATAGAATAAATCCACGACTAGATTTCAAATCTCAACAAGAAGACTTCTGCCCACGAGAGGATGGTTCCAGAGAGATGCTCAATGCCTATGTTGTAGCGTTAACGAAAACAGCACTACCCTTACCGCCTATCACCCGTCTGGAACGCAAGAATCTAACTCTCCAACACGTCACTAAACAAGTAACGAAACAATTAGTCAAGATCAAAACGAGAGACATGGCTACCCAAACTGTCAATTTTGGCCCACTTCTAGGAGCAGACGGCTGCCTTAAACCAAGAGAGAGTCTTACGCACATCTGGGACAAACGAGGAATCATGCTACCCCTAGTCAAGGACCTCAGAGAACAGACTACTCAAAGCCCTTCACAGACCACTGCAGACCAAGCTCTAATCCCACTAGAGGCACCGCTCATGACACAGAGTGTAAAAATTCAAGAAGCCAGTGCGACTATCTTTAGGCTAGCGCTGGATCTAGCAGGACTCCCGGGCATCCAGACCCTCACAGCGCATCTAGAAAGAGCATGGGCGAGAACTTTCTGTGACCTCATTTGTGCCATGGGAATCCCACCCATCCCCGCCTGGCTCCCTCCTCGCAGAAATAAAACGAAAACATTCGATAATTGGCAGCTCAGAGAAAAACGAATTGAAAACTGGATTCTTCAGATTCTCCCAAATGACTCCCGGGTTCAGCTATTCATAGGACTAGCTCGTTTCTGGAGACTTCATCGAACGGTTTACAGAGAATTTCTCTTCCGATCACAGAAGTGTTTCACGACCAATGAGATGAGACTCACACGACCCCAACAACTCCTTTCGAGCAAAGCCTTCCTCCGGAGTAAGGCAGAATATGAGAAGAACAAACGACGACTCGAACGTAACCATCAAAAACATCTACGAGAACTGGAGGAGAATCTATACAACAACTTCCAATTTCCTTCACGGGATGAAAAGCATCGAACAACTGATTCAGATGCGCCTGAAATCTACACCACCCTTGATCTTTTACAGCAGTGTTTCTAACTTGTGACACACTCTTTTTATGCCCAAAAAAGCATGATGCACAGGTCCTTTCCTATCCGAAGCTTTCCTCCTGGTTGGCAGCCCCCTATTCGGACCCAGATGGACGCAGTGACTGGACCACAGCTGCCTCTCCTTCCCCCAGCTTTGGACACTGTCTTATGCTCATACCAATCACAGGAAAAATAGCCTCTGGCAAAACAACCTTATGTGAAACCATAACATCCCTGCTCCCTGAGAGTTTCAATCACATCGCGGCGGGCAAACTCATGCGTAAACATATCCGCAGAGCTTCCCCATTGGGCATACGCATCAAAGGACTCCTAGATGAGAACAAAGGCACAAGCTTCTTACCTCGAGACATTGTCCCCTCTATTATAATGGAAGCTATCTATGAAAACCCCTCTCTCATTAGCCCAAAAATCCTACTATTGGATGGCTTTCCAGCCTGCCGACGAGACTGGGGAGTTTTCCTTAATCTGCGAGACTGCCAATCCACGGGAAAGAACCTCTACCCTTTTCTCCATCTTCAACTTCACACGACGGAAAAACAAAGGAAACGACAATTTCACCGTCGGAGTCATACCACATCACGCTCAGATGACTCCCTGACCTCGTACCATAATCGCTCAGCTCTGGCACGAATGGAGCAACCCCTCCTTGACCAAACCCTAGTGCAGGATGGACTCATGCCTGCGCTCATACCCCCATCTGTCACTACACTCACAGACAGAGTAAAATTCACTCTTGCCATAATCCTTCATCATCTCGAACTCCTCCAAACTAAAGAGCAAGAAGATCCCCCTCAAAAGGCCCTAACATTCCTGACCGGAGACATCCTACTCGGTCTCCAACGAATCTCATCACTTACCTCACTAAGCAGATTGTAAATCACTTCTCTCCCTACAGATCTATAATTCCATACCCCTTCTCTCCCCCATAAGACAGCGCCCACAGCCACCCCTCTTCACCCAGAGGAGCTTATGATGCCTGCGACAATATTCAGCGCAATCTAAACCTCTTCGGTAGTGGCACGGGGAAAACATCCCTCAACCAAGCCCTGGCAGAGGGAGCGAAATTTCTCAGATACATGGAAAGTACGAACTATTGGACTTCAACCATGGACATACTCCCAACCGCCTGCTGTCAACTCTTCACCACTACCCACATTACAAACTACTTGAGCTTCCGAGCTACTGGTGGAGTCATCTACCTCAACGCCAGATACATCCCCAAAGAAGCGCACACCGTCAATCTTGGACAGGAACAGGGAAAATCTATCGTAGCAGTCATGGGTCGACCAGTAAAAAGCCAAACCATACGCAAAGCAGCAAAATCCATCCTAGCCTTTGCTCGCTATAAATTCCCACGTTGGGTAAATAATTATCCAGAACTAGAAAACATGCGGAACTATAAATTTGTGATTGCGGCAGTCAAATCCCTCACAGATAAAGCACGACCGGTGAATTCCAAATCTCCCCTCAGATGGTCCACCATCTACCGAGGCTGGAGCTATCTAGCTATCCGAGGAACAGCGCTAGAGCGCCGTCTCTGGCTGCTCATTAGCCTAGGCTATGCCACCGGCTCCAGGGCAGGAGAACTGGTCAGTGACAACTGCAGCGGGAATCATAGAACCATCTGGGACTGGTATCTCTCACCTCAAGGCATCTTGGCCCTCTATTGGGGAAACACCAAACGCAACCTAGATGTGTGGGCCCGAGTAGTGCCAAGTCCCATTCGAACACTCTTCCTGCTCTACATCAGAGAATACATGAGTCTATTCACCTGGGACCAGTTGCAACTCAACCCTCTCCTAGTCCCGGGAGCATGGCGTCCCTGTAAAAATGACAAGCTGGGCGCCTATGCCCCAGTCCGACAATGTGAGCTTCGAGCCTTCCTAGCGCTCATGATCAAACGCCTCTCACAATTTGACTCGGATCTTCCCCTGAAGATCTTCAGCTTGCACTCCATGAGATCAGGACTAGTCACCGATGTCCTTACTCTCACGGACATGCCTCCCTCAGACCTCACCTGTCTCACAAGGCACAAAAGCAATTGCGTCATGCAATACTTCCGCCCAAACCGAGCCCAGGATTGGAGTAATTGGGCACTACAACATGCCCGAACCCCAAGAACTGAACCCACTGAACTACAAATGAGGCATATTACAATAGGTTCCAAGCTTCTCCATGCTCAGGACCTTGACATGCACCCTTTTGATACACACAGAACTCCAGCTCAAAACCTCCCCTTCCCGGAGACCTGCTTCAGTCTGGCACAGCTCCGACAACTGCCTGACATTGCAGGAGCTATCACCATGAGTAGATGGCTTTCGGACAAGCTATACCGAAATGGCCCTCTACAAAAGTCTGTGAAATTCATCTCCAAGTGCATACAACCCTTCAAAAAACTAACCTTCTTTGAGGATCATGGCACGGCCATTGTTCACAAGATCCCAGATGTCAAAGAAGTCAACATGCCTGATTTTGACATAAATCAACCTTTTGGCACCCCGGCACTCATAAAAAGCAAAGCCACCCAAGCTCGGTGGTGGAAAATCAACCACCCATCGCTAAAATATAGTTATAAATCGATTCAACACCAGCTCACACCATACCCATGGTGCACATCCTTCATGAAATCAAAATGGGACATCAACATGCTGGAACGAATCTTCAACACAGACCCGCAGTCTCGCCGACTCCGGAGGCCTGTCAACAGCATTAGGAAAGGAGACACTCCTCAGAAGGAGACTGCCCTGTCCCCTTCTGACCCAACTCGGAAAACTGTCCCCCGTATTGCCACGGAAACGTTCACCCCGTGTCCTTCGGATGCTCCGTCGAAGAAAACGAGGAACAAGGACCCGAACATCTTTCCCTTAGAATTTGGGGGAGTTCTCCCTCAATTCATGTGGGGAAACAAGACCCATGGCATAAAGCCAAACATAGCCCTGGGACAAACACGCAAAAGAAAATCCCAAGCTGAACTCCAACCGGGCAGCCTAGTCTGGCTAGCCCAAAAAGCTGGGGTTTCTTTCTGGGGTGACTGGGATTGGGTTCCCGGCCAGATACTGCGCCATGTGGATCACCAAACCACACTGGTACGCTGGGGAGACCCCCAAAAACGAGACTCGCTCATCAAACGGGGTGACATCACAACACGTCTCACCCGACCACCCTCTCTGGATGAACTCTTTGGCAAGCAGATTCTCATTTAGTATATTTTCTTCACCACCCCTCCCTGGAAACATATAAACGTCACTGACAGAGGGACATAGCATATGGAGATACACCCTTAAGTCAGCCAATACCTACCAACTGGGCCCTTCCTCGCCTACGCAAGAGGAGGCTTCAACTCAACAAATGGACCAGAAAGCTTCTAGATTTGAAAAGGCCACAAATCAATCCCTGGAGAACTCTAGACTGGATGAAACGCCTAGGAATCAAAAACCCCAAAGAGCTCCTAAGAAATCAAGCAGGTATCCAGAAAGGAAACCTACGGGCCTACCTACTGCATCATCAATCGCATCTCCAAAAGGAAATTGACCATACACACAGCCAACTAGCCACCATGAAATACCAACTCCAGCTCACGTACAAGCACTTCCTATCCGTCTCATGAAGTTACTTTCACATATATCTAGCACTGATCATCCCTCTCGAGGAAGCATTTGCCAATCACTGGCAAAGGAGCTTCAAAGCCAAGCAACCGGTACCTCTCAACCCACTCGTAAATGGCCGACATCTACTCAGCCAAATCTACCCTGGCTTCAGAACAGTCCTTTTCCAAAGACAAAGCTCCTCCATACATCACCTCTCGAGAAATTGCCGAGCAGGCATCCTAGATAGGCGCCGCCGAACAGGAAACAACGCTGAACTCTTAGCCATCCCCTTTATGGAATCCTTATCGCCAGCCTACTACAACCTGCCAGCACTCTGGCGCGATTTAGCTTATGAACTCTGCACCATACCATCGAACCCCTCTGGCCTCGGTTGGGACATAAATATCGCGACTGAAAAAATCAGATCTCTCTACCGACAAACCTGTGGACAGAACTCCACGAGTACCCGACTCCTCATCTTAATAACGGGAAATATTGGAGAAGGAAAATCGCACTTGGTTAAATCCCTCACCAAACGACTGGCAATGGATCCAAATATCCCCTCAATTCTTTCCCTGCCGGAAGAACAAGAAAATTGGACCTCCCTTCTGAAAATAAGACACAAAGAGCCGGAGCTAGACCTCTCAGCCCTACACACTGAGCTCATCCAAAGAGCTGTAATTGACACAGACCGACGCACAACGGAAAAAATCCTTGCGTCATCGGCACCTTTAGTAATAAAAGAACGATCCCTCATAGAATGCATGTTCACCTTCATGCCTCATGCATACCTGGAAGGCAGACTTCATACAGACTTCTTCTCCAGACTCAAACTCCTGCCCATAGCATCTCTTGCACCTCCTGGCTTCACACTAAAACCACTAGATACATTTCAGGCCATACAAGAATACGAAACAGCAAATGAACGAGCTGCCTGTCATATCAAACAACTATCTACGCTTACTATAGGCCACAGCGGACCTCCCCTTATCCTAGGCAAAAATCTCCTTGAAGATACCAACACTCCTTGTGACCTGAACCATAACTTGAGACCATTAAGAGCGGCCACTTAAAAGCAATCACCCCCCTTCCTTCTCTCTCGGCCTTCTCTTATTGAATCAGACAATTCATAACTGCACCCGCAAATCACGTCCAAGAAAGCGCAAAAGAAGTTTTATCGCCCATTCCCGGGAACGCATCGCACGGGGAATCGACCCATCTAAGGACCCCAAGATCCGAAAAATACCAAAAAAATCCACTGTCCAGACGAGACCGATAATGCCAGAACTCATGTTACCGTCGTCTTGTTCGTCAACCTCATCATCGGTCTAAATTCAAAAAAAAAAAAATAATAATAGTAATATATATGTATATATGCTAAAACTCTTACTCTGGATACCCAAGACATTCCAGCTCTAAATCTGGGTCCACCACTTCCAGGATCAGACCCAATGCTTGGCCAATGGCTCCTCTCAGGCACCACTTCCC
>PAIH01000052.1 GCA_002711105.1 Planctomycetota bacterium
CGGTCGATTCGTGGAGTGATGAAAATTGACGACAGGAATCGTCAGGAATATCCGGGGCTTTGGTATGTTCCTTTGGTGAAGGGGATTCGTCCTGAAGTACGCCAACAGGCTCTGGAGAGAATCGCCGCGGCGACCGTCGTTGAGTTTGCTGGGCCGATATTGGGTTATCGCGAAGCGGTGATGATTCCAAGACCAGAAGTCATCATCACCTTCGATGGTTCGGTTGATGATGAAGAAATTCGGAATGTAATTCGCCAATCGGGATTGCGCTTCATCAAAGAGTTCCCCGCTATCGATCCCACGGTACTGGTTGGTTTTACCGGGCCTACTTCATTCGGTTTTGAGATTGCAGATCAGCTGACCGAACTGGAAGAGGTTGCGGTTGCCGAGCCAAACTTCATTCATGACTTGCCGGAGATGGCGACACCGAACGATCCGCTCTTTTCCGATCAATGGGATATGCAGAATACCGGGCAGACCGGGGGCACCATCGGAGCCGACATGAAGGCTGCTGCGGCCTGGGACATCTCGACCGGATCTTCCAGCATCGTGGTCGCTGTCATCGATGAAGGAGTGGACGTCGACCATCCGGATCTGGCCGCCAACATGGTGGCCGGTCACGATGCCGTGACCGCGGACCCGACTCCCGGTGGCGTACCAGGCAATGCCAATTCCACCGATGGTCATGGAACCTGCTGTGCGGGCATCATTGCTGCGGTAGGGAATAACGGGATCGGTGTTTCCGGGGTGACCTGGAACAGTAAAATCATGCCGATTCGTATCGGTTTCGGGAACTACTGGACGCAGACGGACTGGATCATCGATGGCCTTACCTGGCCGGTCGACAACGGTGCCGATGTTCTCTCCAACAGCTGGGGCGGTGGCTCACCGAGCACATCGATTCAGAACGCAGTGGTCTATGGCACCACCAATGGTCGTGGCGGACTCGGTTGCCCGGTCTTCTTTGCCTCAGGCAACGAGAATTCGACCGTCTCCTATCCCGCTGCTTATCCAGAAGCGATCGCGGTAGGAGCTTCCAGTCCTTGCGATGAACGCAAGAGTCCATCTTCTTGTGACGGCGAGACCTGGTGGGGCAGTAACTTCGGTTCCACTCTCGATTTTGTCGCTCCGGGTCCTCTCACCACCACGGTCGATATCGCCGGTAGTGGTGGTTACTCGAGCACCGATTACACCTCGTCCTTCAACGGGACTTCTTCGGCGACCCCTCATGCTGCCGGAGCCGGAGCACTTTTGTTGGCGGTAGCGCCAGACCTCACCCACGCCGAGGTCCGGACTTTGATGCAGCAGACCGCCGACGATCAGGTTGGGCCTCCATCGGAGGATACCGCCGGATACGACATCTACATGGGATATGGACGGATCAACTGTGAAGCGATGTTGTTGGCTGTTGTCAGCTCCATCTCTGGTCCGACCAATTTGACCTGTAACGCTTCTGGGGCGGATGCGGAACTCTCCTGGACCAATGGCGATAGTTACTCGCAGATTCAGGTTAGCCGTGACGGCAGTGTCATCGCCACAATCTCCGGCAGTGCGACTTCTTACACCGATACTGAAGCGGGAGTGGGAAACATCTCTTATGCCGTCCGCGGTTTCCAGGGTGCCGACCAGAGTCCAGCAGCCAGTTGCTCGGTCTTCCTCAGTGGAGGAGCGACCGATCTTGTCTGGGCTCCATCTGCCGCATCTGGAACTGTCGCGGGAGGCACCGCGCTCTCCACTGCTTTGAGTGCCAACGGGCGTACCCCGCTGGTGGTGACCAGCCTCGATGCCGTGGCGAGTCTCGATGCTTTTGAAACGGTATGGGTCAATCTAGGCATCTACCCCTCCAATCATGTGCTCAGTTCGACCGAGGGAAGCACCCTGGATGATTATCTCACCAATGGTGTCGGTGGTTCCTTCCTCTACATGGAGGGGGGCGATACCTGGGCCTATGACACGTCTACTTCCGTGCATGCTCGTTTCGGGATCAGTGGACTGGCCGACGGAACCAGTGACCTCTCTACAGTGAGCGGCGCCGCAGGAACTGGCTGTGACCTTTCCGGTAACAGCTGGAGTTATGGTGGCGAGAACAACTGGATTGATCGCCTTGGAGCGACAGGGACCGCAGTGGTGACCCTGTCCAATCCGAGTCCGGCTTATGACGTCGGGGTCTTCAACGATGCGAGCAGCTATCGCACCTTTGGAACTTCCTTCGAGATCGGTGGTCTTGCCGACGGAACTTCAACCAAAGCAGACATGGTGGCCGCGATCTTGAACTGTTTCGCCGGTTCGACGCCACCGGCGGCCCCGGTGGCCGACTTCAACGCGACGCCGACCAGTGGTGAGGCACCAGTGACGGTCAACTTTACCGATGCCTCGACCGGCTCGGTGACATCGTATTCGTGGAACTTTGGCGATGGCTCCGGTTCCAGTTCACAGAACCCGTCGCACACCTACACTGCAGCGGGTAGTTACACCGTGACTCTGATGGTGACCGGTCCGGGCGGTTCCGACAGCGCCACCTGTGGATCATGCATCACGGTGACCGATCCGGTGCCGGATGCTCCGGTCGCCGACTTCAACGCGACGCCGACCAGTGGTGAGGCACCAGTGACGGTCGACTTCTCCGATGCCTCGACCGGTTCGGTGACATCGTATTCATGGGACTTTGGCGATGGTTCCGGTTCCAGTTCACAGAACCCGTCGCACACCTACACCGCAGCGGGTAGCTACACCGTCACCTTGACGGTGACCGGTCCCGGCGGCTCCGATACAGCCACCTGTGGATCGTGCATCACCGTGACTGATCCGGTGCCGGATGCTCCGGTGGCCGACTTCAACGCGACGCCGACCAGTGGTGAAGCACCAGTGACGGTCGACTTCTCCGATGCCTCGACCGGTTCGGTGACATCGTATTCGTGGGACTTTGGCGATGGNTCCGGTTCCANTTCACANAACCCGTCGCACACCTACACCGCAGCGGGNAGNTACACCGTNACNNTGACGGTGACNGGTCCCGGCGGNTCCGATACNGCCACCTGTGGATCGTGCATCACCGTGACCGATCCTCCTCCNCCGCCCCCTGCAGCCCCGGTGGCTGGTTTCTCTCCCGANAGTTCGGGAGGAGAAGCACCGGTCACGGTGTCGTTCCTGAANTCTTCCACTGGTGACATCACGGATTATTCATGGGACTTCGGCGATGGCGGCGGTTCCACTGNCNCANAACCCGTCGCACACNTACACCGTTGCGGGTACCTACACCGTCACCTTGACGGTGACCGGTCCNGGCGGCTCCGATACTGCCACCTGTGGATCGTGCATCGTCGTGACGGACCCTGTTCCGCCGGCTCCTGTGGCGGACTTCTCGCCCGATAGTCCCGGAGGCGAGGCGCCCGTCACGGTTTCGTTCATGAATATGTCGACTGGAGACATCACATCCTATTCATGGGACTTCGGCGACGGCGGCGGTTCTACGGCTCAGAATCCATCGCATACCTACACCACTGCCGGTACCTACAGCGTGTCGCTGACGGTGACAGGACCCGGCGGTTCCGATACGGCGACCTGCGGATCCTGCATTGTGGTGGTGGACCCGCCACCACCGCCGCCTCCTCCCTCAACAACGCTGTACTACATCTCGTTCCTATCGACGACCTCGGTTCCCGGGCTCGGAAACGTCAGGGACGAGGATATCGTGACCTATGATCCGGCGACCGATTCCTGGGCCTGGTATCTCGACGGTAGCGATGTGGGCATCGGAAGTACCGATATCAATGCTCTCAGCGTGCTTCCCGATGGCAGCGTATTGGTCTCCTTCAACTCCGGCAGTTTCTCGCTGCCGGGACTGATAGGCGGGCCTTCCGGGACGACGGTGGAAGACAGCGACCTGGTACTGTTCACACCGTCTTCAACAGGTTCCAGCAGCGCTGGTACCTGGTCCTTCTATCTCGACGGCTCGGACTGTGCACTCACGACCAACGGTGAGGACATCGATGGAGTGTGCTACCTCGATGATGGCACGCTATTGATGTCCACGCTCGGCACGGCTCGTGGCGGTGGGCCGACCAATCGCGATGAAGATGTGATGCTGTTCACTCCCACCTCCATCGGTTCTGCCAGTGGAGGAAGCTGGACGACCTTCTTCGACGGCAGTGATGTCGGATTTTCCAACAGCGGTGGTGAAGATCTCAATGCCATCAGTCTCGACTTTGACGGAACACTGCTCTTCTCGACCCAGGGAACATACTCCGGCTCAGGATCATCCGGTGACGATGAGGATGTCTCCAGGTTCACCGGTAGTTTCGGCAGTGCGACATCGGGATTCGCAGAGTTGATTTTTGATATGAGCGCCCTCGGCATTTCAACCAGCGAAGACATCGACGGATTGTCGATACGCTGACAGGAGTTTGAGTCTTCTGTCCGATGGCGGCCCCGCTGTGCAATCAGCGGGGCCGTTTTTATTGGGATACAGCTATTAGCCACCAGATCGCCTATATCCTTGTCTTGTTGTACTTCACCGTTCTCGATACCTTGGGGACCGTCCCGGGCCCTGTGATCAGGAGCTCCTGGACCTGATTTACGGGAATGAGGCGGTATGAAGTCGGAAATCGAGAACCGGGATCCGGTGACCACCGAGATTCTCGATCGCCTGATGAACGAACCTGCACCCTTCATGGAGGTGCTCCACGCCATCCAGGATCACCATGGCTATTTTCCCGAGAACTCTCTCAGGCAGGTGTCGGAGAGATTCGAGATCCCCATCAGCGAACTGTATGGAACGGTGACCTTCTACCACTTCTTCCGTCTCGAACCGAAGCCAGTGCCCGACATCATGATTTGTGAGAACTCTGCTTGTTACTTGCATGGCCTTGAGGCCATCAGCGAGGAGGCGGCTACCGCTGACTTCGGTATCGCCCACTCGGGCAAGGTGGAGAAGATCTCCTGTCCGGGACGCTGCGACGTACCGGTCCCCATTCTGATTGGGGAGAAGTTCTTCCACGGGGCGAAAGCGGGGGCGGTGTCAGAGGCGGTTGCCGCTGATATGCCATTACCCCCGGAAACGGGGCTAGAGGAGTGTCTGTTTCGTCACATTCGCGATGGCATCGGAACCCTGGAAGGTGCGCTAGCTCAGGGTGCCTGGAAGAGTCTCGCTGTGGCGGCAACGGATCCGGACAAGGTGATTGCCGAGCTGAAGGAAAGCGGTTTGACCGGACGCGGCGGAGCTGGTTTTCCGACTGGAGTGAAGTGGGAAGCAGTGCGCTCCGAGACTCGTGGCCCGAAGTGGATCATCTGCAACGCCGACGAGAGTGAAGTGGGTTGCTTCAAGGACCGAGTTCTGATGGCCCATAGTCCCCATGCGATGCTGGAAGGGATGGCCTGCGCGGGTCTCGTCACCGGTGCCGAAGTGGGTATCGTCTACCTTCGTTGGGAATATCCGGAGATTCTCGAATCACTGCAAGTGGCGATCGACGAGGCAGAGGCAGCGGGGTTGTTGGGAGCTGATGCTTGCGGGACCGGCCGTCCATTCCGGATCGTGATCCGCCGTGGTGCCGGTGCCTACATCTGTGGTGAAGAAACATCGCTGCTGAACTCGCTGGAGGGAAAACATCCGTTCCCGCGCGAGAAACCACCTTTCCCGACCACCCATGGTTTGTTCGATCTGCCAACAGTCGTCAACAATGTCGAGACCTTTTGCGCTGTGCCTGCCATCCTTGAGAAAGGCGGAGCCTGGTTCAATGACCTCGGTGAGGGTGACAACGCCGGGACTCGCATCTTCAGTGTCTCTGGAGATATCACACGACCGGGCAACTACGAGGTGCCGGTCGGAACGTCACTGAGAGAGCTGCTAGAAAAACACGCCGGTGGAACCCCCGATGGGAAAGCGATCCAGGGAGTAACGATGGCAGGAATCAGCGGCGGCTTCGTGGGCGCAGCTGATCTGGATGTTTGCCTCGATCCCGCTTCGCTCGATGCACTGGGAGCGATGCTCGGGGCAGGTGGCATCGTGGTTCACGATGAAACCCGTTGCATGGTTCAGGCCGCACGCGAGAGCATGCACTTCCTGGCACAGGAGTCGTGCGGCAAGTGTTTCCCCTGTAGAATCGGGACTGTCCGGGTGACAGAAATACTGGATGAAATGATCCACCATTCTGCAGGAAATCCGGTGATGCGTGATGATCCGATGCAAGAACTGGCGGACCTGGAGGAGGTGCTGGGCGAGACGAGCGCCTGTGGCCTCGGGATGGCAGCGCCTTTCATCACAAAAACATTGAAGAAGTACTGGCCAGATGTGCTGCAGAATTACATCGCTGGTCACGGAATCGAGAACATCCGAGAGAAGGATTCAAAGTGAATACCGAAAATGTGATGAATCTCGATGGGCACGACGTTTCTTTCCAGGATGGGGAAACGGTACTGGAAGTCGCCCGACGCCAGGGGACCTTCGTGCCGACGTTGTGTTGGGATGAACGTCTCGATCCGTACGGTTCTTGCCGATTGTGTGTGGTCGAGGTGGAAGGGCGTCGAGTTCCTGCGTCCTCCTGCACCCTGAAGGCGGAAGCTGGAATGGTGGCCCGCACCGGCACTGATAAGCTGCGTAAGATGCAGGGCACTCTGGTCGAGATGGTTCTGTCTGAGAATCCGGGCGACGAATGTCCGCGCTGCCGTGATATCGGTACCTGTGAGGTTCACGAACTTGCCGAGCAGTTCGACGTCGGACGTGAACGTTTCCTCGGTGACATCAGTAATGCATCCAAGGAGGACTCGAATCCGTTCCTGCTGAGAGACTATGACCGCTGCATCTCCTGTTACCGCTGCGTGCGGATCTGCGCCGAGGTGGAGGGGGATTACGCCATCACCATGACCGGACGAGGCTGGACCAAGGGGATTGCTACTGCTTTCGATGGCCCGCTGATGGGCAGCGAATGCACTCTCTGTGGCCAGTGCATCTACACCTGTCCCACCGGCGCGCTCGCCGACAAGAAGATGGTTGGTCAGGGGTCGATTCCCGGAGAGGTCGAGGAAACTCGTAGCATCTGCCCCTACTGTGGCACCGGTTGTTCCATCAGCCTGCATGCTCGAGATGGGAAGATGATCGGTGTCACTCCTGTTCTCGACGGGCCGGTGAATGAAGGTGCCTTGTGTGTGAAGGGACAGTTCGGTTTTGACTTCGTCAACTCGGATGATCGTTTGACGATGCCTCTTGTGCGCAAGGAAGGTCAGCTGACGCCGGTCTCGTGGGATGAGGCGCTCGATTACACCGCGCAGCGATTCAAGAGCATTCGCGCCGACCATGGGCCGAAAGCATTTTATGCCATCGCCAGTGGCCGGGCTCCCGGTGAGGGTGCCTACATGTTGCAGAAGTTCACACGGGCGGTGATGAACTCGAATCAGGTCGATAATTGTTCGCGTGCCTGACACAGTCCGACGGTCGCCGGTCTGGCGGCCTCGATAGGACGCGGAGCGATGTCGAACTCGATCCCCGAGATCGAGGACTGCCCGATGATGCTCTGTGTCGGCACCAACATGACGGAGTGCCATCCTATCATCGCGTTACGAGTGAAGAAGGCGGTTCGCAAGGGTGCGAAACTGTTCGTGGTCGATCCCAGGAAGATCCCTCTGGCTGAACTGGCTGATGGACATCTTCAGATCCAGCTCGGGTCCGATGTGGCTCTCTTCAATGCGATGGCGAAGGTGATCATCGATGAAGATCTGCACGACAAGGAGTATGTCGAGCAGCGCACCGAGGGTTTCGAGGAACTGAAGAAACATCTCGAATCCTTCACGCTCGAATATGCCGAGCAGATCTCGGGAGTGCCAAAAGAACTGATCCGTGAATGTGCCATCGAATACGGTTCGGCCGAGCGCGCGGGCATCTACTACACCCTGGGAATCACCGAACACATCTGTGGTGTCAGTAACGTGCAGAGTTTGTGCAACCTGGCGCTCATCACCGGAAACCTCGGCAAACGGAGCGCGGGAGTCAATCCGCTTCGTGGGCAGAACAACATCCAGGGTGCCGGGGACGCCGGAGCCCTGCCCAACAACTACCCCGGATTCCAGGATGTCACCTCGGCCGAGAGTCGGGAAAAGTTCGAGGAGGCGTGGGGGGTCCCGCTCGATCCCGACAAGGGGATCACCAAGATCGCGGCGCTCGATCACGCCGTAGATGGACGCCTCAAGGCGATGTGGATCTGTGGCGAGAACACCCTGGTGACCGACCCGGATGTCAAGCACACCACCAAGGCGCTCGAATCCCTCGATTTCTTTGTCGTGCAGGACATGTTCCTCACTGACACCGCCCAGAAGGCACATGTGGTCTTTCCTGCGGCGGCCTTCACCGAGGTGGATGGCTTCTTCACCAACTCCGATCGCCGGATTCAGAGGATACGAAAGGCGGCGGATCCCCCGGGCGAAGCGAAGCCTGACTGGTGGATCATCGCCGAGGTAGCCAAGCGGATGGAGAGCGGAGTTCACTTCGATTACGACAGTAGCCGCGAGGTCTTCGATGAACTCGCTTCCGTTTCTCCGATCTACGCCGGCCTCGATTACGATCGCATCGACAGTGGCGAGTTGCACTGGCCGGTTCCGGATCACGATCATCCGGGTACCCCCGTGCTCCATGAAGGCGTGTTCCTCAACGGCAAGGGCAAGTTACAATTGCTCGACTACGTCCCTCCCTCGGAGAATCCCGATGATGAATACCCGTTCTATCTGACCACGGGACGACGATTGCCGACTTACCACACCAACACGATGACGGGCCGTTCAAAAGGTTTCCGGATCCTGGTTCCCAACGAGTGGCTTGAGGTCCATCCCCGGGATGGCAAGAAACTGGGCATCGAGGATGGGGACTGGGTACGGATCAGTTCGCGCAGAGGCGATGTGACGACCCGCGTCGCCATCACCCGGACCTCACCGGCAGGAACGGTGTTCATGAGCTTTGCGTTCCCCGAGGAGACGTTGACCAACAACATCACCAATCCAGACGTGGATCCGATAACCGAGACGCCGGAGTTCAAGGTCGCCGCGGTGGCTGTGGAACGAATCGAGGCTCCAGCCGGGTTCAGTGCCGAGCCGACACTTCGAGCGGATGTGGGGATTGAAGACCCTCGGCATGACTGATTCTTCTCCCGAATTGTCCGTTACAGGACACGGGGGAAAGTTCGGAGTCAGTGCGCCAGCCTCTCTGCACATTTCAGGTACCCGTGCTCTGTTGACCGGTCGAGATGGTGAAACAGAGTCGGTCGATCTGACCAGAGCCGGTGCCAGTGTTCTCGGTACCTGCATCACCATCGAAGATACCCACACTCTGATTGCGTTTTCTACGCGTGACGCTGGCGTTATTGCTCAGGTCCGGGCCGATTGCCCCCTGGAGCTGCTCGATCAGATCGAACAGGCAGCGGCTTCCCTGCGCAAGTCGAACTGGTCGGGGTGGAAGCTGGTGGTGAGCAGCATCCTGCTCGTCGGGATCATCGGTTTCGTTCTCTATCGAGGCATCGTCGGTATAGCTGGGATGGCGGTGCATCAGTTGCCGGTGGAGGTCGATCATGCCATCGGCGAAGTGGCGCACCGTTCGCTACTGCGTCATGAAACGGTGGTCTCGAATCAACAGGTAAATCGAGCGATGCAACAGATCCTTGATTCTCTTCGCCCGCACATCACCCTGGCTGGAATCGAACCGACGATGGTGGTGGTCGAGAGTGATCAGGTGAATGCCTACTGTCTCCCCGGTGGCTACATCACGGTCAACACCGCTCTGTTGCTGGCGGCTCAAAGTCCTGATGAAGTGGCCGGGATACTGTCTCACGAGATTGCCCACGCGACTTTGCGCCATGGACTGAAACAACTCACGCAGACCTTGACCCTGGTGACAGCGGTTCAGATGTTGGTGGGCGATGTGTCGGGGGTTCTGGCACTGGGTGTAGAGGGTGCCGAGTTTCTGATTCGCCAGGGATACAGTCGTGATCATGAGAGAGAGGCTGATCTTGAGGGGTTGCGTATGATGATGGCAGCAGGCTGGGATCCGGAGGCGTTGGCTTCCTTCTTCGAAAAGCTGGAGCACGAGAGCGAGGGCGTATCACCGCCGGCCTGGTTTTCAACTCACCCGGATCCGGGACAGCGAGCCAGCACGATCCGGCAATGGGCCTCACAAGAGAGTAGCTCGGGTCAACGTCCACCTGAGATCGACTGGCCGGCACTCCAGGCGGCTATCGGCGAATGATCGGACCGAACGACCGAGTAACGCTGGGGTCGATGACCCGACCGTTTCTGTTGCTCCTGGGGCTGGGGCTGCTGTATCTGTTGCTGGCATCCCTCACGACTCTGTGGGATCGAGACGAGCCACGTTTTGCCAGGGCAGCGGTGGAGATGGTTCATACTGGTGATTATCTGGTGCCCAGATTTGATGGAGAACTTCGTCCCGACAAGCCGCCGATGGTCTACTGGTGGATGATTCCATGGATCTTGATGTTTGGAGCGGTCGATCTAGCAGTAAGAGTCCCATCCATCATCGGTAGTCTCATCGCTGCTACTGCCACCTTTCACATCGCCAGGAATCTGGCAGGAGACAGAGTCGCTATTCGAGCGATGGGAATTGGTGGTTTGATGCCGCTTCCCCTGATCATCGGTACCGCGGCGACAGCCGATGGGCTGTTGCTGGCAGGAGTATCGGTGGCACTGGCGATTCTGGTTGATCGTGCCCTGCACGGTTCCCGTACCAGCCATTTCCCGCTGTTGGTCATCGCTCTGGCATTTGCTTTGCTGGCCAAGGGGCCGGTCGGTCTGGTCATCTTCTTGCTTGCCTCGGCAACTGCCAGTTACTGGGGAAGAGACAGCCTCCAGCTAGGACGGGACTGGTGGGCAAAGGTGGGGGTCGCCTCACTGCTGGCGGTCACGATCTTCTTGTGCTGGGGAATCCCGGCCAACGAGGCTACCGATGGCGAGCTGGCTCGCGTCGGGATCGGGCGTCACCTGATCCAGCGAAGTACCGAAGCACTCGAGAGCCACGGCGGCGATGGCATTCTCGGTTGGCTACTCAGCTTGCCGTTCTATCTACCGATTTTGCTACTGGGAGCCGCTCCTGGCTCGGCGTTGTTGGTGCCGCTGGTTACCCGAAGCAAATTGTTATTCAAGACCCGCGGCCAGGCGGTTCTCATCGCAGCGCTGATCTTACCGACGTTGTTGCTGATGACATTGGTGGCCACCAAGTTACCGCACTACATCCTGGCTGCGTTTCCAGGGGTGGCCGTTGCCGTGGCTCTCGTCTGGACCCGGGCGGAACAGGGGCAACTCGATGAGTCGGCTCTGACCGGTCTGTCGTGGCAGATCGGCCGTCGGATCACGGCACTGTTGTTAATTTCAATACCGTTCCTGTGGGCCGTGGCGATTCAACAGGGCGCAGGAAATTTGCTCCATGTGGTTCCGGTTGCAGTGGCCTTTGCCCTGTCGGCGCTGTTGACGCTTGCGATGAAACCGGGCACAGCTCTGTTCGGTCGTCGTGGCCTGGCGGGCCCGGTGCTGGCGACGGTTACGGGGATTGCTCTGGTCGCCTTCGGTGCCGGGGCGATGGAACAACGCTGGAAGGTGGCTCGTCCACTGGCTGCAGCCATCGAACAGAGTGAAGCGGAGGGTATTGCGCACTCGGCTTCCATCACCACCCTCGGGTACGATGAGCCTTCCCTGGTCTTTGCCCTTGATCGCGACCCGGCTGAGGGTCAAAAAACCGTTCCGGCGTTGCACGAGCGTTTTCCTGATGGAATTTCACAGTGGTTGGCCGCCGGAGGGCCTGCCTGGTTGCTGGCGTCAGTAGTCGAGTTATCGAGAAGCGGGGTCGATCTGGAACAGCAGGGCTGTCAGCTGATCTGGTCGACCGGCCCTGAAGGTATCCTCAACTATTCCAACGGGAGTACCGTTTCCCTGCAACTGTGGTTGCTGTCGGGGCCCTGATTTGTTCGCTGCCGTTCCAGCAGCGTTGCCAACATCGCAACACAGAAGGCTCCGAGCACGAAACCCATCAACGTGTCGGTGGGCCAGTGCTCCGTCATGAGAACGCGTGTTGCCGACAGCCATATTCCTGCCGCCAACCAGATGGGCCAACCACGTGGATAGATGAGTATCAGAACCATCACCAGTGCTCCGCTAGCGGTGGCATGTCCCGACGGAAAACCGTGATGATTATGATCGAGTGCGAAGGAATCCCAGTGAAGACGACCACGCCACAGCAATTCGTTGGGTCGGCCACGACCGATCACGAATTTGAGTGCGGTGGCGATCACGGAAGCGACCAGCAGACCGAGAAAACCGGCCAGCAGTAGTTTCTGCACCTGCTCGTGCAGTTTTCGCCGCCACGAGAAGAGCCAGATCAGTAACAGGGCCACCAGTACCACTTCTCCCTTGGCCAGATGAGTGCTGTAGGTTGCCCAGTTTCGGGCCATCTGCACCGTGGTGCTGGCGGAGTCTGGATGCCCTGGTTCGTCCCAGCAGCGACGAACTTCCAGGATCATTTGCGAGTCGAAGCAGATTCCCTGTTGATCCTTCGCAGGCCAGCTCGGCGAGGGCGCCTGATCGGTTTGTTCTTTGATGTGAACTTGCCAGCTGCGAAACGCTGGATTGTCGTTGAAGGAGTAAACGGGCAGATACATGCCGAACGCGATGGTGATGCACAACAGCACCCAGATGGTGAGCCAGTGACGAAGACCCCGTGGTCGGGTCGGATCGAGTTCGGCAGGAATCAATGGCTCCTGGCTCATTCGACGAAGCGTCTCGCCAGGTTTGCCAGTTCCGGGGTTTCGTGGAGACGCATTCCATCGGGACCAGATCCTTCGAGACTGTTGGGCGCCAGGCAGGCCGATTTGAATCCGAGTCGGCTGGCTTCTTCGAGTCGCTGGCGGGTTCCGGGTACAGGTCTCACTTCCCCGAGTAGACCCACCTCGCCGGCGAAAATTACATCCTTTGGCAGTGCACGATCATGGAAGGAGGACAGGATGGCTGCGGCCAGTGCCAGATCTCCAGCGGTTCCGCGCAGTTTCACTCCGCCGACGGCGTTGGCATGGATGTCGCAACCACCGAGCGGAACTCCCAGTCGTTTCTCCAGTACTGCGGCGAGCATCGACAGACGACCGTTATCGATTCCGGATGTTTTCCGTGCTGGAGCTCCGTGAGCCGCGGGTGTGACCAGTGCCTGGATCTCGACCAGCAGTGGACGAGTTCCTTCGAGTACCGCTGCTGCAGCGGAACCCGGTGCGTTATGGGGTCGATCTCCCAGCAAAAGACCTGAAGGATTCTCTACCTCGGCGAGACCATCGGAGCGCATCTCGAAGATGCCTACTTCTTCAGTCGATCCGAAGCGGTTCTTCAGTCCACGTAACACTCTCAGTGCGTGTCCTCGTTCTCCCTCGAACTGCAGTACTCCATCGACCATATGTTCCAGCGCACGGGGTCCGGCAACTCCACCATCTTTGGTGACATGGCCGACCAGCAATAGCGGGAATCCTTCACGTCGTGAGAGGGTCATCAATCTGGAAGTGACTTCGCGAACCTGAACCACTCCCCCGGCACCTGCAGGGATCTCCTCCCAGCGCAACGTCTGGATGCTGTCGATGCCAACAACGGCAGGTTTGTTGGCCAGGATCTGTTGTTCGATGGTATCCAGATCACATTCGGAAAGGAGCCAGAGTTCTTGCGAGGACGCGCCGATTCGATCGGCGCGCAATCGCACCTGGGCTGCAGATTCCTCGCCGGTGATGTAGAGGAAACGTTTGCCTGTGAGTGAGATAGCCTGGGCGATCTGCAGCAGCAAGGTCGACTTTCCGACTCCTGGTTCTCCAGACAGAAGCATTCCGCAACCGGGTACCAGCCCGCCACCGAGTACCCGATCCACTTCTCTCATTCCAGTGGTGATGCGGTCTTCCTCGTTGGCCTCGACCTGAGTGATGGGAACGGCACTGGTCTTCTCGATTGTGAGCCGGGACGCTGGCTCTTTGCTGTGCGAGCCCAATCGGTGTTCCTTGAGTGAGTTGAAGGTGCCGCAATCTGGGCAGCGTCCCATGTGGCGTTCGTGAGAAGTGCCGCATTCCAGGCACATGAAAATCGAGCGGCTCTTTGCCAAGATTCCTCCAAGTACCACCGTGAGATCTCGTCAACTGACAGGCATGGCTCCTCCACTATCCTGAACTGGAGAAGCCGTTGCATCCAGACCACGGCATCGGAACGGGTCGCCTCAGGGACCAGTTTCGTCACCGTGACAATCCTGCTGGTGAGAACCTGATCGTTTTGCGACCAATTGCTGGAAATGTTCGCCGCGCTTCTCGAACGAGCTGTATTGGTCGAAGGATGCAAATGCGGGGCTGAGAAGGACCGCATCTCCAGGTCTTGCACCCTCGACAGCGGAGTTGAAGGCCAGTTCCAGCGTTTCGTGTCGTTGAAGATGGCCATCTGTGAGCCCGCCTTGAAGCAGAGCATCGCCCAGTTTCTCCCTCACGGAACCAAAGCAGTAGGCCTGCAGACTCCGTTTGGACGCGAGATTCACCAGTGCAGTCAGATCGGACCCCTTCGATTTTCCTCCACACAGCCAGTGGACAGGGGTGTCGATCCTTTCCAGTGCCGCCGCAGCGGATTCGGGAGAGGTTGCTTTCGAATCATTGATGAAACGAATGCCGTTCAGTTCTCCGAGATTCTGATAGCGATGAGGCAGTCCTTCAAAGGTCTCGATGGCTTGCGCGATCCCTTCGACGGTGGCCCCCAGGTGAGCCGCGACGGTAGCTGCGTGCAAAGCGTTTTCAAGTCCCGCAGTCCCTCCGAGTGCAGCGGTCGGACGATACGGGATGGATATCTCTCCAGCGGGAGATTGGACTTGCAGGACTCCATCTCCCGGTTGACTCTCGCCGTCATTTCCGCACCGGATGATTTCACGATGAGGACAACAATAGTCCCGCCCGAAGGGGCCGGTGGTGGGAAGGATCGCCACTGCACCATCTTGTCTATATGGTTCCAGCAAGCGTGACTTGGCGTTCTGGTACTGTTGCTGATCGCTATGCCAGTCGAGGTGATCGGGACTCAGGTTCGTGATCGATACGATTCTGGGTCGCGAACCACCTTGCTCCAGTCGTTGTGCCTGGAACGAGGAGATCTCGACCACGAATCGACGCTCCTGTTCGGGCCGATCCAGTTCTTGCAGCAGGCTTCCGCCGAGGTTTCCACCTGCCGTGACAGGGATACCAGATTCCTTGACCATCTGACTGGCCAGGACGCAGGTTGTGCTCTTGCCGTTGGTGCCGGTGATCGCCGCCAGATGCTGCGACGGCAACCACGACAGGACCAGCCCCATCTCGGTAACAGCGCGAACATCGCTATCGGCGACTTGCCGCAGGAAAGAGCTGCTGGGTGGAATCGCCGGATTCACCACCACCCAGTCGCATCCGGTCAGATCTTCCCTCTGGTGGCCACCGAAAGTTGTTCGGCAAAGATTCAGGCCTCTCAATTGCTGGAGGGAATCGGCCAGTTCTTGCTCAGAGGACTGGTCAGAGACGGAAACCTGTGCGCCGCGGGAGATGAGAAATCGGATCAGATCGGTTCCGCCGCCATGACTGCCGAGACCGAGAACCAGGACCCGGAGTCCAGACAGTTGATCGGAAGTCCGATCAGGAGGTTGGAATTGCAGATCCCAGCTTTCGGCGACAGCAGATGTTTCGGTCATCGGATTCTCATCAGGGAGAATCATCAAGAGGGCTGGCAACACCGAAGCCCCGGGCACTATTACGGAAACGCTCCGATAGAGCATCGAGATCCTGAGGTTCCAGAACGAACACCTCTTCGTGAATCACCGTCAGCTTTCCAGGCCACAATATCTCGGAGATGAAATCGAGCGGGAATCTTTGGTACCAGGGTGGGGTTAGTTTGACGATCCTCCGAATAGGAGCCAGTGAACGCTCCCCCCGTTTTTCATCTTCTTCCATCCGGACCAGAATATCCCTGGTGCCATAAAAATCGAAAGGAATGCGGACAGGGGAAGTCCCTGCATCGATGCCATCGATGAGCACTCTAGCTCCTACCGGTTCGGTACGGATCACCAGGGTTCGCTCTACACAACCGGAGCAAAGTAGAACCAGTGAGATCAACGACAACGAGAACAAGTTCAGCTTCTTCATATTGCTCCTCCGCCGGGATCGTAACGGGGGTGGGCTTTCGGCGCCATGTCCCCGGTTCCGAGAAGTGACCATGGCTGTCGTTTCCAGAACTGGTCTTCCCTGTTACGGTGCTGCGACGGGAGAGGATCAGGATGGCTCAACGCTGGTGGGACGAAGGTTTGCCTTTCAAGTGCACCCAGTGCGGTAATTGCTGCCGTGTCGAGGGCTACGTCTGGGTCGAAGATGAAGATATTCAGAAATTGGCGAAGTACCTGGAGATCCAACCCGAACAATTCGAGAAGCAATATGTTCGTCAGGTGGGGCACAAACGAAGTCTGATCGAAAAACCCAATTACGAGTGTATTTTTTGGGACAAGGGCTGCAGCGTCTATCCCGCCCGGCCTCCTCAGTGCAAGACTTTCCCCTTCTGGCCCCAGAATCTTCAATCGCTGGAGACCTGGTTGGAGGTCGTGGAAGAATGCCCTGGTGCCGGAATCGGACCAGTCTACTCTCGCGAGGAGATCACCGTTTTGTTGCAAGATCGTGGGGAGACCAACAAGAAGGAGTCCTGAAGATGCACCGGTGCATTCTGCTAATGCTAGTTTTCATTTGCTCCTGCCAGGTACCGCAAGGGAAGGCAGTGCAAGATTCCGATTCCATTCCAGATTCGAAATCGGTTCGAAAATCAACACCTGAAGACGCCCGAAAGAGAGTGGAAATACTCTCGCTTGAATTGCTCGATAAGGCGGAAGGCGAAAGAAGTCTGGAGCTGTTCTTCCTCGAGAAGATGCTAAGGCATCGGTCGGTGCAAGTTCGGCGTCGTGCTGCCGAAGTGGCGGGGCGAGTTCGATTCGCTGAGGGAGCTCCCATCCTCATCACAGTGGGCCAGCGGGAGAGGAACCCCGAAGTTCTCCAGGAGATCGCATTTTCGTTGGGGCAGATCGGTGATGGTCGCGCTTTCAGGTTTCTATTGAAACTGGCACAAGACGCCGAATATCAGGAAGTTCGTGTCCGCGCTGTCACTGCACTGGGAAGAATCTCCGGTCAAGATGAACAGGGTGTCGAGGTGGCGCAGCAGGCGGTTGATGCATTGATCCCCCTGCTTGAAGAGGAGAATCCTTACCGGATCACGAAGGAGGCTGCGCTGGCCGTGTGGCGACATGGAGAGGCAGCGTCGCAGGCGATTCCCGTCCTGGCATCACGGCTCCATTCGGAAGACTCTGCCTCTGACGAAGATCCATGGCCCTACGCCTATGCCCTGATGAAAATCGAGCATGGTGATACGTCGGAACCGTTGCGCGGGGTGCTGGCTCATCGGTCGGGGCTGGTCAGGACCTATGCAGCATGGGGGTTGCGACAACCTCTCGATTCCCAGGCGCTCGAAGGTCTCGATGGATTGCTGCTCGATCCGAACAGTCCCTGGACGGCCAGGGTCGAAGCATTACGCACCATCGGAAAGATGCGAGAGAAGAAATGGGGACGCACCGGACGAGCACGAGATGTGTTGCTGAGGCATCTGATCCAGGAACAGCATCCACTGGTTGCGCCGGTAGTGGTCGAGAGTCTCGGTATGGGGGCCACCACCATCGAGTTGCCCTTCATCATCGGATCCCTGGATCTGCAGCGATCCGATCAAGTTCGTGCCGCCGCTGTGGGTGCTCTGGCAGCAGCGGCACGACAAGGACTACTGACTCGCTCTCGCTGCGCCGAGATTCTCGCTGACTATATTCAGAACCCATCTCCCTGGTTTCGGGTTGCCTGTGCCACCGCCATTGGGAGTCTCGGTGCTGAGGGATTGACGGCGCTGGAGGGCTATCTGAGGGATCCCGATCGTCGGGTTCGCTACGCTGCAGTCAGCGGATTGTCAGAGATCAACACTCCTGCGGTTGCCCTGTTAATTCGATCAGCGCTCCACGATGAAGATGTTTCAGTTCGACAAGCCGCCGTTGATCTGGTAGCGAAACGCAAGATAGCAGCGTGGCAGCAACTGATTCAGGAAACCTGGGTTCGTTCTCTCGATGCACAGAGCTGGGAATTGCGAGTGAAGATCCTCGAGCTGCTGGCCGATACCGCTGCCGGTAAGTTGCTGGCTCGACAATCTCTGGAGGATCCTTTCCGTACCGTGCGTACTGCGGCGGCGCGCATCCTCCAGATGCCTGTCCCTCGCCGTAAGGGACGTAGTCCGGCTCCGCGCCTGACTCCTCAACAGCTGACAGGTGAGGGTCCTCCGAGGGTGTTTCTGGAACTGGACCTGGGCACGATGGTCATCGAGCTTGATCTGGAAGCAGCTCCACGTCACGTCAGTGCCTTCATCGATGGCATTCGAAACGGAATCTATGACGGGCGTCTCTTTCACCGGGTGGTTCCTTCCTTTGTTGCCCAGGGTGGCGGTCCCCGTGGAGATGGCTGGGGAGATGAAGGCTGGCACCTGGTCGATGAGATTCATCCACGTACCTATCGTCGCGGAACGGTCGGCATGCCGAAAGCTGGCGACGACACGGGAGGATCCCAGATCTTCATCACGCACCTTCCGACGCCGCATCTGGATGGCCGTTACACGGTGTTCGGGCAGGTAGTGGATGGACTCGATCTCCTCGACCAGATCGTGGTGGGCACCCGGATCCTGAAAGTTTCTGTCGATGAAAACCGCTTTCGCAGACGAATGGCTTTCTGAGGTCGCTTGCTCGGAGGTGATCCGTTGACAGCCGATAACCACAACCAAGTTGGACAGTGAGTCGGAGCGCTGTCAGGACAAGGCGACAGTGGCAAGGATTACCCAGCGAGGTTCCTGGAGTGTGATCTGGGGCAAATCCCCGCATTTTCCTCAAGAATAACGAGACGAAGTCCGATCAATTCCCCATGGAGAAGATTCCGCCAGGGAATCGTCTCCGAGAGAGGAACTCGGTCATGGAATCCAATTTAAAAGCAGCTTTGATGCTGATAGTGCTTTGCTGCAGCGCAGGTTGCCTCACCCAGACAATCCGGCCCATTTCTGAGCAAGTGATCACCGATGACGAAAAAGGCCATGCGACGATCGTCGATGTGAAACTTGAGAAATATCAGAGACTGGCCAGCGAATTCCCGAAAAATCCTCGGTATCAGGAACGCCTTGCCCGTCTGTACTGGGAGAAGTCGGATCACACTCAGGCTCTCAAATCTTTGGCACGAGCTCAGAAGATCGATCCGGAGAATCCTCGTTACGATTACTTCGCCGGACAGATTTATGAAGGAATTGGACATTTTGCAGCTGCTGAGAAGTCCTACCTCGCGATGTTAGAAGCCACCGATGAAAACCAGTATTCAGGACCGCTGCTGCAGCTGGCGCTGCTCTATATTCAGATGGAACGGAACGACAAAGCCACCACTTACCTGGAGACATGTCTCGAGGTGGACCCGACTTTTGCAGAGCCGCACTACTGGCTTGGTCGAGTCCAGATGATCCGAAACCAACGAGCCGAAGCGATCACAAGTTTCGAACGATACCTGCGTGTCGGTGGATCCTCGCGTCAGAATGAAGTGCTGCAGACCTTGCAGGCGTTACAGCCCGACATGCGGATCCACGAGATTCGTTGAACTCAGCCCTCTCTTTTTCGGCGGAGGTTCGGTGCAGCGTGCCGTGCCTCCGCCGCTTCAATTCGAGGCAAAATATCGGGTGGAAGTCGGCTGGCTGGGGAGGAAAGAGGATCGACTGCTTTAATATGAAACAAAAATAGAGTCGGAGGGAACTGAGTTCCCCCCGACCCGTGAGGAGGTGTGTCTTCTAAATTAACGCAGGAAAATCCGATCGAGTTCCTAATAAACCAGATTCCGGTGTGTGGATTCAAGAAGAAAGTGGTCCCCTAAACCCGTACCAGAAAAGGACTCAGGATCATGAGCGGTGCTTTTCCGTGCGACGAAGATGAAGAACCAACCCCCAGGTTCTCTCCACCTCCGACGCCGGAAGTATGTACGGGGGGACCTCAGATCGCAAGAACTGGAGGCGAATTGCCTCTGAATCGTCAGCGAAATAGCGGCAAAAGACGGTTCTTGACGACTTCTCACCTTTTCGGCCCTCCCAGGTAGTTCGGACCAGAGCCAAATTTCCGTTGGCGATGGGTTGGTCCAGCGACAGGACGATCACATCGCCAGCCCGAAAACAATCTTCACCAGCGCCGGCCATCGCATCTCCGACCACTCGCACAGCGAAGGATCGGTTCGGGTCGATTCCTGGCAGACGAAGCCATTCTTCCACGGCTCCTGCTGGCACTCCTCGATCATCGAGTTCTTCTGGATAAGCGGTCAGCTCGGAAACGATGAGAGGAATTCCCGGCACCATTTCGCCGGCAGGTATCGGCGGCTGAGAGATCCGCTCGGAAGAATCGACTTCCGAGACATCGAGTTTTTCCTCGATGGAGAACAGCAAATCTATCGCCGACAGACCCAGCAACCGACACGATTTTCGGATGAAATCGGTTTCCAGGCCGCTGCGTCGTCCTTCTTCCACCGAAAGGCAATAGGCACGAGAGGTGGAGGTCTTGCGAGCGAAATCTTCAAGGGTCCAGTGCTTCTGTCGACGGGCAGAGCGTAGGATTTTGCCGATGGCGATTCGCAAAGGAGCTGCAGCAGAGCGAGCCAGAGGGCGGACAGTGGAAGAGTCGCCGTCATCGAAGAACTCGGAAGGAGTCACCTCCAGAGCTCGGGCGATGCGCGCCAGAACCTCGCTGTTGACTCTCCTCTGACCATTTTCCAGGCGACTCATCTGAGACGCCGACAGCCCGACGCGTTCAGCAAGATCCTTTGCGGTGACTCCCTTCCCCTCTCTCAATGTCCGGATGACGTCTCCGATATTCGCCATATCAGATCCCCTCCGGTAACAAGCTGATCAGCAGAAACATGCAGGAGTTGAAGGCTGCGTGCAGGGTGATAGTGGCGAGCAACTGACCGCTACGGTGGTAGAGCCAGCAGCACAAGCCCCCGAGAGCCGCGATCGGTAGCCACGAAGCGACAGAATCGTGAACCAGGGCGAAGGCTACCGAGGAGACGGCCAGTGCTGCGAAGAACCCCCAGTGACCGCGAAGCCAGCGAAAGAGAACCCCGCGAAAGAGGATTTCTTCGGCCAGTGGAGCCAGCACGATTCCATAAATCCACATGGGAATGATCACAGACCAGTCCGATTGTTCCAGTGCTTCGGACATCAACTGGACACTCTCCTGGGCGTTGATTTCAACATCGAGGCCTTCGAGGCACAGGGACCACAACCCTGTCAGTCCCAGGTGTCCGGGAATCCAGCACAGCAAGGCGAGGATTCCGAGTCGTATTGCGCTGAATGGATGGCCCCCCGATTCCGACCAGAAGGAAGCGGCTGGCTGTTCCGTGTTTTCCAGCTGTTGCTTTTGCAACAGGCGATAAGTCAGGACCGCCAGGGTCGAGAGAGCCAGATTGGCCACAGAGAGTCCGATGAACACGCTGGTCTGATCGAGTTCGATGGTCACGGTTCCATCGGGTCCTGGAGAGGAGCTGCTGGCGAAGGCAAGGACCGCCATTTGACCGAGCAGGAAAAAACCGAACAGCATCAAGACCGTTGAAATATTCCAGGGAGAAGTGCTGTTGGCTGGGGGGGCGGTCGGCTGAGTCGATTTCTGAATCGAACGGCCGAGTGCTCGCAGCAGAAAGATGGAAATGGTGAGAAACACCACAGAGACGAAAAAGGTATTCAGCGCACTCGCTTCGGCCAATTCCTCGATTGAGGTCTCCATTACTCGCCGATCACACCCTCGGTGGGACTGGAAGCCAGTGCGTAGCGACGCCTGGGAATTCGACCCGCTCGGGCGGCGAACCAACCGGCTTCGAGACCGTGTCGCATGGCGTGGGCCATCGCGATCGGGTCTTTCGCAGCAGCGATTCCGGTGTTGAGAAGAACTCCTTCGGCTCCCAGCTCCATCGCGATGGTCACATCGCTAGCGGTTCCGACACCGGCATCGATGATCACCGGAACATCGAGTTGTTCGATGATGATCGACAGGCTGTTGGGGTTGAGGACACCCTGGCCGCTGCCGATGGGAGAGCCCGCGGGCATCACGGAGGTGGCACCGGCGTCTTGAAGGCGAAGTGCCAGAACCGGGTCGTCGCTGCTGTATACCAGCACCTTGAATCCCTCGTCGACCAGTGTCTTGCAGGCCTCCAGGGTGCCGACTGGATCGGGCAGCAAGGTCTTTTTGTCGCCCAGAACCTCCAGTTTGACCCAATCACCCAGTCCCAGTTCCCGGGACAGATGGCATACACGAATGGCATCTTCGGCGTTAAAACAGCCGGCGGTATTGGGCAGCAGGAAGTAACGATCTCGGTCGAGCTGGGTCAGAAGATTTTCTCCCGCCTTCAAGTCGACCCTGCGGATGGCAATCGTCACTACCTCGCAGCCGGAAGCTTCCAGAGCAGCATTCATCGTTTCAGCATCGGAATACTTCCCGGTGCCGACGAATAACCGCGACCGAAAGGTCCGGTCGCCGAGTTGCAGAGGAGTGGGTTGGGTACAAGACTCCTGAGTGGTTTCTCGATTCAAGATCATCCTCCTCCGACGATGGTCACGACTTCGATTTGATCTCCTGGTTCAAGGATGGTTTTCTCATGGAGAGAGCGCGGAACGATGGTGCGGTTACGCTCTACCGCAACGGCGGTTGGCTCCACTGGAAGCGATCTTACCAGCGCAGAAACGGTGCAATTGAAAGGGAGTAGGTGAGGTTCACCGTTGAGGTGTACCTCGATTCCCTTGTCGGGTAATTGATGGTCGATCTTGTTCAAAGTGTCCCTCTAGTTGCTGGCGCGAGCGAAACGGTAGTAGACCTCTAGGGTCATCGCCCCGATGGCGGTGTTATAGACCCGACCTCCAGCAATTCCCCATTCACCGATCGGATCCCAGGAGCCATCCTCGCAACCGCCGACTCGCTGGTTGCGGACCAGAGCCTCGATCATCGCCTCATTCCATTCACGCCACTTGCTACCGCCGATCTGGAACATCGCGTAGGTGGCGTAGTACCAGTAGTAGAGGTTGATCTTCGATTTCCTCTTCCCCTCTTGTGGGCGCCATCTGGGGATCTGATCCATCAGCACCGAGGTCCCTTGCTTGATGGCATCGGTGTTGGTCTTTTCTCCGGCAAAGATGCGACACAGAACGCCCACCGCTGTCATGCAGGAGAGATCCTTCGAGTAGGGGTAGGGTTCTGGGTAGTGTTTCTGCAGCTGGGAACCTGGATCACCAGAGTTCTCGTATCCACAAATTCCATTACGAGGCGACGTACATGAAGCGAACCACTTCAAGGCACCTTCAAAAGCAGGGTCGAAGTCCTTTTTGCGGACCTTTTTGATGTAGCGCGATTGGGCGCACACTTTGGCGGTTTTGAGTGCGAGCACCATCCAGCCAGTCACCGAAGTGTCGTTGTGTCCAGCCTGATAACCGTACTTCCAACCGTATCCGGGGTTCTGAGCTCGCAGGCACCACTTGGTGGCGTTTTCGACCGGCTTCGAGAGCTTGATCTTGTCATGGGACAAAAGCAGCAGTTCGGCCATCGCCATCGTGGCGATGGAGTGGTTGTAAATCCACTCGTCGGTTTCTTCCAGAGGTAATCCGAACAGGCCGTTCAGTTTCGGATCGGCGTCCTTGATCTGTTGAGCCAGCATCCAGTCCATCGCCTTGCGCATGACGACGACGAACTCGGGGAACTCTCCACTCTCGTGGGTGTGTCCGAATCCGAGGTAGGCAAGCATCGCCAGCGCGGTGCAGCCGACATCGTATCCATCGAAGCCGTCCCCCTCTTCTTTTTCACATCCATCCGGTCGCAAGAAACCGTTGGAGGACCAGTGGCCATCCGGGTGTTGATGACGCTCAAGCCATTTCAGTGCCGCCAGGACGGCGCTTTCGGTGGCTTCACTGCCGCCTTCTCGCGATAGCGAACCTTTTCCGAATCGGTTGCCGTAGGCTCCAGCTCCGGCTCCGGTCATGCCGAAGGCATCATTGAGCTGGTTCTTGATGTTTTTGTTGGTCTTGTTGTTCTTGCTGGTGCCCTTGGGAGTCCGACTGATCTTGTCGGGTTTGAGCAGCTTGATGGGGTCGGTCTTTTTCTTTTCGAGGATTTCAGGCTTGCGTTCGATGTCTCGCTTTTTGGTTGGATCGTAGACGGGAGGTTTGATTTCATTCTTCACCACTACCTTGCGTTCTTCCTTCTCTTCTCTGACCTCAAGAATCACGATTCCGCCGAGTACGAAGAGTAAGATTCCATGGGCGACCACTGAGATCAGCCAGTAAGGAGTGTTGCTGAGCCAACCGGTATTAGCAGGCCCGTCATCAAACTCATCGTTATCCTCTTGGTAGAGTTCTCGATCCTCTTCGTGGAGTTCCTGGTTCATCTGTGTACGCCTTTCTCGTCGAGCACTTCTTTTCCATGACGCTGTCGAATCCGTCGTCGTCTCACTGCACTGGAATATATCCAATATTGCCAAATTGGCAACAAGAGAATTGCCAAATTGGCAATACCGATCGGGGGTGACCCCACTGGATGGAACGTAAGCTATTGATCTAGAAGCGGATACAGCCGTTCTTTTGGGCGCTTACAGCCATTCTCGAGGTCTCAGGTAATCGAGTAATTTCTCTTCTTCGGATCCGGTTTCGGCGCTCCAGCCGGTTTGCCAGCGAACCTGCGGTGGCAGCGACATCAAAATCGCCTCGGCCCGGCCACCACTCTGAATGCCGAACAGGGTGCCCCGATCAAACAGCAGATTGAACTCGACATAACGACCTCGACGATAGAGCTGGAACTGTCTTTCTCGGTCACCGTATTCCAGTTCCCTGCGGCGTCGCGCGATGGGCAGATAGGCCTCGAGAAACGCTTCTCCAATTGATTGAGTGACCGCCATCGAATGGTCGAATCCGTTGTCGTCGAAGTCGTCAAAAAAGATCCCGCCGACACCCCGAGTTTCGTTTCGATGGGGCAGAAAGAAATACCGATCGCACCATTCCTTGAAACGCGGATATAGATCGGTGCCATGCGGGTCGAGGGCCTTTCGGGCCACCTGATGCCAGTGTTGTGCATCCTCGAGGTGGGGGTAGTAGGGGGTCAGGTCAAACCCGCCTCCGAACCACCAGATCGGATCGGTTCCTTGTTGGTGGGAATGAAACAGCCGGACGTTCATGTGGGTGGTGGGTACGTGAGGGTTCCACGGATGTAGAACCATGGAGATCCCCATCGCTTCGAAACTTCTTCCTGCGAGTTCGGGTCTCTGGGCACTGGCGGAGGCGGGTAACGAATCACCACTGACCAGCGAGAAGTTGACACCGGCCTGTTCGAACAGGCCTCCATCTCTCAGCAGGCGACTTTCGCCACCACCGCCCCCGTCTCTTTGCCAGCGAGAGGACTCGAAATGGGCTTTTCCGTCTTCTTTCTCCAGGGTGCTGCAGATCTGGTCCTGGAGTTGGAGTAGCCACTTCTGAAAGGTGTTGTGATCCGCCATAAATTTTGGTCCTCCAGGACTGGAAGTCTCGTCAAAGTGGCCTCGTTGGGCGCTGAGCACTGAACCGTGGGTGCGGGCATTCTGCGCTTCAAGATGTTCTGAAGGAAGGAAATGCGAATCCCACAAAATGTACTTTACATTTTATATTATACAAAGTAGATTTGTCGACGGTTCGACGGCCGGAGAGAGTTGGGGAGTTGTCGAGCCCGTGGAGTGGTTTTCCCCGAAGTTGACGCGGCGTACCTCTCTCCGGTCCACCTTTTCTTCCTGCTCGGCCACCTGGCTGCGGAAGATAAGGTCATGAACACTTAGCCTTCCAAACGGCCTTCTCCGGGATCGACCCAATTCCGGAGGGGGCTCACGCCTTTTGTGGGGACCTCTTTTCCGTGTCTGGTCTCTCAGCTTCCCGTGTGGAAAACACCGTCACGAGGTACAATCCCGTCTAGTTCGGGATTGGGAGGATCGCGATTTTGAGTGGTTCCAGCAACTACCAGGCAGAAGTGGTGGAACTACTTGAGCCGGCTACCTTGCTGATCGTATGGGGAGATGGTCACGAGAGCCTCTTTTCCCACCGATCCCTGCGCGAAAGCTGTCAATGTGCTAGCTGTGTCGACGAATGGTCGAGGGAGCCGATTCTCGATTCAGCGAATCTACCGGTGGATCTGCACTGTACCGGTTTTGATTTGACCGGGAATTATGGATTGAACCTCAGATTCTCCGATGGCCATGCTACCGGAATCTGGTCCTTTGAACGTCTTCGGGCCAGCTGCGCCTGCCCTGAATGCGATGGGAGCAACGAATGACACGCTGGATTCCTCAGCTCATTGCCGCGACCTGCCTTATCGTCATCGGTTGGTTTGCCCACAGCATCTTCAACGTTGATGAATCGAACCCTTCTGGTGGCAGGGACATGTCTCGCAGACAGCAAATGGGGCGCGGTAGCGGTTCTGGTTCCGGGTATGAGGGTACTTCAGCAGTGAAACGAGATGTAATCCCGGTCGAAGTGACTTCCTCCTTGCTTGCGGTGATCCGGGAGCGAGTCCGTGGCAGTGGAATCCTGGAGCCAGAGCGCCAGGTCGTTCTCCTTTCCCGTGTCGAAGGGAGTGTCGATGCGGTCGAGGTGGAAGAGGGGCAGAGGGTCGCAAAGGGCAAGGTCCTGTGCTCCATCGATCAGGAGGAACTGCGCATCGCCGAGCGAGTTGCACTGATCGAGAAGGAGCAGGCCCAAGCAGGCATGGAGAGAATGGAAGGACTTGCGAAGACTCGAGCCGGGACGACCAAGGAACTGGACGATGCCAGATTTACCCTCCGTAAGGCGGAAGCCATCCATGCTCGGGCGCTCATCGATCTGGGGCATTCACAACCAGAGGCTTTGTTCGATGGGATAATTATCCGTCGCCGCATCGAGCCGGGGCAATATGTTCGGGTGGGAGATGAACTGTTTGCTTTCGCAGACTTCGAGCCGTTGAGAGTGCGCCTACATCTTCCCGAGAGTGAAGTTGCTGATCTTGAGCTGGGGCAACGCTGTGTTCTGCGGACAGAGAGTGACGGTCCTGCCCTGGCCGAGGGAACGGTGGAACGGGTCAGTCCGGTAGTCGACAGGGAAAGCCTGACGGTGGAGGTTCTCACCCGTTTTCCGGATGCGGCGGTCATCTTGAGGCCCGGTTCTTTCGTCCATGTCGATGTGATCACCAGGACCCTGGAGAATCGTATCATCGTGCCTCGCTCTGCCATGCTCAACACCGATGGTCGATCCAGGCTTTTTCGCCTGCTCGAAGATGGAGAAACGGTGCAGGAGCTTGAGGTGGTCAGCGGATACGAGAACGAATCCATCGTCGTCATCGAAGAAGGACTGACGCTGGGAGACCGAGTGGTGGTGCAGGGCATCGACGATCTTCAGGATCGAGCCAAGGTCAGCGTCTATCGCGAGATCCCTGTTCAAGTCGACTCCCTTACGGTGGAGCGTCTCGATGCAACGACACCAATAACGGATGAAGTGCAACGGAAGCGTCCGGAGGATGCCAAGAGAGGCGCAGTTGAAGGACGTCGCCGTGGATCTCCGGGAGCTCAGGGTGGTAGTGGACAAGGTGGAGGCAATGCACCGGCGGGTGTCCGAACAGGTGGTGGTACCAGCGCTCCTGTCACACCTGTGGTACCGGGTGCGGGTTCCTCCGCAGGATCCGGATCTTCCGACGACTGAAGTTGTTCGGACGAGGAGTGATCGATGCAGCAGTGGCTCAAGGGGATCATCCGCCGACCGGTGACCGTTGCGATGATCACCATCGCTGCAGTGACCTTCGGAGTCCTTGCTCTGGGCCGACTACCGGTAGAGCTTTTACCTGACATCACCTATCCGACATTGACCGTCCAGACTGAGTTGCCGGACGCCTCTCCTCAAGAAGTGGAACAGCTCGTCACCGATCCCATCGAAGATGTGGTGGGAGTGACACAAGGGTTGCGAAGGTACGTCAGTAACTCCCGAGCTGGGGTTTCCGAGGTGGTCCTGGAATTTAGCTGGGACACGGACATGCAGCGGGCCAGTCTGGATGTCCGAGAGAAGTTAGACCTCGTCAACCTCCCCGATGACGCACGGGCTCCGCTGGTTTATCGCTTCGATCCTTCGCTCGATCCAATGATGCGACTGGCGCTGTCAGGGAACCGGTCAGTTCCCGATCTACGTAAACTCGCCGAATTGCGGGTCAAACGACGACTTGAAACGGTGACCGGAGTTGCCGCAGCGCGGGTCATCGGAGGAGCCGAAGATGAGGTGCTGGTCGATCTCGATCCCCAGCGTCTCGATGTGCTGTCTCTCACGGTTCAGGAAGTGGCTCGGAAACTGGGCCAGGAGAACGTGAACCGATCCGGGGGAGAGATTCGTGATCGTCAAACCGCCTACCGGTTGCGAACGGTACACGAGTTCGAGTCGATCGAGGACATCGAAGATGTAATCATTCGCCACGGAGAGACGGGTACGTTGAGGGTACGCGACATCGGATCGGTAGCCATCGTTCCCCGCGATGACGAGATCCTGGTGCGGGTCAATGGTCGTCCTGCGGTCCAACTCGATCTCTACAAGGAAGGCGATGCTAACTCAGTTTCCGTTGCGCATCGGGTTCGCGAGCGCCTTGCACAACTGGAGGATGATCGGAGTCTCACTGGTTGCCAGCTCGAGGTTCTCACGGATCAGGCTCGTTTCATCGAGGACTCCATCTCCAGCGTTGAGTCTACAGCTCTGTTGGGAGCGCTGCTGGCAGCACTGGTCCTGTACCTATTTCTTCGTGACCTGCTCAGCACGCTCACCATTGCATTGTCGATACCAGTTTCAGTGGCCGTCACGTTTTTACTGATGGAGCTGACCGATGTGAGTCTGAATGTCCTTTCACTGGGAGGACTTGCCCTGGGGATCGGAATGCTGGTCGACAACAGTGTCGTGGTTCTGGAGTCGATCCAGCGTCTACGAGAGAAGGGGCTGGATATAAGAGATGCGGTAACAGAGGGTACCGGGCAAGTGATGGGTGGCATCATTGCTTCGACACTCACCACTATCGCCGTGTTCCTTCCGTTAGTCTTCGTTCAGGGAATCGGCGGCGAGATTTTCCGTGATCAAGCACTGACGGTGACCTACTCCTTGCTCGCGAGCCTGTTTGTGGCGGTCACCGTAATACCGACCGTCATCGCCAATGGAACCGGTTCTTCGCCGGGCAAGCTGGTACGTCTGATCCATGCCATCGATCGAGTGCTGGGTCCGCTCTCGATGGCATTCAGTTATCTGTTGAATACAGCCCAACGATACTACGCCAGGATTCTCGATCAGGTGCTGGCAGTCTCCTGGGTGGCTCCGGTGTTGGCCGTGATGCTATGCATCCTCGTTCTTCCACAGGCGGATGATCTCGGATCAGAACTGGTCCCGGATTTGTTCCAGGGACAGTTCCACTTCGATGTGGAACTGACGGAGGGGACACCATTAGAGGAGACAGATCGTAAAATCGCTTCGCTGGAACTGGCGATAGATAGACTCAAGGTCGCGGGTCAGCCTATCGCCATGGTGACTTCAACTGTCGGAGATGCACCGGTACTGGGGGAAGTGCAATCGGGAGATCGCCGCGAACATGTCGCCCGAATTTCACTGACGCTGACAAGCGAGGCGACGCGGCAGCAGGAAGCGGAGGTGATCGAACGCATCGAACAGGAATTCGCGAAGGTACCTGATTGCCCGGTGACTCTGGGACGTCCTTCCCTGTTCACCTTTCGAGATCCGATCGAAGTCGAAGTTTTTGATGAAGATTTGGAGACTTTACGCAACTCGGCTCTGGCGATAGAGGAGCGTCTGGAACTGGTTCCCAACCTGTTGGATGTCCATGCCCAGGTTGCCGATCAGGTACCAGAGGTGCATGTTCGTCTGGATCCGGTGCGTCTTTCTGCCTATGGACTTACCCTCGGGCAGGTCGCCGATGGTCTGAGGGCCAAGGGGATCGGTGAAATCGCCACTCAGTATCGATATGCAGAAAAGCCAATCGATGTTCGAGTGCGGATGAGGGGAGCGCTGGAAAAGGGGATCGAAGACGCCGAGCTGGATTCCGTCGCTGTTTCTGGGCCCGATGCGTTGGCTCCGTTGAGGGTGGCCTCGCTCGGTCGATTGGAAGAGGCATTAGGGCCGGTGGAAATCCGTCGTGTGGGAGGAGAGCGATCTGTTCTGGTGACCGCGCGTACCGATGGGGTGGACCTGGGAACCGCGACCATGAATGCCGAACAAGCTCTTCAAGGACGATATCTACCGCCGACAACGGCTGCCCGGATGTCCGGTCAGAACCTGGAGATGAAGGAGTCACTCCAGAGTCTTGCCGAGGCTCTCGCGCTGGCGATCTTTGTGGTTTACCTGGTGCTGGCGAGTACCTTCGAATCGTTGAAGTTACCCTTCATCGTCATCCTCACGGTTCCGCTGGGAATCTGTGGAGCGATCTTTGCCATGTTCTTCACCGGGATTCCGTTGGGTGTACTCTCGATGATCGGTGTGATCGTGTTGTGCGGAATCGTGGTGAACAACGGAATCATCTTCGTTGCCAGGATCCAACAACTTCAGGAAACGGGGTCAGACCCAACTTCTGCAGCGCGAGAAGCTGGTGTCGAGAGACTTCGCCCAATTCTCATCACCAGTGCCACGACCATCTTGGGACTATTGCCGCTGGCACTGGGTTTTGGCCCAGGAGCGGAACTGCGCAAACCCCTCGCAATTACGGTAGTCTGGGGGTTGGCCGCGGCGACCATGATGACGTTAGTGGTGATTCCGAGTGGCTATCGTTTATTACAACGTTCTTCCAAAGATGGGAGGTCGGCTTGAGAAAATTCGTCCGTTTTTGTCTCGACCGTCCCATCACCACATTGACGGTACACATCATCCTGTTGCTGGCCGGTGTTCTGTCGATCCAGCAGATTCCTCTCAGTGCCATGCCGGATTTCAAGAAGATGCGAGTTTCGGTCTCCGTTCCTTATCCGAATGCATCGCCGATCCAGATCGAAAACGAGGTGGTGCGACCGCTAGAGGAGGCTCTCGCGACACTGAAAGGCGTACGTGAAATCGATAGTGAATCACGGGAGGGCAATGGGCGTGTCCGTCTTCGTTTCGATTACGGCACCGATATCGAGGCGGTGAAGGTCGAGATCCGGGAACGTTTGGCCCGGGCGATGGAACAACTTCCGGTCGAGGACATCGAGAGGATCCGGATCCGGGAAGATGGCTGGGGAGCCGGCATCGATACCATCATGGAAGCACGGATTAGCGCCAAGGGTGTCGACCTGTCCCAGAACTACGATCTGCTGGTAAACAGAATCCAGCGCCCGATCGAGCGGATCGAGGGTATCGGACAGGTGGAGATGGATGGTGTCTCTCCGCTTGAGGTGAAGATCAGCTTTCGCAAAGAAGATCTGGAGCGCCATGGGTTGACCCTGAGGAACATCTCTCAGGTGATCCAGAATTCCAACATCAATACCACCATCGGTAGGATCTGGAAGGATGGAAAGGTACGCCGTCTCCGTCTCATCAATGCGATGGAGAATGTCGAGCAACTGTCGCAGTTACCCATCAATGCGAATGGACTCCGTCTTGGCCAGGTGGCCACCATCAAGAAGGTGGAAGGGGAACGTCGCTGGGGTAGACATCTCAACGGATCCTATGCTGTTTCACTGGAGATCTCCCAGGAATCGGGTGCCAACACGGTCGAGGTTTGTCGAGCCGTACGTGAAACGGTCGAGGAGATCTCAAAGGATCCTCAACTGGAAGGGATCGATCTACTGGTCTGGCAGGATCAGGGCAAAATGATCGTCGATTCACTGGTTCGACTTCGCGATGCAGGTCTCATCGGTGGAGGGATGGCGGTGATGATCCTGCTGCTGTTTTTACGCAGGATCTCCGCCACGCTGCTTGTCGGAATGGCAATCCCCATCTCCGTACTGTTCGCACTCGCGGTGTTGCACATGCTCGATATGGAGCTCAACGTTGTCACCATTATGGCACTGATGTTGGGAGTGGGAATGTTGGTCGACACCGCCGTAGTGGTGGTGGAGTCGATCGTTCGTCGTGCAGGGCTAGGAGATGAGCCGAAAACCGCGGCAACTCAAGGAACGATGGAGGTGGCGACGCCCGTTTTCGCGGCGACCCTGACCACCGTGGTGGTTTTTCTTCCGGTACTCATCTCTGATCGTAACGAGTTTACCGATTCTCTGGCGAGCGTCGGACTGGTCATTTCTCTCACCATCATCGCGAGCTTGTTCGTCTCTCTGACGTTGGTTCCGATGGTGGCCGCCAGAATTTACGGCGGTGACGATCCAGGTAAGTCTTCATGGTTTTCCAGTTTCCGGGTCGGTTACGACAAGTTTCTGGCATTGGCCTTGAAGCACCGGGTGATTGCTTTGCTGGTGGCTCTGACGGCCACGATGAGCACCGTGATTCCGTTCAATAACGGCTTCAGGGTCGATCTTTCCGATGCGGACTGGAAGAACAACCACGCCAACATCTCCTACCGACCGGTCAAAGGTCTCGACTTTCGGGAGATGGAAAAGGTCGTGACCGACGTCGAAAATTACCTCGAATCAAAGCGAGAAGTGATCGGTGAGGGAGACATCTATTCCTGGTTCAGAGACGGATACGCGCTGACCAGAATCTATCCGCCGACGGAGATCGCTACCGAGGAGTACCTCACTGATCTGCGTGCTCGTCTCGACGAGATTTTGCCCACAGTTCCCGGGTTCACCATCAAAACTGGTGAAGACTGGGGATGGGGTGGGCACGGCCGTGGTGGCGGATCTCGCAGCTCTGCAGGGTCGATCCAGGTTCGGCTTCGTGGTGATTCCAGTAATCTTCTCGACGATCTGGGCGAGAGGCTTGTCCAGTACATGTCAGGTATTGAGGGGATCATCGAGTCAGAGATTGCTGGTTTCGATGATGTGGATGAGCTGCGTCTCGAGCCGAACGAGGATTTGCTCGGCCGCCTTCAGGTCACCGGAGATACGGTGGCACGTACCGTCAGTTCCGCCTTTGCCGGAAGCCGACTGTCCCAGATGCGAACCCGCTCAGGGGATCTGGATATCACATTGGGTCTCGACGAAGAGGAGACCGATACGGTGGCGGAGTTGAGGCTGATGCGTTTTCAATTGACCGATTTTCTCGATCTTCCGATCGAAGAGATCGGTCAGCTGGTTCAGCAAGAGGCCCCCGATGAGCGTAATCGGCGTGATCGTCTTGCCAACCTGAGCGTATCGGTACGTTATGAGGCCGGGAAGAAGGATACGGTGATCCCTCGTCTGGAGCAGGCACTAGCCGCGTTCTCCTGGCCGGTCGGATACGAATGGGATCTGGGTGAAGGTTGGTCCGGTCGCTGGCGCAACCGCGCCTCCTTCGGCGAAGGAATGTACCTGTCGGTATTTCTGGTCTACCTGGTGCTTGCATGTCTGTTTGAATCACTCCGAACACCGTTGGTTCTGATGGTCACGGTACTGCTAGCCATCCCGGGCGTGATCTGGTGTCTCTATCTCCAGGGGGATCATCTCGATACTCCTGCTGCAGTCGGAATGATTCTGTTGTGTGGTATTGTCGTGAATAATGGCATCGTTCTCATCGATCAGGTTCTACGTCATTTGAAGAGTGGCCTGGATCCGATCGTGGCCATCAAAAAGGGCGCCAGTGATCGACTTCGCCCCATCCTCATCACTGCGTTGACCACGGTACTGGGGTTGATCCCGATGGCTTACGGTACCCAGATGACGGTTGGGCCCCAGTTCTATACCCTCGGCAAGACCATCATCGGTGGCCTTTCGACTTCCACCGTGCTGACACTGGTGGTTCTTCCTGTGGTCCTTTCCTTCTTTCTACGGCGCAGGAACGACGATACAGAGGCGATCGATGCGCCGACCCCGGCTTCGGTGTAGTGTTTTTGAACACTGGATGGCTCGATTCGGGCAGAATCAGCGGGATGCCTTCAAACTGATTTTGGATGCATCTCTGTAACCTGTTAAATGATATTGGGTTACGAATTATCTCTGGTTTCAAATCAAGGTCGAAGATCAGTGTAGACTGGCATGATATCTGCCGATGAATTGACCAGAGAGCGAGATGTCGTTTCCCGCTCGTTGCTTGGACAGAACCAGGAGTTCTCGATGAAGAATTTGCCGCCTACCACGCTGCATCACCCTTCTCTCCGACAGGAGGGGATGGCGCTGTTTGTGGTACTGGTACTGGTTCTGGTGTTGACGGTGTTGATCACCCAGCTGGTCTTTGTGACCAAGGTCGAGGAGCGGATCTCGCAAAACCGCCAGGGACACGTCGAGCTGTCTTATGCCCTCCAATCGGCAGCACGTCAGGTGCTGCAAAACCTCAGCAACGACCTGATGGAGGATCTCGGTTACTTCGAAGTCGATGATCTGGAAGGCGATACGCTCGATCTCGGTGGAGATGGCGGCGGTATCCCCACCACCGGTGGTGGCGGTCCTGGCACCGGCCTTTCCGGAGGGTTGCCGGGTGGAGGTGCCGGTGGAGGTGCCGGTGGAGGCGAAGGCGCTGAAAATTCGACCCGGATCGATACGCGTCATGAAAGCTGGGCTTATCCGCTACAGGATTCAATCGACCAGGTACAACTCTCCGGCCAGGTCATCGATGGAGAGTCCTGTATCGATCTCAACTACATCTTCGAATTGGCATCTCTTTCCGATGAGTCGGAAGAGGATCTAGACGAAGCCGAAGAATTGGATGGAGAGGCTCTCGCTGCTGCCGAAGCCGCAGGGATTGGAGATCTTCTCGAGGACGGGGAAGAGGAAGAATACCTGGCGCCCGATCAAGAGACGGTAGATGAGGCCGAGATCATGATTCAGCGCCTCATCGAGGCGGTGGTCGATTACAACATGGAATACGGTTTCGATTACTATGACGTTCCCGACCCAGTTACTGCGGCAAATTCCATCGTCAGCATGGTCTATAGCAGAGCGATGGAAGAAGAGACGCGAAGAATCCATAGTCTCGATTCGATCAGAGAGTTGGAAGGGATTAGCTGGGAACTGTTCGACGGTCCAGTTGATCCGGAAGAACTGGAAGCAGGAGAAGAAGAAGGTGATTTCGAGGAAGACCTGTTTGGAATGATTGACTCGGAAGCTCCGGGTGCCATGGAGGTCCTCCAGCAGGCAGGCTTTGAATTCCTGGAAGAAGGAGTTTCTCAACTCCCAACTCCGATCGGGTTACGTCATGTGTTGACCGCAAATTCAAGCGGTAAAATCAATCTCAACACCGCTCGTCCCGAGGTGCTGATCGCCTTAATTCGGTCCTTCGAGGATTTTGACGAGGCGAAGGAAATCAGCTGGATGATCTACGATCACGGCAATCAATTTCAGCAAGAGGAAGAAGGCGATGAATCCTTTCCCCTCTCCACTGTCGATGAATTTGGCCTGGCCGAGGAGGAGATGCAGGAATTCCAGCATTTCACCAGTTTTGAGCAATTGGGTAACGTGGACGAGAGTTGGACCGATGGGAGTGCTGGCGAAGAGTCAATCTTCGAGCTCCTGAAGCAGGATTTAGAGGATCATACAGTGTTTTCCAGCAATTATTTCACCGCTACCCTCGAAGGAACCGGCGAGAATGATCGTACTCTTTCGGGTAGAATCGTGTGTGCTCGGAAAGACCACCACATCGTGGTTCTTTCCTGGCGGGAAGTGCGCCGATGAAGATGGCGCGGAGGAACTAAAGATGCCGAAACTAAACATCAGACTGTTGCGTTGGGGACTCCTGGTCTTGAATTGCGGAGCTCTCAGTCTACTCGGGTTTACCATCTATGATCTTTTCACCGGTTCTCCTGAGGCAGTAACTGTACGTCTCGTGGAACCTGAAGACTTTGTGTTGACTCCACAAGCCGTTCGTTCTACAGGGAATCAATACCAGAAAATCATCTCTGATCTGTATCGCCAACCTCCTCCGGTTCAAGTAGCACCGGTGAAGCCAGAGACCGATCCAGCCTTACCGCTTCTAAATAGTGGCCCCATAGGCGACTGGGAAATTACCGGCATCATCGTTTCTTCTGCCGCCGGGCAGAGGTTTGCCACCATTCAGGAGAAGGCCCAGACCGCGGTCATCTTGCCGGGTCGTTCGACCCGAACGGTCAATAACAGTCGAGTCAGAGGTACAAGCAGCCGCACTTCTTCAAGGGGGCGGACGACGAGGACTCCATCACGATCTTCCCGAGCACAAGTTTCCAACCAGCGAGTTCGCTTGCTCGAACAAGGGAAAAAAGTGCGGATTGATGATAATATTTTCACGGTAGTGGAGATCGACGATGCACCGCGGCGAGTCTTGTACGAACACAATGGCTTGCGTTACACCCTGAGTGCTGAAGACAAAATTGATACAGTGTTGCACGTGGAAGGTTCCGGTCTGGTCTTACGCGGACTCAGCCCCGAAGAAGTAGATCTTCTCGGTGGTGGTAATGCGAGGGTAGGTATCGCAACCCCGTCGACGGCGATTCCAGGCGACGTGCGTGGAAGCATCAAGAATCAGCAAGGTAAGGCGGTTCCTGGCACCGAGTCAAAGCCGCCAGCCGCTACCTCGGCTCGACCTGCTAATGGAACGCTCCGCACTCCTGGAAACCAGCAGAATACCCGCAGCAATGTGCAGGGTAGAGGGAGTCGTAATGCTGTCCCCTCTGCTGACCGGGCTGTGCCGACAAGGAGACCAACGCCCGGCGTACGCGGACAGAGAACGCCTTCTACAGATGCAGAGTCACGTAAACAAGTGGAAGCGACTCTCGGCGTTGATCTGAACGACACCCAAGGAACGATTCGTAGGCTCGAAGAGTTAAACAGACCTCAAGGCCAACCGAAGCCCTGAGCCCATCCCTAAGATCCTTTCGAGAGGAGTCCTGACGTGGCCCTGCACGCAGGCATAGAAATTGATGGCGCAGAAGTTTGTATTGCGGTGGTCGAGGCCACCTCGAAGCAGACCACCATCGTCGATTACGTCGAAGCTCGGATCGTGGGGGAGACCGCCGAGGAAAGAGTCAGCTCCCTTACCGAGATTCTCGAAACGACATTGTCAGGAAAAGATCGACAGGGCCTCGATATAGTCACTTCCATTCCGACTCGCATGACGACCCTGCGGGAGATTTCCGTTCCTTTTACTCGTAACGACCACATCGCGAAGACGATTCGTTATGAGAGCGAAGGTCACATTCCATCGGCATCTATCGATGACCTCATCGTTGAGTTCATCAAATGCTCTGAGTCTGAAGGCTCAAGTCGATTGTTGATCAGCGCGGTTCAAAAGAAAACCATTGAGGTTCATCTGGAGATGCTACATGAAGGTTCTGTCGATCCGATTCAGGTCGAGATCGATGCGACGGCTCTGGCAACTTCGTTGAGTGTCGCCAGGCCCGACCTCAAGGCTGGTAGGACACTTCTCATCGGCATGGAGGCTGGACATACCACTTTCTTGATGTTGGAGGAGGGTAGGATCACCAAAATTCGATCTACCTCCAACCACCTGAGACCCTCCGCGATTCCTGTACTGACAACCGCTAGCGAGGAGTCTTCTTCCGAGCAGCCAGAGAGCTCCACCGGAACCGCAGATGAGTTTAAAAACCTATTCGAGCGTCTTGAAGAGGATCAGGAAGTTGCTGGCGAAGAAGAGTTGTCCATCGCTGTGGTTTCAGATGAAGAGTTTGCGAGACTCAACGAGGAGCTGACGACCGCTCCAGAGTTGCCTCCGGCGAACCCGGATGAAGTGATCGAGAGACTTTTCACCGAGATTGATCGAACATTTGCCGCAATCTTGATGCGTTTTCCGCTCGATCGAGTCGTAGTTTCCGGCAGCGCTGCTGCGGAATTGGGAATCGTCGATCGCCTATCCGAGGAGTACGAGGTTCCCGCACTGCAACTCCGTGTATGCGATGGAATCGAAACAAAGATTGCGATCGACAAGGTGGATCGTTGCAACTGTAGCGGTGGGGTGGCGGTCGGGCTGGCTCTTCAATCCGCCGGACAAGGAGCCACCACTTTCGATTTGAGGAAAGACGAATTTCGATACGAACGTCGCTTCGCGAAACTGCTACCTGGCATGTTACTACTGGGGCTTGTTCTGTGCTGCATTTCGGTGAGTTGGTTAATTTCAAATCATCGCGAGAAACAATACCGACGCCAGGAATATGAAACCGTCCGAAATAATATGTCGGAGGTGTACATGGCGCGGTTCGAGAAGGCGCCACGTTCTCAGAATCCGAACTATCTGAGGAGCGCCCAGGCTAGAATCAATGAACTCAAGGGTGGCTCAGCCGGCAGAAGCAGAACAAAAGTACAACAGTATCTACCGGGACTTGAATTGCTCGATGACGTGTCGAAGGGAGTTGCCTCTGCGATTCCCAAGGTTTACCCGGAATGGTTCAAGTTCGATTTCAATGCCTTGAAGAAGAAGGATGGCAAATCTACCGTTGAGTTCTTTGTGCCCGATGCCACGGCTGCCGAAAGAGCGGTTTCCGCATTAGAACGGAGTTCCAAGTTCTTCTCGGTGGAAGAAACCATCACCCCTGCGGGAGAAAAGAAAAAAGTCTCTGTGGATTTGAAGCTCAAGAATTCCATCACCGAAACACCGGGAAGGAGTTAACGATGTCTGCCAAAAATGAAGCCAGTGATTTGACACAGATTCTGTTGTTGACGTTGTTTCTGTGCTCCGCGGTGTTTGGAGCCTGGGGCTGGTGGATCAAGAGTGAAGCACAAGAATATCAATCAGCCACTGAAAGCGAAGCTCTTAATTTCGCCAAACTGAAGGACTTGCTTGGTAGCGCTGAAAGCAGGGAAGTGGTTGAGGAGCATCGTCGCCGCGAGGAGAGTAAGAAGAAAGCCAGTAAGACCAGTAGCATCATCTCCGAAATCGTTGAGGACATGCGGAACTCTACGGCCAAACCTGAGATCGTTGCTTCCAGTAGTGACAAGCGCGAGAACGGTGGTTTGACCAAACATACCTACTCCGCGACCTTTGGAAGTAAACCGTTGCGTGATCACATTACTTTTCTCGAAAAAATTCGTACTCGAGCTCCTCACCTCGGTTTCGAGAAGTTGGAACTCAGCAACAAAAACAAGAAAAGTAGCACGACCGCGGATATCTGGGAGTTGAAGTTGAAACTGATCAGTTACTCCGGTGGCGAATCGACTACTAATTCCGAATAAGGATTTTGTTGGCCAGTTAAAGAATATATGTAGCTAATTGCCGAGGCGGAACAGAATCGCCTGACAGGTCTGGTTTTCAGGGGAAGCCCCGAGAATCAACGCCCCACCCCACAAAGAGACCGCGCGAGAAGCCAGCGGCGCTCTGGAATCTTCCAACGAATCCGTCATCGTTCGACAAACCCTCTCCAGGATTCCAGAAACTGGATCATAGATGGCCGCTTCTGCAGTAGGGCGCCCTTCCTTTTCGAGTCCTCCGGCGACAAGAATTCTGCCGCCGGGGATCGCAGCGATGCAGGGTTGGAACATCTCCACCGGGAGTCTTCCTGCGGAGGTCCAGTCGAGTCGGATTCGTCCACCTCCAGGGTCCTCAGCATAGAGAGTGTAAGCGGTGCGACATTCAGTGATTTGAACCGGCGAAAAGGCATCCAGGATGGCCTCTTTCCTGGTGCCGGCTACCAGCAAGGCTCGGTTCCCCTGACCCGTTGAGTCGTCAAGAGGGAACAGGTGTAACCCCCTCCGAGGGCCTGGTAGGTCGGCACCAGGAGGCATCAAGAGAGGGCGGGCATATCCGGCACTGGTGCGTATTCTGAAAGCTTCAGGTTCATCTAGAATTCGGCAATTTTCCCCGGTGAGTTGTACATGTGGAGTTCCCAGGGAGCCGCCGTATCCGCCGTAGATGAACAACAGGGGTTGCTCTGAGTCCTCAAATAGAATCGATGCATGTTGATGCCGGGGATACTTTAACTGACCCAGTGCGTTCCTGGTGACGTCGAACGTGATCCCATCATCGTTTTTACTGATCCGAACATCTAGCTGTTCGATGAGACCGTTGAGTTGTTTGTCGTCTAGACGGCCTCCGACCAGGATCACTGAATTGCCATCTCCGGTCGGATGGGCGCTGTGTTCAAAGCGCGGGGTTCCCGTTTCTAGTTGGACGAACTCTTTAGTTGTCGAGGAGAGCAGCATCACTTCGGAATCTTTCCGGGTTTGAGATCCGTCCCATCCTCCGATCAAGATGACAAGATCATCATCGGTGTCGTGGATACCATCTTCACCCGGTAGAAGAGTTGCGGTGTGACCTCGACGAGGAGCGTGCATCGGGATGGGACCACGGTGATCGCCCTGGGGATCCAGGATCCACGCATCAGCGACCACCCGGTGTCCGCCACCCGGCCTCAGGATCCGTCCTCCGGTCAGCAGAACCTGGCCGCCGGGGAGATGTGTGAGGGTATGCCCCTCCAGTGCCGGTAGCTGGATCGGCAGTGGTAGTTCCTGCCACGGATTGCATTCTCCTTCGATGTCGATGACACGGGGAGAGGCGACTCCGGCTCCTTGCAAGGTGTTGAGAGTGGTCGTCGGGAGGATGGTAGTGGCACCGACGGCGATTCCACTGGGAGATCCTTCGTATCGTGATCGACCGGGATCGTAAATTCCGTCGATGGTGAGCAAAGGATGGTTGCCCAGCAGGATCCTGGTTTCTCGAGAAAGAGGTCCATCCAGGAATCGAGCAGGAGTATTGAGCGAACCGAGCCGGTCTCCTTCTACCGAAAGACGTACCAGGGCCTGGGATATTTCCAGTTTTCGAGCTCGTAATTGATCGGAGATCTGGACTGGTTGATCCCACTGCAATAGCAGCAAGTCCTCTTGGTTGACCGTGGAACTCTGATCGGAGTCGATCCACCGTGCAACGATGAGAAGGGCAGGATCTGGTGGTGGAGGTTCCAGATCGACCGGGCCGATCATGCCTGATAATGGTTTTCCATCATCCGTGGCCAATCCAATCAGACCAAGATCCAGCGAGATCGAGGTGGAGGAACCTGCTTCAAAATTTCCTCTGGCGACCAGATCCTCGAAACCTGATTCGATATCGACGATCAATATGTTTCGAGCGGAGCCTGCCTGGATGGAGTAACTCTTGGCCTTAGCTGTTGCTGTTGGTGAAAATATGAGGCCTGTACGTGGATTGCCGTTGAGAGATACCGGCATGTCGAGCACCAGGACGATCTGATCATCATGCCCGATTCCGTCATCGAGGAAGCCTTCAATACGGGCAGAGATTAATTCGGGACGCGAAGAAGGCTGGCAACCTACGATAAAACACAGGATAGCCATCGATCCGACGAAACAGATCGAATGAGCTAGTCGTGTCATCGAACTCGATGCAACCATCGATATCTTTCCTGGTTCTACTATTCGTTTCAACAGCCGGAGGCAAACTTGCCTGGTTGCTACTGAGAGGATCGTGGCATCTGTTGTCGTCAGTCTCAAGCAGCAGTAGCAGCTGGTTAACCGCCGACGCCGAGTTTAACGAGTGCCCGATGAGCCGCGTCACGGACTCTTTGCGGTTGGGAATCGTCGTCTCGCGCCGCTTGCAAGGCTTCGATTGCGGCGGTCCCCTCGATTCTGAGGAGTGCTCTGACAGCGGAGATCCTGGTCGAAAGAACTTCGTCCTCCTGGAGAATCTGGTTCACCCGCGGGATGGAACGGACATCTCGAATCCCGCCGATGGCCCCCAGGAAAGACTGCCGGACGTATGGATTCACTTCTTCCTGAAGAGCCCTCTCGATCGATTGGATTTCAGAGAGACTTCCGGAGATCTTCATTCCGTAGGCTGCTCTCTGGCGGACCCGGAAATGAGATTCGTCGGTAAGGAGCTGGGAATAAATGCCCAACGCATCCGAGGAGCGGGAACTGCCAGTCAACGCCCCGACGAAACGGTAGCGATGGATAATTGAGTCCTCGGAAAGGGCATATTCGCTAAGAAGCTCGAAGGAATGATCATTGTCTGCAGAGGCGAGAGCGTCGATGGTGTGCTTCACTTCACTCTCTTTCTGCTCCTGACTGCACCACCAGTAATGCTCTATCAAACCTGCTAGTGCTTCTTCGGTTCCAATTCTGCCCAGTGCACGCAGTAAGAAGCGGCGATTCACAAAGTCCGGTTCTTCTTCCAGTAGTCCGATCAGAAGAGCCACATGCTCAGGGCCCAGAGTCGACAGCAAGGCTTCCAGTTCGTCACGTGCTCTGCCCACTCTGTGGGCAGTGGAGGCATCCATGGCGGAATCCCACTGGGCCTTCTGGAAGTAATCGTCAATCTTTTTTCGGGTACTCACCATTTCAGAAGAAAGGGAATCGAGAGCGGATACTTTTTTACTGTTGGTGCCGACACGTGATTTTGCGCCACTGGGAGATTCACTACTGGCGACGACCTCTGGTGGTGTCGAAGGTGTTTCCCCGGAGGGTTGAATGGGAATCCACAGCGAAGCGATGATCCAGCCGAGAACTCCCAGGCCAACAAGGATCAGGATGGTACCCAGTGCGTAGCCCGATTCTGGCCGGTGGTTCGCTGGTCGCAAAGGCGACTCGAAACGAGGGGTCGACTTCATCGAAGATCCCATCCAGTAGCCTCAACCCGGAAGAAGAGGTGTGCGAGCCCAATGCGGAAAACAGGTCTCCTAGGGAATGGGCGCAGGCTCATTGGTACCCGGTAGCAGGATCACATCGCAGCTGAGAGTGGCCGGTTCATCGCCGTAGTTCGGGAAGTAGCTGGTACCTCCACCGATGGAAACGACCCGGTCGTCCACGGTATTCATGACCCCATCTTCTCCCGGAATAACATTCAGAGTGTGGAGCATTCTTGGCTGAGCGAGTTGAATCAGGAAAGTACCTTCGGCGAAACCCTCGAGGGTGTCGTCTGCAGTAACTCCGTCAATGTTGATGAAAGTCCCGGCAACTCCAGTTGGGTGAGTGATCGGATTAATATTTCCGGTTTGATCCCATGGCGGATCGTTGCCGGCAAAGTAGAACGGATCATAAATGGTGACGCCGGCGATATCGTTAGCGCAGGTTCCCACGGTCAGTTCAACGCAACCATTCGGAGTTGGCAGCATGAAGGAGCCGCCAGCTGATAGACCGACACCGGTCGTAATGGTCTCTCCGTTGTAGGTGCGGCGGGTCTGAACCATCACCATGTCAGCTTCACTACGACTGAACGCGATGCAGTTCATCGGATCGAATACGATCAGTTCGATGTTGTTGGTAAAAGCTCCCCCGCCGAACAATGCGAAGGTCAATCCATTGGAAGGGCCGAATCCAGTAAACGTGGCGACCAACAGGTCATTTTGTCCATTACCAGTTGGGCAGGCGGGGTCGTCGTTGTCTCCATTGGCGATCAGCAAGATGTTGTTGACTCCGGGGATCGATGGAATGTCACCTAGCAGTGGATCAATGATTCCGTCATTGTCCAGGTCGAACTCCAGAGTCGAATCGCGCACCGTTCCCAGGTTCAACAGGATTGGATGATTGACACGATCCGCCGCCACGATTCCCGCTGCGATGCGGTTGTCATTGGTGGTGGCATCGAAGTATTCGAAGTTCTGCGAGTTACTGGTGTCTTGCTGCCAGGGAAGTTTGAACTGGGGAGCGAAGATGGTTGAAAGAGTTTGGAAACCTCCAGCATGTAGCAAAATGTCATCTGTGGTTCCGAGGGAGTTGTCGACACCCGCCATCGTCCCGGTGTTGTGACCAGCGCGGCCGCGAGCACTGAGGAATTCGGCGTTGTCGCCGTTGACAGACAGTGCCGGTTGGAAGCTGAGAGAGCCTGGATCGAAAATTTCCATCGTCTTGAGAGACGGAAAGACGTTGATATCGACCTGGAATCCGGGCTGTCCTGGTGCGAAATTCGGGTCGATGATGGTTTCCTGCCGCGATTCCTGCCCTCCGGCGATGAGAACCTTGCCGTTCGGTAGCAGTGTGGCGCTGTGACGGAAGCGGGAAACGTTGATGTCTTCATTCAACTGCAGGAAATCTGGCGCAAACTCGCGGGTGCTAATATCAAAAATCTCCGAAGTATCGACTGACTGGGCGAACAGAGCGTCCCCGGTTCCTCCGCAGATGAAGACATTTCCATCGGGCAACAAGGTAGCCGTGTGGAAGACGCGTCCCCCCTGCGTGAGTAGCATCAGATTGCCTTCGACATCGGTGTCGATGAAGTCACCCGATATGGTCGGAGGAACTGGATCGCTGATGCTAACACTGGCTCCCTGGTCAAAGATCTCTGCAGCATCGATGGAAGTGAGGTGTCTTTCGTCACTACCTCCAACGATAAGTACGGTGCCATCCTCAAGGGTTGTCCCTGTGTGGCCGTAGCGTGGACTTACCATCGAGGGGCCCAGGTAGACTGCGTTGTCCTCTAGGAATGCAGCTGCATTGTTGATGTTGGGGATCGAGCTGGAGTTTCCGTGACATCCGCTGACGATGAGCAGGACCGGGGTGCACACGAAAGCGATGACCAGCCATGGGCTCAAGAAAAAGGATCTGCGATGGGGGCTCATTCGTTTTTGCTCTTTCCAAGCGGCTAGTAGTCTGCCCTGGGTGAATGGGCAATACTGCCGCGCGAATCATGTCGGCCGAATCCAGGGAGGTCGAACCCTATCCGGGACTCCCTTGATATCCCATCTCCAACGACGGGCCAGGAGCCATCGGAACCCCGAGGATCCCGGTTTCCCTCAGATCTTATTTTACTCCACGAGAGGCGGATTGTAGATCGGTAGCTTGAGCCTGTCCACTGACGCCGGAGCGGTCCCGGATTCGGCCTGAAACCAGATCTTCACCACCATTCTTGCTCAGATGGGAGAGCATCAAGAGTGCCAATGGGAGGGTCGGTAAAAGAGCTCAGGCTGGCCAAAAAACAGCAAGTATGGGCGAATTTGACACATGACAGGAAGCAGTGTCAATCATCGGAAAGGGGTCGGCCTGATCGTTGTCGGGGAATCGAAAACGGGGCCTCCGGGGCGCGAACCAAGGGGATCACGCAATCCGGGTTCTCGCCTCCTTCCGGAGGCCCCTCCAAAATTGAGTTCAAAAGTTGCCGGTCTCCGACTCTAGCAATGGGTCTTCGACGAGGATCTGATCCGATACCAGCAACGGAACGATGGTCGAGAAGCGTTCCACCAGGGGTTGGTCGTCCGCATCCAGGATCCGTCCCTGTTCATTTCCGTAATGGAGATACAGGACGATCTGAACCGCGCGTGGTAGTGGCAGCGGAAGTGGTTCTTCCGGAATCACTTCGCCAGTTGTCGGATCGATGTCCCCTGGTTGGAGAACCGGTTCCGAATCATCGCTCTCTTCTTCTTCATCTCCGAGTTGTTCACGTTCATCGAGGTATGGAAAATCAGACAGATTTTCTTCGGGAAGGAGTGACTTGGCATCCCACTCCCGCGCCCATTCTCCCTCTTCATCGAGGTAATGGATGTCCATCGCTTTGACTCGATCATAAAGCGCGGATCTCGAACCCTGATCGAGTGGGTCCGATTCCAAATCCCATTCGACACGTCGAAACAGAATGAGATCGCCGGAATCTTCTCCGGGACGCAGAGCGTATCCGACCGAACTGATCTCGCCGGTCCAGTTGGAAATGTCATCGTCTGGTGTCGGAACGGGAGCCGTGGTGAGGAAATCGATAACGTCCTCGGCACTGTCTTCGTCGCCTCGATCTTCTCCTCGGAAAACTTCTTGTCCGAGACCGCGCCAGACGGCCCCTTGAAGATCTCTGCGCATCTGATTGAGGATCGCTTCGCCGACCTTGCCCGTCATCGTGGCGCGTTGAATCCTCCGATCAGCTTCCAGAGTTGAGGTGAGAATCGTGTAGCTGGCCATCATGACGAATCCAAAGATCGCCAAGACGACTACGATCTCGATGAGAGTGAATCCGCGTTCATTCATCAGAACCCCAGCCCGTTGTCGAAGCCGGAATTTGACTGCGCGAAGGTGGCCAGGGGGTGGTCTTCGGCAGCGAGGACCCGGGTCGAAATCTCTTTTTCGTTGTAGGAGTCGTTATTGAGATCTGGAACTTCCAGGATCAGTCTGATTTCCAGCAGCCGTGGGCCAATTTCCTCTGTGGAGATGTCGCTGAGTTCGGCTCTCCAGGACCACAACTGGGATTTTCCGGGCACTTCTAGTTCGCCTTCCAGGGCCTCCTCGATGCCGAAAACGACCTCATCGAGTTTTTCACGACTGAGTCTCTGGATCATTCGCTCCTGGTTGTAGGCGAAGGCTCGATCCACGGCATCGGTTCGTAGGTAAAGCAGACTGAGAAATGACCCTCCGATGATGGCTACTGCCATCACCAGCTCGATCAGGGTGAAGCCGTTTTCATTGCGAGTGTTGTGGTTCCTGAGGTTCACCATTGCGGAATCTCCACATCGGCGCCGGATAAATATTCGATGGTTCCGAGGATGGCCTGGAAAGAGACCGAGATCGATTGTTCCATTTCATTTGTCAGAATCGCAATGTGGGTGCCGGTCGAACCGTATTCATCGAGGACGATGTCGACAAGACCGAAATCGTCATTGGTTCCGTCAGCATGGAGAATACGCTCGATCTCAATTCCCTTCGGAAGAGATTCGGCTCCCAGTCTCTCACGTTGATCGATATCCATTTCCGGATCATCTTCTTCACCAGGAGGGCGGATAATATCTATCGTGTTCTCATCGAGGTCGTAACGCACCACATATTCCAGACCCAGGCCGCCTCCGAGACTTCGTGCCCACCCGACAGTTTGCCCGACCATTCTCGCTGCTGATCGAAGCCGATATTTAGGGGAGAAGTTGTCCAAATTCGGAATGGTGATAGATGCTATCACTGCGAGGATCGTGATGACCACGATCAACTCGATCAGCGTGAAACCAGAATCGGTAACCTGGCGATTTGGCAATCTAGTATCGCTCGTCGTCAGAGTAAATATCGGCATCGAAACCTTCTCCACCCTCAGTCTGGTCAGCACCGAAAGAAATCAAGAGAGGTCCATTTTCGGCGATCTCGAAGTAATACCATTCTTTGGGATCGTTGGTACTGAACGGGTCTTCGGGAGCATTGTCGATATATGACACGTTAAGACTGCAATCGCCGCATCCGCCTCTGTGGTCATACATCTCTTCTAGCGAGTCGGGCCAGCGGCTATGGTCTTCCCTGAACATTTTAGCCGCCATTTTGATGGCGGCAAAATCAGCGTCTACCCGGCCTTTTTTAGCCTGGTCGCTCCGGCCAGATACGTTTACCACCACGGTAGCCGCGAGGATTCCGATGATCGTGATGACCACGATCAGTTCTATCAGAGTGAAGCCAGCATCCAGTTTCTTATTGTGGCGGCACATGGTCGCCTCCTTATCTCTCAAATTTATTCCTACTCCCCTGATTCAAACAGAGGTTGATACTACAGATTATTAAACTTTAACAACGGTAAGAGAACCGCCATGATGATAAACCCGACGACCACGGCCAGAAAGACAATGATGATCGGTTCTACCATGGCTGTGAGCTTCTGTACGGAGAGCTCGATCTCTTCTTCGTAGGTCTCCGAGATTCGATCGAGAACTCCTTCAAGTTCACCACTTTGTTCACCGACAGCGATCATGTAGCCGACCATCGGAGGGAACACCTTCGATTTTTTCATCGGAGTAGAGATGTCAGCTCCCTCGACGATGCGATCAGCAATCTGCTCTATGGTCTTCGTCATCAGAGAGTTGTTGACGACCTTGCCGACGATATTGAGCGAATCGAGTGCCGGCAGGCCACTCTTGAGAAGTATCGAGAGCGTGACCGTGAATCGAGAGATGGCGGATCGTTGCAGAAGGGGTCCGATCACCGGCATTTTCAGCAGAGAAGTGTCGTAAGCGAGTCGACCTTTTTCCGTGGCGATCAGCATGCGGGACACGATGATCACCCCCAGAAAACCCAGCATCCCTGGTAACCAATAAGTCTTGAACACATCGCTGATGGAGATCAAGGTGGTGGTGGCCCACGGAAGGACGTTGCCTTTCTTGACCAGCATCTCGGTGATTCTCGGTACCACAAAGGACATCAGGAAGGCGACTGCGCCGATTCCTACAATGATCATGATGGCGGGATAGGTGAGGGCTGCAGCCAGTTTTCCCCGCAGACTTGCCTGTTTCTGCAAGTAGTTAGAGAGACTCAGCAGCACATCGTCCAGGTTTCCGCTCGCTTCTCCGGCTCGCACCATGTTGACGTACAGATCACTGAAGATGGCCGGGTGTTGTGACAACGCGTCGGCAAGCCCCGCTCCCGAAACGACCTTCTCACGCAGGTCCCGAAACACTACTTCCATCCTTCGGTCCTCGATCTGTTCGACCAGAACGTTCAGTGCTTCCGACAGATGAACACCGGAAGCAAGGAGCGTCGAGAATTGTCGAGTGAGGATGGCGAGATCGCGGATGTTCACCCTGCGCTGTAGCTGAAACCGACCTGCCTTGCCACCACCCTTGGCCACGGCATCGATCCGACGCATGAAAGTGACGCGCAGTTTTTTGTTGCGCAACTTGTCGCGGGCATCGCGTGCCGTATCGGCATCGATCCGGCTCTTCTTGTTACGACCACGGGTGTCTATGGCCTGGTATTCATAGATAGGCATCGTGGCTCCCGGGTATTCTTCTAGAAGACATCCATTTGTGTGACTCGGAACACCTCTTCAGTAGTGGTGATTCCCTGTGCTACCTTGCGAGCTCCATCCATCCGCAGTGTCGTGAGGTGTCCCGATTCGACTGCAACCTGCTTGATCACCGAGGCACTAGTCCGGCCGATGATCTGGTCGCGAATCGTTTCGTTGATGGTCAGGATTTCGTAGATGGCGGTTCGGTCGTAATAGCCACGACCGAGACACGCATCGCAGCCACGACCCCTGTGGAGCTTGCCGTCGAGCAATTGCTCACGAAGCAGGCCAAGGCTCTTCAGTTCACTTTCTTCCGGGTCGTAAGAAACCTTGCAGCGCTGGCAGATCACTCTGACGAGACGCTGAGCGACGACGCCGATCAGTGAAGAGGAGACCAGATAGGGCTCGACACCGAGGTCGATCATCCGGGTCACAGCTCCGGCGGAATCGTTGGTATGTAGGGTAGAAAAGACCAGGTGACCGGTGTTTGAGGCCTGGACCGCGATTCCTGCGGTTTCCATGTCGCGGATCTCTCCCACCATCATCACGTCTGGGTCCTGACGCATCAGGGTACGCAGTCCCGAGGCGAAGGTGAGGCCCTTCTTGTTGGAGACCTGAATCTGACTGATGGAATCGAGGTTGTACTCGATCGGGTCTTCGATGGTGATGATGTTGGTCTCGGAAGAATCCATCTCTGAAAGACCTGCATAGAGGGTCGTCGTTTTTCCCGAACCGGTAGGCCCGGTGACGAGGAGAATCCCATGCGACGATCTGATCAGGTTGCTGAGTAACTTGTGGTTGCGCTCATCGAGTCCGATCTCGCCGAGTTCGTAGAGTCGAGCGCTCTTGTCGAGAAGGCGCATCACGATTCGTTCTCCGTGGCTGGTCGGTATAGAGGAGATCCTCACGTCGACATCGCCATCGCCGATTTTCAGGGAGGTTCTTCCATCCTGTGGAAGCCTGCGTTCAGCGATGTCCATCTTGCCCATCACTTTGACCCGGGAGATGATCGCTTCCTGGATCTTCTTCGGAATGACCTTGGAATCGTAGAGGATGCCGTCGATGCGGTATCTGACCTGCAGCCTGTCGACGAAGGGGTGCAAGTGGATGTCGGAGGCACGGATCTTCAAGGCCTCGAACATGATGGTGTTCATCAGCTTGATGATCGGTGCCTTGTTAGCGATATCGAGAACGTCCTCGGTCTCATCAATTTCTGCAGCGATACCGATCAGATCGTCTTCATCCAGTCCTTCGAGCAGTTCGTCGACATCGGCACTGGATTTTTGGTAAGCGCGGTTGATCAAAGCCGTGATCTCGGCACGAGGCGAGATCACTGGTTCGACGACCCTGGAGAGCATCGCGGCGAGATCGTCCATCGGTTGCACATCGAGGGGGTCACAGGTTGCTATTTGAAGTGCTCCCGCGACTTCACCGACTGCGATCAAGTTGTAAGTACGTGCAAACTGGGCCGGGACTAGCTGGGTGAAATCAGAAGGAACATCCGCTTCTGCCAGATCTTCGACAAGCGGAATGCGCAGACGTATCGAGAGAACTTCGAGGAGCGCCTGTTCAGTGACGAAGCCCTTTTCGCGAAGCACCTTATCGAGTGCCTTACCAGTGGCCAGTTCTTCCTCCTGGCATTCGACCAGTTGCTCCTCATTGAGGAGACCCTGGTCGATCAAGTCGGTGAACAGAGGAATTCTCATCTGAATTACTCCGAATCACTATTGCCCGGCGGATCGATCAGCGGTGCCAGCTCTTGATCGCGTTTATTGGCGGGATCGGTGAACTGTTGCAGCTGGATCTGGTCGCCGAAGGAACGGACACCGTGGATGGCGGTTTTGGTGAAATCGCCAAGGTTGTTGAAGCGGTCGTCATCGAGGATGTGGGCACTGAGGAATACATACAGGTTGTCGCGAAGCTTGCTTCCGGACTGTCCCTGGAACAAGGCTCCGACAATGGGGAGATCTCCTAGAAATGGCACCTTGCTGGCAGTGGAGGTTTCCTGGTTCTGGGCCAGGCCACCGATGATGAACATGCCACCATCCGGGATCGTCACCTTGGAACTGATGGTGTTGGTGTTTCTCGGGGGGAGCAGTCCGCTGGCGTCTGGTGGTCCAGCAAAGGATGAGACTTCGAGCTCCAGTTCGAGCAACACCACCTCACTGGAGATGGTAGGAATCAGATTCAGCGTGATTCCCGCTGTTTCCGATTGCTGACTTGACGTTTGACTTCCGCCTCCGACGTTAGAGATATTCTGTTGTATGTAGAAGATCTCATTCTGAACCGAGATCGAGTTTTCCTGGTTGTCGTCAGCCAAGATGAAGGGCGTAGCGAGGATGTTGGTGTCCACATCTTGCTTCAGCGCATTCATGATAATCGGGAATTGTCCGTCCTGCTGGATGGCGGCGTTGAAGCCCAGGCCCACTCCAGGGGTTCTGGTCAGCCCGGTGATCACACCATTGGGGTCGAGACTGGGAAGCGTTTCACTGGCTCCAAAAGCGCTGAGCATGATGCCGGTCAGTGCCTGATCATCCAGGTTGCCAGCCAGAAACTCGAGGGTGTAGTTGAGGCTGGAACTGTCACTCACTTGTACCAGGGCAACTTCGAGGAATACCTGGCGGCGACGCTTGTCGATCTGCTTCAGAATATTTTCGACTTCCTCATATTCTTCCGGCTCTGCCTGGATGATGAGTGAGTTGGTCTGTTCATGAGGAACGATTCGAGTCGGGGTGAACTGCTGTTGCTGTTGCACTCCGCCGGCGGCTCCGGTGGTTCCTCGGGCGGTTCGGCCACTGGTGGTCGATCGAGAGCTACCTCGACGCAACGAGCCTTCCGATCCTTCGACCAGCTGGCGGATATTGTCGGCCAGTTCTTCTGCCTTGAGGTAGTTGACCTTGTAGATCCAGGTGGTGTTACGGATGTTGCGGACCTTGGTATCGAGCTCATCGATCAACTGGTGGACCAGGTCGAGTTCATCCGGGTCTGTCGATTGGATGATGATCTTCTGGGTTCTGTTGTCGGCGATCAGTCGTGTCGCGTCACCAGCCAGTCCAGTATTGCGGCCAACATTTGTCCGGGAAGCCCCGGCTCCGGCTCTTCCGGCCTGAGTACTGCCGGTTGTGGTCCGACGTCCGGTGGTGCCGAAGCCCCCGGTGTCGCTGAGGGCTTCCTGGACGATACTGACGATGTCTTGCGCATCGGCGTAGAACAGCTCGCGGATTTGCAGTAGCCGTTCCGGGCCGCTGATCTCGATATCGATGTATTCGACGAGACGCTGGATATGCTCGAGGACGCGAATCTTCGCCTTGATGATCAGCGTTTCGTTGTTGCTCACGGTGACGATCTTGAGACTACCAGAGCCACTTCCAGCACCCTGAATTCCAAGTAGTTCCTGGAGAGCTTGACGGACCACGCTGGTTTCGACGTGTTTCATCTGCAGCACCAGAGTGGCCAGCTCTTCGCCGGCTTCTGCTCCGGTTTCGTCGCCGGCTTCGATGATCGGACTGACCGGATCGGTTTGGACTGGCACCCGCGCCGAGGTGGCACGGACGTTGATGACGACAGTTCCGTCATCCAGTGTGCTTTCCCACATCTCGTAACCGTTGGTTTCCAGGATCGCCTGAACGATGGGGTAGGTCAGGGGGTCGACATCGCCGATAACGTCGACAAAGGTCTCTTCGGCGAAGGCGGCGTCATTGGTGGAGGAAGGGTAGTTGACGAACTTGCCCGTGGTGCGCTGGATGAAGCGCAACAGGCTCAGAACTGGAAACTTACCTTCCGTCATACTGAATTTTTCCGCCTCGGAGGTGTCTTCGGAGGATTCCGTGGCGTCGGCATCGTCATCGACTGGCTCCGGCGGTGCCGGAGTTTCTCCGCCAGCCGGCGGATCCTGTGCCATCAGAGAAGCTTCTCCGGCTACCAGAGAAACGAACAGAAAAAGCACCAGGAAGGCCACCAGGGTGCCTCTGGTCCTGTGAATCAGGGTCTCCGGGTCAGAGACCTTTGAGTTGCGGGCCATCGCTGCACACCCTTCCGTCGTCGGGTTCATGGCTGCTCCTCTTCCTTAGATCGGTCGGATCGAAGCTACCCTTGTGGGAACTTCGGGGTTTCTTTCTCCAGGTCCCGGTGCAGGACCACTCCAGCCTTCGGTCATGATTGGCCATGACCTCAGCGACACGCTCTGGACCGCCTTTGCTCCGGGGGGAGGAAAAGCGGTCAGAGTATCATTGCGCAAATGGAATGCCCGTCCACGGCAACCGACCAACTTCCACAACTTTATTTGTCATATAGAGTTGGCGTAATTCCGGTAATCTGCGATAGGGGTCATGAGGACTGATCTGAGGTCATCGGTGTTCAATAATCGAACACTTTGGATCGGCCGATAGATCAGCCGCCGAGTGTCGGATCGAGCTGTTCGAGCAGCTGTTCGACTGTCGGCCAGAGTTGTTTCGGGACCCGGATCATCAGTGTGTTTGACGGCAGGTGTGGCACCACATGGAGTGGCACCCCACCACGCTTTTTCCAGGCTCGATCGAGCTCCAGCGCCAGTTCGGAAACGTCACCGTGGCGGACACTCCAGCTCCGAAGCACCGGTCTGTGAGTTCCCGCCACTGGCGGTCGATCGGCAGCAGAGAGTAGTTTCAGGTAGTGTTGAAGACGGATCGCCGACGTGCAGGAGATGACCACTGATCCGGTACGTGGATCGGATACGAAGCGACTCGATCGATCGAGAGGTCCGAGCTGCTGCTCTCGTTTCTCTGCTTCGCCACGTAGCAACTGACACATCGGTTCCGGAGCGATGTGTTGCAGCTGCACCACGCGCACCTGGAAACGGGCAAGAGGAGGTCGTGATGTCGGATTCGTGGTTGCCCAGTGGGGACCTCGAATCAAGCCCCGGTGGATCGGTTTCAACTCGATTCCCTCTGATCGTAACAGTCCAACGATGAGAATTTCCCCTCCGCGAGCCAGAGAGAGCGGTTCGAGTAGACGAAACGTTCGGTGACCGAGAGTTGAACTGTCAGAAATTATCTCCTGTTCGGTGAGCAGGCTCCAGCCACTGAGCAGGACTCCGACTGGCAAGTTTCCGGCCGGAAGGATGGAATCGGGAGACTGAGGCAGCGGTAGCGACAGGCCAATCCAGGCAGTGAATAGAATCGCATTCATCGATCAACTCCTGGAGGTTCCAGCTTCAGATTGCGAATGCGTGCGTAAAGCGTTGATCGTTCGATACCGAGCAGTTCGGCTGCTTTTTTCTTGTTCCAGTTCACGTGTTCGAGAACCTTTTCGATGTGATTTGCCTCCAGAGTTCGCAGCGAGACCGGTTGCCACGGAGATTCGGCCGGTTGATTTGCTGACACCGATGAGGTTTGACTGAGACGTAGTTCTCTCGGTCCGATGGTATCGGTGTCGGACAGGATGACGGCACTTTCTATGACGTTCTTCAGCTGGCGGACATTGCCGGGCCAGGGGTGTTTCCGCAGCGCCTCACGACCCTCCAGGGAGATCGTCTTTCGCCGACTGCTCCCTTNAGTGCAGAGGTCGAGAAAGTGATCGATGAGCAGATCGATGTCATCGACTCGATCTCGAAGGGGCGGCACCACCACTTCAAGGACTGCCAGACGGTAATAGAGATCCTCACGAAAACGACCATTGGCCACGTCCTCCTGAAGATCGCGATGGGTCGCGGCCACGATTCTCACATCGACCTGAATCGATTCGTTACTGCCCACTCGCTCGAGCCTTTTTTCCTCGAGAAGCCGTAGCATCTTTGATTGAGCTGCTTCAGGAAGTTCACCGATTTCATCCAGGAATACGGTGCCTCCGTCTGCAGCCTCGAACTTGCCTTTCTTGCTCTGGTCGGCGCCGGTAAAGGAACCTTTCTCATGGCCAAACAATTCACTCTCGACCAATGTGGCGGGAATTGCCGCACAGTTGAGCGCGACAAAGGGCGCCGCAGCACGACTCCCCTGGTAATGGATCGCGCGCGCGACCAGTTCCTTACCAGTTCCGGTTTCTCCTCGGATCAGCACGGTACTTCCGGTCGGTGAGGCCTTACGGATGAAGACCCGCATCTCTTCGATCGAACTGGAATTGCCGATGATGGGCATCGAATCGATCACGGTGCGAACCAGCTCTTCTCGATCATGGCTCAGCTCGTGCATTTCTTCACCGACAGAGAGACCCGCTCCGACAATTCCTGCTGCGACTCCAGCACCCCATAGCTCCTCATCGCCGAACGGATGGTCCACTCCGTCGATTCGATCAAGATAGAGGATACCCCGGATGCCTTCTTGAACCGGAATCGGCGCGGCGATGACGGAGCGGATTTCATCTCCCACGACACTTCTCCGGTCGGCGAAGCGACTATCTTGTGAGGTGTCGCGAGATAGGACGGCGCGACGCGTTTGCATCACTTCGGTATGGATGGTGTGACTGAGGACGAAGCCATGCATCGGTAGTCCCTGGCGTGACCAGGCACAGCGACAGATCCAGCCGTCATCCTCGAGGGTGAGGATGGCACCTCGATCGGCGCCGGTTCCCTCGACCAGATGCTGCAATCCCTGCTCCAGACGCGTGGTTCCGATCTGGTTTCCTGAACCGAGCCAGGGAGCGGCAGAGTGGAGTGCGGCNAGGATTTCGCCGGCACGGGCTCCATCGAGAGGCTCTGGAGTGACTTCGATTCGCTTGAGGACCTGAGTCTGATTTGCATCGGTGTGGACGGTCGGGATCGCTGCCTCCAGGCGGATCTCGCTGTCACCGACACCGAGCCGGTCGCCAGGTGCGAACTCAGCATCGCGGACCGGATCTCCGTTCAAGAAAGTCCCGTTGGAAGAATCCAGGTCGACAATACGCCAGTGATTCTCGTCAAGAACCAGTTTGACGTGAAAACGACTGGCGGCACGATCGTCGAGACAGATATCTGCCGCAGGGTCACGGCCGATGACGATCCCGTCTGCGGAAGCTCGATCAGGAGAGATTTCTCGGGTCGTGCAACGGCCGTCATTGTTGAGAATGTGAAGACGAGTAGTCAGGGGCCCCCTTCCAGAATCCAGCTGCGCTGAATCCTGTCCCGATCGAGCAGGCCGACGATCTCTACCAGGTTCAGCTTGGTGTTCCAGCCGGTCAGATCCCCCTCGCAGCGGATGGCCGGAGCTCCTGACGGAACCGCATCGTTTGGCAGTGAAAAGAGAACCTCAACTACCGGAGTCTTGGCCAGATCTTCCTGCTCGACCTCAAATCGAAACCGTGCCCGCGATCGGTTTTCGGACGGCAAGCGAATCAGCGATATTTGATGGTCGATTCCCTCCAGGAAGGTCCCTGAGATCGTTTCTTCCTCAATNACGATCGGGATCGATTCGCCATGTTGTAGCGCCTCAATTCGTGGCGGCAGTTGTCGTCCGACTGCGATGCCGATCCGAAGACGATTTCCTGGTCGTTCAGGATCTTGACCGATGCGTAGTTCCAGATCGAGGGAGCCGAGACAGCGTAGGCCTGACAGGCGCCACTCCCTCAGTTCCTTCAGATAAGGAAAAGAAATGGTGCGAGGGTCGTTCGACCAGCGTAATTGACCGTCTCGAATCTGAGGAGCGATGCGGTGATGGCCCGGCGAATCCTGTGGCAAGGCAGGGAATCGGAAGAATCGATCTAGCTTCTCCCCGTCGCGAGCGAAATCATATTCGAGTTTTTCATAGGGTGTTGCCGCTGAAAGAACTCCGCGCAAAGTACCATCGACTTGAAGTCCGGTTTCGTTACCGGTTCCTTGCCATAAGACGGTTCCGACCACAGCACCGATCAGTAACGCGGCGACCGTCACAACGGTTGCCAGCAACGACGGAGTCTGCCTGCTACTCACGGTAGGATCGACCAGTCGTTGAATCGAGGTCAACTGTTCGAGCAGTTCGGTATGATCTTGTGGTCGATCCTCTGGTCGTTTTTCGAGCATCTTCAGTACCAGATTTGCCAGTTCCGGATGGATCCCCTCTTTCAAAGCGGAGGGATGAGGTGCCGGTTCATTGACCTGTGCGACCAGCAATTCGACGCGGGTTTCTCGTTCAAACGGTGGCTGTCCTATCAACAGATGGAAGAAAGTCGCGCCCAGACTGTAGATGTCAGAGCGTTCGTCGACCGTCCACCCTTGTACCTGTTCCGGAGATCCGTACTGAGGAGTGCACAGAAACTCTGGATCTTCCTGAGGATTCTCCCCCAGATTGCCAGCCAGACCGAAATCAACCAGTTTCACTTCACCACGTGCATCGGTTAGCAAATTCGACGGTTTCACATCGCGGTGAATGATGCCACGGCGCACTGCAGCTTGGAGAGCACGGGTCGCCGCGATGACGACCCGGATCGCTTCGGCAGGAGAAAGTGCGCCCTCCTTATCAAGTCGCTCCCCGAAGCTGGGTCCCTGTAAATATTCCATCACCAGGTATGGGGGATCCTCGTCCTCGTGAATGGCGTAGATCTGGCCGATGTTTGGATGGTTTACGGCGGCGATGGCTCGTGCCTCGGTGAGGAACAGGTTACGAATATCGGTTCGATCAAGCAGGCGGGGATGGACTCTCTTGATGGCAATCGTTCGCTGCAATCGCGGATCCCGAGCCCGGTACACCACTCCCATGCCCCCCTCGCCGATTTTTTCTTCGACAAAGAAGGGACCGATCTTTTCCAACCGAGGAGTCTGCATCGGTCGGGTCTCGTCGGGAGAGCTTCCCATTCCGGTGGTTTCACCGGGGGAAAGCCTGACATCAGGGAGCAACGGAGTACCTTTCCTTGCACGGGGAACCTCTTGGACCCCTCGCCTGTGGTCCGACTCATGCTATCCTGCGGCGCCGACAGGTCGATGGGGCCCGGGTCGAAACACAGGGAATAGTCTCACGATGACCTCGAAATTCGAAAAGAACCTATTTGGCAGCGAGGGAAAAGATCCCCGTTTGCTTCTGGTGGCTGTCAAGAAGGCAGTAGAGGCGGCACAGGGCGAGCTGGAGCTGGTCCGACTGACCGATTCCGATCTTCAAATCTGCATCCGTGCCGATTCTGCAGCGCTGGCAGATTCGCTGGTCAGTGCGCTGCTGCCGCTTGGCTTCGATCTTCGTGAGGAGTCGCCCGTCAGCTGGCAACCGGCTCCTGCAGATGGGGTCGCTCCCGAAGGTTTCTACAGTACTACCCATCACGACACCGAGATCCTTGTCGCTGGTCAGTGGCAGCCGGTGCGGTTCCAGCGAATGGATGGCTGCATCACCGAACGTGACTCGGTACCCACCTGTACCCAGCTTCGAGACTTGATCGAGGGTGATCCGGTGGTGGTGGGGATGGGCGGGGTTCGTCTTGTCACCGCAGATCAGGATCAAGATGCTCATCAATTTGCCTTCATGTCGAACGAGGTTTCCTCCGAGAGAAGGGTTGAGGTCCACGCGCGCATGGTCGCGGATCTTGCCCGTCGGGCTCGCCAGTCCGGTAAGAAAGTGATATGGGTTCCCGGTCCAGTGATTGTCCACACCGGTGCTTCCACGGCGCTCTCTGAGCTGGTAGCCGATGGCTGGGTGGATGCCGTTCTGAGTGGTAATGCGCTGGCAGTTCATGACATCGAAGCAGAGCTACTGGGAACCAGCCTCGGTGTGTCGGTTTCCGATGGATCTGTCGTTGCCCACGGTCATTCCCATCACATGCGAGCCATCAATCGCATCCGCTCGGAGGGGTCGATCGAGGCTGCGGTCGAATCGGGAGTCCTCAGCGGGGGGCTGATGCACGCTCTGGTGAAACATCGAGTTCCCTACGTCCTGGCCGGTTCGATTCGGGATGATGGACCGTTGCCAGAAACCGAGATGGATCTGATCGTGGCNCAGCAGCGTTACGCCGAACATCTAAAGGATGCGGGTCTGGTCATCGTGCTGGCGACCATGTTGCACGGCATCGGAGTCGGAAACATGTTGTCGGCCCGGGTCCCGCTGGTATGCGTAGATATCCATCCGGCGGTGGCGACCAAACTGACCGATCGAGGTTCGGCCCATGCCCTCGGCATCGTCACNGACGTTGGGTTGTTCGTACGTCGGCTGCGCGAGGAATTGGCCGTCTAGAGGTCGGCCCCGCGAGGTGGCTCTTTCGGTTCCTCTTTTTTCTTTTTGGCCTTCGTCTTGTTCGGCAACGGACTCTCCGGGGCACGGAAGGCGAGAATGGTCATCGCCGTGCCGAACGATGCGCTGCGCGGGAAAACCCGGTCGTTCCAGAGCCCATCTTCGCCACGTACCTGCCACAGACGAGCCAGGATTCGATCTCTGAGGGCTTTTCGTTCCTCTTTGGGCAACGCCTGGAGCGCACGAGCCGCGTGGGTGTGGGCGTAAAAGAAGTAATACGGGGCGATGAAGTAGGGAGGATTGTGGGTGCCAGTCTGGGCCCTTCTTTTTTCGAGCCACTCCCAGTGTTCAAGAAATGCATCGACCGATGAGCGCACCCGATCGACATCGGCACGGCCGGCCAGCCACAGCGCGGTCTCGCATACTGCCATTCGTGCACAAGCACCCTGGACCGCCTCGAATCCCTCGCCGGTGACTCGATCTGGATTCGTCGAGTATTGAAATGCGCCAGTCTCCAGTCGAGCTGCTTCCAGGGTATCGAGACCGCGATCAATCACGGCGGTGTCGAATTTGAAGCCGTGGTCGCGAGCTCTCATCAGTGCCATCACCGCCGGGGCAGTCATGAAGGGAGAGGCGGCACTGGGTCGGTTAGGTCGTCGCGAGCGAGAGTAGTTCCAACCGCCACCGGGGATTTCATTGGTGACGAGAGTGTCGATCAGACCCTGGCAAAATTTGCCCACCGCTGCCCTGGCTTTGGTCGGGATGGCATCCAGTTCCTTCATTCGCAATACGGTTTCGAGAGCTTCGATATGGCCCCAGTCGCGGACATCGTAACCACCACTGAAACCGACTCCCATACGGGGTGCCAGCAACGATTGATCGAGCAGGAACTGAAATCCTCGAGCGATCGATTGCCGTTGCGCTGGATCTTTTTTCCAGCCGGGAGATTCGATCAGAGAACGCAATACGATGGCGGTGCCGCCGACCCGGTATCCGGGAGGGATTTCGCCTCGTTCCCGGTAGACTCCCTCGTAGGGCCACTCGCGTGCCACCATCTCCTTGCGGTTCACTTTTGTGACCGGTTCCATCGATTCCTGATTGGTAACCAGGGTCGAGACCGCTTTTGTCATGGCTTGGTTCCAGTCGGAATCGGTCGGAGTATCGGCCGCCAAACTGGAGCTGGTCACGATCAGGGTGGCCAGGATCAGAGACAGGTAGGAAATTCTCATGGAGCCTCCTTGGAGAAGGGAATTTGGGCAGGATCCTCGCACATTCAGAGCCCCTAGGGGAGGTGGTATTCGCTCTCCCGGCTAGGAAAAAGTAGGGGTAAATGCTACACTTTTACCCCATATGAGACCCCATATCGGGTAATCAACGATAGGAAGGGATCAAAGTCGATCAGGCTCAGTTTTCTTACTCAATATATTGTAAGTACTTAAGTAGATTCCTTGCGAGGATTACAGGGGTCAAAGTTCTTTTTTCGTCGGGGTACAGGGTTTGCATGTAATTCAGCAGTTCAGGCCCTCTTTCCAGGGCCGCTGCGAGTTCAAGACGAGAGGACATCGTTTGGTGGTACGGGTCAATCGGTTCTGGAACCTACGCGTGAAACTGGTGGCGCTGCTCGGTTGCCTGCTGGCAGGCACTCTGACAGCCCAGGCCTGGTTACACGATGCCAGCGAACGAAAGTTACTCAACGCTGTCGAAGAAGTGGCCGGAGAGATCGCGACCGAAGCGGTCGAGATGATGATGAGAGCCACTGCTGCGATCCCGACCCAGCCCACGCGAGTTTCCATCACATTCCGCGCCAACACTCCTGCACCGGGAAATCGAACTCTCATCCCGGATGAACAGACCTTCAGGGAATTGCGCAAGTTGCAACAGGCGATGGTTTTCGGAGCCGGTTCAGGAACTCCCGGACAGCTGGATGAGGCACTTTTGAAATCGCCGCTAAACGATCTGGTTCGCGCCATGATCAGCAGAAACTTTCCCGACGTTGACGTCCAGGAAGCGCTCGCCTTTGCCGATCAGAAGCAGAAGCAGCAGAAGAAGCGTAGCGAGGATCGCAGTGCTGAATTGGCGAATAAGTTCCCGCCGCTGCCACCCAACCATTTCGTCGGACAAGACTGCATCAGTTGCCATGACTCGGTGTTCATGGCTGGATTGCCGTTCGCCCTTTCCCTGCATCGACAGAAGGATGGTCAGGAGCCGAACCTCGAAATGATGCAGGAGGAGGACTTTGTTGTCGGCTCTGTGATAGAGGCCGACCAGGAGGGGCCAGCGACTCCGCAGGAATCGAAGACCCGGTTGGGGTCGCCGCAGAAAGCCGCCCCGCTGCTTGTGCTCAGAAGTTCGGTTCCAGGTAGATATGGCAGAGCCCGGTCGGCAGAGAAAATAGTTGCCCAACAACCGGATCAATCCAATGACAAAGAAATTCCGTTTGAAGTCGAAGACGCGCTCACTTCAGGGATCGATCTCCAGCCGCACCTCGACCGGCTGCAGCATCTGGTCAGAGAAGCCAGGCAGCGCGATCTGCTGGCCACCGTCGGAGTGTTCTTGCTCGGAGTGGTGCTGGCCTGGTTGCTGGGAACCCGTTTGGTGCGTCCGGTGACCGAAGTAGTCGATGGGATGCGAGTGGTCGCCAGTGGTGATCTCGCCATGAGGCTTCCCGAACGGGAAGATCCAGAATTCGGTCTCGTCAGCCGCCAGTTCAACGACATGGTCGAGCGTCTGGAAGATGCTCGCCGCATCGAGCGAGGGCTAGAGCACCGTGAGCGTGTCCAGACGATGGGAGACCTGGCAGCTGGGGTCGCCCATGACATACGAAATCCTCTCAGCGCCATCTCTCTGCATGTCGGAAGGATCAGGCGTGAGTTCGAACCGGACAATCCAGAAGCTCGCGATAAGTTCCTCAGCTACACCGGGGATGTGAAAGAGGAGATTGAGCGTCTGAACCGTCTCGTGACCAATTTCCTGCAGCTCGCTCAACCTGCTTCTCATGAGGCAGAATCGGTGGCTCCCGGAGAGTTGCTGGAAGAAGTGCGTCGATTGCTGGAGAAGGAAGCGGCTGCACATCAGGTGACCCTCCAGGTGGAGATCCAGGACGATCTGTGTGAGGCGCGCTGGAATCGGATCGAGGCCAAGAGCGCGTTTTTAAATGTCGCAATGAATGCCATCCAGGCGATGGCCGGCGTCGGAGGCACGCTGCGGATGTCCGCGCGTTCCGATCAACAATGGGCCGTGATCTCGTTCGTCGATGATGGCCCGGGGATCGCAGAACAAGATCAGGAAAAAGTGATGTTGCCTTACGTCACCATGCGTCCCGGTGGCACCGGCCTGGGTCTGGCCATCGCTCGCCGCGTTGCGGAACGCCACGGTGGTCGACTCGAACTGGGATCAGAAGTGGGTGTGGGAACCGAGGTCCGGTTCCTGATGCCGTCTGACGATGGAGAGGCAAGCTGATGAGCGCTCCCGTTCGCATCCTGGTGGCTGACGACGAGAGATCCCAGCGAGATATCCTGGTTTCTTCCTTGCAGGAAGAGGGCTATCGCGCCGAGGGAGTTCCCGGCCTCGATGAGGCCTGTAATGCCCTCGAAAAGGCGACCCAGGATCAGGACCCGTTCGGCGTTATCGTTACCGATCTGCGCATGCCGACCGGAACCGAGGGGCTTGATCTGCTGCAGAAAGCTCGCCAGGACGATCCTCTGTGCGAGGTAGTGCTGGTGACGGCTTATGCCTCGAGTGAAGTCGCGTTTCGTTCTGGAGAGGCGAAGGCGTTCGGGTTTCTGGAAAAGCCACTCGATCTGGAGAAGACCTTGATTCTCATCGGCTCAGCTGCCGAGAAGTCCAGGTTGGCACGAGAGAACGCAACCCTGCGTGAAATTATCGAAGGAGAGAATTCCTTCTGCGGCATCGTCGGCAAGAGCCCACCGATGCTAGAACTGTACCAGTTGATTGATCGGGTGGCCGGCTCTGACGCGACCTGCCTGATTCGCGGCGAGAGTGGTACTGGTAAAGAACTGGTCGCGAAGGCGATCCATCGCAAAAGCCCGCGATCAGAATTTCCCTTCCTCGCCATCAACTGTGCTGCGATTCCAGAAAACCTCATCGAGAGTGAACTCTTTGGTCATGAGAAAGGGGTCTTCACAGGGGCGTCAGCACGCAGGGCAGGACGCTTTGAGGATGTGGGTCGAGGATCTTTGTTCCTCGATGAGATCGGTTCGATGCAAAGGGATTTGCAACCGAAGCTGTTGCGTGCCGTGCAAGAGATGGAGTTCTCTCGTGTAGGTTCTGCCTCGACGATTCCCTTTCAGGGACGGATCGTGGCGGCGACCGCTCGTGATTTAGAANAGGCGGTTGCCAGTGGTGAGTTCCGTGAAGACCTGTTCTTCCGACTGAACGTCATCACGATCGAGTTACCTCCCTTGCGTTACAGAAAATCCGATTTACCTCTGCTGGTCGATTATTTTTTGGCGCGCGGAAGTCAGCGTCATGGGCGCGAGTTCCAGGGCGTTTCCCCGGCGGTACTGGATGCTTTTGAAAACCATTCATGGCCCGGTAATGTCAGGGAGCTGGAAAATTCTCTGGAGCGAATGATGGTCCTTGGGGATTCGGAATTACTGGGAGTCGATCTGCTTCCCCCGACCATTTCTGGTGTCAACGGAGAGGTCCAAATCGACGAAAGCGGCGTATTCAGGCTCCCTAGCGATGGATTGGTGCTGGACAATCTCGAACGAGATCTGATCGAACAGGCCCTGGCTCGGGTCGGAGGGAAACTGGAACCCGCCGCCAGGATGCTGGGGATTACCTACAAAACCCTCCAGTACCGAATCAAGAAATACCGTTTAAATAAACAAAACGAGACCCCACAGGATGAAAACGTTCCCCAGACCAGGGGTGGATCGCCTAGGCTCTGACGCGGATGGTCCGTTTCAGATGACTCCGCAAGGAGTGAGGTTACAGTATGTAGGCTCCGGGAGCTGGATTCCCGGATATGAGACCATGGCAGTGACTCGGTCCCCATGGGAAGACACTGCGAAGGAGAAGATTGATGAATGCGGCAACTAAGGCTGCCCTCCTGACACTGTTGATTGTTGGCATTGGATTCGCGTTGATGACATTTTTTGGGGATTCCGGTCCCCCTGCCATCGATGACCAGCCTGCAAAAGATTCCGTCTCCGGTTCCAACCGGGACATGACTCCCCGTGATGTTGGCTTGCCCGAGCGTGAAGTCGTGAAGGTTAGCGTTCCCGGTGTCGTTCGGGATGACATGGGGACTCCACTTCCCGGTGTCAGCATTATCCTGTCTTCTCTCGATGGAAGCAGAACTCTAACCCAGGCGACTCGACTCACCGAGAAAACCACCGATAACGAAGGTCGTTTTCAGTTTGAGCAGTTGGCTCCCGGTCTCTATCGATTCCAGGCGAGTCTCAGCGGTTATCAGAGTAACCGTCTCGATGTTGCGGTGATCGAAGGAGCCGATGTTCCCGAGATAGTCATGGTGCTTTCATCCGGTATGAGCATCACTGGCACCATTTTCGATCCGCTCGGGAAGCCGGTCGCAGGGGCTCAAGTGGCAGCATTCAAGGAACGTGTCGAACAGGAAGCACCACTGCAGAAACGACTCCAGGTTCTTCTCGACCTTCCCGAAATGCAGGAAGAAAATGGAATCATTGCCACGTCCGACGACTCCGGCAATTACCAGGTGGTAGGACTCGAGGAACTCAGCTACCGGTTACAGGTGGTNGCCGCCGGGTTCTCTCCGGCGGAGCAGCGTTATATTGCCGCCGGTAGTACCGGCGTTGATTTCCTGCTCGACCTGGGAGGAATTCTGACCGGGACGGTACAAGATCCGGGCGGTGTCGGAATTGCCGATGCTCTGGTCGAGATCTATCGTCACACCGGTACCAAGGACATCATCGAGATCATCCAGGAACGAGCCATGCCGCCGCTGGCTACCAGGGAAACGGACGGCAGTGGCTTTTTCGAGTTCAATGAACTCGGCGGCGATAGCAATTTTCGACTGGTCGCTCGCGCTCTCAGTTACCAGCCTCGCCAATTCGAGAACTTACGAGTCGAATCAGGGGGTAGTGCTACCGTCGATGTCATCCTCTCTCTGGGAGAGGTGATTCGGGGCACAGTTTATGATCCCTTCGGAAATGCCCTGGCGGGAGCCCTGTGCAAGGTCAATCAGATGGGAGCCAAGAGCGAGGGCCCTCCGATTGATCTTACTGATGACGGTATTGAGACCAACGAGTCGGGAGAGTTCCTCTTTGATACCCTGACGGAAGCCGATTATCGGTTGATTGTCAGTTTTCCAACTTATGCCACCTACCAGGAACTTCGGATCCGTCCTGGGGCCGATCCCCTCAACATTCAACTGAGCGAAGGCGCAGCCATCAGTGGTAGCGTTCTCGATGTGGAATCGAATGGTCCCATCATGGGAGCCGTTGTGACCGTCAATGACGTTGCGGATGTGAAAAAGACGGCAGTCACCGATGGTGAGGGTCGTTACTTCGTTCGTGGAATCACAGAGCAGCGTCGCCCCATCGCGTACGTCAGCGTAACCGCTACCGGATACACTCGATCTGGCAATGAACAGGTTGAGGTTGCCGATGGAGCCGAGACCCCTGGCGCAAACTTCTACCTGGAGCGTAACGGTGTGGTCCGAGGTGTCGTGGTCAGTGCCAATGGGATTCCGCTGCCTGGAGTCTCTGTCAGTGCCCGAAGGATGCATTCGGAACAAAATCCTGTTGTGGTTAACGCCGCTCCTCCCGTCACCAGTGAGTCGGATGGTACTTTCGAGGTCGTCGAGGTTTCTCCTGGTAGTGGTATGTTTCTGGAAGGTACACACGGCCAGTACCTGGTCAGCCAATCGGAAAGCTTCGATTTGACCGCAGGAGGATCGATTTCTGGAATGTCTCTGGTGATGAAAATCGGTGGCGCTCTCAGTGGAATCGTCATCGATGAAGCNGGTGTTCCCATCGAAGGTGCCGTTGTTGCGGTCCGCGACGAGTGGCTCGGAGAAGTGAATCCTGAATCGCTGCCGAATAAATCTTATACCGATGGTGCTGGCCAGTGGATGATCCGTAGTCTGCCGGACGGCGATCACACCATCATCTGCTCTGTTCCTGGCTACCTCATCATCGAGCGTAGCGGAATCGTCGTTGCCGAGGGTCGTAACACGGCAAACATCGAGTTGCAGATGGTCAAGGGAGCGGTTCTTTCCGGGCAGGTGACGTCGATGGACGGCGCTCCCATCGAAGGTGCTCGAATCGTTGCTGTCGATACCAGTGACGGTCTTCGCAAACTACACCGTTCCACTGATCTGACGGGCCACTTCCAGTTCGATAACCTGGGCCGTTACCCGGTCGATCTCATCGTCGAGAAAAGTGGATACGCCGAGATCCGTCTGTTTGAACAGCCGGTGGATCAGAAACAGCCGATCCTCATCCGGCTCGAAGGCCTCGGTGGCATTCGTGGAGCAGTGCTCGATGAGTCTGGAAGGCCGTTAAGAGCCTTCAGTGTTTCGCCTCGGATCATTGAGGGGGATCGTGAAGTCACTCGCGTTCCGTCGCGGACCTTCCAATCTGAAGCTGGAAGATACGACTTCGATGGGCTTCAGCCAGGAACTTATAACGTTCTGATCGGAGCTCCCGGCTTTGCCCAGGACGTGATCGAGAATGTAGTGGTCCGTTCCAATCAATGGGTCGATCTTCCGACCGCAGTGCTCGGTCAGGGTGGCAGGGTGTTGGGGCGCATCGTCGATTCCAATAGTGGCCAGCCGGTCGCTGGAGCCAAGATTACGGTGTCGGGTGGAAACAAGAACTTCCTGGCCAGTACTACCTTCCGTCCTGGCGGGGGGGGACGACGAGATCAGATCATGACCGGCGCGGATGGTTACTTTGAGTTCATCGGGCTTGCGGTGCCGCAACTTAGCCTCAAGGTAGAACATCGCGCCTACATCACTGAATCAGTCGATGGAATCCTTAGTGGCACCGCCGATCTGGTCATCGCCATCGGTGCCGGAGGAATCATCGAGGGACGTATTGCAGACCTCGAGGGGAACTTCCTGGCTGGAACCCAGGTTCTCCTGTCCGGAGGTATCAAGGGAACCGATGCGCGTTCGCAGACCGATCGAAAGGGCTTCTTTTCTTTCCCCGGTTTGCCATCGGGAATTTACGTCGTTCGCGTGACCAACTTTGGCCGTGGTGACGGGACGCCGACCGATATCAAGAACGCTCCCACTTTTGAGGTGCGAGTTGCTGCCGGAACCACAGAGTTCCTCGAGATCGAAATCGAGGTCTAGCGGCGCAAGACCGAGGTGATACCTCATCCAGGGTATGAATCGGACGCAATCGGGGTCAGGAACTCCCCGGTGTCCGATTCATACCCTTCTTTCATTTCCCATCGTGAGTCATAACTTATATCTATTTCTTGAGTTGTGCTGCCTGTAGAAAATCAGGCTCGTGGCATGGAAAATGGCCCAAGCTTTGCTGTGTTATTGGTGTGGAGGGATCTCCTTCGAGTAGCCCTCCAGAAGAAGAAATGGAGCCGCCTCAGATGAGAAGTTTAGAGAACCGGAGCCCCGGGAGCCTCCGAGCCCATCTCCCATCCAGGAGGTCCTTACCGACCGTCCTGTCTCTGTTGACGTTGGGTGTTGCCCTCACCCTGATCGTCGTCCCCGGGGTTCCGGCCATTTTTAGCCAGGGCGTGATCGCCCTGGCCTCTGACGATTCTCCGGAGCAGGAGCNGGAACTGAAGCNAATTGAGGGGTGGATNCTCGACTTGTCCGATGATTCCTGGGCAATACGGNGTGTGGCACGACAGCTGTTGATCGCGAAAGGTCAGCCGGCCCGAGCCAGTCTGGCGAAAGCGCTGGTAAGTCCCGACCCGGAGGTTCGTGAGCAGGCCCAGTCCATCATCGAGCAACTCGAGCAAAAAAAGAAACAGCCCCAGCCAAAGCCACGGCTCGACGATGGAAAAGGACCAGTCGAACGCCGTGTCATTCGATTGGGTTCGGATCGAGCCATCCAGATCGAGATCGGTCCCGACGGCCAGGTGCACATCGAATCGGACCGCTTACCTCAGAACACGGATCCATTCGAGGCGATCCGTGCAGCGGAGCAGCGGATGAAAAAAATGGAGCAGGAGTTACAGCGTCAATTCCCGGATCCATTTGCCGGCAGATCCATCTTTGGTCCTCTTGATCTGTTCGATGGATTTGGTCCAGGACGCAATGGCTGGAGCGGTTCAAGTCGTTTCCAGGTGATCCGTAATGGGCAAACGGTAATCGATACCAGTACTTCCAGTGCAACCATGACGGTGGAACCTGTCGGCCTCCAGCTGGAAACGGTCCATCCGGCTCTTCGAGCTCATCTGCCACAGATCGGTGAGGAGGGATTGTTGATCTCTGCCGTCCGTGAAGGCAGTCGTGCCGAAAGCCTCGGCCTGCAGCGCTGGGATCTCCTCATCTCAATCGGTGAAACTCCCGTCTCGTCTTTCGAGCAGATGGAGGAGTTGCTACCGGCACTCACGGACAACACGCGGTTGAAAATTGTTCGGAGTGGAGAAACCACTGTCCTTGAATCAAAGAAATCTACTGAACCGAAGCCGAAGCGCTTTTGAAAAGAATAGGACCTGCCACCATGAAAATCTCTCTTGGTTTGCCATTGATACTGCTGTTCTCGGCCCTGGTTCTTCCTGCCTGTGTCCATCTTCATCCCGATTTCATGGCGCATGCCGCGGATGGAGATTCCGGGTTCCGCCATCATGACTTTGATGATGACGATGATGACGATGACCGAGATGGACTTGAACAACACATCAGAGAGCTGGAAAAAACCCTCCAGCGACTGGAGCAGGAGCTGGGCCGGGTCCATCGGGAACTCGAAGAAGCCCATCAGGAGCTGGATCGCCGCCACCAAAGAGACGGGGATGATCGTGAAGAACATCGCCGTGACAACGATCGTGAAGAACATCGCCGTGGCGACGATGGCGAAGAACATCGCCGTGATCGCCGTGACGACGATCGTGAAGAACATCGCCGTGACGANGACNGNCGANGANNATGACCGACGTGACGATGACCGACGTGATAACCCTCGGAGGATGCCGGACCGGGACCGTCCGAGAGGCATCCGGGTCGAAAGATTCGAGTCAAACAGCGAGCTCCCGCCAGGAGGCTACGTCTTTGGTCGCACCGGAGTTCGTGGTTTCCAGGGCGGTATGCCAGGAAATCGTGGACCAGAAGGTCGGCGAGTGAATCAACGGGATCGTCGAGGTCCTGAAGGGGGTGGCTGGGGCACTGAAGATCGCAACCGAAGGAACGACAGGGGGCGCCCTCGCGGTCGCCAAATGCGGCCACAGCAGCGCCCTGGAGCTGATCCGCAGGCTCGTAACGAAAGAGACCAGCAGCAGATTCACTGGTCAGGGTCTCTCGAAGAGATGCCAGATCACATCCTCGAGATGCTCAAGAACCTCGATGTCGATATCCCGTTCGGTCGGGCCGGAG
>PAIH01000013.1 GCA_002711105.1 Planctomycetota bacterium
CGTTGGGTTGCAGTGTGAAATGTCCGAACAACAAGACCAGCAGCACAGGTGCCGTGATGGCCCCGATGGCGATGGGACCGGGCATTTGGGTAAAGAAGCATGCTGTTGCAGCCAGCAGCAAGATCACGTGCAGGAACAGTCTTCCCCAGCCACCAGCAACGCGGATGGTATTCTCTTCAGTGATTTTCGTCATCGGCGCACTCCTTTTCCTTTTTCATCCTCGCATCTATACCATTATGATATCATACAGATATATACTTGTACAGGAAGGATATAACCACCTATAAATAAATCGTTTATGGATATGGAGCCGAGCATTGGCGAGGCTCAGATGGGGGCTATAGAGTATTCCGGGTGCGGTTTTCAGTGCATTCTCGGCGCTGGTTTGGCAACCGATGGGAACCGTATCGAGATACCAGCAAGTACTGAGATTTGAAGAGAAGAGTCACCATGTCGTCGAAGTCATTCTCACGTAGAGGATTTCTCCAGAGCGGAGCTGCCGCAGGCTTGCTGTGGGGTTCTCACCTCACAGGTTGTGCGCAATTGCCGATCGGCAAAGTGCGTTCAAGTAAGGCGCGCAATATCATCTTCCTGGTCGCCGATGGAATGAACACCGGCACCTGGACCATCGCCGACTACTACATGCAACATCAGAACCAGCAACGCAGCGAATGGGTCAAGTTGTATCAAGAAGAAGCGGTGACCCGGGCGCTGATGGAAACCTGTTCGGCCAACTCCCGAGTCACCGACTCCGCCGCCGCCGCATCTGCCTGGTCCAGTGGCCAGAGAATCAAAAATGGCGCCATCAACGTGACTCCAGACGGAACTCATCTGATGCCGATATGTGATCTGGTCAAGACGATTGGGCGCAGCACCGGACTCGTCACAACCACACGAGTGACCCATGCGACACCTGCCGCTTTTGCTTCTATCGTCAAGAGTCGAGGAGAGGAGGACTCCATCGCTCTGCAGTATCTGGAACGCGGAGTGGATGTGATCCTCGGTGGTGGATCGAAGCATTTCGATGGTGCCGGGCGCAAAGACAAGGTTGATCTGTCAGGGCGTTACCAGGCGGCTGGATATACCGTCGTCGAGTCGCGCGACCAGCTGCTCGAAGGGATCGAGGGGGTCCCGAGGCGATTGCTGGGCACCTTCTGGCCGTCTCACCTTCCCTACAGCATCGATCGCAACCGCGATGCAGAGATTGCCAGCCAGGTACCGACCCTTGGTGAAATGATGCGCACCGCTCTGGGTATCCTGGAACAGAATCGTGCAGGGTTTCTGCTCCAGGTCGAGGGAGGGCGGGTCGATCATGCCGGACATGGCAACGATGTCGGGGCCATCGTGCATGATCAAATCGCCTTCGACGAATGCATCGCCATCGCCCGTGCCTATACCCAGGAAAATCCCGACACCCTCGTCATCGTCACCACTGATCACGGTTGTGGTGGCTGTCAACTCAATGGTGTCGGTGCTGCTTACGTCAATACCGACAAGACCTTCTTCGCCGGGATCGATGCCATCGGTGCCAGTTACGAACATCTGCAACGGGTGCGCGAGAGCCTGAGTACCGATCAGTTTGGTGTGTTGGTCGGAGAATGTCTGCAGGTCAACATCGATGACGAAAAGCATCAGCAACTGGCGGTGGCGGCTAAGGCGGGTGGTTATTCGGTGGCAAATCTGCTGCGCAAATGGCACGGGTCCTTCGCGCGTACCGGTGTCAACTGGACCAGCCAGAATCACACCGGCGAGTTCGTCGAACTCTGTGCCTGGGGCCCCGGTAGTGAGTCGATCAGAAGGTGGATCCGCAACACCGATCTCCACTCGGTGATGACGGAGGCCTTGGCTCTTAAGTGATGGTCGTGGAGACCGTCGAGGGAATCGCCCCGATCAGCTGTTCTTCTTCGATTGCAAACTAGCGATTCTGCCTCGCAACGATTGCACCGCGGGATGAACGGGGTTGATCTCGGCCGCCCGCAGGAGAGCTTTCTGCGCTTCGGCGAGATTATTACCGCTGACATGAAACATGCCGAGGTTAACCCAGGTGATGAGGTTATCGGGATCAAGTCCTAGAGCGGTCTCGATCGTCGTCATGGCGAGCGCCCGATCATTCAAACGCCAGCAGACCTCGAATAACCACATGCAAATATCATGAGAATTGGGCTCCAGTTGGAGTGCTTTCTTCAGATGGATGCGGGCTACGGCATCGTTGCGTAGTTTCGATTCAGCACGACCTCTGGCGAATTGCATTCGCCAGTCGTTAGGTGCATGACGCAATGCAGTGGTCGCTGTAGTCGCTGCGACGCTGTAGTGGGAACGGACTTCCGCGCTGGAAGCCTCTCCGGTCGAGGCGAGGTTGTCGCCCTTCTGGATCTCGACGTTGGTTTTTATCAGATATGCCGGGATGTATTTTTCGTCGATCCGCAAGATCCCCTGAATTTCCTTCATCGCGGCGATTTCGTTTCCAGCTCCTTGATGAGCCTGGGCCAGTAGTAGTCTCAGCTGGAGGTCGTTACGGAGATCTCGAATGGCTCGCTGGAGACGAGGCAAGGCGACATCGGCTCGTTGTTGTTCGAGCAGTTTCTTGCACAACTTGATCTCGTATTCACGTCCGGCACGGAAGATCGACAGTTTTTGTTCCCGAGGGTCTTCCTGGTACTTGCGTTCGGCTTCGAGGGTCTTTTGAAGGAGGGATTCGACGACGGGACCGGACTGACCGAGACGGAGATAGGTCTGGCCCAGCAGCATATAAGCCCACTCGTACTGTCGATCTTCTTGCGTCACTCTCTCGAGAATATTCAAGGCCGCCTTTGCATCTCCTGTAATGAGTGAGATCTCAGCGGCAGTGGTCCTGGCTCGGATCGAATTGGGAACGAGCCGTTGCAACTGTTCGATGGCATTCTCTGCGCCCACATCGTCACCGATGTCGAGTTTGGCAGTGGCAAGGCGATGCCACGCTGGTGCAAAACCAGGATACTTTTCGGTGACTGATACAAGATCTTTGATGGCTCGATCCGTTTCTCCGCTGTTGAGTCGAGCGGATGCCTCTCGGTAGGGCCAGAGCGGATCGTTGGGGCTGAGAATCGCGGCAGCATGATATTCCTGGGTGGCGAGAGCAGGGAGGCCGTTGGCTTCGAGTGCCATCGCCAGAGAGCCACGTTGTTCGGGATTATCGATGGCGGCTGCGGTCTTCCTTCGCTCATCGGAGATGACTCTCAACTGGAGCACATCGACCGGGAGGTTGTTCAGTGCCACCACTGGAGGTGGGGTTACGCTCTTCTGACAACCTGCTGTCAGCAGCAGAAAGCCTGACAGCAGCAGAAGACATTGGTTCGAGAGGTGGAAAACTCGAAGCATCAAAGTTCTCCCAGACTCTGGAGTCGTTGAGTGGATAGTGGGTGATCCGGTTCGAGTTCAAGAACCTTGCGGAAATCAGCAATCGCCTCGGCGCGCATCCCTGCGATTTGTTTTGCAACTCCTCTGTTGTGGTAGGCATCGACGAGGGTGGCATCGAGTTCGATGGCACGGTTGAAATATTCGATGGCACCGACTTGATCGCCGAACCTGACGAGAATTTTGCCGATCCGATCTTTAAGCCTGGCGTTTTTTGTTTGTTCCTTGGCCGCCAGTTTGTACTCCGTCAGAGCGCAGGCGTATTCGCCTGTTGCCTCGTATTTCTCAGCGTGAGCGATGTGCGTGTTCGAGTTGACAGCCCGAATAGTTACGTCCGCACGAAGAGGATCTAGAAGCACCAGGGAGTCGATAAGGGAATCATCATCCTTGAGTTGCTGCTGGATCTCCTGCGCCTTTTCTCGGTTTCCGGCGCGCAGGTATGCCTGGGAAATTGTGACCAGCGTGGGACGGTCGAGTGGGGCTATCTTCAGCACCTTGTCCAGTTCCGCAAGACTCTCAGCAGGGCGATTGAGCTGCAGAAGGGTCCTGCCGATCCGAGAGTGCCCCGTGGCACTGTCTGGTTGGCTGGCGATGAAGATCTGGAAGCAGGCGAGGGCTTCCTCGAGAGCTCCTTTGCGAAAGTAGTACTCACCGATGCGAAAGTTTGTATGAGGATGCTGGGGTTCTTTGATGATGATCTGGTCCCACATTTTCTTGGCGTCTTCGTGCTGACCGAGAATCTCGTGCGTTAGCCCACCGTTGTAGAGCGATGGTAGGTGGTCTGGTTTCAGCGTGAGAGCTTTCTGGTAGTACTCGGTTGCCTGTTCCAGCAGTTCGTGGGCATCGAGGGTGGCCGCGAATTCGTAGTAACGTTGATAGGATTGCGGTTCCTTCTCGATTCGACGGATACAACCGTCGATCACGCGAACAACTGCAGTTTCCATTCCCTCAGCGATGAAATTCGCGCGGTCAATTTGCTGGGAATAAGCGCTCCGGCTTGGAAGCGATGCGAACACGATGAGCAGTAACAGCGCCGCAATCCGATAACGGAGACTGGATTCTCTCCTCATTCGACCTTCTTTCCTTCCCCACGATATAGGTCGATGGTCCGATTCCAATCCCCGGTGTTGAATTCTTCTCGCTCACCAGAAGGCCAATGCACCACGATCTTTGTTCCGGGCACTTTCGCTCCGAGATGAACGACAGCCGGAGTTGCAGTAGCGTAGCTGGATGCTGCAGAGATGGTTCTGACGAGGGTGCGATCGCCATCGGTTGCGATGATCCTGGTACCCAGAAGAGGCTTGCCAAGATTCCTGTCGGTGGCCCGGATCCGAAGCCAGGAACCAGCACGAGGGGCATCGTTTCGATAAAGGCGGGCCGGACCTTCGATGTTGGAGATCACCACATCCAGATCCCCGTCGCCGTCGATATCACCGGCCGCAAGTCCACGGCTTGATTCGACGGCACTACAGAAGTCGCCGGCGATTTCCTTTCCATCGACGAATCGACCACTGCCGGAGTTCAGGTAGCACAGGTTCGGCTCCGAATAATGGTCCCAGGGAGGAGCTGATTTCGTGCCGGGTCTCTTCAGTCCGGAACGAACCCTTCCGTTGGCGACGAACAGATCGAGATCACCATCTAGTTCCAGGTCGAAGGCAACGACACCGAATCCCGTGTAGTTCATGCTGCTGGGGCCCAACCCGCTGATTCCCGAGTCATCGGTGAACCCCATTTGCCCGCCGAGATTCCGGTAGAAGGTGTTGCTCTCCATGTCGAGGTGAGTGACGAACAGATCGACGATACCGTTCCCATCGAGATCTTCGGCGATAACACCCATTCCGGCTTCTTCCTGACCGTTCAGGTTCAACGAAACACCGAGGATGCCGGCCTCATCGACGAAGGTGCCATCCTTCTGGTTGATCCAGAGGTTGTTTTCGTAGGCATCGTTGGCGACGTAGAAATCGATCCAGCCATCGCCGTTAAAATCATCACAGCAGATTCCGAGACTTGCCGCAGCAAGCGAGGCGATTCCCGATTCGGTGGAGATGTCGGTGAAGGTTCCATCTCCGTCATTGAGGAGCAAGATGTCTCGAGCGGGAGTGAAAGCCTCCGGGCCACAATATTCAGGTTGACCGGCAGAATCGGTACAGTTGACTTTTGGATCAAATTGGATGTACTGGGTGACGAACAGATCGAGATCTCCGTCTCGATCGATATCCGCGAAGGCACAGGATGCGGTGAACCCCTCGACAGTTATGCCAGCCTTCTCGGTGACGTTCTCGAAGGTACCATCTCCCCGGTTTCTGTAGAGCACATCCGGTCCGAAGTTTCCGACGTAGATGTCAGTCCAGCCATCGTTGTCGAAATCGCCGGTGGTCGCTCCGATGCCAAATCCACCATCGCCCAGACCACTCTCGGCGGTAGCATCGACGAATTGCCACGGCGATTCCTGTCGGAAGAAACGATTGGGCATATCCGGTTGTTTTTCGGTCGACGGCAACAGGTCGGTTCCCTGAACGAGATAGAGATCGAGATCTCCATCCCTGTCGGCATCGAAGAGCGCCAGTCCTGCTCCTATGATGGCGGGCATGAAACGCGAGCCGGATTCGTATGCGTGGTAGGTGAAGTCGATACCAGAAGACGCGGTGACCTCCACCAGCCAGCCAGGTTCAGTGGGAACCTCGAGTTCTGGTTCGGAGGGAGGGTCTGCTGTCTTTTGCGAGGTGGGTTCTGGATCGGCGGCGGCGGGTTGTTCCTTGGCGCTTTGCTGGCAGGAAGCCAGCACCAGCACTGATAGCAGCGTCAACCGGAGCAGTCTCGGCAGCGGGGATCTGAAGGCTGATAACAAGAAAGACTCCCCACGGTGACGGCGAAGCAGAGTGTCGTTTGCATCCATACGCGTGATTGTAACTTCGGTCTGAGGGGGGCCATAGTCCTTGATCTGTACCACCATCTTCAGTCGCTAATCGACAGTAACTGCACTGCATCCGAAACCATGTAGCCCTGGGGCGAGATCCGATAGAGAGATACGAGGACGGTGCTTGGTTTTTCGAGAGTGAACTCGGACACATCGTGCCAGCCATCTCCATCTCCTTGTACTCGTTGATCGATGATCTTCCAGCTGAGGAGGTTATGCCTTTTGAGCGCGGACACCTGGACGGCGACACGAGGACAACGGTTCTCGTGGGGAGAGCTTCTCAGTCTCACTTTCCACTTTCCCGCGGACAGTTCACCCAGTGGATAACGCGCGGTCGATCTTTCACTGGAGACGTGATAGCAGAGACCGACAAACCCTTTCACCGAATTGGAGATATCCCAGTGCGAACTGAGCCGAACCCCTTCGTCCAGTTCGTCGACGATGGTTCCTTCAAGCGTGGTGGGGTCGATCCCTTCATTCTGGCCGGTCCCATCGGCGGTAATTTTCCGGGACAGGACCTGCCTCGCCTTCAGAAGGTGTTTTTTCAGAAGCGGATAAGGTAGCTGCTGGACCGAGGTTTTTTCGCGGATGGCCAGTGCTGCAGCGATCCCCGCGGATTCTCCCAGGACAAAGAACACCGGTTCCATCCGTGCCGATCCGTAGGCGATGTGAGTGGCTGAGATCGCCACGGGTACCAGCAGGTTGGAACAGCTGCGCGGTGGCGGGGTGATGGAGCGATAGGAAATTGGCCACGGCGAGAAGACGCCGACCTGCACATCACCCTCGTTACGCACGAAACCATCGACAGCGCGTCGGTGCACGTGATGGCTGTCCATGCCGTAGGAGGCGAGCCCGACCGGATCTCCCACTTTCCGTTTGCCGCGCACATGGTTCTCGTTCATCACCATCGTCGAGACCATCCGACGACCTTCGCGTACGTAGATGCGCCACGGCCAGCCGTCGTTATCGGTGAACTCGTCAGCGGCACGACGCCACTGCTGGGTCGTGGATTGTACCGACCTCGGCACTCTCGGATGGGTTGCCAGGGTCCAGATCAGGCCCTGCTGCCAGTGAAGATGTTCGGCGATGATTCGTTGCCGTTCTTCATCGCTGGCTTCGATGTATCCGTGATTGCCACCGATGTAATCGGTCGACACGGCACCGTTGTTGTTGACGTCTGACTTGCGGTTGGGCATGTGCACGATGTTCCACGGCACCTGGTCGGCACCACCGTCGAAGGTACGAAGCAGCAGTTCGTAACGAGCCGGGTCGTATCCCTCGGGTGCGGTCCACGGAAGTTGATTTTCCCGATCGTCGGTCAAGCACATCCGAAAACAGTAGGCTTGCAGTCCCTGGTCGCCGGTGCCATCGGCCGGCTGCGGCTCCGGCAGAATCCCCGGCAATAATCCGGCTGCCGGATCTGCGGGATCGATCAATGCGCTGACCGGGGTGGCAAATTGATGATGAATGGCAAGCCCCAGCTGTACTCCGTTGAGGGTCTCGTCATGAATGGTGTTGGACTCGCGGCCGGTGGTGAAGGGTACACCGGCAGCCGGCAGTAGATCGCCCTCGTAGGAAGCATCGATGAAGATCCCTCCTCGTACCGACCGGCCATCCTTCAGCTTCAAACCGATCAATCGCCATGGGATGGAGCGGGTTTTCAAGGCGGCGGAGCGATCGATGGGGGCGGAGCGAATCACTCGAACGTCATTGTCGACGAGCATCTGTTCGAGCAGAGCCTCGGCGACATGGGGCTCGAAGGTCCACGCCACGTCATCACCACGACGGTGACCTCGGCCCTTGAAGGAATCGCGGTCCTGTCGGTCCCAGCTCGCATCGTCATCGTAGTAACTACGCAGCGCCTGGTAGAACTCGCGACCGATACCACCAACGGCGTTTCCTGCGCCGACGTCGGTCGCTCCCAGTCCGCTGGTGGTGAGTCCGCCGATATGTCGATGAGGAGAGATGAGCAACACGCTGACGCCGGCGCGTTTGGCAGCGATCGCCGCCGAGATTCCCGCCGGGGTGGCATCGTAGATGACGACATCCGCCTCCAGCAATTGCGGGGGAGGATCATCGGCAGCAGCGATCTCGGCTGGAGAGATCAACGCGAAAAGCACCAGAAAACTGCCGATGGTTGCCATCTCGTGGCTCTTCCTCTCTACCGCTGGGGTCCACTTCAGGATGCAGGAAGAGCCCAGGAGAGTCGAGGGTGCAGGGGTTCGCTATGGCACGGTTGAGCGGCTAAATTGCAATTCGGGCTCGCGGGAGCCTTGCTCTTGCCAGTCAACCCGGACGGAGGAGAAGTCGAGGATCGCACTCTTGAAGTGTTATGACCGCCCGGTAGTGCGCTGCCTGTTACCTCACAGACATCATCTGAAAGCAGGGAAATGAAAAAACAAACCCGCCGCCAATTCTTGTCAACTGCCGTTGCCGCGGCAGCAACGGTCACGATTGTTCCCTCTTATTGCCTGGGCAAGACCAGCCAGAGATTGGCTCCGTCCGATACGCTGTATTTCGCGAAGGTCGGTTGCGGCGGGATGGGTGGCGGTGATTTTCGTTCCGTGATGTCTGCAGGTGCCATGCCGGCCGCGCTATGCGATATCGACTCAAAACGCGCGGCTGGTGTTGTCAAGAATGAAGCTGCGGCAGGCCTGAAACTCTATTCCGACTATCGAGAAATGTTCGATGAACAGGCGAAAAACTTCGACGCCGTGGTCGTCTCGACACCCGATCACATGCATGCGCCGATTTCCCTGGCCGCGATGCAACTTGGCAAGCATGTCTACTGTCAGAAGCCGCTGGCCAGGACCATCCAGGAGTGCTACGCGATGCGTGACGCAGCCGAGCAGTACGGCGTGGTCTCGCAGATGGGCAACCAGGGGCACTCCAGCGGCAATCTTGAACGGACCATCGAGTGCATCAAGAGCGGCGTCATCGGTACCGTCCAGGAAGTGCATATCTGGACCGACCGTGCCGGAAACTGGTGGCCTCAGAGCGAGAAGGTGTTCCTGCCCGAAGAGAAATCGGAAGTTCCCGCTCACATCGACTGGGACGCTTTTCTGGGTGTGGCACCGGAGATGCCCTACAGTTCCAAGATTCATCCATTCAAGTGGCGTGGATACCTGGACTTCGGCTGCGGAGCCATCGGTGATATGGCCTGTCACAACATGGACCCGGCCTTCATGGCTCTCGATCTCGACCAGCCGACCTACGTCAAGGTGGAGTGCAGTGAGTTCAACCAGGTTTCATTCCCCGTGTGGTCGATTGTGGAGTGGGGATTCCCTGCCAGGGGTGATCGTGCGGCAGTCAAAGTGTTCTGGTATGACGGCGGCAAGAAGCCCGAGCGACCGGCAGACATGCCCGAAGAGATGAAACTCGGCGGCAACGGGTGCCTGTTCATCGGTGATAAGGGCAAGATGCTGGGAGGTTCGCACGCGGGATTCTGCAAGCCTTTCGACAAGGACTACGAGCAGCCGAAGCGTACGTTGCCGCGCAGCGAAGGACACTACAAGGAATGGGTGATGGCCTGTAAGGGCGAGAAGATCAATCGTGGCACCACCGGATCGAGCTTTGGCTACGCGGGTCCGATGACCGCCACCATCCTGATGGGCGTTGTTGGCATGTACTATCCCGGCGAAACTCTCGAGTGGGATGGTAAAAAGCATGAGTTCAAGAAAGACGAAGCCAACCAGTACCTGCATCGGACCTACCGCAAAGAGTTCGAGTTCTAGATTCATGGCGATTGCCAGGTAAATCAGACCGAGGAGAAGTTGATGACCGCATCTTACCGAAACACTTTCGCGCTCTCTTTGCTGCTTGTCTTGTCACTGACTCTCCCGCTGCTGGGGCAACCGGAGCCAGCGGCAGTCAGCGGCATCACTTCTCGCCAGATCGAGGGCCACATCCGCTTTCTCGCTTCCGATCTGCTTGAGGGACGTGATACCGCCAGTGAGGGTGAGCGTCTGGCCGGCTCCTACATCTCCAACCAGTTAAGTCGCTCAGGTTTTGAACCGGCAGGCGATCGTGGCGATGACACGACCAGCTGGTTCCAGGCGTTTCCGATGTTCAGTACCACGGCTCAACTGGAAGGATGCAGTTTTGATCTGCTTCAGATCAAAGGTGGGTTCCAGGGCGGGGATGCGGTGCAGTTTCAGGTGAACGAGGATTTCTTTGTGTCACCGAGAGGTCTGGAATCAGGTCCGAACGAGGGCTCGGTGGTGTTTGCCGGCCACGGCATCGTTTCCAAGGATCATGACATCGACGATTACGCCGGCATCGAGGTGGAAAACTGTTTCGTGTTGATCTTCGATGGAAACCCGGCCGGGATCGAAGTCGGGGAGGGAAGAAATCGATCGAGAGCATTCGGGATGAGATCTCGCCGGGAGGCAGCGAAAGAACGTGGAGCCCGAGGACTGGTCGTGATTCATGCCCCGGATGCTGAAGCGTCCTCCTTTGCCGATCAGATGGGGCGTTCGATGCGTTCCTTCGGGCGTCGTTCGCTGTCGATGGGTGGCGGCGGTAGCACGACAATCCCGACCATCTATCTCGAGGACAGCGCGCGCGATCAGGTCGCGTCCGTTGCAAAACTGACCGCCGAAAGTGAACACGGCGCGGTGGGCGGATTGACGGGGACCTTCAACATCAACATCGAGCGAAAAGAAGTCGACGCCTTCAACGTCGTGTCGTTGATGAAAGGATCCGATCCGGAACTCGCCAACGAGGTGGTGGTCTACAGTGCTCACTACGATCACATCGGAGTTGGCAGTGATGGTTTGATCTACAACGGTGCTGACGACAACGCCTCCGGCAGTTCAGGGCTGATCGAGATCGGCGAGGCGTTCGGCGAGAGTCCACGCCCACCACGCAGCATCCTGATTCTGCACGTCTCCGGCGAGGAAAAGGGCCTGCTCGGTAGCCGCTGGTTTGTCGATCACATCCCGCTTCCAGAACAGATGAAGATCGTTGCCGACATCAACCTCGACATGATCAGTCGCAACGATCCGACCAAGATCGGCATCACCCCATCGCCGAAACACGACCACTGGTCGAGCCTCAACGAGGCCGCTGCCGCTGCATGTGTAAAAGAAGGCCTGGAGCCGACCTACGACGTCGATAGCTACTACGGGCGCACCGACAGCTACAACTTCGCCAAGGTGGGGATTCCCGCCATCTTCCTCTTCGCCGGGGTGCATGAGGACTATCACCGAACCAGCGACGAGTCCGACAAGGTCGACTTCAACAAGGCCGCAACAGTAAGCCGCGTCGCCTTCCGCCTCGGCTGGCAAGTCGCCTGGGCCAAACAACCCCCCGAACGCAAACCTGCGGAACCTTCGGGAGAGAACTAGTCGAGAGCTGCTGCCTCACTAGTGGCCAAGATTGAAAGTCTATATCTCGAAGTCTGCGAGCGAGGCGTAGGATCATCCTCTGGATGTACGCTTCACCGGGTGTGAAAAAGATGGCCGGCATTTTGTTTTGTTCTGATACATTGCGGGTCGGGACTGTGTTCCGACCACGCCGCAATTAGCCTTGAAGAGGTGAAATTGCACAATTTGCTGGCTCTTATATTGTTGTTATTTTCGGTTCTAGCCGCTTTTGTCCAGGTTGCTGGAACAACTCGTACTCATGAATCCTTGTCGGAACAGCAAACTCTTTACCATGAGCACTTGCCGGCAGTGGAAGCGGGAGTTTCAGATCCGTCCAGCTCCAGAACAGTCCGGGTTTTCAGGCAATGTTCCGGTTTCTCCTTCCTCGGGCGCGGCAAGCAGGACATCTTTCGCGCAGAGCTTCCTTTATGCGAATGCGATGGGCCCCTTTCGGAATCGGTCCATGATCACCTCTGGCAAGAAATCACGACCACCGCAGAAGAAGTGGAGGTCAACATTCTGGAAGAAAAACACTGGGGGCGGCATTACTTCGTCTGGGATTCCTATTATGACATCAGGTTTCACCTACAGGTGTGTACTCCCAGGGTGGTGAGTCTTCTTGAGAAACGAGAGTACATGCATGATAGCGCAGTGCATCCGGGACTCAGTGTCATCGGTCGAAATTTCATATGGCAGGATTCCATTCCGCTGGAAATCGGTCTTGCAGGTCTTTTCAAGGATTCTCCATCGAGTGAATGGTTTCAGGTGCTGGCGAAAGAGGTCGAGGCTGATCTCCGGCGTCAGAATGCTTACTGGATCGACGATCATCTTCCTTTCGAGGGATTTGACCAGTTCGTCATCATGGAGAAGGGTTTGAAGATTCTCTTTCAGCCCTATGAAATCGATACCGGTCCCTACTTTAACTTCATCGAGGTGGTCGTTTCGTGGGATCTGCTGGGTCCTTATCTGAAGCCGGGGGCTGCGACGACGATCTGGTATCAACAGCTTCAGAAGCGGTGATGACATCGCGATCGCATCGATGAGTTTTTTGCCCTGGCGAAAATCACCAGTGGGAGTGCCTCTACAGCAACAGCAAGTAGGCGGCGCAGATGGTGGAGCCTGCGGCGGTGCCGTAGAACAGGATGGCGATGAGGAGCTTGGCTTTCTTGATGCCGAGATCGACCAGGGCGAAGCGGAATCTGTGGGCCCAGTGAAAGAGTGGTAGCGAGATCATCGCCAGCAGTAGCAGCCGTGCGATTGGA
>PAIH01000014.1 GCA_002711105.1 Planctomycetota bacterium
ACAGTAGCCACTGGAAAGTTATGCGTATACCAAGGTATAGCACAGGCACTGTGTCGACAACTGGGGCTCTTGAAGTCCGTGTACTGGCAATAGTGGGATTTTGGGACAAGCAGTCGAATTAGATCCTCGGGAAAGCGCACTTTTATTTGGGTTCTCCCAATTTTAGCTTCTCCGCCATCCCGACCGAAAACCTCAAGATCGGTTACGATCCAGAGAGAGTCCCTGTCGAGGGACTAGACTGACCACGCTGGGGCGCCTTCGGGCGACGCAACTTGACGCCTCCACCGAGCGCTTTGGCGTGAAAAGTGTGAGCGCTCTTTTTGCAGGCCGCTCACCAGCAGCGGGACGTGCCTCGCCAACTCCCTTCGACCATCCTCTACAGGGGACGCAGGTAATCTGCTGTACATGACTCTTACAATCTCCACGCTCTCGCGCGATTCATACGTAAAGTATGGATGGCATTTTCGGCACGCCATTTTCTGCGCAGCTGGGCGACGGTCTACTTGATGATTATTTACCACTGAACGAGGAGTCCTGCGAGGAGTTCCAGCCTGCGGTGTCGGCGGCAATGATTCAGAGCCCGTGCTCGGACAAAGCGCTGGGTCGCAAGCGCGTCTTGACGCCCAGTGGCACCCCGATCGACAGCTCTCATCCAAAGCCACGGCGCTTTCTCTCGCCCACGACACCGCTCCGCAGCCCGACACCGACACCACGCGCTCGCACACGTGGTGTCTCCAGCCCTGTCTCGCCGGACAGGCAGCAGCGACTCGTTTCGTCACTTGCTGCAGCGAGTGACGCCAGCGCATCAGCGCCGCGCTCGCCAATGCCACGCAACGCCAAGCCGGCGCCTCCTTTGAGGGAATGCTGGATATGTCTCACCAAGACGAGGGGGCCACGGAACGTCACCGTCCCGTGGCGCGTTTTTGTCGCTCTCGCCGTGGGATCCTTCCCCGAGGGGCTGACGAGCACCGACATCAAGATCTGCCATCCATGCGCGAAGGCGTCACTGTACCACAGCCAGAGCAAACCGCTGCTGCTCGCTCTCGACAAAGTGTGGGCCGTGTTCCCTTTGGGTCTTCGACCTGCGGCACAACATGGCCTCAATGATGTTCGTGCTCGGCTCATCGACCTGCGCAGGCGGTACCGCACGTCGCCGCTTGTGCTCCAAGAGCTGCTGCGGACCCTGCCCCTCCCACCGGGCGTGGAAATTGTCCCGGCTTCACCCGGCGGCGGCGTCGTATATCACGTGACCACCAATCGCGGAGCGAAGGCACAAACGATGATAACGATGACAGGGACGCTCGTGGAGGTACAACGAAGTGGGGACGCAGCGCCGGAAATCATCGTGACCGACGCTGTCGGGCAGAACGTTTCGCTTCCTTTTCATGCCATTGCGCGGCACGCCAGCACCGCGGCATCGATTTCTGCTGCGCTTGAGCTCTCGGGACAACCGGCTCAAGACATTGCCGTGGTGCTCGAAGGTGTCCAGAATGCACGCCGAGCGGAGGAAGAAGCCCGTGCTGCCACGCAACGCGCAGAGGGGATGGCTGCAGGTCTTGCCATCGAGGTCCGCGACACAAAGCGCCTACTGAAATCTGCAGAAGACAGGCAGCAGGAGCTCGAGGGCACGGTCGCAGGCCTCCGGGAGGTCGACGCCATGAGGAGGCAAGCTGTGGGTGAGAACAACGCGCTGCGGAAGAAAGATGGATCGATCGTCGCTTTTCGTGACCATGCGTCGGAGGCTGCCGCCGCTGCGGTGGAATCGGATCGGGCTCGCACTGCTGCCGAAGCAGAGTCACGCCGCCTCCGAAACGAACTCTCTGCGAAGGAGGACGCGATCAAGGCCGCCGAAGATGCCGCAGCCAATGACCGCAAGGCATCGAACGATGCCCGTGAGCGCCTTGCTGCTCAGCGCCAGCGCCTCCAAAAAGTCGCCGGCGAGCGTGATGCGGCGAAGGCGTCACTTACCGTGATGCAGAAAGCGGCCGCGGCGCTGAAAGATAAGGGGGGGGCACTGGAGGAGGAGATCGCGTCGCTGCGAGAAGAAAAGGTGGAGCGGGAGAAGGAGCTGCAGCGCGTCCGCACCTCGCATTCACGCCTCTCGGTGCGGCTGCCGTCGGCGTCGCTGCGCAGCGACACGCGCAGCAGCAGCAGCAGCAGCAGCAGCAGCAGTGACAGAATGGGCACTGACATGAGCGAACTCCAAGCTGTTGTTGCAGCTGCAGCCGCAGAGCGTGGCGAGGAAGCTGTCGCGGCCGAGCTCGCAGACATCCTTGAGTCGTCTCTCACAGAGACCCTCGGTGGGCGTGTGGCGGAGTCGGTGCGTGGCGCCGCGCGGAGGTACACTGATCTGGCGTCGACCACCGGAAAGAGTTGGCGGGAACTCTGGGACGAGTTCCCGAAGGCGCTCACGGCAACCCTCATGGCCATCGCCGGCAGCAGCGGCCGTGACGACCAGCGCTTCACAACCCTCTTCGCCATGGCATCTATGTTGATGAACCTCGCCAACCCGTCCTGCAACCACCTCGTTCAGCGCCAAGTCGCGACCCTCGCGGGCAGCAACATGGGAGGCAAAGCTGCAATGGCCTCCGTTCTGAAGGCCTTCTCTCTTTCAGTGTCGTCGTTCACGGCACACTCGGACCGCGCTGCCCAAGCTGAAGCGGGAGAGAAATGGATCAACCTCGTCATTGCTTTGGTTGCTTCGCTCAACTGCATCATCTACGTGGTCTTTGATAACATCGATTGGGACATGGGCCGTGCAGACCAAGCGCAGCACATGCTGCTCTCCATCCTCTGCATCGGCGACCCGCCGGTGCGTGGCGTGACGTCAAAGGCGCGGCACGAGATCACGGTGAACGACGTTGTCGAGAAGACTTCCATGGAGGAAGGCGCGTCAAGCGCGGCGCGTGCGCAGCGCCACGAGGCCGCCCGCCGCCTCGCCGCCACCACCGAGCTGCGGACCAACGCACTGCTGACAGGCGACACGGCGGCAAACCTCGAGCGCGCCGCGGAGCTCAGCAGGACGGAGGCGAAGCTGCGCAGGCGTGGGAGGAGGAAGGGGCAGGCAGACAGTGACGGCGGCGGCTACGAGTTTGTCGGCGACAAGAAATGCATGTGGGACCACTTCCCGGGGCAGCAACAACAGCCGCTGACCGGCCGTGCGGCGGACGAACTCGTAGAAGTGGGCGTCGTGCGCGGAGAGGTGCTCGAGAACGTCGCCATCTTCCCGGAGATGAACCTTGCGGCCTTCAACAACAGTGACGGCAAAAAAGGTTACGTCCCACTCCGCTGCATCACCGGCCGCGAAGAAGACCAACGTGGCGCCGCCCGCTCGGGGGCTGGACTCACCACCCCCATCGCGCAGCAGAAGGTGCTTCGCCGCGCCCCTATGGCCTGTGCTGACAGCGACTATTTGGCCTTCCTCCGCGGCGTGCCTGGATGCGAACAGCCCGATGATTCGCAAGACGAATCGTTCGGCGAAGCGCTCGTCGACGAGCTTCACGACGAACAGTCCGACGTGACCCTCAGCGAATCGCTCGATGGGCACGAGCCCGTGGCAAGCGAAGCGTTGCGCCTCCGCCAACTCGACGAGCAGCTCCGCTCCGGAGCGGCGGACAAGCAAAGAGCCAACAACGGCTTCGCGCCGCTCCGGCCGGAGTCGTCGGCGGTGCTTTCCATGGAGGACGAGCGCGCGAGCGATTACGCCGGGGTGAAGCGCTCCATCGACAAGAACATGGCCAAGCTCACGGCCGTGATGGAGGAGTTGAAAGTGGAGCTCGAGGTCCTCTTCGCGTGCGATGGCCAGCCATGGAAACTGTTGGTCGACGAGCTCGACAGGAAGAGGAAGGTGATCGTGGCGCGCCTGGGGCCTCTCCGAAAGAAACTCGCAGCCGCCGGAAGCAACGAATCAGAGCACCTCCGCGTCAGGATCTTGGCTCTCGAAGTGGACCTGCGGAAGCTGGACTTGGAGGTGAAGGAAACGCTCGGTTGGTTCCACGGCAACATGGCTGCGATTCGCGGGCTCGCGAAAACTCACAAAGACACGTCGCTTCGCGGGCTCTTCAGCCACGCCGGCCTGGCCGAGACTGTCGTCGACAAGGCGCTGGACTGCGCGAGCGGCTACTTCAAGTTCATGATCGACATGCTCGAGGCGGCGGTGGCGGCATGGGTGATCGAAGAGGACTGTTTCATCGCGCGCGTCGGATTGGCGCCGGAAGAAATCGACCCGCTGCGGGCCTCCGTGCCGGCGTGGTCGTGTCACCGCATCGTGATCGAGGACACGGAATCGGTCCTGAACCTTGACAAAGCGTCGTCGATGCGCGGCGCCGACGCCAACTCCCTGAAGAACGCGTCGATCAAGGAGTGCATGCTCGTCTTCGCATCGGGCTGCTGCTACAACTACCTCTACCTCGCCCCGCAAGACATCGTTTATGGCCTCGTTGCTTCCCAGCCCATCATAAACGCCAGAACTTCGAATCCAACGCTCCCACGCCGCCGCTACGACGACCTCGGCGTGTGCGATCCGTCGCCGAGTTACCCCGACGAAACGATCGAAGTGGATGGCGTGGGGCTCGTGAAGGCGAACGTGGTGCCGCAGCCGACGACGGTCGTGCCGGACACGATGGCACTGAACGCTTCCCCTGGTGCAGTCGGTGGACTCCTCGCCGAAGTCTCCGCGCCAGACGCAACATCGGCAACCCCCGCGCGGCGCGTGACGATGGATTTCGACGAGACCGTCGCGAGGATGCGGGCGGCGTATCGGCTCTTCGTCTTCCCCACCATCGAGATGCACGTGAGCGCTGCGCGCAGCGGCAAAGACGTGTCTGAGGAGCGCGTTCCGTCGGTTCCGCTCCTCGGCAAAGACATGGACATGGCGACCGAGCAGAACGAGATGTACACGAAACGCTTGCGCGACAACCAGACCAGGCTTTCGCGCGAGGCGGCGGCTGTGCCACTCGCCGTGGAGACGGGCGGATCCGTCCAGGGGGGCGCAAAGAAGAAGGTGCACCACAAGCGCATCTCGCTCTTCGTCGAGGCCAAGAAGGAGCAAGCCCGGGCCGTGAAGAAGCGGGCGTCGCGCATGCAGGCCGCGCTGGGGCTGCTCTACGGCGAGGACGAAGCCGCGGCGAGGCTGCTTCTTTGCGTGGCCAAGGTCGAGGACGGGCGCGCGTACCTCCGTCACGCTTCGGCAAAATCCGACGACCGGAAGTACTTCCTAGAGAAGTGCCCCGAGGCCTTCGCGTGGACTGCGAGCGGCGACGTGATCGGCGACGACGTGGGCCAGAACTTGATGGTCCCGGTGGGTGGTGGCGACGAAGTGAACTGTTCTGCGGTGTCGCTGGACTTGAACCAGTTCGCCAGGAACATACCACCACACACGTCGGTTGTGAACCCGACGGGCGAGTCTGCGCTTTTGGCCCTCCTGCGACAGTCTCGCGCGAGGGCGATTGGCTTTCAGGCGCGCTACTTGATCGCGGACGTCGGCGGGGACCCCTTGAAGAAGATGGAGGAGAACCTGCGCGACAAGGGAGGCACCAAGGTGACCCCTCCCAACTCTTTCAGGCGCGGCGACCTTGGCAAACAAGCGAGGAACTACTTTCAGGCCTTTTACCAGGACCGCTCGCCTGGGGGCGGCAGAGACCAGATATACAAAGTGTTCCATGAGCTCCTCACGGCGCCGTCGCCGCAGTGGAGTGATCCGCTTCGGGCGGTGATGATTGCGCTTTGCGCGAACGGAGCAGTGTTCGGGATCAGTGGGATCGGCGCAACACTCCAGCAGAAGAAGGAGCTGCACACGTTCAAGCTCTCCTCCCGGACTCAATCGATTGTTCGCAGAACGGAGAGCCCTGGCCGCGAGAACCGCGAAGACGGAGAAGCCGTCGCTGTCCTTATCGATAAAGCGCTGCGACATGGCGAGAATGCCGTCATGTACGGGTTCGACCAGGACTTCGTCTCGATCGCGCTGGTGTGCATGGCGCGGGCGCTGCGGAAGGGCCAGCAGCTCGGGCGCCTCTTCGTACGTCAGAAGGACCAGCAAGGCCAGGAGCTCGTGGACATGCAGGCGCTCTACGACTCGCTCGAGTCCGAGGGGGGGGGAAACCACCTCTCGGGCCGGACCGAGCTGGGTTCCTTCGGCCGCGTGCCAGCGCCAGGCTTCCGCGCCTTGTCAATTGTCGTGGCGTCGATGGCAGCCGGGCGCGACACGTCGGCAGGCATCGCAGGCGTGGGGCACGTCAAAGTCCTCCAGCGCTACGAGGCACTTGCGCCGTGGGTCGGCCAGCTCGTGCGGGCGGCGACAGAGGAAGAGCAGCGGGATGGCCGAGAGATCGTGGTGGACAAAGAAGCAATGGTGCGCTTCTACACCCTGCAGTACGTCGAAAGAAAAGCGTCGATTTTCTTCGCTCGCTGGAAGGCGATGGGGGTCACCGAGAAGGCGCTCGAGCTCGACAAGCTGAAGTACGAGGGCGCTGAAAAGACCGTCGCCGAAGCAGTCATGCCAAACATCGTGGACCTGATGCCAGCATGCGTCGAGGGGGACTCAGGCCGGTGCGTCGTGACGGCACTCGTGCGTCTTCTGACGGACCAGCTGACAGTGTGGAACAACGCAACGGTTGCGGCGCCGAAGCCGTTCCGTTATGATGGGCTCGTTGCAACGGTAGAGGCCAGTGGGGAGGCCGTGGAACTGGCTGCACCAACCCTCGCAGACCTTGACGCCGGGAGAGTGATCGCAGTGCGCGCGGCCTTCCCGACTGGGTCAAACGGACTGCCGGAGAATCCGCGGACGATGGCTTGGTACTTCGGCACTGATGGACTTGGCAAAGCGATCGTGCGGAACCTGAAACTGGCAAAGGCAACGGAGGAAAAGCAGCGTCCGCGGAAGGTCTGCGACGTTTGCTTCCACGACGAGCACGGCGACGGAGAGTGCAGCGAGTGCGGCGGCGAGTGCACAGCGCACTGCAAAAAGTGCCCACACGTCGAGCACGGTACAAGCGTCTGCAGCGTGTGCATACAGAAGCCGGGAAGTTTCGCGAAGTGCATTCATCGCTGCGTGCAGTGCAAGCACAACGGTGCGTTCAGCGGGCACAAGAAGAATGGCTGCGTCGAGTGCGGTGACAGCTGCGGGTGCAATCTGCTGCGGACGAAGAAACGAAAGAATGCTGCAGCGGGAGGACCCGCGACTGCAGGCGACGGACAAGGAGGACAGATGGACGTCGACAGCGGTGGGAACGGCGAAGAAGAAGGGCGCGATGGCAGTGACAACGAAGGCGATCGTGATGATGGCGGGGTGCGAGACGGGCTGGAGGAAGTGATGCGTTCAGCAGAAGAAGCTGGGATCGAGCAGCTCGGCGACGCTGTCGCTGTCATCGCTGGCGCCGACGATAACGACCTGGGAGACATCGTGGAGGAGGAGTGCAGCCGAGGAGGCGCTGGGAGGTACAACATGAGGAACAGCAGAAAGTAACCACGCACGACGCACGGCGCATAACCACGCCCGCAACCCGCTCCTTTTTTGTGGGGAAGTTTTTGCAGGGAAGAGAAGAGCAGATGCATCGCGCGCTGCTGCTTGTGGGTCCTTGTCTCCTCTGCCTCTGCCCTCTGACCTCTGTGCCCTGCACCCCCAAATGCGCAGCTATGTATTATATAGATATCTAGATCGCCGCGCTGCTATAGCTCGCCAAACCCGCGGTAGTGGTAGTGGCTGGAGAGGTGAGGAAGGCCAAGGAGGCAGTAGCACAAGCAGCGACGTGGACGTGGGCAGTAGAACAGGGCAAGGGCTTGGGGGGGCTGTTCGTGCACGTGGCAGTGAGAAGACCACACCCCCAAATGGCAGGAACCGGCGCACAGTTCAATGATAAAAGCGCTGGCGAGAGCTCATTAGCTCCGAGGGCGCTGAAGACAAGAACGAGAAGCAGAAACACATGCACGCAGAATCGGTCCCGTTTACGATGAAGTACGCGCTTTGATGTAATTCAGGGCTTTCCCGGGACGCAGGCTCGGAACGGCCGACTCTCGAGGCTCTCGAAAGGCCTGTACCGAAAGGCCCTAGGAGCTGCGGCGTGGAGAGAGCCATTGGGTGTCGCTGTCGAGCAGACGGTGCGCACGAGCCGGGACGCTGTTTGAAGAGGGATGTGGCAGAGAAGGACGAAACAGAATCACATGGAGCTCATAAATGTACCATCAGATTGAAGCTGGTGTGAGAGCAACAGTGGAGCAACACACATGCCAATCCTCCCGGGCGCGCATGCATTCAGTCTCGAGAGCTGCGGCGATGAAAGTCACCCCTTCCGAAGTCCGTTGCCATTGTGGTGCTGAGTCAAAAAAACTGGTTCCCGAGGATCTAATTCGACTGATACCCAGTATCTTGTAGTTAGTTCCCACAGGATCGAGTTGTCGGATCTCGGCAACAAGGGTCGGCAAGGGTCATCCTTCGCCATCCCTACCTCTGCCGAGTGCATCGTAGTCTCTGCTGGTTGGTTGGCGATAAACTTGGCCGAAGAAGTGGTCCTCGGAGGCGAGAATAGCGTATCAGCAACACGATTTCCTTGAAAGTCCCCGTATCAGCACCTCTCTGTGAGTTCGGCAATTCTGAACCTCATGTCGTACCGTGCCGTGGCGACCAGCACTGAGGCACCCCAGGCTGCTCCAAGTACTACTAGGGATCGGCTTACGAGGTAAGGGCAGCTTCTATGAATATTGAGAACGACGATCTCATCAGGATTCAACCTCACCACAAATCGCTGAAACATCGCTGAATCCAGGAAAGCGAAGGTCGAGGTACTTGTTGACAAGAATCTCGCCGAGTCGGTCACTGGAAAGAGAGCTAGGGAGGCGGCGATCGAGGTACTTGCAGGGCGCTTCAAATCGGCATGGGCAGCGACTAAAGGTGGCGAGGAGTACGAAGACCTGTACGACAATTCTGTGCGGAACATGATTGCGAAGCTGAAGAAGGATCCGCAGGCCATGGCCGTCGTACAGTTGCGGCAGAAGCAGCTTGCCGCCGAAGCGAAGCTGCTGCAGAAGGAGAAGAAGAAGGCCGAGAAGGAGCGACTTAAGGAGGTTCAAAAGAACAAGGGCCGGCTGTACCATGGTATCACCCCCGAGATATACGAGAAAGCGTTCCTGGAAGGTGTGAAGCTGATGACTGTTGGTGGTATGTCTAGGAATCTTGTCGAGCAGAAGCTTCAGCTTAAGTACCGCGGTATCGAACTTACTGGCGAGGCGATTGCGAAGCACATCCGCGAGGGGAAAGGCGACACGCCCCCGAAGCGGCCTGGCCCCGAGCCATACTTGGATGCGGAAGCGTTGAGCGGCATCGCTGGCTGGGTGAAAGCGATGCGGAGCCTTGACCTCCTCGTCCTCAAAGAACAGGTGATATCAAAGATGCAAGACGTAATCGAGGGGACTTATCTCCAGCAGCGTTTCAAGGGCGGCGAAGTCTCGGAGCACCACTACCGCCGCCTCATGGAAGAACATGCTGAAGAGCTAGATCTGCTGACAACAAAGCCGCTCGAGGTCGATCGGTCTCGTTGGTGCACTGCTGCCAACTTTGAGAAGCACTACAACATCGTGGCTGCGAAACTGGTCGAGCTGGGCCTCGCGGTTGCCAACAAGGATTATGACTCCGAGGACCCGACATCCTGCCCCATCGTTATCACGCGCCCCGACCGAATCATGTCGATGGACGAGACGCACGCGACCATGGACATGACGGACCCGAATGGGAATCTGAAGACCGTCGCGGTGGCCGGAGAGGGAGCTAGCGCTGAGATTTTAGCGAACAAGGGCGGTGGCGATGCCACGATAATCGGTGGGAGCATAGCGGACGGCAACTCTGTGCCTGGTTTGACGATATTCAAATCAACTTCATTCTTTGCTGGTGGAGTTGACCCCACGACGGGCAGGGCCCTTCCGAACTGGACAGAGCCCTCGGCGAGTTCGACGCTCCTTGGCGATGACGGGCAACCCCTCAAGATGCGCTTTACGTGCAACAAAGTTGGTGGTTACATATGGAAAGATGAGAAGGAAGACGTGGGAGTATTTTACATGAAGCATTGTGTGGTACCAGCGATGCCCGGCCTGTCACCAGACAACCCTTGCGTTGTGATCATGGATGGATATGGTGGCCACCTCAGCCTTGCCTTGCTCGACTACTGCCGCGAGATGGGGATCCACATTCTCCTCCGCCCACCGCACACATCAAACGCAATTCAGGGAGAAGACGTGAAGAACTTCAGTGTTTTCAAACTTGCTTTTCAGGCTGAGAAAGGAAAGGTGCTCAACCGCCTCGTCCTCAATGGCAGCAAGCATCGATTAGGGCTTCAGCACTTGTCTGAGTGCGTGAAAGCCCCATGGGAAAAAGCATTCAGCATGAAGAGAAACACTGAAGCATGGATGCTGACTGGCTACTACGACGCGGAATATAAAGGCATGACGCGCAAGGTTTACTGGGAGTATAAGAAGAAAGAAGAAAGAGCAAGGCAGCAGTTCGAGGCGAACAATGGTGAGGGTGGCTTGAATTGGGATGAATTGCGGCTCGGTGGTAAAAAAGTTGGTGCGGCGGACGACGAAGGCGACGGTGAAGATGGCGAACCCGTGCGGCGCAACCAAAATAATGCGATCCATTCCACTGACGTCTGGGACATGGAAGGTGGTGCCACTGGCGACAGGTGCTATCAGCTCATTCATAAAAAGACAACAAAAAAACGAGAAGTGGAGGCCGAGAACGAAAAGAAGAGGGAGGAGAATCAGAAAAAGAAAAGCGAAGCACAAGAGCAAGAACGCCAGCTCGCAGAAGAAGCAGCACAAAAGTTGGTTGCTGCTGCTGGTGGCGGTGAACTGTCAACAGCAGTGCACGCGCCAGGGGTTGCTGAACGCCCAGGTGTTCTCACGGCCCCAGAAATGAAAGCAATGGCAAATGTACGCAACCTCGATGCCTCGACGAAAACAGCCGCGCTCGCTTCGCTTCGGTCTTTCTTCCCGGCACCGCCACCGCCGCCGCCGCCGCCGCCACAAGCCGCAGTGACACGCGCAGCAGCAGCTGCTGCACCAGCCCCTGCACCAGCCGCGCAGAGGAGGAAGCCGAAGAAAAAGGAACCGCAAACGAAAGAAGGAATCCTGGCGGAGATAGCGAGGCTCAAGCTCATCGCCGAGGACATGGACGATGGACCAGCGCACGCGCAGAGCACCGCTTCATCGAGTGCCAAGAAGAGGCCTGCACACCAGCGGCGGGAAACTGCGCCACTGAGTTCCAAGGGGAGTGCCCAGGACAAGAAAAAAAAGAAATCAAAAGCAGCCGCAGCCGCAGCAAAGACCAAAGCAAAATCGACGAAGAAACAAATGAAGAGCACGCGTGCCCAACGACCAACAGCCGCTGCACAAAGCGCAAGCCCAGGGCATGCCGAGGGGCTCACCACAACCAAAAAAAGATCACGCAAATAAGGAAAGAGGGATTTATATATCTAAAGGGCCAGTTTTATACCCGCCTAGCTATATTATGCCGCGCTATACATGTGTAATGTGCGTGGCCGCCTTTTCGTGCAGCACTAAACTTTTCGTATCTTACATCTGCTTTCCTCCGAACTTTGCCTCCCCTGCCTCATCAGCCGCAAGGCCCGATGGTTAGCACGGCGGTCACTCGAGATCGACCAGGGATGTTGCCGAGGTGCAGTGTGGGTGTGGCTCATGAAGAATTGCTGGCTGGGGGTCGTTGTTTCCTCTCTCTTTGCTCGCTCTCCGATCGACCACTGGCTCGAAAACATGGATTTCTCGGATGTGCACTCTGATGGCAACAATCAATCGATTCTTGGTCTGATTCTGCTCCGCGGCGGTCTCCTAGTGTCAATGCCGTAAGTGTTGCCACTAGAATTGGAGGTACTGTAATGGAAAGGTAAATACTGCCTGCGTTCCTTCCTGGACCATTCCTACCCGGGCCTCAATAGAATGGCAAGTTTTACATTCTTTTCAATACTTGGAGGTACGTTCCTTTCCGGACCATTCTTACTTGCTTTGCGGCTAGATGTCCCACTGATGCCTCCAGAGTAGCGGGCAAGGCTGTCGGGTACCTCAGAGGCGCAAGAACACGAGTCCTGGTCGACCAAAGCGCCGACCAATGCAGAGTTCCGTCGGACGATCGCTGAAATCAGCGATCACCGGCTCATCGCAGACAGTCCGCATTGAATACCAAGGTCATTATGAGTCGCTCCAAGCTCCCAGTAGACTCGTATGCTCCTACCATTGACAATGAGCACCGCAACCGCATCGATACAGCCGGCGTAGACGATGCTGCTGATGGAATTGCCGAAATCCCACAACTACTCCTTCGTGGGCGTTGTGTGAGCTTTCATCTCTGAGCCATAGAATCACTTCAACTCGGCCGTTTGAAACCGCTCTTTCGTGTCTGACCTTCGCAAAGACTCCTTATGGGTGCAGCGAATGCGTCACTACAACCACTGACACCCTTCTCACCTCGAAGTGACGACACTTGCCGAGATTCGACAACTACCCACAAGATACTGGGTATAGACCCCATGAATGAGTATTAAAACTCATCCAGTCAACACTGATGCCACTCTACTTCAGAAGCCGCAGTATCTTGAGTGGAATTGGCACTTCCATTTGGCAATGGTGTCCTCACTCCGCC
>PAIH01000001.1 GCA_002711105.1 Planctomycetota bacterium
ATCGATGCCGGAACTGGTCGCCATCCTGCACAGTTTTGTGGGTCTGGCAGCAGTGTTGGTGGGTATCTCGACCTATCTCGGATCGGGCATTCCCATTCCCGATGGTGGTGAACTTGTCCATAACATCGAGATCTATCTCGATGTCTTCATCGGGGCGATCACCTTCACGGGCTCGGTGCTGGCATTTCTGAAGTTGCGTGGAAGCGTATCTGGAAAGCCACTCACCTTACCGGGGCGACACCTGCTGAACCTGCTGATGGTCGTGGCGTGTATCTATCTGTCGATCGGGTTCGTGACTGCAGAGGGCCATACGGCAGTACAACCTCTGCTCTGGATGACCCTCATCGCCTGTGTCCTCGGCTTCCACATGGTGGCCGCCATCGGCGGTGCGGATATGCCGGTCGTGGTGTCGATGCTCAACAGTTATTCGGGCTGGGCCGCGGCGGCTGCCGGATTCATGCTCAAGAACGATCTCCTCATCGTCACCGGTGCGCTGGTCGGCTCTTCCGGTGCCATCCTCAGTTACATCATGTGTCGCGCCATGAACCGATCGTTTATCAGTGTCATCCTGGGCGGCTTTGGTACCGCTGGCAGCGTAGCTGTTGGCAGCAAGACCCAGGATCAGGGAGAAGTGACCACTTTCGATGTCGATGAGACGGTCGAGGAGATGCGCGAGGCATCGGACATCATCATCGTTCCCGGTTACGGCATGGCGGTGGCTCAGGCGCAGCATTCGCTGAGTCAGGTGGTCAACTTCCTCAGGGACAAGGGCAAGACGGTTCGTTTCGGCATTCATCCGGTGGCAGGCCGCTTGCCAGGACACATGAACGTGCTGCTGGCGGAAGCCAATGTCGATTACAACATCGTGCTCGAGATGGATGAGATCAACAAAGATTTCCCCGACACCGATCTGGTGATGGTGATTGGCGCCAACGACATCGTCAATCCCGATGCGCTTGAGGATCCGACCAGCCCCATCGCCGGTATGCCGGTGCTGGAAGTATGGAAGTCGAGTACAGTCGTGGTGATGAAACGTAGCATGGGTACAGGCTATGCCGGTGTGCAGAACCCGCTCTTCTTCAAGGATAACAGCCGCATGCTGTTTGGTGACGCCAAGGAAGTGGTGGATCAGTTACTGACAGGATTACGTAGTTGATGATTCCGAGCTTGGTCCTTCTTCTTGCCATGTCTGGCCCCGTAACCGAATCCGATGCTCTGCGTGTGATGACCTGGAATGTTCACTATTTCGTTCCGGTGACGGTCAACGCTGAAGGAAAAGTCGTCACTGCGCCAGGTGGTGCAGAATCGGTGATCGCAGGAATCGTTACCGCAGCACAGCGATATAATCTCGATGTCATCGCACTTCAGGAAGCGACACCCAGAAAACACGTGATGGAGGCCGCTCGGCGACTCGGTTGGCAAGTGCGCTGGTTCCGTGGAGCCTGGACCGGAGATGGCTGGAAACAAGGTTTTCCCGGTGCGATTCTGACTCGTTTACCCATCCTGGAGAGTCGCGATCGACCGGATCTTGAGCCGTATTCCATCGACGATGCTTTCTCGCGGACTTTCGGTGAGGTCGTGGTGACGCACCGAGGGAGCCCCCTGGTTTTGATGACAGTGCACCTGCTTCCTTCATGGAAAAACACCGCTCATATTCGATTGAGAGAAATCGCAGCGGTGGAAAGGGCAGCGCAGCGACATCGAAACCTGAATCGTTCGGTGATCGTGATGGGCGATGCCAACCATCAACCTGGAACTCCCGAATACGAGGCCTGGGTGCAGGCGGGTTTTACTGATAGCTATCTTGCCAGTGGCGGCGATCCTGTCGGTGGCTGGACCTGTCCAAGTACCGGGTTAACCGAGAGGATCGATTACATCTGGGTGACGGGCCCGCTGTCGAATCAGGTGCTCGAAGCCAGAGCTCTGGCCGATGATGAATTTCACGTCGACCGGGACAGTCCCGGCGATGGAGCTCTGAGTGATCACGTTCCCGTCTTCACGGTACTGGGTTCTCGGGTACGTCCGAGCGTGGGGCAAAGCGACAAGCATTGAGCTGAATGTTGATTCACGAACCGTTCAGCTCCTGCTCGATTTCGTCGCGCCCGGACTGTGCTGAGTAATTGCGGACGCCCATGCCACAATCCAGGACTTTCATACCGCACGACTCGTAGAATGGCTGCACCTCGGCCTCGCAGACCAAGTCGATCGAGTACAGGTCATCTAGCTTGCGAAGCAAGCGGCGGACCAGTTCGGTGGCAATACCTTGCTGACGATACGAGGGAAGGACCTCCAATAAGGGCACGAAGGCGCAGAGGACACCGTCTGAGATCGCGTTGATGAAGCCCACGACTTGCCCACCGGGCGCGACGGCGAGCACTACATGAGAGCTGCCGCCAAGGATCCGGAGATGTGTCTCAGGCGACGGCGAATTCGGCCACCCCTCGAAGAAGGAGCCGGTGAGGTGTTCCGGAAGCACTCCTGTTAGATCGTCGGTGTAGGTAATCATCTGTGATTCACTTTTCCTTACGTGAAAGCACAGCGATGGCGATCAGCCATCCGCTGAAAAACGTTGTTAGCCCACCATTTACGCTCATGATCATCTTCTCGCAAAGTTCCACAACTTCATCATCGCAGGCCAGGCACCGAGAAGTTAGTTTCCGGTAGCCTCTGCGGGTCGGAGGCAAACGTAAGGTCGGAACTAGCCTGGACGGTCCTAAAAGCCCTTTTCTTGCGCTATTCCGGCCTATTCTGGCATTTTGGGTGCAGGCTAATTGGCGTGGATAGCTTGCTCGGCCGCTGCCATTTCGTTAGCATCGGTGTGGGCGATTCTGATTCATTAATGACAGGAAAGTTCGGGGGAGGGCTCCTTGAGCCCTTTCAGGGCGAACGGATTCTCGGTCAGGGAGCATCTCCTTGCCGTGGTCCGGGGTTTCCCCTACATGTGCCTGCCAGGAACACATGGACACGTGGGTGACGTCTACGGTGACGTGACCCGGAAAGGGTCCCTCTTGATGACCAAACAGAGATCACCACAGTTTTCGATGGTGCAGATCTTTCTACTCATTTTCCTACTGGTTGCAAATGCATCGTTTCTCGATGCACAACAGATTTCTCCTGCAGGGGTACCGGATGCAGTCGCAGTTGCCGCTGCGATGGATGCTTCGAAAGCGCAGGTCCAGGAGCTGTTCTTTACCGAGCATCTGGATGGAGAACTGGTAGTAGAAGTCGATCTACCACGCCTCGGTACCGCTACCCTGAGCCTTTATCCTCATAGCGTTCGAAGCGATCGTTTTGAGGTACTGGTTGATGATGGGACCTCACTGGTTGCCTATCCTGCGCCTCCAATCCGCACCCGAAAGGGAACGGTTTTAGAGATTCCAGGTTCCCACGTTCGCGCAAGTTACCAAGATGGGAAATTGACGGCCCTGATCTTCACCGCGGATGAAGTCTGGTCTATTTCTCCCACTTCAGAACTAGGATTTCCCGGAACCGGTTCTTTCCATGGCATCGTGGCGGCACAGGACGAGCTCGATCTGGGGTACATCTGCGGGACCCCTGATCCGGCAAACCCACCTCCTGGGGGCTCTGCCGGTGGTACTCAGTCTTTTGGAACCACCTATTTCCTCACCGAAATCGGAATCGATGCTGACTTTGAGTTCTACCAGGCCAACGGATCCAGCGTGACCAGTACCATCAACGACGTTGAAAATGTCATCAACGGAGTTGAAGGCGTCTATGAAGTGCCGGGGATCCTCATCACTTACGAGATCACAGTGCTCATCGTGAGGATTACCAGTGCTGACCCCTACGGATCCATCTCTTCTCCTGGATCATTGCTGAATACCTTCAGCAATGTCTGGAGTTCAACTCCGGAGAGTCAAATCCAGCGCGACGAGGCGCATCTTTTCACGGGTGTCAATCTCGATGGCGGTGTCATCGGTATTGCCAGCCTCTCCGATATCTGTACCAGCAATGCATACGGATTGTCCCAATCGCGATTCACCAGCAACTTTAACCGGAGGGTTGCACTAACAGCTCACGAGGCGGGGCACAACTGGGCTGCCACGCACTGCGATAGCTCTTCTACTTGTCGGATAATGTGCTCAGGACTTGGTGGTTGCAGTGGGCTCAATCCGCTCAGCTTCACATCAGGTCCAGAAGGCCAGATTGTTAATTACAGAAACACTCGTTCTTGTCTCACCAGTCAGCCGCCTGAGTTGTCATTACCATTTTTGGATGAGTTCTCGACCAATACGCCGAACTCTAACAACTGGATTTATAATGAGGGGGGATTTGCCACCACAAATTCAACCGGAGAACCGAGTGCTCCACTATCACTCAACCTGGATCGTGCAGGGACCGGTGAGTATCAGTATGACGAAATCCGCTCAAATACGATGCTGCTTGGTGGAACAGTTCCATCCTTGCAGTTTTACACCAATCACTCGGGTGTTGAGGCTGGCGAAGAACTGGTTGTGTCCTATCTCAATGTTGGACTCGATTGGACAGAACTGGATCGAATCGTCTCCGACGGTTCCAATCCGAGCACCTTTGCGGTTAACACTTACACGTTGCCATCGAATGCCCGGCACAACAGCTTCCGGCTGAGGTTTTATACCGACACCAATGAGACCAACGACGATTGGTTTATTGATGACGTATCGATCACCGATGGTCCTCCGCCACAACAAGAACCTCCAACTATTTCTTCTCTGGTACCGACCAGTGGTCCTACTGCAGGGGGTACCTTCCTTACCATCACCGGCAACAACTTCAATCCAGATATTGTGATTCTGATCGGTGGATCGCTGGTGCAGAATCTGAACTACCTCAGTACCACTCAGCTGACCGGGTCCGTGCCATCTTCTAACATCCCTGGTCTGGTGACGGTCATCGCCAGCCAGAATTCAGGAAGCGATCTTCTCGATCCAGGCTTCCTCTATACAGAGGAATACATCATTCATGATAGCGCCGAGGGTGCTCCCGGTGGAGTTGTCACTGCCACCGTCAGCGCGGATCACGACACCGTGATCGCGGGTTATTCTCTGGCGATCGATTTCGATCCCAACGAACTGAACATCGTGGATGTGAACGATACGGGGACCGATGCGGACAATGCGGCTTTCTTCACTTCAGCCATGAACAATGATCTGACTTTGGATGGAGGTTGGTGGACTCTGGGCGTTGTGCTTGACTTCAATGGTCAGGTTACGATACCCCCCTCTCCTCAGTCGATTCTGGCGAATGCCAATTACATCGTTCAGCCGACGGTTAACATCGGAGATCAACTCGCTGTGACGCCTGTCGATGGCATCGGTAGTCCTTCTCCGACCGAGAACTTGCTGGTCGATCCTGCAGGAGTAGCTGTGCCGCCATTACTTGAGGGAGGGTTGATCACTGTCTCCGACACTGCCTTCATCCGTGGAGATGGTAACGGCGATCAGGAGCTCAATGTGGCCGATGCAGTATTCTGCCTCAACTACCTGTTCAATAGTGGGACAGCCGATTGCCTCGATGCGATCGATACCAACGATGACGGTTCAACCAACATTGCCGATGCGGTAGCGCTGCTGAATTTCCTGTTTTCGGGTGGCAATGCTCCGCCGCCACCCTATCCGAATCCAGGTTCCGATCCGACTCCCGATGGTCTGGACTGCAACAACTGATAATGCCGTCTGGGGTTTGCCCCGCTGGTAGAAGTGCGAAATGGCCTGGTGTCTTTGAAAGACACCAGGCCATTTTTTCTGCTCTGTACATTCCCATCGATTGACCTTGAAATGGGAGCAGCGGAAATCAGCCCTGGTCCCTGCAATCCAAGATCAATTTTGAAATGAACCTAGAGCAAAACCAACACTTCGGCGTTAGGCTGAAATTTCAACAAGACAAATGCACATAGCGTTTCAACCGAAATTCTATCGAGGTGGAACCATGACAAACCAAACACGACGAACGGCTCTAAAAAAGATTGGAGCGACAATCGCGGCAACGTGTGCGTCGTTTTCCCTTCCCGTTCCTGCTCAGCTCTTTGCCAGCGACAACTCAAAGAAGCCAATTCGCTTGGGCGTCATAGCGGATTTACATGGTGGCTTGGCTGTCGACGCGGAAACGCGGCTGGACGCTTTCCTGGAGGCGATGAAAGAGATAGAGATCGACGCCTTGGTCCAGCTTGGCGATTTCGCGTTTCCCAATCTGAAACACCAGATGTTTGCCGACAAGTTCAATGCTGCACATGAAAACAAGATTCATGTCATCGGAAATCACGAGTTTGATTTCAAGTTGACTCGCGAAGACTGCTTCAAAGCATGGGGAATTGAGTCCGCTTACTACCGTCGCGATCTTGATTCCTTGCGTTTGATTGTGCTGGATGGAAATGAAACGGGTTCGCCTACTCAATCCGGATACCCTTCCTTTATCGGCGACAAGCAAAAAGATTGGCTCGAGGCCGAATTGAAGGCAGCAGATCGCCCGGTGTTAATCCTCAGCCATCAACCATTAGCGGGTCCATCTGCGATTCAAAATGCCACCGAGATTCAGGAACTGTTCACCAGCTACCGCGAAAAAATCTTGCTTTGCCTCAACGGGCACTCGCATGTTGATTCACTCTTGCAAGTCGATGGCGTCAACTATTTGCATATCAATTCGGCGTCTTACTACTGGGTGGGCGGCGAAACCAGAATGACTTACTACAACAACCCCTTGTTCACCACGTTGACCATCGACCCCGAAAAAGCTCTCGTCACGGTCGAGGCGAGCTCTTCGTCCTGGAAAGGAGTTTCGCCCACCGACATCGGTTACTTTGATCGCGACAATGCCTCGTCTGAAACTATCGTCGTTCCCGCAATTCGTGGGCGAGAAGTTAACATCCAGAAAAATGAGGTTCAAACAAAACCCTTCATCAAAGAACCAGGCAATTCCAAAACAAACAGATCTTTGAAGGTGATGACCTGGAACATTTGGGGTCGTCTCAATCAGGATCCGAGATATACAATCGATGACGAGACGGCTCGCAAACGAACCATCGATATTATTCGTCAAAGTGGCGCGGACATCATTGCGATGATCGAGACCTACGGTTCTGCAGCCGACATTGCCAACGCGCTGAACTTCCATCACTACACACCATCCGCTGGTGCAAACTTGTGCATTTTCAGTCGGTATCCGTTAACTGATATCGAGCCTCTTGCTGGGCTTTCGTCATTCTCGTTCATCGCTGCGACGGTGAACTTGCCCGATGGTCAGAAAGTTCGTGTCTACGATATCTGGTTGACGAGTGGCGGGAGGCACGTCGTCGAGGTCAAGAATAAAGAACTCTCTGATCGAGATTTCTGTGCGGGGGACGATCTTCGTTTTGACCAACTGCAGAAATTCCTGGCACACGATGATTTCCAGATGCGAATAGCTCACTCCGCAGATACTCCCGTGATTGTCGCCGGGGACTTCAATTGCGTTTCCCACCTTGATCACACGAGAGGAACTCGGCATAGCAAACTGAATCAGGCGAGGATATTGCCAATCAAAGTCTCCAGAGCGATGCACAAAGCCGGATTCTCGGACACTTATCGACAGTCGAATCCTGACATTCTTGAGTCTACTCTGGGGCATACCTGGACAACCGTCGGAATGGGCTACCAGTATGTGAGCGGGCAGGGCTTTGTTCCTGTGAAAAAGAACCCGGAACCTGAATACCGAGATCCATACGCCCGGATCGACTACATCTATTCGATGGGTTCGCGGCTTGAAGCCATCCACTCAACCGTCATCACTCATCATCCATCACAGTCGGAAAGGAGCTTCCCGGAGTTCCCCTCCGACCACGCTGCAGTTCTTACGGAGTTCCGAATTCGCAAGTTGTAGATCTACGCGCCACGACTTTCAGACTCGATTTATATGTTGAACTGGTTGTTGACCGCTCGCCTCGTCGAGGAAATGGGACAGGCGGTCCGCTGAAATCCTTTGGAGCACTGCCTCAAGAAATGGATTCAAGTGCTGCAGCCAGATCTCCATCATTTTTCTTTATCGCATCGCAGAGGGCTCCAAGGTTCACTCCTGATTTCTGGGTATGCGCAAGTAACTGCAAGATCACCTGCATGCCCTTGTTGGGATACTTCTTCAGGAGCTCTCTCCATGTGCGATCTTGTTCAGTACTCAGTCCCAGTCTTCCTAACGCCAGTTCCATCTGTGCAATGGCAGGGGCGAGACTGATGACCGGCAAAGCCATGATTGCTGGATCGATGGGAATTGGAGTTGGCGGAGCGGACTCGGGATCGATTTGCAGAGAAGACCACACTTCACCGAGTAGTTTTTCAACTTTTTCCTCAGAACCTTCACCCGATGCTTTATGCATGGGCGGTTCAGCTCTTTCCTCGACACAGGCTTCGGTGATGTCGATGCGATCAACTCCAGCTCGAGCCAGTTCTACAGGGCGATGATCGATAGGATCGAGCACTTTTTCAACGATGCCATGAAGACCGCGAGCGCCTTCTCCTGATTGACGGGCTTTTCGTGCGATGGCCCGCATGGCTCCCTCCTCGAAATTGAGATGGATGCCATGTTCTAGCCAGAAGCGTTTCTTTTGCGCGATGATTCCGTGTTCCATCTTGTCGAGAATGTGAATGAAGTCGTCTTCATTCAGTTCTTTAAGAAGCGAGATACTGCCGAACCGCGCGGCCAATTCTGCACCAATCCCCATCGTGACCAGATCGCTTCTTTCGATGACATCGTTGAGCGCGATATTAATTTCGTCTTCGTCATCTTCTTCTGCTTGAAAACCGATTCGATCATCTTCTCCCAGGCGGGCCAGGACCACTTCCGTAACTTCTGGAAAAGAGCCACAGCAGATGAAGAGGATCCCGGAGGTATCGAGAGTTCCTGCTGAAGGATCTCGGTGATTCATGACCAACCCATCCATCATGGCGAGAAGAGAATCCTGGACGGCCACGCCGGGGTCCCCGGGCCCTGGGATCGTACGCCGGCAAGTATCCAATCGATCGATGAGAATAATTCCCTTCTGGGCGTGTTCAAAATCGCCCCCGGCTCGCTGGACCAGGGCGCCGACGATTCGTTCTACCTCTTCTCCTGCCATCACTGGTTGGACCAGGGAAGATGCATCGGCATGAATCCAGGGAACTCCTAGCATCTCGGCGGCCTTTTGTACCAGGAACGATTTTCCAACTCCCGCTGGACCTAATAGCAGCAGGTGTTGGGGAGTTGCGTCGCTATCGGGAGCAAGATGCTGGGTGACATAGTGGTTGTAGATCGCCACGGACAGATCGCGCTTGGCTCGTTTCTGGCCTTGAATCTGCTGGTCGAGAAAGGCCTGGATTTCGAGCGGATCGGGAAACGTGGTTCGTTGGCTGGTCATCGGCAAGATCCTTCCACTTTCTATTGGGCACATCCTAGCGGAGTGGAGAGGTAATGTCAGGAGCTCCCAATTATCACTGTCAGAAACCAGGCCTGGATGCCTGGTTGGATGGCCCATAAGGTCTGCAGAAGATACGAATAGAAATGGGATTTGTCAGTGACTGATCGAGCGGAACAACTGCACTGGGATCGAGAAGAACTGCGCCGTCGTGGTCATCAAGCCATCGACTGGGTGGTCGATTATCTGGCTGGTATCGAGGAGAGGTCGGTCCTCTCTCGAGTCGAACCAGGAGAGGTGGCCGAATCTCTGCCCAAACAGCCGCCGCAGCAGGGAGAATCGTTCGACCAGATTTTCGCCGATCTGGATCAGCTCGTCATGCCGGGGATCACTCACTGGCAACATCCATCGTGGTTCGCCTTCTTCAATTCCAACACTTCGGGCCCATCGATGGTCGCCGACATCATTTCATCGGGTCTGGCGGTGCAGGGGATGCTGTGGCAGACCAGTCCCGCCTGTACCGAGGTGGAAACCCGCATGATGGACTGGCTGGTCGAGATGCTCGATTTACCGGAGAGCTTCCTGTCGACCGGAGCCGGCGGCGGGGTCATCCAGGACACCGCATCGAGTGCCACCCTTTGCGCGCTGGTAGCGGCCCGCGAGCAGGCGACCGATTTTGCCGTCGACCGCGGTGGGGTTCAGAAAGCGATGACAGTCTATGCCTCAGCCGAGGCGCACTCGTCAGTCGAAAAGGCGGTTCGCATCGCCGGCCTCGGCAGCGACCAGTTTCGCCACGTCGATCTCGATGAGAACCTGTGCATCGATCCAGTATCCCTCGATCAGGCCATCGAAAACGACAAGGCCGCTGGCTGCATTCCGACGATGGTGATCGCTACCGTCGGCACCACAGCCACCACTGCCATCGATCCGGTCGCCGCCATCGCCCAGGTGTGTCAGAAGCATGGAGTGTGGCTCCATGTCGATGCCGCTCACGCCGGCACCGCAGCGCTGGTGCCCGAGATGCGCTGGATTCACGATGGTCTCGAAGGCGCTGATTCGTACTGCTTCAATCCGCACAAGTGGATGTTCGTCGGTTTCGACTGCAATGCCTTCTGGGTGCGCGATCGCAAGGCGCTGGTCAAGGCTCTCA
>PAIH01000002.1 GCA_002711105.1 Planctomycetota bacterium
CCCTGCTGCGGATGATGACGGCTTGTCGGATCCGTTTGTGAAGGCCTCGTGCGCTGGTGAATGGGCGCAGCGAGACGCAGAGGAGATCCGAGTGACTGACCAGGGCGCCCAAAAGCAAGATCAGACACGCATTGTGGAGCGCTCGGTCAATCCGCAATGGAACGAGACGCTCTATTTCAGGAGCGATTACTGTCTGAAAGGCTTGCCGCATCCCAACCAGGAGGACGACAAAGAAAAGAACACGCACGTTGTGTGGCCGAAGCTCACTCTGCATGTTTTCGACCACGACCAGTGGAGCAAGGACGATTTTCTTGGCCGCGTCAGCATCAGGCTTGGAGATATCAAGGCAAGCATGTACGCGTGCACAACGCCGCGCTGGGAGAAGGTAATGAAGCCGGACAGCAAGCAGCCCAGCGGAGGCGAGATCTTGTGTTCTTTTCAGCTCATTCCGCTGCAGATTTCTGCAAGGGCAGAGCTGGAGAAGCTCAGCCGTCCGCAGCTCCGCGAGCACTGCGAGCGTGCAAAGATGTCCTTCAACTCGTGGACACGCGAAGAGATGGAAGAGCACCGGCGCCGCGACTGGGAAGAGGAGGTTGCCTCGTCCAGGGAACCACCAACTCCTGGAACACCATCCTTCAAAACGTGCCCGTTTTTGTCGGCGAGACGATTCTGATTCGCATCGGCGGCTATGCAGATTATGACATTGGCGGAGGTACCTTCGACATCTCGATGGTCAACGCCCCACCTCCGCCACCGGGAGCACCGGAAAACGATGAATGCAGTGGTGCCATCGAAGCGGTGATCGGCGACAACCCCATCGATACCACTTCAGCCAGCGACAGTATTGATCCGTACAGTAGCGGCACCAGTTGCAATGCTCTCGGAGTGATGAACCAGGATGTCTGGTACCACTGGACCGCACCGGGTGAGGGTTCTCTCACTGTCAGTATGTGTAACATCGTCAACTTCGATACCGATCTGGTGATCTATCTCGGCAATTGCACATCCAAGATCGAAGTCGCCTGCAGTGGCGACGAGTCAGGATGCCTGGTGCAAAGTACTGGCTCTGCCTACGCATCGGTCGTCGAGGCTCTGCAAGTCTCCGCCGGCGAGGAATATTTAATCCGCATTGGAGGCTGGGGAGATGGTCAAAACGGTACCGGTAACGTCAATGTTCAATTTGTCCAAGCGCTCATCGAATCACTGACCCTCAGTTCGGTACCCGGCACTGCCGAGATCGATTGCGAGGCAGTGGTTTCCGGTCCGTGTGATTCAGTGGTATTCGCAGCAGGATTGGGGGGCTCCAGCCAGACGACCGTGAACGGTCCTTTTGTCGCTGGTGACCTCGTCACAGCAGCGCTCCCGGTGTCGTCGATCCAGACGATGATCGAGGTCTGCGCCACGCCGTATATCGGAAATGCCCCCGGATCATCTTTCTGCGACGAAGTCGCAGTCACCGGACCGATCACCCTGGAAGGCTGCAGTGCACCTCTACTGGCGATCCCGGATGCTGGAGAACCGGTCGAGGACTTCATCGACATCAGCGGAGATCCCAGTATCGTCCTGTGGGATCTTCAGATTGAGGCTCACATCGATCATCCCGATGCCAGTCAACTTCGCGTCGATATCTTCTCTGCCGATGGCACAACCGTGACACTGCACAACCAACCCGTCGGAGCCAGCGGAAGTATCGATCTGACCTGGTGGCAAAGTGGCAATGCCAACCAACCGCCCTACGATGGCGGCGGTTGGATGCAACCGGTCGGAGATCTCTCCGCCTTCACCGGTGCCAATCCCATCGGTCGCTGGACTCTCAGCATCTCGGATGAGATCAGCGGTGAAACAGGAATCCTGGAAGAGTGGTGCATCCGGATGTACGACACCGCACCGGTTCCCAGCAGCGGGCAGGACCTGATCATCGGAGACTCCAACAACCTGGTGATGGTCGGTCGTGAGGGCTCGCAGGCCAGTTTTGGCTCCGAGTCGGTGATGTGTAACGGCGGTACCGAACCGCTCGACTGGTTCGCCAACCCGGACCCTCGTCACCCGATGATGGCCTTCAACATGTTTCGCCTCGATTCTGATCGTCTGATCCAGATCGGTGGCTCGTGGATCAAGCACGGCTGGTCATCGGCCCAGGCCGATGCCTGCGGATTCGGCTGCAACCCCAGCCCCACCAGTACCTATACCGGAGTCGGTTGTTCTGACACTTATGGTGCATCCGGCAACGCTGCCCAGATCAACATGGGGCCACGTAGTGAAATCGATCCCTGGAGTGGAGGATTCATCTACGAGGGTTCTTTCCTGCAGTCCGATGGGGGGCCGTGGGATCAGGTCGAGCAACGCCTCTCGGTCGAGGATGATGATCTCGATCCGGCTTTGCACCCCGGCTCGATCTGGATCTCCGAGGTCTCCGTGGTTCATCCGGGGGATATCGACCACACCACCAACCATGCCTGGGAACCGATCGGTGTCACGGGATCTCCCGGCGGCAACTGGTCGATGAACATGTCCGCCCAAAGCCAACTGGGGACGGTGCAGGCTGCCTGGCCCGGAGCCTCCATCGAGGTGGTGCAACCGCTGCCCGCCATCGATGGCCGCTGCTACCTGGCTCACAAGGTCACCGATAACGGGGACGGCACCTGGCACTACGAGTACTCGCTGTACAACCACGACATGGGACGCAACGCAGGTTCCTTCTCGATTTCGGTGGCATCCAATGTCGAGGTCACCAACATCGATTTCTTCGCTCCGACCATTCACAACGTTTTCTTCTCCAACGACGACTGGTCGGCAGTTCGCGATGGGGAAGGGATCACCTGGTCGACAACGGATCACGCCAGCGGTGCCTCTGCCAATCCGCTCCGCTGGGGATTCCTCTACAATTTTGGCTTCGATGCCGACGCTGCACCGGAAACCGGCATGGCGATTCTCGGCGTCCACTCTCCTTCTGCCATTCCATACATCGAGGCCGAGGTGGCCACACCTCCGACCGCTCCGCCCGCTCCGCTGTTGCGTAGAGGCATGTGCAACCTGGATGGTGTGTTCGACATCGCCGATGTGATCTTCCTGCTCAGTTATCTGTTCTCGTCAGGAGATGAGCCGCTGTGTGACGATGCCTGTGACAGCAATGATGACGGTAATCTCGACATAGGGGATGGAATCTCGATGCTCGGTAGCCTGTTCAATGGCGATGCTCCACCGGCACCACCTGGTCCAACCGACTGCGGGGTCGATCCGACCGAGGATGCTCTCGGTTGCGCACAGAACTCGGAGGGTTGCCTCTAGCAGCAGTCAGGTACGTCTTTAAGTGCGCTCCAGTTGTGGTCGCTCAAGAAAGGTGTTTCTCTTGAAAAGGTGCCTGCTCAGCATCGTCTTGCTTTGTATCCCTCTGGTCGCCTCTGCCCAGGCAGTCAATGACGATTGCAGTGCAGCAACTGAGGTAGGTGAAGGCTCACACCCCTACGATCTGACCTCATCCACCCTCGACGGTCCCGACGACTGTGACGGTAACATGCTCAATGATGTCTGGTTCTCCTACACCGCAAGTGCTGGTGGTATCGCCACCATCAGTACCTGTGCTCAGACTGGAAGTGACACCGACGGCATACTCATCGTCTACGATGGCAGTGCTTGTCCCGCTGCCGGTGATCCATGTCTCGCCAGTTCTGACGATGACTGTGGAGCCTCGAACTTCATGTCGACCGTCGATGTACCGGTCACGGCAGGGAGCAACTACTTGGTCCAACTCGGTGGCTGGAACGGTTCAGAAGGCGATGGAACCGTTGATATTTCCCTGTTTAACCCGAGCAATGACGATTGCAGTGCAGCAACAGAGGTCGGCGAAGGTTCACACCCCTACGTCCTGACCACATCGACCCTCGACGGCCCCGCCGACTGTGACGACAACATCCTCAATGATGTCTGGTTCTCCTACACCGCAAGTGGCGATGGCATCGTCACCATCGATACCTGCTCCCAGACGGGTAGCAACACTGACTCGATCATCGCGGTCTATGACGGAAGCGCCGGATGTCCCACCTCTGGTCCCTGTCTTGCCGTCTCCGACGATGCCTGTGGAGACTCGCAGTTCATGTCGAGCGTCGATGTTCCGGTCACAGCAGGGAGCAACTACTTGATCCAGGTGGCTGGCTGGAATGGTTCAGAAGGCGATGGAACCGTTGATATTTACCTGAATACCGGTGCAACTCCCAGCAATGACGATTGCAGTGAAGCAACAGAGGTCGGCGAAGGCTCCTACTCCTACGACCTGACCGCATCGACCCTCGACGGCCCCGCCGACTGTGACGGCAACATCCTCAATGATGTCTGGTTCTCCTTCACCTCCAGTGTCGATGGTATCGCCAACATCAATACCTGCTCCCAGACCGGAACCGATTCTGACTCGATCATCGTGGTCTATGACGGCAGCAACGGATGTCCGACCTCAGGTCCCTGTCTCGCCAGTTCCGACGATGCCTGCGGAACTTCCCAGTTCATGTCGACCGTCGATGTTCCGGTCACCCAGGGAAGCAATTACTTGATCCAGGTAGCTGGCTGGAACGGTTCAGAAGGCGATGGAACCCTCGATATTTACATCCCTATCGAGATCGTCTCTCTGACCCTGTCATCGGTTCCTGGAAGCGCCGTGGTCGATTGCGAAGCAGAACTTTCGGAACCATGTGACTCGGTTCTGTTCACAGCAGGGGCAGGCAATAGCAACCAGGTAACCGTGAACGGTCCCTTTGTTGGCGGCGATATCGTCTATGCAGCGCTCCCCGTGTCATCGATCCAGACGATGGTCGAGGTCTGTGCCACGCCACAGAGCGCAGGCCCTCCGTTTGTCAGCACTTGCGGAGAAATCGCTGTCACCGGTCCCGTTATCCTCGAGGGTTGTAGTACCCCTCTGGTAGGCATCCCCGATGCAGGAGAGCCGATCGAGTCCTTCATCAACATCAGCGGAGATCCCAGCGCTATCTTGTGGGATCTCCAGATCGATGCTCTCATCAATCATCCCGATGCCAGTCAACTGATTGTCGAAATCTCCTCTCCCGATGGCATCACCGTGGCACTGCACAACCAACCAGCCAGAGTCAACGGCGGCATCGATCTGACCTGGTGGCAAAATGGTCCTCCGAACCAGCCGCCCTACGATGTTGGCGGTTTGATGCAACCGCTCGAAGACCTGTCCGCCTTCACCGGTAGCAATCCCATCGGTACATGGACTCTCAGCGTCTCCGATGAGGAGACCGGCTGGTACGGAACACTCGAGGAGTGGTGCCTGCGGATCTATGACACCGCACCAGTTCCCGACACCGGCCAGGATGTGATCATGGGTGACCCCACCAACCTGGTGATGGTCGGCCGCGAGGGTTCGAAGGCCAGTTTTGGCTGCGAATCGGTGATCTGTAACGGCGGTACCGAACCGCTCGACTGGTACGCCAACCCCGACCCACGCCATCCGATGATGACTTTCAACATGTTCCGCCTCGATCCCGATCGACTGATCCAGATCGGTGGCTCGTGGACCAAACATGGCTGGGCATCGGCCCAGGCCGATGCCTGCGGCTTCGGCTGCACTCCCCATCCGACCAGCACCGCGACCGGAGTCGGTTGTTCCGATACCTACGGCGCAGCCGGCAACGCTTCCCAGGGCAACATGGGACCACGATCCGACATCGATCCGTGGACCGGCGGCTTCATCTGGGATGGCTCCTTCATGCAGTCGGATTCAGGCCCGTGGGATCAGGTCGAAGAACGACTCAGCATCGAAGATGCTGATCTCGATCCCTCCCAGCATCCCGGCTCCACCTGGATCTCGGAAACCTACGTCATCCATCCAGGCGACCTCGACCACACCAGCAATTTCGCCTGGGAACCGGTCGGTGTCTCGGGAACTCCGGGCGGCAACTGGTCGATCGACATGTCGGCAGTGAGTCAACTCGGCACCGTGCAGGCAGCGTGGCCCGGAGCATCCATCGCGGTGCTGCAACCCTACCCGGCCATCGATGGCCGCTGTTACCTGGCTCACAAGGTTACCGACAACGGCGACGGCACCTGGCACTACGAATATTCGATCTACAACCTGGATCTATCAGGTAATGCTGGTTCTCTGACCATTCCGGTCGCATCCGATGTCACGGTCACCAACATCAATTTTCATGCCCCGGAGATTCATAGCGTCGCTTACTCCAACGATGCCTGGAGTTCAGTTCGTGACGGTGAAGGAGTCACCTGGACAACCCTCGATCATTCGTTCGGTGGAGCCTCCAATCCGCTGCGCTGGGGCTGGCTCTACAACTTCGGTTTCGATGCCGATGCCGCTCCGGAAACCGGTACCGCGATTCTCGGCGTCCACTCCCCGTCTTCGATGCCATTTCTGCAGGCGCAGGTGGCGACACCACCGACCGCGCCGCCCGATCCGCTGTTTCGTAGAGGTCTGTGTAACCTGGATGGTGCTTTCGACATCGCCGATGTGATCTTCCTGCTCAGCTATCTGTTCTCGTCAGGGGATGAGCCCCTGTGTGACGATGCCTGTGACAGCAACGATGACGGGGGCCTCGATATCGGTGATGGGATCACGATGCTCGGCAGCCTGTTCAGTGGCGATGCTCCACCGGCACCACCTGGGCCGTCCAACTGTGGAGTCGATCCGACCGAGGATACACTCGATTGCGACGAACAGTCCTTTGGGTGCCCTTGAATTCCCTGCTATGATCCCTGTGTTCAACGGACATCTTGTCAGGAAACTGGAGGAGACTTGGTGACAGAACCGGAAACTACCGAAGAACAAAATGATGAATCTCAAGAAAACTCGTTCAAGGACAAGGCTACCCAGAACTGGGCGATGTACATCCATTTCTCACTTCTGGCAGGATATCTGATCCCGGGAGCGGGATTCATCGTTCCCATCGTCCTCTGGCAAATTAAAAAGGACGAACTACCGGGAGTCGATATTCACGGCAAGATTGTTACCAACTGGATCATTTCTCACCTCATCTATGGTGTGGCTTCCTTCTTTTTGATTCTTATAGTCATCGGGATCCCAATGTTGGTCGTGCTTGGAATCGTGGCTGTGGTGTTCCCCATCATCGGAGGAATCAAGGCAAACAACGGCGAGGTGTGGAAATACCCCTGCTCGATTCGTTTTCTTAGTTGAGGTAGCCGGTCGTAACAGTGCCGGGTCAGACCCAGACGTTGTTGTCTGCGCTGTAAATGGTGTCGATACTCTTGATTTCGACCCGTCATGTTGATGGAAAATACTCCCAGGTCACTGCGTATCGGCGATGACCGAAGCGTGAAGCGCCCAGCGTGTACCCGGATGATTCTCGACCACGGCTTGCCAGTCCCTCTTCAACAGATCGATGTCGAATTTGTGCCCGAGAAATGCCGCCATCCCTCTGCGGTATAGAATTTCCGCCACTGCAGGACCCTCTGGAGCCAGCTCGAGAGCTCGGTCGTATTCCTCCACCGCCGCCAGTGGATTCTTCCGATCAAGAAAATCGATGGCGCGGGCTATATACATCTCGGCGATCAATTCGGCAGTCGGCATCCAGCCGGTCCATTCCCGTAACAATCGTTTCTGATCGCTACTGAAGAAACGAAAGCGTGGTGAATAGGGGATCTTGGTCATCACCGTAGCCGCGCGGAAATCTTCGTGGCGGTCGGCAATATTGATACGAACAGGCGCTACTAACTCACCGATGGCATTGTTGAAATCTGGATCTGGATACGTCACGGCATCCAGGCGCTTGCAACCGAGTCAGCCAGGAGCCTCGAGGATCACCAGGATCGGTCGTTGATCTTCTGCGGCAGCCGATTTCGCTTCTTCCAAACTCTGATGCCAACTCATCCTTCACCTCTGTTCAGGATCTGCTCGAAGATCACTGCGCATTGAGAAACTGTAGCCGCTTCTTGGCATCTTCCGCCGAATCGGAATCGAATCAAGACGGCAGGGGTCATCTTCAAAGAGGCTGTACACCGATTCTCGCAGCGGTTCCGTCGATCTCGATCTCGCGGATCTCACTGCCCACATCGGTCGTCTTGCAGATCTCCACCGACAGAGTCTCTTTTTGCAGATGCTCACCGTGTTCGTCGATCGCCTGAGCCAGGTCCCCCTCGGTCGCCACCGATAGCTTGATGCGCTGGTCATAGCCCAGATCGAGATCTCTGCGGATCCCCTGCACGTGACTGATCACCTCGCGCACCAGACCCTCTCGGTGGAGTTCGGGTGTCACCTCCGTCGATAACACCACTACTACACCTCGTGCCTCGGCGGCACTCCACCCGTCCTTCTGGTGAACACGCACATCGAGATCGTCCGGCTCCAGAGTCACCTCACGATCCCCTTCGAGGATCAACGGGACCGACACACCGGCGGTGGCAGCCTGCACGATCGAGGCGGGATCCGGATGGTTTGCCAGCGCACCGGCGATGGCCCGGGCATCGGCACCGAATTTGGGGCCGATGGTCTTGAAGTTGGGTTTCACCTCGTAAGAAACAAACTCAGAGGCATCTTCGACAAACTCGACTCCCTTGACATTGAGTTCTTCGGAGATCAGATCCGCCTTGGCGGACAAAGCAGCAACCATCGACTGATCTGCCAGCACGATGCGAACCGCTGGCAGCGGCTGTCGAACCCGAAGTTTCTCGCGCGAACGACACGCTCGCCCCAGCGAGGTGATCTCACGAATCAACGCCATGCGACTGCAGAGAGATTCGTCGCAGCGGGCCGAATCCGATTCCGGGTAATCACAGAGGTGAACCGACTCGGGAAACTGATCGCCTCGTGGTTTGACCAGAGCACCGTAAAGATGTTCCGTGATGAAGGGAACAAACGGCGCAGCCAGCAGTGTGGTCGTCACCAGGCAGTGGTAAAGAGTCGCATAGGCGGCATCCTTGTCGGCATTCATCCCCTCACTCCAGTAGCGATCACGCCCTCGTCGGACATACCAGTTCGAGAGTGCATCGACGAAATCATTGAGTGCGGTCGAGGCGGTCAGATTATCGTGTTGGTCGAGAGCATTGCGCACCTCATCGACGGTTGAATGCAGTTCTGCCAGCACCCAGCGATCGAGTTCCGAGAGTTCGATATCGGAAGCGGGAGCCGCCAGTAGATCTCCCTGAGGTTGCCAGCCATCGAGTCGGGCGTAGATGGTGAAGAAGGAGTAAACGTTCCAGAAACGGAGCAAAAACTCCCGCTGCCCCTCGGTGATCGCCTGCTCCTGGAATCGAATGCTGGTCCACGGTGCCTGCCCGGCGTAGAAGAGCCAACGCATCGCATCGGCACCCTCCTTCTCGAAGATGTAGTCAGGAGTACGATAGTTTTTCAGTGACTTCGACATCTTGAGCCCGTCCTCGCCGAGCACGTGACCCAGCACGACGCAGGAGCGAAACGGGTGAGGCCAGTCGGCATACGTTTCCTCCGGGACTCGCTCATCCCCACGGGCGGCCCCGTCGGGGCCAAACAGGATGGTCGAGATGGAAAGAAGGGCGTAGAACCAACCACGCGTCTGATCGATCGCCTCGCTGATGAAATCGGCAGGAAACTGACTCGAGAAACGATCGACATTCTGGTGCGGGAAACCCCACTGGGCAAAAGGCATGCAACCGGCATCGAACCAGCAGTCAATGACATCGGGAACCCGGCGCATCCGGGCTCCTTCCACAAACGGCGATGCATACGTCACCGCGTCGATGTAGGGCCGATGGATTCGTAGATTCTCATCGAGTTCAGGATCCTGCTGCTTGGCCTCTTCGAACATCTCCTGGCCAGAAACCCCGTCTTTCCCGAGTAATTGCTCGTAGCTCTCGACCGCCTCCATCTCACCGCTTCCTTCACAAACCCAGATCGGCAACGGAGTACCCCAGAATCGTTCCCGCGACAGCGTCCAGTCGACGTTTGATTCCAGGTACTTACCAAAACGGCCATCTCGGATGTGTTCTGGCAACCACTGAATCTGCTGGTTATTGGTCAGCATCTGATCGACAAATTGGGTGGTACGGATGAACCATGATTGTCGCGGATACTGGATCAGTGCATCTTCACGCGCACGCGGACAGAACGGGTAATCGTGGCGATACACTTCCCGGTGGAGGAGAGTTCCTTGCTCTTTCATCTGCCGGATCAAATCCCGGTCACACTCCTTGACCCAACGACCCTGGAAATCGGCACCGGCAACCTCACCGAAGGAACCGTCCGATTCCACGGCGCACAGCAGTGGCAACGAATCGGGATCGACCAGTTGCTTGCGCTCGGTCAGTAGAACGTCGTGGTCCACTTCTCCAAAGGCGGGGGCCTGGTGCACGACACCGGTGCCACTATCGGTGGTGACAAAATCGGCAGCCACCACCCGCCACATCGCCGCGATCTCCTGCCCTGCCCGGGTTGAAACCCGTGAATCGGCCATGTCTTTCCAGTAGATGTCGAAGGGAGGCTGGTAACGTGCGCCCACCAGCTCGATTCCTGGCATCGTCTTCTCGACGGTCAGTTCCCGTTTCAGTTTACCCGCCAGTGACTCGACCAGTTCCTCGGCGAGGATCAGCCGTTCTCCCGTCTCTCCATCGACCGCCACGCAGTACTGAACATCTGGATGAACGGCGACGAACTGGTTCGACAACAGGGTCCAGGGAGTCGTCGTCCAGGCGACAAAAGTGGTGCCATCGGGCGAACCATCGTCGGCAAGCCGCGGCATCCGGATAAACACGCTCGGATCATCGACCTCGCGATAACCCTCTCCCACCTCTCCGGCGGATAGTCCAGTACCACCTTGAGCCCACCACCAGACGATCTTCTCACCCTGGTACAGCAATCCCTGATCGAACAATCTCTTCAGGGCCCACCAGACACTCTCGACGTAGCTCTGATGGTAAGTGGCATATGCGTCATCGAGATCGACCCAGAAACCGATACTTCGGGTCAGAGATTCCCACTCCTTGACGTATCGAAAAACCGACTGCTGACAGAGCCGGACGAACGGCTCGATGCCGTACTCCTCGATCTCCCCCTTGGAGTGGATACCGATCTCCTTGCACACTTCCGTCTCAACCGGCAAGCCATGAGTATCCCAGCCAGCTTTTCGTTCGCACAGGCGACCGCGCATCGTCTGGTAACGGGGGAAAAGATCCTTCATCGCCCGCGTCAGGGCGTGACCCGGGTGCGGCATTCCGTTGGCAGTGGGTGGACCCTCGAAGAAGACGTAGCGCTCGGCATCCGCACGAGCGGCCAAAGTCTTCTGTTCGATCGAGTGGTCATCCCAGAAACTCCGCACCTGCGCTTCCAGGGCTGGAAAATCGGGAGATGGAAGTGGCTCAGGAAACTCGAACCCAGGACCCGCGTCGCTCATCAAACTCCTCCCAGGACCCCAACAGCACTCGGCAGCTTGGGACACGGGGAGGATATCCGATCAGGAGGGCTGTTACACCCGGACCCGAAGCGGTTCTATCAGCCGAAGATTAGCTGTTCAGGGGCAACCGGTCTGATCGCATTCAAGAGGATCGGTATCGGTCGGATCGGGACCGCAACCGCTCTGAATGTTCGGCTCTGGCACGGCAGCAGAACCGGGTATGAACAGGCTCGACAGCAGGAACACCGCATCGGCAACGTTGACTCCGCCATCGTCGTTGACGTCTCCCGCATCGCGACAGCCCAGCGGATCCGATCCAGGAATGAACAAGCTCGACAGCAAGAACACCGCATCCGCGACATTGACACCCATATCGAGATTGCAATCGCCCCGGATGAAGTTGTCCCCCGTCGGGCAGGGAATCAGTACCTCGATCAGCGCGATCCCGTTCACATCGTGATCAAACTCGCCCAGAAGTTGCTCCTGGCCATCTTCATCGATCAGGTAAGCGGTGTTGTTCGCGTCATCCTGAACCCAGATGAACACATCTTCCTCATCCCAGTAGGTGAGGCTGCGGACCGGCTCGTCGGCGAGAGCCGCCGGAAGGGTGATCACAGTCGAATCGCAGTTGTTCGGACCCGTCGCCACGGGCCGCTCGAACTGAGTCGCGGAGCCAGTGGTGTAACCACCGGAAGCGCGGAACACCTCTTCACCGTTGCCGAGGGCGATGGAATCTCCTCCGTCGCTGCCGTCGTACTGGCACAGATCCAGCGGTCCACCGGTGACGGTGCTGAGTTCACAGAAATTGGATTCTCCGGTACTCAGGGTGTTAGTGATGGCGCGTAAATCTCCCGCCTCGGTGAACTCCAGATCGTTGAAATCAAGCACCGTGAATCCGACCAGATTCGTGGTCAGATTGACTGGATCGTATTCGAGTAACCAGGGTGAAGGTGCTGGCGAAACTGGCAAACTCAACATCGCAAGCATGAACCAGTTGCCCGAGGTCGGATGGATGGCAATCCCTCTGATGGCATCGACTTCGATCGATCCGGCGATCGACATCGAAATCTCCGATGTGACCTCGAGAGTATCCGGGTCCACCTCGCGCACGAGGTCATCTTGATCGGAAACGGTCAAAAAGCCGGGGGTAAAACAAGTTCCTGGCGACCCCTGCCCCTCAAGAGAAGATGGCATCATCGTCAAGCACAAGCAGATAACCACGGCGACGGTCCCAGGGATAAGTGTCAAATTCATGTCTCACTCCGATCACACACCGGTCCGTGACGGGTGGACCAGCTCGGGCTACCGCCCGAGTGCTTTCTTCAACGATTTTTCCAGCTGATCGTAACTCTGGTATCCGGGTTTCCGGGACACAACGTTGCCCTTGCGGTCGATGAAATAGACCGTGGGAAGTCTCTTAAGATGGTACTGCTGAAATCCAACTCCGTCGCCCCGCAGTAACATCCGTTGCTGAAGATCGTTCTCCTGAACGAATTCACGGATACGTGTCCTACTATCATTATCGGCATTTATTGCCACTACTTCGACATTCTTGCTGCGATATTCCTTCTGAATCTTGCTCAGGTGCGGAGACTCCGCACGACAGCTACCTCACGAGTAACCCCAGAATGCCAGCAGTAGCGTCTTCCCCTTGTAGTCTTCCAGGGTCACTTCATTGCCATCGACATCGTCGAGGGTGAACGCGGGAGCTGGCTTGCCAATCATCTTGCGAGCCCTCACATCGGGATCGAGTGGTTGCGAGGCGATCTTCTTGCTGGCCTTTAGCAGTCCAGCCACCTCCTTCACCACCTCTCCGAGCGGCCCTTTTTCGTGATCCCTACGCTCCTTGTCAAACATGGTCTCAGCCAGTTCCACGGCAGCCAGGGACATTCCCTTGCGCAATACCCGCACCACCGGGGCAAGAAACTCGTAGCCGCGCTGAACTTCTCTCGACTCTTCTTCCTCGATGAGGCCCGCTTCAAGACGCTCTACCTTGAGGCGCCGCTTCTCGGTACGCGCATTCTCCTCGTCACCACGAACCAGAGTCGCGATCCAGTCTGCAGACTTCAGAGATCCACCCGCTGACAGGTGGAGGATCTCGGTGAAATCGGTCATCTTTAAAGCCCTGGCACCCCCGCGAACCTCGACTTCTCCGCCGGCAAGAGTTCCGGTCTGGGTAAAGTTGCCTTCTGCTTCCTCAACTTCTTTCCTCTCGACGGGAATCTGACGTCGTAATCCAATAGGAGTTCCGTCAGCCCAGCCGAGACCGTTCTCCTTGCCCGGAGCACCATGAACTGACAGCAGCATTTCCATCACGCCGGGCGACAACGGATCGAACAGTTCTGGTCTCGGTCGCCCCGATCCCTGGATTAACATCGAACCGATGGGGAATCCTCCCGGGAAAGAACCATCGGCGGCGACGGCTCGCCAGACCCAGCGATGTCCACCGGGAGCAGGAACCTGATAGATGGTCACCTCGTACTGGACGACCTCATCACCACGAACCCTTTCAACTTTCCAAACAGCCTTCGCTGACGGAGTTTCCTCCTGACCAGAGATTGCCAAGGTACCGGTTGAAAAAACAGCGAGGAAAATGAGCGCGACAAGGGACTTCGGAAGAGCCCTCTCTGTCCAGAGACATGAACGCATCGAGAATCTCCTCCGATAAGAAAAAGTAGCCTGTTTTGTCCAAATTCGGGGGGATGTGGAAAATTCTCGCACATCCAGGCTGGGACTCCCATAGACGGTAATCTGCCAGCGAATCGGAGGCAAGAGGCCCGATTGGGTACTGGTAACCGGCCAACGAGTCCACTACACTGGGGGGGTGTGAAGCTTTAGAGCCCGCCCCGGGGATTTTCCGTGAGGGAATCGGGAGTTGGGTGGCGTCTTACAAGGCGTCGGGGTGTCGTTTGTTGACACCCTTCTAGAAAACCTCTCCAGAGGAGGAACGAAATGTTGATCCGCGTCCACGTGTTACTGCTCATGGCTCTTCTGTTAGCCATCGCCCCCGTTGCAGTGTTCTCTGGCGACGATATCGGATTGCGCAAGCCGCTCGATCTCCCAGCCGGAGGTGCTGGTAGTGACGACGAAGAAGAAGACGCCCCCGAGGCGATCAACTTCTACGGTAGTGAGTTCGAGGGAGACTGCTTTGTCTTCATCGTTCCTGCCTATGGTTTCTGTGGGGAGACCGACATCTTTGACATGATCCGCCAGGAAGTCTCTCAAACACTGAACCAGCTTTCGGCAGCAGTTGACTTTGCCATCGTGGCATACAACTCCACCACATACATCTGGCGGCCAGATTGCTGCCACGCCTCGCCAGCTCATAAAGCCTCGGCTCAGGCCTGGATGGGTACCCTGGCTCCGATCGAGAACCACTGCTTGCTCGATGCAGCACTGACAGGACTCGGTCTCGCACAGCAGGCTCCAGGTGCCCACAAGCAAGTCATCATCTGCGGTGCCCGCGAGCCTTACTGCAACGGTTCTGGCGGTGGTAACTACGCAGACATTTGCATGGAGTCGATCACGGCAGCAAACTTCGAGAACCTGCCGATCCACACCATCTACTTCACCAGCTCGTTCTACACCGGTGAGGAAGCTTTCTACATCAACCTCTCCGCTATGAATGGTGGAACCTTCCGTCAGGTCGACTACTAGATCTCGACTGACAGAGAATACAAAAGGCCCGGCACGCTAAAGCGTGCCGGGCCTTTTTCTTGTAAATGCGCACCGTATTCAGCTCGCTGACAACCTGAGGGATCTCCCTGGAATGGGGAATCTTTCGTCAGCCACGCTCCTCAGCGAATCTTGAGCAATAAGATGATGAGGAGAGGCGCTAATACCGCTTGAGCGATGACGAAGCGCACCAGAACTTGTGCTTTGGACCAGCCCAGATTCTTCCGGCAGTGATCATGAAGAGGGCAACGCAGCCAGCTGAGGATCCGAATCTTGAGGAACTTCAGTAACCCTACTTTGAATAAGCCCGTACCTCCGTTGGCCAGAATCAGTAATGCGACAACTCCCAGCAAGATCGGATTTCCGGTCGCCAGTACGAAAACCCCAAGAAGTAAACCGAGCGCCCGAGATCCCGCATCTCCCATCATCAACTGAGAGGGCTCGGCATTGAACCACAGGTAGGCTGCCAGGGTTCCGAGGGTTGTCGAAACGACGATGGACCAGCTTGCGCCGTCTTCATAAAAAGGCACCAGCAAATAGCGAGCAGTCTCCACATGTCCGACCACCCCGTAAAGAACTCCGCCGAGGCCGAGAAAAGCGAGCGACAGTAAACTCCCGGAAAGCCCATCGACACCGTCGGAACAGTTGGTCGAGTTGATGGAGAACCACAGAAGACCTGTCGCCATCAGTCCGTATTCCCAGGAACCGAGAAGAATCGGGGCCAGTCTCCCAGCAGTTCCATCGAGGGTTGCTTCTACGCCCATCTTCGGCGCGTGAAACGGCATCCAGATCTCGACGAAAGATTCGCCCCCGATCATCGCCCAGGCGACTACGATGGAGAGCACCAGATCGATCGTACCTTTGATCAGCCTCCCCCATGCATCGGGACTGCGGTCATCCAGGAACCCGGCACCCATGGCAAACAGTACCGCCAACAGGATTACACCTCGAAACGGGTCCCACGGAGTGACCAGCAGGGCGACCATGATGGTGACCGGGATGAAGAGAGCTCCGGCCCCGGTCGGTTTCCCCTTCGAATCGGGGGCATCGATGGCATGGTCTCGACCTCGATCTGTAGGAAGAACGCCACGCCATCGATTGAGTACCCAGCCGGACCCCAATGCGGCGAAGATGGCTCCGATAGCGCTCAAGATCAGATGAGATTGCAGTAACCGTAAAGGGCCCCAGAGATCCTGGAATTGCTGACTCAACCAGTAGAGCACGGAGCCACCCCCCCGGATCCTTCCCCATCGGAGGATCTGCCCGGAGGATAGCCGCCGTAATCGCAGCAAGAAAGGTCTGTTGAATACACTCGCCTGTTTCGCTAGCCGAGAAATCAGCTAGCGATCTCCTCCAGAAGTCGACTGCTGCTGAGAATCGGATTCCTTCTCATCGGCACGATCTTGAGTACTTTTCTTGCGAGCCTCCTCGATTTGGGCGCGTCTCTCATCCTCTATTCGTCGAGTCCTGATCTGCATTCCGTAAGAACGAGTCAGCGGGTTCTCTACGGCTCTTCCTGCGACGGCATCGCGAATCGCCATGTCGAGGAATAGTTGACGATCCAGCTTCTTTCCCCACACGTCATCATCGATTGCGCCGTGATAAACGACCTTGCCTCGATTTACGACCAGGTAAGTGGGACTGATCTTGATCCCGAAAGCCTCCGCATGAAGGCCGGTCACATCGATGAGGTATGGGTGCTGGATGGAATACTTTTCAACCCAGGGGCGGATCTTCTCCGGGTGGGCATAAAAGGCGGAATCGATGGACACCCATTTCACATCTTCCTTACCCCAGCGACGGATCATCGGGACTACGCGGTGCTGGGCATAAAGCCGACGGCTGAAACGGCATTCGGGTAAGGTCCATTCGAGCACCACAACTTCATCGGAGAAGTTGGTCAGATCGAACGACTTGCCATCGATATCGTTGAGCACTAACGCCGGAGCGGGTTTGCCCAAAAGAGACAGCGGATCGGCAACGGGGGACACTTCCACCACCGGGGGCGTCTGTTCGGGAGCGGTGTCTGTTGGTTCCTGGTGGCTCTGGGTGATCCACAGATTCAGAATCAGAAAGGTAACCTTTAGCAGCGGAAACAAAGTACCGACCTCTCTAGGGTTTCCACTGGGGTATGATCCCCAGCTCCGGAGCCTGGAAACTGCAACTCCTGAACCCCTCTCTCTCTACATCCTACCATCCTGAGACAGTAACTAGGTCATCCTCAAGCTCGGGTTCCGATGACTTGTGCCGAGGTGGTACTATTCCGATGAAATTGATCGCGTAAAACGTGCCTGCAGCCTGAGCGGTTGCAGGTACCATGATATCTAGATCGAGACCTGACCTGCGAGAAAGAAGGCCGTGAGATGATCGTCGCTCTTTTTCATGCTGCACAATCCAATCGAACGGCTGGTCAGCGCTCGAAGATGAGCTCACTCCTGCTGCTGTTTACTTCCCTGGTCCTGTTGCAATCAGGTCCTGTAATGGCTCATCTTCAGGATGCGCCGTCCGAACCGGGTGTATCCGCGGACGAGCCGGTCACTGATGACCAGCTCAGTCCCGAGAAGGCTAGCCAACTGGCGGCACTGGTCTCCTCGAAGCTCAAATCGATTCCCAATCCACGGACACTGAAACGAGAGGATCTTCCACGCGTCTTCTTGATCCTCGATGAGGGGGTCAGTGCTGGACGACAGTACCTCGCCGATTATCCCGAGGGCAAAGAACTACCACAGGTGTGCTGTGACCTTGGCCGTCTTTTGATCCTCAACGTAGATCGCCATCTCAGTATGCTCAACGAAGAGGCGAAGATCTTTGGCGCCGCACTCACTGCTGATCAGAGGCTGGAAGAGCTAGTGAGCTATCTGACGGAGGTGACCCATCTGGCGCAAATCACCATAGCTCAAGATATCTCCAGCAAACTGAGATGTAGGGCTCAAGTGATTCTCGCTGACTGCCTGTTAAAGATGCGACAGCCTTCTCAATCTGCAGATGCTTTCTCTGAAGCTCTGAAACTGGACACATCGGAAATCGATGTTCAGGAACTGAAGATCAAACGGATCGAGGCTCTGGAGAGTTCACAACGTTATGAGGAGATGCTAAAGGCGGGAATGGAGAACCTGGCAAACGACCCGCGAACTCCGTATCTCCCCCACCTGGTCTACTTCACACATAAAGCTCATCGACACCTGGGAATACTGGAAGACGGACGACAAATCTGGCGCAAGTGGGGACCGGTCCTGGCAGCCGGAGCTCTCGGAGGGGAAATTGAAATCCCCGGTTCCAGTGAAAAGTGGATAGTGCCGGAGGGAAAAAAGGGAGACTTCGCAATGATGTCGGAACGAGCAGGCTTTTACGAGGGGTTCTATCAACTGGCCCTGGGTAACAAAAAGGCCGCTCTGGATGCGCTGCTCTCTTACAACGATCAACTTTACGAGCGTATCAACTCCGGTGATGCACTCTCGATGACAACCAAGACATATCTGGAGTTCCAGTCACTCCCGATGGCACAACGGATCGATGTGTTGCACGGACGGAAAGCCCCATCCCTCGACGGCCTGCGCTGGATAGAACCTCCTCCCGAATCGGACCAGGACAAGAAAGTTGAACTCCGGTTGTTTTGTGATTCGAGCCGGGCCAACAATCGACAATCTCGCTTCATCTCCCTGCTGCGAAAATTGGAACATGAATATTCTTCCGCCGGGCTGCGTGTCGTCTGGGTGAGTGGTGTTCTTCGAGCCGAGCGTGCAGATCGTGAAGCTGCGGCGATGACCGAGATCGCTATCGAGAAAAAACTCGGCTGGGCCTACGGAGTCCAAGCGGGACAGGATCCAGGAGTTCTTGAACGGCATCTCGTTAACTACGGAGGAACCTTGCTGATGGCGATTGACTCCGAAGGAATCCTACGTTGGGAAGTGATCGACCCCATGTACTGGGACGAAGGACTCTATCGTGCCATCATCACCCGCCTCCTCAACAGTTCCAGCTAGTTGAAGGAAGCCAATTGAGTCGTCCTTACGAAAAAGTCGTTTTCGTGTGCGTCCACGGCCGCACCTGTCCTCGCCAGGGCTCACTGGAAACCTGCGAAGTGCTGCGTGAAGGAGTGAGTGAGGCGGGTCTCAGGGACAAGATCCGTATCGTGAAATCAGGTTGCTTCGCCCAATGCGGACACGGACCGATGGTTGCCATCGAACCTGAAGGCATCTGGTATCGCAGTGTCACTGCCGAGGATGCCAGGGAATTACTGGCTGGCCCGCTCCTGTCCGGGACTCGACTGGAGCGACTTCTGCATCGGCCAGAGAGTCCGGGAAAGAACGTGATTCCTCAATCTCAGTGGCACATCCCCCCTTCTGAACAAGATTCCTAGGCTCAAAACCACTTTCCAGGCACCAAAAGCTGCCTGATCTGCTCAGATTCTATCTACACAGGACCACCCGAACGATATCCTCAAGACCTGTGGACGCACCCTCGGTAACCATAACTCCCCAGGGATCTCCACACTGGCTCAACAACGCTGCGATAGGATCGGGTAGAACTCCGAGGAGAACTGGAATGACTCTAGACCTCACCACGATGCGCAACATCGGCATCAGTGCCCACATCGATAGTGGGAAGACGACCCTCACCGAGAGGATTCTCTTCTACACTGATCGAATTCATGCCATCCACGAAGTACGAGGTAAGGATGGTAAGGGTGCAACGATGGACTCGATGGAGCTTGAGCGCGAACGTGGGATCACGATCCAATCGGCGGCAACCTACCTGGAGTGGGATAAAAACCACATCAATATTATCGACACCCCAGGACATGTCGATTTTACCGTGGAGGTCGAGCGTGCACTCCGCGTCCTCGATGGTGCCATCATGGTTCTCTGTGCGGTCTCTGGAGTTCAAAGTCAATCGATCACAGTTGATCGACAAATGCGTCGCTACAACGTCCCAAGGCTCGCCTTCGTGAACAAATGTGACCGTACCGGTGCTGACCCTTTCAAGGTTTGTGATCAATTACGGCACAAACTTCGATTGAACTCGGTCATGTTCCAGCTCCCTATCGGGCTGGAAAAAGACCATCAGGGCGTTGTTGATCTGATCAAAATGGAGGCGATCTATTTCGATGGGACCAACGGCGAGATCGTTCGACGCGATGAGATTCCTGACCATCTCAAAGAGGTTGCAGAAGACCGACGCGAGATGTTGCTCGATGCCATCTCTGTATTCTCAGATGATTTGACGGAAGCGATGATCGAAGATCGCGTCACCGAGGATTTGGTTCACGACGCGGCCCGTGCGGGTGTCATCTCTCTGGAACTCTGTCCCGTTTACTGTGGATCCGCAATCAAGAACAAGGGTGTGCAACCATTGATGGATGCGGTGAACGACTTCCTTCCGAGCCCTGTCGATGTTGAAAACACCGCGTTCAATCCAGAGAACGAGGAAGAGGAACACTTCGTCACCAACAATCCTGACGATCCCCTTCTCAGTTATGCCTTCAAACTCGAAGATGGACCATACGGACAGTTGACCTACGTCCGGATCTACCAGGGAAGACTGGTCAAGGGCGATTTCATCAACAACGCACGAACCGGCAAGAAGGTGAAGCTCGGTCGCATCGTGCGAATGCATGCAGACAATATGGATGAAATCGATTGTGCAGAAGCCGGCGATATCGTTGCGCTGTTCGGAATCGACTGTGCCTCAGGAGATACCTTCCGATCTCCGGATACGAATCTGGTCCTCTCATCGATGCATGTCCCAGAGCCCGTCATCAGCTTGGCAGTGCGGCCGATTGATCGTAAAGCCACCGACAATATGTCGAAGGCGTTGCAGAGATTCACCAAAGAGGATCCCACCTTCCGGGTCGCATTTGATGCAGCCAGCGGAGAAACCATCATCTCAGGAATGGGCGAACTCCACCTCGAAGTATATGTCGAGCGGATGAAACGAGAATTCAGAGCGCAAGTTGAAGTCGGTGCACCCCAGGTGGCTTTCCGTGAAAGAATCAGTCGCCTCATCCAATTCGATTACACCCACAAGAAACAGACCGGTGGATCTGGCCAATATGGCAGAATCATTGGCACCATGGGCCCTCATAAGGAGGGTCATTTCCACTTCGAGAACAAGATCAGAGGCGGAAATGTACCCCGCGAATACGTCCCCTCGGTCGAAAAAGGCTTTAAACAAAGTCTTGAGAAGGGGCTCCTCATCGGCGCTCCAGTCGAAGGCCTCGAAGTGATCCTTCTCGACGGCAATCATCATGCAGTCGACTCCTCTGATATGGCATTTCAAACCGCGGCTAAGAGTTGTTTCCGAGAAAACTACAATCGCGGCAAACCCGAGGTTCTCGAACCCTTGATGGTCGTGAGTCTCGAAGGTCCGCGCGAATTCCAGGGCGACATGGTCGGCACCCTTCTTCAAAGAAGGGGTATCCTCAGCGGGACCTTTGATGAAGATGGATTCGTACGAATCGAAGCAGAAGTTCCTCTGGCAGAGATGTTCGGATATGCCACGACCCTGCGTTCAGCAACCCAGGGCAAAGCTGAGTTCACCATGGAGTTCAACCGCTATGCCCCTGCTCCTCGTAGTATCCAAGAGGAGTTGATCTTGAAACACAGAAGAGAAGTGGAATTGAAGCGGTAAATCTGGTTCAGCCGGTTGTTCTCCCATCGCATCGAAACCGATGCTTGCAAAAAACCGGCGATGACAACCAGTATCGATTTCATTCGCATTGCAGTGGCAAGCCCTCTGATCAGTCTCCGATGAAACCTTCCACCACTCGTCGAGACCCCTGGAGAGCAATTCTCTGGCTGTAGAGCTCCAGCGCCCTGACTCCGCCCAGTTCCTCGCCACCTCCAGCTCGACCTGGACCGCCATGCAGCGATGAAGGGAGTGCGATACCGGATCCGGGTGCTTGGCTCATCATCTTCTCTGAGGCGAGATAGAAACGTCCACTCCAGGACCCACAACGTCTGAGCAGATCGAATGTCCATGGTTCGGAATCACTGTAAACCGAGGTGACCAGGGTTCCGTCTCCGCGACTATTGAGACAGGCCGCAGTGGGTGCCTCCCCGTCATATGAGCAAATGGTGGAAACGGGTCCAAACACCTCAAGCTGATGAATCAGATCTGCCCCACCTGGCTCCCTCGATCGCAGCAGGGTCGGAGCAAAGAAGTATCCTTGACCCGGTTTCGCCCCGACACCGTCGACCCGTTCTCCCGTGCCATCGACGAGATCGGCAACCTGCAGAAGCTGCGATACTCCGTCGAGGACACTCGACAGTTGCTGTGCAGTGGCCAAAGGCCCGACGTTAACCCGATCATCGAAGGGAGATCCTGTAACGCGACCGGAGAGCTCCTCGCAAAACGCTTCCTCGACCGCTTCGAGTCGTTCTTGGGGAACAAATATTCTACGTACTGCAGTACATTTCTGACCACTCTTCTGGGTGATCTCACGGCAGACCTCTCTGACAAACAGGTTCCAGATCTCAGATCCGGACTCCACGTCCGGGGCAAGGATCGCCGCGTTGAGACTATCAGCCTCAACATTCACCGTTGTCGATCGCCTTAGTAGATTCTGGTGTGACCGAATCCTGTATGCAGTGTCTGCAGAACCGGTAAAAGCAACCACGTCTTGACCGTGAAGATGATCAAAAAGGTCACCCACGGAGCCACAGATGAGCCCGAGAACTCCTTCAGGAAGGCAACCAGCTTGCACGATCGTATCGATGCAACGCTCCGTAACGATGCAGGTGCTGGTAGCGGGCTTCGTGATCACCGGCATCCCCGCGAGAATCGCGGCAGCGGCTTTCTCTGCAAATCCCCAGGCTGGAAAGTTGAACGCGTTGATATGAATGGCTACACCATTGCGTGCAACACGACCGTGACGTCCCCAGAAAATGGCGGAACGACCCAGTTGCTCTCCGACCCCATCTGGTAATACGTGAACTTCCCCCAGCTCTTTTCCCAACGCTCCGTAATGGTAGAGAGTGCCCGTGGCCCCATCGATATCGAATTTGGAGTCCTTGCGAGTGGAGCCACAAGTTGTCATGGAAAGTTCAAGCAACTCTTCTCGATGCTCATGAATTGCTTTCGACATCGAGATGAGCAATTCACCTCGTTGAGCGAAAGATAATTCTCGGAGTGCCGATCCGCCTATCGTTCGAGAATGTTCCACAACAGCACCGAAGTCGATGCCTGAACTGGAGGCCTGACCGATCGGTTCTTCCGTGGTTGGATTGTGGAGAGTCGACAGAGAATCCCCATCTGCTGGATACCAGTTTCCCATCAACTGACTTCGCAGAATTTTCATCCTCGTCCTTCCTCGGTGGCCACTCTAACGCACCGTTAGTTCACGTTGGGCCAGCCTATTAGAAACAGGACGGGGTCTTCATTCCACAAGAACGGAGTCCTCGAACACGAAAGGAGCAATTCGTATGCAGAACAGCTCAGGGAAGACAAGCACCCAGAGAATCGGGCGTTGGATCGATTCCATATCCTGGATATGGGTACGGAAGCGTGGCCCCACCAATGAAGAGGAAACTCAAGAGATTAATCGCATCCCCGATGTTGAGCAGGCCATCGTCATTAGTATCAGCAGAATCGGGACAAACCGGAGTGGAGCCAGTGATAAATAGAAAATCGAGTATGAAAATTGCGTCGGCAATGTTCACCGATTGATCGTACGTCGCATCCCCTCGATGGAACAAGAACTGAGGCTGTTGCGATACGGTAACGGTTCCTTGAATGTAGTAGGGTAACACCGCGAAGCCACCCTCGATGGCATAAATGTTGTTGATCGGAGGAGTCACCAGGTTGTCTGCAAAGTGCAGCTCGGTGACCGTGCCCAGAGGAGTAGTCGGAACTACTGTGTAATTGAGAGTGCAGAGGGTCTGGTTCATCCCTGGACTCATCATCCTGCCATCAAATGGAGGTAGTGTGTCAAAGATCACCGCCAAGTAGAGACTCGAAGCAGATCCGCCAGGATTGATGGAAGAAGCGATGAACTCAGGTGCCAGCGATTCAGCCAACGTGTTCTCGATCGAGATTTCCGTCATATCGGTCACAGCTTCGTCATAGGCAACAGAGATCTGAAATCCCTGCAGGCAATCTACATGAGTGCCCAAAACCGGATGGATCACCGGCTGACCCGCAAAAACCGCAATGTCGGCAAGTTCAAATGCATTCTCAGGGGTGTCAACCGTAATAGGGTTGGGCAACTCCATGGTATCTGAACCGCCTGGACCAGACACAGTTAGTGTGATGGTATATGATCCGGGCTCGAGGTAGGTGTGCTCACCAACTAAGGTAGTGGAAGTGTCACCGTCACCAAAATCCCATAGATAGTTCTCCACCAGACCAACGCTGTGGTCCTCATAGGTAATGGTGTGGTCCGCGATTCCATCGTCTTCGGTTGTCACGGTAAAATCCGCGACCGGTGGTGGAGTGGTGTGGGCATACCAGGCACCACTATCGGAGATCACGATAAAGTGCTCATTACCGGGCGCATCCAGGGCCAGATCCATTTCCGAGTGGTTTCCTGCAATTCCCTCAATCGGACCGCTAACCGGTGGTGCGGTGCCATTGACGGCATATCGATGCGTTTGTTGATTCTGAATCCAGGCGATTGAATATCGATCTGCACCTGATGAACCGATGGCGACATCAGTGATTTCCCCGGCACCGGTACTGAGAATCTGCTGGCTGGAAATTCCATCAAAGATGGAGCCGGTCAGCAAATGTAGTTCGTCCGAGACATCCACGACCAACTGAATGGTACCATCCGATTGAACTGCCCCATCCCATTGATCGATGGGAGACAACAGATCGTAAAGAACAAAAGTCGCACCCTGGGAACTGGCATCGGAAACCATCGCATTCAGAACCGTCCCCGCTTGCCAGATAATCACAACTGTATTTCCTGAAACCGAAATAGCTCTGCTCTTTCCGCCAGTCCCACAAAGGAATGGAGATTGATCGGAGAATTTCATCATCAATTCGTCCGACGTGCCTGCCGAACGGGTCCAGGTAATCACACGATCGCCGCTGTCCAGAACGATCACAGAAGAATCAAAACAATCGCTAGTCCCCGAACTGACAAGAACCGGATCACCAAATCCGGCCGCAATACTTTCAATCAGAAAAACCGAATGCGGTCCGTTAGCAAACTCCTGCTCAAGAGTGATGGAGTAACTGGCGACTGTTCCCTGGGCAAGGGCTGGAGAGAAGACCTCTCCAGACGAAGTCAACACTGAAAACATCGGTTGGAAGTCTAGTACTGAACCGGTGAAGTAGATCTCATTGTCGGTCCTCGCGCAGATGGAAACCTGTTGAGGAGCACAAGGGAGGCAGTTCTGATCAACATAGATGGACGAATCCAGGACAGTGGTAGTGCCATCCGAAACCTGGACGATCTCACCGAACTGGGCGAAAGCTGGGGTGCAAGGCATCAGCAAAATCAGAATGAGAATCGCCGATACATGGGAGGAAAACGAGCGCGTGATGTACACCCGATTCAACTGTCGCATCGAAGCCCTCCTCAAGCCGCGAAGAAACGCACGACTACTTCTCCTCAACCAACGAACCCTTCAACGACAGGAACTCAGGTCCGTCCGATAAAGGGAACTACAGTCAACGATCCGCCCAATGGATCGGAGTACAGATTGACTCGATAGACTGTATCGCCGTCCATCCATTGGACCACGGAACCCGCGATTAGGGAAGAGGGGTCGTTGGGACGAGATCACAGATAGGGATAGATGCCCATATTTCCTGCCGATTTTCACCAGAAAACGACAGCAGAGAATTCACCAACGCTGGCGAGCACGATCTTGTAGTCGATCCTGAAATCTCAACAGGGATAAAATCGCCACAGAGGAAAACAACCCCAGCAATAGTAGCTCCACTCCCGGCTGCCACTTCTGCATGGAGACTTGCTCCGTATCGCCAAGGCCCTGCCCGGGGAGATCATTTTCCGCCAGGGAAGAATCACCCGGAGCAGTCGCAACAGGAACCACCCAGATGAGTACAGAGAGAATCAACGGGATCAGCGCCAATTTCTCATTGCGTCCGATGGTCACAAATATGGCCTTTCTCTTGTAAGAGCCAAGAATATAGCAGCATTGGCCTCGATCCAGTCCCAAACGTCTCTTGCTTGTTCCACTTGCTGAGATCCCTGCTCTGGGGGAACATCCTGAAGTGCCGACTCACTTCAGATTCGCTGCCCGGGAGGTCCATTGAGCGATTCTTTTAAAATTCCAGCCAGCAAAACCCGGCTCGTCGACGTCGGCACCTCCAGTCTGGGAGCAGGACAACCGATTCTGGTCCAGAGCATGTGCGCGACACCGACACAGGATGTTGCCAGCACCGCTCAACAGGCGCAGGCATTAGCGGATGCTGGCGCTGGAATCGTACGCCTGGCTGTCGATTCCCGGAAAGACGCAGAGGCAGCCATCGAAATCTGCCAGCAAGTCGATGCCAATATCTGCATCGATCTGCAAGAGAACTGGCGACTGGCTGAACTGCTGGCACCGGCGGTCGCCAAAATCCGTTACAACCCTGGCCATCTTCATCACCATGAGAGATCAGTACCCTGGCAAGATAAGGTCAAACGCATCGCGCAGTGGGCCAGCGAAGGGGACACAGCTCTGAGAGTCGGGATTAACTGTGGCTCAGTCGATCCAGCTCAAAAGGCACTATGGCCCATCGAAGATTCTGTATCTCCAATGGTGGCCAGTGCTCTCGAACACTCTTCATTTCTCGATGAGATTGGATTTCTCAGATACACGGTTTCCTTGAAGGACTCAGATCCAGATCTGGTGATCAAAGCCAACCGTAACTTTGCTCAACAACGTCCAGAGATCCCACTGCACCTCGGTGTCACGGAAGCGGGACTGCCCCCCGATGGGGTGATCAAAACAAGGATTGCCTTCGAACAACTGATCTCACGGGGAATAGGAGATACCCTTCGAGTATCACTAACCCTACCCAACGATGAAAAGTACCAGGAGGTACTAGCGGGCCAGGAGATCCTCGATGACATCGCTGCGGGAAGAGTCCGAAGTGTTGTTCATTTCCAGCGAGAAGGCCCCAACATCATCTCTTGCCCATCCTGTTCAAGAGTCGAAAATGGCGCCTTCGTGGAACTGGCCCAGCAGGTAAAGAAGCTGTCAGAAGAATACGCTGAACACCCGTTCACCATCGCCGTGATGGGATGCCGCGTGAATGGCCCCGGAGAAACGGATGACGCCGATCTCGGTCTATGGTGCGCTCCCAGTTTCGTCAACCTCAAGCGTGGATCAGAGAGCCTCGGCTCTTTCCCCTACGACGAGATTCTCGAAAAGCTTCAACAAGAGATTGAAAGCTTGATTCAAAATCGAGGATCGGTGTCCTGAGAAGCGCCCTCTATGGTGCGCAGCCGACGAGACAGCAGAGACCTCCTGCCGTCGGATCTGCCGCACAACTGCTCGGTGCCGGGGGCTCCGGCGCGCCGGAGAAGAGTGCTGCGAGGAGTGCGATGGGATCGGCGACGTCGAGCAGTTCATCGTCGTTCACATCGCCAGAACTCGCGCAGTCGAGGTCCCCCCCTCCGAACAGAAATCCCAGCAAAGCGATCGGATCGGCGATGTCGATCAGGCCATCGGCGTTGGGATCTCCGCGCACGAAGCGACCGCTCACCATCCCTGCCGGAAACTCGACCACGCTCACGGTGTTCGCGATCGCGGGACCGGGGTAGCCGCTGTTGGTGGCGTAGATCTTGTCCCCATCGGGACTGACCGCGATCCCGAAGGTGTAATCGCCCTCGACCGGAATGATCATCTCGATGGCATCGATCATCGGTGGATCGATCGGGTCGCCGACGAGGCTGAAGTCCGGGAGACGCACGATGGCCACGTTGCCGAGCGCTGAGCCGAGTTCACTCGCGTCGGGGTTTGGGTGGTGGCTGAATCCCCAGTTGGTCACGGCAAGGTACGGAGTGTTCGGGACGAGGACCATCTCTTCCGGACCGGTACCGATACGCAGCCGTGCGACGACCTGGCGCGAGGAGCGATCAACGACCGAAGCGTGGTCGAGAGAACGGTCGAAGCCAAAGTTCCCGACCAGCAGGTGCTGCCCGTTCTCGGTGAGCGCAAGCGCCTGGGGGAACTCGTCGACTGCGATCGGGGTCGCGACGAGGGTGTCGACCGCGATTTCCCACACCCGTGGGCCACCGGGATCGGTGACGTAGACGAAATCTCCCTCCGGTGAGGCGATCATCTCACGAGGCGCTCCGAGTCCACCGACCTCTCCGAGCACCTGATGACCCGGAATCGACCACTTGGTCACGCGCCCGTCTCCTGCGGTTGCGACGAACAGGGTACTGCCGTCCGGGGTGAAGGTGAGCCCGAGCGGATTCAGCCCCAATGCGGGAAACGAATCGATCAGATCAAGGGTCACCGGATCGATGCAAACGATCTGGTTCGCTGCGTAGTGGACGCTGTAGAGCCGCGTGCCATCCGGAGTGAAACCGAGACGGTAAGCTCCCGCTCCAAGCGGGGGGGTCGTTGCCTCGACGGTATCGGTCGCGGTGTCGATGACGGACAGGGTGCCATCACCGAAGTTGGTGACGAAAAGTCGACCTGTATCCTCGTGCAGGGCGAGCCCGATGGGGCGCGTGCCGACATCGATGAGACTTGAAAGCTGCGATGGATAATCGGGCGCGCACGTCTCGCGCACGAGCAGGGAGTACTCACCAGAGTCTCCACTTCCGTGTCCATCGATGACGATCGTGACCGTCTCCCCCGCCGCGACGAACACCGCTGCGATGCGCGCTCGTGTCGCGTCGAGCCCGCAGCCGTCGTCGTTGCAGGCGAGCACGCTGGCGTCCGTGGGCTCGATGGTGATCGGGCAGGGACCGCCGATCACCGTGATCTCCGTGTCGAAGTCGCTGCCACAACTATCGATCTCGATCCAGGTATCCTGCGTTGCGGTGTAGCGATAAAAGTTCTCAGGTGCGCCGCCAAAGACGAACTGACACTCGTGCTCGAAACGGGAGGCCCCTTCCGTCGTCCCATTCGCCAAATAGGGCAGTGCAGGGATCGGGAAAGCGAGTTCGCACGTCTCGCCGGGCCCCGGCGGCAGAACCGGAGTGATCGTCACTGAAACATCTCCGAAGTCGCTGCTTCCATAGCCGTCAAAGACGACGAAGTACTCGACCCCCTCCGTCACCAGAAAGGTCATACGGGAGCGCCAGCCGTTCACGCCGCACGCATCGTCGTTGCATGCAATCGCGGTGCCGGATCCTGCAGATCCTGTCTGAGTCCCCGCCGGTGGGCAGGTCCCCTCGTAAACGTAAACTTTGGTATCGAAGTTCGACTCACACAGATCGATGCTCATCCCACCGGTCTCCCCGGCAACGAATCGACGAACGACGTCGGGGCCGCCAGTGATAGGAAACGGGCACGATTCGTTATAATCGTCGAAAGCCTGGGTGGTCGAGACGGTTCCGCTCCAGGGAATCGAAATTGTCTCTGCGATCTCGCAGCGATCCGAAGGGATCAGCGGAGTCTCGATAATGGTCAGGTCGTAACTTCCGCAGTCCGAAGCACCGTAGCCGTCGATCACGATGAAATAGTCCACTTCCGCAACAAGGTTGATGGCCACTAGCCGCGAGCGCCAACCATTCTCTCCGCAGGCGTCGTCGTTGCACGCCACCTGCATTCCGGAATTCGAAACAGTCGGGCAACTGCCCGTGTAAAGGTAGACCTTGGTGTCGAAGTCGGAGGAGCAGAGATCGATGCTGACGGTGACATCCGTGTTGGGCGTGTAGCGATAAACGACGTCGCGTCCTCCCGTCGGGGTGAACGGACAGCTTTCGTTGTAGTCGTCGAGTGCGCTACAGGTGTTTCCGCTGTCGGTGAAGGGGATCGCACCAATCACCGCCGCCGAGGCGCAATCTTCTCCGCCGATCCCGAAGGCGGGGAGCGGCGCGAGCACCAAGAAGAGCATCGCCGATGAGCACGTGGCGCGGAAAGAAACGATAATGGCCTCCAGAAGAGAGCATGCCGGGTGGCCAGGATCCTCGACATCTTCTCGATCAAAGAGGC
>PAIH01000003.1 GCA_002711105.1 Planctomycetota bacterium
ACAGAAGGCTGCACAACAGGCTGCGGCACAGAAGGCTGCACAACAGGCTGCGGCACAGAAGGCTGCACAACAGGCTGCGGCACAGAAGGCTGCACAACAGAAGGCTGCACAACAGAAGGCTGCACAACAGGTGGCAGCACAGAAGGCGGCAGCCCAGCAACAGACGGCAGCCCCGCAACAGGGGGCACAACAGGCGGCACAACAGGCGGCAGCCCAGCAACAGGCGGCAGCCCAGCAACAGGCGGCGAAAAAGGCTGCGGCGTTGAAGGCGGCGCAACAAGCTGCTGCAGGGGGACAGGCCGTCGGGGCCAGTGCCGCTGCGACGGTTCCTGGCTCGGTTTCAAAAAAGCCTCATCGACCGTTAGCGCCAACCCGCAAGTCTCGGCTGAAACAAACCGGGGTGGCTGGCGGTCCACCACCGCGTGGCGATGGTGTCGCAGGGGCAGAGTCCAAAGCGGAGAGTCGCAAGAAGTTTTTCATCATCGGAGGATCTGCGGTCGGGGTTTTGGTGGTGGTCGGTCTGCTTGCCATTCTCATGGGTGGTGATCCGCCGCCGGTTCCAGTGGAGCCGTCAGTGGATAAGGAGCCTGTAGTCGATCTCAAGGAACTTCGTGAGAAGGAAGCACGTCTGGCTCTGGAGCGTGTCGAAAAGTCGAATGCTGAAGATCCGACCGATTGGATCGGGGGAGCCAATCGTCTGGGCGGTATTCTCAATGAGTACGCCAATACCGAGGCGGCCAGAGAAGCGGGTGATCTGCGACAGCAACTGTTGAATGACTGGAAAACCTTTGCCGAGCAATCGTGGGTTTCCATCAAGGGCGACGTCAGAGCGGCATTCGCCAGTGGAGAGTTCGATAAGGCCGCATCAATTCTGGAAAAACTTCCGAAGGTCTTCGAAGGAGCGGATGCGGTTCTTACGGGCGCTTTCGTGAACGATCTGGATAATCTTCGCAGAGATATCAAGGAACAATTGCGTTACAAAAAGCGACTCGATGAACTGTCGAACAGGGCGGGGAATTACGCCCGTATGGGTTTTGAGGATATTGCTATCGCCATCATCGATGCGTTGCCAGAGAAAGTCGAAGACGAAGCTCCCGATGTCTGGCGGATCAAAGAAGAACTGGTGAAAACCATCCAGCGCGAGGGGCTCGCGATGCTTCTGAATCGGGAAGAAGCAATGGAGGAAGAACTTGCGGAAGCGCGTCGACTGGAAGCCGAGCGCAAGAAGGAAGAACGTGAGCGTCGTTGGAGGGATCTTCGTGATTCGGTTCCCTGGGTGTCCTTGCTGGCGCGATCAAATCTCTACAACTGGGTGACCAGTAGTGACCGCCAACTGCTGACTCGTGGCCAATCTGCACTGTGGCGAGTTGTCGAGCGAGATGGGCTCGGGGTGTTGGTGGGGGACAATCGCAGTGGTAATGACATCTACACCGGGGTTTTCTCCAATCACTGGGAGGATTTCGTCTGCCAGTTTGAGGTCAGTCTCAAGACTGGTGCATTGCGAATATCCCCGCGAAGTCAGTCGAATCCAGGTACCGGAGCGCTTGCTGAACAGACCTCCCCGATGCTGGAACTGGGTGATGATTTTCCAAAGAATCGTTGGGTGAAGGTGACCATTGAGGTTCACGGTGAATCGGTGGTGCTGCGCTATGGCGATGCGGGAACGGAGATGATTCTGGATTCGGAAACGACACGCATTCCCGCCACTGGAGGACTGGTGTTCTGGATCGCCGATGGAACTCGTGTTGAACTGCGCGACGTGCGAGTGAAGTTGGTGAGCGATAGTCGAGATGGCGGCATCTTCGCCAAATAACAGGCTCGCCAATGCTGCCAACTTGGCAGTTTGCAGGGGGGCCTCATCCTGTCCCCTGTCGATTTGGCAGAAGATTTCTGCGGGTCTCTCCCGCTTTCTGTGCAAGTTATTACCTCATAATAAGTTATGAAGTGGCCTCTCGAGCCGGATGGCCCGACGTTTGCGTGGAGAAGAATAGGCCCTGGTGCTTGTCAGGGGATGCAACGGGTCGGCGATGGTGACAAGAACTTGTGACTGGATGCGCACGGGACAAATAGGAGGAGCCAGCATGGCAAAAGAACTGACTTTTGAAGACAAGGCACGCGAGAAATTGCTGGCCGGTGCGGCCAAGGTCGCTAAAGCGGTCCGCACGACTTTGGGTCCCCGCGGACGCCACGCCGTCATTGATCGGTCATGGGGTGGACCGAAAATTTCCAAGGACGGTGCGACGGTTGCCGAACAGATTGAACTGACTGATCGTGTTGAAAATCTTGGAGCTCGTATGCTGAGAGAAGCGGGAGCGAAGACGGCACGTGATTCCGGCGATGGAAGCACTACTGCGACAGTGGTGGCGGAAGCTGTTTTCCGGCAAGGGATGCGGCAAGTAATCGCTGGTGAGAACCCGGTTCTTTTACAGCGGGCACTCATCTCTGTTTCCGACAAGATTGTCTCCAAGTTAGAGGAGTACAGCGAACCGATCAATGATCAAGAATCGATCATCAGCGTTGCCACCATTTCTGCCAATAACGATACCTCTATTGGCAAGATTATCGCTGAGGCTATCGAGGCCGTTGGTGACGATGGTGTCTGTACGATTGAGGAAGGCAAGAGTATCGAAAGCACGTTAGACGTGGTGGAAGGCTTGCACTTTGATCGAGGTTACATCTCCCAGCAATTTGTTGCAGAGCCCGACTCGGCGGAGATTGTTCTGGAAAACCCTTACATCCTCATCATGGAAGAGAAGATCTCGAATATCTCCCAGGTCGTGGGAGTTTTGGAAAAAGTGGTCGAGAAACGGAATCCGTTACTGATCATTGCCGAAGATGTCGATGGAGAAGCCCTCTCGACTCTCGTCGTGAACTGTCAGCGGGGAGTGCTCAATGTTGCTGCCGTGAAGGCACCCGGTTATGGAGAGAGACGGAAGGCGATGCTGCAGGATATTGCCATCGCAACCGGTGGTAGAGCCATCTTCTCAGATCTCGGGATCGAACCGGGATCGATCAAGATTTCTGATCTGGGCCGTGCCAAGAAGATCGAGATCAATTCGCAGCTGACAACGGTGATCCAGGGAGCTGGTAAGAAGCAGGATGTAGAAGAACGTTGTCGATTGATCCGGCTGGAGATCGATAACGCTACCAGCGACTATGATCGAGAGAAATTGCAGGAGAGATTAGCCCGGCTGGTCGGTGGTATCGCAGTGATCCGCGTCGGCGGATCCACCGAAGGAGAAGTCAAGGAGCGCAAAAAACGCTACGAGAATGCTTTGGCAGCGACGCAGTCCGCCCTCGAGGCAGGGATTCTCCCCGGTGGGGGGCTTGCCTTGATCCACTGTTCCGATGCTGTCGCCGAGATGCGTTTCCGTGATCCTCTCGAAAGGACGGCTGCGAGAATTCTGGCGAAAGCGCTGGAAGAACCTTTCCGACAACTGGCCCAGAATGCAGGAGTAGAACCTTCGAAACTCATTCGTGAGATCCGTAATCTGAATGATGACACCTCCGGGTACGATTTTGCACGTTTAGAGGTGTGCGATCTGTTCGAAGCGGGAATCATCGATTCTTGCGATGTGACCCGCAGTGCGCTTCAGAATGCGGTCAGTACCGCCACCATGATCCTGACTTCCGATACCGTCGTTACCGACATTCCCAAGGAAACGGAAGAAGAAGATCACCATGACCACGACCACGAAGGCGTTGGAGCATTCTAAATCTGAAAAGACGACATGAGGGAGCACGATCATGACCAAACAAATACTCTTTGACGAAGATGCCAGACGCCAACTTCAAAAGGGGATCAGTACCCTGGCCCGTACCGTCAAGGTGACTTACGGTCCAGGCGGCCGCAGTGTATTGCTGGAGAAAGGCCTCGGTAAATCCGTGGTGACCCGGGACGGTCAGACCGTTTCTCGAGAAATCGAGGTGCCCCAGCCGTTCGAGAACATGGGAGCTCGTCTGATCAATGAAGTCGCCAGCAAGACCAATAAGGAAGTGGGAGATGGCACCACTTCCGCTGTTATTCTCGCAGAGGCGATGATCAAGCGCGGAAGTCGCTATGCGTTGTCTGGAGTCAATCCGGTCGAACTCCGCAGGGGGATCGATAAGGCTGTAGCTACTGCCGTCCGCGAACTGGAATCGATCGCCACTCCTGTCAAGAAAAAACAGGAGGTAGTGCAAGTAGGGACCATCGCTGCTAACGAACAGGAACTGGGTAAGTTGTTCGGAGAAGCGATCCACAAGGTAGGCGAACGAGGAGTCGTCACCGTCGAGGAGAATGACGGCATCGAGACCGATCTCGATCTGGTCGAAGGACTGGAAATCGATAAGGGTTGGATTTCACCTTACTTCGTCACCGACAGAGTCACTGGTTTGTGCGTTATGGAGAAGCCCTGGATTCTGTTCACCGACCACAAGATTTCGAATATCCAGGATCTGTTACCAGTTCTGGAGCAGGTGGTTCCGACCCAACGTCCTCTGGTGGTGATCGCTGAAGATGTGGAAGGCGAGGCTCTCGCGGGTCTGCTTCTCAACAAATTGCGTGGCGTACTGCCAGTGGTTGCTGTCAAGGCTCCAGGCTTTGGAGATCGTCGTAAGGCCTTGCTCGAGGATCTCGCCATCGTCACCGGTGGGCAAGTTGTTGCCAAGGACACCGGAGTGACGTGGGACATGGTCGGCAAGGATCAACTTGGATCGGTGACGAAAGTCGAGATCTCGCAAGAGCGTACGATTTTCTTCCGTGGAAAAAGTAATGCCGACGCGATTGAACAGCGTTGCGATCAAATCGAAGCTCAGATCGAACAGACCACTTCAAATTATGATCGTGAAAAACTGGAGGAACGACTCGCCAGGATCCAGGGCAAGATTGCCGTGATTCGCGTCGGTGGGTTCACCGAGCTGGAAATCAAAGAGCGTAAGTCGCGTGCCGAAGATGCTCTCAGCGCAACTCGTGCTGCGATGATGGAGGGGATCGTTCCTGGAGCTGGAACCGCTTTCCTGCGGATCCACGAGAAGGTTGCCGCGACCAGGGTCTCCGGGGAAGCGCGCCACGGAGTGTCGGTCGTCGCTGATGCCTTGCTGGAGCCGACCACTCAGCTTGCGCGCAACGCAGGCTTCGATGGGCCCGCTGTGGTGGCAGAAGTGCTGGAGTACGAAGATCTGGAAATGGGATTCGACACGGTAAAGGGCAAGATGGTCGATCTGACTCGCACCGGAATCGTAGATCCAGTGAAGGTTCTCAGGGTAGCTCTTCAGAATGCTGCCAGCGTAGCCACCTTGTTCCTGACTTCCGACACTGCCATCACTGATCTTGAAAAAGACGAGAAGGCAGTGGAGGGCGCACTCGTCTAGGGGGAATCGGATGGCTTCCAGAGATTACTATGATGTTCTCGGTGTATCTCGCGATGCCGACGACGGTGAAATCAAAAAGGCCTACAAGAAACTGGCCCTGAAGTATCATCCGGACAAGAACCCTGGCAACGATAATGCGGAGAAGTCCTTCAAAGAGGCTGCTGAAGCCTACGACGTCTTGCGCGATCCAGAGAAGCGGCGCATCTATGATGCGCACGGTCACGAAGGCCTTTCCGGTACCGGAGCTGGTTTCTCCGATGTAGAGGACATCTTCAGAGTCTTCGGTGACATCTTCGGAGGAGGTGGCGGTGGAGGTATCTTCGGCGATCTCTTTGGTGGCGGTGGGCAGACTCGCCGCGGTGAAAGCTTGGCAGCACATGTCCAGGTAACTCTCGAAGAAGCTGCCGCCGGAACTACCCGAACCATCAGTTTACGTCGCAAAGTCGGTTGCGACACATGTATGGGAAGTGGAGCCAGTCCCGGTACCCAACCGATCCGGTGTGGTACTTGTTCCGGGGAAGGATATGTCCTTCGATCTCAGGGCTTCTTCAGCATTCGGACACCTTGTCCTGCTTGCCACACCAAGGGGGAGTTGATCAAGGATCCCTGTAAAAATTGTTCCGGGGCAGGCCTGATGCAAAAGGTCGATGAAATCGTGATCGAGATTCCGGCCGGTATCAGCGAAGGGACCCGATTACGTGTGACTGGCTGTGGCAATGAAGGCGCCCATGGAGTACCGGCCGGAGACTTGCAGGTCGTGATTCGTTACGAAACCCATGCCTTCTTTGCACGAGAACAAGACGATGTCTGTTTTGAATTGCCGATAGCCTACTCTCAGGCCGCTCTCGGTGCAGAAGTTGAAGTACCAACCCTCGAAGGAAAAGCCGTTCTTACCATCCCACCGGGAACGCAGAGTGGGGATAAGCTGCGGATGAAGGGGATGGGATTCCCTTCCCTGCATTCGAGGCGAAAGGGTGATCAACTGGTACAGACGATCATCGAGGTGCCGACTCGCCTGAGCGAGAAGGAACAAGATCTACTGCGACAACTAGCGGATATTGAAGAGAAGGAAGTAGGAACTCGTCGTCGAGGATTTCTCGACCGGCTCAAGGAATACCTCGGGTAGGAGGAGACTTCATGACAGAACATGATCAAGATCCGCCGAGTGATCAGGAAGAGGATCAAATGGAATCAGAGGATCCGATCGTCGCTCCCTCTGACGAGGAGACCGCAGACGATTCCGTTGCCAATGATCAGGAATTCCTGGTTAATCAACTGCAGCTAGCACGTGCAGAACTGGAGAACTTTCGGCGTCGCACCCAGATGGAACGTCTAGTGCTTCGTCAAAGGATCGTTGCAGACGTTTTCAAGACCTTCTTGCCGGTTTTGGATGGTCTTACCGCTGCGCTCAAGGCTGACGCTGGAGAATCAGAGCCGGCCGGGATTCGCGACGGCTTGCAACTTATCGCAGGTAAGGCCGATGAAATCCTCAAGGAACTGGGCATCGAGTCGGTCGCTGCGGTTGGCGAAGACTTCGATCCAGAAGTTCACGAAGCTATTCTTCAGGTGGATCAGCCTGGTTCTCGCAACGGTGAGATCGTGGAAGAAATCGATCGTGGATATCGCTGTGGTGATCAGCTGATTCGAGCTTCCCGGGTCGTTGTGGCACGCACTGGAGAGACTTCGCAGGGAGCCTGAAATGCCAACCTACGATTACGTCTGCGATGGCTGTGATCATCGCTTTGAACTGTTCCAGAAGTTCGATGAAAAACTGAAGAGAACTTGTGGTGAATGCGGCGAGAAGAAACTTCGTCGACTGATAGGTGCCGGTGGTGCTGTCCTCTTCAAGGGGAGTGGCTTTTACGAAACCGATTACCGCAGTTCTGAATACAAGAAACGTGAGAAGGAAGAATCGACAGGCGGCTCTTCAGCGGATTCTGCAGACAAGAAATCAAAGAAGAATGACGGGAATTCTGCCAACAGCAGCGGCGAAAGCAAATCAGGGGAGGCAAAGAGTGAAGGAGGTTCATCCTCTTGAAACGTTCTTTTTTGTGTCCCGTGTGCAAGGATTCGGATTCGCCGGTGCTCAAGGACGGGAGACACTTTCCCTTCTGTAGCGAATCCTGCAAGGACCGCGATCTGGGTGGCTGGTTACGAGATCAGTATCGTATAGGTTCTCGACCTGCGGGATCAGACGAGCTTCCTGAAACGACCGAACCACCGCAGGATTGACAACTCCGATCCGGGTACATCCGGGCACGGGGCTGCCGATGGCCGCCGTCGCTGGCTTCTCACTTTGGAGCTAGATGTTCGCGGATCCACTTCGAGGGCCGGATCCACTCTTCGATGGTCTGCTTGTCGCCGTACCCCTGGCACCACGCCGCAATGTCGGCGGGCTGGTAGCCGAGGGAGGTACTACCTACCAGCAGCGACAGCCAGGTCTTCTGGCTCTGTCCAATGAACTCGACCTGGACCGTTTCCTTCGGCAGCAGCTTCAGCTTGATTTCACCTGTGACCAGCTGCCCGTCCTGACCGCAGGGGAGACCGATGTCGCGCGCGCGCTGAATAAGGCTGCGCTGCCATGCCGGAGAGATCTGCAGGTACGGCCCCCGGTGAAGGCCAAAATGCAGGTGCTCGGGATAGCGACCGTTCTCCTCGCTCTTGTTGGCGCCGACGAATCCGATCAGTTGACCACGAGTGACCTGGTCGCCGACCTGGACGCGCCGATCAGCGGCCAGATGCACGTAGACGGAGCAGATGAGCTCTAGATCCTCTTCTTTGGAAGTCGGCAGCTGGTGCTCGACAACGATCACGTTGCCGAGATTCCAGTGCATATGCCCGTCCGGGTCGGTCCAGGTCGGGCTGAAGTCGGAATACACAACGTGGCCGTCGGCTACGCTGAAAACCTTCGTGCCACCGTCGACCCAGACGTCCTCCGCGAGGTGGTAAGAACCGGCAAAAGGCGATCTTTTCGTGCGCGAGATGTATTTGCCGAAGTTGCCCTTGCCGCGGATTCCCGAGAGGTATCCGTCGCATGGATACTGGAAGACGGCAGGCTCGACCGAGGGCTTCTGGACCGAGTCGGTACCCAGCAGGAACAGGGCCCCGATTGCGATCCAGCAAGGAAACAGCATGACATTGCTCCTGATATTATCGACAGATCAAGAAGCCAGGTTAGCTGCCACCATCCTGTCCGACCAGGTTGCCTGGCAGATCTCGATCTTCTGGGAGGTCGGCAGCTTCTATTTTACTCACAGAACCATCAGCGAAGACAACGATGAAAAAGTCTTCATGATTTTCATCAATACCGTTTTCCTCGTCGACGATGGAGTCGTCACTACTGAGAGGGGTCGTACCTCTTGCATCGCCCTTTAGCTTCTTGCTTAACCAGGCGTACGAGCAGGTGTCTTCACTCAGCACGAATTTGTCGTCTTCATCTTTTTCAGCTATTTCGTCGAGAGACGAAGGGCAGACGAAAGTATCCGGAGGAAGGTCCTCTCCTGATTTGTCTAAAAGCAGGACGTTCAGGGACATGTATGCAGGAGGGCTCTGACCTTTTGCGATGGGGAAGAACCTATTTTTTGTGTCGGTGAGATAGATGCGGCACGACTGTCCGATGTTTCGGAGGTTGTTGGTACAAGTAACCTCCTTACCTTTTTTCATGGCGTTTTGCACTCCAGTTGTCATCAGTGCAGCCAGGGTGCCGATGATTGCGATGACCACTAGCAGTTCGACCAGTGTGAATCCCCCCGATCGTCCCCTATTCTCCAAGGCATACTCTTGAGAGGTCTGAATTTCCATTTCTTCATTTCCTTCCGGATGGGGCTAGACGTTCTGCGCCAAATTTCCGACCGTACTAGGACTCCAGCGCGTGTCGCTGGGTCGGCCTGGGCCTTCGGGGGTCAGGATCGCCCCGGAAGGACATGGTAAGTCCAAAAGAAGGCCTTTACCAGTCTGTCGGGTCCGTTGACACCCTAGATGGTCGGTTGCTATGATTCCTCCTTCTTCGCCACGGATCGGGCCCGCCTCTGGGAGTTCGATTTCGCGCGTGCGATTCCACCTCGGAAAGAACTCGACCCTGGTCGAGCTGTGTAGAGAACGGGGAGACGTCGAGACCTGATGATTCAGGGCCTCGCGGATGACTCCCAGGGAGGCGAGAGCATGTTGAGCTCAGATTTCAAGAATACGACAAATCGAGCGGGATCTTCCCTTCCTACCGCTTTCGGTTCACGGTCGGCTCTGTGTCTGCTGGTGCTACTGTTGGCAGCGGTGCCGGTGGTTGCCGTGGTGGCTCAGGATGATCCAGGGATCCCCCGGCTAGAGCTGAAATTTGAGCGCCCCCGTCAGGTCACCATCTTTGGCGGAAATGGTAATGATCTCCGTCCAGATGGGGTTCCCTATTCTGGTCGTACTTATTGGTACCTACCCTACACCCTCGAGAATAAGAGCGGGCTTGACAGTACTTTTTACGTCGGATTGCGAGCCAGTTCTGACAAAAAACGGAAGTACTGCGACATTGCATTGCCCTGGGTAGAGAAGGTCGTAGAGAGGAGAGAAGGCAAGCCTTTCTTTTCTCGGGTCGATCTACTCAAGAAAAACGGTGCGGCAGACTTGGGTATGGCGATGGCTGCCGGGGAGAAACGAGAGTGTGTCGCAATCTTCAATGCCATCGATCCTGAAGCCGACAACATTGTTGTTGACGTGCACGGGCTCGTCGATGATATCGAGGTCGAGGAATTACCTGGTGGTAGCCTGAAAATCACTGAAAGAGTGGTTCGGATTGAATTCCATCGCCCCGGCGATGAGTTCTTCTCCTCGATGGATACGTTTCGTTTCGAGAAGAAGAGCTGGGTACGTTTGACTCACGAATTCCCTGGGTCTTAGGGCTAGGGCAGAAATGAGATCCAGCGGAAGAAGGGCAACCGTAGTGAGCGCGGTGCATCGCGAGTTTCTACGGAAGTTGTCCGCTCAGGAGCGAACGCTCCTGGTGCTGCGGGAAGAATTGTACGAAGGCTCATGGGACGAGATGAAAGTAGATCTGGAGTCCCGACTCAAGAAAGGACCCCACGTCTTTGAACTCTCCGAGATCATCGAGGCGGACATGGAGCGAATCCAACGCCTGGTCTCCTACGAGCAAAGTCATGATATAGATCTCGGGGAATACCTCGAAGATGAAGAGTAAGAAGAACAGAAACGTTTCGAGAAGTTCCGATCAATTCTCCTGAACGAGAGCGGAGTACAGAGCGCATGAACTCGCGTGTAGTTCTGGCTGCAATCGCCAGCCTCACCCTGACCATCGTCATCAGCGGCTGTTCCTCGGGTGCGGCGGAGAAGAGTTCTCCTGCGGCGAATCCGATCAAGCCCGCTGTTTCCAACTCCAATAAGTCTGGTAATGATCCTGTTGGTTTCAGTGATCGTGAAGTTGGCCCGATCGGGCTGAACTTGATCTGGTCTTATCATCATCCGAACAAGATTCAGCAAGCATTCGAGGCGAATGGAAATCTCTATCTTGTCTCTGCGACCAAGAGTCATGATCATGTTCTGATGAAAGTGGACGGCGAGACCGGATTACCACGCTGGACTTACCCTTTGCAGGTACCCCTGCAGTTCGCACCGGTCGTCTACGTCTATCCGGAAGAGTTGAAGAATTCCAATCCGGACGAGCTATACATTGTCGAACGCGGTGCTGTCTACTGTATCGATGATCAATTCGGTGCCAGAAACTACAAGATTTTGTGTAATTTCCCCATCTCGACCTCACCCGCAGTTGGTCTCGAGTACTTGGTCGTGGGGGGATACGACATGCGTATCTATGGCCTCTCCAAGAAGAACCAGTTTGTGTCCTGGACGTACCTCACCGGCGGCGGGATCTCTGCCGCTCCGTTGAATAGTGGCTCCCGTTCTTTCGTTGGTAGTGAAGATGGAATGCTCTATGCAGTCATGCTCGGCACTGGTTTCGTGCGTGGAGACTGCTGGAGTTACAAAACCATGGGAGGAATCGAGGCCACTCCTGCTGTTGCAGGCGAGAGGATCTTCGTTGCCTCCAGGGATACTAAAGTTCATTGCATTTCGGATGTGGGCGATGAGGCGTACCTCAATTGGCAGTCTCCTTTGGGACTCCCTGTTCTCGGAAGTCCAATCATCGTTGGAAACTCTCTCTATGCGGTTCTTCGAGATGATCGCTATAGTGGCAAACCGGTGCAGGAAGTTGCATGCCTTGATACTGCCGATGGGGCAGAGAGGTGGCGTAAAGAAGATATTTCCGGCGTCCTGACCGCATCCACCGATCAGGTATGGGTGACCGACAGCGAAAAAAATCTACAGGCACTCAATGCCTCGGATGGATCGTCTCGTTGGAGCCTGGATGTTTCCGATTGCCTTGAACTTCTAGCACCGGCTTCCGGTGGAACCATCGTGACGGTTTATGCCCAAGGGCTGGTTCAAAGGATAGACAGACGACGATGATGGCCAGCAACGAGTTCGGTTTGATTTTGCGCCAATATTATCGTTATTCCTGTCGGGACTCTGGACAGCTGGTCCTTAGCAGATGGTAGCAGAGTTCATCCACTGAGCAGCGATTGGCGATCGAGACCGACACCATAGCAGCAGCTTCCCTGTCAGCATTGCGATAGCCTGCGAACCAGCGAATCTGTCCGCCCTGGTCGACTGCTAGCGGCCAGTTCTGGCGGATACCAGGCGGAACCCCCTGGATTCTGAGCAACTCCTCAATCGATCCACTTCGACCGGGGATCTTCTCTCCTTGTTCGAGAGAGCGGATGGTGAGGGGTTCTGAAAATGACGAGAGCCAGCGGACACCGAGCGAATCGGTGGCCGTGTCCGGGCTGATCTGGAATGGCTTCAGCTGTGGTTCCGGCGTTCCAGTTGCTGGACCGATATGGATCCAACCACCACAACGAATTGCTTTTCTAGCACCGGGAAGTAGCAGCGAAGCGGAACGAGATTCTCCAGTAGCGAGTTTTTCCAACGAATTGAGGTGTTCTCGAACCAGGCCACCTTCATCACCGAAGGCTCGCAGAACAGCACTCCTTAGCAGGTCTGCGATCTCCGGACCTTCGATGCCGATCCAGCAACCAGGTGGGAGAGAGATGCGTGGGGGCAGAATGTGAGCTTTTGCGAGGCATTTGTCGATACGCGATTGCAGGATCTCCCAACGTCGTCTCGATTCCACGGAGATGCTCATCAAGCTGGAAACGATGTCTGGATTTTCTCTTTGCAGGGAAGGAATCGTTTCGAGTCGAAGACGATTTCTTCGGTAGACATCTGACTGATTGGTAGAGTCTTCCATGCTGGCAAGCTCCGCTCGCTCGAGATGCTGCAAGATTTCTGATTTTCGAATCCCGAGCAGTGGTCGTGCCAGCTTGATTCCACTGGCTCCGATCTCGGTGACGGGTTCCATTCCGCGCAAACCTCTCAGTCCACATCCGCGAAGCAGATTTCCAAGTACAGTTTCCGCCTGATCGTCTCCATGTTGCCCGGTGATCACGAGCGGGGCCGAGCGAGCTTTGCAGATGTCAACGTATCGAGCTCTTCGGACTTCCCGTCCGGCGGTTTCTATCGAGATGGAAGCGGCCAGGGCCTTTTTCTCGACATCCTCGGTGACGATATGGAGGGGAATCCCCAGTTGAGAACAAATCCTGGCGCAGTGACGAGCATCTCGATCTGCCTCTGCTCCACGGATGCCATGGTGGACGTGGAGAGCTTCCGCTACTGCTCGTCCCTTTGAGCTGTGCGACCATCTGTTGCACAGTGAGAGGATTGCCACCGAATCAGGACCACCAGAGAGTGCGACGATGAAACGAGGTACTCCGGCAGGAAGCAGCCGGGATAGGGAACCGGAGACAGTCGCCTGCAGGGAACTCATCGGCGTTGATCCAGAAGGTCGACCCGCAGGTGTAGTTCGACAGGAAGTGTGCCTCCAGCAGGAGGGGCAACCAGCGGATTGAGGATGGCGATGGCATCGCGAACTGCGAAGGCATCGAGCTGGACACCGGGGGCAGGTCTCAGAGAGAGGTCATAGATCCAGCCCTCGGCGTCGATGCGAAATCCGAGCAGAAAGCAGGCATTTTCGTTTCCCTGGTGGATCGTCGTTCCGCTTTGCAGGAGATGAGAGAGGTTGTTGAGGATCTTCTCCCGGACTTCAAGCATCAGCCAGCGTTGGCGGGCTTGGTCCTTGAGGGCCGATTTTCGAGCTTGCTCCAGCAGAGCGGTGACTTTTTCTCTGTCGAGGGAGTTTTCTGGCGGGACATCGAGTGGCTCCGGACTCGCCGGGTTGAGGTCGGAATCGAACTTCTCTTGCAAGAAGATCGGTTCGGGTTGTGCACCAGGTTCAGGTTCGTCTGGAACCGATTCGGGACGGGGAACTTCGACTACCTCTGGTTCGGCGGGAACAGGAACTTCAGGAGCAGGATCAGGAATGGCCACAACTTCCGGTGGCACGAGAGTATTTCTGATAACAACTCGCATCGGGGAAGCGGTTTCGCCAGATGCTCCTGGAGTAGGTAGTAACAGCAACGCAACCAGGTGAAGTGACAGAGACAGTAGAGCGGCATTCTGGAGCAATGCATCGGAATTTCGAGTGGTAGTAATTCCAAAACGTCGAGGCCAGATCTGCCAGCAAAGAGCTGGGATACGACCCAGAGACCGAAGTCGAAAAATAGCTGAATCGACGAGCTCTCGAATCACCCGGGAACTCCTTTAACGTCCTGTGATTTTCCCCCGAATCCAGTCCTGCTGCAGCTCATGCAAGGTATCGGCACCTGTGACCGCGCTCAAGGTTTGCTCCAGACCTTCTTCTGTCAATTGGAGCAAAAGATCGGGAAGTAAGGCGGGCGGCACATCGCAGATGATCCATTCGATCAGGGAACCGCAGGCGGCCCTGTACAGCTCGTCTTCTATGGCGACCTCGATGTCGAGAAGATCGGTGATTTCGGGCAGATTCCCGAGCTTGTGGGCACGTTGGAGCAGTTGCAGATCGCGCATACGAGCCAGTTGACCTCTGGAGATGGCACACAGGCCTTCCTCCAGCCAGGGAGGCAACCAACGGGATGAGCCGACGATGTTCGCCAGAGCGTTCCGGAACAGTTCCCTGGGCAAGGCATCTTGATCGAGGAAGGGAGCATCAGGGACCAGGTGCAATGTCTCATCGATCGTTTGGCCATAATGCAGTTCCACCATCCAGCGGGCGGAGTCGGAAGAGAGACCGAGAATCCGTTGCATCTGGTCGTTATTCTCGTGCAAGCGCACCTCAAGCTGCTGTGGCGGTTTTCCCGGTAGGTTCCAGTCGTGCCAGAATCGATCCTGGTGGTGTTCTATCTGGAGATCGAGATCGGGCGGAGGGGGCAGAGCACCAGCGAGTTCGTTACTGGCTCTTCTGGACAGATCGTTGCGGATTTCGACCGGAGAGATTTCTTGTCCCACCTCGCCTCGTACTCTATCGAGCTGAACCGCGCGTTCCGTACCATTGCCGGAGATCTCGGCGATTTTTGCTGCTGCGAGGTAGATGGCCGGCTCCTGGGGCAGAAGTTGACGGGCATGTTCGATGGTCAGTCCTTGACCTGAGGTAGAACAATGAACGATGGCGGTCCTGGCGCGAGACAGTAAATCAGGAGCCAGGATCACAGCATCGATCAATAAAGGAGCTGCACTCTTCAGATCACCGGAATCATGGAGGCGTCGCCCTGCTTCCAGCAGGTTTTCGGCAAGACTCCTGTTCCATTTCCGTTGTTCGGAAGGAAACTCTTCGAGCAATCTTCGTATCTTCAATGTCGCTTCCAGTGGCTGGTTGGTCTCGAGAGCAAGATGGATGTCGCTTTCAAATTTCAGCAGTCGATCCTGGCCCTGATAGATCTTTTCTCTGACCAACGAATCCCGTACGGAGTTTCCTGGCAGGGTTCGATATTCCTTCCAGAGATTCATAGCGCGTTCCAGTTTTCCTTGATCGAGGTAACTATCGATCTGGCATAACAAGCTTTCTCGATAAATGGAAAGAATCTCGTTTCGCTGGGAGGAAAGGCGGTACTCGTTACGCAGGAATGGGATCGCTGAACCTGGATTTCCACCCCGGACCCGTCTTTCACATTCTTCGATCAGGGTTTGACGTGGGTCCATTATGAGAATCGAGGAGATGCGAGATTTGCGAATCCACATCTTTCCCTCCGGGACTTGCAGAACCACCTGTTTGCCGTTGTCGGAGAGGACCCGGCCTCTGAGCAAATATCCGTTCTTCAGGCGGAGCTCGTCTGCAGCGGCTCTACCGCAGCAGAGGCACCCCAGAGCAACCAGGAAAAGGAGCACCAAAAGACGAAATTGGTGCGATCCTATGGTGCGGGAGCAGTTGACGTGAGCGTCCTGCAAGGGCGATGATCCTCTCACCGGAGGGACATGCTCTCCGATTGGCCCCGAAACAGGGACCATCTGTAGAAATCGGCATTTCAGGGACGTGACTGAAGCTCTGATTCCCGAGATTTCCAGATTGGCACGAGAGGCTTCGAACCGTTGGATCAAGACCTATACCAGGATCCGGTCGCGCAAAGATACGCCTCTGTCGAGATGCAGAGCCTGTTCTCTCCGCTTCGCCGAGCACTCACGTGGCGTGACGTGTGGATCGCACTGGCGAAAGTGGAACAGGAAGGGGGGCTTCCCGTCACCCCCGAGCAAGTCCGCTCGCTGGAACAGGCGCGCGATAAGATAGATCTAGCAAGAGTCGCGCAGATTGAACGCGAGACACGACACGACGTGATGGCGCACATTCGACATTATGGTGAGGTGGCTCCCGATGCTGCAGGAGTCATCCATCTGGGAGCCACGTCTTGTTTCGTCACGGACAATGCTGACCTGATGATTTTGAAGACAGGCCTCTGTAGTGTCCGAGATCGATTACTTCGTGTGATCCATGAGCTCTCATCCTTTTGCCGGGAAAATGCAGCGATTCCAACACTCGGCTTGACCCATCTTCAACCAGCTCAATTGACTACAGTTGGAAAGAGATCTTCTCTGTGGTTGCAAGATCTTGTTCATTGCTATCGAGAGATCCATGATTTGATTGGTGAACTTCCTCTTCGTGGATTGAAGGGAACTACCGGTACTCAGGCATCCTTTCTGCAATTATGTGGAGGAGATGGTTCCAGGGTTGATGCACTGGAGCAAGCTCTGGCGAAGGAACTCGGTTTCGAGAAGGTTTTTGACTTGTGTGGACAAACCTATCCTCGCCTGTGGGATCATCGTATCGCCTGTCGACTGACGGACATTTCCATCGCGATGCACAAGGCGGCGACAGATATTCGACTACTTCAGTCCTTCGGAGAGGTGGAGGAACCTTACGAGAAAACTCAGGTGGGATCCTCGGCGATGCCCTACAAACGCAATCCGATGCGTAGTGAACGAATCTGCTCCCTGTCACGTCACGTGATGACAATTACACCCGGATTGGCTCAACTTGCAGCAAACCAGTGGCTGGAGCGAACCCTGGACGACAGTGCTCAGCGTCGGATCGCGCTTCCTGGTCTGTTCCTGACCAGCGATGCCATCCTGGTCGCTGCCAGAAATGTCTTCTCTGGACTCATCGTACACCACCAGGTGATAGAGCGACGAATCGCAGAGCATCTTCCCTTCATGGCCGCGGAAGAGCTTCTGATGGCGGGAGTCGCCAGAGGCGGTGATCGACAGCAACTGCATGAACGAATTCGAGAGTATTCCTGGAAGGCGAGAGAGGCGGTGCTCAAAGGGGATGAGAATCCTCTCAGAAGGATGATCGAGGAGGATGATTTCTTCGGCGAAGTCGCATCGAGTCTTCCGCCCTGGGAGCCGCATCGATTTACCGGTAGAGCGGCCGAGCAGACGTTTCGATATCTCGACGATGTTGTCGATTTGTTACCTCGGCCCGATGAAGACCATCTTACAGAACTCAGGGTTTAGGTTTTATGCGCGGCCAGGTTGTCTTTCGGTCCACCAAGAGTGTTACCGTATTCGCGGAGGGCAGTCGCTACCGTTGTGACCTCGCTGGTCGACTCCGTAAAGAAGGGCGAAACCCAGTCGTTGTCGGTGACTGGGTCGAATTCGATGTCAGTGGAGAAGACGCAAAGGAAGGACGGGTCATCTCGGTCGAGGAGAGGAAGGTATGGATTTCTCGTCGGCGCGATGTTGGGAAGGCGAGAGAACTGATCCTGGCGGCCAACATCGATCAGGTCGCATGTGTTTTCGCGGTGGCTCGTCCTCGGCTTAAATTTGGTGCCCTCGATCGATTGTTACTTGCAGCCTCCTTTCGAGAAATCCCCTCCTTTGTAATCGTCAACAAGATCGATCTAGGGATTCCAGATGATGTCGAGGAGCGTCTGCAAATTTATCCGAAGATCGGAATCGACGTGATTCGTACTTCAGTCGTTTCTGGGGATGGTCTGGCTGGACTGGAAAAACGTCTACAAGGACGCGCCACCGTTCTTACTGGGCCCAGTGGGGTTGGTAAGTCGTCGTTGATTTCCGAAGTCTTGGGGATCGATATCCGCACGGATATCGTCAGTGACTATAACGAGAAGGGTAAGCACACCACCACTGCCGTGACCTGGCATCCGTCAGCGGATGGAACCGCGATCATTGACACCCCTGGATTTCGCGACTGGGCGCTGTGGGGTCTAGATCCGCAGGAGCTGGCGACCTGGATGCCCGATCTGGCTTCAGTTGCAGACGAGTGCCGTTTCCGTGATTGTTTACACCGAGATGAACCTAAATGTGCGGTCAGGACAGCTGTCGAGGAGGGGGGAATTCACCCTCTACGATACCGTTCCTACCTGGGAATCCTCGATTCAGTTCTAGAGAGACAGGAGCGAGACCGTTGATACCGAGGGTTTTTGAGTTTTCGGACGTCTTCCCTGATGAGTCCCTGTCGATGGAGATGGATGAATGAATCCGGAGATTGCTCTCCTTGTCTCTGCGGCACGTGAAGGAAATCGGGAAGCTTTCTCGCAACTGGTCACCCTTCATCAGAAGGTTGCCGGTAGCGTTGCATATGGAATCTTGAGCGATACTCATCTGGCAGCAGATGCTGTTCAGGATTCTTATGTGAAGGCCTGGCGTGGTCTGGCTGGATTACGAGAAGACTCAAGATTTCCGTCCTGGTTTTTGCAGATTGTTCGCACTAGATCGCTTGATCTTTTGAGACATCGAAAACGAAAAGCACCTGAGACGGTTGAAGTAGATGAAGCACTGGATGCCGCGGATACCCTCGAACCTTCTCAAGTCCTCGAACAAAAAGAGCGGGGCGAGGAGATCCGACGAATTCTTGGAGAGCTACCTGGCGAGTATCGGGAGGTACTGTTGCTGAAGCATGATCAAAATCGGTCATACAGAGACATCGCTCGACTCCTTGGTTTGACCGTAAAGGGTGTCGAGTCGAAGTTGTTCCGTGCCAGGCAACTTTTGGCTAAAAAACTGAAAAGTCTCGATGGGCCAGACGGAGGTAGTTCTTGAACCCTGAACCGGAATGCAACCTCATCCGTCGATGGATCTCACTGGTCGAGGATCAGGAACTCTCAACGGAGCGTATCGGGATACTGGAGTCTCATCTTGATCGTTGTTCCGATTGCCGTAATTGGAAAGAGGAATTCCAGCGCGGAATGGACGCTCTGGATCTTGGAGTTGATGAGGTAAGCGGTGAGATCAACGAACTCCTGATCGGTAGTCTCGATCCTGACAAACTCGCTCCGCCCGGCGAGCCCGCTGAAATCGCAAGAGCTGCAGACCGCGCGGCTCCTCGACTGGCGGCCCTGGCTGCGGGGGTATTGATTCTGATTTCAGTTTTCGCATGGGGTGTCTTTTCCGGCTTTCGATTGGACACCTCATTGTTCGATTCCGACAGCTCGAATAGATGGGGCTTCAGAGCAGTTACGGAACTGTGCATCCTTGAGATAGATGGGGAAGAACTACTTTTCGAGCAGGCTGAAGAAGTTGCGATGGTCGAGCTCGGTCAAGAGATCCATTGCCGATCAGGTCGAGGGGAAATTGTCGGTCGAGATGGTCGGGTCATTTCTCTCTCAGTGGGGACCCTGATCATCCCTTCCTCCGGATCGACGATGACTTTGCTGGATGGAATGGCGAGATTTGTGATTCCGCCCGGGTTAGGTGGGTTCGTGGTGACCACCGATGAAGTGACGACTAGCGTCCTGGGTACAGTTTTTGAAGTTCAAAGGTGGG
>PAIH01000004.1 GCA_002711105.1 Planctomycetota bacterium
GATGGCGCGGATGCCAACTTCGAGGTAACCACCGACTGGGTGGAAGACGATGATCTCGAAGCTGTCGTGGACTGCAATCATGAAGTGGTACTGGCAGACAAGTCTGAGATGTCACCCGATTTCATGATAGAGGGGGAAGAGCGCGAGTACTCGATGTTGATGGTTGCCCTGGAGGTCGGGCATTCGAATGAAGTGATTTCCCTGCTCCTCGAAAAGGGTGCCGATACCGAGGGTCCGCACACTCTTGAGAGACACTGCGAATGGGCCTATACACCACTGATAATTGCACTCCAAAAGAAGGCACCCTTCGAGGTGATTCAAACCCTGCTTGAGTTCAATGCCAATGCAGAGACCATCGACGGGGAAAACACACCTGCAATGATCGCCGTACTGAACTACGCGAGCTCAGAGGTCTATCAGACGCTGCTCAATGCTGGATCCCCATATGAGGGGAACTGGCAGGAGGAGTCAGTACTGACACTTGGACTAGCAAAGAATAGAACCTTGAAATCGCTCAAACCACTCATAGACAGTGGCCGGGATGAGCAACGCTCGCGCCCTCTTTTGGTTTGCGCTGAATGCACCACGAAACCTGATGTCTTCGCCGCACTCCTTGACGAAAAATATGATTACTATGCCCATGAATCCGAGGAAGCTCTCAACGCAGTACTCACAGCTGCGCGCAAAAACTCAGCGCTGAAAAACCACGCTGTTCTTCAACGACTTGAAGAAATCATCAAGGAGGCGGACCGCTGATCGCTCTTCCTGGCTCCATTCACACCCGGTAGCGTTTGCGCAGTTTTGCCTGCGGGATGCCGGCGCGTTCGCGGTACTTGGTAACGGTACGGCGGGCGATCTTCACTCCCATGGTGGTCAATCGCTTGGTCAGTTGCGCATCGCTGAAGGGGTAGCTGTTGTCTTCGGTCTCGACGATGTCGCGGATCGCCTCGCAAATACTTTCACGACTCTCCACGCCACCGTCTTCACGGGAAACCCCTCCAGTGAAGAGACGACGTAGTTCGATGACACCGTTGGCCGTCTGCATGTACTTGCCATTGCTGGAACGACTGACCGTTGAAATATGGACACCAGTGGCATCGGCAATCTCTTGCATCGTGAGCGGCTGGATGTGAGAGGGGCCATCCCGAAGGAAATCCTGCTGGCGATCGACAATCGCCTGGGCGATGTCGATCAAGGTCCGTCGACGCTGCGCGATGGCCTGGATCAACCAACGGGCACCCTCCACTCGACTTCGGATGTATTCCGCAATTTCCTTCTTCACCTCCGGCTCTTTGAGAATCGCCGAACATGTGGGGGAAATTCGAAGATCTGGTAAACGATCACTGGAGAGACGGGCAACATAGCGATCACCGACCTCATCGATGGTGATCTCGGGCACGATTCCGTGAAGACTGGTGTCGATAAAGCTCGATCCGGGTGCCGGATCGAGCTGGCGGATCAGATCACAGGCTTCTTGCACATCACCGAGCGAAATCGACAGCTTCTCGGCAATCTTGGGCAACGCATTTCCCATCAGTTCCGGCATGCATTCGGAGATGATCCGGTACTCGATCGTTTCGACATCGCTTCCCAATTGCAGCAACAAACAATCAGCGAGATCGTGCGCAGCCACTCCGGGTGGGTCGAGCTGACGAACCGTATCGAGAGCTTCCTGCACCATTTCAATCTGAACTCCTGAACAAAGAGCGAGATCTTCACAATCATCGATGAACCAACCACGTTCATCGAGATTACCGCACACCAGTTCGCAAGATCGACGCTGCTGCGGGTCTAGATCGAGAAGCAGTAGTTGACGCAACAGGAACGACTCCAGTGATTCGGGTCGATCCGCAGTGTTCATCAATGCTTCATGTTTGGCATCAGTTGCATCCGTGGAGAGCACTTGACGGCGTTCTCCTGTCATCGGCTTCTCCCAGCGATCGACGATTTCCATCAATCGACTGGTTTCCTTGTCGGCGCTTTCCGTGGTCGAGTTTTCTTTGGTTTCTGTCGGATCAACCATCTCGAGGGCTGGATTCTCGGTGAACTCCTTCTGGATTCGAGCTTCCAGATCGGAGATTCCCAGCTGAAGAATATCCATCGACAGAATCAGTTGTGGTGCTAGAACCTGCTGTTGAGCAAGGCGAGTCGATACTTGTAGGCGCACACGTCCCCCTCCTGGGCTCCTTGCGGAGCACCAGAATGTTTTATGCGAGAGACGTGGTGTGGGTCTGGAGCCTCGCGGCTCCCCCTCGCGGCCATCCCGGAGTGTGGTCTTTCAAGACCACTTTGGATCTGACTTACTGATGGGAAAGGACTCTATCGGGCTCCACCGGGTGCAACGTTTGCGACCGACGGATATCGCGGCAGAAGTTCCTCTCTTCACGATGAAGAATACCCCGCGCCTTGAGGCAGCGTCAAACTCACAACTCGAGAGTCTCACGGATCAGGAAAATCTTCCCGTCCCCCATCCGGCCGGTTCGAGCACCATCAGCAATCGCCTCCATCGCTAACTGGCCAAACAGATCATCGACAAGAATCTCGAGGCGAATTTTGGGTAAAAATTCCATACCGACGTCATCACCGGAATATTCTTCCAGATGGTCTTTTTGCATCCCGTATCCACGAACCTCCTGGATCTGGATGTGCTGCACCCACTGGCGATCCTGAAGTTGAGACAGCGCATCTTTGAGACGATAAGGTTTCAAGATAGCTACGATCCTAACCATGACTCGGATTATCCTCTCTCCTCAGTAGCGACCAGAGCCCCTGCTCTTCTAGCAGGATCTGTAGTCGGGCTGGATAACCGTCAATTTTGAACAAAACATCTCGATCAGCGGCCTCCTTTGCCAGAGCCACGAGTCCCAGAGCACCCGTCAAATCGATGGAAGTCACTCCGCCAAGGCGAAACTCAACACTGGATCCAGCGCAAATTGCCTCGAAGCCCTCATGGGCCAGTTGCTCGACTCGACTCGCATCGAGGGTGCCACGAATCTCCAGATATTGCCGATCTCCTTCACTACGCCGCTCCACGATGAAGTCATCGCTCATGACTCCAGCTCCCTTCGGGCCACCACCAGAGTGATGTCATCGCTGGCTTCTGCTCCAGCAACATGCCTGGCCAGATCGGTAACTACGCCTTCGACCACTTCTTCAGGTGCCGCCGCGGTGAGATTCTGGAGAATCTGTGCGAATCTCTCCAATCCATACTCTACTCCGTCATGGTTCATCGCCTCGACGATCCCATCGGTATAGAGAATCAGAGAATCTCCCGGCGCCAGGTCGACGTGACTCACCTCAAGCGATTGACTGAATAACGGTCCCGGATCCATCCCCAGGGAGATGCCTCCAGGTTGAAACTGCTCCACCCGACCACTGGCACGTAATAACAGGGGAGGGTTGTGTCCGGCACGGGCGATACGTACCTGACTACGCTCATCATCTAACTCTGCCCAGGCCAACGTCACGAACATCCCCTCAGTCATATCCCGAGACAAACTCGCGTTGACCTCCTCCAGGATGGAAGCCGCATCGAGTTGGGTCCGTGCCGCCATCCTGACCAGAGATCTCGTCATCGTCATCACCAGGCTACCTGCGAGTCCCTTCCCTGAAACATCGGCGACCACGATTCCAGCGCGACCACCGGGTAACGAGATCACGTCATAATAATCCCCTCCCACCTCTCGCGCAGGCTGATAATAACAAGCCATCTCGATGCCAGAGATCTCTGGCAACTCCTCGGGCAATAGCGCGTTTTGAATACGGGTGGCGATGGAGAGATCTCTCGCCACTGCCTGAGCATGGAGCTCCTGCTCACGAGCTTCGGCGAGGAATCTGGTCATTCGATTAAAGGAAGAAGCCAGCGCCCCCAGCTCATCGGTAGTGCTCACTGTAGATTGATGCTGGAGATCTCCCCGAGCCACCAGGGTCATATCCTCACGCAGTCTGCGAATTGGCCGGGTCAGCAGGAAGCCCACTAGCAGGACAAAGGGAATCCCAAGCAGAAGAACAGTCCACATCTGACTTGAAGTCGCTGATTCCAGACTACTCTCAAGTTGCTCTATAGCTTCGGCATTGAGAAACAAATGAACCTGGCCAGCGTCATCAGGAAGATTTGTCTCGAAGGATCGGACCGGTGATTGGACAGCACCCACAGAGAGTGTCCCGGATCGGACTCGAACCTTCGAACCCTCCAGAGTCTTGGGCTGACCTAACTGGTAACTCAAGCGGTCCCCACCACGAGCATTGGCGATCAGATTCCTGCCGGTCTGATTCAGAACCAAGATATCGAGGACCTTGTGCTCCCCGGGAGCTTTGATGAAATCACTCAACTGATCTGACAGCTGTTCTTGAGCCAGGGACTGTTCAGCCATCGAAAGTGAATCGTCCTGCCAGAAGGGACGGATCATCGAGCTGACCAGCAGAACCAGTTCATTGCCGTTGCTGTTGACCTGCCTGGCAGAAGATTTCAGGGCGAGATCGGTGGAAGTACTCCCGACCCACAGGACAAAAGCGACCAGGATGAGCCCGGACACGGCACCATACTTCACTGCGATGGGAAAGATCTGACGGGGCGGTCGTTCCGCTGAGCGAGCAGGACGAGTTCGTGTTGAACCTCCACCTCGAACCAAGACTGCTCCTATTCACAACAAGTAGCGTCAATCCGCTTGCTGATTTCGCGCCCTGCACCTAACTTGTGTCACTTCAGGGACGATAACATATTCTTGCAAGCTGGATCGATCCCGCTACTCCAGATGGAGGATCGATGCAGACCGATCCCAAACGAATCCCCCGTACCATCTGGCTGCTAGCCAGCTGCCGCTTCGGTGAAGCAGCGGCGATCGGGATGCTGATCCCGACCCTTCCGCTATTTCTCGGCACACTTACCTCCCCTGCGGCGGATCAAGTCGCCGAAACCCTGGCCACCAGATTCCCGTGGCTCGCTGACATCTTGCCCGGACTGGCCACGGCGAGCCAGGAAGCACGGACCGCTTTTCTGTTCAGTATCACCGGTCTGGCCATGGCCTCCATCCAGATCTTTGCCGGGCGATTCTCCGACCGATTTGATAGTCGCAAGCCAATGATCGTCGTTGGCATGGCACTGGGAGCTTGCTGCTCCTTCTGCCTGCCTCTGCTCGACAGCTACTGGCAACTGGTACTCTTACGAATCTTGCAGGGGTCGTTTCTGGGACTCACCTTTCCACCGATGATGGCCATCATCGCCCGCCATGCGCCGGAAGACTCTGGCGGCAAAGTGCTCGGTCTTTATTCCACCATCCGGTTGCTGGGATTTGGTCTCGGACCAATTCTCGGCGGCATCGTCGGAGATGCCGGTGGATACGATCAGGTTTTTCTTGTTTCGGGTAGCTTGCTGATGCTCAGCGTCTTTCTCGTCTCGATCAAAATCAAAGACCCAAAGGAGTTCCAGACCGAAGAGGAACGGTCCAGACCGCTACCCCCGATACAACCGATCTTCCGCCTTCTCGGTTCGGTGATCTTCGTCATGATGGTAGGGATCAGCACCGTGATCTCTCTTTTCCCGCACTACGAGAGAGAATTTGGTTCGACCCAGTCCGAACTGGGAACCATGTTTGCCATCTTCGTCGCCACTCGATGCCTGTTTCAGTATCCCTGTGGCTGGGCGGGCGATCGCTATGACAAGAAACGCATGCTGTTACTCGGTCTCCTGCTGTTCATTCCGCTGGTAGTTCTACAGAGCCAGGTCGAAAATCTGACCCAGTTGACGATGCTACGGATGGGTCTCGGGGCGGTCTCTGCGATGTTGAGTACTGCGGTCGGCGGGATCTATGCCGAACGAAGTAGCCCCGGAAACCGTGCAAGGATGATGGGAATCAATACGCTTTGCTTCAGCCTCGGAACCGCCGTCGGACCCTCTTTAACAGGATTCATCAATTCCCAGGAGATCGCCTTCATGATCCCCGCGGTAGCTGCGCTGCTGCTTTTCGGATCGCTACTGTTCTTGCTTCCATCGGATCAGCAGGCCCGTCGCTCCTAGTTACCAGCCAGTAACGGAGCACTCAGTAGCAACAAGACGGCTGTTCCCGCTCCGGCTGCGATGTCATCCATCAGCACTCCCCACCCCTCCGGCAAGGTTTCCAAACGGCGGATTCCCAGCGGCTTCAGCACATCGAGAAGGCGAAACAACAAGAAAGCGAGGATCCACAGCTCGACAGTAGCAACCTGTGTGGCCACGGAAATGAACGGAATGGCGCTCAACGCCACAAATTGTCCGGCCACCTCATCGATCACCACGGCACCAGGATCCTTGTGACCGAAAATGGATTCAATTCGCGAACCACAAACGATGCATCCGATCGAGGCGAGCAGTGCTAGCACCGGAAACAGAAAGATGCGGAAAGGATCGGGACAGAAATACCAGCTTGCAGCTCCTACCAGCACTGCCGCAAGACTTCCCGCCGTTCCAGGAGCCCACGGAAATCTACCGACACCCAGGAAGGTCAGGGTCAGCCGATGAATGGTCTCGGCAGTTTTCAAGCGGAGATCCGCCTCTCCCGTTCTGTGCGGATGGCAAACAGTAGATAATCCACCGCTGACCAGATGGTGGTGACCAGAGTTCCCCAGAACAGGATCACCGTGACAATTTCCAGCGCTTGAAAAATAACTGGCCCGATATCTGACTCACCATTGGCCTCCAGCAGCATCGCCGCGGGAATCAACATCGATTGCAACACCATCTTCAACTTGCCACCTGCACGAGCTCCGAATTCCACTCCTTGGCTCTCCATGTATGAACGGATTCCACTGACGAGAAATTCACGAGCCACGATGATGACGACAAACCAGGGTCGAATCAGATCAGGAGTGAGGTACACCAGATAGATCAGAGTTCCGCAGATCACGATCTTGTCGACGAACGTATCCGCCAGTCGACCGAAAGCCGTGACCATCTTCCAGCGTCGTGCCAGATATCCATCAAGAAAATCGGTGGCAACACAGAGGATGAAAGCAACCGTCGCTATATTGAGTGCGAGATGGCGATCATTGATGATCCCCCAACCTGAAATTTCCAGGGTCAACATGGCGAACAGGAGAAGTGCGATCCCGAGCCGTCCCAGGGTGATGAGATTGGGCAGATTACGCCAGTCTCTTCCCCTCAACGGTGATTCCGGGTTCACTTTTTCCCTCTTTTTCATTCTCGATCAGTTCGGCAACCAAATCGTAATCGTCGGTCCCCGTGATCCTGCAGCGTACCAGTTCCCCAACCTGGCCCGATCCCGACGGCATTCTGATGGAAGAGTCTATCTCCGGCGCCTCAGCATAGGAACGACCGAGTAAAAACCCCGTCTCATCACAAACACTATCGATCAATACATCGACCTCACTACCTACTCTCGCCCGATTCCAGGCGAAAGCGACCTCTTGCTGGGCAAGCATCAACTCTTCGACTCGACGAGCTTGTTCTTGCTCTGGAATTCGATCAGGCAGTTTTTCCGCGGGAGTGCCTTCTTCGGCAGACCAGGGAAAAACTCCAACTCGTTCGAGAGCATTCTCCTGAACAAATCTGACCAGCTTTTCAAACTGCTCTCTCGTTTCCCCCGGAAAACCAACGATGAAAGTAGTTCTCAACACCAAGGATGGGATTCTTTCGCGCATTCGACGAAACAGATCTCTTGTTCCGTCTTCTCCAAGTCTTCGGCCCATTCTTTTTAACATGGTGTTATCGATGTGCTGGATCGGCATGTCGATGTAAGGAATCACTCGATCAAGGCGAGCAACCGCATCAATCATCTCGTCGGAAAACTTGTAGGGGTAGGTGTAGAGTAATCGAATCCAGTCGATTCCTTCGACCTTGTCGAGGCTTTCCATGATATCAGGCAACAGGTACTCACCGTCGATGTCGAGACCGTAGGAGGTGAGATCCTGACTGATCAAATTGATCTCCCTGGTTCCATTGGCCACCAGTTCGCGTGCCTCGTTGATGACAAAATCGGGGTCCTTGGAACGAAAACGGCCGCGGAAGGAAGGGATCGAACAGAAGGTACAGGGATTATCGCAACCCTCACTGATCTTCAGGTAGGCGCTATGCCGTGGAGTCAGTCGTAGTCTTGAATCCTCCGACCAGGCCGGATGCGAGGCTTCTCCAACATGAACCCTCCGAGCATCTCGTACCTCTTCCATCAAGCCACCGAGAATCTCGGGCATCCTTGGATATTCTGACATACCCACGATGGCATCGATCTCGGGGATCTCTTTGGCAAGTTCCTCGGGGTACCGTTGACCCAGACAACCAGCTACGACCACACGCTTGGCAGGATCATCTTCCTTGAGACGCACCAGGTCGAGAATCGCATCGATGGACTCCTGCTTGGCACTCTCGATGAAGCCACAGGTGTTCACCATCAGGATATCTGCATCCTCAGCTCTCTGAGAAATGACGAATCCCTCAGCGCCTACTCGTCCGAGAATCACCTCGGAATCGACCAGGTTCTTGGGACACCCCAGGCTGACGAGGTGAATAGCGACAGGATTCGATGAAGCCAACGTTCCCTTTCATAACCGACGATGAGGTCGGTCAGCGGATCATACCAAGCGAATGATTTTATCACTTCTCCGGTTCCGGAACCATCGAACCAGGGATGGACGGAAGTGCGCCTGGATGTTGGTATGGGGGCGGAGGAAACGCGGATGCCGATCGATGGAAAAATCGAAGATCTGGTGGAAATGGCTCTTTCCTGCATCCACAGAGAACATCCCTATTATCTTGCCCTCGTTATTCAAACCGATGAGGATTTGAAACTTCCTCGACAACTCACCCCCGTATTTCGCGGTGCTTTCGACTGGCACTCTGCAGTTCATTGCCACTGGACGTTGGTACGAGCCCTTCGGATGGGACTCGACGAAGAATTGGCAAGCCGTTGTCGCAGCGTCCTCGAATCTTCTTTCAACGAAAAAGACATCGAGCTGGAAGTCAGCTTCGCCACGGAACGACCTGGCTTTGAAGTTCCTTATGGTCGCGCCTGGCTACTGCAACTCTCCACCGAGTTGAAGGAGGTAAAGGTTCCGCTGGCACAGAACCTGGATCCACTGGAGAAATTGGCGCGACGCGATCTTCTCAGCTGGTGTTCCCGGTTGGATCATCCAGTTCGTTCAGGTCAACACGACCAGTCGATGTTCTCGCTGGGCCTGTTTCACGATTGGGCCATATCGAACAAAGACGAGGAATGTATCGAAACGGTGGAATCACTAGCTCATCGACATCACGGAAAAGACTGCGATCTACCTTGTCGCTTTGAACCCTCGAATCATGACTTTCTCTCTCCATCCCTGGCCACGGTAGATCTGATGCGTCGGGTGTTATCCGGCGATGAATTCGATTCCTGGATCAACAAGGCGCATCCAGAGCTAATCTCCGGCCAGTGGCCTGTGGCTGTCGCACAATGCCCTGATCCAGCCGATGGGAAACTCTCTCATCTCGACGGTCTCAACCTGTCGAGGGGATGGATGCTCGCTGCTATTGCGGAAGCAATGGATCAAGGTTCATCAGGAATCGAAGCGATGGCAACGAAACACGAAAAAGCAGGACTCGCCGGTGTTCACCCTGAACATTATTCAGGCGCGCACTGGCTCGCTTCCTTCGCCATGTATCTGATCACAAAACGCTGGAAGCTCACCGAACCAGATTAAGTCTGAGCCTGCATCTCTTCCCACTCTTCGAGAGTCAATTTGATCTCTCTGGCCTTCGAGCCCTTGAAAGCTCCGACGATCCCCTGCTCGGTCATGATGTCCATCAGACGTGAGGCTCGGGTATAGCCAATTCCCAGTCTGCGCTGCAGCAAGGTGGTCGAACCGCGTCCCGTTTCCAGGATGACACGAACCCCCTCTTCAAAGAGCTCGTCCTCGACAGCTCCTATACCACCGGCACCATCTGGAGGGCCCTCCAGGAAGGTATCAATCTCCTGGGAAAATTGAGGTTTCGACTCCTTGCGCAGGTGCTTCATGATCTTCTTCAGCTCCTTGTCGGAGATGAAGGTGCACTGAGCACGAACCAGATCGGATGTATCAGGTGGCAGATAAAGCATATCGCCCATCCCCAGCAACCTCTCTCCTCCGACACGGTCGAGAATGGTTCTCGAATCGATTCTGCTGGCCACCTTGAAACAGATCCTCGCCGGGAGGTTGGCCTTGATCAGCCCTGTGACCACATCGACCGATGGCCGCTGGGTCGCAAGAATCACATGGATCCCTACTGCACGTGACTTCTGTGCCAGGCGGATGATGCTGGATTCCACCTCCTTGGCACTCGTCATCATCAGATCTGCCAGTTCGTCGATGATGATGACGAGACTGGGCAATCGATCAGGCGCCTGTTCGGCTTCCTCGTGATTGGTCTTCTCGGCCAGTAGGTCGTAACGCTCCTTCAGATCCTGCTCGTTGTATTCGCTGAGATTACGAACTCCAGCTTTGGAGAAGAGCTCGTATCTCTGATCCATCTTACGGACCAACCAATCAAGCGCCGCTGGAGCTTTTTTCATATCCGTGATCACCGGAGTCAGAAGATGTGGAATGTCTTCAAAAGATGAGAGCTCGACCATCTTCGGATCGACCAGTATCAACTTCAAATCATCGGGCGATCTCGTCATCAGAAGCGAGGTGATGATCGCATTGATACAGACAGATTTTCCGGAGCCAGTAGATCCCGCGATGAGCAGATGTGGCATCCGGGATAGATCCTCAACGATCGGTTCTCCCGCAGCATCTTTTCCCAGCAGCAGAGGTATTTTGAGTTCGGAATCATGGAAAACACGGCTCTGCAGAATTTCTCGCAGGACGACCATTTCTCTTTGCTTGTTGGGAACTTCGATCCCCACCGTTGGCTTGCCTGGAATCGGGGCCACGACTCTCACACTCTGGGCCGACAATGCCATCGCAAGGTCATCGGAGAGACTGACGATCTTGTGAACCTTGATTCCAGCGGCAAGACTCAACTCGTACTGAGTGATCACCGGCCCGCGCTGGACGTTGGTGACCTGAGCGACGATTTTGAAAGACTTCAAAGTCTCCTCGATGCGAGTCGCCACGAGATTGAGTTCTTCACGCCCTTCCTCGTGATCCACGCTGGGCGGTTCGTCCAGGAAAGAAGAGGGAGGAGGCGAATAGACCCCATCGAAGGTGAGTTGCTGCTCCTCGAAGGTGTTGAAAGCTTCTTCCTGCTTCTCCGGCCCAAGCCTGATGGTGCGCTTCACGGGCGCTTCTTGCTCTTCTTCGTCGTCCTCAGCGTATTCTTCGGATTCGTCTTCCTCCTCGTATTCTTCCTCGTCGTCCTCTTCTTCCTCTTCCTCTTCGTCGTCTTCCTCGTACTCCTCGTCCTCGTCGTATTCTTCCAGTTCCTCGCCGTCTTCGTATTCTTCCTCTTCCTCATCAGAGTCACCAAGCAAGAGCGCCTTCTCTTCATCGGTGACTTCCGAATCGGCAGACTTCTTGACGAACCGACCGGCTTTGGCGATTTTTGAACTGGCTACCTGGCTCGCAGTCCCGATAGTGCCCGCCACTTTGCGAGCCATCCCTGGGGTTTTTTGACCCACTCCTGCGATTGCTCCCGCCACGAATGCGATGCTGGACCTCAGCAGTTGTGCCACCGGCATTCCGGTCGCAAACATCAGTCCCAGTGCCAGAGCAAGGAAAGAGAAGATGGTCGTTCCCGTAATTCCAACGGCATCAAATGCCATTGATCCGAAGTACATCCCGATGACACCACCCCTGTAATCCGATCCGGGCAGGAGGGAGGTCTCGGCAAAGCGGAACTCAAGGAAGCAAACCGCAAAAACGAACAGGCCCAGGCCCAGGATTCGCGGCCACCATGAGGCGAAACGAACCTGAAATAACAGCAATCCGGACCAGGCCGCATAGAGCAACGACAGCAGGAAACTGGCAACAGGGCCGAAAATCTCGAAGTGGCGGATGGCGATGAAACGGCCGAATTCTCCACAGGCATTCTCAACACTGCGTCCCTGCGCCACCAGATACTCACTATAGAGCGCAATGAAAAAGAAGGCTGCTACCGCCAGCAATGCCAGCGCCCCGGCCTCCTTCGCCAAACCTGTTGATTTCAAATTGGCGTCCTCGCGACGACGACGCTGATTACGATTTGAGCTCATCACTCCCCGTTGAAGGCACGGTCGCAGCGGCGAGAAGCGACTCTTGTGCCAATGAACTCGACGATCTTAACGGCCAGATCACGCTTGGCGACATCCAGCAACTTGACCGCAGGCTCCCCCGGTTCAATCCAGACGTAATCCCCCATGGCCGTACCCAGGTTGTCCGGCGTGTTGCAAAGTACCAGATCCAGACGCTTGTTCACGGCCTTTCGCCGTGCTTCTTCTTCACTCTGGTCCGCCTCGAGGGCAAATCCCACCAGAACTCGTTGCCCCCATTCATCTTCCTTCTGGGCACCTCTCCCCGCCAAAACATCAGGATTCCGAATCAAAGTTAGATTCCAGTCCTCACCGGACTTCTTTCGTTTCCCCGCAATTCGCTCGGCAGGGCGATAGTCACAAACCGCAGCACTGGCGACCATTGCATCAACCCGGGGCCACAGTTCCACGGCGATCTGTTCCAGTTCGCAAGCTGTGGTAAAGGGGTGGTGAATCACTCCTTCAGGGGGAATCAAATGAACCGGACCGAGTGCCAGATGGACTTCCCAGCCCTTTGCCTGCGCAGCGCTCGCCACCTCGATTCCCAGGGTCCCACTGGCTCCGTTACTGAGAAACCTGACATCGTCGATGGGCTCACGCGTCGGCCCCGCAGTGATCAGCAGGACCGGGGACTTCAAGAGAGTTCTCGCGCAGCAATAAGACCAGATACGATTTCATCGATCTCATCGAGATCTGCCAGTCTCCCTGGCCCCGTCGAACCACAGGCCAAATGGCCCATTCCGGGTCCGACGATGTGAAATCCACGCTCCTGCAAAATCCTGATGTTGGTTTGAACCGCAGGATTCTGCCACATCCGATCATTCATCGCCGGGCACAGCACGGTCGGACCATCCCAGGCAAGAGCAGTGAGGCAAACCACGTCATCCCCGAATCCATGGGCCAGACGTGCGATGTGATCCGCACTGGCGGGAGCGATCACGAATACATCCGCATCGTCTCCGGCACCAATATGTTCCGGTCGGTCATGAGTACCCACGGGATGCCAGATTTCCGAGATCACCTCGGATCGAGTCACGGACTCAAAAGTGAGAGGTTGAATGAATCGACACGCCGCAGGAGTCATTCGAACCCGAACCGCGGCCCCGCGCTGGGTCCAACGAGAGGCAAGATCCACTGCCTTGTAAGCAGCAACACCTCCGGTAACACCGAGGATGATTTTTCGGGATTCCCAATTCATGGCATCGTTCACGGAAGATCACGGTGCGACGTGTGCAAAACACACGTCGCACCGCCTCCATCATTCCTTGGTAGGATTGAGGAACTGCGAAAGTTCCTTGATCCGCTCTTCTTTGACCTTCTTCAGATCAGAACCGTAGACCTCTTTCTCGTCATCCGAGTCGCCATCTCCAGAGAGCTTGCGCGCATCGGTAAGGAAGCTGGCCTCGGAAACCTCCAGCTCTGCAAGAATAACCTTATCCTGCAGGATTTCTTGAATCACGATCTCCTGTAGATCGGTCGAGTCAATCTCAACAAGTGGACGAGCCCCTCGCTTCAGTTCCACTATGCGCTTCTGCATCAGAGCAGTGAGCTGGAGCTTCCCGCCCGTCTTCTCCACGAGCTGGTCTTCGATTTCGACGTCCAGCACGAATGCCTCCATTCCAGATCCAGCGGTCTTCGAGCGCCGGGTCCTCGGTTCTAGTTCAAATCTCTCTCCTGCGACTCAACTCTTCTTCGATGATCGAGGAAACTTCCTCGACCGTATCATCGAGCACATCGTTGACGACGCAGTGATCGTACCTAAACTTCTGTTTCAGCTCCGAGAGCGCGTTACGCAATCGAAGGGTAATTGTCTCATCATCTTCAACACCGCGACTCTCGATCCGTTGTCTTAGTTCCTCGATCCCAGGGGGCTCCAGGAAAATCTGCAAGGCTGCTACTTCGTCCTGACGCAACTTCTCAGCACCCTGGACGTCGATCAGCAACAGTACCGCCCTGGACTGATCGAGCTGTTGCTCAATACCCTCCCGAGGGCTTCCATAGAGATTTCCGTGCACCTCCGCGTGCTCCAGAAATCCCCCTTCCTCAACGCATTTCTCAAATCCTTCGCGATCAAGGAAGTGGTAATCCACTCCATCTTTCTCCCCTGCTCGAGGAGACCTGGTGGTTGCAGTGATGGCCCGGACATACCCGGCTTCCTTCTGTAGCCCCTCGCTCACCACGGTCTTTCCGACCCCGGAGGGTCCAGAAAGAACCACTAGGATTCCGCGAGCGGTCACTGCACCGCCCCCTTCTCTTGGTCCTCCCTGCCGAGAGGAGTTTCTTCACTCGATGTTCTGTGTCTGCTCTCGCAATCGATCCACCTGAACCTTGATCTCGACCACAGTGTGAGCGAGATCATGTCGCGGTAATTTCGAAGCCATCGTATTGGCTTCACGAAACATCTCCTGGGTCAGGAAATCGAGACGACGACCAGCTCGTCCACCCTCGGAGATGACCTTGCGATATTCAATGAGATGACCACGCAACCGAGCCAGCTCTTCGGTAATGTCTGAACGCTCCGCCTGGATGCCGATTTCCCGAGCTAGATCCTGAGAATCTAGATCCACTCCGGTCGGCTCTACCCACTGACGGATCCGTTCTTTAAATCTCTGACCTAACCATTGCATCGCATCCGGTAGGGCCTCTTCAAGCTCAGTAATCCCTTTCTCGATACAAGAAAGGATGCGATTAAATTCCTCGCGCAGTCGCTCTCCTTCACTTTCTTGCATCTGCCGCAATGTCCCGACTGCTTCTTCGAGAGCGTTCATCAGCTGAGCGTCTGATTCTTCATCAGTCTGATGTTCCAACCCCTCCATACCCTGCATCTGGATCACGTCGGAGATCTTTACCTCTTGACCTGGTGCGATCTCGTCACGGAGGAGACATAGCCTTTCGTAGTTCTTCTTGATCGCAACGAAACCGGAGTTGTCGAGGCCATTGTCGATATCCTCAACCTGTATCGAGATGGATATAGAACCCCTCCCGATCTTATCCTTCAAAAAGTTGTCGATCTGTCCCTGGAGCGACGAAAACGCATCGGGGAGATGGCTAGAGATCTTGAGATATCGGTGATTCACCGATCTCAACTCCACCCTCACCCGGACTTTGTCCGTTTCACGGGATCCGGATCCGAAACCCGTCATGCTCCGCAGGGTATCGGTCAATTGCCGCTTCCCCCGTTTTCATTCGCCGCACCACCTCCGGCTGGGATCTCGACAGGAGTATCGCCAACCGGATCACCGTCTGCCGGAGGGTCCACCACCGGAGGATCCACCACTGGAGGGTCCGCCACCGGAGGGTCCACCACCGGAGGGTCCACCACCGGAGGGTCTACCACCGGGGTATCATTGTTGACAGCACCTGCGGCATCTCCGACATTCACCGCGTCGCCGCCGATCACCGCTTCAGCTCCGCCAATCGCATCGCCGATTCCTACGTTTTCTGATCCAGGAACACCCCCGACTCCCGGTTCCAGAGCACCAAACCCTGGCTCGATCGGATCGGGCTTGAGGCGGGTGTCATCTCGATCTTCTCGGGCCATCAAGCCCACGGTGATGCAGAGCAAAAAGAACGCTACAGCGAGAAACATCGTGAAACGAGCTATGCCACTGGTGGTACTGGTACCCAACATCTGCTCCGATCCGCCCAGCCCGAAAGCTCCCGAGAGCCCAGCCTGTTTCGGTTCCTGTAGCAGTATCGCCAGCCCCAGCAGGACCGTTACGCATCCCAGAACAATCATCAGAAAGGTCAGCATCTCTTCACCTCATCTGTAGGGCAGAAATCCGACGTATCACGCCGTTGCAATTCCCGCGTCCAGAATCTCCAGGAAACTCGCCGCTTTCAGGCTCGCTCCTCCGACCAAGGCTCCATCCACCACATCGAGACCCAGCAGGTCTCGCGCGTTATCCGGTTTCACACTTCCACCGTAAAGGATCGGTATTCCATCCGATGCCGATCCAATTTTCTTCTGGAGAAGTTCTCGAAGATGCTGGTGCACATCTTCTACCTGCTCCACTGTCGCAGTACGGCCGGTTCCGATGGCCCACACGGGCTCGTAAGCGATCGCGTACTCATGTTTCTTATCAAATCGAGATAGTCCCACTTCAAGTTGATGTGAAACCACCTCGAAGGTACGACCTGCATCTCTTTCTTCCGACGTTTCACCGATGCATAACAACGGACAAAGTCCATGGTCAACAGCAGCAGTTAACCGCCGCGCCACATCTTCATCGGTCTCTCCAAAGTGAATCCTTCTCTCCGAGTGCCCGACCAGAGTCCAACGGGCACCGAACTGATGTGCCAGTTCCGCACCTACTTCTCCGGTGTAGGCACCAACAGGACGATCCGAGATCTCCTGCATGCCAATCTCGAGAACAGCGGACTCCGGAAACCCGTTGCCAAGGCACTCAAGGCCTTCTCGTGACACCAACCAACCAAGCCAGGGGGTCGGTGGAAAAATCACTACCTTCACCGGCGGATTGTGCTCGCCAGCAGGAATCCGACTCATCGTACCTGCAGCGACCTCTCGCCAGAGAGATTCGCCCAGATTTCGATCGGGATTGTGCTTCCAGTTCCCCGCAATGATGGTCGGTCTGTCCACGCTTCTCCCCGGGCCAAACCCGATCCGGCAGTCGAGAACGGTGCGCCGAGCCAGCTCGGATCAGAACTGGGGCCAGACCCGGGCGCAAGCTGGGAGATTATCAGCCACCCCAGACTTCGTCAACCTGTTATGCTGGAAGGAGTTCCGTCAGGATTGAGGAGCCTGAAGAGGCCGTACCTCGACCTCTCCGATCAGGGTTCCCTCAGGAGCCTGCAGGATCCCTGCCACCACCTGGGCAACCTCCTTTGCGGGGACCCCTGGAGACCCTCCAGACTCGATAGACCCCGGATGGACCAGGGAAACGCGGATTCCTTCATCTCGAAATTCGTGAAAAATCGAGCGGCTCCAGCCTACCAGACCGTGTTTTGCGGCAGCGTAGGCCGATCCGCCTGGCAGCGGCTGAGTCCCCGAAATTGAGGAAATTTGGACCAAAGACCCCCCTCCGGACTGCCTTAGATGGGGTAAAGCGGCCATCGTGGCGTGAACCGCTGACAATAAATTCTGCTCGATGACCGCTCGAAACTGCTCGGGATCGAGTTCATCGAAGCGACTGCGAAGTACCTTCCCAGCATTGTTGACCAGGGCATCGAGCCCTCCCAGTTGGTGCGCCAGTTGCTCGATGGCAGAGCCTGCAGCGATCGGATCGACCAGATCAGCACTCACTCCCGATACCGCAGCACCACAACGAAGCGCCGCCGCTACTGCCTCCCCATCCCGCGCGACGATTCCGACCTGCCAACCATTCGTCGTCAGTTGTTGAGCGATGGAAAGCCCGAGACCGCGACTTCCCCCCGTCACGATGACCCTACGATCCAATGCAACTCTCCTTCCACTGCCCGAAATGCCATGGCAGGGTACACTATCCAACTTCCTGGAAGGAGTCGGATGGCATTCCCCTTCGGCCTCGGCAGTCGATCGATCATCGGAGTCGTGCATCTTCGCCCACTACCGGGAAGCCCACGCTGTGACGACAGCCGAAAAAATATCCGACAGTATGCTATTCGTGATGCCGAAGCTCTGCTTGCCGGTGGAATCGACGCGATCATCGTCGAAAACTTCGGCGATGCTCCGTTCCAGCCGGTCAAGGTAGAATCCAGTACCGTGGCGGAGATGAGCGTTATCGTGTCCGCCATCATCGAACTCGCAATCACGGTCCCCGTCGGGGTAAACGTATTGCGAAATGATGCTTCATCAGCACTGGCCATCGCTGCTGCCACCGGTAGTCGTTTCATCCGCGTCAATGTTCACACTTCGGCGATGCTGACTGACCAGGGCTGGATCAGCGGACGTGCCCATGAAACCCTACGACAACGGCAAATCATCGACGCAGACTCGATTGCCATCGCTGCAGATGTGGGAGTCAAACATGCTGCCAGATCAAACGACTACGATGCAGGTAATGCTGCCGTCGAAACGGTCGAGAGGGGACTCGCTGATGCGGTGATCGTGACGGGGAAATCAACCGGAGATCCGCTCGATCTCGAAGAACTACGACAGGTGCGAGTGGCAATCCCCCGAACACCGCTGCTCGCCGGTAGTGGCGTCGATCACGACAACGTCGTTCGGATCCTGGAGATTGCCGACGCTGCGATCGTTGGCACCTCGCTGAAGGAAGACAACGATGTAAAGAATCCGGTGGATGTAACCCAGGTCAAGAATCTGATGAAGAGAGCCAGGGGCTAGAGTTCTGGCAAGTTTGTTTTTTCCAGAGTTCCCCCACCTTCAATGAGACGAATTGCCACCTGCGCCACAAGAGCCTTCACTCCTGCTGTTTTCTCCACCGGATGATGCTGTTGGCAACGAACCACGGTGTTTGTCTTCTTCTGTTCGACCACAATCAAGAAACGCTGTGTAACTCCCAGTTCGATCGCCAGAGCCAGGACCAGTAACTGCGTTGCGTCCGAGCGTAGATAGGCGGCCAGGAGATTTCTCACTTCCGAACCGTTTACTTGTTGATATGGCTCGAACCCGTGCCAGAACTGGTCAAGGGGAGGGGCTCCCGAAATGACGGCATGGGGCATCCGCTGTCTCCTTTCTGGCGGGCGTTGCTGCCTGCCTTGTGTCTGATTATCGTTAGTCGAAGGTGCCGATGGCAAGCCAGGCAAATACAGTGTTCAGGAGAGAAATTGGGATGACACCATCCGATGCGGCGGATTCCGCCTCACCAGAAAATCGTACACTCCCCGGAGATCCCGTGGACCTTCGAATTGGAAGCTCTTTCCACGAGGTAAACGGTTGGTTCCACGCTGGAAACGCCACCATCGTTGGTGATGTGCGCATCGGCAAAGGGTCAGGAATATGGTACGGCGCTACCCTGAGAGGCGATGACGCCCCCATCAGCTTGGGTGAAAGAGTGAATGTTCAAGACCTGGCGGTTCTACACGCGGATCCTGATAAGCCATTGGTCATAGGAGATGACGTCACCATTGGTCATGGAGCCATCGTTCACTGCAGATCAATCGGGGACGGGTCACTCATCGGAATGGGTTCTGTGCTACTAGAAGATGTTGCGGTAGGCGAAGGAAGCCTGATCGCTGCAGGAGCGGTAGTAGCTCCCGGAACTCAAATCCCTCCCCGGTCACTCGTCGTAGGAGTACCCGGACGAATCGTGAGAGAAGTTTCGGAAACGGAACTGGCTTCCTTCATCGCCTCGGCGAACAAGTACGCGAAAAATGCCGTACACTTCCAACGGAACTACGGAGATCATTCTCAATGAAAATATCTCCCGACGGCTACATTCTGATGATTGAGACCAGTCAACGAAGTGGTTCCGTTGCGCTAGGAACCTACGACGGGGAAAGTCGGGATGAAGAACTGTTCAGCCCTGGGTTGGTACACGGGAAAGAACTGCTGCCGAGGATTGACACCATCATCGAGCGAAACCAGGCGAAGGCTCGCCTTGCAGTAGTTGCGGTCAGTATCGGACCGGGCTCCTTCACCGGCACCCGAATCGGAGTCTCCGCTGCAAAAGCCATCGCCTGGTCACTCAAAATTCCAGCACTGGGGATATCATCGCTCGATGTCATCGCCTCCAACATCGAGGAGGATGGGAAATGGGGAGTTGTTCTCGACGCCAGCGGTGGAGATCTGGACCTGGCCTTGTTCGAAATCAGCCAGGGCAATGTACTGCGCCTCGACGAAGATCAGGCCCTCAATAAGGAACAATTCTCTGCCCTGATCGAGCCCGGAACGCGATTCATCGGTTCCGGTTCCAGAGCAGCCGATTTTCCTGCACACCTGGAGACCGGCCCTGAAAACTGGGACATCCCGCGAGCCTGCCATGGCCTGAAGATCGCGAACTCGCTCGTACATGAGATCGTAGCAGGAAGTGCGCCTCCTCCCGGTTGGGAACAGCCGCACCTGCTCAACCCTCGATATCTCCGGGTGAGTCGAGCTGAAGAAGTCCGACGTCGTCGTATCGCAGGAGAGGAACAGGCATGAAACCGGAACGTGCCTGGGCCACCATCGATCTCGATGTCATCGCGAATAACCTCAAACTTCTCCGACGTCATTTGCCTGATAAGAAGATCCTCGCAGTAGTCAAAGCGGACGCGTACGGACACGGCTCCATCGCGGTATCTAGGCGACTCGCCGCGGAAAACATCGATTTCCTCGGAGTAGGAACATCACGGGAAGCTCTTGATCTCCGTGAAGCCGGAATCTCGACTCCGATCCTCGTTCTCGGTGCTTTGGTAGAACCAGAACTGGACCTTCTCATCGATCAGAAGGTCTCTGTCACCATCCATTCTCCAGGACGAATCAAGATCCTCAATGAAACAGCACTCCAGATGGGACAAACCCTCGGAGTCCATCTACTGATCGACACTGGAATGTCGAGGCTCGGAGTGAGTCCCGATCAGGCGGTCTCTCATGCGTGGGCGATTGATCATTGTAAAGGACTGCGCCTCGAGGGGATTGGTACTCACCTCCCTTCCCCCTCACAACCGCAGATCGTTTCTCGCCAGCGGGAAATACTGCACCAGATCGTCAGAGAGTTACAAAGTGCCGGATTCGATTCTTTTCTGGTTCATGTAGATGCCAGCGAATCTGCTCTCAGAGACCCCGATCCCGCTGCTGGCATGGTTCGTATCGGAGGAGCTCTCTATGGTTTCTTTAACAAACTCCCGGCCGGAAGCGGCCTGGAAGCAGCTCTTTCCCTCCGTAGTCAAATCGTATACCTACGTGATCACCCCCCGGGACACTCGATAGGTTACGGTGGAACTTATGTAACTACTCGACAATCAAGACTGGCAACGGTACCTATCGGATATCACGATGGCTTCCCCTCGACCCTTTCGAATTGTGGTCAGATGGTCATTCGGGGACAGCGTGTTCCGGTGGTAGGTCGGGTAACGATGGATTACACAATCATCGATGTCACCGACGTTCCCGGAACCGTAGTCGGGGATGAAGTTGTTTTGATCGGTTCATCCGGAAGCGAGCGAATTGAAGCTGAAGAGATCTCACAATGGTGTGGAATCTTACCTTATGAGGTGACCTGCCTGCTGGGCAGGAGAATCAACAGGCATCATGTTGCCAGGATCTCCGAAGAATTAGAGCTGGAAGGGAGGTAAGCAAGTGGAAGATATTACCCGTTCAAATACTGCCACTGTTTCCATTACCCTTCCAAAAGGCAGAAAAAAGGCAACCAAAACCAGACTTCGTGCCCGATACCGTCGCATTCTTCTGTTCATCATCGTCATTCCGGTCTTGTTTGCTGGAGTGACTTTTTGGATCGGATCCTGGGTTCTGAGTCCAGAGCAGATGAAGTATCGCGCTCAGGCTCTTCTGGCAGAACGTCTTTCCACCGGTTTCGTCATCGAGGACATTCAATGGAGATGGCCTTCCAGAATTCTTGTCAAGAATCTTGTGATTCACCCTCCCCACGGAAGCCGCTATGCAGAGTTACTTCGAATCTCTCATCTCGAGATCGGATTGGACCCATTAGCACTACTGCTGGGTAAAACACACATCGAGCGGATTGAAATTTCGGGGTCGACGATGACCCTGGAAAGAGATCACCTGGGAGAATTGACCATTCTCGATGTGATGCGAGACTCGATAGCTCCCATCCAGGGGCCTGCACCTGCTTACGATACGGAAGACACGACTGCACTATCCCCACCCGAGTTGATTATCTCCAACCTACGCGTCGAAACTTGCCCCGAAACGATTGCTCACAGTCCAGAAGGTTTACAGGTCTCCAGCCTGCGACTCGAAGTTTCCCCCGACGACTCACAACTATGGAATCTTGATGGTGTCGCCTTCGATAGCTCGGTGCGTAGTATCCGTCTTGAAGGTGGTGGAAGACTCTCGATGGGAGATTTCGAGCTCGCACTCGATATCGATCGGATACAGCTCGATCAACACCTCCGAGAGAGGATTCCGCCGGCACTCCGATTGATCTGGGACAATTACCATCCAACCGGAATTGCCAGTTTGAAACACACTCTGATTTTACGCGACGCACAGCCGGTTAAAAATTCTACCGAACTCAGTATCAGTCAAGGCTCACTTCGGTTCCAGGAACCCAACATCTTCGTCGATCAACTGTCGGGAAAGCTAGAGATCACACCAGACGCCATCTCTTTCCGAGATCCATTGGAGGGGAAATTCTTCGGGGCACGAGCGCTACTGCGTGGGGAAATCGAATTGGACGCACTCGAACCTGGCCGAAGCGAACTCGAACTCGCCATCGAGGGCCTCGTCTTCGAACCAAGAATCTATGATGTACTTCCCGAAGCCATCCAGAAAATCTGGAGCAAATTTTCTCCATCTGGAGAGTTCGATCTTCGTATTACAGCGGCGAGCGAACAATATCCACCAGCGGTAGAGGAAATGCGGATTGTTCTGTCAGATGTTGATGGAAGTTACTTTGATTACCCATATCCTCTTCGCAACCTTCAGGGAGAAATTCGTTATTTCGATGGTCAAGTCGAGCTGGATATCTCCGGCGGAATCGCGGGCGAACCCATCCGCGGTCGGGGAATCTTCAAGGCGGAATCGGGCGGAGAAACTCATCTCGTCATAGAGGGCAAATCGCTACCTCTTGATGATCGGGTCCGGACAGCACTCGGTGATCGATACTCAGACATCTTCGATCTCTATTCGCCACAAGGAGAATCAGATCTTCGCATCGAGTTTGAACGTCAAAAAACCGGCGATCCACTAGACCTGCGAATCTTGCTGGACCCCAGAAAAGCCAGCATCGCGCATAAAGCATTCCCCTATCGCGTCCATGATCTCCTCGGACGGGTCATCATCGAAGCCACCCAAGGAAAGGTACTGTTCCAGAACCTCACTGGGCGACACGGCCAGAGTGAACTGGCACTTCCTGCTGGATTGATTGAATTCGATAACGGGCAGATTGCGCGGATGGAGATACCCATCGAGAGCCCGAAACTGGTTCCTGACGAAGAATTGATTTCTGCCTTGCCAGCTGAGGTTGCGGACCGACTCCGTTCGCTCGACATCCTGAAAGGCGGAGGATCACTCGATACCATCGTCGAACTTCGTATCGACGAGAACACTCCTTTTGATATCTACGTCCGTTCACGGATCGCCGATCCGGTGCGCCTGCGTTACCACAAACTTCCTTACCCACTGGTATTCCATCAGGGCCAAGTGGTTTTTTCCAGTACCGAGGGACGTATCCGGCTCGATGAATTGAAAACCGATCCTGATAGTTCACCGATCGTGAGTGTCTCCGGCGAAATAGGACCCGATGATTCTACCGAGGACCTTCCGCCTTCGGCAGACACCACTCTTCTCTCGCTGGACTTAACGATTCTCGATGGGCCAGATGGCAAGGGGTTGCTTCTTTCAGATGAAGAATTGGTCCAAAACCTTCCCGAGGATCTGAAGAACTTCTTCCTGAAGATGCAACTAGCTGGAAGTGTCTCGGGTCGGATCGGTGTTCTGTACCGATATCAGAAGAACGAACTCGAAGATCCCAGCGAGATCGTTCAGTACGACGTCCAGGGCCAATTAGAACAAGGCGGATTCGATTTCGCACTGCGTGCCGAAGAACTGTCAGCGAACTTCGTGATCCATGGTGGAATCCAACCTGGTCAGGGTCATACATTCTCAGGCCAGCTGTCCGATGGCGATTTCAGATTTTCTCGATTCCATGCCACGGTGCCCCCGACCCGGACACTCAGTTTCACTTACGGAATCGATCATCCTAGCCTGGCAATCCAGAGTGATGTCAAAGAGAACGCCCCATCTCAGTGGATCATCCAGCGACTTCCAGCGGATCGATCGATGCTTTTTCAGGCAGAATTGGGCCCCAGTGAAATCTACGGTGGACCTCTCAATGGTTTCTTCTTCGCAGATCTGAATCCAAACGATGGAGTGTTTGCTGGCGAAGCGAATCTCACCAATGTGGATCTCTCACTTGGCTCGGAAATCCTATTTCGCAAGAAAGGGGTTCGTGGCGAAGCTAAAGGATCCGCCAAGGTGGAAGGCATCGTCGGGTCACCGGAGTCGGTGCAAGGTGACGGCGAGTTCTCGATCCGAAACGGAAAACTGGTAACGATCCCGCTTCTGGCAGGTGCCATTATCAATCCGTTCGAGGGACTCAATCGCAATAATAATCGGATCAAGGAAGCCGACTGTAATTTCATCATCCATGATCAGATATTCGATTTCCAGGGATTGGGCTCGATCATACTGAGAAGTCCCACAGGAAAAATCCTCGGTAGGGGAACCGTGGGATTCAACAAGAACCTGAACCTGGTGATGGAACCCCAGACTCTGGGCGGAGCACCACTCATCTCAGATATTGCAAACCGTCTTCTACGTTTCCGAATTCGAGGGACCCTGGACAAACCGAAATTAAATTCCCGGAGGGAAACTGCCCCCCAAGGCCGTTGAGAAGCCCGACGAGGGGCAAAAGCAGCGACTCGACCCCGCGATCTCGACAATCCTGAACACGGCACTTTTATGAACCAGTTCCAGGGTTCAGGATGTCCGCGGAGGTAACCAATGAAACCAACTAAATCTCCCCATCGCCGTCGACTGCTGACAAAGATATTCCTATCGGTATTCCTGCTGGTTCCGATCCTCGTCGGTTCCTTTCCTGTTTTCCCCGGTTCCGGAAAAGGGGTTCTGATTCCGCAGCAGGTGGCCAGAGATATCAGCCAGTGTGCCCGTTCACTGCTGGATGCCCTGGGAAAAGACCAACGAGAGAAAATCCACTTCGTTGCCACTCCGGGGTCTAAAGGAACTGAAGCGCTCTCCACCTGGACATATTTTCCCGGCGAGCGGCCAGGATTGAAACTGAATGAAATGACTGCTCAAGAAAGAGTTCTGGCACAACGCCTGGTGAGAAGTGGTCTCTCCGATACGGGACAACTGAAATGGAATGCCATCGTGGCACTTGAAGATGTGTTACGAATGATGAGTGCAGCTTCTAATCGCTCTGGCAAACCTGATCCATCTCGGGACCCTGGGCTCTACACCTTTGCCATCTTCGGTGAACCCGGCGCGAATGCTCCCTGGGGTTGGCGAGTCGAAGGACACCACATTTCAATCAAGTTCCTGCTCGATGGTAACCAGGTGCTCTCTTCTACACCCGCCTTCCTGGGCGCCGCTCCGACAGTTCCTCTGATGGGTCCCAACACCGGGACCGAACTTCTCGATGAGGAAGAAGACCTGGCTCTCACCCTGATGAGAGCGTTCACAGCAGAACAAAAGGAAATCGCCATCCAGAAGAGCGGACTTCCTCGAGATGTCGTGACCGGACCGGGACATCCAGGCGCACCCGATGCCCTGGGTATCCGTCTCGACCAACTGGATCCATCCCAGAAGATCCTGCTCGATGCCCTCATCGATTCTCATCTCGCAATATTGAACTCCTCCATCGAGCAGGCAGAAAAATCTCGTATCACCGATGCAAGCCTCGACGAGATTCGATTCGCCTGGTGGGGACCACTCGACAAGGAAATGCGTCACGCTTATCGGATCCAGGGTCCGACCTTTGTTGTAGAACTGGTCCGGACGGCCGGAGACCCGGGACATGTGCACATCGTCCGGAGAGATCCTGATCGAGACCTGGATGATTCCCCGCTTCTTCAACATCTCCAACAGGCGCATGGCGAATGAAACCTGCCAGAGCCGCTCGACTGACGAACGGATTCGCTCCATCATGTCGGGTTCAGGGAGGATTTGATGTCGTCAATAGTCAACGCTGAAGCTCTCGTAGAATGTGTACCCAACATCTCCGAGGGACGTGACCGCCAGAAGATTGATCTCATCGTTGCTGCGGCATCCGCCGTGGATGATGTCGATGTCCTGGATGTCGATGCGGGCGCAGATACCAATCGTACAGTGATCACCCTCGTGGGGCCGCCCGATCCGATCGCCGAGGCCGCGTTCCGTCTGGTCGAAAAGGCTGCGGAGCTCATCGACATGAGCACGCACCAAGGTGCGCACGCCCGTCATGGTGCCACCGATGTCTGCCCCTTCATCCCCGTCAGTGGAATCTCGATGGAACAGTGCATCGAGATAGCAAGAGCGGTGGGAAAACGAATCGGTGAAGAGCTGGAGATCCCGGTCTACATGTATGATCGCGCCGCACTTCGTGAAGATCGTATGTCACTGGCGGACGTTCGGAGGGGTGAGTACGAGGCTCTCGCCGAGAAGATGACGGACGAACAATGGAAGCCGGACTTTGGACCGGCTCACTTCCTGCCTGGCCCCGGGGTCGTCACCGTCGGAGCCCGCGAGTTCCTGATCGCCTACAACGTGAACCTCAACACCCGCGACAAGAGCCAGGCCAACGATCTTGCCATGGAAATCCGCGAAAAGGGTCGAGCAGTTCGGATCAATGCACGCACACCCTACTACTCAAGTGGTCAGCTGCTCCGCTATAGATCTGATCAAGGCATCTGGCCTTCAGGGATCACAGCGGAAGTATTTTCAAGTCTTGAAGAACTCGACCAACACCTTCGTACCCACGGAACTTCCCTCGAAAAGGAAGCCGATTTCTTCGGCCAAGATGTCTCCAGTCTCGATGGTGAGATGGTCATGAAAAGGGGCATGTTCCAGCACTGCAGGGCAGTCGGCTGGGTGATTCCCGAATACGGCCGGGCCCAGATATCCATCAATCTCACAGATTTCCACGTCACCAACATGCATCACGTTTTCGATGCCTGTCGCCAGCTCGCAGAAGATCGAGGTCTCATCATCACCGGATCTGAGTTAGTGGGAGTAGCGCCTTATCCCGCCATCCGAGAAAGTGGAGAGCACTACCTGTCAAATCAGGGCTCCAGTCGTGGAATCCCTGTTAAAGACATCATTGCTACTGCCGTTCAATCGCTGGGGCTCTCGGACATCTCCGACTTCGATCCGAAACGCTCGGTGCTAGGAATGGCGGCGACTGATGGTCCTTTGACCCGACACCCCGTCAACGATTTTGTCGATGAGGTCTCGCGCGATTCTCCCGCTCCAGGAGGAGGCTCTATCGCGGCACTGGCGGGATCTCTCGGAGCAGCACTTTCTTCGATGGTGGCCAACCTCACCTTTGCAAAACGTAAATACCGCAAACGGCAATCTGAGATGGAATCCATCGCGATTCAGGCCCAACTTCTGAAAGATGATCTCCTGCGTGCGGTAGATCAGGATACGGAAGCCTTCGAGGGAGTGATCAAGGCGATGCGTCTCCCCCAGAGTAACCCCGAGCAGAAGCAAGCACGGGCCAACGCTATCGAGGTTGGTTATCGCCACGCAACGGAAGTCCCACTGGTCACGGCAGAACTATGCCTGGAGGTGATGAAGCTGGCCCTCCAGGCTTCACAACGGGGCCTACCAGCGGGGATCACCGATGCGGGCACCGCCACCTGGATGGCCCGAGCCGGACTCGAAGGAGCGATCCTCAACGTGAGGGTCAATCTGGTCGAGGTCAAAGACGAGAAGTGGCGAACCGCCATCGAGGAGCAGATTCAAACCCTCCAGGAGGACTCCCAAGGCCTGTTGGAGCAATGTCAGCAACAATTGGAGGAAATCTTGGGATCCTGAAGGATCTTTAGAGTAAATTCGGGGTTACTGTTACGGCAAGAGGCTGTAATTCTGGAGCTATACTTGCTCCATGGAAACAAGGAGAACGATGAAGCCTGCACTCATAATTTTGAGCATCCTGGTGGTCCTCACTGGCTACAGTGCCTACAACAATCAATACGAAACCCAGCAAGCTGTAGATCAGGCAGAACGGCTGAGCAAGCGCGTTGTCAGTCTTCAGGAGCGGCTGGATGTTCTTGAACAAAAGTCGGAATCGACCCAGACCATCTCCTGGACCGATACGGCCGGCGACTCTGAAGCAACGGCCACTGTGATGCCCGAAGAGGTTGTCTCCGCCATTGCCGAGCAGATCGCACAAAATGTCAGTGCCCTGGGAATGATCGCTAGAGGAATTCCCACCTCGAGCCCCGATTCCAATTCGGCATCAAATGTCAATCCTCAAGAACTCGATCAGCAGGTCAGAGATACACTGGCGGCTGTCCAGGAAGAGGAACGCGCCGAACGTAGCGAGAGAAATCAGGAACGGATGATGGAAAGGGCAGCGGAGAGGGCCGAAAGGACGGCCGAACGGTTGGGTCTGACAGGAAACCAGGCCGAAGAGTTCACCGCTTTGCTGACAGAACACTCTACCGAGATGCATCAGATATGGAGCGAATCTCGCGAGCTTGATCTTGATCGAGGCGAGATGAGGAACTTCTTCGAACAAACACGCGAGGAACAGAACGCAGAAATCGAACAAGTCCTCAACGCCGATCAGTACGCCCAGTACCTCGAATTGCCTCAGGGCAACAACTGGGGAAGACGTGGTGGCGGACCAGGCGGTAACAACAATAACGGCGGCGGTAACAATAACGGCGGCGGCAACAACAACGGCGGCGGTAACAACAACGGCGGCGGTAACAACAACGGCGGCGGTAGCAACGGGGGTTTCTAACCGGCCAGTTTGTCGTTAATGGGTCCTTTCATGCCCGGGTCTAGAAGGGCTATGATCCTCCCATGCTGAAGACGGAAAAGGACTACTCCGACCCGTTCGTGCGTCAACTGAGTTTATTTCTGGATAATCGCGTGGGTAAATTGCGCGAAATCCTTCGCTACCTCACCACTGAGGACATCCTTCTTCATGCCATCACAGTGATCGATAGCGCAGACCACGCCATCGTTCGCATCATTGTTGACCGAGTGGGCACCGCCCAACAGGTACTCATGGAAAACGGAGTACCCACTTCGCTGAATGCAATCCTCGCCGTCGAAGTTCCCAACGAACGGGCGGGTCTGAGGATGATCTGCCGCTCGCTGATCCAGGCTGAGATCAATATCCACTATGCTTATCCGATGCTGACTCGTCCGCACGGCTTTGGTGTTTTCATCGTCCACGTCGATGAAAACAATACCGCCAGAGAGCTTCTCATCGACGATGGTTTCAAATTGCTAGACGAAAGTGATCTGGGGCTCGCAGGGATTTAGTTCGATTCTTCTCAAACCCCCGAAATCTTCAGCGGTCACAGAGCATTCGCATCGCCCATTCTGCAGGCGGACCTCCAGGTCGATATTCTATTGGAGAAATACTCAGTCGGACAAAAAAAGAAAACCTCTCGGCCCGAGGAGACAGGCCGAGAGGCACGTGGACTCTGGTAAAACCATCGATCCACGATGTGTCCCCCGATTCTCCCACGAAGATCCGCCGACCCGAAGGTCGGGAACGGTGCGCGCGTTTCTGCCGAAGCAGATCCAGGAGACATCCCCCGAGATCGTCCTGAAAATACGCGGGTTGCACCAGAGAGAAACTCTTAGTAATTCCCAGGATACCCACATGTCAAAATTCAACTAGCCCTGACAGATCGCAGCAGGAACATGACATCCAAAGTTATAACTGGATCGTTTGCAGAGGTGATGGTGGTGTTCTCTCAGATGCACAAGAACACGCGTTGGCACGATAGTCACTGTAACAGATAGCCAGGAATGGCATCATTCCAGAGGCTTCACACCCTCTCTTAGCCCTTCGATGGAAAGCTGAATGACATAACTGGCAAGTTGGTCGACCTCCTCAGGTTTGAGCACCTGGAGGGGCATCTTTGCCTGGGCATTGTCAAAAGTGGGCTGCTTCAGGTACCCATGTAACCACTGTGACATTTTGCGAAGTAGATCCGGTTCTTTTTCGATGGCGAGAAATTGTTCCTTCCTTGCCTCGTAACGATTGGGATCCTCCTTACGCATCATCTCCAGGTGATTCGTGAACAATTTCATGCGCTCAAGACGGCGTACCGACACCTGGATGAGTGGTGGTTGTAACACTCCCCCACGGCCATCTATCTTGTGACAAAGGATGCAGCGCTTCTTGGCCACCAAGTGACCCAGTTTCGCCCTTCGCTGAAAGTCCGGCTCTTGCAACAGGGATAGATCCGGAAGGCCCTGCTGGAGCTGAGAGGGCTCCTTAGAAGTTGCCTGATTCGCATCGTCAAGCTGCCCATCATCGCCCTTGATCACGACCACGGGGTCTTTCCTGTCTGAAATCCCCTGCTTAGCAGAAGGCTCAGCTACATGCCCGGTAGATTTCACGGGCTGCTCGATCACCGATTCAGGATTCGGTTCACTGGAAACTTGTTTCAGAGGCTGACTTGTATTGGCAGCGCTCCTGCCGTCACCACAGGAGGCGATGACGAGCCACGGCAGTGATAGCAAAACAGGGACAACCCTCCTGATGAAAACCCCCGCCCGAGGCTGTATTGGAGTTCCACCTGGGGCAATCTGCCGCATCTTTCCTTCCTCTCCTTATCTGAGCCTAGTCCCCCGAGCCTATGGTGCAAGGTCATCGCTATCCTCTCCCACGATTCCGGTGGCAGTGATACGATGCAAGCAGAGGAGGTGACTCATGCTTTCTGTAGGATTGACTCTGATACTAGCCAGTTTCTTGCCAGTATCGGCTCCCTTCGATCTCGACGGTGAAATGAAGAGGGTTGAGGCGCTGGAAGCCCTTTTTGAAATCGAGGTAGACAAGAGCAATCAACGCTCCGCTGCAGAGCAATTCGAACCACGGTTCGAGACTCTCGCCAAGGAACTCTCCGGAACGGAAAGCGGTCTTCGTGCCGAGTTGTGGATCCTTAGAAACCACTGGTGGAAACGTTCGGCTGGAACGATGGAACAGGCGGCAAACAAACAAGCCCAGCGTTTGATCGCTGAATATCCCGGATCACCTCAGCTCAGCAGCATCGCGGAGTTCAGATATCTCTATGGTCGTGAAAATGTCATTCCCCTCATGGATGCTTTGATCGCGGCCAGCCCCCATAACAGTGTCGATGCCTGGGCCATCCACGCCAAAATTTTTACTCTACGCCGCAGTAGAGATGAGAAAGCTCCCATCCAGTTGCGAATAAATCTGGAATTGCTGCAAGATCGATACGCTGAGGTCCCGTTCCGAGATACCACCTTCGGAGTTCTCGCAACAGCGATGCTCTCTCCTCATCAAAAGGAAGATCTTGAGATTGGCAAAGTGGCTCCAGAAATCGAAGGCATCGATGTCGATGGGACTAAATTCCGGCTCTCCGACTACCGGGGGAAGATCGTACTGCTTGATTTCTGGGGTGACTGGTGAGGACCATGTCGGGCGATGTACCCACACGAGCGGTCGCTCGTGCAAAAATATAACGAACACTTCGCAATAGTCGGCGTGAACTCAGATCGGGGTAGGGATCGCCTCAAGGAAGCGAAGGCACGCGAAAAAATCACGTGGAGTTCCTTTTATGACGGAGGAGGAACCGGAGGCCCCATCGCCTCTCGCTGGGGAGTTTCTGGCTGGCCAACACTATTCCTGCTCGACACCAAAGGCACCATCCGGCACAAAGGACTGCGTGGAGAAAAACTGGAAAATGCCATCAGAGAACTTTTACTGGAGATGGATGTAGAACTGCCCCCCGATCCACAAAAGAAGGAATCGTAACAACACGCCACTCACAAAAATCTATCCCTGGGGCTTTTCTCTGCGGCGAATTGCGCGGTCGCGACGAACGAGACGAATCAAAGCGGAAAGCATCTTCATTCCATCCAGGATAGGGCTGACCGAACTGCTGCCGCCATCAGACCAGACGATGGGGATCTCTTCGATGACCAATCCCTGTCTACGCGCGGCCAGCAAAAGTTCAATGTCAAATGCAAATCCCTCTTCCTGTAACTGATCGAAAATCGGAAGCAATTTCTCTCGCCGAAACATCTTGCAACCACACTGAGTATCTTTGACTGGCAGAGTCGTTGATAAATGGACGACTTTCCGGAACAGAGCTCCAAGAATCACTCGCAAAATACCCTGCTGTACAGTGATCCTGGAACCATCTATGTGACGAGAACCACAGACCAGGTCAGCACCGGCATCGACAGCCTTCAAAAGAGCCGGAAGCATCTCTGGTGATGCGGAAAGATCAACATCTAGATAAGCAACCCTGTCTCCGCGTGCCGAAAGTACACCACGTCGAACGGCAGCCCCTTTGCCACGATGCCGATCGAGACATTCAAAGCGAAGTCGATCTTCTTGTTCGAGCCAGGGTGCCATGAAGGAAGTAGGGTCATCTGTACAACCGTCCGATACGATGATCAGTTCTCCACCATTCTCCTCTTCCAGGAACTCCAGAACCGTTTTGATCGTCTTCTTGAGTAGAGGAACACCGTTACGAACCGGTATCACCACCGAGAGCACCGCTTCTCCTCTCATACTTGCATACCAAGCTGAGTACTCTCGACCGAGTTCACACCTTGGATCTTGATGAGTGCACGAGGCGCCCCTGCGGGCAAGCCCGACCTTCTCTTTAACCGTGAATATGCCGTTTCCACCAGAAGATGGGATTCTTAGGGGAATATCGACTGTTTTTTGAAAGGCGAATCGGAGTGAAAAAGGAACCGCAAAACCGGATCGCCCTGGTTTTGGGAGGAGGAGGGGCTCGTGCCGCCTATCAAGCGGGTTTCCTGCGCTATATCGGCCGCAGACTGCCCCAGTTGCGCTTCGCCATCCTCTCCGGTACTTCCGCAGGCGCCATCAATGCAGTACATCTCGCCCGCTTTCAGGGATCTCTTCATCGAGCTACAGAGGATCTGAGAAGGTTATGGTCACAACTGACGATGGATCAGGTATTCAATGCAGATACCGGATCACTGGCCAAGATCGTCACACGCTGGGGTCTCCGTCTCATCAGTGGTGGTAGTTCATTTGCACCTACCACAAGAGGTCTTGTGGACACCAGTCCGCTCAAAAACTTTCTATGTAATCAAACGAGTTGTCTGGAGAACGGCAAGATCCCAGGTATCGAAGAAAACATCCTTCGAGGACATCTCCATTCCCTCGCCATCACGACTACCGATTACAATACAGGACGTTCCGTCACCTGGATTCATGGCAAAAACCCGAAGGAATGGGAACGGACGTACCGATCGGGGATTCAGGCAAAGATCAGCATCGATCACGTTATGGCCTCGTGCGCCATCCCCCTCGTATTTCCTGCAGTCAAGATTGGGGATTCATGGCACGGCGATGGTGGTGTTCGTCAAACCACCCCTCTATCACCGGTGATGCACATGGGTGCTGAGCGTATCCTCGCCATCTCTACCCGAAATCTGCCAGATGATGTGGAACCACAGAAAACAACTCCAAAAGGATACCCCCCTCCTGCACAGGTAGCGGGAATTTTGATGAATGCCGTCTTCCTCGATGCGCTGGAATTCGATTCCGGCAACGTTCAGAGGTTCAACAGGCTGCTGGAAAAACTGCCAGAAGAAGACCGGTGTGGTTTACGTCCGGTGGAGTTGCTTACAGCTCGTCCAAGTGAAGACCCGGGAGTACTGGCCAGAGAATTCGAGGCCCGTTTACCGGGCCCATTCCGTTTCCTCGAGAGAGGACTGGGAACTCAAGAAACAGAGAGTCATGACTTACTCTCACTGCTGATGTTCCAACCGGAATACATCGAGGCGTTAATCTCACTCGGAGAAAAAGACGCCCGAGAGCGCGCCGATGAGGTGATTCCCTTTCTCATCGGCGATCGTAAGGCGTCTGTCGTCTCCTAGTCTCTGATAACTTTACTTTTTAACTTGGTCGTATTCTGCAATTGAACACGTATCGCGTGCTGCTTTGCATCAGGAATGATGGCGTTACGAATGACGCCCATTCCATCCTGGTACCACAAGATCGCAGCGTTGCTATTTCCGGTAATCCCAACCAGCAAACCGTAGTGCTGTGGCAACAGTAGCTGGGTACGCTGTTCTGAATGTCCTCGTGCAGCTTTTGGCTTCCCCAGTCCGTCGAGACCGATAGAAATGTCGTAAGTCTCTTCTATGACATCGGACTCCCAGAGCCCGATCAATCCCTGGTAATCTGCAGAAACAGGAACTCCCCCACCCACTAACCAACCGACAGTGATTCCGAACATTGCTCCAAATAGAAGCCCGACAAGGGAACCCTGAATCCAGACCTTCTTCATCGTATTTTCTCCTTACTCACAGAATTCTAGACGAATCTCACGGATCTCTGGTCTACAACATTAGATTATGGTCCAGGTGGTGCGGAAAGAATAGACCACTGCAGGCAGGGTTGCTCAACGTATCGATCTACCCGACGATGTTCGCCAGTAAGTAACTCGAGTCACGGAGGCATCATGATCACTTCTCTCTGCTCTCTAATCCTGCTTCTCGGCAGTAATGCTGACCTATCGGCTCTCTCACCTGAGGAACCTGCCGTGGCATCGATTGCCTTCTGGAATCTGGAAAACCTCTTCGACTACGAAGACGACCCGGAAAATCCAGGAGACGATGAGTTTCTGCCCGACAAGGAGTGGGACCAGAATCGATACGGTCGGAAGCTAGCGCACCTGGCTCGTGCTATCGATTCTCTCGACACGAATCTACTAGCCGTGTGCGAAGTGGAGAACCAACGCGTTCTGGAAGACCTGATCGCCGAATCGGTTCTTGTTTCCGATGGCTGGTCCATCGCGCATATCGATTCTCCGGATCATCGAGGCATCGACCTGGCTCTGCTCTACCGCGCCCCTTTCCAGCTCGCCAATGCTGCAACACTTCATCCTATCGACATGGGTGAAGGGAACATCGCAACTCGAGGGGTTCTCGAAGTCCCGTTACAGGTATCTGGAAAACCTCTCACGGTTTTGGTCAATCACTGGCCTTCGCGTTATGGAGGAGCCGAAAAAAGTGCGCCGAAACGAGCTGCTGCAGCATTGACTGCAAGAGGCGTCATCGATGGCCATCTCGCCCTCGATCCCCTTGCAGATATCTTGGTCGTCGGAGATCTCAACGATGATCCATGGGATGCATCTGTATTGAGTGTGCTGAAAGCAGTCCGCGAACGACGTTCTGTCGAACACCCTCTCAATTTATCTCCCACTCGAAATGGATCATTTTCCCCACGCCTCTGGAACCCTTCCTGGTCATTCGCATCCGGATCCGACACCGGGACTTACTATTACTGGAGCGGTTGGACCTGGAACTGTTTTGATCAGATCATTGTTAGTCCAGGGATGCTTGATTCAAAAGGCATCACATTGGTGCGAGACTCCGTTGAAATTCACCATCCTGATTTCATGACTGATTCAGTTCTAAACGCCAGTCGGCCGGCTCGATTTCGTAAATTTCGCGGCAACTGGGAAGAGGGATACAGCGATCATTTCCCCGTCAAAGCAAAGATTCAGATCGAAATCTCCACAGATCCGGAGTCCGATCGGAAATGATAGCCAGCAGGGAATAACCGCCAGAGACCTGCTGTCAACCATTCCAATGGGTATCTTGAATGCCCACGATGTAATACCCTGCACGACGGTGATTTAACTTACTCCAGAAGAATGTTGATTTTGAAAAGTCGTTTCCCGATTTTTCCTGATCACTAAGAAAGGAAGCTATTTTCATGCTTTCACTATTGTTGACAGTCGCCATCGGGGTGGTAACGCCCGTTGAGGATCCCATTCCTGCGACTGAAGCCTATCCCTTAGACATCTGTGCGGTGGCAGGTAAGAAACTGGGATCGATGGGAAAACCGATCGATTTCGTCCATGAGGGACGTCAAGTTCGATTCTGCTGCAGAGGTTGCGTACCAAAGTTCAAAGCAAACCCAGATCAGTATCTCGCGGAAGTTGACAAAAAAATCATCGCGGCTCAGAAGAAAAACTACCCCGTCGACTATTGCTTACTCTCGAACGAAAAACTTGATGAGGACGCCAAGGAAGTCGTCATCAAAAACCGCCTTGTTCGCCTCTGCTGTGGAGGGTGTGCCAAGAAGATCAAAAAGAACCCAGAGCCAACCTTCACCCAGCTCGATTCTGCGATCAAGAAGAAGCAAGGCAAAAGCTACCCACTCACCACATGTGTCATCACCGGAAAAGATCTGGGTGGCACGGCCAAGGACATAATCGTAGGGAACACCCTGATCAAGGTCTGCTGCAAGGGATGCATCTCCAAGGTCGCAGCAAATCCCTCCAAGTACATCCAAATGGTAGGGGCCGACAAGAAAGCCGGTGCCAAGGACAAAAAGAAGGCCAAGGCGAAAAAACCCGTAACAGCTGGGTAATATCGGTTCGTTACGATTCTTTGCAAAACTGGACGGCGTCATTCTTCGCTGAGGAGTGGCGCCGTAATTCTTCTGGCCAGTTCCCCACACATCGCTGATTTTTCCAGTACGATACGAAAAGAGCAGGAGGCAAAAAGATGCCATTTAATGAAAATATTCAGAACTCGATCGTGAACCTGGTCGAGGCTTTCGAAGAACTACAAAGCCACCTTGAAGAGAAACACTTCGGCAAGGTGATCGATGAAAATACGAACTTTGAAGAACTGCCTATCGAGAGTAGAGAAAATCTTGACAAAGATTTCACCCAGGTAGTATTCGACGTGTTCGAAGGACTTGAGGATCAGAAGAAAGTGGACATCCGCGACATAGAAGCGGTATCTACCATTCTTCTCGATGCCATAGATGAAGTCGCTCCGGAACTCTTCGAGGAGGTCTCAGACGAAGAGGCTGATCAGAAGGTCACGGACTAGATTCTTCCGCATCTCCCTGGAGTAGATCGACCGGCAACATTCGAATCAACGAACTCAACTTTCCTTCTGTCGAGGTGAAGCGGGTTTCTAGTTGATCGATCTCCTGTTTCATCTTCTCGACCTTGCGCTCGGTAAATGCCAATCGAATCTCCAGATCAGCAAAGTAACTATCTTCTTGGTTAGCCATCGAGCTTCCTCCACGTTTCAAAGCTGAAACTTCTCCGGTGCTCGCCAATCCTCTCATGGTTTTCATTGAGATGGGAAGGGGCCGGAGAAGATCTTGGTCTTCTCCGGCCCCTGCAACCCTGGCTTCTTACCAATTCTTACGGACATCCTCCATAAGTTTCGCAATCAAGACCATCCCCAGGAGTCATGTCGATTCCGCAGGTGATCGGTCCCGGAGCCGGTGGAGGACCACCGTTCTGGAACTGGTAGTTCAGCACATAGATGATATCCGATATGTCATGCAAGCCATCGTCATTGGCATCTATTGCATCCGTGCAACCCGATGCAGGACCGCCAAGCATGAGGCTGTAAAGCATGAAGATCGCATCTGCAATATCCACACTTCCGTCGTCATTAGCATCACCACGGCGGAAACTCGGCTCACACTCATCCGGTAATCCATTTGCATTGGTATCAAGGCTCTCGCCACTTAGCAGATCACATGCATCTGGTACACCGTTATCATTGCAATCGGGACTAGTGCCGGTAGAAACGTCACACACATCTGGTGTCCCGTTCTCGTCACAGTCGGGATCACACTCGTCAGGCGTTCCGTTCCCATCACAATCGGCAGAGGAACCTTCTGCGATATCACAGACATCTGGATTTCCATTGCCGTTACAGTCATCTTGCGGAACAACAATCGTCACCGTCTGTTCGACAACCGTCGTGTTACCGTGATTATCAGTAGCGGTCCACTGTAGAATCGTACTTCCATGATCATAGGTACCGCTCGCATCGTCCGTTCCATTGAGATCGTTGTATAGATCCACTACCACGCAGTTGTCGCTGGTATTCGGAGTCGGAATATTGAGTGTTGCAGTACAAGTACCCTCTGGAGCAGGAATCGTCAGATTTCCACTTGTCGTGATGGTCGGGGATTCATTATCAGAAACCGAAACCAGGAACTGAGCTGAAACTACGTTTCCGTTCGCATCTGACTGCGAGTAACTCACCGTAGTTGTTCCTACCGGGAAGAACTCGCCAGGCTGATGGCTGGTTATCAGTTCGCCAAGATCGCAGTTATCGGTGGCAGTTGGCGGATTCCAGTTAACACTAGCGCCACACACACCTGGATCGGTCAGCTGTGACAAATCACCCGGTATACCTTCAAGAACTGGATCTTCACTGTCAATTACAGTCACGATGAAGGTGTGCTGACTGAGGTTTCCATGCGCATCAGACAAGGACATGGTCACAAATGTAGTTCCGACGTTGAAGAATTCTCCTGGCTCATGGCTTGTTGTCAGGTTTGTCGTTCCACAGTTATCACTGACCTGTGCCGGTTCCCAAGTTGCGGTGGCACCACAATCTCCAAGTCCTGACGCCATCGTCATACTTTCTGGCGCCAGGTCGAAGCTTGGTGCCTGATCATCACTCACGGTTATCGTGAACGAAGCTGTGGTCTCATTTCTTGAATCATCTGTAACGGTATAAGATACCGTAGTTGTACCAACAGGGAAAAACTCACCGGCTGAATGGGTGCTGGTAGTGCTGCTGGCTGGGCAGTTGTCTGCACTTGACGGCTCGGGCCAGCTAACTGTTGCCCCACACAAATCTGGCTCACTGGTAATCGAAATATCATCTGGCATGCCAAACAACTGAGGTGCTTCCATGTCAGTGACAGAAATCGAGAACTGGTGGCTTGCAGAGTTACCGTTAATATCTTGCAACGTCATCGTGACGACCGTCGTGCCAACGGGGAACTGCATGCCAGACGGATAATCAGATCCGAGAGAAAGCACACCGCAGTTGTCACTGGTCTGCGGTGCATCCCAGACTGCGGTAGCAACACATTGTGCCGCATTTGTATCGAGCTCCATGTCTCCAGGACTGGTAACAAAGCTAGGGGCTTCATCATCTGAGATGGAAATCTCAAAGGAACTGCTGACTGTAAGACCGTTTATATCGGTGGCTGTGTACGTCACCGTTGTGTTACCCACCGAGAAGAAACTTCCTGACGGGTGACTGGTGAAGAGACTTGGACTCGGGCAGTTATCAGTGGTAGTGGGCGCGGTCCATTCGATGACCGCTCCACAAGCACCTGAATCGGCAGTCTGAGTGACCGAGGCAGGCATATCATGAATCTGAGGTGCCTGCTCGTCTGTCACCGTAATTTCAAATTCGTGGACCGTCGCCTGACCGTGAATGTCGGCTACAGTCATCGACACAGTGGTAGTTCCCAGCTGGAAGAAGTCTCCCGACTGATGGCTGGAAGTCAGAGATTGAACCGCGCAGTTATCAGAAGTAACTGGGGCCTCCCAGCTCGCCGTTGAACCACACAGATCAGGATCAGTCCCTAGCTGCTGTGATTGCGGAGAGCTTTCAAACAACGGCGCTTCGTCATCTGTCACGGTAATCGTGAAGGAACCCAGTACTGTATTGTCGCTGGTATCTTCTACTGTGTATGTGACAAGAGTTTCTCCGACATCAAAGAAATCTCCTGGTTGATGGGTGCTGCTCAGGAGCTCTCCAGCGCAATTGTCTGTAGTAGTCGGAGGCGACCACGTTACGCCAGCTCCACAAAGTCCAAGATCAGCAGTCTGGTTAATTCTTCCAGGCATATTGACCAGCTGTGGATTCTCGACGTCACTTACCGTCACGGAAAATGTATGGGTCGTGACGTTGTTATGGACGTCAGTCAAAGTCAACAGAACATCAGTTGTGCCTGTCGAGAAGAAATCGCCACTATTGTGTGACGTCTCGATGGAAAGAACTCCACAGTTATCACTTGTGTTAGGTGCTTCCCAGCTAGCCTGGGCTCCGCACTGACCAGGATCTGAACCCATGGCCATACTTTCAGGAGCAGTGAGAAACTCTGGGTTTTGATCGTCAAGGACCGTTACCGTGAATGAATCTGCAGTCGTATGACCACTCAGATCTGTACTCGTGTAGGTAACAGTAGTATCGCCCATTGCCAAAAAGCTACCGCTGGCAATATCTGATCCGAAGGAAGTGACTCCGCAGTTGTCTGCTGAAGTGGGCTCCTCCCAGGTTGCAGTTGCTCCACAAACATCAGCATCATTGGTGAGTGTGAAGGAAGAAGGCATACCTGAGATTGTCGGATTTTCGTCATCCGTAACCGTAATTGTGAAAGATGCGGTGGCCAGGTTCCCTGACAAATCTTCGGCAGTGAACGAGACCTCTGCAGTTCCTACCGGGAATTGAGAACCAGAAAGATGTGACGCACTGACCAGTGGCGGAGGACTGCAATTGTCGGTAGCCGCCGGGGTAATCCAGCTCACCGCTGTTGAGCAACTACCCGGATCTGCACTCGCCAGGATATTTTCAGGCACATTCAAGAACTCAGGCGGTGTCGGGTCGACGGTGCCTGGATCTTCACACTCGTCCAGAACGCCATTGGTGTTGCAGTCGATCGAAGATCCTGCTGTCAACTGGCACTCATCGGGTACCCCATTGCTGTCGCAATCGACCGTCAATCCCTGGTCAATGTCACAGGAATCGATCTGATCATTACCATTACAATCGAGTATCGGTGTGCTAACCAGTTCACAAGCGTCAGGAATACCGTCTCCGTCGCAATCTGAGTCTCCGCCGGAGATCTGGCACACATCTAGCTGACCATCACTATCGCAATCAGGAGAACCAGACAAAATTTCGCAGCCATCTGGAATACCATTCAGATCGCAATCGGTTTCCAGGCCAGTAGCGATATCGCAACTGTCAGGAACGCTGTTGGAATTGCAATCTTCGGTTCCTGCCAACAGATCGCAATCATCGGGAGTACCATTTTCATTGCAATCAGTCTCACAGTCATCGGGGAGTGCGTTCGAGTTGCAATCTCCGCTACTTCCCGAACTAATATCACAACTATCTGGGACTCCGTTATTGTTGCAATCGGGTGTACCCGTCAGCAGATTGCAGGTATCCGGAATTCCATCGCCGTCACAATCCACAGAGGAGCCAGCGGTAATATCACAGTCATCTGGAACTCCATTACCATTGCAATCGAGCTTGGCACCGCTGGTAAGTTCACAACGGTCATCCAAACCATTTCCGTCACAGTCCGGAGCATCTTCCGTATGGGTCATGAAAACTGCGGGAAAACCCGAAGCTACAACTCCTGCCCAATTACCATTTGTCGTGACCTGTGAACCATATCGATCACCATTGAGGGTGGTGACAGGTCGTAACGAATCTCTCAGCTCCCAACCCGTGCCAAGGCGACGGTACAGGTGGGCGGATCCTTGTGAAGAATCTACATTTGGCTCGCCAACCAGCATTTGCTCTTCAGAGACCGCCAGAGATGTTCCATACCGATTAGTTTCAGGATGAGTACTCATCGTCTTGTCAACTTGTGTCCAAGTGGCCGCAGTTCGGTCGAAGGTATACACGGCTCCTACCGGACCCGCTCCAGCGGGACCGCCCAGGGCACCAGTAGCAGAGATCACGAGAGTTTCTCCTGTAGCCGCCAGGTTGGTTCCAAAACCAAGGTTCTGGATGCTGTCTATTGCCGACAGGCTCCCCTGCAATATCCAGATTCCTCCAAGATCGAGGTACATATGGACTCGTCCTGATCCAGCGGCAAATCCAGGAGCTCCGACAAAAGCCCAGCCACCCTCTGCCAGGGCAACCGAACCACCAGTCTCCTCACCACCACCCGCATTGAAGGGCGCTGTTTCGGTGAGGTGCGCTGTCCGCTCCCAACCGGTACCGGTCTGGGACCAAACATCGGCGTATCCGGAAGGCTGTATCTGATCGGGATTGTTGGGATTTTCTGGTATCAACTGCGGCGCACCTACGATGATGTCAGACCCCAGCACTGCTACTGATCTACCGTACTCATCACTTGGAGACGGTGTTTCGGCCATCAGTTTTGCAACCTGCATCCATCCCAGTTGAGTACGCGCAAAAACATAGGCAGCTCCTCTGGTCGCATCGCTGAGGGGTGCCCCTACAACGGCGATATCGCCGTCGATGGCCAAGGAACTTCCAAAGCCATCTTCTAATTCTTCATCCAGGGGAACCAACAGGCTACTGTTGAGCCACATGTTGCTCTGACGCTGATAAACTTCTACCAACCGTACAGCAGGAGGATCTAACGGATCAGGAACATCATCAGGGGCAAGTGGCTCAAACGGATCCGCCACGAGCAAGGTATCTCCCGACATAGCGATCACGCTCGAGAAACTACCAAACAACGAGTTCACCGGGATCGGCTCGCATACGTCCAAAATCCCGTTCAAATTACAATCCGCTAACGGATCGGCTGCACTTTCACATTCATCGGGAATCCCATTACTGTTGCAATCTGAGCTGAACCCTGTAGCGATATCGCCAGCATCAATTTGGCCGTTGCTATTACAATCAGGAGTCTGCGCTTCGAGCGCAACCGGACCGACAAAAACTGTGAAGGCCAATACGGCCGAAAAGATAATACGCATGGGAATCCCACCCACTCCCTTTCCGATCGGAGATCCGATCCAGGGGCAATGCCGAATATTCGGCAAAATCCTTCGATAATCGAAAGCGATAACCCCGTACCCATTTCATTGCTGAGGAGCGAACTGACATAAATAGTCTGTGAAAGGTCGAAATAGCGGCCTTTCCACCAGGATCTGACGATCCACACCTCTAGTGATAATCATCACATTTTCAAACTCTTTGCTTTTATACAGGTATGGGCATGTTAACAAAAGCAGAAAAACACCAGATCAACTAACCAAAGAGATATTTATAGTCTTTTTAGCTATGGGGTTATAGAAATTGCACTGAGAATTAAAAGCCGAATGTATTCAACATAAATAAAGTAACAAAGATAGACAGATCGCTAACATACGAGGTAATACTCTGAGA
>PAIH01000005.1 GCA_002711105.1 Planctomycetota bacterium
ACGGATTTGAACTGATCGTGGTCGTCGTGGGCGATGGAAACGACACGCCCGGCGGGGTAGGCGATCTGGACCTGGTCATCGGAAATGTAGCCGCAGGCGATGTTGTTGGGAAAGGCGCCAACGGGCCCTTGAAACGGGTTGGCAGCGTTGAGGATCTGGGTCTCATGCAGCAACCGTCCCAGCGAATCGGGAATCGATACGACGATCGAATCGTCGCCGGCATCTGCCGGATCGTTGTTGTCAGTGCAGAGGGTGATCTGGCTCCGGCCGTTGTACTGCCACGTCTGCTCGGTCGAGCCGATCAGCATCGGAAGGGCGGTCCCGGCGATGGTGGTCGAGACTGGCGTGATGGTATGACTCAGCATGCGACCGAGGGCATCGACCTCGAAGGCGTGCTCGCTGCCGTTTTCGTCGCTGATCCCGGTCAACTGATGATCGAGATCAAAGCTCCAGCTGCACGATCCGCCATCGGCGTGGGTGCGACCGGTCCGGCGGTTGAAGTGGTCATGACTGAAGGCAGTGATGTTCCCCATGTCGTCGATGCGGTTGGAAACGCGGCTATTGGCATCCCACACCGTCACCGTGTCGACGAGTCCGTCGGGGATGTCCGGATTGAGGGTGTCGAGGCCGAGATCGCCCAGTCCACCGAAGTGCATCTCGCGCCGGGTTAGCCACGGACGACTGGCGCCGTCGAAGAAGGTGAACACGGGGTTTCCACGCACATTGGTGATGAGATCAACGGTTCCTCCGGGGCATGGATCTTCGTAGGAGATGCTGTTGACGGAACCGGCGGCCGCGTCGTACCGGGCGATGGGATTGCCACGGCTGTCGTGATCGACATGGGTGGTGTTGTTCTCCGGATCGCTGAAACGAATGCCGCGGTTAAGGGTATCGACCTGGATCCGGTGGATCATCGTACCGATCGGCGCGATCCCGTCGGGGCTGGTGTGGACCTGGGTCACCTTCAGCGGATTCCCGTTGGCATCGAAACAGGTCTCGGTACGGGTTCTCTCGTTGGGATCATTGCCATCGACCAGTGGCAGGGTGCGGGTGGTGACCCGGTGCACCGCATCGCGGATCGTCTGATAGAAGTGGCCGTCATCTTCGAGGCGGAAGGTGGAGAAACCGGCCGCATCTCGCTCGAAACGGGTGGTGATCTTGTTATCGCCAGGAGTCAGCGGCCCATCTTCGAGAATGACCCCCGGTAACGCTATCGGGGGCGGTACTCCGGGGGGAAGACCAGGGACGAAGAGATCGGCATCGAGCTGAAACAGTCCTCCGGCCTCGTCGAACAGCCGGTTGCTGCCTGCCAGTGGCACATTGGGTCCGCCAGATCCATCGGCAGGACCGCGTTGTGCTTCTCGAATCACCAGACTGGCTGGATCAAGGGTGAGACGCATCTCGTTTTCGGCGCGATCGATGAACTTCACCGGGCGGTCGAAGCCGTCGAAAGTGGTGAAACTCTTGTCAGTCAGAGCATCGCCATCGTTGTCGACCGCATCGGCGCTGCTGGTCCGGTTGCCGTTGCGGTCACGGCGGAAGGTCCAGGTCGACGGATTGGCGGAACCGAGACCGCGCGTCTGAGATCTCAGCAGATCCCTGGCGTCGTATTCGTTACCGACGACGTTGAACTCATCGCTATCACCGGCAGCTGCCAGTACTGCCATCGGACTCTTCACCTCGGTGGCGTTCTCGTTGTTATCTCGAGTGATCTGCGTCTCGAGGAACTCCGCCTCGGGCGAGGCCGGAATCGAGCTGTCACGGCGGGCATCGATGGTCTGTGAGTGGACGTTGCCGAGGATGTCGCGGCTGTTGGTGTGGCGGAATCGGTCGAGGGGTGGTGCCACCAGGGCTGGGACTCCCGTAACCATCGTCCAGTTTTCGATGGCGCTCTCGATGGCAGCGCCGTTGGCATCGAAGATGATTTCGCGGTAATAGCCGTGGTCCTGTGAGGGATCGACTCTCGGATCCTCGCTGCGGATCGGCCAGTCGAGAGTGTTGTAGGTGAAGCTGTAGACGTTCCCTTTGGGGTCGGTACTGGTGAGCACCTCGCCACGGCGGTTGCGGGTAACGCTGGAGGTGATGGCCAGACCGGCAGGGTCTGCCACCGAACCGGAGCGGTAGCCGCCGGTGACGGGGTCTTGCCCGGGGATGATGTTGGAACCATCGCCATCGGGGTCATTCTCGGGGAAGTAACTCAACTCGACGACGCTGGCGACCGGGTCGGTGATCCGGGTCGGCTGGCCGAAGTCGTTGTTCTCGATGCGGGTGATTCGTTCTTGCTCGGTGTCTCCCTCGGCATCTGCCTGGTTCGATCCGGGCAACAAGTTCACGGTCGGTGCATCGGTGCGGATCAGCAGTCCCATCTGCTGGTCGGTCGCACCGTCATCGTTCTGGTCGCCGAGATTGAGCAAATCAACAGCGATGGCGATGTCCCATTCTGCGGCCACCGGTGGTGCCGCCGCACCCTCCTGCCAGTCGTAGGTGAAGGTGGTTCGGTAGCGCTCGGGGCTCCAGGCGCCGCCGTTTTGCGGCACGTATTCATCGTCGTTGCCGCGCGGTTCGGTCGAGCTCAGCGGCAGGTTGAAGAGCGGTTCGTAGCGGAAGCTGGTGACGATGTCATTGATGCGGTTGCCAAAACCATCGCCGCGGAAGGCGTCGGCGACCCGGCGGACTTCGAGCAGGTTGCCCTGGCTGAAACGGCTGGGATTGCCCACGTTGTAGCTGTACTGGATCTCGTTGGCCATCGGCTGTTTGAAACTGGTCACCTCGCCATCGATGTTGAACTGGAAGGTGGTCTTGAACGGCTCCAGCACTGCCGGGTCCAGTTCCTCTTTTCTCAGCAGGTGACCGGTGGCGTTGTAGCTGTAGCGGGTGACGTTGCCGTTGCGGTCGGTGACAATGGTCAGGATGGCGGTGCCGGGAGGAACGCCGATCGGGGCCGGGTTATAGGCAAACAAGAGGGTACCGCCGGCGGCGATGCCAGAGGCGTTGGTGCCGCCTACCTGCTGATTGATGATGCGACCAAAGGTGGCAGGGTTACCCGCATCGGTGCCGTAGCTGTTGATGATCGCCGGGGTGAGAGATCCATCCTCGACCTCGTTGGCGAAGATCACATCGGTCAGGTGATCGGGCAACGCCGCTTCGGTGTAGCGGTATTGTTCCCGGAGTCCATCGGGGAAGTCGTTGCCGGTGACAGTACCGGTGACAACAGGCGAGCGCGCCTCGGACAGGTGATCGTCTCCATCGTAGCTGAAGACCACTTCGCGGCCGGTGAAGTCGGTGATGGTCGTGAGCAGGTTGTTGGCGCTATAGGCGAAGCTGATCACCCGACCGAAATCGTCGGTGACCGAGTCGAGCTGACCAGTACCGTTATAGGCGAAGGTCAGGGTGTTACCGATGCGGTCCTCGATCTGTTCGAGACGGCCATCGAGGTTGTAGCTGTGGATGGTGCCGGAGCGGCTTCGTTCCTGGTAGCCGCTGGCACTTTGCCTCAGACGCGAGTAGATCCCGATCGGTGAGGTGAAACCGCCGCTGCCATCGTCGATGTAGTCATCGAAGCGACCGTTACCGAGATGGCGGCGCACGTTTCCTCCGGCGAGCACTTCCAGGCGCCGGAAGACGTTGGCATCCCAGCCCTTGCCAAGCGGGCCACTACTGGCTGGCGTGTTCGGATCGCCGCTGCGATAGGTGCGCACGAAGGAAAAGCCGAGGCGTCGCCCGGCGATCGCCATGTCGACACGCGACATCGTGAGTTCGCCGCTGTATAGCAGCACCCCGCCGGTCGGGTTGTCGTTTGCGTCGACACCGACGCGGCCGTTACGCGGCGGTTCGGGCACGAAAGAGGAATCTTGCGAGTCGCAGATCCCGTTGCCGTTGGCATCGTCGGGGTTGTCGTCGGGGCAGGGGTCGCAGAAATCCGGCACTCCGTCACCGTCACCGTCGACATTGTCGTCGCCACCGGGACAGATGTCGCAGAAGTCGGGGACCGTGTCTCCATCGGTATCGACATTATCGTCGCCGTCGGGGCAGATATCGCAGAAGTCGGGGACCGTATCTCCATCGGTATCGACGTTATCGTCGCCGCCTTCGCAGATGTCTTCCGAATCACAGACCCCATCTGCATCGGCATCGCCGTCGGGGCAGGGCGTATCGGGACAGGGGGGAAAACTGTCGCAGGTCAAAATGTCGTCGGTGGGATCGGGCCCGCAGGCATCTGGACCTGGCAGCGCCGGTGGTGGGCCGCCACTGAAGAGTGATGCCAGAGCGTAGATCGCATCGGCAATATTGATGGATCCATCGTCATTCGCATCGCACGCATCGTCGCAAGATCCGGCGGGGCCGCCACTGAAGAGCAAGGCGAGGGTGTAGATGGCATCGGCGATGTTGAAGGAGCCATCCGCATTGCAATCACCACGCTGGAAATCGGAGGCATGAAGGGGGGCGGCGAACAGCAGGCAGGCGATAATTACAACGAGGATGCCAGGTAAGCGGGACACGGTTACACCTCCGGTCACGATCAATAATTATATCCACTGAGCCACCCCGTAGCATCGACGGCAAGCCGCATCTTCACAAGGGGGGAGGGTGCCGTTGAAGGGCCGTGACAAGCGCGGATGACGGAATTGAGAAGTAATTCCGGTTTTGTTCACGAAGCCGAAGCGGACCCTTCTACGGGTCTCTGGGTATCTGAATGTTCTGAGCTGGGCTTCCTTATTGCGTCCTTCGAGTCCCTGCTTGAACACTGGTTTCGATCAGCATGTCTCCTTGTTCGATCACCACGTTACGAACGACACCGTCGCTGGCGCGATACCAGATGATGGACTTGTCGCCGACGGTAGTGACCGTGAACGGTTCACCGTAAAACTTGGGGACTGCGAATAGATCTCGGTTGGTCTCGATCCTTTTAGTTTGTCTGCCGTTTTCTTTTTTGAGAATTTGGTAGCGAAACGGAAGTTCGGTGACAGTTCCCACATGACCAGCACCACGAAATAAACTGATATCGACCTGGGCGGTACCGATATTCTGGATTCCAAGAACCAGCACACTGAATCCGACAAAAAGAACTCCTGCGAAGACGATTTTATTTTTCATGACTTCCTTCCAGCTATGGTTGAGAGGCTTGGGGACAAGTGGCCGCCTGTGGCTGTCCATCGCGGCTTGTCATTTTTCTCCATCCGATTCACTGTCTGAATCGGTCCAACTATTTTGCGGTTAGTGGCTCCTGTCGAACTGTTCAGACGATCTGCTGCGCTATGGACAGAATTAAACTTCGTAACCCTGCGAACCTTCGGTCGGATCGGGACGAAACGTGCAAAGAAGTGCTGGTACAGCCGTTGCCGCACCAGCCCTTCTTTGCGTTTTCGGTGCCGCTATGGGCAGGGAGATACCTCGCATCCGAGCGAGTCGTCGGTCTGATCGGGGCCGCAAATTTCTGGTCCTGGATCTGGTGGAGCTGAACCTGCGTTGAACAAATATGTGAGCTTGAAAATCACGTCGGCGATATCCGGAAAACCACCGTCATCGTTCACATCGCATGCATCCAAGCAGGCGCATGTGCCGCCGGTGAAGAGAAACCCAAGAAGACTAACGGCATCCCCGATGTCGCATGTGCCATCGCCGTTGGTATCGCCGCGTTTGAAATTTGCAACTGTCGTTGGACCACTGACCAGGATCTCACCCGTTCCGGTGAAGTCAGAAGCGAAACTACCGAGACGAATCAGATAATCGGCCCCTGCTTCCGCATCGAACACGAGTTCCGAGGTGAATTCAGGACATCCGGGGCCGTCATCATTACAGGCAACGACCACCAGAGGATCGGCGGGGCAGCCAAAATCCTCGTAGATCGCAAGCCTCGTGTCGAAGTCTGCGAGGCCGCAGGTGCTGACGAGAACCGGACCATCGGCTGTCGCCGTGTATCGGTACCAGATGTCATTGTGGATCTGTTCGTCTCCGAACGGTCCCATGTCACAGACGGAATCCAGCAGTGGGATACCATCGGTACTGGCGAAGGTGGTATCGAAGGGTGTGAATCCTTCGAAGAGAGAACTGCCATCTGGACAATCGTCGTTCGGGGGGATGGCCGGGGGAGGGATGGCGACACAACTAGTGAAAGTACAACCAGACACGGCTGACCAATCGGGAAAACCTGGTGGACTTGCGTTTTCGAGGGCACCAGGTTCTGCAGGAATTGGAGGAGGCCCAGGGGCTGCAGGAGTCCCATTAAGGAGTGGTAAGGAGGATGCAATTGGATTCAGTGCGGCACCAATAGCTTGAGTGTTGGGGAGGGTGGGGTGGTTGGTAGCTGTCCAAGTGAATCCCGCCAATAGGCAGAACTCGGTTGCCCCCATGGCACCGGGAGTATCGTCCGTTTTATTCTTGGCAACGAGGAATGTCGAAAAGTTGATGGTGCTGATACAAGCCCCATCCATCCGAGCATCTCTAAAATGCGAACTCACGCCCGGGTCGCATATGACAATCCCCCCAACCACGCAAGCAGCATGTTCATCATCGGTAAAATAAAATGGCGAAGGATCGTTAAATCCTCCCGGAGGGAGGGGCAGGGTCCCGGGGGCAGGATCGATCGCGGGAAGAGTTCCTACGACTGGATCTGTGGCTAGTGGTACGCCGCAGGGTGGCAGTGGTGTAGCATCAATATTATCACAACAGACTCCCACTGGACCGGTAATGGTGTACCCGGTTTCCACATTGACCCATCGGAAGTCGTACCAGTCATCGAGATCTAGGTCCTCGCCGCTCCCGGCATAGTCGGCAGCAAAGGTAAAAGTTGCATTCAATCCAGACCCCGCCTCAACGGTTACTGCGATCGTTCCAATTTGAACATTTCCCTCCCCAGCAACATCGGCCATGACGTTAATATTGGTCGCCTGTCCAGCAACGAACTGAGGAATAAAACTCAGCAGCAGCGCCATCCCGATGATCACAAATATGTTTGACCGCATTTCCACCCCCCTCATCTATCTGTCTCTTTTTTTCGCCGAAGAAACGAGAACTCTTCTTACATTCAGCCATAGAACCATCAACTCATGGTCAGGGACGATCAGTTATCGGGCAAGTGGATAGGATTCCGTCGAATGGTCATGACAAGGGTGACAGAAATATCTGATGGTTAGTGCCGGATGCCTGTCGGGGCCAATGTTCAAAAATGGACGGAACAACTTGTCGATCGGGAACTCACCACTCGTGAGCGTCGTTTGGCCCGCGAGTGACGTCGGGAAAGCCTGCGAGATGGCGTGGAAATGACGCATAGGGGCGCTCGAGGATCTCATACAGCTCTTGTCCGGTTGGTTTTAGAAACCGGATAGAGATGTTGACCCAAAGCGCAGAGAGTGAGAGTCCCAGTGTCCAGCTTGTTAAAAATACCCACGATTGTGCTGTTGTGTGCCTTGCAAGGCTCGGTGATCGCCGATCCACCTGCCGATCCGGCTGCAGATGCAGCGAAAAAAGAGGCTCCGGCTGCTTTCCAGCTCACCGAAGAGGAACAGGAGCGGATTCTCGATCTGTTCCAGGCCAGCGGTGAAACCATCTCAAAAGACGGCGTTCTCGAGTTGATCTACGATTTCGAGTCGGAAGAGAGAAGCCTGGGTGATGATTGGTTCCCACCGCCAGCTGACCGCGGTCAGAAAGTACGATGGAGCCGCGACTGGGAAGGACTCTGTGAAGGAGTCTCCGGCGGTGTCATCGTCGCCGATACCGGTCAATGGTTCCACAGTGCTGTCTGGCAACCGAACGTGCGGATGGAACTGACCTACGTTTCTTTCGTCGGTGGTCGTCGCGGTGGCATGGTCGCCGCGGTGTATGCCTGGTCAAAGAAATTGCGTCAGCGAGTCGGCAGCAATCTGGGAACGCAGCTGTTGAAGATCTCCGGAACCAAGGCCACAGGGGGCCTCGGCAAGGCACCGGACATCGTCTACGAAGATCCCAACAAGTTCGGCTTTGAGCTCAAAGATGGCAATTTCCGTACACTGCTCAACGGTCGCCCGAAGCTGGAAACCGACAACAAGAAAGTGCTCAAAAAACTTGGGCCAGGACAGGTGGGTCTCGTCTGGCGCGGCACCATCAGTGGCATCGTTCCGGAGCTGAAGATCCGCGGCAAGATCGACCTGGATTGGGCCGCTGATCAGATCCGACCCCTGCGTGAACGCCTCGATCAACATCGCGCGGAGATCGCCTCGGCCAATCGTTGAGCTCAATCGCACCTGAGGTGATGGGTGCAGCTCAGTGTGGTTCCTGTTGGGTCGACCCCACAGTTGGGATAGGGCGATGAAGGAATCGGTCCCCCCTGGAACAGGTGCGTGAGCAGGTAGATCGGGTCTGCGATATCGAGGGATTCGTCGTCGTTGTTGTCGAGAGCGGCGGGACAGTTGGTGGGCACCCCTCCAAACAAAATACTCAGATCGGTGACCACGTCACTGATATCGAGCACTCCATCCATGTTGATATCGCCTCTGAGGAACATCCCCGGTTCAAAGAGCTCGGTCATGATTTCACCAGTGGAGAACTGCGCTTCCGCTCCCAGCATTCGTGCCAGAGTCGGTGCGATATCAGGAATGGTCCGCTCCATCGCCGAGATCAGACCGGAACGTATCCCGGGGCCGATGGCGAGGCACTGAATCTGGCGGCAGCCGATGCAACCGTCGCCGTGTCCCTGGAAGTTGCTGGTATGACGACCGTGATCGTTGGTGATGAGCATCACGGTGTTGTCGGCATAGTCCGGGTCCGATTGGATCCACGTCCACAACTCACCGATGATTTCATCGGCGTGCTCGATGGCTGCAAGGTATTCGGTCCAGTTGCCATCGTGTCCGGCATGATCCACATCGGGTAGATACAGCGTCAGAAAGCGCGGCTTTGTTGTCTGCAGGAGATTCTGCGTTTCCAGCCAGTTGGCATCGTCGCCGCCGCCTGTCGAGATCCACTGGGGCCAGTAGTCGGGCCCGTAGGATGGATGGAAGCTGCCCCTCCACGGGCAATAGGGCCCCAGTACGTAGACGCAATCTTGCGCCGAGAAACCGAGTTGCCGCCGGATGTATTCATGAACGTAAGGCGCGCTGGAGTAGATCGAGTCCACCTGACAATCGGGGTCGAAAAACGAAGTCGAACCGATCCACGAACCGGTCATGACTGCCGGAATCGCCTCGACGGTGACGGTCACTCCATCGTTGAAGAAGGGTTCGATGATGACACCTTGCTGGGCGATGGAGTCCATGTTGGGTACGTACTCGCGGGTGGGGTGCCCCAGCCCTTCCGAATAGCGCAGGCCATCCACTAGCACCAGAACCACGCGATTGGCGATCGGGGTTTTTGGTTCGGGCACCGGCGGTGGGGCACAGGGATTGGTGACACTGGTCGGGGTCTCGAACGCACGCAGACACCAGTTCTCCAGGGTGCCATCGTTATTCGACGGGAAGCCGTCGAAGACCGAAAGTGTCCAGGACCCGGCAACTTGTTCCCCGTCAAAGAGCGCCAACGATCCGGTACTGGGCTGCATGTAGCAGCCGCCAGAATACGGTTCGGAGCCGTTGGGGATTCCATCATCGGAGTAGGTGACCAGGATGTTTTCGGAGTCTCCACCGTCGCTGTCGTGGAGTCGCAGCGAGGTCCCGCCCGGCGAGTCAAGATCGACTGTGAGATCACCGACAAATGGATGAGAGATATCGACCACCACCTGAAGATCTTGAATGATGAAGCTATCGGTGACGTTGATGGCGCTGATCACCGTTTGCGGGGTACCGTTTGCTCCGCCGAAATCGGTCTCAGGATTGATGCAGACCTCGACATCGGCGACCACCAGTCGAGGAGCGAGAACCAGCAATGGCAGCAGCCAGCTCTTGAAATGCATTCCCGGTACCTCCAATCCACCGATTATCGACGATAGGGGCGAATGCGTCCAGTTTGATGGTTGCCGCTAATAAAAAGTAAGAAAAGAGCCCCGTACGATGACTTGTTGTCGTCGTACGGGGCTTTCACGAAACGAGCTCCCCCGCACGGGGAGAGCATTGATTGAGATCTATCACGTCGGCGATGACATCGGCGGCGGAATAGGCAGCGGTGGCAACAAGGGCTGACCGGGATCCGGTGTGATCGGGATTCTCCTGAATCTCCCCCCGGTGGATGAAGAAATCAACCGACAGCTTGTTTCCAGTGTTCCGTCGGAAACCTCTCCAGTGATGAAGAAAATGTGGATCGGAAGCCCTTCCGTGTTTTGTGCCGTGGCGATCAGAAATGGATCAATACTGTTCTCGTCAATGGAGTATCGGTCATCGAGGATGAGAACCACTGCACGGTGCTTGGTGGTATCAAGATGAGCGATCTTCAGAGTTTCTTTGATGGCGTCTGCCATGCTGGCCCCATCTTCATATTCCTTCGACGATTCCCAGATTTTCATTTGTGTCTTGTGGTTGAACGTCGCCAGAACAGGGATGTTGCGGAACGGATGAATCGATTGATTGAAGATAACGGAGCCGAATCGGGCCCGGCTTGACAGCAATGAAATCAGATTACTGAGCTCAGCGGATATCACTGCTGCCCGCTCTCCCTTCATCCATTCGGTATGTTCGAGGCACAGGTAGAGGCTGTCAGCGAATATCTCGGTTCCGAAGATCTGGATCACCTCGGTGATATCGTCATCTTCGGTCGGCAAGTTGCCGCCACCGGAGGGCAAATCGTAAATGGTGCTACGTTCAGAAGGCGTGTTGCCGCCGGGAGTTTCCTGTGCGCATACGGTACCGTTGGTACCAAAGCCACCCGCACAGAAAAGCAATCCGAGAATGAGAGGTAACACGTGGTGGGGAACCATGCCTGGTCCATCCTTGTTCTTTAGCATCGGATCTCCTTTCCAGAGATTTTCTTGGTGGCGGGCTCTGATTTCATGATGGGGAGAGAGCAAACATCGATCCGAAAAAAAGATTCGGTACGTATCGACGGTTTATTACCGTTTTGCTGCATGATGTTGGAGAGAGTCGCGCATGAGAATTTACAACCTCGTCAAGGTTGTGTCAGAAGTGCCACAGAGTTATCGAGGAACGATGCGAGGGCATCGATGACGCCGGGAACTTTCTCCGGCCTTTATGCGTTAGTGATGAAATTTTCGGGACGATGTTCACGCACTGTTCCATCGAAGATGATGGTCGACTACTCGAATTGATCCGGATTGATCGGTACCGACAGGGAGCGATTCCCCGTTGTCGAGTGCCCGATGATATCTCGCAGTGCCCACGCCAATGCGGGCAGTATCTGATCGAGGTCACCTCTTGTGCTGATGCGAACTGCCGAACTACGCCAGCTTCGGGTCTCATCCGTTGTGTCCCCGTACACGCCCTCGACGCGCAGGTAGAGCGGGATACGAGTTTCTGTTCGTGTTCTGAAACGAGCACTGAATCCCAGGCCCAGTCGATTTCGACCAGAGGAAGCAAAACGACCATATGCCATCGGTGAAACGTAGTAGCGTTCGCGTACTTGCGGTTCTCCGACTCCGTAATCAACGAACAGTCGCCAGTCGGCGGTTTCTTTAGCACTAGCTTGTTGCAGGCCTTGCTGTTGGAGGATTCGCGTGAGCGTGGCGGTGGTGACCTGCCACCGTTCACTTCCCTCAACAGCTTGCGGGCCTCCGACAACGAAGGAATAAGTCTCGCCTGCTTGCATCGATCGAGCCGATTCACCATCAACGTGCACTCCGATGGTGTGGGCACAACCGCCCCACAGCAGCGACAGGGTCAAGATCGTTAGCCGTTGCCATCTCATTGCTGGGGTTTTTCCTTCAATAACATCTCGGCGAGCGCATAGCCGACCAGCGAGTAGTTGGACGCGGAACCATTGTAGTGACAGTACCAGTGACCGCCTCGGCTCTTGAACTCGTCGTTGAGTTCCTTGGTCGGAAGTTTGTTGTTCTCGGTGTCGGCGATCCCCTTCTCGCGTTTCTCGTTCCACCAGTCGTCACTTATGCGGCGCAACTCCTGCAGGCGTACGTCCCAGTAATCTGCCGTAGGAACGAAGTAGACCCGTTCCAGGGACGGATCCTTGGCGACCGCTTGCTGGGCGCGGCGGAAGTTCATCATGGCAACCGCCTCTCCATCATCGGGATTCTTGCGCGCTCTGGTGGCCATCTCGTGGCCGCCAACGCCCATCTCTCCGATGACGATCGGCATCTCGGGGGCTTTGAGATCTTTGCGTACGTCACGGAACATGGCGGCCAGGTTGCTGGGATAGTTCTCGATCAATCGTTCGCCGATACGGTCTTCATCAACGCGTACATGCCACTGACAGAAATCATTCCAGCCCTGAAACCACGCCATTCCGGCGAGCTCATAGCCTTGCCCCTGGTAACCGGGAACCACCTGATCGATATCGTCGAGACATTGCCGGATCTCCGAGATCATCTGGCGGTAGAAGTGTCCCACATCACGCTTTTGGCCCCCGGAGTTTTGCTCTTTCAGCAGAGCGGCATCGGCACCGGTCGGTTTGCCGGCACTGGGGGAACGGAAGTCGCAGTAAACATCCTTCCCTCCCCATGCAGTCTTGATGAGCAATACTGGTTCTTCGAAGTGTTCTCCCATGATGGCACCAAACAGCAATTCGGGGCCGATCTCGTTGTCACCGTAGCCCCAGCCGATGGTCAGTGGGCCGTTCTTCGGTTGTTTGGCTTGCCAGGAGATGGTGACGTCATCGCGGCTCGCCCATGAGCCATCCTTGTCTTTGAGCAATGAGAGCAATTGACCGTGCTTGGGATCGTTACCGAGCATGTCAAGACTGCGCAGTTGACCATGGCCCTCCATGTTCGACTGACCCGCCAGGATGAAAACCTTGACCTTTGGTGTCGGCGTTGCCTGGTCATTCTTCGCTGGTTGACCGGTTACGAAGGATGATCCGAGGAACAGAATCAGAACAAGAAAGCCGAATGTGTTCGTATTAAATCGCGACATCGGTACATCCTTTTCTCTCTAAAACTCTCGTTCCATGTTGACAGCTTGATGTTGAAAGATAACACCGCTTGGAATCGATGCACCTTTTCTGTTTGCCTGCAACGACGATTCAC
>PAIH01000006.1 GCA_002711105.1 Planctomycetota bacterium
ACCTTGGAGGCGATCAGGTTGATATCCTTTTGGATTTGCTCCCATTCCGGTGCTTTCAATTGCACCACCTCCTGGTCCTTGAGGTTAATATTCAATAAAATCAGGAACGAGGCGTTGATTCCCAAAGCCGCCACGGAGCCATCGGTAGCAAACTCTCGGGAGAATTCAGTGTATAAATCTTTCTCCAGAATGCCAACGTGGTCCAAAGTCGCATATTTTTCAGCCACCGCTTCGATATGTTTGATGGTCAATCGGTATTTGTCAATTCCATCCATCGACGACATGGTCCACTCTCCACTCAAAATGCGAAAAAAATAAGCACTGTTTTCTGAGTCCAAGTTGTTTATCTCGTGGACACTTGATCATGGCACAACTACACGTCGTTGATCAGCAGTCGCCTTCACTATTGGAGATGCCCAATCTTCAACCCACGGAGCAACCTGCTGCCAAGAATGCCCACTCTGAAGCGCCTCCTCTTCAACCCACGGAACAACCTGCTGCCGAGAATGCCCACTCTGAAGCGACTCATCTTCAACCCACGGAACAACCTGCTGTCGAGAATGCCCACTCTGAAGCTTCTGCAGATCCCATTCCGGAAGGTGCTCCCTCTCCGCAAGCAGCTGCGGTAAACTCCGATTCTGCCAATCTGGGCGCAGAGCCACCAACCAATGTACCACATTCTGATCATTCCGATCCTGCATTCGACTCTGTCAATAATGCCGAAGCGGGCGTACATTCCATGGAGATTGACGGGTCCACTGAGTCCACTGCCCCCGTCAATCAGGCTCCGCCACGAAACGGTGGAGATTCCTCCTCTTCCAACGATTCGGAAAATGATTCAGCGAGTCCGAGTCCGGGCAACGTTGGTGGACTTCGGCGCGAAATCAATATGGCCGGGGGTTTGGGAGGAAGCCAAATCCGGATGGTCCTGCAGCTCCCGATTAAGGGGGACTTCATTGCCAATTATGAGGAGGAGTTCCACACGAGATGGAACAGGGCGTTTGGAATGACGGGACATAGTACAGAAGTAGCCACCTTTGCCAAGGATGGCCAGGCCATCCTCCATTGCAGAGTGACCCGATATGCGTCCCAGTCGGTTTGTGATTTTATACAAAAATATATTTGAATTGCTACAATATACATATTTGCACCATTGATATCCTTTCACATTTTTTTGCATAATTTTCTGAATTTTTCGACTTTTTATGGTATTGCTGTTTGTATACAGGCGTTGATGGCCGAGAAGGGGGAGGAAGATCCCATCATGTCCATCTACACTGAACTCAACGACATCAAGTTCAAGATTGCGGCGAACAACCAATTGAAAGAAGAAATCACCAAAATTCTGCGGAGCAGAGGGAAGGACCCCAAAGATGAGGCACTGCGAGCAGATTGCCAGATCCACGAGACCAAGAGCAACGAGGAGTGGGTCGAGGACAAGATTAAAAGTATGTAGCACTCTCTTCAGATCTGCCAATGGTTTGAGTATAACACATATTTTTGATTTTTCTAGAGAAGTGGAAGGAGTCTATCTTCCTCGAGTTTGACGATGTGCGCATTCTCCAGAAACCCATCTCGTTCCAAACTCCGCAGGGACTGCAGGGCGTCTATGTGCTGACTCCTGACGATGTGCAGAAGTTGATGTTGACGGACAAGGACTTTGATTGGGCTCAAGTTATGCGGACGGGGATGTACAAAGTGGAGCGTACCTCTGCGTGGCTATCGTATGCCAAAGTTGACGATTATTTCGAGGACAATCATCTCGGTCGCCCTCATTTCAAGATGATTGAGGGCCGCGGGAAGAAGAACAACTTTTGGAAACATGAAAAGACGGTATCTTTGAAATTCTCTCTATATTGCTCCATCATACAAATTTGTAAAAATTTATAGAAAATTCTACATTTTTGATATTTGATTATTTAGCACCCCGCTGACGGCCGTATGGCGTATGCGCACGACCAGCTCGAGAGGAAGGCCATGGATCTGGTGTTATCGAGATCAATGCGGATCGCCCATGATATCTACATGAAGTCCACGCTGCCACTGTCTTTTCTGACTGCCGCCATCATGCGTTCCGAGGAGATCCCGTGGTCTAAAGAGGACTTGACCCATGTCACTGCAGATGGTCACTCCCTGGAACTCCCTATGGAGATGGTGATGTCCCAAATGTCCGAGCTCGAGATTCCGTCGGTGGTGCAGGAGTGGTTCAGGGATACTGGCAATCATCCACTCCTCGCCGCTTTGCTGAAGACTGGGAGCACGGAGATTGATCAGCAGACGGGGATGCTGGAGGTGATCAACAAGCACAATAAGAAGTACGTCGACCACTGGCACCATTTGAGCCAGCAACAACAGGGATTGATGGCAATGTGGATCAATCACATTCAGCTTGCTCGGGATCAGGTACGTGATTATTTGAAACATTCAGTTCAAAAGTGAATGCCCACGGTCTCCATTCGCATTTGTTCCAGGAGCAACTGGACAATTTGGATGAGGAGTTTGATGACATGGACCCGATGGAAGAGGACGGTGACGATGATGTATGTCTTGCATTCATGAAAACTGTGTGTTTTTGACTAAAAATTTTTGTTTTCTATCATGTGCAGATTGTGATCTCGCGACGCCGTGTTCACTTCGATTTGTCAAAAAACACATTTTATGTACACTCTCTCAGTCACTTGCCCCTCCACTATATTTTTGCATTTATTTATATCTCATTATATTTTTTTATATTATATACAGCCCTTACGGAATGGGAGTGAGCATCACGATTTGAGGCAGAACGTGAGCTATAAATCCAACAGCCGCACTCGGAACACCAACTGGGACCCGGACAGGAACCACAACCACAACGTCAACGGTTCAGACTCCGAGGAGGATGCGGAGACGACTCGGAGGGCCACCAAAAAGCGGAAGTTGACCAAGAAGAAGTCTCGCGGCTCAAAGCACGACCACCTTGACCGCAATTCCTCCTTCGATGAGAAGCGTAACCGCAGCAGCAAATCGAGCAAGAAAGGTGGCGCAAGCGGCGGTCCTTCAACTTCGAAACGAGTCAGATTGACGCGGTGGCAATTGCGGCACAAACTGCATCAAAGGGGTGACCACAAATATCAAAATTGGTGCGCCGACAACGAGGACGCGTGGAACACCATTCGAGACAGAGGACGCGATCAGAACAAGGACTCCTGTCCATATGAGCCATTTAGACATCCAACCAGAGGCGTCATCCGTTCCAGGTGGATCACAGATAAATGGCAGTGTCCGAGTGATTGGATCTTCACGACACCGGGTTCCAAGACGGATGTTTACGATATGAACGGATATATGATCATGGAACCATGTGAAGGGCATTCTTCTTTGATACGGTACAAATGCGCGCACGGTTGCAGTCGTCCTTTGTCGAAAGTGGCGGTGAAACCGCATATTTTGGGTCATCGGGTGGTTGGAAAGTGCCTCGGTCCGGGCATCCAAGTGGTATATACTCACTCTATATCTGATTTTATCAAATTATAAAAAATTATGTTTTCACTGCATTTTTTTATATTTATTAATATATTTTCATGTTGTATCTATACAGAGTGCGGGAACAAGCGGTGGAGCTTACCTTCTGTGTCACTGTCACAGTGCGAATAAGGAGGCGTTTGTCACTCACTGCGCCAAGATGAACTCCGGCTGCGGTAAAGTGACTGACGACGGCCATGGCAAACGGACCATCACGTTTATCATGGTATCTTTGAATATGGAGAATTGGGGTTATCCCGAATGGATTACGGACAAGAAGGTGCTGAAGACTCTGATCTCGAAGATCCAAAGGAAGCGGAAGGACAAGGTCAAGATTGCCATTGTCGTTGCTGATAAAAAGCAGTGTATCGAGAGGATGGACGAGCTGTACCCCAACGGGTGGAAGGACAAGAAGGCTCAAGATCTGGCCGAGAGTGTATGGTGCAGCATTGAATCCGAGGACGAGTTTCATGCCCAGATCAAGCAGGCGGAGGAGGAGTATCAGGTCAGGGAGCGGGAGAAAGCCAAATCCACAAAGAAGCGGATCAAATCCAAGAAGAAGGGGAAGAGGAAGGCAGAGGCTGAAGAACATGGAGATTCCGCAAAATCCACGAGATCGCGCAGCCCCAAGAAGGGTCGGGGTGCCCGAGGGAGACGAAGGAAGGATGAGGAGGTGGACATCTACACTGATGCTGATGACTCTGCGGAGGGTGATGAGGTGACCACTTCGTCCAAATCGAGAGGGCGGAAGGTCACTGGGCGTGGCACCAAGAAGAAGAAGCAGAAGAAGACTCGGTCTGTGCAGAGCAATAAGAAAGACGGGCGATCGTCGGGTGCTCGGCGACGGAACAGGAAGAGGGTAGAATCGAGTGATGATGCGGCGGAGAGCTCGGAAGGTGATGATGCGGCGGAGACGCCGCCGCTGATTGACGAAGATGAAGATGGAGATGCTGACCATGAGGATTCAGCGGACGATGAAGAGGAAGATGGAGATGCTGACCATGAAGAAACAGAGGACGATGAACAGGGACAGTCCGTGGGTGATTTGGTTGCAGCCCGCCATTCGCAGCTGCACAGTACAGCGGACGAAGAAGAGGAAGAAGTGACCGAGGATGGACCATTGGTGGATTCGGAAGAGCAGGATTCGCACGGACTGATTAGGGTGACGGACTCGAGTTCGGACTCTGAATCTGCGTCAGGTGAACAGCCTTTGTCCCCCACCCACGATCCGTTTGACCATTATTACAATGCTACCAAAAACAAGCGGGATAAAGGGACAACGTCCACGAATGAAGTGTCTGTGAGCAGGGGTCAGCGTCGCCGACGAAGACGAACGAGTTCGAGTTCGAGTACGAACACGACTGTCACTCGACGTAAATCTACGCGATTGGCGCAAAAGAGAGGGAGACATTGATAAGGGGACTGGATATATGGTCTGAAAAGCGGGAGGAGTCAGCGGGAAGGGGTATACCCTTTGGATATCAAGCACGTTTTATGCACCATTATAATCGATTATATTTCTTTATATTTTTTTATATCGAATTATATGGTGTTGATGTCTGTATATTATCGCGGTGCTTGTTGGGTTTGAATTTGTTGTCGTTTCGTACATCGTTGCAAATTGGAAATGCTATCTCTGTTACGCTCAACAACAAAGTATCAAACGAGGTTATTTCCATATCAATTTTTGCCAAAAAAATAAACATTCGTGACGTGTCCATCTCCGACATGCATAAATATGTATAATCCAATACACTTTAATATAATTCAATACCAAAATATACAAAAGGTCCAGATTCGCAAAAGCGAGAGATTATCTACTTCAATCTGAATGCATATAAACCACAAATCACCGATTCAACACAGTTTCTCTTCACATTTTGCAATTCATCCAGAATCTCCGAGAAAATTCGTATTCTTTGAAATGCTGCAAATCCAGATACAGCACACATTTAATCTTAATCACTGTCGTCGGTGTCCTGTGGATTCAATATGGCGTTCATTTGTTGGGCCAGAATGGCCACTTTGGAGACAGATGATGTCTGCCGTTCCAACTCCATCACCTTCATCTTGAGCTTCATATTGTGGTGGCGCAGTTTGCGATTCGCTGCCTGTTCATCCTTCACCTTCAGCTCAAGAGATTGGATCTTGGCCTTCATTGTTTCCCACTCTTTCGATATTTGATCAAAACCAGCGAGCTGCTCTTGTTGTAGCAATATCTTTTGTTGCATCGTCTCGCGATCCATAAGGAATGCCTCTTTATCATTCTCGTGGTCGTCTTGTAGCTTCTTTACCAGTTTGTAGACATTGTATACTACATCCTGGGAGTCCCTGTTACGAATGTGGTGGAGTGGTAAACTCGAGTTTGACATGATGAGAACAGATTGTTGGAAAACAACTTGAATAACTTTTGCTTGATTTTACAATTGAAGTGAGCATGGACACCAACGAAGATGAGGAACAAAAGTCGGACTTCACAAATCAATGTGTAGGATGGATTGCTGCTAATGATTTGCAGAGATTCAAGGGAAGGGTTGTTACTATCGTGGGACAGAATATCAGCGAGTATAAGGATGAGGAGACTCAATTCAGATTCGAGGATGCCCACGGTACCAAATTCAAAGTTCTGGTGGCAAAGGAGGCATTCGAGGGATTTGACCAAGGAACCGTGGTGGAGATTACAGGTCGCGTGCTTTCAAGTTACACCGTTTTACTGCAACAATATACGGATTGGGGAGACAAGGCAAATCTCAAACTATGGGGAGAGCTGCTGAAACTGACCAAGAAATTTCCAGGAATTTTCTAACGACAAATCGGGATCTGCTTGTGCTGTGATTTTACTTACAACAGTTTTTGGCTCAGTCTTCACTACTTGTGATCATGGAAGGATGGCTCCCACTTTCCGGACGGAGAGATTCGTTATACAGTGGAACGTTGATTGTCTCTGGTTTGGGGTACACCATGAATCGGTATCTCGCATTGTCTGCGCGGCTACACTCACTGTCTGGAATGGGAGCATTGGCCACGCATTACATTGTACTCTACGCGGGATTGCATCCGATCACCTTGTTCATGTCAATTGTGGCGCTGAGATTGGACGAGGAGTTTGAAACAATGGCCATTGATATTTTGCGAAGTTCGGAGATGGCAGCGAACCCTATTGGTATTCGTCTGGGTCAGTTTAGCCGTTTCTTTCCCAAAATCGAGGAAGTGCTACAGTTTGAGCATTGGTCGCTGTGCCAGAAAACACCTCGTCCACTGACACGCTGTATCTACGCGCCGGACGGTGTGGAATCTGCGGATGCAATAATTACTGTAATTGATTACATCAGTGGTGATGAAATTCAAATTGCACGACACAGCAAAACCGAGGATTCCTACGCTCGCTGCAGTACAATCTGGCGAATGACCGATTCAATTTTGAATTCAACTGGTCAGCGGGCAGTCTGTGTACATTATGAAAAGAGTAAAAAGTGGCCATCGGACTTTAAGGCACTCGCTGCATTATGTGAAGCCCGTCCATTAACGAGAGGTGGTGATCTATGTGGAGGTGAGATGATATCTTGGTTGGGATCCAGCCCAATGGGAATTCAAGAAGTGATTGCACGTCCTCGGAAACGACGGAGAAGCCTGTTGAACTATTTTAGTGTAGAATAAGTTGTTGGTGCGACATCACCAGCATTATCAAGCGATTAACCCCAAACTATCAATTTATAAAAAATTATATTTTTTTATATAAATATTTGCATTATGGTGAGTGGACACATTATTGTATTAAGTAGAGATTTTTTGCATTGGGCATTCGCAACGTCCAGATATTAAATTGCATAGTGATCTAAACCATCTTCATCCTTGCACTCAGAGCACAGTCTCACATCAACACTCACAAATCAAAGCCTCGTCAAAAAATGGGAATTCTGTGTTCTACGGTGTGTGTGGTCAGAATCTTGTTTAAATTGGGGTCTTTGGCTCCATACTGCCAGATCATGTGAGGAGTAGCCAGTCGACGTAATTGCATGTTCAGCACCCATTGCACTGCTGCCACTCCGGGAATTATGACCATAAAATCCACCCTCCTTCCTGCTCGGTATGTTTCGAAGGAATAACTGCTCTGTGTGCCCACAGTCAAATGCTTGATGGGAATATTCATGTCCGTTCTCTCGAATTTGTTCCTCCTCATGACGACCCGCCTAAATGGTTGATTCTTCTGTCCCATCCACACTGCGGCGTGATATTGAGGTGACTCGCCTTTGTTGATGGTACGGCCCATAATATATCCTTCTTTGTCCAATCCGACAATTCGAATCGGTTGCCCCACAGCCACATCATCAAAACACTCAATTAGAAATTCCAGTTGCTGTAGTGCCATGATCACCACTTTTGCAAAGACAAACTCAAATGTACAAATTTTGAAAAAGCTGTTGTCCGGCTACCTTACTGTGTGACCACGAGGTTTATTAGCTGAGGGTCAAAAGTTTATACAAATATTGGCATTTTTATGTTTGATTATAGTAATGTATTCAGTAGAGATTTGGTATAAGATATAGATGCCCCTCCATATAGTCAAAAAATTATATTTTATAATTTGGTTTAAGGATTAATCATAGATTGCAAGTATACTATAATCAATTCACATTGACACTCGATTGAAATAATCCTGCATCACACTTTGACGAACAACCCTTTTCTTACTCACTCTCTTTCGCACAACGGCAGCCTGATGCGTTGCAGTGAGAGTCCCACCATCACTGTATACACCGTGATTGGTCTGAAAATGACTGCGGATGTCTTTGGGCTTTTTCCCGTGAATGTCCACCTCCAGATATCTGCTCAGAACATGCGGCAACACCAATGTTCGTAACACCTCCTGCTGAACTAGCGCCGGTGGACGCTTCCTCCAAAAGGGATGAACATAGGCCATTGCCCATGCCAATTGAGTCGGGTGCCAATCATCGTACTTCATGCTGCATTGAAATGCTGCTCCGAGAATATGCCACTCATTTTGATAATGAGAAGGATTATACTCGTCCGTATCACCATATTTACTGACAATAAATCCAATAAACGACTTTAACGGTGCAACTCCATTGAATCCAATTTGTGCAAGGATGGCCAGTTCATTTCGATGGACAGATATAAAGGCTTTGAGTGATCGCACAATCACACGGACGCGAGTTCTCATTTTTTGTGGCAGTTGAATCCGCTCTGCGATTGTTTGAAACGTGGATAATATCTGAACGGCATAATCGAATCTGAAGCCAGTCAAAGGGAACGAGATTTGATAGGGATTGATTTTGGGCTGCAAATTGGCTCGTTTGTACTCATCGGGATTCTGCAGGAAAGATAGCGACTCCTCCTTGCCTCGTCGCCAACGTCTTGGAGTTTGGTGTCGCGTGGCCATGTAAAGATACTATTCCAAGGTAACAAGTTTTTTGCTCAATAAGCTCATTGTCTACGAGGTGGACAATGGCATCCTTTTGGCATTCAGAATGCCATTGTCGGCCTCATGCCAGAGGGCGATCTGAAACTATCAAATGACCACGCTGAATGACATCGAACCACTGCCGGAGCGATGGTTTCCATCAATATACGGAATGAAGGATGGACGATTCCTAAATAGACGCAAAGACACAGACGACCAAATCGAACAAGAAGATCAGCCGGATTACCGATCAAATTACAAAAGGAGGACTGTCTGGGTCCGCTACAGAATATGTGAGCAGTTGAGAGACCACATTACTCCGAAACGGAGAGGCGCATTGAAGAAATGGCGCAGAAAATATAGTGATTATCGGTATGCTCGGAATGGGGTGCTACGGTGGGTCAAGAAGATCCCATTCTGGACACTGCGACACTGGCTCTATAAAATTGCTCGTGTTCCGTCGGAAATGGAGAATCTTAAAAAAAGAGTCATGGCATTGCCTAGACATCTTC
>PAIH01000007.1 GCA_002711105.1 Planctomycetota bacterium
CCTGTTTCGAGGGAATACGCTCTCAGGGATGAGGATTGGTATCAGTTCTTAGTCGGTAGTGGATTTGTTCATTTGTCTGTATAGATCGCTGCGCGCATCTGCTTGGGGATCTCGCCGTTGAACTCTCGGGAGCGGCTCATGAAGAGGGCGTAGAGTTTGGTCTTCGGGTCGATCCAGAAGTGGGTGTTGTGCCAGCCGGACCAGCCGTAGATGCCAGCCGGCACATCCGGGTTGTCCTTCTCTGGATCAGAAAGCACGAAGATGCTGAAACCATAGTGATAGCCCGGCTCGCCCGGTTGCTCCGGCGTCCACGCTTTGGTCATGGTGGCGATGCTCTTGGCGCTGATGATCTGCTTGCCACGAAAGTTGCCGCCGTTGACGAGCATCTCGCAGAAGCGTGAGTAATCCTCGAGTGTCGAGATGAGACCTTCGCCACCGAAGTGCGCATGGTTGTCGGGGTGGTAGGTGAGGCTGTTGAGCATCGATGAGGTGAATCCTTTGATGTTGCCGGCGTTATAAAAGAGCGGCTGGACCCGCTCGCGGCTCTCTGCATCGAGCACGAAGCCGGTCTGGCTCATGCCGAGCGGTTCAAAGAGCGTTTCTTCGAGATAACCAGCGAACGACTTTCCGCTCAGCACCTCGACCAGTCGTCCGAGGATCGCCTGGTTGATGCCGTAGGCGTACTGCGTGCCCGGTTCAAATGCCAGCGGCTCTTTTGCCGCCAGTTCGACATATTCCTGCAGGTTCTGGAAGCGGGTCTGATTCGGATGGACCGACAGATGGCTCGGCGGAACCATGAAGTCGTAGTAGGTGTAACCAGAACGGTGGGTCATCAGATGAACCACTCGCAGCACTTCTTTGGCGGGACGAACCGTGTCTCCATCCCTCACGGTCAGATTTACGAAACAGGGCATGTACTTCTCGACCGGATCATCCCAGTCGAAGAGGCCTTTTTCGTGCAGCGTCATCATGGCGACGATGGTGATCGGCTTTGACATCGACCAGATCGGGAACAGGGTCTCGGCGGTGATGTCCTTGTCGCCTTTTTTACCGGAGTTGACCACCTTGCGATGGATGACCTCGCCGTTGCGGACTACCAGTGCGACATTGCTACCTGTGACCTCTTTGTTGATCAGATTCTTCTGTAGTTCCAGCAAGCCTTCGATCTGTGCTGGAAGGGGGGCGGAGATCAGCAACAGTAATAGTGCGGCGATCAGTCTGCGGGTCATGAGTTTTCTCAGTTCAATCGTTCAATGCTCGGGACAGGATTTCGATGTCTTCTTCGAACGATTCGGGGGCCAGGGGGCCGAAGGAGAAGCGGATGAAGTTTCGCAGTGGCGACAGGCTGCCGTAGCGACGCATGTCGCAATCGTTTCCGCACAGGATCGCGGCACCCTCAGGAAAGAGTCTGTCGTTGAGTTCGGTGGCGGTCATGCCGCCAGGTAGCTGGCACCAGTGGTAGAAACCGCCATCGCCGGTGAAAAGTCGTAGCCCCATCTTCTCGAACGCCTCGCCGTAACGCTGGCGCTGACTGCCATAAAAAGCGGGGATCGCACTGCGCACCTGTTCGATCCGACCTTCGGCCATCAGTTCGAGGGCATAGCACTGCGATGGGTGGGAGACTCCGCCCATGCCAAACGAAGAGAAGTTGCCGAGAATTTTGATGTGGCGCTTGGCCGCGATGGCCCAGCCGATGCGGATTCCCGGAGACTGCAAACCCTTGGTGGCGGCTCCGATGACGAAGATGTTGGTCTGGTTGATATCTCGAATTTGAGACAGCGCACTGACCGGCGGATCGTGGAACAGCTCGTAGGCCTCGTCGATGAGAAGTCCGCAGTCGGGAGTGCTGGCGGCGGCGACCAGAGTATCGATTTCGGCACCGGTGCGGGTGATGCCAGTCGGATTGCACGGGTTACTCAGTAGCATCATCGTTCGATGGTCTGGGTTGGGCTCGGTGTAGCTATTGATCGGTGGGCAGAAGCGGTTTTCTTGGTCGCTCTCGATCAGGTCGAAAGGCACCGCGAGTCGATGCAAGAGGTCGTAGTAAGGGGTGTATTCCGTTGAGGCGATCCTGACCCGGATGCCGTTCTCGAGAAACATTAATACTGAAAGCAAGGCCGGACGACCGCCGGCAAAGACCATGACGTTGTCGGCGTCGATGGAAGCGCCGTAGTGTTTGCAGTAGTAACTGGCGATCCTCTCCCGGAGTGCCGGCATTCCCCACGACTTCGGGTAGAGCAGATTTTCAGAACTGACCCCGACAGTTGTGGGCATCTCCGGCCCGCCCGGGATCTGTTCGGTTCTCGGGAAACCCTGACTCCACGGGTGTGTGCCGACAGTTCCCATCGGCTCGCCGAAGGTGGCCTGAAAAGCATAGAGGGTCTCGTAAATTCCCATCGGAGGCATCGGTTGGAGAAAGGAGGGGCCGCAATCGGTAGCGGTATCGGAACTACCAGAGTCAGTCGATGGGACATCGCTCACGGAGCACCTCGCTGTTCTCACTCCCTTCGGAGTGAGGGTTAATTCGATTCAAATACACGATCAGGCTGAGATTGGGCGTTATTTTGACACAGGAAAAGACGTAGAGACACCGCGATCAAAAAACGGATTCTGGATTCGGACTACTTATTGCTCTTGGCTTTGCGATTGGCTCGGCGTCGGTCGGCTTCTTTGAGGAGTTGTTTGCGGATGCGGATGTTGTCAGGCGTGATTTCGACCAGTTCTCCCTCGACGACGAACTCGAGTGCTTCCTCCAGCTTGATCCGTTTGAGTGGCCGGACCGAGGTGGCGTCATCCTTGCCAGAAGCTCGAACGTTGGACAGCTTCTTGGTGCGCACCACGTTCACTTCCAGATCATTGTCGCGGCAATGCTCTCCGACCACCTGGCCCTCGTAGACTTGCTCTCCCGGTTCGACGAAGAAGGTACCGCGGTCGTATAGTGCATCGAGACTGTACGGGGTGGCGGCTCCGGTTTCGACGGCGATCAGAGAACCGGAGTTGCGGCGCGGGATCGAACCAGCTCGCGGCCCATGTTCCAGGTAGCTGTGGTGAGAGATGACACGACCCGCAGTGGCGGTCAGCAGTTTGGTGCGCAGACCGATCAATCCCCGTGCAGGAATCCTGAACTCCATATGCACCATGTCGCTACTGGCACGTGAACTCATGTTGATCATCTCTGCCCGGCGTTCGCCGATCAGCGCCATCGCTGAGCCCTGGGCATCGATGGGGCTTTCCAGCACCAGGTGTTCAAAAGGCTCATGCCATTTGCCATCGATCTGCCGCTCGATAATCCGGGGCATGCCGACACAGAGTTCGAATCCCTCACGGCGCATATTTTCGAGCAGGATTCCCAGATGCATCAAGCCGCGTCCGGAGACAAGGAACTCCTCTGGGCGTTCACCCTGCTCGACTCGCAATGCGACATTGCGTTCCAGCTCCTGTTCGAGCCGTTCCTTCAGTTGTCGAGAGGTGACGTACTTCCCATCGCGGCCGACAAAAGGCCCGTCATTGACACGAAAGGTCATATGTAATGTCGGTTCATCGACGAGGATGGCCGGTAGGGCGCTGGGCTGTTGTTTGCAAGCGATGGTGTCCCCGATGTCGATTCCCTCAATGCCAACTACCGCACAGATATCCCCGGCTTTTGCCTGTTGGACCTTCTTACGACCCAGCCCCTCGAACAGGTGTACTTCCTGAACACGGGCTCGTCGTGGCTCAGAAGAAGGGGAAAGCACTTGGATCTCCTCGTTGGTGGAGATGGTTCCTGCCGCGATGCGTCCGATGGCGATGCGCCCGATGTATTCGGAGTGGTCGAGAGTGCTGACTCGTAATTGTAAAGGTGCGTCGTGTTGGACTTGGGGTGAAGGCACATGTTCGATGATGGCATCGAAGATTCTTTGCAGATCGAATCGCTTACCGTCGACTTGTTCCATGCACCAACCATCGCGGCCGGAACAAAAGAACACCGGAAAATCGAGGACGTCGTCGTCTGCTTCAAGGCTGACTAACAGGTCGAAGACCTCATCGACTACTTGTGCCGGGCGACCATCTGTTCGATCGGTTTTGTTGACGAGCAACATCGGGCGCAGATTGTGTTCGAGAGCTTTTTGCAGCACGAATCGAGTCTGTGGCATCGGTCCATCGAAGGCATCCACCAGCAGTAGTGCACCATCGGCCATCGATAAGACTCGCTCCACCTCGCCACCGAAGTCGGCGTGGCCGGGTGTATCGATGATGTTGATGCGGTAACGAGTTTCGTTGCGATCCACTTCGATGGCGCAGTTCTTTGCCAAAATGGTGATGCCACGTTCTCGTTCGAGCGGATTGCTGTCGAAGATCAATCCATGCTGACCACCGGCGAGTCGATCTAGCTCTTCGCTGCGAAACATGCCCGATTGATAGAGCAGCCGGTCGACCAAAGTCGTCTTTCCGTGGTCGACATGGGCAATAATCGCCACGTTACGGATCTGTTCCTGCATCGGAGGGTGCTCCCACTCTTCCTACGGAAATCGGAAGAGGCGGCCTGCACATGCTTCCGTTGCAGGAAATCCTATCTGATTAGCGGCATTGGGGAAGCGAACCCGATCAACGGTTGATCGTCCCGATGAGAGGTAAGAGCCATGCCAGGAGCTGTTTAGCGGTCTTTTCCTGATGCGGAAGGAAAAACCTTCACCACTTCGTCGCTGCGGTGCAGGAGACATCTTGCCCAGTCGATGATGGTGAACACCTTTCTTCTGTAGATCTTCAACAAGTTATCCATGACGAAATGACACACCCTTCAAGACAGTGCTTGGAAATAAAGCATCATTTTCTGCTGTTGAAGAAAAAGGAACTGATCACGACGAATCGGCGTTGTCTTCATGGAACGCTCTGAATGATTCCGCTGAGTTCTATTCACAGTTTAGCCCGCGGAGAGGGAGTGGCCATGGTGTATTCCAGAGTGGCTCTTGGGCTCATGCTAATTGTGTTGTTGTTGTTGAGTTCGGTATCGAAAGCAGATGGTGGCATCATCTTGGTGCCCACTTCGGTGTTGCAGGCGGTCTGCGTCACCGAATCGGAAGCAGCAGATCTCGATGGGGATGGACTCATCGATATGATCGCCATGAACGTGCCGGTTACCGGCACCAAGCTGCTCTACATCTATCCTGGTACGGCACCTGGTGAGTGGGCCAGCATGCCCATCGTCTTTTCTCTGGCGGCACAGACGCAACCTTGGGGTCTAGAAATCGGCGACGTCAATCTCGATGGTGTTCTTGACATCATCACTGGCGACCTCTTCAACGCGACCATCGTCTGTTTGCTGGGTAGTGGCAATTTCAACTACTCGACGATCGTTACATCGCTTCCCGGTGGTGGTGGATTCGGTTTGACCGTTGTCGACTACACCGGTGATGGGTTGCTCGATGTCTTGATCCCCGGCTCTTGGAGTGGCACCGCCGTGATGGGGCGAGGGGACGGAAGCGGGCAGTTTGTCGCCGATAGCACGCTGTCATTGCCAGGGGGACCTTTGACGATAGCCGCTGCAGATATCGACCTGAATGGATTGGTTGACCTGGTGATTCCTTACTCGGGAGGAGGTTCCGCCACCATCGGTGTACTCCGTGCCATGTCGCCGGGAAACTTCCTTCCGATGGAAACGTATCCGCTCAACGGTAATTACGGAATGGACAGCATCGAAGTGGTAGACATCAATCACGATGGCTATCCGGACATGGTTCATCTCGATGGTTTCAATACTGGTATCCAGGTGCGACTCAACGATGGGTCCGGTGGATTTGGCATGCCTAATGTCTATCCCGGTGGCGATAGCAATCCTCACTACACCGCTTCTGCTGACTTCGACCAGGATGGCAATGTCGACATGGTGCTGGCCGGCAATACGCTCAGTTCTCAGTCCACCACCATCGTCATCTACAAGGGTGATGGTTCAGGCGGCTTCACCGTTGACGACACTCTCGTGTCGGCGGATTGCTACGCCCTCAATACCGCTGACCTCAATGGGAATGGGAAGATCGATCTTCTGGTTTCCAATGGAAATCTCGATTATGTCACCCCTTACTTCAACGAGACCGATGTCGGAGGTGGCGGTGTCGAAAATGACTTTGTCCGTGCTGATTGTAATCAAGATGGAAAGATCAACATCGCCGATGCCATCGGCGCACTGGGAATCCTGTTCATGATGGGAGGTGATCCCGATTGCGATGATGCCTGTGACATCAATAACGATAGCACTTTCAACATCGCCGATCCGGTAGCGCTGCTGGGCTATCTCTTTTCTGGCGGGTTGGCTCCGGCACAACCTTTCCCGGTTTGTGGACCGGATACTGCACCCGATGCGCTGGATTGCGAGATCAGCTCAATCTGTCCGTAGATCTATCGCGAGAGGGCCGTCCCTTTTTTTTGCAGGGCGGGGGATGGCCCTCTATCCTTTTCACTACTCGGTCCAGACGATTTCGTTGCGGAATCGTTGTGTTATTGCGATCGAGAAGCTGAGAAGAGCTGATAAGAACTGTTGTTGTTGCGCACTTTTTTCAGCAACTCGGATAGCTGTTCGACAATCTCCGGTTTTTCTGAGTAGAGGTTGCGCATCTCGTCTGGATCATCGCCCAGATGGTATAACTGCCCGGCAGGAGCATCCGCAGGTGCTTTGTATCTGGTGAAACCGCCGGAGCCCTTACCGAGAATCAACTTCCAGTTTCCCTGACGGATGGCGAAGACACCGTTGCCGGAGTGATGAACCAGATGATTGTGAATCGGCCGATGGGTTCTCTTGCCCTCGAAGGCGGTGAGGATGTCGAAACTGTCCTCGGCGCTGTCTTCGGGCAAGGAATGGCCAACGATGGTGGCAAAAGTGCGCATCAGGTCGGTCAGGATGATTGGTTCGGAGGAAGTTTCACCGGCGGGCGTTCTACCAGGCCATCGCATCACGTAGGGGACGCGGTGCCCGGCTTCCCAGGCGTCCGACTTCATACCGCGCCACGGTCTTGATGGATCGTGGCCAAACTTCTTCACCGAACCGATGGGACCACTCATGTCGATGCCATTTCGCTGCGGAGAGCCGTTGTCGCTGGTGAAGATGACGAGAGTGTTTTTGGCGGTGCCGGTGCGGTCGAGGGCAGAAAGAACCTGGCCGAGTACCCAGTCGACTTCGTGGACGAAATCACCGTAGATCCCCGCCTCGCTCTTGCCGGCAAAGTGTGGTGATGGAGCGATGGGGGTGTGCGGAGCGGTCAGCGGTACGTAGAGAAAAAACGGCTGGTCAGGATGCTTGGCACGCTCCTCGATGTATGCCGCGGCTTTTTGAGCGAGAGTCGGCATCACTACCGATAGATCCCAACCGGCCAGCGTCGGCCCATCGTGGCCGAACATCCCCTTGGGCTTGTCGACACCGGGAATACCGACGGTGTGATCGTTCTCGATGAAACAATACGGCGGGAAATTGGGAACGTCATCACCGAAGTAATAATGGAAACCGCGCGAGGTGGGACCACTTGCGATCGGTCGCGAGAAAGCGATTCGCTTTCCCAGAGGGACTCGCTTCTTGGCAGCAATGGCAACCCCATCGAACTCATCGCTGACATGGCCATCTGTATCGATGGGCCAGTCCCAGCCCAGATGCCACTTGCCGATGCATGCCGTGTGGTAACCGTGCTGCTGAAGCATCGCCGGCAGCGTCAGGCGATCCTTCTCGATCAGTGGCAACGACCATGGCCACAGGACGCTGCGTTTCAGTTTGGTTCGCCAGGCATAACGACCAGTCAGGAGACCGTAGCGAGTTGGCGAACAGACACTCGATGGAGTATGGGCGTCGGTAAAACGCAAACCCTCGGCCGCGAGGCGATCGATGTTCGGTGTCGGAATTTTCGACTGGTCGTTGTAACAGCCGGGATCGCCGTAGCCGAGATCGTCGGCAAGGACGATGACGATGTTGATGGGCGTTTCACTGGCAGCGTCGTCGACAGGCTGTGCAAGAGACAGCAATACCATTCCCAGCATCATCATCAAAAACACCTCCTGCTTTTTAGTGGCTTCAGTCGGACGCGGTCTTTCGAATCAGGGTCATACCCATGTCGTGACTGTGGCCGTGCTCGCCTTCGTCGATCTTCCAGCCGTATTTCCAGTGACCCCAGAGCAGGTCATCGACCCCGAGTTTTGACTTCCCGATGCCAGCGACCAGGTCGAAATAGTTCAGGGCACGCTCGAAATGGATCACGTGGTAAGTCTGTTTACCGATGAGTAGAGAGTCCTCGACGCTGACTCCCTCGATGGTCTTCAGCGCAGCGACCACCTCGGAGGTCTTTGCCCCCTCCTTCGAGGAGAGACTGATCCCCATCATCTGGCCCTTGAGTCGCCAGAGGGATTGATCGACCTGGAATCCGGCGCGCTTCACCGCTTCTGTCACTTGCTCCAGACTCAGCAACGCCTTGGGACCCCCGCCGCCACCCCAGAAATGCAACTCACCATCTTTGATCTTTGGCTCCAGGAAACCCCTATCTCCGAGCACTTCGCGAAACGATTCTTCCAGTGCTGGTAAGGAATCCTCGCCGATGCCAACGATGGGAATGGTGAACAAAAAAGGGCCGAGTGCGACCGGGGAGCTACCCCAGCAAAAACAGCTGCAGATGATGGCCAAACAGATGGATACAGACTTCATGGCTTGTTCCTTTTCGCGGGACCTGATGATGGAAACGCTCATGAGTCATCTCAGGTTCCCCACAAGTTTCCGTTGGGGAACAGGAGAGAGCAACTACCAAGCGACTGAACATTAACAATCCGCTGTAGACTGATCGCAATCGACCGGATCTGGCGTCAGATCGTCACCACAGAAGGGGTATGGCGAGGCTGGTGATCTCACACCATCACTTCTGCCGGTAACGGCCGTGAGTTGTAGGTGGATGCCATCGAGTAGCCGTAGGCGCCGGCGTTGAGGATGGCGAGCAGATGTCCCTCGCGCACTTCCGGTAGAGAACGCTGACGAGCCAGATCATCTTCTTCGCAAAGGCAACCGCAGATGTCGATGACTTGTTTCGGTCCGTCCGGGTTCGAGATGTTGCGGACCTCGTGCCAGGCATCGTAGAGCTTGGGTCGAATCAGCTGGTGAAAACCGGTGTCAACACCGGCGACGGATCTGCCACCCACCTCCTTCAACACGTTGACCCGGGTCAGAAGGACACCGCTTTCAGCGACCAGGTATCGTCCCGGCTCGAACCACAGTTGTAGTTTGCGTCCGGTCTGTTGCTCGAAATGTTCCAGCGGCTCTTGCAGACAGGATGCCAGTGCATCGAGATCAGGATGATCATCATCTGGTTGGTACGGAGGGCGAACCCCGCCACCGAGATCGAGAATACGGACATCGGGGAGGTCTCTGGCCAGATCGAGAAGTACTTCGGCGACGGTGCCGAACACAGCTTCATCAAGGATTATCGAACTGGAGTGGATATGCAGTCCTTCGACCCGGATGCCGTGCAAATCGATAATCCGCCGCGCTTCTTCCAGTTGTTTGCGATCGATGCCGAAGCGAGAGCGCTGGTACCAACCGGTTGCATCGCGACTCGCATTGGGCAGTACCAGGCCCGGGTGTACCCGCAAGGTGCAGGGGACATCACTTCGATATGCCTCGCCTAGTTTTTCCAGGTAGGAGAGGTTTTCGATGTTGAGCCGCGCCCCCAGTTCGATTGCCTGTTCCAGTTCATCGAATGGAACGCCATTTGGGGTGAAAATGATGTTGTCTGCCGAGAAACCTGCCTCGAGCCCGATGCGTACCTCGTGTATAGAAACCGCATCAAGCCCGACATCCAATTTCTTCATCAAGGCGAGTAGGTCTTGATTCGAGTTCGCCTTCATGGCGTAGAAGATGCGATGATCGAAGGAAGAAAAGGCGTTTTGAAAGCGTGTGACTTGACGTTCGATGATGGAAGAATCGTAAACATACAGTGGGGTGCCATGTTGCTCGGCGAGCTCCGCCATATCGAGTCCGCCGATTTGCCAGCGACCATCCTGGTATTGCATCGCACCCTTTCTTCCACGGCGAAACAGATTTTCGCATGGAGAGGCTGCAGTCGCATCTGCCTCCAGCCAGGAATCAGGGACCGATCCGTGGCTTATTGGTCGAATGCAGCAAGAATCGTTTCGGCGTCCTTGCCCCGCAACCCTCGTACGACCCGCTGCAACTCATGGATCCGTTGATGCTGGCGAGCATTAGGGCTATCGAGGTAACAGCGTAGGTGCCAGAAGCCCATGCCGTGGGCACACCAGCGCGCCATCGCCGGCAAAGCCTCTACTTCGGCGCTGTTCAAAATCCGTTGTGATTGATAGCCATCGAGAAGAGCCGCAACGAGCGCCCTGTCCATCACTTCATCTTGATAACCAAAGCCGATGATGGCCATGCCAATGTCGAAAATCAGCGTATCGACACATGAATCCTCGAAATCGATCAGGGCGATCAGTTTCCCATCGCGAAAGATGGTGTTGTCGGGAAAAGCATCGGCGTGAACGAGACCACGTGGAAGATCAAAGGGAAGGCACGATTCAATGCTCGCTGTTTGCTCCAGGAACTCATCTCGAAACTCCGGGTACTGTTCCAGCTCAGTCATTTTTTCTGCCCGGAACTTTCGCAGGTCTTCGATGTCGATGAGTGCAGTAGATGAGTAGCCCATCGGAACCGGATGCAGGGAGAGACATCCCAGAGCCCGGCCGACTTGATGTGCTGAATCCGTACTGACCTGAGGTGTTTCTCCCTCGACAAAGTCGTAAATCATCACTTTTTCTTGTTCATGGTTACTGATGTACCCGCCATCGCTTCTGGCGATCGGGTAGGAAGCAGGAAACCGGCTATCCTGGATGGAGCGAAGAAGCAGGATCTCATCGTGGATTCGCTCATCGGGTTGGGCGCGACAGAAGCGTGCCAGGTAGAGGCCGGTGGAGGTTTTTACACGGTAGTTGATGTTGGCATAGCCAAGAAACAGACCACCGATCTGTTCGATATCACCGAGATCGCTGGCATCGAAGGCGGCCTGGATGGCATCGCGGGCTGCGGGACCGACAGGCGTTGTCTTCTCGTCTTGCATGCCTGTCAGTGTAGCCGCTGCTGAGGGTTTCCATGACGGCTGCTTGGGGTCAGCTTCGGGATTCATACGGAAACTGCTGGTCAGGGAACTCGATACCTGTTCTCATCGTCAGGCCTTGTAGATGGTGCCAGAAAGGGCTCAAAACGCATATGATTCGAGGACCGCGATTATTCCCCTGGTTGTTGCTGCTTTTCTTGATGCAGCTTTGTGCTGGCCCGGCACTCTGGGCTCAGGGGTGACCTGCCTGAACCAATCCGAACGCTCCCGATGCGGGGGCGCTGGGGTCCGGTCTGGGCTCCATCCGACACGGTACCGATACCTGGCAGATGCGCGTTTCCCTGATACGTGGATTTGGATTTGACGGTAGCCACGACGAAATTCACGGCGTTGATGCAGGTGGCAATGTTGTCGAGGTGCCTCTCCATCGCCATGATGTGACGGTCGAGATCGCTCGCCTACAATTCCAGCTCGAATATACCTTCGATGAACCCTGGGCTATTCGCTGGCGTCTCCCCGTCGAACAGAAATCGAGAACCGCGTCCATCGGTGGCATCGATCCTGCGGCGACACCCGCGGAGATCGAAGCAATGGAACGAAACCTACAGATTCATCATCCGAGTCGAAACCTGCTGGGTTTTGGCGATATGGATATGCTGCTGAGCTGGCACAACCATGACATGGGTAAGGAAGGCGCCCTCTTTTCGGTGGCAGCGGGCACGACCGTGCCACTGGGGCATATCGAAGAAAATCCGTATCCCGCCGGCGATGCCGGTGAAGCACACGAACACATCCAGTTCGGTACCGGTACTTTCGACCCGATCGTCGAGTTCTTCTACAGCCGACCGGTCGGCGACGAAGCGATCCTCAGTGCTTTCGCCCAGGGTCGTTTTCCGGGCAGCCGAAATGACAATGGATTTCGAGGTTCGCGTCTTCTCCAGGGTGGTCTCGGGGCCATCACGTCCCTCGGCGAACTCGGTCCGTGGGAGCAAACGTTCGGTGTTGTGGGATTGCTCTATCAGGATCAGGGGCGTGCCACCTGGGATGGGGAGATCGATGTAAACACCGGTTACCAGGCACTTTCCGCCACCATCGGAATCAGCTGGAAGGATGATGAATTTCGCAACCGTACTCTCTCTTTGATCTTGCCCATCTTCATCGATACGCCCGACTCCACCGAGGGCACATACGAGCCTGGTCCGATTCTGTCGCTGGGAATCGGATTCTAGTCAGCCACCAACCCCGCGACCCGTCCCATCTTCTCGGCTAGACTGACTCCATGATGATTTCAATATTGATCCTCGCTTTGGTGGCCACTCCTGCGGTAGCTGCTGATGACTTCGTTGATGTGACGGTCGGTAACATGCCTCTGGTGTTATCAGCACCCCACGGAGGAACCGAGAAACCTGTTGGTGTTCCCAATCGCACTAGCGGCACCCTGAAGCGTGACACCAATACCTACGAGTTGGCCATCGAACTGGCCGCTGCGATCGAAAAGCGTACCGGTAAGACACCGTTTCTTGTGACCAACCGACTGCACCGAGTGAAGATGGATCCCAACCGGGCGATTGAAGAAGCGACACAGGGCGGTGTTTTTGCTGCGGCGATATATCGCGCCTATCACAAGGCGCTGGAAGAGTCGTGCCAGAAAGCTCTGCAAATCGGTGGCGGCGATGCCCTCCTGATCGATCTCCATGGTCATGCCCATCCCGATGACTGGATCGAGGTCGGGCATCTGTTGCGAGGATCAGATCTGGCGGTCCCCGATGATGAACTGAAAGATGTCGATTGGATCCGTGGTCCCAGGAGCATCGGTGCCCTGCTCGAAAAGGTCGGTTTCCAGGCGGTGCCCTCGCCCAGATTGCCGCATCCCGATGGCAAGAAGTTCTGGAGCGGTGGCTACATCACGCGTCACTACCGAAAAAACGGCATGCGGACCCTGCAGTTCGAACACCCATGGAGCGTCCGAAAGAAGGAAGGTCGTGCCACCAGCGTGCCGGCTTTGGCCGAGGCGATCGACGAATTGATGACACAGTGGAAGATCGGCCAGAAAGAAGGTCGGCCACAGAAAGAGATCGACAAGGCATCAGCCCAAACATCCAAGAGACCCAACGTCATCATCGTGATGACCGATGATCAGGGTTATGGAGATCTAGGATTTCACGGCAATCCGGTGATCAAGACCCCCAATCTCGATGCGATGGCGAGAGAAAGTGCTCGCCTCGATCCATTTTATGTGTGTCCAGTCTGCGCACCGACCCGCGCCTCACTGATGACAGGTAGGAGTCATCAGAGAACCCGTGCCATCGATACCTACATCGGTAGAGCGATGATGGATACCGACGAGGTAACCATCGCAGAGATCCTGAGGGATGCCGGTTATGCGACAGGCATCTTCGGCAAGTGGCACCTGGGAGATTGCTATCCGCTGCGACCCGGTGATCAGGGCTTCGAAAAATCGCTGGTGCATCGAGGGGGGGGTATCGGCCAACCATCCGATCCTGTTGGCGGAGAGCGTAAGTACACCGACCCGATCCTGATGGACGACGGAGTGCCGCGGCAGATGAAAGGCTACTGCACCGATATCTATTTCGATGAAGCGCTGAAGTTTGCTCGCCAGGCACACCAGGATGAAAAGCCGTTCCTGGCCATCATCACCGATAACTGTCCCCATGGACCGTGGCACGACACTCCCGCCGAGGAGCTCGAGATGTACAAGGATGTGGATCTGTCGGCGGCTGCGTTTCCTCAGGAGAAGGGTGCCCCGCTGAAGGGGAACTGGAACCATGACCAGGTGCGCAGATCGTATGCCATGATCACCAACATCGATGAGAACATGGGAAAGATGATCGAACAGGTCGATGCGATGGGGATCGGCAAGGAGACGCTGATCCTCTTCTTCTGCGACAACGGCCCGGAAGGACGGCGGTTCGTCAGTGGCTTCCGCGGTTCCAAGAGCAGCACCCTTGAGGGGGGTGTTCGTTCACCCTTCTTTGCCCGCTGGCCCGGTACTCTTCAGACGGGGGTGGCGACTTCCTGGCCGGCAGCGATCTACGATGTGCTTCCCACCGTTCTCGCGGCCTGTTCCGTTCCGGTCCCACAAGGAGTGAAGATCGATGGCACCAGTTTCCTGGCAGAACTGAAGGGTGCAAAGGTCAAGAGAAAGCCAAGGACCGTGGTGATCCAGGCACACCGAGGCGATCAACCGTTGCTCTATCACAACTTCATGGCCCGGAAAAACTTCTTGAAGCTGGTTCACCCATCGCCTTTCTGGCGCGACACCTTCGAGGGGGAGCCTGATTTCCAGCTCTATGACCTGAGCAAGGACCCTTACGAACTCGATGACATCTCCGATGAGAATCCCGAGATCGTCCAGAGGCTGCTGGGCGATTACGAGGCCTGGTTCATGGATGTTTCCAATGAGCGAGAAGATCCGTGGGCACCACCGCGTATCATCATCGGAACCGAGCATGAAGAGATGACGGTGTTGACGCGTCAGGACTGGCGTCATACCCATGGTCGACCGTGGGCGCGAGATTCGCGTGGTCAGTGGCATGTGAAAATTGCCAGCGAAGGGCCATATCGCATCGACTGTCGTTTTTCGCCGAAACCGGAGCCGGGAGTGATCACTCTCATCTGCGGTGATTTGAAAGTTCAACAGGCATTACTGCCAACCATCCGCACCTGTAGTTTCGCACAGGTCATGTTGCCCACAGGCGATGCAGAGCTGGAAATTCATATCACTCAAGGCGATCAGATCCGTGGAATCCGCCAAGCGGATGTGCGGAAGGTTCCCGCCGGCGAGTAAATCTGCCACCAGCCGGATCCTCAGCGCAAGAGCTCCGTAAAACTGACGGGCTCTCCCATCTCTTTCCTGATCCTGTATCCGATTCCCCCAATCATACCGAACGCAAATAAAGTCGCGGGGAAGTGGGGAAGCGCTTCGATGGGGTGATAGAATTCCTGATACCAACGTCCTGCCTCATCCCGATCCGCTCTGGCTTGGAGATATTCTTCGTGGGACAAGTCGAGTTGATCTATAGTTTTCTGATACTGATACTCCCGGACCATATCTATGCCCAGGCCTACGCAGACGCCGAATATTCCCACCATTCCAAAAATCCACATCACAGTTGAGAGGTAGAGAGCGAGGCTATAGCCAAGCGAGGGTTTTTTCTGCATCGTCTCCTCCTGCCATCCAGTTGGATCTCTTTCCTATCCATCCATCCGTTTTCACCACCCTGCGTGACAGGATTTGTGGCGAATTGAGCCTCAGCCTTGGTTCTGGTGACCAGAGAGTTTCAGAGTAGGTCTTGGCAGTGGCGGGGTGATAGAGAACGAAGGGGAAGGTTCCCGCCGGCGAGTAAATCTCCCACCAGCCGGATCCTCAGCGCAAGAGCTCCGTAAAACTGACGGGCTCTCCCATCTCTTTC
>PAIH01000008.1 GCA_002711105.1 Planctomycetota bacterium
GACGATCGTGAAGAACATCGCCGTGACGACGATGGCGAAGAACATCGCCGTGATCGCCGTGACGACGATCGTGAAGAACATCGCCGTGGCGACGATGGCGAAGAACATCGCCGTGACGATGATCGCCGTGACGATGATCGCGATCGAAGTTTCCATCCACGAGATGACGAACAAGATGGAGGGCGCCGTCGGGTCGAAGCTCATATTCAAGAAATGAATGCGCGCGGTCAGTCTTGCACCGACTGCCATGACGGAATGCAAGGTGACGGTCGTTTCAACCAGCGGAGGATGCCGGACCGGGATGGTCCGGGAGGCTTCCGGGTCGAAAGATTCGAATCCAACGGCGAACTCCCGATGGGAGACTTCATATTCGGACGTACCGATGAAGATGGGCCGATGCCCGGTGGCTTCGGTCGCACCGGAGTTCGTGGTTTCCAGGGCGGTATGCCAGGAAATCGCGGACCAGAAGGTCGCCGTATCGGACAGCGAGATCAACGAAATCGTGATGGGGGTGGCCTGAGCGCTGAAAACCGCGACCGGAGAAACGACAGGGGCCGTGCTCGCGGTCGTCAGATGAGACCACAGCAGCGCCCTGATGGTGATCCGCGCGCTCGTGAGGGTCGCGGCACCAGACAAGATCGGAATCGGGGAAATAACGATCAAGACCAGCAGCAGATTCACTGGTCAGGGTCTCTCGAAGAGATGCCGGATCACGTCCTCGAGATGCTCAAGAACCTCGATGTCGATATCCCGTTCGGTCGGGCCGGAGAGTCTCACGTCGAGATCGAAGTGATTCGTTCCGAGCACTCCGATGGTTCTGAAGGAGACAAGAACAGCAAAAGACGTTATGTCGAGGTCGATACGGGAAAAACCTTCGAGTTCAATCTGGGTAAAGCTGGCGAGGGTGCTTCGCGGGTCGCCGGAGAGTCGGTCGAGTGGATCGGCGACCACTCCATGCCCGGCGAAGTGCACATCATACGAGTGGGTTCTGATCTTCCGTCTGACTGGAAGAAAGTCAGTAACAAGAAAGCCATCAACAAGAAAGCCAGCAACAAGAAAGCGATCAACAAGAAGAAAGCTGCAGCCAGGAAGAAAGCTGCGATGAAGAAGAAGGCTGGTAACAAGAAGGCCGGAAAGCAGAAGATCGACAAGCAGGAGACAGACAAGAAGAAAACCAACAACAAGAAGAAAGCTGCAGCCAAGAAGAAGGCTGGCAACAAGAAGACCGACAAGAAGAAGACCGACAAGAAGGAGAGCGACAAGAAGAAAGCTGTTGAAGTTCAATCGGAAGCGTCCTTCAAATTCGTGGTCGACGGACTCGATGGAATAGAATCGAAAGTGATCTTCGGTTCGACCGAAGGCATCGATCCAGACCAGCAGTCGGTTCACTACGAGTCTCTCGAGGAGATGCCAGATCACATTCGCGAGATGTTCGAGAGCATCGAGATGATCCCCCTCGAGGAAGTCCTCGGCGATCTCGACGAGGCCCCCGACAAGAAGAAGTCCGACAAGAAGAAGTCCGACAAGAAGAAGACCGACAAGAAGAAGACTGACAAGAAGAAGTCCGACAAGAAGAAGGACAAGAAAGAGATCGACAAGAAAAAAGACGATGTGACCCTCGAGGGTCGAATCGTCCTCTAGCGGTTTCCCTGATCCTCGCCGATGTACCGTCGGTGGGGGTTTGTGAAGACTCTAGATCGGTGTTCCCGATAAAAGGGGTAGTCGCGCGATACGCGGGTCCCGCGCGAATGACCCTGGGGGCACCGTAACAGGTGCCTCCCCCGGATGGTCCGGGGGAGGTTTCTTTTTTTTCGGCCCAATTCCTGGCCCTATCACAGTTTCCGAACCCCTGATTTCATAGGGGCTTGTAGAATTTCTTCCGTTGTGTCACGATTCGTGACGGTCGCAAATGAAGTGCGGATACGGATTTTTTCAGAATTCGCTCAAGTTTTGCGGCACGCCAGTCGATCTGAGTCGTAGACGGGGAGTTGCACAACCGCCTCGTCGGTCGGCAGGGAGTTCGAGGCACCTTGTTGGGGTGAGTTTATTCGCCTCGGAGGGAAAGAGGGGTATCCGATGACGATCGATGGAGTGGGCGGAGTTTCAGGACCGAATGGTCCTGAGGGACTGAGGGGGCCACAGCGACCGGACGGTCCCGAGGGCACAGATGGCCCGGGAGGTCCGGAAGGCCTGGGAGGTCCCGATGAGTTGGGTGGAGCAGATAGAATCGATAAGGTTCCCGAATTGGCTCCGTTGCTCGAAAAGATCCACTTGCTGCCTGGCGAAGGATCTTCGGCTGCTGGTCCGATTCAAGGCCTCGATCCAGATAGCTGGGGACCAGAGGATGACCAGCGAATCGAGCAGATCATCGACCGGATCCTGGAAGAGGGGATCTGAACGTCTCACAGCGAAACTGAAAGAAATTTCTGTAGCCCCTGGACGATCAAGTCCGGGGGCTCCTTTGTTAGCGGTATTGCGCCTCAGCGATGACCACATTAGAACGGTTTGGTTGCGGTGGGATCCAACAGGAGGAGCAATTGAATGACAACTGATACTGAACCTGATACTGAACCTGATACTGAATCCGAGGCCGGTTCGGAAACCACTCTCATCTCCATCGATGACTTTGCCAAGGTCCAGTTGAGAACGGCCAAGGTTCTAGAGGTAGAGCCACACCCCAAGGCAGATAAATTGTGGCTGCTCACCGTCGATGGGGGCGGGGAGACTCGCCAGATCGTTGCGGGAGTTCGGGCTCATTACACCCAGGAAGAACTGAAGGGCCGAACGATTGTCATGGTCTGGAACCTTCAGCCGGCGACCATCCGGGGTGTCGAATCCCGTGGCATGTTACTGGCAGTGGCAGATCAGGATGTGGTCCGACTGCTGGGGCCAGATGGTAAGGTCGCGCCGGGTTGTCAGGTGCACTGAAGATCGGGAGGCGTAGTTGCTTGTCCATCTTTCTGTCGACGATCTGGGTCTCATCGAGCATGCGGAGCTGGAGATGGGGACCGGACTTCAGGTTTTGACCGGGGACACTGGTGTCGGTAAATCGATGCTGCTGGCATCGATGGCTATCTTGCGTGGCGATAGAACCCGATCCGATGTAGTCCGTACCGGCTGCCAGAAGGCTGTCGTCCGTGGAATCTTCCACCTTTCCGAATCCAATGCGGTTCGCATCTCCGAGCAACTGGGAATTTCTGTCGAAGAAGACGAGTTGATCATCGAACGTGAAATTCATCGAGAAGGTCGAAGTCGCTGTCGTATCGACGGCCGGGAGAGTACCACCACCTTGCTGAAAAGGATCGCCCCACTTCTCATCGAAGTGATCGGTCAAGGGCATGCCCTCACGTTGTTGCAACCGGGAGCACAACTGGATTTCCTCGATCGTTTTGGCGGACTGCTGGAGCTCCGTGGCGAACATGCGCACAACTGGCGCGAAGCACGTCAACTGGAACGACGAATCCACCAGCTCGAGGAAGGGGTTCGCGAAAGAAGCGACCGACGCCTTCATCTGGAGCATATCGTCGAGGAATTGGAAACCGCTAGCCTCATCGAGGGAGAGCGAAGCTCCATCGAAACCGATTTGGAACTTCTAGAAGAACGAGACAAGGTGCTCGCTTCCATCGAATCGGTTCGTCAGGGATTTCTCGAGCAAGAAAATAGCATCCTCGATCAGCTCGGATCGACGGAGAGGGATCTTCGCGGACTCGCTTCTCTTCATCCAGGGATTGCCACTTTGGTCGAAGGCTGCTCGACGGCTTCTGTCCTTATTGGTGATGCTTTGCGCGGCCTTTCCGAGGTGGAATCGGACCTCGATCTGGATCCTGAACTTCTTGAGCAGAAACGAAAACGTTTCGATCAATTGGTCATCCTCGAACAGAGATACCATCGAGATGTAGAGCAACTGATCAGTTACCTGCGGGAGAGTCGAGAGGAACTAGCAGTTATGGGAGGCGCCGATGATGAACTTCCGGATCTGAGGGAAGGGTTGGAGCGATGTATTTCTCACCTCTGCGAAGGCTCGCATCGATTGCACAAAGCCCGTCTTGAAATAGTTCAAAAACTAGTCGCTGATATCACAGTTGAGTTCAAAGATCTTGGTCTGGTGAAAGCGCGTCTCGAAGGCAGTCTCGTTCCTGTCGACTCCAGCAACGGTTGGAACGGGATGGACGAAAAGGGTGGTGATCGGTTTGAATTGCTCTTCAGCGCCAATCCGGGTGAGCCACTCCAGCCGATCGGGGCCGTGGCCAGCGGCGGAGAGCTGTCACGATTAATGCTAGCCCTGCAACGAACACTTGCCGATGCATCAGGAACCGCCACTTTGATCTTCGACGAGATTGATTCCGGTGTCGGAGGGCGCATGGGTGCAGTCATCGGTGAAAAGTTGAGCCAGATCGGTTCAGACCATCAAGTCCTGTGCGTGACACATCTACCACAGGTGGCTTGCCACGGCGTTCGACACCATCGAGTGATCAAGGAAACCAAGGGAGAGGTTACCCGTACCCGGTTGGAAGAAGTCAGCGGGGATGACCGTGTCAAAGAGATCGCCATGATGTTACGAGGGGATCGAGCTACCGACAGATCTCTCGAGGAAGCCCGTGAGATGCTGGTAGAAGCAGGTCACTTCGGAGAGGAATTGACTCGTTGACCGATCCCTCAGGGATCCTACAACTGCAACCGATCGCGGTCCGTCGTCCCTGGGGAGGGCGTCGTCTTCTCGATGGTTTTCGATCGAACCTGATGACGGAACCTCCCCTGGGTGAGACCTGGGAGGTTTCTGATGTGGGTGAAGAAGATGACACCTTTCATTCGGTGGTGACGGCTGGTCCTCTTGCTGGAACAACCCTCAGGAGTTTGATCGAGAAGGACCCTGAATCGATCCTGGGATCGGCATTCGACAGTGGTGTACCGGCACGACTTCCTCTTCTCTACAAGTTCATCGATGCTGCCGAAGATCTGTCGGTCCAGGTTCATCCCGATGACGCGCTTGCTCAGAAGCTGGGTCTTGGAACCTGGGGTAAAAGCGAGGCGTGGATCATTCTCGATGCGTTACCAGGGGCGCGTCTCCAGGTTGGCCTGAAGGAGGGCTGGGACGTCGGTCGATTGGTCGAGTGTGCCAGAAGTGGTGAAGATGTTTCCGCGGCACTTCAAGAGGTGGCCGTACAACGAGGAGAGATCATTGAACTTCCCGCTGGAACCATCCACTCCATCGGAGCGGGAATCCTGCTGGCGGAGATCCAGCAATCGTCCGATGTGACCTGGCGGGTCCACGATGGAGGACGTCCCGGTCTCGACGGAAAAGCCAGGGAGCTGCACCTGGATCAGGTGCTCATGACGACTCCTCCTGCCCATCCCTCTCCGATTCCCCTGCCCGCTGCCGCAGCTGGTCCGGGGTGGAAATGTCGCATCAGCCAGGGCCCTTTTCAGCTCTGGGAACTTCGAGGCGCGTTCCGGGGGGAATTGCCCGTCGATTGCCATTCCTTCTCCATCCTGTCGATTCTCGATGGGCGAGCCAGGCTGGCAGCAACGCAAGAGAGGCTTCAGCAGGGTGATGTGCGCCTTGTCCTTCCTGCAAGCTGTCCCCTGGAGCTGGATTGTGATCCACAGAGCTGGATTCTGTGCGTTTCTCCGTTACAGGGTCAAAGTTGACGCTATAACGGGCTGTGGCTACCATCTAGACTCGAAAGATGCATCGGGGACTCCTTCGGGATGGATGCAGAGATTCTCGGGAGGAGATCGAAATGGCCAGTGCCCGCAGACGCCCACCACGTTCGGGTTCCCGCCATCGAGGGCCTCGAACTTCCCCCGATGGGGACCAGGAAAATCAGGACGAGGGAAGACCGGTCTATCAACCTCCCGCGAAGAAGGCTGCCAGTCCGGTGGTGGTGATCATCACGTTGGTTCTGTTCGTTGGTGCCGGCATCTTTTTTGCCTGGGCGTACGTGAAGAGTAGAGATACGACTCCGCAAATCGTGATCGAACAGACGGACACGAATAAGGAATACAAGCAGATACAGCTAAAGATACAAAAATCAAAAAAGCTGGTGAGAGAAGTTTATCAATTGAGGAACGATCCGGATTCGGCGCGTTTTACTCGTAAGTGGAGTGAAGCGAACAAATATGCTGGTGACACTTTCGATCAATTGAGAGCCATGGTTGCTGACGTGCGATTACCTAGCGGCATCCTCCCGCCCGAATATTCTGGATACAACAGTGACTTCACGCAATTGCAACTCATCATGGGAGATCTGAGCAAAGTGGCCCCGCTTGATTTCGACTGGGATAGCGAGGAGTAGATCCGTGGCGAAACGGTCCCCACTACGTTCTCGTCCCGCGCCCACCTCGGCGGCGGAAAATGACGAGCTAGATTTCGGAGATCTTACTCTCGGTCTCGTCGCTGCCGTTGTTCTTCCAGTTATGGTTGCCTTGATACTTGGCTTGATCGGTATGCCGGTTGGCGGTTCCGAAGGACTGAATGCCGAGCAAGCCGAGCTGATGAGAGCAACGGATCGCTACGTTCCACCGATGACTCCTGAGGAAGCACGGATCATTTTGGATCATGTCCAGTATTCGGTTGATGATCGTGCTGCAGAATATATTCGTCGTTCGCGCGACTGTGACGATAATACGGAGAAGAATTTCTGGCAGGAAATTGCCAAGGGTGTGCTCGGACCAGCGGAGGCTGATCTGCAACGTATCCTCGATGAGTCGGGCAGGAATCTCGCCATGCCCGTGGAGATTAAAGATGCTGCGCAGAAATGGCTGACCAAGGTAGATACCCTCCGTTTTCAGCTCGATCAGGAAGATCCCTTCCGTCAGAGCCGGTAGCTGTCGGCATCGATGCGGTTCCGCTCACTCTCGATCCAATTTCGGAAGCAAATCGAGTCTGTCGCCAGGAAGCCCTGAAATGGCCAGTAGTGGTCGTATTGCGTCGCTCATCGGCCAGTTCGCCGATTTCGTCGTATTCTTATCGAGGAACGGTAGGTGCCTCGCGCACCCTGGAGCCCCGTTCCCTGGTTCACCATGGGTTCCTTTTCAGCGGGCGAATGCATCAACGGTCGATATCGGGTCATCCGGCAACTTGGTGCCGGAGCCATGGGTACCGTTTTTCTGTGCGAAGATATTCTTCAGGTACGTCGCAAGGTAGCCCTGAAGGTATTGCGCGCCGACCGGATCGATGATTCCGAGGAATGGTCGAAAGTAGAATACGAAGCGCTGACTCGTCTTCGCCATCCTAACTTGGCCCGGGTGTTTGATTTTGGGCGTGTTTCCGATAGCCATGATTGGTTCATCGTCAGCGAGTTCATTCGAGGCGATGATCTACTCGGGGCATCCACTACATTCGAAGAAAACGAGCTCCTTGATATCATCGTCCAGATCTGCAGGGCCCTCGAATACATCCACGTGCAGGGATATGTTCATTTCGACATCAAACCAGACAACATCCTTGTCACCAGAACGCGTCAGATTGGTGAAGATCAAACATCCAAGGTAGTTCAGGTCGAAAACCATCCTGTTTCTACTGATCGTTGTCTGGGACCACCTCGGGTCAAGCTGATCGACTTTGGCCTTGCTGAAAAGATCACTGGTACTTTCGATTTCGCCATCAAGGGAACTCTGTATTACGTTGCTCCGGAAATCATCGATGGAGGCACTCCGGATCGCAGAGCGGATCTTTATTCCTTCGGGGTGACCCTGTTTCAGATCATGACAGGAAAACTACCTTTCGTTGCTCCGGATGGCACCTCCACTGGAAGAGTCGAGGGTTGTTGGCGTGATGAAATGCGTGCTGACCTGAAAGGTGAGCGGGAGTACCTGGTCGACATCATCTTGCGGTTGCTGGAAAAGGACCCGCAACGGCGCTTTTCCAGTGCCAGAGAGATTATCCACGCTCTCAGTGCGGGAGCCGGTCGCCACTGGCAGGTCGAGACTGCCGAGACACAGCTCTCCTACCTGTACAGCAGCAAGCTCGTCGGTAGGCGGATGGAACTGGAACATCTGAGCGAAGCTGCGGAACGTAGCCTCGGGATCTCTTTGCGAGATACCGGCAAGGAGAGGAAAGCGGATCCCGGTAAATCGCTGATGGTGGTTTCTGGAGAGATCGGCATCGGCAAATCGCGTCTGATCGATGAGTTTTCACATCACTTGAAGTTGCGAGAGGTTCCCGTGTTTACCGGGAATTGTCTCGAGGCAGTCCAGGACGCCTATCATCCGTTTCGTTCCATTGTCGAGCAACAAGCACTATCCATCGGACTCGACTCCGATCTGTTCAAGAAGTACGAGGAGCCTCTACGCAAGATCTGTCCGAGGTTGAGAGATTCCGGTGTTGCCAGAATTTCCGCTGCAGGAGACCGTCTGGATCGCGATCGCGTCCGCTTCATGGATAGCCTTGCGACGTTCATGGAAGAGGCCTCCGCGAAAAAACCCTGTGTGTTGGTCCTCAATAATCTGCACTGGGCTGACGATGCGAGCATTGCACTTCTTTCCAGGCTTCGTCAGCGACTCCAACGCGAGGAGAACCAGGGAAGAATTTTGACTATCGTAACGATTCGAGATGACGAGAAGATGTCATCAGCCATAGTCGAGTTCCTTGAAGGGGAACAGGCGAACAGGACAGTGGATGAACTATCCCTGAAGCGATTTGGACGTACCCAGATCACCGAGTTGATTCATCACGTGCTCCAGGTAGATGAGATTCAATCAACATTCCTTGATCGTCTTCAGGAAAAAACTGGAGGAAATCCTCTCTTCATCGTCGAGATGCTCAAAGTTTTGCAGGAAGAGGGAATCATCCAACGAGATGGCGAGGGGTGGAGCATTCGCGGTGGCGGAGACCTGTCCCGTGTTGAGATGCCCGCGGGGATTCATCAAGCACTCCACAGGAGAGTTCGTGTTCTGAGTGAACAAGCGCGTAGCATCCTGAGATTGATCGCTCTTCACGACAGACCGGCGCCATTGAAGCTACTCGAGATCATCGAGGGTCTCGGAACGGAGCAGCGCGAACAGATCCGCGAACTGGAAGCCAAGGGCATGGTCAGTCGTTCGCTAGAGGTCGGGAAGCCGGTTTATTCGATCCCGCAACCGAAGTTGAGGGAGATTGTCCAGCGAGACATTCTTCCGGCTGAGGCCAGGAGGCTTCATGGCATGCTCGCCGAAGCCATCGAAGAACATCACAGTGAAGATCTCGATCCTGTAAGGGAAGAGCTTTCGCACCATTACCAGAGATCTGATCTTCCTGAACGAGCTCTGGAACACCTGCTGGCTGCCGGTGATGCGATGACTCAGGTACATGCTCACGCCAAGGCACTGGAACACTACCAACACGCATTGCTGCAATTCGAAGAACAGTCCGATCGAATTTCGGACTGGTTCGCGATCCATGAACGGATCGGAGAGTCTGCGATAGTTCTGGGAGACCTTGATTTGGCCCAGTCCTCGTTTGAGATCATCGAAGAGGTCAGGGTTGATCAGGAGCAAGCCACCCTCAAACTCGATTTGTGCAGAGTTCGCGCTCTGCGGAAACTGGGAAAGATCGAGGAACTTCGAGGAGATTACCCCGGCGCTCTGAGACTGGTGCGCGAAGCTTCTGAGGTGGTCGTCAGACTGTCGGGAGAAGAGCGAGATCAGGAGCAGATCCGTGTCCTCAGTCAACTCTCATGGCTCCATGTTTGTGCTGGTGACTATGATCGTGCGATGAAGATCAGCGGTGAGGGGCTTTCCTTTATTGGCGATGAAGAGAAGACCGCCGAACATGCCATCTTCTTCAGCACCATCGGCAGCGCCTCGCTGTGTCGCGGAGATCACGATCAGTCCAAAGAGTTCCATCGCAGAGCGTTGGAGATCCGTGAGGATCTGGAAGATGTCCCCGCCGTCATCAATTCTCTCAATGCTCTTTCTGAGAGTCACCTGGCCGCGGGAGAACCAGTAGAGGCGTTGGAGCTGGCCCGACAAGGACTCGAATTGGCCAATGAGCTCGGCGATCAGCCGGGGCGAGCCCTCTCTCTTCACCGGGAAGCCGCTGTATTGTTGGTGTGCGGCGATCTGAATGGCGCACGCCAACGGGTCGAGTTTTCCCTGGAGATCAGTCAGCAGCAACGGATGAAATTCCTCGGCATCCGCAATCACTTGTTGCGCGGAAGGATCCGCTGCCTGGAGGGTGATCTGCGTGGATCGGAAGGAGACCTACTTCGTGCTCTTGGCGTTCACGCCAGGGCAGGAACCGGATTCGGTCTGGTCGAATGCCTGCTGGATCTGGTCGATCTTCATCTGGTGGCTAAAAACCAGAGTCGAGCAGAGGAAGAACTGCAACGAGCTGCCGAAGCAACCCAGGAGATCTCTCATCCAGGTTTGGAAGGACAGGTCGCGTTGCGTCGAGCTCGTCTGCAGCGATCGATGGCTGCCGAGCCTGCTGAGATTCTCAAGGAATTAGAAGATGCAGAGCGCATCGCACGTGATTGTGGCGATCTTATATTGAGAGCTGCTTCCCTGGTGGACCAGGCTGAGATTCACATAGAACAGCGCAATCTCGAAGAGTCTCGTCATTGTTACTCGGAAGCCGATGATCTGCATCAGGCTTATGCCGAACAACTTCCCCATCCTCTGAGGGAACAGTACCTATCTCTTTATCGTGTCGGTGAGACGCGCAAAGGGCAAAAGGTCGTGAGGGAGATCGCCTCCGAAGAACCAGAAATTTCTGAAGAGGTCGGCAGTATTGCTGAGCGAAAAGTTGTTGAGGTTCAAGAGGAAACCGTTCACGCCGAGGAGATGCTCCGGGTCGCGTCTTTGTTGACAGAAGCTGCCTCGGCATCGATGCCGCGCGTTTTGATTCCGAAAGCCCTGGCCTGCCTGATACGCGCGACAAATTCGAAGCAAGGTTGGATTCTGAGCCGCAACGGTGACGAAGTACGTGTTGTGTGTGGAGCGAACCAGGATGGAACGCCCCTCAAGGGATCCCTGGAACGGATTGCTCTCGCTGCCGTTGAAGATGTCTGGGATAGCGGTCGGTCGATCCTGGCTGCTCGGGTCGTCGATGAACCGAGGGTTCAGGCGATGGAAGGACTCTACACTTCCGGCGTCCAGAGCCTTGCCGTGATCCCTTTGCGCCGCGATGGAACGGTTCGGGCGGTTGCCTATCTGGCGGATCCGGAACCTTCCCAGCTGGTCAATAGTTCGAGCACGGCGTTGCTGGATGCTCACACCGGTTTACTGGGCCTGCTGATGCCAAAGAATTCGGCCGTTTCCACACGCTCCTGACTCGCGTTCGCATTGCGGTTATCTTTGAGTCATGCGTATCGCCTCTTTAACCTGTTCCAATACAGAGATCGTCTGTGCCCTCGGTCTCGGAGATCAACTGATGGCTCTCGATGATCATTCTGATTATCCGAAGGCCATCGTCGAAAAGGTGCCTCGTCTCGGACCCGATCTCTCGATCGATGTGGATGTTCTGGAGAAATTGAATCCCGATATCGTGTTGGCATCGTTGACGGTCCCTGGGCATGAAAAGGTGGTCGAGGAGATCGCTGCTCGCGGTATGCCGTACATCGCCCCGGACCCGCAGAGCCTTTCTGACATCTTTCGCGATGTGATCGACATTGCGCAATTGCTCGATGTCCCTGAACGAGGGGATGCGCTGGTCGGTTGGATGAAGAAGGGACTTCAGGAAAAGAAAACTGAAAGCGATCATCCGCCGATTCTCGTCGAATGGTGGCCCCGCCCTGTCTACGTGCCGGGACACAGATCCTGGGTCAATGAGATGCTGGAACTGGCTGGCGCGGTCAATCCGTGGCATGAGTATCCCGCTCACAGCCTCGAGGTGAGCCAGCAACAGGCCGTGGAAAAAGATCCAGCGGCGGTCGTGATCTCGTGGTGTGGCATCGATCCTTCCCGTTACCAGCGGTCCAGGGTGCTGTCGCGACCGGGTTGGCAGCAGATCTCGGCAATTCGTCACCAACACGTGTTCTGTATCCCGGAGGCTTATCTGGGACGACCGGGTCCTCGGCTGGTGGAAGGGGTTCGGAGATTGAGGGCGGTGGTGGAGACACTGGCGAGTCAGCAGTGAATTCTCGGTACACTTGGGTGTGGTTGCGGTCTCGGGTAAAAAGAAAGCATGATTGCGCCGGTTACGGCAGAGAAACCTGATATCGGGAGAGGGTTCCATGAAGAAGATCGACTGGTGGTATCACCGCAACGGCTGAACTTCGTGCAAGCGAGCCCAGGAGTTCCTGGGAGAAGATCCAGCGGTGAAGGAAATGGTCGATGCGAAAAAGAACCGAATCGGTACCGAGCAGGCGCTGGCTCTGGCCCGATCTGCTAAACGGGTCCTGATCGCCAGGGGAAAAAAGTTTGTCGACTACGATATGAAGAAAAATGCCCCAGGAGATGACGAGTTGACCAGAGGAATCATGGGACCTAGCGGTAATCTGAGAGCTCCGACGCTACGCATCGGCAAGACGGTGATCGTTGGATATCACGATGAGGTTTATTCCGAAGTGATGGGTTGCTGAAGTAAGGGGACAAGTTGGGCATCTTCGATCGCGATTACATGCAGGACTCCAGCGGAACCGGTCGCATGATCCGTGGCATGAGTGCGGTGAAATGGATCCTCACCATCAACATCGCTGTCTTTATCGCCTGGAATTTCGCTTCGACTGAATTCATGAGGTATAATTTCATGACCAGCTGGGCTCATCTAGTGACCGGCCGGGTCTGGACACTTCTGACCGCAGCTTTCTCTCATTTCTCCTTCTTTCACATCCTCATCAATATGTTGGTGTTCTTGTCCTTCGGTCCGGTTCTGGAAGCGCGCTGGGGTAAGATACGTTTCCTTTGTTTCTATCTGGGAGCCGCCCTCTTCTCTTCACTCCTTCATGCTTCGATGGTCGAGTTCGGTTTCAGAGACGTTCCGGCACTCGGTGCCTCTGGTGCCGTTTGTGCCGTCACCACAGCATTCGCCTGTTATTACCCGAAGAATGTCATCTTGATCTGGGGAATCTTGCCGGCTCCAGCGTGGCTCATCGTGGCTGCATTTGCCTTCTTCGATCTCAAGGGGCTGATCGAACAGAGTCAGGGGGCCATCACCGGGATTGGACATGCCGCTCACCTGGGCGGTGTGGTCTTTGCGCTGGTTCTGTTGTTCTTGTTGCCGAAGATTGGATTTGTCGGGCGAAAAGTATCTCCTTCCCGGCAACGTGTCAGCGCCAACCGGAATCCGGCTGACTACTATCCTGCACCTCCTTCCGGTTCTGAACGAAACGTCGCCGAAGAGGATCGACTCGATGAGCTCCTCACCAAGGTCAGCCGCGAGGGGATCAATGCACTCGATGACCAGGAACGGGAAGATCTGCACCGAATCAGCCGGAATCGTAGAGATACCCCTTGAGCTTTCTGGGCTCCATCCGGCGATGGTATCGCCGGTGGGGACTGTACCGCCGAGCTCGCACCATCCTGCGTGAGATATTCCAGCAACCGGATCGATTGCAGGGGACCTCTCTGAAGCCGTCGCACTTCGGTCGTTGCGACATCGTCGAGGTGGATCAGTCAGAATCTGAAATCCGGTCGATTATCTTTCAAATCCTGCGTCACCCGCGGCCTCATCCCTTTTCTCGTCAATACCACCTGGTGGCAGAACGCTGGAAGATATCGTTACCGGAGGGAAAACCGGAGCGGTGCGGCTCGGTCAACCTGAGTCGTTTGCGCGGACGAGATGGTGAACCTCCTGGTTCCTTCCCTTGACGACCCCCGGGTCTAGCGGTGACGATCAGGGATCAGAAAGTGACGACTAGCAACCGCCTCACCGGCGGATGGAGAGGGACCAGGATGGAACTTCTGAGGGAACTGTGTGAAGCCTACGGTGCTCCAGGTTTTGAGGATCGAATTCGGGCCATCTTCCGTCGTGAAATCGAGCCCCATGTTGATCGGATCGAAGTCGATGGAATCGGCAATTGTATCGCCATCAAGGAAGGCAACCCTGGTTCTCCAAAGGTGATGCTGGCCGGGCATATGGACGAGATCGGGTTTGTGGTCAAGCACATCGATGACAAAGGCTTCATCCGGCTGTCGCCACTGGGTGGATTCGATCCGAAGACTCTCATCGCCAAGCGAGTCACCATCATCACAGGCTCAGGAGAAGAGGTCACGGGGATGATCGGATCGAAACCGATTCACATCATGACTCCCGAAGATCGAAAGAAGATGCCCACGGTTCCGGAACTGTTTGTCGATATCGGAATGTCTTCGGAGGACGCGAAAGCCAAGATCGAAATCGGCGATCCGGTGACTCTCCAGCAACCTTTTCAGATTCAAGGGGACCGTTGCACCGGAAAGAGTCTCGACAACCGAGTTTCCATTTACACATTGATCGAGGCAGTTCGTCGTTATTCCAACGAGAATGTCAGCGTCTACGCCGTGGCAACCACCCAGGAGGAAATCGGTCTTCGAGGAGCGATGACCGCATCCCATCGAATCGAACCCGATTGTGGAGTTGCCATCGATGTCACCCTTGCCTGTGACACTCCGGGTGCCAGTGAGCACGAAAAAATATCAGCTCTCGGTGCTGGAGTGGCGATCAAGGTTCATGACTCTTCCAGCATCTCCAACCCGAAGATGGTCAAAGCGATGCGAGAGATTGCCCGGGAAAAGGAGATTCCCTTCCAGATGGAGATTCTGACCATGGGCGGTACCGATGCGGGAGGAATCCAGCGCGGTGGCAGTGCGGTTCCTGCCATCACTCTGTCGGTCCCATGTCGATACGTTCATACCGTGGTCGAAACCATCGATGCGAAGGACCTGGAAGCGACGGTGGCCCTGCTGGTGGGATTCCTGGATCAGGCTCACGAGATCGATCTCAGTTACGACGGTTGATCCAATAGTTCCTTCTCCCAGATGGAGAGGCGAGTTTCGCCGTAGCGTTTCCCGTCCCAGGCTGTCACGCCTGGCGGAGGAGATGCTGCATCCTCTCGTCGTGGATGCTCAATGGCGAGCAGGCCTCCAGGCTCGAGCCATTCTCCCCCCGACAGCTCGGTGGCCAGCTGCCACGGAAGAGAGCCGGGTCCGCTGTAATCAGGGAACGGTGGATCGAGCAGGATGATCTGGAATCCTCCCCCCGGGGGAGGCCGTTTGGTGATCTGGTAGGCATCTGCCTGGTAGATTTTGCACTGAGCCTGGATGCCGAGAACTTCTAGATTTTTTCGAAGTAGATTGCCGACTGCCGGGTCCTTTTCGACATGAACCGATTGTCTGGCACCACGCGAGATCGCCTCGATTCCGAGCGCGCCAGAGCCGGCAAATACATCCAGTACACGTGCCGCGTCGAGCCGGTCATGGATGCTATTGAAGAGTGATTCCCGGACCCTGGATCTCATCGGCCGAACTGCAAGGCCTGCAGGAACTTCAATCTTGCGGCCGCGTAGATGACCACTGGCGATGCGAATCGAGCCATTACGGGTCATGGAGCAGATCCTGTACGTTCAGGAGACCAGCCTGTTGTCGGATGCAGCGAGCCTCTGAGCCAGAATTCGAGCCATGTTGAGGATCACCTTGTAAGCGACCAGGTCGCCCTCTTCGAGCAGCTTCTGGAATGGCTCGGATGGGATCTTCTTGAGGCGCCCATCCTCGACGCACATGACCGTGGCACTGCGAACGTCATTGCTGATCAGTGACATCTCGCCAAAGAAGGATAGCTGTTCGAGTCTGCCAAGGACCTCGTTGCGGTTGCCCGACTTGAGTACCTCGAAAGCTCCTGCACCGATGATGTAGAAGCCATCTCCAGGAGTATCCTGGAGCACAACGGTGTCACTCTTTCGGGCAGAGATATCTTCTGAGATGCGCAGCAACTGCGAAATTTCTGCTGGCTCAAGCCCCTCGAAAAGTGGGACTTTCTGGAAGCTCTCGACGTATTCGCTCAACTTCACTACTCCCTCGTTGCGGGGGTGCCTTGCCCACCGGGCCGATCCGGTCCAGGGGCTTTCAATATCAACTGACACCTTATCGTTTCCGCGCAGATCTCGCAACGGCACCCGGATCGCTCTTCAGCTCGACTTACCGGGATCAGCGGCCCCCCACCAGGGCGATAGATCGGGCGGGAGAGGTGCTTCGAACTGCATCGGTTCCTGGCTGATCGGGTGGCGCAAGAATAGCCGCCAGGCATGCAGTCCGTGCCGTTCGAGAAGCGACGGAGGACTGCCTGGCGAGACGGAGGCCAGATCAGCCTGGGTTTCCCTTCCATAGAGGAAATCGCACAAGATGGGGTGTCCGATGGCACGAAGATGGACCCGGATCTGGTGGGTCCTTCCGGTTCGTGGGAAGCAATGGAACCAGCAACATGTCTGCTCATGCTGGTCTCCGAGGACACGTTTCAGCTGCCAGGAGGTGAAGGCATCTCGCCCCTCTTTATCGTGGCGAACCACCCTTTTCTTGGGGTTAGTCAGTGATCGTCCCAGTGGTAGATCGATTTCACCGGAAGTGGTTTCTGGCTTGCCGTGGCACAGCGCAAGATATTCCTTGGAGACCTCTCGGTCATGAAACTGACGAGACAGTTCTCGGTGAGCCTCATCTGATCGCGCGATGACCATCAGGCCGGAGGTTTCTCGATCGAGTCGATGAACGATTCCGGGGCGATCCTGGCCACCGTAACTGGAGAGCTGCTCGCTGTGACCGAGCAAAGCGTTGACCAGGGTATTCTCAGGCGGCTGACCGGGTGCCGGATGGACGATCATGCCCGCTTCCTTTGAGATCACGAGGATATGATCATCTTGATGGATCAGATCCAGTTGGTGATCTTCGGCGAGCGGCATCGGCGAAGGAGTTGGAGGCGGTTCAAATTGGATCACACTGTCGGTTCGAATTCGTTGCGAAGGCCGACACGAATTTCCATCCATGGTCACGCGACCTTCTTCGATGAATCTTCGGAAGGCTGTACGAGAGTGTCCCGGGATCTGCTGAGAGAGCCAGCGATCCAGGCGTTCGCCGGCATCCTGTAGCTCGACACGACGCACCCAGGGTGCTGGATCAGGGGGGCCTGAGGGCCCCTCAGCTGCCGTCACCACCGGAAGTGGGGGGAGGGGGGCCGAGGTTGTCAGGTTTGGGATCGGGTTTTCCCTCAGTTGGAGGAGTGGGTGGATCGACGCTGACAGGGGTCGTCAGAACCGGTTTGGGTTTTTCTGTTGCTGAGTCGCCAGTGGTGGGCTTGAGGATTTCGATCACTTCAGGGGTGACCGGTTCAGTCACTACTACCGGTTCGGGTTCAGGAGGCTCGGGCAGAACAAAACCCTTGCTCGCCTCCTGTGAACTGCGGAATTGCTGCAAATATGAGTTGATGACGAAATCTTCTGGAAAGCGCTGCTGGCTCTGCTGGAGCAGTTCAACTGCCTCTGTCCGGCTCGCATCGTCTCCTTGATCCCATAGCCAGCGCGCCACTCTCTCGATGGCGACCAGTTCAATCACCTGGCCTCTGACATTCTCGAGAAGGATAGCGTACTGCGCTCGCACTTCTTCGACTTCTCCGGTAAGGGAGGTGTCGATCTCGTTATTCCAGGCCTGGATCTCACGTTCTTTCAACTTGTCAAGAATGGTGGGAAGCATGATCACGCCGACCACCAAGATGACTCCGATGACGATCGGAGTGGCATTGACCTTTGCTGCTTTGGCAACTTCTATCGTCAGGTTTTCGATGGTTTCGTCGAGCTCGCCACTATCCCCGCTTGCTCCGTGAGCGCTGTCTTCGGGTCTTGCCGGACCAGTTTTTGCCATCTTGGAGTGGTCTCCCTATTTCTCATCCGTACTGCGTCGGAAAAACAATTTGATCAGGAATCTACACCGATGCGTACAACCAATTTTGTTACGTAATTTCGACCTTGGCCATCCGGGATCCTCTGGATGATGACCTCGGCGTACTCGCCAGCTTTACGGTAACGGATTTGCTGTTCACCGAGGTCGTCCTCCCCCGAAACGTATTCCCACCCGTGAATGGGCATCTGTTCCTTGTACCAGGATGCGATTTCGAATACGGGACGGTCACCCCAGTAGATCACCTCGACGGTTCTCATCGGCAATGGCGCGTGCTGAAACTTGAGATAGGACCAGGATTCGTCATCGAGTTCAAAACCGAAAGGCGCAGGAATGTCGTCTGGCTGATATCCTTCAACCACGGGAATGGAATCCTCTACCGGAACCAAACCCTGACAGCCGGTCAAGGAGACCGCGATGGATGCACAGAGCGGCACCAGCCATGCGACGAAGAACGATTTTTTGCGAGTTATCCGAGCCTCGGGCATGGACATTCTGGACCTCCTGCGCATTCCGGGGGCTTTGCTCAAGAACGACGATTTGCCGCTGGTTGCCCCAGTCGGTTCGCGCAGCATAATCGCCACACGCTCCTGAGGCGAGTCCTCGACCCTTGTTCGGGAGTAATCCATCACGAAGCCGGAGGAAACCAAATTGTTGCAGCTGGAGCGGTCGCTCCGACGATCCCTGGCGGCTGCGGCAATGGAATTGGCCCGGCATCCGTGGCGTACCGTGTTGATTTGCCAGGGGATCCTGTGGGCTGTGGCCTTGATGGTGGCTCCTGCGTCGATTCTCCAGGGATCTCGCCAGGCCGCTGTGGAACGGGCCCGAGAACTGGCAACAGATCGGATCCAGATCGAGGCAGAACCCGGGGCTTTCGCCGCTCTCATCGTCGAAGACCTGACTCAGCTGCGCAGCTCTCTGGCAGACGATTTTTCCGGAACGAGCGTCAGTGGTCAGGGTGTTCAGCCCGCCGTGATCCACGCCGATGAACCTGTTCGAGGTTGGGTTGTGGCGACCGACGCGGAAGAATTCCAGGCCCGTTCGTTGCAACTATTGGCCGGGCGCTGGTTCGAAACGGGAGTCGATCCTCCGGAGGTGGTGCTCGAAGAACCTCTGGCACTTCGTCTCCTCCCCGCCGTCGATAACAGTTATGACCTCGAAGATGTAGAACTGTGGATGGCACCGGGTCAGTCCGGATCCTGGATGTCAGGAATCGGTGGGGAAATTCCAGAATCTGCCAGGTTCTGGAAGGTGGTGGGCGTGATCCGGTCGCCGGGCGAATCTGGAATCAATCCACTCGGGTTCGGAGAGGATCATCAGTTTGCTGGCCTGGTGGAAGGTGTTCTCAAGATGCTCGGAGTGGCCCCTGATCCTGCTCCGTGGTTGAAGGACGGCATGTCGATGCATCTGGATCGCGGCAACCTGGAGGCCGCACCGCTCGACTGGATTGTTGTTTCGACAGATCCGAACAAAGTGGCGGAAGTGAGCCGACTCGTTGAGAACACTCTGATTGCCAGGGGCCGTTCCCCGCTCATCTATGCCAATGCAGCCTGGGCCATCCTGGCGAGTCCCGAACTGGACGGATATCTGGTTCTCCATGATGTCTTTTTCGCCATCACTGCGGTGATCGGTCTGCTGGTTCTCACCAATTTACTGTTGTTGACGGGTCGTCGTCGAAGACCCGAGGTGGGTTTGCGTCGCGCCGAAGGAGCCAGCAGAGCGGACATCTTCTGGCAGTTCCTGTGGGAAGGTGTGTTGATCTCGCTGGTGGGAGCAATTCTCGGTTCCGTGACAGGGGTCGTCCTTGCGACGATGCGTGCCACGTTGGATCCATCTGCGGTGCTCTCGGCTAGCTGGCCATGGAGCACCATCTATGAAGCGATGCTGATCGTCATCGTCGGAGCAGCTATCGCTTCGGCCGGGCCCGCCTGGTCGGTGAGCGGTACCGATCCCGCCCTGTTGCTGAAAGAAGGCAGGGGATGATCAGAGCCGGCTCCCTCATTCGAAGTTCGACGCAAAATCTACTTCGACATCCTCTCCGATCCGTGCTGGTCTCGGTGACTTTCGCGTTGGGTCTCGCTTCGGTTGTCTCCATCGTCGGGACCATCGAGGGAGGACGGCGAACGATCGGCCATGACCTGGAGGCTCTGGGAACCGATCTGATCGCCATTGTGAATCCGTTGCGATTGGGAAGTGTGGCGATTGGCAAACCGACTTCGGGAGTGCCGTTAGGAATTGACCATCTGGAGCTCATTGCTGAACGGCTATCCCCGATCACCGATTCGGTATCGCCGTTGCGAGTGGACCTGGGGCTGACCAGTCTCGCCGGGATTTCATGGCGGCACACGATGGTGTCCACCACTCCTGGATTTCGTTCGGTACTGCGTCCAGGAATGTTGGTGGGGAGATTTCTGCAGGAACAGGACCAGTGGCCGACCATCGCAGACGGGGAGGTACCCGCCGCCATCGATGAGGCGCTTGCTGCCAAGTTCTTCTCCGATCCTTCTGACGCTCTGGGAGTCAAGTTCCGTTCCATCCGGGAGGGAAAGGCGTTCACGTCGCGCATTGTCGGGGTCGTCAGTGATCCGCTGCTTCTTCGCAAACACATGAGTTCCTTCGACGCGACTTCACGGGCGAGATCGATTCCGGCACGTAGACTCGAGTTTCTCAACCTGTACCTCCCCTGGCGATCGAACGTGGATCTTCCGACGGTCGTGCTGGTGGACACTCCCTCAGTCGATGATGTCGATCAGGTGCTCGAGGAGGTGATGGCGCTGGTCGAAGAGGAGCAACTGGGTGTCTATGTTCATGTACAGAAGCGGTGGACTGCGCTGGTGCTGGGAATCCTCGATCGTTTCAGTGGATTGGGTCACTTCGTCTGGATTCTGAATCTGGTGGTGGTGTTGATCCTCACCGGAACCATCTCGCTGCTGGCCATCGACGAAAGCATGGAAGAAGTGGCGATCCGAAGAGCAGAGGGGGCGACGGTTGGAGCCGTCATGTTACCGGTATTTCTAGAGGGTGGGTTGCTGGCAATGCTGGCAATGCCTCCCGGGATCTATCTGGGCATCATGATCCTGGATTATGGCATCGAACCGGTACTGGGTTGGCCTGCCTTCCTGCCCGCACAGACGGTTGCGGGTACATGTGTGGCCCTGTTGATGACCTCGGTACTGGCTTCTGTCCTGCCTGCCATGCGAGTGGCGAAACTGGAGCCGGCGACGGTACTGGGTCGGCGACGAGATCTTTGACCGGTTGCGGCCCGGTCTTCCTTGATGCAGTTTGGTGATCTGAGAGGAAGCGGCACATGATGGTTCAGATGGAGAATATCCGCAGAACTTTCGGAGAAGTCCAGGCCGAGGTCGTTGCCCTCGACGGTGTCGATCTGTCGATTGATTACGGCGAGTTCGTAGCGGTCGTCGGTGCCTCAGGAAGTGGCAAGAGCACTCTCCTGCAGATCCTCGGCTGTCTCGATCGTGCTGACGAAGGCACCTTCATTTTGGATGGCAGGGATGTTCAGTCCCTGTCGGGCAGAGAAATGGCACGAGTTCGAAATGAAACCATCGGATTCGTATTTCAATCGTTTCATCTGCTCGGTGACCGAGATGCTCTCGAGAATGTTGCACTTCCTCTGGAGTATCGCAGGGGATCTATCTCCAAGACCCGTCCCAGAGAAGTTCTGGATAGAGTGGGTCTTCTCGATCGGGTCACGCATCGCCCTTCTCAGTTGAGTGGAGGAGAAAGACAGCGGGTTGCCATCGCCCGTGCCCTGGTGAAGGAACCCAGGTTATTGCTTTGTGACGAACCGACCGGAAACCTCGACAGTGAGAGCGGCGATCAACTTCTCGACCTTCTCTCTGAGTTGAGAACCGAACTGAATACTACATTGGTTCTGGTCACTCATGATTCGCAGGTGGCTTGCAGGGCAGATCGAATTCTGACCCTCAAGGATGGCCGGTGGGAGACTTGAGAATTGCTGTTGTCCTGCTGCTCTGGCTGGTCGGTTGTGGTGGAGAGGACACACGCTCCGTCACCATCTACTGCTCCCATGACCGCGCTCATTCGGAAAAGATTCTCGATCTCTTTGAACAGGAAACGGGCATCGAGGTGAAGGCGGTTTTTGATAGTGAGGCGACCAAGACGGTAGGTTTGGTGCAGAGGGTGCGAAGTGAGAAGGCTCGGCCTCGTTGTGACGTCCATTGGTCTAATGAACCGTTGCATGCCGAGAGACTGGCCGCCGATGGGTTCTATGATGTTCTGCCTGCTGGTGCAGGAGAGGGGATCGCCGCCAGGTGGCGTGATCCTGCTGGACGCTGGTGTGGCTTCGCTGCTCGGGCAAGAGTGCTGGCTTTGGCCGCGCAAACGCCGGTCATCGACTCTCCCCCCAAGAGGCTCGAAGACCTTGCCAGCGAACACTGGCGGGGACGGGTGGTGATCGCGGATCCCAGGTTCGGAACCACAGGTAGCCATCTAGCCATTGTACGCAGCCGCATCGGACCGGAACGCTACCGGCGACTTCTCAAAGATCTCCGGGCCAACGACATCCAGGTGGTGTCTTCCAATTCCAGCAGTCGTGATCGGGTTCTGTCAGGGGAAGCCTGGATCGGATTGACCGATACCGACGATATCGAGGTGGTCCGTCGCAGAGGCGCCACCCTCGGTGAAGGATTTCTTCGGGGGGATGGTGTTCTTTTACTTCCCAACGTGATCGCCATCGTGAAGGGAGGACCTCACCCGGAAGAAGCCCGGCAACTGGCGCTGTGGTTGCTGGAGAAGAGCGTCGAGGAGGCGTTGGCCGCCTCTTCCAGTCGCCAGGTGCCACTGAGAAGGGAAGTGATTGTGGCGCCGGGAGGACTCGATATCGCCACACTCGATCCAGTTTCAGTCGATTGGAAGGATGCAGCCCAGCAGTTGCCTGAAGCGATTCGAGAGGCGGAAAGGATCTTGCTGGACCCTTGAAGAAGCGCCACATCGGAGACCTCTGGCCACTGATCCCGGTGTTGTTCGGGTTTTACATCCCGATCAGTTACGTGGCGATCCAGGATGGTCTGCTCGGGTCTACTGGTAGTGGAGCCGCACAGATTGGCTCAAGTGTGGCCGTGATGGTGGTCACTCTACGAGTTGCGATATCGGCGGCGTTGTTGGCCACCTTGTTGGGACTTCTCGATGCTGTGTTTTTGGCCGGAACCCGGGGACCGGCTCGTGCCTTCATCGCAGTGATGTTGCTGGCCACCTTTCTGATTCCTCCGGCTGCCCTTGCATCCGCAGTTCAGGCCGTGCTCGGTTCTTCGACACTGCGAGCGACGGTTCGCGATGAAACAGGTGCGGTGGTGATGCTTGTGGTGCGCTGGGCTCCGATCGCCTGTGCGATGCTGTTGGGGGCTGCGGCGATGTGGCCAGCAGAGCAGGAAAGAGCTTTGCGCGGTTTGTCTCCGTGGTTGGCTCTGTTGACTCGTGCGCGCTGTCTCGTCCCCCAGGCGCTGAGATGCGCAGGGGTATTGTTGTTGCTCCTGATCCCTGCTTCCGAGCTGCCCTCTTATGCGGGTGTCGAGACGATTTCCCAGCGAGTGCATGCCCGTCTGACCGTTGGAGATGTCGCTGAGGGCTGGCAATTGGCCCTGGCGATGCTGATTCCGGTTGTGGTGACTCTGTTCTTCTTGACTCCGCAGTTGCAGGAATCGGCTCGATCTCAGAGTGGGGGAGGATCCCAGGGGTTACCACGTCTCGGTCGAGTCGATCTGTTGCTGGCGATCCGAACGGCTCCGGCACTGGCATTGATCATCATCTTGGCGATCACAGCCTGGCCACGTGCCAGTGAACTGGCCACCGCTGGTTCGGAACTGCTAAGCAGTTTTTCCGGCATTCTGATCGAGGTTCCGCGGGCATTCTTGATCTCGTCCATCGCCGTGATCTGTGGCTGGCGACTCGCAGATGGGGGGTATCGCTGGGCCTTGCTTGTGCTCTGCCTGCCCACAGTGTTGCCTGGTAGTTTGGGGGCCCTGGCATTGTTAGAGGCGACGAGATCGATAACGCCGCCGGTCTTCGACGACCTGCCCCTGCTGTTGAGCCTGACACAGATATGCAAGCTGGGAGCTGTTGGTGCTGCGGCAGGTTTTGTTGCCGTGCGTGTGATTCCTGTCGCCGAACGAAACTCGTCCCGATTTCTTACCCCTGCTAGAGGCCGCTGGAGAGTTAGATTTCCCCGTGCATTACCAGTATTACTTCCTGCTGTTGTGGTGGGAATTGCGCTGGTGATGGGTGAAGTGGAAGCGACCTTGCTACTGGCTCCTCCCGGGCATCCTGCTCCCGCTTTGGAATTGCATCAGTTGTTGCACTTTCGTAATGACGAGCAGGCGGCGAGGATCGCCCTGGTGTTGGCAATGCTCGGTGCATTATTGGCGACCGTGGTGGTGGCTCCGCTGAGCAGAAAGGGAAAATGATGCAAGCCAATGACCCGGCGTTGGAAGTGGTAGACCTGATCGTGACCCGTGGCAGTCATTCCATCGGTCCGGTTTCCTTTCAACTCTCGGTCGCAAACCAGCTAGCTCTTACCGGTCGAAACGGTGCTGGCAAGAGCAGTGTGCTACAGGCGATCGCCGGTCTGCTCCCCGTCACCTCGGGGTCGATCAAGATTGGCGGTCAGTCGGTGTTCTGTGGATCCCTGGAGCGAGAACCGTGGCAACGAGGCATCGATTGGCTCGGCCAAGAACGAGGTCTCTGGCCCCATCTATCCATCGAAGCACAGTGTCAGCTGGTAGCGCGCGATGGAGGGAAAACCAGCGGCCAGATCAAGGCCCTGGCGCAGCTGCTCGATATCGGTGACCGAATCGATCGACTTCCGGTAGCTCTATCGGGCGGCGAGGCGCAGAGAGCGGAATTGCTTCGCACCGTGTCCGGTGGGGGTGGGCTACTGCTTCTCGATGAACCCTTCTCGGCTCAGAACCAGGATGGCTGTCAGAGAATCGAAACGGTACTCGATCAGGAATGTCAGGCTGGTAGATCGATTCTGCTGGCATTGCACCAGGTCGATTCCGAGCGGGAAACCGTGGCTCTTGAGGAGGACTAGAGTTGTTCCCGTCTTTCGAATTTCCCATCCACCATATCGAGTAGCCGATCAGCACGATTCGCCAGATCCGGATCATGGGTCACCACCAGGATCGAGGTTCCGAGTTCGTCGTGAAGTTCCCGCAGCAGTGTGTGAATGCTATCGCTGTTGCGTGAATCGAGATTCCCTGTTGGCTCATCACAAAGAAGTAATCGAGGGTCGTTGATCAGTGCGCGAGCGATGGCAACACGTTGACGTTCTCCTCCCGACAGTGTGCCAGGGGCTTGATGCGCTCGATCTTCGAGACCGACCTTCTGGAGTAACTCTCGTGCTCGAGCCTCCACCCGACCACGTTTCTTCCTCCACTCCCTCGAAGTACTGTTCACGATCGATGGCAGCATGACATTTTCCAGCACGTCGAGATCATGGAGGAGATGGAAGAACTGGAACACGAATCCGATGAATTGGTTTCTCAGCGCGCAGCGTATTTTTTCAGACAGCCCTGGAGATTGCCAGGTTGAATCGCCATCTCGGTAGATGAGTTCGCCAGCGGTGGGAGTGTCCAGTAATCCGAGACAGTGCAGCAAAGTGCTTTTTCCAACACCACTCAATCCCCGGATGGCAACCATCTCGGATTCATGAATCTCGAGGTCGACTCCCTGTAGCACTTTGAGGGTCTTGTTGCCGTTCAGTATAAAATCCCGATGCAAATTTCGGGCGATCAGTACGGGTAGTGAAGTTGTTTGATTATTCATGATGCAACGCCCTGATCGGATCTCGTCGCCCAGCCCAGAGGGCCGGGAGGAAACTACCCAGGAAACCAAAGACGAGCGTCGGCACGCACACCAGGATTACGTCCTGCCAGCGTAAAAAAGCAGGGATCCTGTCCAGGTAATAAATGTCCGGGGGGAACAGTCGAAGCCCGGTCATGTTGAAGATCATGTCATGGATCTGGTTGATATTTTCCACCAGTAGCCAGCCCGCGAGGAGCCCCAGAATGGCTCCGGTGATACTGAGGATCATCCCCTGTCGCAGCACCAACAAGATCACTCCAGTTCGGGAGGCTCCGAGAGCTCTCAGGACTCCCAGATCACGATGCTTCTCGATCACCAGTAACATCAGAATCAGAAAAATCATCGCTGCGGCAAAGGCGACGATGAGAAGCATCATGGCGGCGATAATTCGTTTCTCGATCTCGACTGCTTGAAGCAAATTTTCTCGTTGGTTTTCCCACGTCAGTACTTCTTTTGGCCGCCGTGGTATCGCTGCTGGGTCGGTCGCGGGGAGTTCCATTCTCCGAGAGAGTTCTCTGTCGAGCTGGGTTCTCGCGTTGTCGGCGCTCGAATAGTCATCGAGGCGCACCGAGACGCCGCTGATCCTCATGTCCTGGGCATCTTCGTCCCATAGATCGAGGACCTCCTGGAGTGCCCGAAGGTCGCTATAGGCCCAGCGTTGATCCTGTTCGTAGACTCCCGACTGGAATGCACCCACCACGATGAACTTACCGTTACATGGTTCCAGGGTGATCGGAGAGTAGGAGGAGAGTTGTACAATATCTCCCATGGCGAGACGGCCACTACGTAACGTCTCGATCCCTACCACCAGTCCATGGGGAGGAGACTCCTCCGCGAAGCCCTCGCCTTGGTTTCCGCCCAGGCGCCAACGAAGAATTTGCCGTCTTCTTTTCAGCGAGAAGATCTCTTTCACCTTCTCAGGAGTGTTAGCGGATCGATCATCGGGGAGCAATCGATAAGGGTCTGCCAGTAGCTGGTCGATTTCTTCGTCACTGAGGAGGTAGAGGTCGATATCGCTGACGGCGGATTCCTGTACCGGATCGATACCTCGCAGTAGACAGTGATCGAGTCGGGTGACCTTGTAGAGGGCGAGGGATTCGACATAGGGACTGGCCGCTGCGACGCCAGGTTGGGCCCGAGCCGCCTCCAGGATCTGGTCTTCACCGACCAGCCCCTGCATTGGCCCGCCTTTGACCACCAGATGCGAGAGGCTGCCGCGGATCCGTTCTCGCATTTCGAGCTTGAAGCCTTCCATCACTGCCAGCACCGAGATCAGCGAGAAGACTCCCAGCGCCACCGCGAGGGTTGCGGCCCACGGCGCCCACCGACGACGGAGGTAGCGTCTTGTCAGAAAGGTGTGGTAGTGCAATACAGCTCCAAGCCATGGGACCCCCCCCGATCTACCCGCCTATGGAGCAGTATGCAAGCAGGGTTTTCCTCCATTGAATTTCCACAAGGTCTTTTATAGTCAAGACTTGTCTTATCATGGCAAGGAAAATCTCGACCTTGTGAATCGCTACGGAGAGATACTCCTGGAGGGTAGAATGCAAGATGTCAGAGGGGGGAATCGAGCCAGTAACCGGCTTTTCCGTTTGTTCCGCGGATTGAGGATTCTCCCGGTACGATGCGACGCAGCCTCTGCCTCATGGTGGAGTTAGTAGCTCGGCTCTCCGGGCTGGGTTTGCGTAAGCCCTGACCGCATTTTGTTGCCCAAAATGGACTGATCTGCGGAAGTAGATGAGTTCTGGAGTCTGCGGTCCCAATGTGGATTGAGGAAAACCTATGAAGATCCGTCAGGTTCCAGTTGACGGTTACGAACAGGTAGTTGTTGCCGAAGATGAGTCTTCTGGCCTCCACGCCATCGTTGCAATTCACGACACCAGCCTGGGTCCGGCGCTGGGTGGGCTCCGGTTTTGGGACTATCAATCGGAGCAAGAAGCCCTCACCGATGTTCTACGTCTGGCACAGGGAATGACCTACAAAAGTGCCTGTGCCGACACTGGATTAGGTGGTGGCAAGGCGGTGATCATCGGTGACCAGGAAACCGATAAGACCGAGGCTCGATTCCGTGCCATGGGTCGTTTCATCGATAGTTTCGAAGGGCGTTACATCACCGCCGAGGATGTCGGGATTGGCATTCGTGAATTGGAGTGGCTAGTACAGGAGACTCGGTACGTGACAGGGCTTTCGCGTCAGTCCGGCTCGAGTGGAAATCCTTCTCCATTCACCGCACGAGGACTGATTCGTGGGCTGTTCGCCTGTACCGAAGAGAAGTTCGGGACCAGCCACCTCGACCGTCTTCACTATGCGGTCCAGGGCCTTGGTCAGGTCGGTGGCGACGTGGTGCGCTGTCTTTCGATGCTGGGAGCGACCGTTACGGTTTCTGACATCAGCGATGAGCGCTGTCAGGAATTCGTTCCTCTACCGGGCGTCGAGGTCGTCCCATGTGATGATATCTACGCGGTAGATTGCGACGTCTTCATGCCTTGTGCGCTGGGCGGAGTGCTCAACGAAAAGACCATCCCGATGCTCAAAGCGCAAATAGTAGCCGGTTGTGCCAACAACCAGTTGTTACGGGATGAGCACAGTAGAGAGCTCCATGAACGCGGAATCCTCTATGCCCCCGATTTCATCATCAATGCTGGTGGAATTATCAACGTTTCGGTGGAAGTGCGACCGGAAGGCTATAACGAACGGACTGCGCTTCGCAAGATCGAAAACATATACAATGGTCTTCGTGAAGTTTTCGATACTGCTCGTCGAGAGAACCTGACTCCTGCAGAGGCGGCTGATCGAGTAGCAGAGCAACGCTTGATGGATGCACGCAAACGCAATGGAAACCCACTCATGGATGCAACTTCGAAATCCTGATGGCTGTCCATCCACCCGTTGGCTACCGACTACCGCGTCGAACTCGTATCCGGGCTCGCTCTGATTACCAGCTGGTATTTTCGCGTGGATTTCGTCGAAGTACCGAGCATCTACGCGCCGTGATTCATCCCAATCGGGGGCAGTGGTCTCGGATCGGTATGGCGGTGAGTCGTAAGGTGGGCAATGCGGTGGTCCGTAACCGTCTGAAGCGAAGGTTACGTGAGATTTTCCGTATCCACAGGGAACAGTCTCCAGAATCGCGAGATTTCATCTTCATTCCCCGGCCAGGGTGCGCGAGTCTCTCTTTTGATGATCTCCGCGGTGAAGTGGTGACCCTGATCTCGATGCAGCTCGGTGAACGTCCTTCTTGATGGTTGCAGAGAGGGTATTCATGGCTTCCAGACCGTCTGCAATCGGCCGTATTTTGCTGGGTTGCGTGCGTTTTTACCAAACGGCGATTTCGCCCTGGATACCACCCCTGTGCCGTTTCGAACCGAGTTGTAGCCACTATTCACGACAGGCGATCGAGCAGCATGGTCCGTGGCGGGGAGTGCTGCTCACTTTGGGTCGATTGCTACGCTGCCAACCCTTCTCCAGCGGCGGTTATGACCCGGTGCCCCCACTCCGCGATTGTGAGCATTTTTGAGCCGATATTGAGCGGAAACACGTTTCGTTGGCCGTGCGAGTGCTCTTGCAGGATGTTTTATAAAGTGTAAAGTGCAATCCGTGCAGGGGGCTGGATTTGTGCGAGGTTGGGAGCGTGCCGTAGTGCCGGACCGGTTGGTGGGGAAAGTACCACTCAAGCTGTTCAAGATCGGCGAAGTGATGGCAGCAACCGGGATCTCCCGCCAGACGATTCACGATTACACAGTCGGAGGCTTTATCGAGGAGGAGGAGCGTACTCCAGCAGGGCACCGATTATACGCCGAGTGGGTGTTTGAGCGACTGGCTCGTATTCGTTCCCTCCAGATAAAAGGTTTTTCATTGAAGCAAATCAAGCAGCTGATCGACGAGGAGAAGATCTAGATGTCCTGGACTGAGCCCCCTTTTCTTACCGCAGCTCTCGCTTTAGCCCTCGCAATTCAGCTGGTTCCTGTTCGAAGTCGACCCCGTCTGCCGTTAAGGTGGGCTTCTCGATTTGGAAAGCCCCGGCAGAAAAACCGGTGACCTATGACTGTGACTTCAACGCATATCACCAATGCGAAGCGTCTCTTGCAGGCCTTCGAGCAGCAAGCTCTCATCTACGAGCAACTACTCGCCAACAGCGAGGGCCCTGATGTCGATCCAATGGCTGTCGCTGCAGAAGCTGCCCAGGCCCAGCAAAAGGTGCGGCAGATTCAGGAGTCGGTGACCGACATCCTGAACGTCTGGAGTGAGATCTCGGTCCTCATCGATCCGCAATTGACGCTTCAGATCGACGTGGAGCGCAAAAGGATTCAGGAAGCGATCCTGGCAGTCCTTTCCTGCCATGAGCTGTTGTTGGGGGATCTGAACCAGCAGAACCCCGAAAAGGCCGATAGGGCCTCTCAACTGGACTTATCGACTGAGTGAGCGAAAGTATGCTCCACAGGACCATCAGCACCTAGATCCAAATGCCCACGGAGGGCCTCTGTGGTACGATCCTCAGCGTTTTCATCGCGAAGGATAGAATTTCATTCTCGTTTGGGACGAAGCTACCCTTTCAGGATGCTGTTGGTGGGAGAGGAGCCCGATGACCGAGAAGAATCAGGATTCTCTGTGGGATTCGATGGGCAAGGTGGGTTTTCGCAGTGGCCCCTCCAGCGCTTCGGAAGGGGAAGACCTTTCTCAGATTCCGGACCTGGGAGATCTTCAAAACCACCCCTATGCGCCATTTCTCCATCGCCTGGAGAAACCGGGGCGATATACCGGTGGTGAACTCCATTCTGTTCGCAAAAAGGATTCGGAATTGAGTTTCCTGCTCGCCTTCCCGGATGTCTACGAGATCGGCATGAGCCATCTCGGATTCAAAATCCTGTACTCGCACCTCAATGAGTTGCCGGGAGTTCGAGCCGAGCGGGTCTACGCACCCTGGGTCGATTGCGAGAGTGAGTTGCGAGAGCGCGGGCTTCCGCTGGTGAGTCTCGAATCATGGCAATCGATGAGCGCGTTTGACGTGGTTGGTTTTTCGCTTCAGTACGAACTCACTTTTACCAACGTTCTGACGATGCTCGATCTGGGAGGGATCCCAATTCGTTCCGAGGATCGAGAAGACGATTGTCCGCTGGTGATGGCAGGAGGGCCGGTAGCCTTCCAGCCGGAGCCGATGAGTGCCTTCATCGATGCGTTTTTGATCGGAGATGGCGAGGGCTTCTTCCATGCTGTTGTCAAGCGATGGCGTGAACTGAAAGATCAGGGTGTTGATCGACGTGAACGACTAATCCAGATCAGTCAAATGGATGGCGTTTACGTGCCAGCACTCTATAGCACCAAGGTGGAGTCTCTCACGGGAATGACAGTTGTCGGTCGTCCTCTCGATGATCGAGTTCCTGAACGGATCCAGAGATCTCATGTTCCCGATCTTGGGGAGTACCCTTTCCCATCACGGTCACCGGTCCCCAATACCGAAGTGGTTTTTGATCGGGCTAGTATTGAGGTGGCCCGGGGATGCACCGAGGGGTGTCGATTCTGCCAGGCGGGGATGATCTATCGTCCGGTCAGGGAAAGAAGTCCCGAGGAGATTCAAGAGACCGTTCGAGACGCGGTTCGATGTGGCGGTTTTGACGAAGTTTCACTGACGAGTCTGTCGACCGCGGATTACAGCTCCATCGAGCCGTTGGTGAAAAAAGTGATGCCGGAATTGCGGGACAAGAATATCTCCCTTTCGGTTTCGTCACTAAGAGCCTATGGGCTTACCGATGCGATGCTGGATGAGATGTCCAGCGTCAGAAATACCTCCCTCACCTTTGCGCCCGAGGCGGGGACCCAGCGGATGCGAGATGTGGTCAACAAGAACATCTCCGAGGAGGACATTGCGAAGAGTGCCCACAGGATCTTCTCTCGCGGTTGGCGCAAGATGAAATTGTACTTCATGATCGGATTGCCGACCGAGGAAGAAGTGGACGTCAGAGGAATAGCCGATACCGGTAAGAGGATGCTTGATATCGCGAGGGAGTACCTTCCAAAGGGACGAGCGAATATCACCATCTCTGCTTCCAGTCATGTTCCAAAACCATTCACGCCCTTTCAATGGGTGGCGATGGACGACATCCCCGAGATCGAGAAAAAACACCAAGCATTGCGTAAGTGGACCCGGATTCCTGGACTGACATTTCGTTGGCACGATCCAACCACGAGCCACATCGAGGGAATCCTCAGTCGTGGTGATCGGGTCCTTTGCGATGTCGTTGAAACTGCATGGCGCAACGGAGCTCGATTCGATGGTTGGTCTGACCGCCTCCGATTCGATCTCTGGATGGAAGCGATTGAAGAGCATGAGATCGATCGTTTTCGCTATCTCCGCACCATTCCCATCGATGCACGACTTCCCTGGGATCACATCGACTGCGGTGTTGAACACAAGTTTCTGGTCAGGGAATACCAGAGGGCACTCAAGGATCGAACTTCTCATCCTTGCGGTAAGCCGGGACGTAAATTAACTCACTACAACAACCTGGAAGATGCAAACGAAGATCAGAGACGCCTCGTTTGTTACGACTGCGGGATCGAATGCGATCTTTCCCGGATGAAGGAAGAGCGTATCGAGCACCTCGAATATCTCGATGCCCATAAGGATGAAACCCAGCCGTCCTCGCAGACTGATGCAGATGTAGAGCTCGTACGTCAGCAGTCGAGAGAGCGGTTCCTGTCAAGGGAGAACCGCTCTCTGCCGCCCGAGAGGAAGGAGCTCAATCGCCCCAGTTTTTCTTACCGGGTTCGCTACGCGAAGGTGGGTACCGCTCGCTTCATGGGTCACCTCGACCTGAATCGGATGTTCCCCAGAGCGATCCGTCGAGCAGGTTTCTTGCCGTCCTATTCGCAGGGTTTTCATCCGATTCCGCAACTAGCCTTCGGTCCTCCGCTGCGTCTTGGTATGGCAGGACTGTCGGAGGTGATGGATCTTCGTCTACAGCAACAGGTCGATCCCGAAGCCCTTCAATCGGCACTTTCCGCCCAGTGCCCCGAGGGGATCGAGTTACGTTCGATTCACGTTGTCGGTAAAGATGCACCGAAGCTATCTGCTGTGACCAACTGGGCAGATGTATTCGTTCTCGTTCCCCGGGAGTCTGCCGAGGGTGTGCGCCCCGATGCGATCAATCAAGTACTGGCGGAAGCGGAGATCCTGGTCGAGCGAACGACAAAAAAAGGGAAACTCAAGACCATCGATATTCGGCCAGGGATCGACAGCGTTTCCTGGATTGATGAGGTTCCCGACGATGCTTCCAAACTGATGTCAGTTCGAGAGGATGAACGCATGCTTCAGATGAGAATCTGTTTGCAGGGCGATCATCCGGCAAAGCCGGAAGAAATTCTGCTGAGAATCTTTGATGGGACCATTCCCGCTGGCACTCAAGTGATTCGTAGACGACTGCTCCCGAGTCCGACGCCCGCCTGTAAGATATTGGTCTAAGGAAGAGAAGGTCTCGTGAGCTCCGCACGGCAGCAGAAAATCGTCGAACTGGAACTGCTTTTCGAGGTGGCTTTCCATGCTGCCCGGGTCGCCGGGGAAATCTCGCGGAAACACTTCCACGATCACAATCTCAATGTGGATTCGAAACTGGATGGGACGCCAGTGACTCGCGCGGACCAGGAGGCGGAGCAGGCGATGCGAGAGATCCTCCAGCAAGGCGCCCCGGAACTGGGGATCTTCGGTGAAGAGTATGGTCATGAAGGCGATTCGCGCGACCGCTGGATCATCGATCCCATCGATGGCACCCAAAATTTTATCGATGGCGTACCTCACTTTGCGGTACTGGTCGGTCTGCAACTGGACGGTCTACCGGTTCTCGGTTTGGTTCATGCCTCGATGCTGGGGGCCCTGGATGGGCCGCCAGAACAACAAGGGCTAAGTTGGTGGGGAGGTCCCGGATTGGGTGCCTGGAAGGGCCCGGGGACCACAAGAGATTCAACACGTGCACAGCAGCTTAAAAGCCGCCCCTGTCCTCGTCTGGAAGAAGCATTCATCACTCACGGCGGCTTGAAACACATCCAGAGTGCTGGGTTGTGGGACCCCTTCACCGACATCATTGCATCTTCGAGAAGAAACCGTGGCTATGGAGATTGGCTGGGGCACATGTTGGTGGCGGAAGGAGTTTGCGACGGAATGGTCGATCCGCGGGTGGCACTTTATGACCTTGCGGCTGTCGAACCGATACTGCTCGCTGCAGGTTCCGTTCTTATCGCCAGCGAACCACTCCCACTTCAGGATGGATTTCTCGGCCAAGCAGTTTCCGGCACAGAGCACATCGCCGGGGAACTAGCTGAGAGACTGGGCTTCTGACGAACTAGGCTCCGTCTTCACCGATCGCCTCGACGGGACATTCTTCTTTCGCCTGCTCGCAAAGCTCTGCTTCTTCGGGAGACGCTGGTTGCTTATAGACGTAGGAATACCCCTCGTCCTCATTGGCCCGGAAATTGTCCGGTGCTGTGGTTCGGCAAAGGTCGCAATCGATACATTCTTCGTCGACGTACCAAGCGCCTGGTACGTTACTCTCGACCTTGTTTGCAGGATCTGCCATTTCATATCTCCAGATTTGCCGACGATCAGAATCCGCTGCGGATTCCATTCCTCGGAGTGCCAATGGTACCCTGAGAATAGATTTTCCGCCCGATGATCGCAAGTAAACTAGCATCCGGGTCTGCTAGCCCCCAGCGATGGGAGCGGCTATTCTCGATTCCTCTGGCTTTTGAGCACCTCCTCAGCAGGGCATTGCGTTTGTTGCTTGCCGCAGGGCACCTGCCTCAGTAAATGGCGAAAGGAGCCTCCGTGAAGGTCGTCATCGCTCACAGCCCTGATTCTGATGATGCGTTCATGCATTTCGCCATCGGCGAAGGAAAAGTGGACACCGGGGACTACGAGTTCGATCACGTGATGGCGGATATCGAGACACTCAACCGCCATGCGGTCGAAGGCCGTCACGAGGTGACTGCCATTTCTATTCACGCCTATGCCCACCTCGCAGACCGCTACGCATTGTTGAATCATGGTGCCAGCATGGGTGAGGGGTACGGTCCGGTGCTGATCACCCGTGAGCCTCGATCCAGGGAAGATCTGCAATCGTGTCCCATCGCGGTGCCAGGAGATTGGACCAGTGCTGCTCTGGCACTGAAACTCTGGATGCCAGAGGCAAATACCGAGGTGGTCCCCTTTGACGAGATCATGGAGAAGATTGATTGTGGTGACTACCAGGCCGGAGTGATCATCCACGAGGGCCAGGTCACCTACGAGCAAGAGGGTTATTTCCCCGTGGTTGATCTGGGGCAGTGGTGGGCACAGAGCCAGAACGGCCTTCCGCTACCTCTGGGGGGCAATGCCATCCGCAGGGATCTTGGCGAGCAACATATCCGTGAGATCTCCAGGATCTTGCGCGAGAGCATCGCCTATGCACTGGAGCATCGTGAAGAAGCTCTCCAGTATGCTGAAAAATACAACCGAGGATTGACTCGTGAGCAGACCGACCGGTTCGTCGGTATGTATGTCAATCAGAGGACCCTCGATTATGGAGATGACGGTCGTGAGGCGGTATGCCGCTTTCTCCGCATGGGTGCGGGGGCCGGCGCAGTTCCGGAGGTTTCGGAACCGGAGTTCATCGTCTAAACGAAACCCGTCTCCACGACGTATCTCTGCTGACACCAGGAAGGAGGCCAGCCTGTCGGCCACCAATGAGGAACATCTACCGAAGTGGAGTTCCATCTCCGGCTGGGCAGGGACCTGTCACGCGCGTTGTCAGGTGATTCGCTGTGCGGATTCGACGGAGGCCAGTCAGCAAGCAAAGGAATCGAATCTCTGGTTACCGCGAGGGGCGGGTTGTTCCTACGGCGATGCGGCCATTCTTGATCAGGGTCATTTGTTGCTCCTGGATCGCCCCCAGGTGAGCGAAACGAGTTCAGAGAGTTCTGATTCCGTCATCGTTTCTTCTGCTTTGACCTTGAGAAATTTGTTATCCACTCTTGCGTCCGAGGGTCTTACCTTACCCGTGGTTCCGGGTGTCCTCGATGCAACCGTGGGTGGATTGATTGCAGCGGATGCTCACGGCAAGAATCATCTGAATCGTGGCTCCTTTCGTGATGTTACCGATTCCTTTCAACTCCTACTTTCGAGTGGAGAAGTCGTCGATTGTGATCGGAGTCACAATCAAGAGCTGTTCGAGGGGACCATCGGAGGAGTGGGATTGACCGGTATGATCCTGGCTGCCCAGCTTCAGGTGATTCCGTTTGCTGGTCCACGAGCGTTGGTTGAGGTGACGAGTACTCCAGATCTGGAAACTTCGCTGGATCAACTTCATCGTCAGGCACAACGACAGGAGCATGTTGCTGCCTGGATCGATCCAACTTCGAGCGGTGCTTCTTTTGGGCGTGGGATCGTGGTAGCCGGAACCCCGGTGACAGGCTCTGGAAATGAGAAGACCGTCTGGAACCTCTCCCGTGGTTGTCCTTTCCCACCCGGCTTGGGCAGAATGCTGACTCCACGAACCCTCCGGTGGCACAATCAGCTCCGCCATGGTTTCACCAGGGGAGGTGATCATTCTCGCCCCTGGAAGCTTGATCAGTTGCTCTTTCCGCTGGAGCGATGGTCGAACTGGAAGCGCCTCTACCAGCCGAGAGGATTCCATCAACACCAGTCGTTACTTCCACCTGAATCCAGTCCACAGGCGATTCGAAACTTGTTGAAGATGGCTTGTTCTGGTGCCCTGGGGCCGACTCTGGTGGTGGCCAAGTGTATGCGGAGTGGCGGTGGCTGGCTGTCATTCCCGGACCAGGGAATAACCCTGACGATGGACATTCGAGCCGACCAGGATTCTGAGAACCTTCTCCGGCGACTCAATGAAGAAGTTGCTGATCAAGGAGGCAAGGTATACCTGGCGAAGGACTCGACCCTTACGCCGGGATTGCTGGCCCGAATGTATCCCGACCTCTCTCGTTTCAAGGACTTGAGGCAACGGATCGACCCGGACCGAAAAATAGCATCCAATCTGTCGAGAAGGCTGGATCTGTAAAGCATCAGTTCTGCGGCGCTGCGTGTATCTTTTTGCTAGGGATAAGCGGGATCTGCATCCTGAAGACGCTGCCTGCTCCTTCTTCACTCTTGACGGTGATGTCCCCGCCGTGATTGATGCAAACATGCTTGACGATGGAGAGTCCCAGACCGGTTCCGCCCACTTCTCGCGAACGTGCCTTGTCGACCCGGTAAAAACGTTCAAAAATTCTCTCCAGATGTTCCGTTCCTATGCCAATCCCGGAATCTCGTACCTCGATGTGAACTTTGTCATCAGTGATCCCGGTGCTGACCTGGACTTCACCATCTGCCGGCGTGTACTTGAGCGCGTTATCGATGAGGTTTCCAATCGCCTGACGAAGTTCTTCCTCTTCACCGAGTACCAGTAACGGTTGTTTTCCCAGATCTGAAGTCACCCGTGCCTGGATCTGGTGGGTCTCCAGTCTCGAGAGAGAGGTAATTCGTTCCTGCACCACGGTTCTCAGGTCCATCGGAGCAAAACCGTCAGATCCGGAGTGCTCCTCGAGCCGCGCCAGGGCCAGCAGATCAGAGACCAGCAGCGAGAGTCGATGGGATTGCTTGGTAATTTTTCTGGTGAATCGAACCCTCGTATCCGAGGCCATCGAGGGGTCTTCTTCCAGAGTCTCGGCCAGTCCGCGGATCGCTGTGATGGGAGTCTTGAGTTCATGGGAGACGTTGGCGACGAAGTCTTGCCGGACCATCTCCAGCCGCCTCACCTCAGTGATGTCATGAAATACGGCGAGAGCTCCGGTGACTTCCTGTGAAGCATCCATCAGGGGGCTTGTGTAGGCGACGATCGTTCTCTCTCCCAGCGGGGTGATCATCTGGAATTCAGATTCCGAAGGCCGCTGGGTGCGAAGGGTATTCAGCAATAAATCGTTGACCTTGTTGGAACGAATGGCCTCGAGAATCTCCCGTCCTCTGTTGCTACGGTGGTCGATATTGAGGAGGCGGGAGGCGATGGGGTTAATGAGTACGATTCGCTCACCGTTATCGATGGCGACGATTCCGTCCTTCATCCCTCCCAGGATCACGCGGAGCCGATTGTGCTCGGCGCGCAGCGAGCCGATCTGCTCCTGAAGATCATCGGCGAGACTGTTGAGGGCACAGGCAAGCCGATCTGTCTCCGAATCGAGAATCAGGGGTGCTCGCTGGGAGAAATCGCCTCGAGAGTATGCTTCCGCTACCTGGGTGAGAGGTTCCAGCTGTCCAGAAACCTTCCGTTGGAGGAGATTCCCCAGTATGAGAGCGAGTACCGTCGCGACGATGCAACTCAACAAGATGATTTTGCCAGCTGCCTCGGGGTTGTCGCTGAAGTGTTCTCGGGTGAGAAGGCCGAAAGCGGATCCCATGACAACGATGAGAATTGCGTAACTGGTATAGAGACGCCAGAGCAGACGACTGGGTTTCCTAGTCTTTGAATCGGTATCCGACACCACGTACCGTTTCGATCAGGCCTCGCAATGCGCCCATTTTTTTGCGAATCGAACGCACGTGGACGTCGATATTGCGATCGATGACCACCGCGTCATCGCCGATGACCCGACTTAACAGGTGATCCCTGCTGAATACCCGGCCTGGATGCGAGGCGAAAAAATGAAGGAGGCGGAATTCTGTTGCTGTAAGGGTGATCTGTTCTCCTGCGCTCGTCACCTTGTGGCGCGAGCGATCGATGACCAGTCCATGGCGGTTGATCAGAGACTTGTCCTCGAGGGTCTGCTTGAGAGGAGCTCTCCTGAGGACGGACTTCACCCTGGCGATGAGTTCCTGGGGACTGAAAGGTTTGTTGACGTAGTCATCAGCTCCGACACCGAGTCCCAGTACTACGTCACTCTCTTCGGTTTTGGCGGTGATCATGATGATGGGAATATCTCGGGTGGTGGGATCTTCTTTGATCTGTCGACAGATTTCTAAGCCATCGATTCCAGGTAACATCAGGTCGAGCAGGACCAGATCAGGAGATTCGTTCCGAATCGCTTCGAGACCAGCTTCACCGTTGTCGAATGCCAGGGTCAGATAGCCCTCGCGTTCGAGGTTGTACTCGATCACGTCACGAATATCTCCTTCGTCTTCGACGAGCAGGACCCGTTCTTTCTGGTTGACCATATTCTACGCCCCCAGTGGGTATGATCTCGATCGGCTCTTTGAACTGTTGGTCATCTTGCACTTCGCCGGACTCTTCAGGCCTATATGGGAATCAAAATTTGTAGGATACACCGATCTCCACAAGTTCCAGTTGCAGATCGATTTCCGTTGGCCTTCCGGCTTGTTCTCCGACCAGCTCTACCGAGTGATTCCGGGCACCTACGAACACTTCCCAATCCAGTGAAGGAGCCCAGCCAATCCTGACCAGACTGTCGAGGCATTTTGCGTCGTAATCTGTGATCTCAGAAAGCGGTAATACCGTGAAGATTGCGTCAACATTCCAGTCGGGATTGATGGTGTAGTTGGCATGAACTCCGAGGATCGGAGCGGGAGCCAGTTCGTCGATCTCGGAGAACGTGGTTGGCGAAGCGATCGAATGCAGAGCGACGCGAAGCTCGGTCAAATTCAACCCAGCAAGGATTCGCAGATCGAGAGGGCGTGAAGACTCTGGATCAAAATTCGGCAGCGGGAATGCAATCATGATTCGGGATGTGACCAGATCGGATTCTAGCCCATACTCATCGGCGGGGAGATCGGCTCCCCCCAGAGCGCCTTCGAACGATCCTTGACCATCGCTTGAAGTGCCGACCTGATCGATGAAGAAGCTCAGTGGGCCATGATCAAGTTCGACTCTCGCCGCGATCGTGAGGGAGGAGTCGGATGCTCCGAACTGGTCAAGATCGACGGTCGAAGCCAGTCCCGACGATTCGGTCACGATCGAGCCCCGCGAAGCGGCACGGGCAGCGGAGAAGGAGGACTTTACTCTCAGTTCTTGTTGGACCTCTGTTGAGATGGAACAACCGCTGAAGAGGGGCAAACTAAACAGTGGTAATAGCAACCAGGCGCAGACGCGGCTGATAAGTGGAGGCTTTAACTTGGTATTTTGATGTGACGGCGAACAATCCAACAGTGACTCCGACTCCTTGATTGCCCTGATTGTCCCTGTTCCTGGGGCCTCCGCAACAGTTGCTCCCTTGGTAGTTCCCGTGCCCTGGAAAGGCTAGGATGGAGTGAGATTTGGCTCGCGTGAAATGGGGAGGATCGCCACATGCCGCCATGGCTTTCCATCGTGCTGAAATCTCTGCCCAGGGCACTGCTGGGGATATTAATCCTGCCGCCGTTACTGGTGGCCGGTGGTGGCGAGGAGCCCCCCCCTGGAGCCCTTGACCAGTTTGAACGTGAGATTCGGCCGTTGCTGGCGCAGCGGTGCTACTCCTGTCACAGCGGGCGTTCGGAGAAGATCGAGAGTGGTTTGCGAGTCGACTTCCGGGATGGCATCCGTATCGGCGGAGAACGAGGGCCTGCGGTGGTGCCGGGTGATCCGGGGAAGAGTCTGCTGCTGAGAGCCGTCAACGGCACCGAACCAGATCTTTCGATGCCACC
>PAIH01000009.1 GCA_002711105.1 Planctomycetota bacterium
GGGCGGGTCGATCATGCCGGACATGGCAACGATGTCGGGGCCATCGTGCATGATCAAATCGCCTTCGACGAATGCATCGCTATCGCCCGTGCCTATACCCAGGAAAATCCCGACACCCTCGTCATCGTCACCACTGATCACGGTTGTGGTGGCTGTCAACTCAATGGTGTCGGTGCTGCTTACGTCAATACCGACAAGACCTTCTTCGCCGGGATCGATGCCATCGGTGCCAGTTACGAACATCTGCAACGGGTGCGCGAGAGCCTGAGTACCGATCAGTTTGGTGTGTTGGTCGGAGAATGTCTGCAGGTCAACATCGATGACGAAAAGCATCAGCAACTGGCGGTGGCGGCCAAGGCGGGTGGTTATTCGGTGGCAAATCTGCTGCGCAAATGGCACGGGTCCTTCGCGCGTACCGGTGTCAACTGGACCAGCCAGAATCACACTGGCGAGTTCGTCGAACTCGCCTCCTGGGGTCCCGGCAGCGAATCGATCAAGAGGTGGATCCGCAACACCGATCTTCACTCGGTGATGACGGAGGCCTTGGCTCTTAAGTGATGGTCGTGGAGACCGTCGAGGGAATCGCCCCGATCAGCTGTTCTTCTTCGATTGCAAACTAGCGATTCTGCCTCGCAACGATTGCACCGCGGGATGAACGGGATTGATCTCGGCCGCCCGCAGGAGAGCTTTCTGCGCTTCGGCGAGATTATTACCGCTGACATGAAACATGCCGAGGTTAACCCAGGTGATGAGGTTATCGGGATCCAGTCCTAGAGCGGTCTCGATCGTCGTCATGGCGAGCGCCCGATCATTCAAACGCCAGCAGACCTCGAATAACCACATACAAATATCATGAGAGTTGGGCTCCAGCTGGAGTGCTTTCTTCAGATGGATGCGGGCTACGGCATCGTTGCGTAGTTTCGATTCAGCACGACCTCTGGCGAATTGCATTCGCCAGTCGTTAGGTGCATGACGCAATGCAGTGGTCGCTGTAGCCGCTGCGGCGCTGTAGTGGGAACGGATTTCCGCGCTGGAAGCCTCTCCGGTCGAGGCGAGGTTGTCGCCCTTCTGGATCTCGACGTTTGTTTTTATCAGATATGCCGGGATGTATTTTTCGTCGATCCGCAAGATCCCCTGAATTTCCTTCATCGCGGCGATTTCGTTTCCAGCTCCTTGATGAGCCTGGGCCAGTAGTAGTCTCAGCTGGAGGTCGTTACGGAGATCTCGAATGGCTCGCTGGAGACGAGGCAAGGCGACATCGGCTCGTTGTTGTTCGAGCAGTTTCTTGCACAACTTGATCTCGTATTCACGTCCGGCACGGAAGATCGACAGTTTTTGTTCCCGAGGGTCTTCCTGGTACTTGCGTTCGGCTTCGAGGGTCTTTTGAAGGAGGGATTCGACGACGGGACCGGACTGACCGAGACGGAGATAGGTCTGGCCCAGCAGCATATAAGCCCACTCGTACTGTCGATCTTCTTGCGTCACTCTCTCGAGAATATTCAAGGCCGCCTTTGCATCTCCTGTAATGAGTGAGATCTCAGCGGCAGTGGTCCTGGCTCGGATCGAATTGGGAACGAGCCGTTGCAACTGTTCGATGGCATTCTCTGCGCCCACATCGTCACCGATGTCGAGTTTGGCAGTGGCAAGGCGATGCCACGCTGGTGCAAAACCAGGATACTTTTCGGTGACTGATACAAGATCTTTGATGGCTCGATCCGTTTCTCCGCTGTTGAGTCGAGCGGATGCCTCTCGGTAGGGCCAGAGCGGATCGTTGGGGCTGAGAATCGCGGCAGCATGATATTCCTGGGTGGCGAGAGCAGGGAGGCCGTTGGCTTCAAGTGCCATCGCCAGAGAGCCACGTTGTTCGGGATTATCGATGGCGGCTGCGGTCTTCCTTCGCTCCTCGGAGATGACTCTCAACTGGAGCACATCGACCGGGAGGTTGTTCAGTGCCACCACTGGAGGTGGGGTTACGCTCTTCTGACAACCTGCTGTCAGCAGCAGAAAGCCTGACAGCAGCAGAAGACATTGGCTTGAGAGGTGGAAAACTCGAAGCATCAAAGTTCTCCCAGACTCTGGAGTCGTTGAGTGGATAGTGGGTGATCCGGTTCGAGTTCAAGAACCTTGCGGAAATCAGCAATCGCCTCGGCGCGCATCCCTGCGATTTGTTTTGCAACTCCTCTGTTGTGGTAGGCATCGACGAGGGTGGCATCGAGTTCGATGGCACGGTTGAAATATTCGATGGCACCGACTTGATCGCCGAACCTGACGAGAATTTTGCCGATCCGATCTTTAAGCCTGGCGTTTTTTGTTTGTTCCTTGGCCGCCAGTTTGTACTCCGTCAGAGCGCAGGCGTATTCGCCTGTTGCCTCGTATTTCTCGGCGTGAGCGATGTGCGTGTTCGAGTTGACAGCCCGAATAGTTACGTCCGCACGAAGAGGATCTAGAAGCACCAGGGAGTCGATAAGGGAATCATCATCCTTGAGTTGCTGCTGGATCTCCTGCGCCTTTTCTCGGTTTCCGGCGCGCAGGTATGCCTGGGAAATTGTGACCAGCGTGGGACGGTCGAGTGGGGCTATCTTCAGCACCTTGTCCAGTTCCGCAAGACTCTCAGCAGGGCGATTGAGCTGCAGAAGGGTCCTGCCGATCCGAGAGTGCCCCGTGGCACTGTCTGGTTGGCTGGCGATGAAGATCTGGAAGCAGGCGAGGGCTTCCTCGAGAGCTCCTTTGCGAAAGTAGTACTCACCGATGCGAAAGTTTGTATGAGGATGCTGGGGTTCTTTGATGATGATCTGGTCCCACATTTTCTTGGCGTCTTCGTGCTGACCGAGAATCTCGTGCGTTAGCCCACCGTTGTAGAGCGATGGTAGGTGGTCTGGTTTCAGCGTGAGAGCTTTCTGGTAGTACTCGGTTGCCTGTTCCAGCAGTTCGTGGGCATCGAGGGTGGCCGCGAATTCGTAGTAACGTTGATAGGATTGCGGTTCCTTCTCGATTCGACGGATACAACCGTCGATCACGCGAACAACTGCAGTTTCCATTCCCTCAGCGATGAAATTCGCGCGGTCAATTTGCTGGGAATAAGCGCTCCGGCTTGGAAGCGATGCGAACACGATGAGCAGTAACAGCGCCGCAATCCGATAACGGAGACTGGATTCTCTCCTCATTCGACCTTCTTTCCTTCCCCACGATATAGGTCGATGGTCCGATTCCAATCCCCGGTGTTGAATTCTTCTCGCTCACCAGAAGGCCAGCGGACCACGATCTTTGTTCCGGGCACTTTCGCTCCGAGATGAACGACAGCCGGAGTTGCAGTAGCGTAGCTGGATGCTGCAGAGATGGTTCTGACGAGGGTGCGATCGCCATCGGTTGCGATGATCCTGGTACCCAGAAGAGGCTTGCCAAGATTCCTGTCGGTGGCCCGGATCCGAAGCCAGGAACCAGCACGAGGGGCATCGTTTCGATAAAGGCGGGCCGGACCTTCGATGTTGGAGATCACCACATCCAGATCCCCGTCGCCGTCGATATCACCGGCCGCAAGTCCACGGCTTGATTCGACGGCACTACAGAAGTCGCCGGCGATTTCCTTTCCATCGACGAATCGACCACTGCCGGAGTTCAGGTAGCACAGGTTCGGCTCCGAATAATGGTCCCAGGGAGGAGCTGATTTCGTGCCGGGTCTCTTCAGTCCGGAACGAACCCTTCCGTTGGCGACGAACAGATCGAGATCACCATCTAGTTCCAGGTCGAAGGCAACGACACCGAATCCCGTGTAGTTCATGCTGCTGGGGCCCAACCCGCTGATTCCCGAGTCATCGGTGAACCCCATTTGCCCGCCGAGATTCCGGTAGAAGGTGTTGCTCTCCATGTCGAGGTGAGTGACGAACAGATCGACGATACCGTTGCCATCGAGATCTTCGGCGATAACACCCATTCCGGCTTCTTCCTGACCGTTCAGGTTCAACGAAACACCGAGGATGCCGGCCTCATCGACGAAGGTGCCATCCTTCTGGTTGATCCAGAGGTTGTTTTCGTAGGCATCGTTGGCGACGTAGAAATCGATCCAGCCATCGCCGTTAAAATCATCACAGCAGATTCCGAGACTTGCCGCAGCAAGCGAGGCGATTCCCGATTCGGTGGAGATGTCGGTGAAGGTTCCATCTCCGTCATTGAGGAGCAAGATGTCTCGAGCGGGAGTGAAAGCCTCCGGGCCACAATATTCAGGTTGACCGGCAGAATCGGTACAGTTGACTTTTGGATCAAATTGGATGTACTGGGTGACGAACAGATCGAGATCTCCGTCTCGATCGATATCCGCGAAGGCACAGGATGCGGTGAACCCCTCGACAGTTATGCCAGCCTTTTCGGTGACGTTCTCGAAGGTGCCATCTCCCCGGTTTCTGTAGAGAACATCCGGTCCGAAGTTTCCGACGTAGATGTCAGTCCAGCCATCGTTGTCGAAATCGCCGGTGGTCGCTCCGATGCCAAATCCACCATCGCCCAGACCACTCTCGGCGGTAGCATCGACGAATTGCCACGGCGATTCCTGTCGGAAGAAACGATTGGGCATATCCGGTTGTTTTTCGGTCGACGGCAACAGGTCGGTTCCCTGAACGAGATAGAGATCGAGATCTCCATCCCTGTCGGCATCGAAGAGCGCCAGTCCTGCTCCTATGATGGCGGGCATGAAACGCGAGCCGGATTCGTATGCGTGGTAGGTGAAGTCGATACCAGAAGACGCGGTGACCTCCACCAGCCAGCCAGGTTCAGTGGGAACCTCGAGTTCTGGTTCGGAGGGAGGGTCTGCTGTCTTTTGCGAGGTGGGTTCTGGATCGGCGGCGGCGGGTTGTTCCTTGGCGCTTTGCTGGCAGGAAGCCAGCACCAGCACTGATAGCAGCGTCAACCGGAGCAGTCTCGGCAGCGGGGATCTGAAGGCTGATAACAAGAAAGACTCCCCACGGTGACGGCGAAGCAGAGTGTCGTTTGCATCCATACGCGTGATTGTAACTTCGGTCTGAGGGGGGCCATAGTCCTTGATCTGTACCACCATCTTCAGTCGCTAATCGACAGTAACTGCACTGCATCCGAAACCATGTAGCCCTGGGGCGAGATCCGATAGAGAGATACGAGGATGGTGCTTGGTTTTTCGAGAGTGAACTCGGACACATCGTGCCAGCCATCTCCATCTCCTTGCGCTCGTTGATCGATGATCTTCCAGCTGAGGAGGTTATGCCTTTTGAGCGCGGACACCTGGACGGCGACACGAGGACAACGGTTCTCGTGGGGAGAGCTTCTCAGTCTCACTTTCCACTTTCCCGCGGACAGTTCACCCAGTGGATAACGCGCGGTCGATCTTTCACTGGAGACGTGATAGCAGAGACCGACAAACCCTTTCACCGAATTGGAGATATCCCAGTGCGAACTGAGCCGAACCCCTTCGTCCAGTTCGTCGACGATGGTTCCTTCAAGCGTGGTGGGGTCGATCCCTTCATTCTGGCCGGTCCCATCGGCGGTAATTTTCCGGGACAGGACCTGCCTCGCCTTCAGAAGGTGTTTTTTCAGAAGCGGATAAGGTAGCTGCTGGACCGAGGTTTTTTCGCGGATGGCCAGTGCTGCAGCGATCCCCGCGGATTCTCCCAGGACAAAGAACACCGGTTCCATCCGTGCTGATCCGTAGGAGATGTGAGTGGCTGAGATCGCCACGGGTACCAGCAGGTTGGAACAGCTGCGCGGTGGCGGGGTGATGGAGCGATAGGAAATTGGCCACGGCGAGAAGACGCCGACCTGCACATCACCCTCGTTACGCACGAAACCATCGACAGCGCGTCGGTGCACGTGATGGCTGTCCATGCCGTAGGAGGCGAGCCCGACCGGATCTCCCACTTTCCGTTTGCCGCGCACATGGTTCTCGTTCATCACCATCGTCGAGACCATCCGACGACCTTCGCGTACGTAGATGCGCCACGGCCAGCCGTCGTTATCGGTGAACTCGTCAGCGGCACGACGCCACTGCTGGGTCGTGACTTGTACCGACCTTGGCACTCTCGGATGGGTTGCCAGGGTCCAGATCAGGCCCTGCTGCCAGTGAAGATGTTCGGCGATGATTCGTTGCCGTTCTTCATCGCTGGCTTCGATGTATCCGTGATTGCCACCGATGTAATCGGTCGACACGGCACCGTTGTTGTTGACGTCTGACTTGCGGTTGGGCATGTGCACGATGTTCCACGGCACCTGGTCGGCACCACCGTCGAAGGTACGAAGCAGCAGTTCGTAACGAGCCGGGTCGTATCCCTCGGGTGCGGTCCACGGAAGTTGATTTTCCCGATCGTCGGTCAAGCACATCCGAAAACAGTAGGCTTGCAGTCCCTGGTCGCCGGTGCCATCGGCCGGCTGCGGCTCCGGCAGAATCCCCGGCAATAATCCGGCTGCCGGATCTGCGGGATCGATCAATGCGCTGACCGGGGTGGCAAATTGATGATGAATGGCAAGCCCCAGCTGTACTCCGTTGAGGGTCTCGTCATGAGTGGTGTTGGACTCGCGGCCGGTGGTGAAGGGTACACCGGCCGCCGGCAGTAGATCGCCCTCGTAGGAAGCATCGATGAAGATCCCTCCTCGTACCGACCGGCCATCCTTCAGCTTCAAACCGATCAATCGCCATGGGATGGAGCGGGTTTTCAAGGCGGCGGAGCGATCGATGGGGGCGGAGCGAATCACTCGAACGTCATTGTCGACGAGCATCTGTTCGAGCAGAGCCTCGGCGACATGGGGCTCGAAGGTCCACGCCACGTCATCACCACGACGGTGACCTCGGCCCTTGAAGGATTCGCGGTCCTGTCGGTCCCAGCTCGCATCGTCATCGTAGTAACTACGCAGCGCCTGGTAGAACTCGCGACCGATACCACCAACGGCGTTTCCTGCGCCGACGTCGGTCGCTCCCAGTCCGCTGGTGGTGAGTCCGCCGATATGTCGATGAGGAGAGATGAGCAACACGCTGACGCCGGCGCGTTTGGCAGCGATCGCCGCCGAGATTCCCGCCGGGGTGGCATCGTAGATGACGACATCCGCCTCCAGCAATTGCGGGGGAGGATCATCGGCAGCAGCGATCTCGGCTGGAGAGATCAACGCGAAAAGCACCAGAAAACTGCCGATGGTTGCCATCTCGTGGCTCTTCCTCTCTACCGCTGGGATCCACTTCAGGATGCAGGAAGAGCCCAGGAGAGTCGAGGGTGCAGGGGTTCGCTATGGCACGGTTGAGCGGCTAAATTGCAATTCGGGCTCGCGGGAGCCTTGCTCTTGCCAGTCAACCCGGACGGAGGAGAAGTCGAGGATCGCACTCTTGAAGTGTTATGACCGCCCGGTAGTGCGCTGCCTGTTACCTCACAGACATCATCTGAAAGCAGGGAAATGAAAAAACAAACCCGCCGCCAATTCTTGTCAACTGCCGTTGCCGCGGCAGCAACGGTCACGATTGTTCCCTCTTATTGCCTGGGCAAGACCAGCCAGAGATTGGCTCCGTCCGATACGCTGTATTTCGCGAAGGTCGGTTGCGGCGGGATGGGTGGCGGTGATTTTCGTTCCGTGATGTCTGCAGGTGCCATGCCGGCCGCGCTATGCGATATCGACTCAAAACGCGCGGCTGGTGTTGTCAAGAATGAAGCTGCGGCAGGCCTGAAACTCTATTCCGACTATCGAGAAATGTTCGATGAACAGGCGAAAAACTTCGACGCCGTGGTCGTCTCGACACCCGATCACATGCATGCGCCGATTTCCCTGGCCGCGATGCAACTCGGCAAGCATGTCTACTGTCAGAAGCCGCTGGCCAGGACCATCCAGGAGTGCTACGCGATGCGTGACGCAGCCGAGCAGTACGGCGTGGTCTCGCAGATGGGCAACCAGGGGCACTCCAGCGGCAATCTTGAACGGACCATCGAGTGCATCAAGAGCGGCGTCATCGGTACCGTCCAGGAAGTGCATATCTGGACCGACCGTGCCGGAAACTGGTGGCCCCAGAGCGAGAAGGTGTTCCTGCCCGAAGAGAAATCGGAAGTTCCCGCTCACATCGACTGGGACGCTTTTCTGGGTGTGGCACCGGAGATGCCCTACAGTTCCAAGATTCATCCATTCAAGTGGCGTGGATACCTGGACTTCGGCTGCGGAGCCATCGGTGATATGGCCTGTCACAACATGGACCCGGCCTTCATGGCTCTCGATCTCGACCAGCCGACCTACGTCAAGGTGGAGTGCAGTGAGTTCAACCAGGTTTCATTCCCCGTGTGGTCGATTGTGGAGTGGGGATTCCCTGCCAGGGGTGATCGTGCGGCAGTCAAAGTGTTCTGGTATGACGGCGGCAAGAAGCCCGAGCGACCGGCAGACATGCCCGAAGAGATGAAACTTGGCGGCAACGGGTGCCTGTTCATCGGTGATAAGGGCAAGATGCTGGGAGGTTCGCACGCGGGATTCTGCAAGCCTTTCGACAAGGACTACGAGCAGCCGAAGCGTACGTTGCCGCGCAGCGAAGGACACTACAAGGAATGGGTGATGGCCTGTAAGGGCGAGAAGATCAATCGTGGCACCACCGGATCGAACTTTGGCTACGCGGGTCCGATGACCGCCACCATCCTGATGGGCGTTGTTGGCATGTACTATCCCGGCGAAACTCTCGAGTGGGATGGTAAAAAGCATGAGTTCAAGAAAGACGAAGCCAACCAGTACCTGCATCGGACCTACCGCAAAGAGTTCGAGTTCTAGATTCATGGCGATTGCCAGGTAAATCAGACCGAGGAGAAGTTGATGACCGCATCTTACCGAAACACTTTCGCGCTCTCTTTGCTGCTTGTCTTGTCACTGACTCTCCCGCTGCTGGGGCAACCGGAACCAGCGGCAGTCAGCGGCATCACTTCTCGCCAGATCGAGGGCCACATTCGTTTCCTCGCTTCCGATCTGCTCGAAGGGCGTGATACCGCAAGTGAGGGTGAGCGTCTGGCCGGTTCCTACATCTCCAACCAGTTAAGTCGCTCAGGTTTTGAACCGGCAGGCGATCGTGGCGACGATACGACCAGCTGGTTCCAGGCGTTTCCGATGTTCAGTACCACGGCTCAACTGGAAGGATGCAGTTTCGAACTGCTTACCATCGGAAGTGGAATCACCTCCGAACAACCTTCTCCGGTCCCGTTCCAGGTGAACGAGGACTTCTTCGTGTCACCGCGAGGTCTGGAATCGGGCCCGAGCGAGGGCTCGGTGGTGTTTGCCGGCCACGGCATCGTTTCCAAGGATCATGACATCGACGATTACGCCGGCATCGAGGTGGA
>PAIH01000010.1 GCA_002711105.1 Planctomycetota bacterium
CAGGCTTCTTGGTCTCCATCACCTTCGAAGGCACCTTTTTCCGTCGATTATGCTCGCGACGATCGGATTCAAGCTGTTGAATTGAATCAGCATCAACACCTTGATTGTTGGACGCCTCCTTCCCTGCATTCACCGCATTCTTTTTGGCTGATTTCCCTGAAGATCGTTTCCGCGGAGTGGACTTTCGTTGCCTCATCTTTTTCAGCTCCTCACTCCGTGGTGTGCAATCACCGTCCTTCGGATGGTAGAGATCATCAGGTGACACATTCTCCGACTGCACCTCGTCTGCAAATAATGACCCCTCTGATTCTGAATCAATCTCCTCCCGATTTTCAATCTCCGCCGCCTCTCGTTTGCGATCCTCTTCAGCCATTTCAATCTTCAACGCCTCCAAATCAACTCCTTGATTTTTCATTGATTGATAGAGGACTTTCAGATCGACGTCGTGCATCATCGCCTCGTCATCATCCACAAATTCAAATAACCAGTTCTGCAGCGCGGCCACGGTGATTCGTCCATAAATGTACAGATGCTCCGTATTCATGGCACACAGAAACTGGCTGGACAGAAAGTAACTGCTCAATCCGTAGAGTATGCTGTTCCATACGATCTCCATCCGCTCCATCATGACGAACCCTTTACATAGATCCGAAACGGTACGAAACATATTCGAGGGATGGATGCACAGGAAGAAGATGAGCGGACCCACCATATGAAGCGGTGCAGTGCGCAATGCGTACATAGACAAATCAATCAGAGACATTTCTCCACATTCCAGCCCCATACATTCAGTCAGACGCGCTTCATGGACCTTCCACATTGAATCGCCATGCACTGGCTGACACCATTTGAGCCCTTCAATGGTCCATTGCCCTCGCCTCGTTGCAGTGGATTTGAAATTCAAGTGACTGATACCCGTCACGCTCTTCAATTGACGTGGTGAAGATGGGAACCGCCGTTTCTTGAACATCGCCACAATCAACAGCCTCCCCCGTGATTCAACGAGTTGAGCATCCGCTTTCAATCCCATATTCACACTCATATTTTTGCCCTCGACGCTCTCCCAGCCCTTTGTCCAACGAATATCCCCCACCATCGAGGTCCGATAACGGAACCTGTCCGTCTCAGTCAAAAAGTTCATCAAAAAAGGGACACTCTCCGAAGCCCACGGCTTGATCAGCCTCTTCAATCCATCGACGTAGTCCTCACGCGATTTGGTTTGATTGAATTCCAGCATCACTTTGAATAATGCCGCCATCGACACCGCATCGTGACAGAATGGAGTTCCAAACATATTGATTCCAAAAAATATGCCTTGATGTCTTGGATCCAGATAATACTGCATATTGATTGAATCAAGGTCTTGATAAAAGGGATTGACTCCGATAATGAGCATCGTCCACACCGCGCAGCTCCTGTCCTTGCAACCCGGGAACGTGGGGCATTTCGATGCAGCGCGATACAAAAATGAGCAGTCATTCATCCGATTGATCACATCGTCCGGAACCGGCCGTAAATGGAAATCTGTGTTGAACACACAGCTCAGCATGGCCAGCTTCTCCGGAGTGAGCCTGTTGTGCTCAGCCATGTTGCATGATTCATAGAAGAGGCACAACACAGCGAGGTTGTACCAAAATCCATTCAACCACTTCAACGACGCCTTGTCTTCACCGCAGATCTTGATGCAAAACAATCTCACCAACTCATCATCCGCCGCCGGAATGGTCATGCACAGAGCGTGGTGCCACACCAATCCCTCACCAACTTGTTCCTGAACGTACCCGATGATCCTCACCATCAAATCCGCAGTGATTTTCACCGGGTGAGGTTCATCGTCGAAACGAAGGGTCCGGCTCACCAACTTGTTCATCTTCCTCAATTTGATGTTGGACAATGGGCTCGATACAGGAACATCCACTTTCAGCTTTGCACTCCAATCCGGATCCTTATTGGGAACATAGAACCGCATCGTGACACTCCTCTTGAATGCCATCTGCTGATCATCGGTACTCGCTTCGTGCAGAGATTGAAGATTTACCATAATCTTCTTCCACAAATCTGGATTCTCATGTTGCTCCTTGAGCAGCTTGCAGAGCCTTGCATGATGAGCTTGAGGCGATTTGAACATCATTGAGTACTCGTAATCAGCAGACTGAGAGGAATCCCAGTAATCACGAGGGCACACTGTCGATGTCGAGGAGTCATTTGGAATGGAAATGCTGTGCTTGATTGTCCCACTCCGGAAACGGCCCAGTACATCACCTCCACACTCTGCAAAGAAGGGCAATTCAACACGTTCAACACCCAATATCTGCATCACCTCATCCATGATGTTCTGGATCTCTGAAGGAATGTGATTCATCATCACAACCACTGCGTCCCGGTGCGTCTTCTGAATCTTGTTGGAGTTCGAAATCACCTCATCCTGACGGACGAAGCCTCGTCGCAGTTTGACATCATCAGGGATATGATCGACACTCTTATACTTTGGGAAGACAGTGTAGAGATAGAGATCGTCGGTCTCCGGGTCCTTCTCCATCAGATTCTTCGCAAAGTTGACCATCACCGTGCGGAGATCACCACTGCGCGTTCCCTCCAACGTCTGATGTGCTCTATCGTAGTGCTCTTTATCCTCAAACACAGTGCCGTTGCTCATCATCATGAGATCCGCGGGACCCAGCTTACCTCCACAACGAATTCCATGATTTTTCTGCCAGAAAAACTGATTGATGTCGTCATCCAAATAGTTCATCAACAACGGCAGAGTGATTTGCTCTGGATCAGTGACATCGTGACAATGCTTCAACACCTTGAAGACGTCGCCCCACGCACACAGCCAAAGCAGACCATATTTCTCGAGCTCGGCGGGGATGAAGATCTGAGGCATTGTTTGAGACAGCAGCTTGACCACGTTACTCGGCTGAGAGTATGCAGTGTGCACAGGGTGGAAGGGACCATTGGGATTCGTGGAGCTCGCCTTCATCTTCGCCTTGAAGAGAGCGACGAGAGTCATCATGAGGCACCGGCTGTGATTCCCACCCTCCAAACATGCATCGCACCCGAGATACAGACCAATCAGCTCACGGCATCTTTCAGGAGGATTAAAGCAGCGCACTCCGTCACCCAACTCCTCGTCCAGTTTTGGGCACACCACCACCTCGATGTGAGCAATCAACGATGCCATCCACGATCTCAGAATCTCGTCCAATGCACATCCATGATCTCCAGTCACCACCTTGTCCTTCGCCGAGGTCTTGACCTTTCCCTTCTTGATTGCTGCGTTCTTCCCGCCCTTTCCCTTTGATTTGTTGGACCCCTTGAGCGGTGTTTTCTTGGGGGACTTCCCCTCTGATTTATAACGAATCATGCTCATAAATGTGGACACTTCATAGTGATTAAAGTCGTGCATCAGCAACGACGATCTGATCCCCTTCGTCCTCGCCAACTCCACCACATTGGAAGTTCCCGTGAGATTTCGAAGCGCGGATTGAACCATCAATGCAATGCCCAGTTTGTTCCAAGCTCCTCGTTCAAGGTTCACATCGACCTTCTTCTTCACCGTCGTGATCATGTCGGCAATGTGTTGGACTTCTGTTGGATTCCACTGCGAAGTGTGCGCCCAATTGATGTGGTGAATGGCCAACTTTTGCATCTGGCTGAGCCCCGAACAGTCCACTCGATGGTGAAAGTGCACAATATTCAAGGCCTTCGCTGCCCTCATAATCTCCTCTGGATTCGTACCGAGATCAGTTAAAGGAAAAATGTCGTCAATGTCCATATCCTCCAGAGTCTGACTCCGTCCTTTTGCTTTGCGACGAACCACCTCATCCAACAGCTTCTCGGTGCGGGTGACATTGGATGGCATCGTGAATGGAGTGGCGGCTGTACATGCACGAATTTTGAAATTATCGCGAAATAGTTCAGCGCAGTGAGGATCACCGGGTCTTCTTTTCCAGCTCACCGTTGACTGATTTGAATCCTTCTCCTCCTCATCCTGATCATTATCCAAATCCATTTCGTTGGAGAAGCTGAGAGGCGTCTGGATTGGAGGATCATGGAGAAGGACTTCGTCATCGTCATCTTCATCCATTGCCTCCGCAGATAGATTAGCACCCTGATTCATATTTGAAAAGAAATCATACACAGTTTCACATTGAGGATTCATGTTCATGAATAAATAGAAATGAGCATACATGATGATCACTGCTCGCTTCGGTTGGTTGACTGACAAATAAGTTGTCATTCTCCCTCAGCTCCACAGACGTTGATGGCCCACCGTGATCGCTCTTAAATATTTTTGGTAAAACATAAGGCCCAAACCAACACAATTAGAAACATTCAATGCATTGATTACCAATAAAAATCAAGTGATCACTACACACTCGCAATCTAGGTGTTGAATATCAAAAATGCCAGAAAATCAAGTAGCCATTGAATCAAGCTCTGAAATGCATACACTACACAGTCACATTGAAGGTGTTGATCATGAACAATGTGAGAAATTCAAGTGATTATCCTATCAAACTCTTGAATACATGCACAACACACTCATATTCAGGGTGTTGAATATCAACAAGGACAGAAATTCAAGTGATCATGCAATTCAAGTGAGGTGGAATACACTACGCAATCAGAATCAAGATGTTGATTAGAGATAAATCTTCAAGTTGAATAGATCTCTGCATACTTGATGATCACTGCTCGATTCGGTTGGCTGAGTGACACTGTGATTTTGATTCTCCCTCTCGTTACCAGACGACAGGTGATCGGCCTTGAATATTCATTGTAAAACATCAAGCCCAAACCAAACACAGTCAGAATCAATCAAGCTATTGATTTGAAATCAAATTCAAGCTACAGATGACATTTTGATTATGGATTTGACAGAATACAGATTCACATACAGATTCAATGGGCACAATGGAGCTGACCGCTTCGAGTCCGTTAACCTCCAAGAAACTCCCTGCACACCCATTTTCGTTGACACTCACCACGAGTTCATTCGCCATCTCTCCATTCCCTGGCACCAATGGATCATGCAACGCCACATTGGAACCAATCTCAGACGAATCACCCTCATTAATCATACTGTTGATTGAATCAATGGACACTTCCGTGTTCGACTTGGCATCATCCCGATTCAATCGCAGCCGCTTCCTGGGCGACGGCGTTCCCGATGATCTCTTCACCTTCTTGAATTTCAGGCGCGAAACGTACAGCTCCTTGCCGACACTTTGCCATTCATCATATTGAAAATGCTCTGGACACTCCTTGATCCCCTCATACCATCGACAGCATCCTTCAATCACAGTCCGTCCAATTGCAATCGCGACCTCCCCTCTAGACGACCAGTAGTCCGAATTGATATTGATCGATTGCTGCTCCACCATTTTGGTGCAGAGAAACAACAAAGTGTCAATCGAGCACAAAGCGACTCCAATCACATCGTTCCCGACCCACTCCAATGCATCCATCATCGCCTCAGCATCCTTCCACATCACCATGTGCCTGAGAGGCGCCCAGTCACCCTCTTCAATGAAGTCCGAAATCAGAGCTCGTCGCGTTGACTTTTGAATTGCAAATAGCTCGCTGATTGAATGACGCTGAACCCAGACAATCAGCGTACTCGATATCCACTCAAAAACATTCGGCGATGCTCCAATCTGCAGATAATTATGCCAAATGATCCTTTGATACATTGCAGTGAGGAAGTCCACAATCGGCTCATTGACGTTGAATTCCAAATTCCCTTTACTGATCATCTCCTTGATATCCTCCTCCGAGACGGACGTCATGTAATGGTAAAGGCTGAAGACCGCCCAGTTGACGAATCCCAATTCATCCACCAGATTCATCTGATTGTTCAAACAGTATGTCATCATGTTAATCAGTGCATGAATGGCGTCCTGATGGCCGCGGACATGATACACTGTCTTTCTGTCATTTTGATTAATCACTGTCGTTTGGAGATAAACGAGCATATCCAACAGAGATCCCAAAGGCTGCATCTTGACAATGTGCAGTGAACTGCTCTCCTTCAATCGAACATCGCCAAACATCTTGAGCAGTTCGGATATATTGGAAGATGTCACAGATTCAGTGGTTGATGGGGTATCCTCAAACTCCATCTCCGCTCTGGTTCTTTTGATGCGCCGACGAGCAATTGAATGGAACAGACTTTGAAAGTGTTGATCCGGTGCCATCATCATCAACCGAGTGTAGATCGCCTCCAAATGATCACCATCTTTGGTCGTCCATTCATCCACTTCATCCCAGAAATCGAGTCCCTTGATACGGCACGTTGGCACCAAATCCTTCAGAAAAGGAATGCGGAGAAGTGGATGGTCCGTTGGTAATCCGCAGTCTCGCAGCCACCCGACGACCACCATCACAACACCCCGCGCCATTTGCAGCAAATCATGGGCGACCAACCATTCAATGATCGAGTTCCACGATGAACCGCACATCAAATAGAGTCCACTCAGATTGATCACAATCCCGATGCGCATCTCGTTGATCAGCAAATTGACATTCTCCGACTTCCGCGATTGCTGCAGAAAGTAGATTGAATTCAGAGTGGAATTGATCAGGCGCTTCATGATTGGCCTAGCGAGATCGTCAGTCACTTGAGGACATTGGGTATTCCGGTCCCGATGCTTTGGATTCGTCCACGAACTGATGCCCTTTGGTCCTTCCATTGTTGCCAACACCTCTTTGGCCTTTGGAAATAGATCCCATTGCTCGACCCGCTCAATCAGGGTGTGGAACCCACGGCTCCAGTTACACGGTGATTTGAATTCCGTATCCGCGACGCCGTAGAGTCGTCGATCACTTTGGTGCATCAAATGTACAAAAACGACCACCCGCATTCCATCAAAGTCGATCCGTCCCGATTCCTGAGTGAACTCCTTATTCAACATATACTTGAACGGAGCCCAGTCTTTCTGCTCACAGCAAAGACGTGCTTGATGGACCAGTTCCTTTTTGATGCCCTCCATCCAATGCCCCTCCAGGACAATGCAGTTATTGGGCGGATCTCTCCAACAAAACGCAGTCTCTGACTTCTCATTGGAATCACCAAACGTGTTCTCGTCGCCCTGCTCCCCCGATTCAACAGTGACGCCGATTGATTTACTTGCAACTTCAGCCGGTTGAATCCACTTGATCCGGTTGTGTCCACTTCTCATTTGAATCACCAAACGTGTTCTCGATGCCCCGCTGGCATCCTTCTGCGATTGATCCGCTTCATCAGATGCATTGTTGTTACTCGCTCGATCCACATCTTCAGTACGAGCAGAAACAGGTGATTGATCAGATGTAGACGGCATTGCATCGTGGTTGATCGATCGGTGGGCCTGAAATCAAAGACAAAATGTAAATGAATCAATTCATTGAACACATTTATGAGTGGATCAAATCAAGCTTGAGGCGGTCATCAAAACAATCTCTGGATGCATACACTACACACTCATATTCAGGGTGTTGACTATCAAAAAGGACATCAATTCAAGAGATCATCCAATCAAACTCTTGAATGCATACACTACACACTCATATTCAGGGTGATGAATATCAAAAATACCAAAACTCCAAGTGATCATCCAATCAAGCTCTTGAATGCATACACTACACACTCATATTCAGGGTGTTGAATATCAAAAAGGACAGAAATTCAAGTGATCATCCAATCAAGCTCTTGGATGCATATTCAATGAATTCAAGGTCTTGATTCAAATTGAACACATAACTTGAACATGCAAACGTCGTCCTCGTGACTCATAATCAGAGCGAATAGCCTTCACTGTCGCTTTATGGTTTGGATCATCGAAATCAATCAAATAAGAAGTTGTCTTTCCCACAAAATCCAGCACACGGAATGGTATGTTGTATTCGAAAAGATCATTGATTGGCATCCACAGCTTGAGCATTTGTCTATAATTAGACTCAGCCTCATTGAAATTACTGTGTGCTTTGATAACATCCTTTGCCTCTTGATCTCGGGCTATATTTGCTAAGATTTTGAATTCTGTTTTCCCATTTTCATTGCGAAAAGGGGTAAAGTGTGTAATCTATATGAAGCACATAACGTAGCTGTGACAATTGATGGCATTGGCCCAGTCCAAGATATACATACCATCACATTCAAGTCACTCTTCGTCGATTCGCAAATCGATTCAGGGCCTTGACCATCAACCTCCATCTGATCAGCTGACTGAGCCTTGACTTGATTGTCGACGTCCTCATTGTCGGTCTTCAGTGTGCTCAATGTTGTCGTATCGTCCGCCTCTGAATCCTCCGAATCGTCTTCGTCGACAAACATGGTGGTCTCCTTCGGAGGAGGAGCAGTCTCGACATTGTCAAATTGATTGTCATCACGTACAATCACATCCTGCCAATAAGCGGAATCATCGTGACACTTCAGCAGTTCCTTGTACAACTCCGATGCTTTGGGCACCTCGTGGATCCCTCGCTGAGCGCCCCTCTTGAAATTGGAAAGCAATGGCTTATCCTTTGCCCGACGCTGCAGACAGCGCATTCGATATACGAACCCTCGAGCAGTGGGGAAATTGGCAAAGCGATAGTTCTTCCCATTCTCAAAGGAGCCTCCGCTGACAATGCACTTATCGAACTGGACCCTCAATCTGCACGTCCCCTTCAGCTTCTTGATGATATGCTCGTCCACTCTGTCTGCATAAATTTTGGCAGTGTCGACTCCTTCCCTCCACTTTGGTTGATTCAAATTGTCCAGTAATATGTCGAGGCATTCACGTACGAGCAGTGCCTGATACGCCTTCGCTCTCTCCGAAGCTTTGGGTTTCAGGGTCTCGCTCAAGACCAGGTACACCCACACATTGTGCTTGTCCTCAATCAATCTGACGCTTTGGTTCTCGGTGAATTTGAACTTGTTGTAAATCAAGCACTCCCATAGAGGCCATATCGACATGAAGTACAGTACAGGCTTCGCAGCGTCATCAGATTGCTTCATCTGAATGTCCAATGCCGTGTCATTGTGAATGGAATTGTCCTGATCCTCGTTGGGCTGCGTTGAAGGTGGCATTGATGAAGGAGGAAGAGGAGGAGGAGCCTTTGTCGTGGAAGAGTCATCATGTTGAACACTCTCTTGAAGCCCAGATGAGGGCCGATCACCGCTCTGCGAGTCAGCAGAGGAGGACGAGTTTGATTGGTGATTGGCCGGAGTGTCGATAATGTGGCCATGATCACCAACATCCTCCGTTTCACTTTCTGAATCGTCAGACTCCGAAAAACCACGGAAAGTATCACGATCTTGCGTCTCACTCTGATGTTCATCCGCATTGGCAATGTCACTGCATCCTTCAGGACCCGTGTTCTCATCCTTTGATTCCGTCTCTTCTTCATTTAATTCAGGCTCAGGTTGATGGGGCTGATTGTGATTGTCATCATCGTGCTGTGGAGTGGACTTCTCCGCCTCGATTCGAGTGTTTGATTGAGTGCTGAGACCACCACGAGTGACTGCATCCGACTCATCAGCTGATGAAGAATCATCGGAGCTGCTGAGAAACCGCTTGGACCCATACAGATCCACTGAGCAAATCAAATACAAACAACATTCATGAGTGTCCCTCAAGATAAAAACGTTCAGAGTGTTGATTTCTAGATCGCTAAGATTGATAACAAACTCAATGTTCACTATCTTGAATGAGTCTATTGATTCAGTATCATGAATTCAGTGTTTTGAATCTGTGTATTGAATCTGATCTTTGAAAAAATTGCAAAATAACGCGGCCATCAAATCAAGTGGTTCATACACGAATTAGAGAGCAAATATGCACGGATTGGTGCGCAAATATGCACGACCCCGCGTTGAGGTCGCAAATATGCGTATCCGTCGCCCCAATGCTCGACTGAACCGTCAGAGAGCTCGTGGATGCACTCGAAAACGTAGCCATGACGCCTGAGAATGTTCAGCTTTTTCCGTAGAATCTCAGGACGACGACTTTCAATATCCACCAGAGCTCGTGCGAGTGAGGAGAGGTCAAAAGGTTTAGAAATCATAGCAGGCACAACCTGGAGAACGAGACACTCCAATGAATATGCAAATTTTGAAAAATGACGGCAAATTCACACGGAAATCTAATCAAGCTCTTGAATACCTACACTACACACTCATATTCAGGGTGTTGAATATCAAAAATGCCAGAACTTCAAGTGATCATTGAATCAAGTTGTGGATACATACACTACACACTCACAATCAAGGTGTTGATTATCAACAAGAACAGAAATTCAGATAGTCATTCATTCAAAGGGATCAGGCGTACACTACACAGTACACACTCACATTCAAGGTGTTGATTATCAAAAAGAACAGAAATTCAGATAGTCATTCATTCAAAGGGATCAGGCATACACTACACACACACAATCAAGGTGTTGAATATCGAAATTGTCATCAAATCAGGCCGTCATCTAATCAAGCTGTTGATACATACACGACAGACTCAGAATCAATCAATGTGTTGATTTTGAAAATTGAGGTGACCATCAAATCCAAGTTTTCATTTTTGAATAATGCTGCTAAATAACGCGGCCTTTATTTCAAGATGTTCCTAGAAACACTAAGCACTCTAAACAAAGTGATGCTTTTCTGTAATTGCCAATGTACCGGGTGAACAGACGTAACTGTGGAACGAGAAACGAGAAACGAGACACTCACCACGACAATACGATTCACTGATTTTGTACAATGTCAATGCACACTGTCAAGTAGAGCAAGGGAAAAAAGGTTAAAATAGGCACCCGGTACTCATCAACCACAGTCATTCCCAAAATCACACCAACCACATCATCAGGAAGTTCACAATCATACACTCAAACAGCTGAAGCTTCATCACTGTATACAACAAACGACATTCATCGGACCAATGATCAATTGAGAACCGGGTGCAAGGATACGCATTTTCCAATGACTCATTCTCGAAATTTCCAACATTCTCCGAGAACAAAGTGCGTGCGGAGAAACACGTACCTTTCTGCACAAAGGGTGCCCGGAGGGAAGGCGACACAGACTCAGCCCGCTGACTCACAGTCTCGTGAGAATGAACAGGAAGTGGGAGTGAGATAGAACGTCCCTGCAATGCCCAAATTGATTGCTTTCGGGAACTCGAGAAGAAAAGAACCGCTGCAAAGAGGGCCACGCCAAATGGTTCAAAGTGCACTCGCAATCTGATTGGAGACAGGATAACGTGGTGGAATTGTTTGGAGGCAGTTTGGCGAGGTATTGGAAGGAGACAAAGGAGATTGGAGACTGCAGAGATGTCTTTTGAGAGCATACACGAAATGCTGGAGAGTGGGCGACGGCAACAGATTGGAAATGCCCTCGAGGTACTGTTTGGAGACAGGATAAGGTGGTGCAGTGGTTTTGGAGGCAGTTTGGCGAGGGATTGGACGGAGACAGAGGTGGTGGGCGGCAGAAGAGAAGTCAATTGACAGCATACACTCCAAATGATTCGATAAACAGGCAGCAGCTTGCCAAGACGCAAGGATGGTCCTTACTCCTGAAATGCAGAAAATGTAAAAAAAACAGTGTTTTTTTTTAAGTGTGCACTCAATGGATGGTCCAAAATTGTCGACGAACCATGATCATATGGATGAATGCAAATTGTGATATAATCAGCCATATTGAAACATTCAGGATTTGTGTTTTGCTTGAATAATTGCGCCTCATCAATGAACTTCAAGGGTTTAGACACCATCAGGTGCGGTCGTCAGTCACAATCAACAGACATTTGTTTCGAGAGTGCGGCTAAAACTATTTTTGGGCGGTCTCCTCTGGTGAGCCTGCCCAAATGGACGATACAGCCCGGGGTATATTTTTTTTCCAGAAATGGTCACAACTCGGGCGAGAAACACGCGCGATATTTCTGGTACTTGTGAAAATTTGGAAAAAAAATGAAAATAGATCGTTGAATACAGCAGGCGGTGCCCACCATACTTGGCAGATCAGGGGAGTGCGAGTAAAACTCCGATGAGCATAATTGTCCCATAAGTCAATTGGTGATTTCCAATATACTTATAATGAAAATAAATGTGTAACAACGAACGTTGCCACCCGGTTGGACAGCATCTTTTTGTTTGATTCTGACTCTGCTATTCCCACCATTACTTTCCTCTTATTTTTGCTCATTACATGGCTGGCCGGTTGCATCTGCATGGATTCGGACGAAAAATCTAATCCATCGAACCGGCCAGCGTCCGTCGACTCGTACAGCCAGCGCATTTTTCACCACTTTGGCATCGAGTGTGAATATTGGGCACACAACGCGTGCACCGCCACTTTCGAGGTCGCTCACCGCCAGTCAGAACACGATGATCAACCCAGAGCAGTATGTTGATTTATAGTCTCGTTTGATGATTTGTTCGGAAATTCAAGGGGTTGAATACATGTCTGTTGCATTCAGATTGCATTGTGTTTTCATTGTATGCTGATTGAACCTGATGAAGATGAAGAATGGAAGTGGAAGAGAGATCAGAAGACGTGGGAAATTCATGTACTCAAAGACCACGCTCAAGATTATGTGACTCACCATTGCCCCTCTCTCGGACGACCCATTCGGATCTCGACTGCATCTCGTGATAGCTCGTGCTATGACAAACAGCTGAAACATCCCTCGACATTGAATCGTCCGATGAAGCTTCAATGTGGAATCATGCTGAGAACACATTCGGTATTCAAATCCTTGAAGAAATATCACGACATTATAGCTTGATTGTACTCTTTGATTTGTATTCCATCAGGTTCCACATAGCATGTTTGGAGTGTCGCCTTTGGATTATATTCAATCACTTGAATTTGCAATCAAGGAGTATCACATCCCTGAATTGCCGGCCATCAGCTCGGATTTCAATCTGCGGACAATTTTGGTAGAGAATGAATCGCATTTTGCCTCTGACGACTTAAAGCTCGGTGACCCCGTACACTATTCATCACAGAGGACGCTCAGTTACAGCACGATACCTGTTGATGACAACTCAGAGTCTGATGACGTTGAATTCATGGAATTTGCGCAGCGGACTGAGTTATATGATCCATATATCCCTCGCAGTGCACTTTTTGGAGATAGCAGGACCAAGCGACAACGACAAAGTTCTGATTTGTCCATCATTGAAGACAATGACGATGATGAGAACATGGTGAATACCGACCGTTCCACTTTGCCTGGATTGGTGTCGAAACTCTCTCGTCTGATGCAGCATTACAGAGAGATTGATGCACCGATTGAAAACTCGATGATCGGCAAAAAGGTGCCTCTGGGTCGAGTCCGTACAGTTAATTCATATACTTGAACACATATTTGTTTTTAGCATCCTGAACAAGCACATTGCGTTTGAATGCCAGCACAAGGACACTATCAGAGCTTGTATGGCCGCTGTGTATCCCGTTTTGCTGTACACTCCAAACGACAAGACTCGAATTGAAGAAATTGTGAATTCTTTTGGATTGAGCATCAAACGGGTGCCTTCATACAGGAGAAAAAAATTTGATTTTACAAAACCCAAAGAGTGTCTGGATTGGATCTATAAGAATGTGGATGAAAAGCTACTGGCTGAATCCAAGGAGAGATATCTGGAATCACGACCCACCTCCACCACCAACACCACTCAATCAAGCACACACAAGATCTTGAATAGTTCCAGTTTTGACAGGTGGATGAGATGTGTGAATGACTTGAATTACGACCACGTTCATGCTCATTATTGTTGTGATTCTGTGATGTACTGATATTCAGATGCTTCTTGATGCTTCGTACTACGCAAATGGTGAGTTTGAGCAGCAGAATCCAAACAAATATGTGAACACGAACAAAATGGATACGGTCACCGATCTGCTGCATATCTTTTTTGTGGGGAAAGCAGTCGAATCAGCCGAGGAACAGGCCGTATTTGTCAACAATTTTGCTGCTTATTTCAGACGAGAGCCTCATTTATTGCAATGCATTTTGCGGGACACGATTGAGGCTGATCCCAGGATGCGAAAGGTGTTTTTCAGTGCCTTGGTGGATAATGGACGTGTACAGGATGCACTGCTGAAACAGAGTGTGGCGCTGAAATATGGAGGGAAAATACCTGATTCACGATGGAAACTACAGTTCTCGCCCATTCTTCAATATACAGTTCAGTCCAAATTTTAGTCAAGATACACAATCATCAGGTTGAATACTGTTTAGTGTTGAATTTGAATCAAGACATTGAATACATTGATTGTGATTATGTAGTGTATGTATCAAGACCTTGATTAGATGATCACCTGAATTTTTGACATTTTAGATATTCAACACCTTGATTGTGAGTGTGTGGTGTATGTATCAAGAGCATGATTAGATGACCACCTTAATTTCTAACATTTTTGATAATCAACACCTTGATTGTGAGTGTGTAGTCTATCTATCAAGGCCTTGATTAGATGACCACTTGAATTTCCGACATTTGTGATAATCAAGGCCTTGATTAGATGACCGCCTGAATTTCCGACATTTTTGAACTGAATGTATTAGCGTTTGGCATGGAGATCTTTGTTGGTTGTTTCTTGATGGTAAGTTGGGGATTGCATCGTGGTCGATGCAATCTTGGTTCATTTTTCCGATTCACAAAAATACAAAATCAGAAGTGTTCAATGCAGTGCATTGCTTAATAATGAAGATGAACATTGGCTGCAATGTATTTGGATCCAGAGTAGGTCTTATCTTCCGATTTATATCTATATTTTGTGTGTCTTCAACTCATGGGAAGTGTTTCGTGGTTAAAAAATGTTACACTTCTTTATGTTACTCCAGTCGACGTGACTTGTTCAGCCTATATGTTGTTTTGAGAATGCAGCCTATTTCTTGTTTTCTTGTCAAATGGATTCCCATGAGGAATAGTGGATCAAACATTTCACATTAATACCAGTTTACTTCCTAATGCTTAGGGGATTTTGTTTCTCTCATTTTCATATTTTATTTGATCGGAAAAACGACTACGTTTCAGTGGAGGTTGATCATTGCATACATCGGGATTTTTCTCGATGCAATATTCTGTTGAATCTAATTGGATTCAACCCCATCAAATCGACAATGCGGTGTATTGGTTGTTTTCAGATTCAGCCTATATGTTGTTTTGACAATACAGCTTATTGGTTGTTTCCTGAATCAGCCCATTCGAATTTGGGCTGCACATAAATTTAACCACGAATTTGTTCTGAACATAAAATGAAATAGATTCCCATGAGGATTCATGTATCAAACTTTGCATATTAAAGAAAGTTTAGTTTGTAACAGTCATTGGATTTTGCTGCTGAACGTTCAATCATTATTGAAATTCGAATGATATTTTAAATTGAAATTCGGCGCACTGCACTTGGAAGAATGCAGTCACTTGTTGAATCTGACAGGATTCAACCCAAATAATTCGTATATGTATCAAGTGCTTGATTAGATGACCACTTGAATTTATGACATTTTTAA
>PAIH01000011.1 GCA_002711105.1 Planctomycetota bacterium
TGCCTGAAACTGTTCGAGTGCCTTCTTCATCAGGGCTTTGATACGATCTCCACCACGGTTGTTGTTGAAGCCCAGCAGTTTGCCACTGGCGCTGGCGAGATAGAGCCCCTGGGTCGTCTTCTTGAAATCGCGGCGGGGACCCTGGCCGGCGATCTTGCGATAGAACTCCCCTTCTGCATCTTGCTGGCGTCTGTGGTAGGCCTGGTCGATGGCGACGGCGATGAATCGGGACTTCAGCAGTTGAACGATCTCGGGGTCGGCGAAGGTTGACGCACGGTCAAGCACTCCATTGTTTCAGGTGCAGCCGAGCGGGTGCCCGTCCATCGCCCAGATGAAGATCGGTTTCTTCTGGCTCACCGAAGCGCGCTGGGCATCGAGCAGCGAGATTTTCCACGGGATGGTGCGCCAGGGGACCTCGGATGAGGCCTGTAGTTGCCGATGGAGTTGCTGAAACTCTGCATCCGAGAGAGTGCCCTCGTCGCTGCGGGGTAGTGGCATCCAGCTGAAGGATGCGATGAGGCAGAGCATCGAGATGTTCATCACCAGGACTTCTCCCCTCAGGGAATGATCTGCTGCGGTAACAGTTTGAAGCGATTCTCTTCCATGTTGGCGAAGAGGACATGATAGGTGCCGGCGGCAAAGACCGGTGGCGACCACTCCTCTCCGGGTCGAAGTCGGTAGCTGTAGAGGGCATCGCCGGGAGGTGTATCACTTTTGACGACGGTCACCACCTCCATTCCTTCCAGTTCCTGGACCGGTTCCAGGTGCGCGTACGGTTTGCGTCCATCGAGAGAGTGTTGACTGACTGTGATGGGCCAGCCCGGGTATTGCTCACTGTCGGGATCACCCGGTTTGCACCAGCGCGGCCACGATTCAAAGGTCACCTCGCGTTTGTTGTTGTCGACGCGAACGATGCCCCAACCGGGTCCCCGGTCGAGCAGTCGAGCCGGCTCTCGCCCGGTTTTGTACGGATTGCCGACCGCTAACACCGTCATCTTGTTGCCGAAGCCATCGAAGTAATCGCCGGTACCACGATGCGGACTGACCTTGTCGCCGCTTCCTTCGGTCGAAGGAAACCAGCGGCGAGGCCAGGTGTTGGCCACTGCCGGGCCCGCAAAGGCGACTCCACCATCACGGAACTCATCGACTCCATAGCGAATGCAAGAAGACAGGTGCTGGTCGCCAGCCAGATGGAATGCTTTCGCCTTGCGCAGCAGTGCAATCGCTTCGTTGCGCTGGCTCTGTGGCCAACCTCCCGAATCGCAATCGGCAACGGGCATTTCTCCTTCGGGCCATCCGCCCGTCTTGACGATGCGTAAGCCCTGGGTGACCGCTCCGGTTTTTCCAGGTGGCAAGGTGGCAATATTGGAGAAAGGAGTTTGAGAGAGCAGGAACTTCCAGCGTGCTCCTCGTCCCCAGTCGAGAGCCCATTCATCGAGAAACTTCTCCTGCGAATCTCCTAGCAGTTCCAGACCGGGAAGATCGGCATCCTTCGGATCGAATTCGGGATTCCTGAACCATCCGTTGACGACATTTCCTTCCGGTACCGATGGCCTCGGAGCACTCTTGAACTGTCGATCAGAGATGACGGCGATGGACAGCCCGGCGTATTCGACCTGGGTGGTGTAGACGCTATAGCCCTCGCCGATCGGTCCTTCGATCAGCGGATCGGGCAGATGCGATGTCTGGGTCCGGTGGATGGCATTGACCTCACGTGGAGCCAGTTTGTAACCGCCGGAATCTTGAGCGGTGGTTCCTGGTTGTTTCCGGCCTTGTTTACCGCCGGCACCCCAGATGTTGCCGTGATAGACATCGTGATCATCGGGGATTGTGATGCAGGGAATGTTGCGTGTCAGTTCACCGAAGGAACGATACCAGCGCAGAAACTTGGTGTGGTAATCGAGCATCATCTTGTCGGGCGGATTGAGCTCAGAACGGGAGATGTCGCCCTCGTAGATCTGATCGCCAGCAAAGCACAGCAGATCCGGGTCGTGGGCCATGACACCGGTCGCCACCTCCTGATGAGGAAACCAGATCGATGATGAGTTCCAGGCCAGGTTGCCGGTGAAATTCTTCATGCAGGAAATCAACCCGATCACGATCGGTTCACCATCGGCGTCCGGTTCCGCACGGACCACACCAGCATAGTCATGATCGGTTTCGGTGCCGTTACCATCTCGAAGACGACAGCGGACTCGATACTGATGGTCCCGATTCGCCTTCCAATCCTTCACTCTGAAGTTGACGGTTCTCGAGAGTGCTTCGAAGTCACCGCTGGCAACCGTTCGCCATTCGTCTTCTTTGATGATCAGGAGCTGTGTGGATACGACTTCTTCGCTGGAGATCGGCGCCAGCTGCGCCGTCAGGTTCCATTCGTGGGTGCCATTCTTGTCGCGAGAGAGACAGTACTGCACGCCGTAGATCGGACCGAGGGAGCGCTCTGGATGAGCAACCAACCCGAAACCCTGAGCCTGCAACTTCTTGAAACGCCAACCTTCGGAGTTTTTTTTGCCTCCGAGATGGCTGGCGAGACCAAAGGATCCATCGATTTGTGCTGGAGACACGCCGGAGAGTATCGCTGAGGAGATCTGTTTACCGCTCTCTACCTGGTGGGCGGTGAGGCTCACCCGGTAGCTAGAATCTGGCTCCGGCTTGTTGGTCAGTGGCTGAGTGAGAGTCAGTTTCAAAACCCACGGGCCCGGACCGCCGTCGCCGTCCTGAGCCTGGTTGGGCAATAACTGCCCGCGTTTATCTCCGAGAGGCCCGCCGATGGACCAGGAGCCGCCCCCTCCGCCGGTGGTGAAGTCGCGGAAACCGACCCGGCCATCGGGATGTACCACGGCCAGGATTCCGCCATTGGCAGCGGGTTTATCGTGGACGATCGCTCGGATGCGGTGATCGATTTCGGGTCCGCCGATTCCAAACAGAAAGCCGCCAAAGGAACCTTCCTTCGCTTCGCCTTGCCAACCTGTCCCGATCTCGGTCGTAAAGGAGAAAGCGCCGCGAGTGAGGTTGCACTCTCGGGTCAGCAGGATGGTGGTGCGAACAGGATCACGAAGCTGTGAGTTGATACAACGGAGTTCACCACCGATGACGGCCCAGTCTTGCAGGCGATTGGAATTCCATTCGGAACCGGACCAGGTTCGATCAGGTGAGAGGGTCCAGTCGAGCGAAACGGATTGGCTGTGGATTGTTGATGGGCAGACCAGGGCTATCAAAGCCAGCAACAACATCTGGGTAGAGAGTAATCTCATCGGCTCTCCTCTCGGCATGGTGGAACGCACTATCGTGAGGATGGGCGCTATGATGGCGGCTGGCAACAGGCTCCTGCTCCCAATGAGCAGGTCATTTCGGTACACTCAGGGTTCGAAAGGAGAATCGATGCACCTTCCCGTACTGCTACTGATCTCGGTTCTCTTTTCTTCCAGTGCTCCCCTGGTGGATTCCTCCCTCGAAAAAGCGATTGCCTCGGGCGATGCCGATGTAGTCGAAAAGGCGGTTCAGGCACTGGCTAAAGATGGAACTTCTTCCGCCATCGATCAGGTGATCCAGCTGGCTCTGCTGTCGAATAATCCGACCGTTGAAAAAGCCGCCCTGGCTGGACTGATAGGGTTACAACCTGGCAGCGGTCTCGATTGGCTGTGTACGCAAGCCAATCAGCATCCGCGCAAAGAGATTCGTGACCTGCTCATCGGTTGGCTGTCACAACGCAAAGAGAAGGAGTGTTTCCGGGCGGTGCTTCAGGGCCTCTATGATGCCGAGGACAGTGTCGCTCTTGCTTCCATCGAGGCTCTCCGTCTCAAGTCGCACAATGGTTCCATCCCGCACATGATTCGCGCTCTCAAACATCAAGAAGATCGTGATCGAGACCTTTCTCTGGTGGCCGAGAGAATCCGCGAGATGCTTTCCGAATTGACAGGCGCAGATCTGTTTGCCGCCTCGGAGTGGGATGGTCTATGGCGAGGAAATAAGAAGGTGCTGGAAGACGGTAAGAAGGTCGATGCGGCCAAGGTGGTTCTGAAAGGAACCGGGGTGAAAATCGATCCTCCGAGTTTCTTTGGCCAGGAACTGGTCAGCGAAAAGATCGTCTTTGTGCTCGATACCAGCATCTCGATGCAAGAGAAGGATCCTCTGGCAGAAGGTGCCAGTGGTAAAAAAGGTGGTCGTGGTACCGGGGTTGCTTCCGGTGGCAAGAAGGACGCTTCGGGAGATGATCTACCCGATTCGCGCATGCGATTGCGACGGGTACAAAAAGAGCTCAAGCGCATGATCCGTGAATTGCCGCGATCCTTCCGTTTTTGCCTCGTTTCGTTTTCTGCTGGTGTAGATCGAATGACCGATCAGCTGGTTGCTGCCACTCCTGATCAGAAAAGGCGCGCCATCAAGTTCGTCGATGAGTTTGATCCGAAGGGTTTTACTTCCACTGATCTGGCGCTTGACTCGGCATTCAAAATTACGGGTGTCCGTACCATCGTATTGCTATCCGATGGCATGCCGTTCCGGATCAAGAATCCCATCGATCCGGCTCAACTGCTCGATCACATCGAAGAGCTCAATCGTTTCGAGCATATTCCTGTTCATACCGTTGGATTCGAGTCTACCTCTGGTGATGCGGGAGGTTTTCTCGAAGAACTTTCGCGCCGAACCCGAGGGAAATACACCGAGGTTCCCTAGGTCTAGTTGCTTCCTTCTGCGGAACCGAGCCGCTCCTCGAACTCTTGCTGAATGCGATCATGTTCCAGAGTGGCTTCCTCCAGCTTCTGGAAAGCACTGGCGATGGATTCCTGAATATTTTTCATCAGAAGAGACAATCGCGAGATTTCGTCCCCATCTCCTTGTTCAGAAGCAGTGATCAATTGTGATTCCGTTTGTTTCGCTTTTTCTTCGAGAGCGACGATAAAAGTTTCATTACTCTCCATTTTCTTTCGCAGTGGTTTCAATAATTTCGATCGCTCTTCGATGAGCTGGGCTCTCTCACGCCGTTGTTCTTTTCGATTTTCACTTTTTTTGGGTGCTAGCGGGGTTCCTTCCGCTAGCTCAGAACTCCAGCCGAAGCGACGAAGGAAGTCGTCATAGCCACCCTCGAAGATGCGCACCTTGTCAGCATCGAAGATCACCAACCGGTTACAGGTTTCCCTCAACACCGATTCCAGGTGAGTGACCATCATTACCGAACCGGGGAAAACATTGATCGCATCGATCAACGCCTCAGTGGCCGCCATGTCGAGATGATTGGTCGGTTCATCCAGCAGCAGAAGATTCGCTGGAGTGGCCAGAACCCTACCGAGCAGAGTTCTCGCTTTCTCTCCACCAGATAAGATCTCGATCTTTTTCAGTGCCAGGTCACCTCCGAACATCATCGCTCCACAGATATCCCGGACCTGAGTTCTGGTCAGCATGGTGTTCGCGTTACTGACCTCATCCTCGATCGACCGTGAATCCTGGAGCACTCTCATGGCGCTCTGGCCGAATAGGTTCTGTTGTGTGGATGGATGAGACCGAACTTCTCCTTCGACCGGATTCAGCTCCCCGGCAAGGATTCTCAACAGCGTCGATTTGCCCTTGCCGTTGGGGCCGATGACACCGATACGGTCGCGGGCTCCGACATGCAACTCCAACCCGGAGATCAGAGTTGGCCCATCTTTGTAATTGAAATCGAGGGATCGTGTTTCTATCGACCACTTGCCGGGGTTCGGGGTGTGGTTGAAGGAAAAGGAAAGGGTCGAGATTTCATCGAGTTTCTCAAGCCGCTCTCGCTTGGCGATCTGCTTCAAACGTGATTGCGCCTGGCTTGCTCTTCTGGCCTTGGCCCGGAAGCGTTCGACAAAACGCATTTCTTGAGCGATCTTTCGCTCCGAGTTCATACGCGTTTTCTCGTGCATCTCTTCTTCGAGGTAGATCTGATCCCATGCCTTTTCCGTGGTGCCGGTGAACTTGCGCAGCTTCTGTCGGTGTACCGCCAGAGTGTGAGTGGTTACCGAATCCATGAATTCGCGATCGTGGGTAACCAACAACAGGGTGCGTTGCCATTTTCTGAGGAAACCACGTAGCCACCGCAGACTGACGATGTCGAGGTAGTTGTTCGGTTCGTCGAGCAGTAACAGGTCCGGGTCATCCAGCAATGCTTTGGCAAGATTCAGCCGCACTTGAAAACCACCGGAGAGTTCCGCAGGTGGCTGGTCGAGCTGGTCTCGGGTGAATCCCAGCCCCATCAGCATCGCCTCGGCGCGGTAGGTTTCGAGGAATCCTTCCTCCTCGATAGTGAGGACCAGACAGGCTTCCTGGAGAGTGGTTTTTTCGGTGAACTCCAGATGTTGGGAGAGATGGCCGATCCGGATACCCCGATGGACCGTGATGAGGCCTTCATCGGGCTCAATTTCGTGAAGAATCATCTTCAACAAGGTGGATTTCCCGTGGCCATTGGCACCGACGAGGCCGACCTTCTCGCCCGCTTCGATCAGGCAACCGGCATCATCGAACAGGATCTGTCGGCCAAAGGCCTTGCGAATGCTCTGTATCTGAAGCACGTTCTCTCCCGGAAAGTATCGTACCGTTTTCTGGTTCTCTGGCGAGAAGAGCGAAAAAGAGGATGGCGATAATTCCGCACCTGGAAAGGGATATTTGATGATACGCATGCTGTTTTTGGTACTTCTCGCCGCAGCTCTTCTGTGGATCGTTCGATATTCAGATACCAAAGGTTGGATTCCCGGTGATCGTCCAAGGTTGCCGTATATGCAGCAGGTGGCCGGTGATCGGGCCATCGTGGCCTGGCGAACCTCTCAGCGGCTGTTCGCTGATGCTCGTCTTGAGTGGGGTTTCGAGCAAGATTCAGGTGCTGGCCCTCTTGAATGGAACGAAGCTCCCGGTGAAACCGCCACTTCGACTCAAGATCCCAGATATTGTGACCATCATGTGGTGCTAACAGGTCTTCCGCCGCAGCGAAAGATTCACTACAGGGCTTTCAACGACACGCAGCTGATCGGACAGGGGCAATTTCGCACTGCTCCTGTAGACGATTTTGGCGGCCAGATCCGCATCTGGGTCCTGGGTGATTCCGGTACCGGGGAGCCGATTCAGTATCGGGTTCGAGACTCGATGATCGGGTACCTGGGAGAGACCCCCCTCGACATGCTCGTGCACGTCGGAGATATGGCCTACAGCCGCGGTAGAGATGGTGAGTTCACGGCACGATTCTTTCGTCCTTACCATTCAATTCTCTCATCGGTTCCTTGTTGGCCGGCACCGGGAAATCACGAGATGAAGAGAGCCGATAGTGCAACCCAGTCAGGTCCCTACTTCGAGGCGTACGTCTTACCGAAAGAGGGCGAATGTGGTGGCCTGTCGAGCGGAACCGAAGCGTATTATTCCTTCGATTATGGGCCGATTCATTTCGTTTCCCTTGATTCTAGCGGAGATGCCATCGATCCGGAGGGTGCGATGTTGACCTGGCTAGAGGAAGATCTCGCTTCCACCGATAAAAAGTGGATCATCGCATTCTTCCATCATCCTCCCTATACCCGGGGTTCTCATACCTCAAGTAATTATGGAGATAGTTACGGTCGGTTGGTGAGAATGAGAGAGTTTGCGAATCCCGTTTTAGAAGCGGGAGGAGTCGATTTAGTACTGGCAGGCCATTCTCATGTCTATGAACGATCTGCTCTGATACAGGGCGTCTATGGCTATGGTGAAGCACCATCTCATCCGGTAACCGATCGAGAATTGATTCGGAACGATGGAAAAATTTTACAATGGGATGAAGATCGATACGAACAGACCGATTCACTCGGCACCGTTTATGTCGTGGTGGGTAATGGTGGCGCCTCGGTCAGGAAAAGAGGAGAACATCCGGTGATGGTGAACACGCAAGCCATCCATGGTTCTGGATTGATCACCGTTGAAGGTGATCAACTGTTGTTTGAAAGCGTGAGTATCGAAGGAGAAGTCGCCGACCGAGTTGTCATCGATCGGTCTTCTCGAAGTCCGGTAAACGACTAGGATCTGTAGTCGTAGGTTCGGCTGACTCTGGTGTATTCTGGCTTGCCAACGAAGATACGTCTGTTGGTGCCACGAGATCGAAGGAGATGGATGGATGAGTCAACCCGCAGGTAATGCCGTCATCGCGCAATCAGGGGGTCCGACCGTCGTCATCAACTCTTCCCTGGTGGGAGTTGTCGAAGCGATTCAAGAATCAGGAATTGCTGGTTCCATCTACGGTGCTCGTCATGCGGTGAAGGGGATGCTCGATGGGGACCTGTGCGATCTCACCGATCTTTCAGCCGAGCACCTCAATCTCATCGCAGCAACTCCGGGGGCCACTCTCGGAACCAGTCGCGATAAACCGGATGAGGAATATTGCCAGAAGATCTTCCAGCAACTGGCAGAGAAGGACATTCGTTGGTTCTTCTATATCGGAGGCAATGATAGTTCAGATACCTGTCGCATCGTTTCAGAGGTGGCCGCGCGCGATGGTTACGATCTCAAAGCATTTCATGTACCAAAAACCATCGACAATGATCTGGTGCTGAATGACCACACACCAGGATTCGGTTCTGCCGCGCGGTTTGTCGCCTGTGCATTGATGGGAGACAGTCTGGATAATCGGGCACTTCCAGGCATCAAGATCGATGTGATCATGGGACGTCATGCAGGCTTTCTTACCGCCGCCAGCGCACTGGCTCGGGTTGGACATGACACAGGCCCCCATCTGATCTATCTGCCGGAATCGGTGTTCGACGTCGATCGTTTCATAGCTGATGTGGATCGAGTGTACGGCAGTCATGGACGCTGCATGATCGCGGTCAGCGAAGGAATTCACGATGCCGAAGGAGTTCCCATCGCTCAGATGTTGGCGGAGCATCTCTCTGGCGAGGTGGAACGGGATGCTCACGGTAACGTGCAACTCTCTGGCAGCGGAGTCCTCGGAGATTTCCTGGCGAAGTTAATTCACGAACGACTTGGTCATCAACTGCGGGTTCGCTCCGATACTTTCGGTTACTTGCAGCGTTCTTTTGCTGGTTGCGTCAGCGATGTGGATGCAGCAGAAGCACGTGCCAGCGGCAGAGCAGCGGTACAGGCAGCGATGGATGGTGTCGACGGGGCGAGCATCACGATTCGCCGGACATCCGATAGCCCATACACCGTCGATTATGTACCAGTTCCGCTTCGAGAAGTGGCTGGCAAGACCCGTACCGTTCCCACTTCGTGGATCGAGAACGGTTGCGATGTAACCGATGAGTTCATCGAGTATGCCCGGCCCCTGGTGGGGCCACTGCCGCAGATCGGGTCGGTGTAACCGTTATAGCGGTTTCGTTTTTGCAGACTTCTCTGCTGGTTTTTCTTCGCCATCCTCTGGCGGTTCGTCGGCAAAGGGATCTTCGTTCTCAAAGCTAGCAGGGCTGCTTTGCTGCATTTCGGCGACGATCATGATGAATTCCAGGAGCAATCCGCCGAGACCCTCATTTCCGATGGGTAGTGGAGCGGTCGAGGTTTGGCGTAAACCCTCCTCATCGAGCCAGTATCGACACTCGAACATCCAACCCTCGAAAAGGTGTGCTGATGGAATGGCGGTGGCTTCCAGGCTCAGGCTGTTTTCGTCGATGAGCTTCTGGATTTCGGGAACTAGCGATGGCCAGAGCCACTCGAACAGTTCTCCCGTGTCGATCATTCCGTAACTGAAAGGGTTCCGCTCACTAGCAATGACGGTGCCTTCGCTGATGGACGGGATCTGGAAGCTCTGCTGGTCATCTCCTTCCAGCCGGTGACACATCTGTTCAAGCACGGTGGGATGCAAGGCGACCACCAGGTTTCCATCGATGTTTGCCCATGCTGGTGAGACTCGGGAGCCAGCCTTGCTGGTCTGCAGGTACTTGATCGATAGTTTTTCTCCTTTGAATTCAATCTCGTGAACTCTCCGTGCGATGGCGATTCCCGAAGAGCGCAACATTACCTGTAGCAATGGAAATTGCTGGAAGACTAACTTCTCGATCAGTTGCGGATTGCCGCCGGAAATCACGATTACTGCAGCGGGTATGATTCCTCGCGCCGATGACTCTTCAAAGATCAGGAAGTGGTCCCCGAATGCGGCTATCAGGTCATCGATCGGGATTCCCAGTAATGCTCCCAGGGCTTTCTGTCCTTGTTCGATCTGCCACATCTGATCTTCCGGCAGAAACGCCTCCAGGGTACTTTGCAGCTGTTGATAAATACCTGGCGCATCATAACTTATCCCCCATAGAAAAATCGGAGAGGTGGGGGCGAAGGAGAGATCCTTCTGCGTCAATGTCGAGCCTCCACCCTGGAGACCGCTGTAGGGAAGACTGCTTCCGGCGGTGAAGACAACGTTTTCATCACCCATGTATCCAGATGCGTAATTTATGGCCCCCAGTCTGGAAATCTCATCGATGAAGTAGTCCGCTTCCGCTGGAGGATCACCACCGAACTCCTGAAATATATCGAGAACCAGGCCAACGATCCCGGGGATGTCGATGTGGTAAGAAGAAGTGACGGTGGAGTTGCCGATGCAGCGCTGCATCCCTTTCTGATAGATCTTGTCCTCTGTGAGGGGGGTTCTGTCACCGCGACTCATTGCGAGGTAGGTTTTGGCGCTCACGGAACCCAAACCAAGCACTACTCTCTCTTCATGGATCGTCCACCAGATTTCCACTGCGGGTTGAGTGCCGAGACTGACCGCAGCCCACTGGGTTCCATCCAGTTGCTCGATTCGGGGGTCTTCTAGAGGATCCAATTCTCGCATCACTAACGATCCGATCAGATCTTTGTATTTTTTCGAATCCGCCCCGGCATCGATGATCAGGTAAGTGATAATTTCAGGTTCGATAGGATCGATGACGATGTCGGCGATTCCGAATGCGATACCGTGGTTCAGAGAATCCAGCACCCTCGATATGGTCTCTTGCGACTTCGACAAAAACATTTGTTCGAAGGAGGCGAGCTCTTCGTTGTTTTCGTTAGCATCGGCTACTCTCGAGTCGACCAGTTTCATGATCACTTGCGGAAGTTCCGGGATCAGAGCGCGAATGCCATCAAAACGAGGCAGATTCCAGACCCTCCCAGCCGGGCTCTTGTCGAAGGCGGGCTCGAGATCGTCCAACCCCGCACTGCTCAAGTAGATCAACGATTCGGTCGGATAAAAACGAGCCAGGTCGTCGGCTTCTGTTCGACTGGAAATCAATAGCAGCAGGATGATGGCCAGTAGCTTGGGACAGGTCATGAGGTACTCGCTCTCAATATTTCAAAAGATTTTAGTGTGGTATTGGAATGTTGTTCGGTTGCGAATACAACTCACGAACACCATAAAATGGCGTGTACCCGAGGAGGTGGGCAATGCGAGTGCTGGCAATCTTGGTTCTGTGTTCATGCGTGCTGAGTCCTGGTTGGGTCTTTGGTCAGGGACAATCCTACGGCGAAGTATTTATGGGATACGGAAAGACTGGCGACGACTCTTCAGCAGATGCCTTTGGTCTTTGGGCAGGCTATCCCGTGTCCGATGGTTTTTCTGTAGAAGTTGGCTTCCTGTATCTGGGTAAGTATTCGAAGTCTGTCCTGGTGGATGTAGTTAAGGGTGGTAGTGATTTCGTGACCTTTTCTGCCGATTCGGTGAGCAGTTTAAATTTGGGGGTGAGAGGCACGCTGGTTCTTGACAGAGGGATGTCACTTTACGGGAGAGCCGGACTGGCGATGTGGGATGTCGGAGTGTCCGTCGATGGCGATGCTGGAGATGTTGTTGGTGATGGGCATTTTTTCACCGACTCCTCAGATGGCAGTGATTTTTACATTGGCCTGGCAGCGACCATCGATATTTCTCCCACGAGTTATTTCCTGGTCGATTGCTGGTTTCTGGATGCTGATGGAATCGACATGGCGAGCGTAGGAGTTGGTCTGGGCATGGACTTTTAACCCTGAATCATGATGCGCCATCAGAATATTCCAGGCGCTTTGGTCCGGTCCTAACTCGATCCAAACTGCAATTTCACCAGGCGTGCATAAATTCCATTGAGAGCCACGAGCTCCTCGTGGCGACCTTCTTCTCGCAGGTGGCCATGATGCATCACCAGTATTCGATCCGCTTTACGGACTGTACTGAGGCGGTGGGCAACGATCACTGAAGTGCGGCCTTCCACCAGTTTCTCAATCGCTTCCTGGATCAGTGCTTCGGTTTCGGTATCGACGTGACTGGTCGCTTCATCCAGAACCAGGATCTCTGGATCTCCGGCCAGAGCGCGGGCAAAAGAAACGAGTTGTCGTTCGCCGCTAGAGATGGTGCGCCCCCTCTCCATCATCGGTTCGTCGAGGCCTTTCTTTTGCCGAGTAGCGATTGCGGAACCCCGTACCTGCTCCAGTGCCCAGACGATACGATCTCGATTGATGTCTCGATCAAAGCGGATGTTTTCTTCCAGGGTTCGAGAAAGTATCGCCACATCCTGAAGAACCAATCCGAAACGTTCCCGATGGTTTGCTACTGATATGTTTCGAATGTCTTCGGCGCCAATGATGATCGAACCCTGGTTCGGATCATGAAATCGCAGTAGTAGATTGATGATGGTGCTTTTCCCGGCACCGGTGGCACCCACCACTGCGACCGTTTCACCGCGACCAACTCTGAAGGAAACATCTTCCAGAACCGGGGTCTCGCCGTCATAACTGAAAGACACATTCTCGAATCGGATCCCATCTCCAACTGTGACGGGCACTGATGCTTGGGCAGCGACTTTCTGTGGTTCTGGAAGGGATGAATCGGTGTCGAGGATGCCGAAGATACGCTCACTGGCGGCCATTGCCGATTGCAGCAGGTTGTATTTTTCGGCCAGATCCCGCAATGGAGAAAATAGGCGTGTCAGGTAAGTCCAGAACAGAAAGAACTCGCCGAAGGTGGCCGTTCCCATCTCGATTCGAGCACCGCCCTGAACGACGATGATCACCAGTGCCACCACTGATAACAATTCGATAGTCGGGAAGAAGATGGCATACCAGAAGATGCCGTTGAGGTGTGCATCTTGTAGCTTGCTGTTGATTTCAGAATAGCGCTGCGCTTGTTGATCTTCTCTGCGACAGACCTGGACCACCTCCATACCACTGATCGATTCTTGAGTGTAAGCATTTAGATGCGCCAGGCGTCGCCGCATTTCTCGATAGTGTTTGCGAGCGTATTGTCGAAATACAATCGTTGCCAGGACAACTACTGGTGTTACCAGTAGCACCATCGATGCCAGTTCCGCATTGGTCCAAAATAGCATCGCAACTATGCCTGTGATGGCGAGCAAGTCTCCGGCTAACGAGATGAAACCGCTGGCGAATAGTTCGTTGAGAGCCTCCACGTCATTGGTCACTCTTGTGACAAGGCGCCCGACCGGATTGCGATGAAAGAAGCTTGAGCTCTGCCGCTGCAGGTGCGTAAAAATTTGCATCCGCAAATCTCGCGTGACGCTCTGTCCAGTACGTTCAAAGACCATTATCTCGGCATAATGGAACAGTAACTGAATCAAAAGGATGGAGCCATAGAGTCCGGCCACAAGCCAGAGCCAGGAGATGCGCTGTTCGGTTTCAACATCGTTGTTGAGCGGCTCCAGGCCGAACTGATGACCTAATCCAATGACGAAATCACCGAGCTGATTAGGAGTTCGGCTCGCATTGCCGGGTAGCGACAGAGGCCCGTCGATCGCTTCCTTGACCAGCAGGGGACCTACCAGTGACAGCATGGTGGTGATCAGAATCAGTACGATCGAGAGAAATACCAATTTCTTGTAAGGGGTCAAATATTTCATCAATCGCCTTGCCAGTACGCGACTGAAGGGGCGGTCAATTACCTCTTCGACATGGAAATCTTCGGCATCGTCCCGTTGTTTCTCATTCTCGTTCTGGTTTGGTTTTTTGGAGGTCATTCGAGATCCTCCAATTCGCTTTCGACCGTCTGTCTGCGCCACAACTTGTGATAGCGCCCCTTCTTTTCAAGAAGGCTTGAGTGATCGCCTCGTTCGATGATGCGTCCCTCGTCGAGGACAATGATTTCGTTAGCATGAGTGATGGCACTGAGTCGATGCGTCACGATCAGTGCGGTGAGATTCTTGGTCCAATCTCGCAGCCCTTCGAGAATGGTGGCCTCGGTTTCGGAGTCGACTGCCGAGAGCACATCATCCAGGATTAAAATTTTGGGTCTTTGCAAGATGGCCCTGGCAATCGCAATCCGCTGCTTCTGTCCGCCACTGAGGGTGACGCCTCGTTCCCCCACTCGTTGATCATAGCGGTCGGGGAATTTATTGATCTCATCATCGATATGAACCAGTCGAGCGACTTCCACGATCTCATCGATGGAGGCATCCTCGACGCCATAGGAAATGTTGCTGGCGATGGTAGCGCTGAACAGGAATGGTTCTTGAGGCACCATGGCGATCGACGAACGAAGTGCATCGAGGGTGTAGCTTTCGATGGGATTCCCATCGATGAAAATATTACCGCTGTTACACGGCGAAAGTCTTGGGATCAGGTTGAGAAGCGTTGTTTTTCCGCTGGCGGTAGCACCGACAATTCCCAGTGTTTTACCCCCGGATAGATCGAAGGAAATCTGTTCGAGCGCTACTGCTTCTGTGTCTGGATAGCGGAATGAAACCTGGTCGAAACGGATGTCGGCTTGGCGGACTTCGTTTCCGATGCGCGCTTTTGAATCGTCTACCGTCGGTTTGGCGTCGAGAATCATTTCGAGCCGTTTGGCACTGGCCGCCCCGCGATGGAACAGATTGATCACCCAGCCGAGAGCGATCATCGGCCAGATCAATAGTAGCTGACAGCCATTGAAGGTAGCGAATTCTCCCAGATTCAGATCTCCAGAGAGAATTCGTAGGCCACCGACAAACAACAGGATGACCAGAGCCAGATCACCAAAGAGAGAGAAAGCACTACCGGTCAATGCGCGCAACCTGGCGATGCGAAGGTTTTGCTCGAAGTAATCGTGGCTCAGTCGCTGCATCCGTTCGATTTCAGCATCTTCTACTACAAATGCTTTGATCACCGGAACGTTGGCGAAGTTCTCCTGAGCGTGCACCGAGATGTCAGATAGCATCTCCTGGCCCCTCATCGCCTGGTTGTGCACCTTCGGTCCGATGAAACGTACTGTCAGAGTGATGAGCCCGAGCGGAAAGAGCGACCAGAGTGTCAATTGCCAATCGATACGAAGCATCAGTGTGACTGAAAAGATCAAGATAAAGAAGGTTTGAACCGAGTACATGATCGCTGGTCCGCAAATCATCCGGACCGCTTCGACGTCGCTGTTGAAGCGACTCATCAAATCGCCGGTGTGTAACTTTGTATGGAAGGAGCCATCCAGATTTTCGATGTGGCGGAACATCTGATCGCGCAATTGTTTCTCGATGCGTCGACTCGATCCAATCACGGTTTTTCTGGCCCAGAAAGATGTGAGGCCCCGGATAAGAACGGCGCCGAGCATCGCCATGGCGATCGGAATCACCAGGTTGATGGCGATACCACTCTCCAGTTTTTCCACCGCCATACCGACCAGGCGTGGCACCGCAACTTGCGACAGGCTGGTGATCAGGATGAGAAAAACGCCGGCGAGAATCACCGTTCGTTCACGCCTCAGTAGCGGTAACAGGAACCGGAAAGCTTTGAACGGAATCATTCGCTCTCCTGGATTCTCTCAGCGCTCTGATGACAATGGAGCTCAACGCGAGCTATGACCAACCGGCTGGGCCCCGCTTCAGATAGGCCCAGAATGCCAGAATCCCCCCTGAAGAGGGCTTTGTCGAGCGATCACGGCTTTTCAGGGTGTTGGGGCATCGGAGCGTTGCGTTGTTGACGCCACTGGGCGAGACAATTGGCAAGCTCCTGAACGCGCTCAGGATGCTTCTCTGAGAGATCGTTTTGTTCGGAGATGTCCGCTTCTAGCTGAAATAAAAACCGACGACCATCTTCAAAGAACTCGAGCAGTTTCCATTTTCCACGGACGATGGAAGCCGCTGGCGTAGTACGCCAAGGGCCGTGGAGTTTTGTTTTGCCTTCAAGGTAAGCGGGAAAGTGCCAGATGAGATCACGTTGTGGCAGTGATCCTTGACCGGTCAGAACTTGAACAAGGCTAGTGCCGATGAGAGGAATCTTGGCCGGGGCCGGCGTCTTGGCCATCTCCAACATCGTTGGAACCAGATCGGTCAGTTGTATCGGATCATCGACCACTCTTGATTCGGAACCGGTTCCCGCTCCCCAGGCGATGAAGGGAACACGTACTCCACCCTCGAATAACATCCCTTTGCCGCCGCGAAGCGGTCCGTTATCGGTGTAATTTTGCAGTCCTCCGTTGTCGCTGGTAAAGATGACCAAAGTACGATCAGCACAGCCGTTTTTTTCCAGGGCTTCACGAACTCGACCCACCGAGCGGTCGACGCTATCGACCATTGCTGCGTAGCGGTGTCTTTTCTTGGGTTCGTCTGGAAGTTTTTTGGCCCAATGGGCGATCTCATGCGGGGGAGCCTGAATTGGTGTATGGACCGCGTAATGAGACAGGATCAGCAAAAAGGGTTTGGAGGCGTTTTCTTTGATGAAGTTGACCGCGTGATCGGTCAGTGCATCGGCGAGCGGAGTTCCATCGGCTTGCTCTGGAAGTCCCGGAAGATTCCACGGTGCCAGGTGCCTTTTCGTCGCCCCCCGCTGGTTCCCTGCGATGGAGATATCGAAACCTTGCAGTGCCGGATCGTCTCCCAGGTGCCATTTCCCGATGAATGCCGAGCGGTAGCCCTTCTCCGCCAGCATCTCGGCGATGCTGATGGCTTCGGGTGTCAGTGCATGCTTCGTTCGGGGAGGAACCAGTTTTCTGTTCTCTGCCTTTCCCCGGGCCGAAGGGCGTACAGTGAAGATACCGTGTTCTGTCACATCGGTGCCGGTGATGAGACAGGCGCGGCTGGGCGCACAGTTTGGACCATTAGAAGCTGCGCGCGTGAAGCGGATGCCACTGGCAGCCAGCGCATCGATGGAAGGAGTCTTCCATACACTCCCCTGGCACGAAACGTCGGCCCAGCCGAGGTCATCGGCTAGAATGATGACGAAAGAGGATGGAGTTTCTTGACGCACAGTGGCAACAACACAGCCGCTTGCAAAGACGACTGCGCAGGAAATCAGCCAGCGGTTGAACATCAAAAATGGACCTCCATGAGCTCAGGATTCCACATTGTCGGGCTGATTGCCATTCACCAACTGCCGTCTTGCTCGGCGAGCTTCTCTCTGCGAGCCTTCCATTTCGACCCACCTGGAGAGAACCAGAGAACGAGGTGAAGTGTGATCGTGCCGATTCCGGTCCATTGCATGGCCTGTGGTATCCAGCTGAAAAACGAGATTCCTCCCGGCGAAGACCGTCTGAGGGGGGTCTGTCCCGATTGTGGCACAATTCACTACCGCAATCCGAAAGTCGTGGTCGGCACCATCATCGAGGATGCGGGTCGGGTGTTGCTCTGTCGTAGAGCCATCGAACCAGCCGAAGGACTTTGGACCCCCCCGGCGGGTTTCCTGGAGATGTCAGAATCGATGGAGGCCGGTGCGGCACGGGAAACGATGGAGGAAGCCGGTGCGGATGTGGCCATCATTCGCACCTTTGCTCGCATCGATTTGACCCGGATCGGCCAGGTACACGAGATGTTCCTGGCCAGACTGAAGAGTCCCGAAGTCACCGCGGGAGCCGAAAGCCTTGAGGTGAAGTGGTTCACCTGGGATGAGATCCCCTGGTCAGAGCTTGCTTTTCCGGTGGTTGAATGGATTTTGAGATTACGCGCTGAAGACCTTGCCAGTGATCAGGATCGTATTCATCGCGGCTGCTTGCACTGGAAAGAGGTCGGTTCTCCCCTTTCTCTGGAAAACTACGATCTCAACGACATCCAGTCTTTGCATCTGGCGCTCTGAAGGTGGCGTGACAGAGGTGACTGTGGATCGATCCCTGACGCGACTACCATTGCTTGAGATATCCGGCTCCGGTGTTGGATGAGAACATCTTGACGGTTAGAGGAGAGGTCGGCATGTCGAACAAGAACTGGTTCCATGATCGAGTTCTTTGGATTGCAGCGGCAGCTTGGGTCATCTGGTTCGCATCGATGCTCATCGTTGCTTCGGGAGCGGGCTCAAGCTCGACCTGGATTGCTCTCGATGCGGTGGCCAAAGCTGGAACTGAAATCTCTCTGGTAGGTCACGTGCCGGGGCCTGATGGTCAGCTGGCTCGCGTCGCTTCCAGCGCTCCCGGCTGGCAGTTGCCTGCTGCAGTGGAAGTGCAACATGGCCATGCCCACTTCGCGGCGATGGCACCGGAGCAAACGGGTTTTCATACCTGGAGTGTTCATCCGAACGCAGGAGACCAGGCGATATCCGTTTCGGTCGGTTCTTTTGCTGTGGTCGCTGCGGGTGATCCCTGGGTCGGCATCTCCATCGATGAGATTCTCGCTGATGCGCCGTGGTACAAGATTCAATCCCCGAGTCCGCCACGACTCTACCCAGCGGCACACGGCGGCATGCTCGATCTTTCGCGTCATGCAGTACTGGTGTGCTGGAGTTCCATCGATACGGCAAGCCTTCCTTCTCTGAGAGAGTGGTGGTCTCGTCTTGCGCTTCCCAGTTCGATTTTGTTGGTCGAAGATGAAGCAGGATCGGCACTTCGTATCGTTCGTCAGCAACTGGGAGACCCGCTCCTGTGCCTGGCAGGAGTTGATGCTATTGGGTCCTTACCCGCTTCAGAAATCGAGGTGATTGGGGTAGGTGCCGGTAGTGTCGGTGGCTGGCAGACCGCCATTCAGCGTGTTGAACAGCTACAACAGAAGGGAAACTGATGATGACTTTTACCCTGATCATGGCCCTCTTTTCACCCCATGCGTCGGATCAGGGCGAAGCTCGACCACCGACCGAGGAACCGGCTCAAGAAGCGACCTTCGATCTCGAGAATCTCAAAGGGGCCGGGCTTGTGGCGTCGATGAAGTTCACCGACGAAGAGCTGGCTCAGTTGATGCCAGCAGCCATTGATCGAATTGCCCACTACGAAGGGATGAGATCGCATTCGATTGAGAACTCGGTGGCTCCGGCTTTCAGTTTTCGACCTTTAGAATCATCCCCCACCTTCGGGGATCGCACCCTTGCTACCGTCGATCCTCTTCCGGAAGTAAAACGACCTGAAGACCTTCGAGATTTGCTCTGGGCGGAGATCCCGACCCTGGCAGCTCTGGTGAAGTCAAAGCAGGTCTCCTGTGTCGAGCTGGCCGAGTTGTTTTTGAATCGACTGCAGGAAATCGATCCGATTTTGCACTGTGTCATCTCCTATACCGAGGAACGCGCGCTCAATCAGGCGAAAGCCCTCGATGCGGAACTGGCGGAGGGCAAGTGGCGCGGTTTTCTCCACGGCATTCCCTACGGAGTGAAGGATCTGTGCGCCGTGAAAGGAACCAAGACCAGCTGGGGTGCCATGCCCTACAAGGATCAGGTGATCGAGGTCGATGCGGCGGTGGTACAGAAACTCGATGCTGCCGGTGCTGTACTGGTGGCGAAGACAACTCTCGGCGCCCTGGCGATGGGGGATGTCTGGTATGGCGGCAAAACACTGTCGCCGTGGAACACCGAGCGCGGTTCCAGCGGCTCATCGGCAGGATCGGCATCTGCGGTCGGTGCCGGTGCCCTGCCTTTTGCCATCGGATCGGAAACTCTCGGCTCCATCGTGAGCCCCTCGAGACGTTGCGGCAATTCATCGTTGCGACCTACCTTTGGTCGCGTGTCTCGATACGGTGCGATGGCCTTGTCCTGGTCGATGGACAAGCTCGGCCCCATCTGTCGCAGCTTGCAGGACACGGCTCTGGTCCTCGATGCGATCGAGGGAGCCGATGGCCTCGACCTGGATTGCGTCGATCATTCTTTTGAAAGTCCTGGTGCCACTTCCATCGAAGGCTGGAAGATTGGTTATTCGGCGAAAGTTTTCGACAACTCAGAAAATCACGGCCATGTACTGGACCAGTTGAAGGGTCTCGGGGCCAAGCTGGTCGAAGTGGATCTGCCCGATTATCCGGTATGGCCGATGATGGTGATCCTGTTTGCCGAAAGTGCCTGTGCCTTCGATGAGCTGACCCGCAGTAACCGTGATGACGAACTGGTCGAACAGGGTCCACAGGCGTGGCCCAACAGTTTCCGTGCGGCGCGTCTGATTCCCGCGGTGGAATACATCCGTGCTCAGCGTCTTCGTACCCTTCTGATGCGAGACACTGCCCAGGCACTCGCTGGAGTCGATGCCTTTGTTGCGCCAGCGGGAGATTTTCACAGTCTCGGCATCACCAATCTCACCGGTCATCCAAGCCTGGTGGCCCCCTGTGGTTTTGCCGAGAACCAGATGCCGAGAGCGATCACCTTCATCGGGCATCCTTATGACGAAGCTCGTTTGATTGCCCTCGGTAGTGCCTGGCAAGCTGTTACCGATTACCATGAAAAACGTCCGACTCTCGAAGCATATGTTGAAGAGAAGGAGCGAGATTGATCGTTGCCATTCTATCGGTACTGCTTTTATTTCCATCGGGGCAGGTCCCTGCTGGGCGCGTCGATCTTGAATCGCCGCTGAAGAACACCAGCAACGGTGCGGTCGGGACCTATTTTTCCTGGGTCTTTTCACCCAATGGTAAGTGGATCGTTGGTGGCAGTAGTCCAGTTCAAGTGACCGATAATTCTGGCAAGACATCCTATCCCGCTGGTGTCTTCGTATGGGATGCCAAAACAGGCAAGTTTCTCAAGAGGCTTGGCGATCACGATGCGAGCGTCGATTTCCTGGCTTTCTCTTCCAATAGCCAGAGGTTGATCAGTGCTCATATCGGTCGAGCACAGAGCAAGGAACCCGATCCGACCGTCATCCAGGTCTGGGATCTACGACGAGCAAAGTTGAAGAGCAAGTTTGGAATCGAGGGGACAGCGAAGAAGCCGCGCATGACCGCGGATGGAAAGTCGTTGGTCTGGTTGGGCGATGATGAATCCCTTTCGGTCTGGAATCTCGATAAGGGCAAGCAGTCATGGCAGTTGAAGGACACCGGCCTGAAACATTTTGATATTTCACCCGACGGGAAAAAAATCGTCGGCACCTTTTTTCAGTACGAGAATATCGAGGTAGACGGTAAGGCGCGTCGACGGATCGTCGCGCGTGGGTTCAAGGCCTGGAATCTTTCCGATGGCAAAGAACTCTGGCAAGTCGATTCTGATGATCGTCACTTGCAAGCGATGCAGGTGTTCTTCCATCCCCGGGGTGAAAAGTTTTTTGCTGTGGCCGGAGGCAGTTCGAAAAAACCGGGAACTTTGGTGAGTTTCGACGTGAGCGATGGTGCTCTTGAGGAACAGTTTTCTCTGAAGGATCTCGACAGCATCGGTACGGTCGGGATCTCTGCCGATGGAAGTCGCATCGCCATCAAGGCTTTCATGGGGAAATCGCTCACGATGTGGAGTCTCGATGATGGGGAACAACTGCTTCATTTGACGGCAACATTTCCTAACGACTTCGGAAATGTCGCATTCAGTTCCGACCTCGATCATGTCGGTGGCGATGTTCCGGGTACCAAGAAAGATAGATTCGATGTCATCGGTCCGGGGATCTTGCCGCTTAAGTCGAGCGACAACAAATAGGACGAGACACTTTCTTTCTAGCGGTTACCGTCTGTTACAATATTTAGTTACCGCCGGTTCCTGCCCGCACCGAGAAAGGAGCAGGCCGATGGGCTTTTGCTCGTTAAACAACTCGCCACATTCGATCCGCCGGTTCCTTTTCAGCGTGATGATTCTGTCGTTTTTGATGTTGCCGATCCCTCTTGGCGCGCAAGACGACTTCATCAGGGGCGATTGCCTTGGCGATGGGGAGATCCAGTTTGGCGATCTGATCTATATGTTATGCATCTTCTGCGATCCAGGGCCCACTTATTGCGTTGATGCTTGCGATGCCGATGACGATGGAATCTACGACCTCCCCGATGCGGTTTACCTGCTCAATTACCTGTTCAATTCAGATGTTCCACCGTCCGCGCCCTTTCCTGGTTGTGGACCAGACCCGACCGCCGATAGTCTTGCTTGCAGTAACTATCAATATGATTGCCAAACGACACCTTCCTTACCTCCTCTCGAGCCTGCGTTCACCATGAGGATCCCAGAGGGTTTCGGAGCTCCCGGCGAAAGTATCTCCATTGATGTTGTGCTAGAAATCGATGATTCGGGGAACACCATGGCGGCCTGTTCCTTCGGAGTCAGTCATGACTCCTCTGCTCTGAGCTTCATCGGAGCCGAGGCGGGACTGGATGTTGAGGATGTGGATTACTGGAGCACACAGGTTCACGATGGTGGCTGGACCACTGGCATCATCCTCAGCATTATTGGTCAGGTTTTGTATTCAGAAGGAGATTACCAGTTAGCCACTGCACAGTACCAGGTTCTCGGTGATGTCGGCGAGGTGACGACCCTCGATTTCGTCGATACGCTTGGCGAGCCAACCATCGAAACTCGCATCGTTCCGCAATGGGGGCCTGAGGTTATCCCCTTGACCGTTGCCGGCTCGGTCACAGTAACCACTGCTTTTCGCCGTGCCGATTTGAATGGCGATGACGTCGTCGATATCGGTGATCCAGTCTGGGATCTGATCTGTCTCTTCAGTTGTTTTCCGAGCTGCCTGGACGCACATGATGCAAACGACGATGGGTCATGGGATATCGCCGATCCCATCTACGTGTTGGCCTACCTGTTTGTCGGAGGTGATCCACCTTTACCACCCTTTTTTGAATGTGGCGCTGATCCAACCACCGATGCTCTTGATTGCGAGATTTACAATTCTTGTCCCTGAATGTTTCGAGGCAAAGAAGTGGTGAACAGCAGTGCCGTTCTGTCTAAAGAAGTAGAGGTTGTTTTTTTGGGGCTGTTTTCTCTTTCTTGAGAATACCCTGCAGAAAATCCATCGCCTTGTGTGTCACCTTCAAGTCAGCTGGATCGCCGAAGCGCTGATTGATCTGACCGTGGGTTCGGTCGCTGGCATCGACCATGTCCGCGGCTCGCCATTGCAACAAGACCCAGCCACGCAAGCGTGGATGGATTTCATGACCCCCGGTGACAACCACAAGTGGCTCGCTGGCCGTGTAGGCGACTGGGAAGTGGCCACAGCACATTCGCTGCATAGGGGTATGTGGCAGGGGGCCGTGGATATGTTCACCCCGAAGGGGGGCTGTGTTACAATCGGTGTATACTGCCGGTTCCTGCCCGCGCCGAGAAAGGAGCAGGCCGTTGGGTCGTCGCTCTCACCATCTTGCCCTCCCTCTGACCAGTCCGTTTCTTTTCATCGTGTTGATTCTGTCATTCTCGATGTTGCCGATGTCCCTTGGCGCGCAGGATGACTTCGTTCGCGGTGACTGCCTTGGCGACGGCAACGTCGAACTCGGGGACCTGGTCTACATGATGACGTGCGTCATCTGCGATCCAGGGCCGGCATATTGTTACGACGCCTGCGATGCCGATGACGATGGGGCCTACACCATCTCCGACCCGCTCTACCTGCTCAATTATCTGTTCGAGGGAGACGTCCCTCCGCCGCCACCCTTCCCCACCTGCGGAGCCGATCCCACTGCCGACAGCCTCTCTTGCAACAATTATCAACATGACTGCCAGACGCCGACTCCCCAGCCACCGCTCGATTCCGATTACATCTTCTCCATCCCCGATGGGGAGGGTGCCCCTGGGGAAACCATCGCCGTCGATGTCGAGCTGGAGATTCTGGACGGGGATTGGCTGCTGGCATGCAGTTTCGGGGTTGCACATGATCCCAACGCCCTTGCCCTGACAGAGTTGCTCCCTGGAACAGCCACCGCTGACGTTGCCTGGGCGATTTTCGATGTCCGAGATGGGGGCTGGACCGGCGCCATCATTGTCAGCGTCTTCATGCAAACTCTCTGGGTTGAGGGGACCTATCCGCTGGTTACCGCCCGCTATCAGGTTCTCGGGGAGGTCGGTGACGTGACCGCCCTCGACTTCGTCGACACCCTCGGTGAACCGCCCGTGCGCACGAGTGTCGTCCCCGAATGGGGCCCCGAGGTCACCCCTTCGACGGTCTCCGGGACTATCACGGTCAGCACCGCCTTTCGGCGCGGTGATGTGAACCTCGACGGCATCTTCAATATCGGCGATCCGATCTGGGACCTGCTCTGTCTCTTCTCCTGCTTCCCCGCCTGCCTCGATGCCCACGATTCCAACGACGACGGATCGTGGGATATCGCCGACCCCATCTACATGTTGGGCTACCTCTTTGTGGGTGGTCCCGCGCCGCCGCCGCCCTTCTTCGAGTGCGGAGCAGACCCGACCGAGGACGTCCTCGACTGCGACAACTTCAACTCCTGCCCCTGAGCGGCGGGAGCTGGCGAGTTGTGGTCAACAGGAGAGCCAGTCTGGTCACAGGGAACCGGGAATTTGTGCCGCTGGCGTTGCCCTCTTCTCGAGAATGCCGCGAAGGAACTCCATCGCCTTACCGGTCACCTTTTCATCGGCGGGATCGCCGAAGCGTTGATTGATCTGACCGTGGGTCCGGTCACTGGCATCGACCACATCGGCCTGGATGTCAGCGGCTCGTAACGCATCACGAAACACCTCGGCGGTGATCCGGCGCCACGGGTTCTTGCGCAGCGTGTTGCCGCTGGAATAGCAGATGAGAAAGGGAGCGATCCCCTGTCCCCTCTCGATGTGAAGTTGCGGAGAGGCATCGCGCACTCCCTCGGGGTCGCTGCCAAAGATCCCCGAGTAGAATTTCATAGTGGTCTGTCTCTGTAGCAGTTCACTGATGTCATAGGCCTGGCAGTCGAGTCCGATGACGCCACGGATGATCTTGCGTGACTTACCCGCTTTCTCCAGAGGCTTCGGTGAGGTCGCCACCAGTGAGACCAGATGACAACCAGCGGAATGCCCCATGATGAAGATCTTGTCGGGATCGCCGCCTCGTTTCTCGATGTGATCGTGGACCCACGCCAGCGCGCTGGCGATGTCGTCGACGTTGTGAGGATGCTTCCCCTGCGGAAGCAGCCGATAGTTGGTGCTAACGAAGATCCAGCCGGCATCGGTGAAGTAACCTGGCTTACGTCCCACCGCCTTCTTGTCGCCCCACTTCCAGCCGCCACCGTGCACATAGAGCATCACCGGAGCTTTTTCCGGTTTCACTCCGGGAGAATAAACATCGAGACTGAAGCGTAAGGGATCAATGCCCTCCACCTCGCCATAGCGGATGTTTCGTTCGATGGAGATGGGGCGGGGGTCGTCAGCGAGGATGGAGTTCGTCATCAACATGGCGAGGAGGAGGATTGTCATGCGGTTATACCTATTTCCTTGTCACAACTTACACGACGACCCTGCCAGGCTATAGCCGCAGCAGGGTCGAAGAGTGACAGATCAAAGGCACTTCGAGTACCGATTCATCTGGGTACTAAGGGCACGACACGGTTCCCAGGCAGTCGAGTGAATCGCTACTGGGGTCCTCTCCGCAACTTGGGAACGGTGCTGGAGGAGCGAATCCGCCGGAGAAGAGGAAGGCGAGACTGTAGATCGGATCTCCGATATCGTTCGCACCGTCGTCATTGCTATCGAGCGCATCACGACAGATAGCTGGCGTCCCGCCGAAAAGATAACCGAGTCCAAACACCGCATCTCCGATGTTGATGACACCATCTCCATTGGCATCAGCACGCAGAAATTGCGGTGAGCCGCTGGTGGCAGGTGTGCCGAGAGAAGCGACCATCTGTTCGACAAGTCCAAACTGGTTGCCGAGGTATCCCGACAGAACCGTTGATGATGTGACCACCCGATGACTGCTGGAACTCGCCACCGAAGCATCGTGATAGACCGCCGTGATCTGGCCCACTCCTCCGCCATTCTGGAAAACGGCACCCGACCCTTCACCGGCGGGAGCCAGATGATCGACAAACTGACCCGATCCGCTGTATTCGGCAGAGAATTCGGAAAGGTCGAGCCCATGTTCGGAATTCAATCCTTCCAGTACCGGCACTTCTCCATTGGCAGAGCCCTGCTCAAGAGCGGTGAATCCGAGTGCGTTCTGCAAGTCAGCGGAGACACTGAATCCGACATCCGCACCCTCGATGTAGAGCGATCCACCAGAGAGCAAGTATTGAACCAGTTGTTCATTGTCTGAATCGGAGAGCGGCTGCTGGTGTGGGTATTCACCCAGAAGTAGCCACGCGACTGGATTGTGCTGAGGATGTTCGGAGCCCAGTTCTGCAGATAGAAGTTCGGTGCTAGTCACCAGTTGTGGTGTCCGTCCCAGTTCTTCGAGGTCGGCGACGAGGCAGATTGTAGATTCGTCGGCATTCTCATCGGTTGTGCGAATCACGAGATCGGTGACGAGCTGGATCGGAACACTGGGGCTCACCTCAACATCGCACACCGAGTGGGTTGGTGCACAGGAGGGCTCGTTGTTGAAGAAACTCATCTCGTAACGATGAAGGCCTGGTGACGGGTCATCGGTGAAGGTATTGCCGTCGACAGTACCAATCAGTTCACCATCTCTTCTCACTTCGACAAATGTGATGGTCCCTGGCGCGGGATCCCAATCGATCACAACACCTGGACCCGCGATTTCATAGTCGCAGGATATGTCGATGACTGGAACACAGGTGCAATTTTGACAGATGACATTCTCAGTCCAGTTCAGGGGGCCATGAATCGCGGTACGTGGAGTGCGATTGGTTACATCTTCGAAGGAGGGAAGGATGATTCTCGGGATCACTTCTCGATTGATGACTGTGGGGATGAAATCTCCCTCTTCACATCCGGTGGCAAATCCGACAGTGGTTCTGCCGACGCGAAAATCAAGGTTAATGGTGGTGGTAATGCCGCTGGTTATCGCCACCTCACTTGGACCAACAAAGGTGAAACCAGCGTTACCCTCGGCTTCTGCGTGAAAACTGGTGCCGTGTTGATCCCTTGAATTGCCAAAATACTTGGCGGTGATGAAGGTGCCCGAATTGTCGAAACGAAGCAGTGCTGCGTTATTCTGATATCCACCGATGAACACCAGGTCACCGCCAGGAAGATCTCGTAGCGTACCGTTGGACACAGCATTCATTCCCAGTGCTCGATTTCCTCCTGCATTTGTATCGGGGAGTAATCGGTACCAGACGTAAAGTCCGTTGCTGTCGACGGTAAAGAGTTCGCAGGCCAGATTGTCGATCTGGTTTTGAAATACCTGTCCCACCACGGCATAGCCATCATTCAAAACGGTCAGCGATTCGCCGGTATTGATCTCCTGAGTCACTGTTCCGTCAGGGTTGATGGCGTTGCTTGGATAGCTGTATGACCAGATCGGAGTACCCGTGTTGTCCACCAGCATCAGGATGGTTTCTGTTTCAAGAAGAGATGGATTGGACAAATTGAGTGTGTGACCGGTAACGATGAAATTTCCTGTTTCTGTTTGATCCACATCTTTGAAAGAGGTGTGGTTGGGACTCAGATCAGACATGGCATAAAACCGCATCCAGATCAGAGCTCCGTCGTTACCGATGCGTAGTAGAAACCCTTTATCTTCATCAAAATTGGAATTGAGAAGAGTGCCGCAGATGATGTATCCGACACTGCACTGCTTGATTTCGATCTTTTCGGCGAATCTTCTCCCGGGAGCATCGCCGTATGTGTTGAGCCAGATGGGGTTTCCAACGTCGTCGGTTTGCATCACATAGACACGTGAGCTCCCTGGCACCGTGGAGTGTCCTGCCATCACATAGCCAGGGCTTCCATCGCTGGGTGTTCGGACTGCACAACCTCTTGTCAGGTCACCGATTTCGTATGTCCGGTTCCAGTCGACCTGGCAGTTTGCTGTCATTTTTGTGAGTGAAGCCGACCGGCTTACAGGAGGCATCGGTCAGACAAAGGGTTGGTAAGATTCATCCCCGGAGATGATCCAGCCCCCATCTTCTGTTTTGGAGATGCAACTGGGACGATCATCGAAGGGTCCACCGATGAGGTGATGAAATGTTTGTGCCGGCAAGTTTGCGGTGAGTAGTGTGAAAGTAACGCAATAGATCCAAAGTGTGCGATTCCGGGCCATCGGTTCCTCCTTGAACCATCGAGTATAAGGGTCAATTGCCTCACTCTGTTACAGCGTTGAGGTGAGGCTCTGGATCTATATCCGGGAGACACTTTGTGGCGGACGGAGAATTTACGTTTTCGCTGGTCGAAGTCGTAATTGGCAGGATATCCGCCGCGCTGTGCTCGATGTTCCAACCGGATGTGATCCGGCTAGCTGGCAGTTTCCAGGTGAGTTGTGTCGGCAATTAATCCCTATGTGTTTTGGTCAGGATGACTCACAGGATTGCGATCACTTTTTCTTGAACACCTTCCACAAGATGCCAAACAGCAAGGCAACCAGGCCCACCATGATCGTCTTGCTGATAGAGCTTGGATTGATGGGCCCATCGAGATTGGTCGGTTCTTCTCCGGTTCGCCCGGCGGTGTCCAGGATTTCCCATCCGTTCGGCGCCAGAA
>PAIH01000012.1 GCA_002711105.1 Planctomycetota bacterium
AGCAGCGCACGCAGACGACGCGTGTCGAGATCGAGACCGGACGGGTTGCGGACCTGGATGGTGACGCGGCGGTCATCACCGCCGGGACGATCGCCGATGAACTCGGGCACGCCGTCGACCCACTGCGCCTGGACGCTCATCTCCTTGTAACGTTCGCTGCCGCCGGCCGTGGAAGCACAGCCAGATAGGCATGGCATGAGGATGGCCAGTAGTAGCAAGATGACGAAGAACCGGGACATGGGACTCTCCTTGCAACGGGACGAAAAGGTGTGCGGGCCGATCAAAAAATCAGGCGTGACCTCGCTCGGAGGTCACGCCTGATGATGTCGGATCGGCCGCGCCGGGGCAAGACCTGATCGAAGCGACTAGTTCCTCTTGATCAAAGGACAGGCCACTTTCGGACGCTCACGGACAAAAACGAAATTCATGCGCGTCTGGTTCTCGTTATGACAGACCAGGCACGATGTCTCCTTGACCGACGGCCACTGGTGATTGACCGGATCACGCGGGTGATTCGGATTGAGCCCGTGACAGTTCTCACACTGGACGTTCTTGTAGGGCTCCGCATCGGCCGGGGCGATGAACGCCTGACCGTAACCGAGCACGTGGCAGGCGATGCAATCTTGTCGCCACTGGTCATCGGTCGCTTCGAGACTGGCGAAAGCGGTCGCATGGGTGGTCTTCTGCCAGAACTCGGTCTGTTCGATATGACACACCGAACAGGTGTTGGCGGTCAGGTACTGATCCTTGTGCGCCAGTTCCGGCAACTTCCCCAGCGGTACGAATGCCGCACCCTTCTTGAAGGCATCGATCAACTGCACGATCTCCGGATCTTCCAGCAGGTGCGGCTCCATCGAGACGCGCTCGTACCAGTAGGTCGAGCGACCCTCGGGGGGAGCGGTTTCGTAAGAGAGGGACACCATCGGTCGTCCACCCTCCATCCAGTTGATGTCGAGGGTACCGAGACGCGCTCCCTGGCTGTCGGTGCGGACCAGGATGGTGCTACCGACCGTCTCGACGCTGTCTTCTTCATCGACCCAGATCTTGTGATTGCCGAGCTCGATGAAGGGATCGACCATGATGTCGATGCCATCGACCTCGGCGGCGATGGTGCGGTTGGTTTCGGTCGAGTTGGCCGAAAGCAGCACCACGATGTCGCATTTCTTGCTCAGCTCCGGGACCCACTTGCGCGCCGTCTCGTAGGCGCTTTCGAGTGCCAGCGGTCGATCGGGGTTGGCGCGCTCGAGGAAGTAGGATGGAATCGTGTCGATGGTGATGCCGAGTACACCGATCTTGACATCGCCGGCCTCGATGATGGTCGATCCTTCAAAGACGAGGCTGCGGTCGTCGGAGTAGACCAGGTTGGCCGACAGCATCGGGAACTGGGCCAGTTCCTCGAACTCCCGTAACTGAGCGAGCCCCTGGGTGATGTCGTAGTGGCCGACCAGCATCGCCTGATAACCCATGCGGTTATAACTCTCGATGATGACCTTGGCCTTTTCGAGCAGTTGCTTCTTCTCGAAATCCTTCTTCTTGCCGTCCTCGGCGCCGAACAGGGTGTTGCCGCCATCGAGTAGCACCAGGTTGTCGTGATGGTAACGAGCTTGCTTGATGTAGGCCGCCCGGCGAGTCAGAGAACCCTGACGGACTTTTTTGCGCTTACAACCACAGACATCGATGTAACCGACGTTGTTGACCGAATAGACCAGAAACAGATCATCGTTTCCGGCTGTGGTCGCTTCTGGTGTCGGCGTGTCTGCACGTAACGCATCGGCCTGGCGTTCGGGTCCGCGCAGTGCCGGAAGCACCAGCAGCAGCAGAATCACCACCGTGATCAACTGGGGGGCGGATCGGAGCATTGTGGTTTACTTCCCTTCGCTTCGCTTCAGTGGCGGACAGGCAATCCGTGGGATCGCCTCTTTCGGGTCGAACGACACCCTGGTTTCACTCGGATTATGACAGGACCAGCAGCTGGTGTCCTGAACTCCGGGCCATGGATAGCCGAACGGGTTGGTCGGATGCCGCGGATTTTGACCGTGACACGTTTCGCACTGGACATCCTTCCAGCGCCCCGGCTTGTGCGCATCCACGAAAGTCTCGCCATATCCGGTCACATGGCAAGGCATACAGTCATATCGGAATTGATCGCCGGTCGCTTCCAGAGTGGCGTAAGCGCGACCATGGCCGGTTTTCTTCCAGAATTCGGTCTGGGCCGGGTGACAGGCAGCACAGGTGGTGGCGCCGAGGAAGTCGGTCGAGGCGTGAAAATCGAGTTCCCCCGCTTCCGGGGCACGGTAGCGGGTCGATTTCAGGAATTGTTGCACGATCCGCTCCATCCCCGGATGGCGTCCGATATGCGGCGCCAGCGAAGCGATGGTGAGATCGGCGATGTTCGATCCGGCCGGAGCCTCTTCATTCCAGATGCTGACCCATGGTTGATGCGCTTGGCGCAGCCACAAATCAGCACGAGCCAGCTCCGAGCCCTGACCACTGGGCTTCAACAGCACCGTGCCTGAATGGAGCGTCTGCTTGATGTCATCGTTGATCCAGGTGTTCTCGGAACCGTTGTTGGAGTTGGGTTCGACCACCACATCGATGCCAGCCACTTCGCTGGCCAGGCGTTCGACATCGGCCCGATTGATATGGCCCAGCACCACGCACAGATCGACCGAGTCGCGTTTCGCCTCGACCTCCTTGCGGATCGCCTCGAACGGGTCGGAGAAACTGGCTCCCGGACAGTGCTTGTCGATGAAACGATCAGGCGGGACGCGCAGCGCACCGACGACGAGGACCTTGCGCCCCTGACTCTCGATGATGGTCGAGGCGGCAAAAGGTGAACTTCCATCAGCGACGGTCATGTTGGCGCATAGCATCGGGAAATTCATCCGTTGGACCAGTTGCTGCAGCGTATCGAGTCCGAGCGCCAGATCGTGTTCGCCGAGTGCGGTGGCGGCGGTGCCGAATCGATTGTAGGCATCGATCAGCAACTTACCCTTCTCCAGCATTTGCTTCTGCAACAGCGGATTGGGGTGCAGCCTTCCGAGCGAGAAGAGCCAGTCGCCTCCATCGACGACGAAGGGCGTCAGGCCTTCCGCCTGGAGCGAGTTGAGGTAGGTCATCCGTCTCGACAGACTGCCGAGCTTGATCTTTCTCTTGGGTCAGCCACACGGCTCGATGTAGCCGTAGTTGTGGACCGTCGCCAGCAACAGGAAGGGAGTCTCGGTTGCCTCGTCGGCTGGCGCCTCCTGCTTGCCGTCATCGCCATGACTCCCCACTGCCGAGAACAGCAGCGGACAGCAAAGCAGTAGCAGTAACAGCATCTTGATCTTCATCGGTTCTCCCACACCCCGGGTCGGTCAGGGGCATAGCTCCTTGCAGGGTAACGAATCGACCGCGCCGCGCGGATACAGCATCGACACTTCGAGTCCGGTTCCGGCAGCCAATCGAGCCAGCGCCAGCACCGAGTCCTCGATGGTGACGTTGCCATCGCCGTCGAGATCGCCGGCGGCCAGACAGCGAGGTTGCGGACCATCTTCTTGTAGCCAGTCGACCAGGCTCTGGAAATCGGCCCAGTCGAGGCGACCGTTGGCATCGACGTCGCCTCGCACCAGCGTGAAGGATTCGACCACGGCTGTCTCGACCGGATCGTTGCCCTTGAACGGGAAGATGGAGGGGAATACCCCCGGAAACATGCTAGGAAGCAGAAAAGCGGCCAGGATCAGTGCCGCGACGTTGGTTGACCAGCGGTTCATGTCTGCGAGTTTCGACGTCGAACTGGCCGTTTTCGTTTCTTCGCTGGAGATCTTTTCGGTGGTGGCACGAGCGAGCTGTTGCACCTCTTGCGGTGACACTCCGCTCAGGGTGTTGACCGCCAGCAGCCATTCCTGGCGTAACCGGTCATGTTGCTGGCGACACTCGGCACAGGACTCGAGGTGTTGAGCGATCTGGGTTTCCTCAACCGGACCGGATTCTCCATCGAGAAACCTCGGCAGGGCGGTACAGATCCCCTGACAATCATGCAGTGAGATCATCGGCGGGTCATGGTCGTTCATGCATTTTCCCCTTTCGCATCGTCAGACCGCTCCAGCTCTTTTCGCAGGGCGGCACGGGCGCGGCGCATCAGGTAATCGACCTGGTGGAAGGACATCGACAGTCGTTCTCCGATTTCATCGTAGGAGAGTCCTTCGACATACTTCCAGATCAAGGCTAGCCTCATTTCATCCGGCAACTGACTCACCAGTTCATGAGTCTCAAGCTGGGGGGTGTTTTCGGAACGGGCCCTGGCACGAGCCAGTAATTCGTTACGGGCCTGCTGAAGCACCACCAGTTTGCGACTGCGACGCTGGATCCAGCGGTTGGCCCGGTTCTGGACCAATCGTGAAAGCCAACCGATGAAGGCCTGCGGTTCGCGTAGCGAGGGGAGTGATCGCCATACATGCAGGAGTGCGTCCTGGGCCACATCGTCGGCGTCTTCTCGTCCCACCTTGCGGCGGGCCAGACCGAGCACCAGGCCCCCGAACCGACCGACCAGTTCCTCGAATGCGGCTTCGTCACCGCTGGCTGCCTTGCGCACCAGAGCTGCATCATCGAGTGCCGAAAGCCCTTCGGGCTCAGGCGTATCGGAATGTCCAGCATCATTGACAGGGCGCATCAGGGCTCCGAGGTACGAAATGGTCGCTCGGGCGACGGGTCCGATAGCCGTTATCGGGCCAGAATCACCTTCCTGAGCAGTATAACATGATTCCGGGACCATCCCGGATCACCGCCCGCTGTCTCCCTTACAAGTACCCGTTTTGGGGTCGGATTCGGAAACAGAAGGGTCAGGAACCGCGCAGTTGCAGGAAGGCGTTCAGAGCCCTCTGGAGCCCTTCATCGTCGATTTGACGGTGGAAGACGACGCGGATGCCACGATCACCGACCGCCAGAGCCCGCACTCCGAGCTTCTCCAGCTCATCCTGCATGTCGGTATGGCCGGCCACATCCAGATCATCGAAGCGCACGAACAGGATGTTCGATTCGGGGGGATCGGGTTCGAGGTGGACCCCGGGAATATCCCGCAATCCGTCTGCTAGCTGCTGGCAGCGATGATGATCCTCGGCGAGCCGGTCGATGCCCTCATCGAGAGCGACCAGGCCGGCGGAAGCGATCACTCCCACCTGGCGCATCCCTCCGCCGAGCAACTTGCGCAAGCGACGCGCCTCGGCGATGTTCTCGGCCGATCCACAAAGCAGTGACCCGATCGGGCACGACAGGCCCTTCGACAGGCAGAAGGAGACGGTGTCAAAAGGTGCGGCGATCTCGGCGGCGGAAATCCCCAGCTTTACCTCGGCGTGGAAGATGCGGGCTCCATCGAGATGCATTTTCAAACCGTGTTCCCGCGCGACATCGACTGCCGGGGCGATCTGTTCGGCAGTGATGGCGCGACCGCCACGCATGTTGTGGGTGTTCTCCAGACAGATCAGCGAGGTGCGAGGTTCATGGGGATCGTCGTGACGAATCACGGTTCGGATCTGATCGGCATCGAGACAGCCCTCGACCGATGGCAAGGGGCGCGGGTGCACGCCCCACAAGCGAGCCGATCCACCTGCCTCGTAAAGGTAGATGTGCGAGTCATTCATCAGAATCATCTCGTCACCGGGTCGTGTCAGGGTGCCGACCGCGGTGGTGTTGGCCATCGTTCCGGTCGGGACGAACATCGCCGCTTCCTTGCCGAGACGGGCTGCGCTGACCTGTTCGAGGCGGTTGACGGTCGGATCGTCGCCAAACACATCGTCGCCGAGGGGGGCGATCGCCATCTGACGATACATCTCCTCTGTCGGGTGAGTGACGGTATCTGAACGTAGATCGACCGGGTCCATGGAACCTCCTGAGCTACTAATGACACCATGAAACCGTCATAACGGGAAGGACTCCTGGAATCTCGGCCCGTGGGGGTAGTAAAACTGGAGCCTTGAACTGGAGTCCCGCGGCACGCAACCTCTTGAGCAGAAGCCGCCAGCAGGGGATTACGACCGGAGCCACCATGGAACTCGATGACAAGGTCTGTTATTGCTTTCGCGTTTCAAAGCGCAAGCTGATCAACTTCACCCGTCAGACCCAACCGAGCCGACCATCGCAATTGTCCGAATGTTTCGGTGCCGGGACCGGTTGTGGTTGGTGCATCCCGTTTCTCATCCGTTTGCATGAAGAGGTGATGGGCCAGATAGAAAAAGCGGAACCACAGCTGTTCGAGGGCAGTGCCGAGGACTACGAACAGTTGCGGGCTCAGTACCGGGATCAGATCAAGTCCGGAAGCCAGCAGAAGAACCAGCACGGTGGAGAAGCCAGCACGTCCGAGACCGATGATGAGTGACGATGTGGACGAGCTGGATTGGCAATTCGATGGGAACGAACGGTTCGATTACTTCTCTTCGAGTGATTTGAGCTTACGGTCGATGCGATCGATCTGAATCCGAAGTTCGACAATGCGCCGTGGGTAGCGACTGAGGGTCGTGGTCCGGTCGCTGTCCTCGTCTCCCAGTTCAACGTTCAGTTTCTTCTCTAGCAACTCCAGCTCGATGTTGAGTCCGTCCCGCTCTGCAGTCAGTTCCTGCTGGAGGCGTTCCTTCTCTTGACGTTGTTGCTCGCGTTTTTTGCCGAAGAAACCGAAGATCAAGAGTTGCCTCCCTGTGCCCTTGAAACTAGCCAATCAGATCACTCGTTGGAAGTCCCGTGTGTGTTTCGTTCTGTTTCGCTTGCTACGGGGTTCTGGCCCATCTTCAGCGACTCCTGGTACGTATCGAAGATTGCGCCAGATCCTTGATCATTCGATTCAATGCTGATTGCAAGTGACGACCGGGACAGGTGGTGTCACGTAGTTCCTGGTGGCCGGCGATGGCGTTGGGGGCAATGTCGTGCAGGTGACAGAGTGCTGCCAGCAACGTTCGTAGGCTCTTGAGCTGGTAGGTGGAGGGACGATTGCGGTCAAAGTTGCCGATGAGTGCGATACCGATGTTGCCACGGTTGAGCGAGTTGTTGCCGGCATGGGCGCCCTGATAACGCATCGAGCGCCCCTCCCAAACTCGACCGTCTGAACTGATGAGGTAGTGATAGCCGATGTCACCCCACTTGAGAGTGCCAGTGCAATAATCCTGGATTCGCCGCAGGTAGCGGGCGGGAGATTGTTCGCCGAGTAGTTCGATGGCGGGTTGGTCAGCCGTGTTGTGCACCGTGATGCGAAACGGTCGTGTCATCGGGACCACGGCACCATTGCGCACCGGACGTGCATTCCAGGTGTTGCGTTTCTGGATCCGGATGACACCTGGATTCTTGATGCGAGTCGACCGGACCACTGGTGTCGGTGTTTCTACAGGCCGTGCTGTTGATGTGTCGAGTTTGACTTCACGAATCCAGATCGACGAGTATTCGGGATAGGAACTCTGCTGTGACGCATTGCGATAGAGAGCCGCCACCGGTTGACCCAGATGGTCGAGGGTGCGAGTAATGAGAAACGCGGCTCGACTTTTTTCGTCATTGGCCGCTAGCGTTGAGTAGGCCCTTTCGAGTTGGTTCAAGCCGCTATTGGTGGCTCCACTTCGTAACTGCGCTTCTCCGAGGTAGAGCAATGCACGAGCCTGGTTCGGGCCGGGGGAGAGCAGTTTGCGGGATAGTTCCAGCTGCCGACACGCCTGGCTGAGTTGACCCTCTTTGAGGGCGCAGCGTCCCAGGCCCAGTCGCGCCAGCCCTCGAGTGGTCAGCGATTGTTCGGGGCTCGCCAGTGAACTGAAAATCAACTTCGATCGATCGAGCTCGCCCCGGTCAAACGCCAGCTGTGCGTGATGCAGTGCCACTGGCAGCGACTCATCCTTGCGTTCAGGTGCTCCGCCTCCACAACCGCTGCTGATCAGTACCGTGGCCAGGATGAAAATGGCGGCCAGAGTCCGGCCAGACACCGGATGTCCTGAAGATGTCCGTACTTGCAAAAATCTGGACAACGATCCCACCAAACTTCCCCGCGGCGGCGTGCCGGCGGTCGCAGCATACCGGAACTGAGTTCAGGAGCCAAGGATGCGAGCGGTGGATCGAGTCGGTATCGGGACACCAGCGGTGAGATCTGATCGGGATGGTGGCATTGAGAATGAAATGGTTCAGGGCGACAATCAAGGATCAGATGCTCTGGGCGATGTCGACCGGCGCTGCGATCTGGAGGAGACATGTTCGAAAACGAGGAACCGGTCATAAAATCCGGTACCTTTCTGATCGCGACCCCGTCATTGCGAGATCCCAATTTCCATCGAACCGTCATCCTGATCTGTGATCACGATGAGCAGGGCTCTTTCGGCCTGGTGGTGAATCGTCCCACCGGAATCCCCATCGAAAAGGTGTTCGAACAGTTGAATCCTGAATTCGGTGATGATCGCTCATTGTTCTTCGGAGGACCGGTAGATCAGGAGCGGTTGTTCGCGATCCGTCGTGGGGTGCCTCAGGAGGATGTGGGGGACGAGATCGGCAATGGTATGTTCCTGCCCAAAGATCTGACGGGATCGGTCGAACGGATCGGAAGTGGTAGTGATCTTCTGAAGGAATACCGTTTCTTCGTCGGATACGCCGGTTGGGAAGCCGGTCAGCTGCAGCACGAGTTAAAGGAGCAGTCCTGGATTACCGTTTCTGGCATCGAGGATCTTCTGTTTGACACCGCCCCGGACCAACTGTGGTCAGAAGTACTCCGAGCGATGGGGGGGGAGCACGTCCTCTGGTCGATGATGCCCCCGGAACCGGACTGGAACTGATCGGGTTACCATCTCGCGGGATCGACCGCCTGAGAGATCAATCTTTGGCCGGTGGTGAAGTTGCAACCGTTCCGAGTTTGAAGGGGACGGTCTGCACCTCGGTCGGTTCGGCCTGCCCTTCCTTGATGCTGTAGACACTGTCGAGGGAGAAACCCTGATATCGTGCACGACCAGAGACGGGCCAATCGACCGTCACGGCGGTCACGGCGGTAGCGGTGCCGAGTCCCACTTCAAGCTGAGAACTCGATGCACCAAAACTCCCCCCGGTACCAACTACGCGGTGGATCGTGCGTGGTCCCGACTCCGTCTTGACCTCGATGCGCACTCTGGCGTGGCGTGCATCCCGGCTTGATCTTGTGCCGGAGAGTCGGAGGGTCAGCCAGCGATGGCCATGGCCGGGGTTCTCGAACAGTACGTTGGCATAACCGTCCCCCTCGTAGGCTCCTCCCATCGTTGCGAAGATATCCTGGTCGCCGTCGTGGTCGATATCGCCGAATGCGATTCCGTGACCTTTCTGTAGATGCCCGAAACCACCACTGCTGGTGACATCCTCGAATCGTTGGCCCTGCACATTGCGGAACATCCGATTCGGAACCAAGGTGGCCAGGTCCGGCTGGCCGGTTCCGAAGTAAGCGTCGAGCCAACCATCTCCATCGAGATCTCCAAAATTTGCGCCCATGGGGAGGACAGTACGCCGAATCTCGGTTTTCTCCGAGACCTCCTCAAACCGTCCCTCTCCGCGGTTGCGGTACAGGCGAATCCCCTCGTCGGCGGTTGGCAGTCCGAGGTAGTCCGCTGCGACGCCCTCGAGCATGCTCTCCTCGAAACTCCCGTAGGAGCCAGCGAGGATATCGAGACGACCGTCTTGGTCGTAGTCCCAGAACCAGGTGGGAAAACTGAGGAGGGGAGCCCCGACAGTGGCGCGTGCCGTGATGTCTCTGAAGCGCGGTCGACCTTCTTCAGAAGCGGGACCGAGATTCTCATACAGCACGTTCGAACTCCCCATAGTCGAGAGGTATAGATCAAGATCACCGTCATTGTCGATGTCTCCCCACGCTACCCCCTTCACATAGGCGGCGTGCTGAAGTCCGACCTTTTCGGCGACCTCGACAAAGGTGCCGTCTCCCTGATTTTCGAACAGTTCACACGGATGCACTTCCTGCCTACCAGATTCGTTTCCGATGAATAGATCGAGATCACCATCGCGATCGTAGTCGCCCCAGTCAGCGGTCTGTGTTGGATGAAATGAGAGGATTCCTGAGAATTCGGTGACGTCAGTAAATTTCGCTCCGTCATTTCGCAACAACGTGTTGGGGTGATGTCCCGCAACGCCAAGCCAAGCGCCACGTAGAATCAGCACGTCGGGGTCGCCGTCATTGTCGTAGTCGGCGTGAGTGAGATTGAGTCCCCCGGTGACCCCGGCGAGGCCCATCGCTGCGGTCTTATCCTCGAATTGCCCGGTGCCGTTGTTCTCGAAATAGTGGACGGGGTCTGTGGGCCCCCAGGAACTGACGAACAGATCGAGATATCCATCTCCGTTAAAGTCTTCGAGGCTAGCGCCTCCACACAGGCCCATCGTCGCAAGACCTACCTGAGGAGCGACATCAGGGAAACGACCCACGTCACTGGGGGAGGCGAACAGTTCCTGTCCCATACGAAATTGCTCCGGAACCCCTTCGGGCCAGTCCCCGAGAGCCATCGAGGTGAGATTGCGTAACCAACGGAGATCGAGTCGCTGGGGCGAATGAACCAGAAACCAATCGAGGTTCTCGATCGCAAGAAGCATTCCTCTCGGTTCGACGTGCACACCGCTTCCAGTGATCGGAAAGAGGCACGAATCAGGCCCGTGCATCGCAACACAGTTATCCTGCTCTCCGAGGCGTAAGCCTCCGATCATCTGACTCCAACGCAGAGCCGACTCGGCATCGCGGATCTGATCTCGCCCCTCGGTTGGTAATGCGGTCAGGAGAGAATCGAGTCGCCGGAGCCCCTTGCCAATTTCCCCCGCCTTGATGAACTCGTCTGCGGATTGGTGGAATAAGAGGAATTTCTCGCTCTTGGTGCTGGCAACGCGATAGCTGACCCCCAAGAACTCGGCTCGTTGCTGATTCAGGAATTTATTGGTTTTTGGATCTGCTTCGGTGAGCACTCGGCGATAGTCATCGGCGGCGCCATCACGCTCAGGTAGTTCGGCGGAAAGCTTATGTACGGGAGCACTCCGTCCACTGTTTCGGAACAGTTCCAGCTGCGATTTCAGTTCCTTCACCTTTTCCGGGTGCTGGCTATATAGATTGTTCGTTTCACCGGGGTCGGTTTTGAGGTCGTAAAGTTGTCCGGGCGCTTCGGGATCGGTGTTTTCCAGTGCGTAGGGTTTCATGCCCCAGGCACCGTCTCGCTGGTAGTTGTTGCCGCCCGATCCCTTGTGATCGAGGTACTTCCACTGGCCGTCACGGATTGACATCGCCAGTGACATCGTCTGCTGCAGCAGGTAGCGGCGTACCGGCTTGTCACCCTGGGTACTGAGCAACACCGGCAGCATGTTGTAGCTGTCCTCGGCCGCATCGTCGGGCAATCGGGCACCGCTGATCGCTGCGCAGGTCGCCATCACATCGGTGAGGCTGGTCAACTGATCGCTGGTGGTGCCGGCCTTGATCTTGCCGGGCCAGCGGACGATGAATGGCGTGCGATGGCCACCTTCCCACTGGTCGCGTTTGACACCCCGCCATGGTCGGGCACCGTCATGCTGGTGTGTTTTCCGCATGTCGAGAACCGTTGGCACTTCCGGACCATTGTCGCTGCCGAATATCACCAACGTGTTGTCGGCGACACCGAGACGTTCGAGCGTCTTCAGCAGTTCTCCCACGACATGATCCATCTCGAAGATGAAGTCGCCGTGGGGTCCCGCTTCGGTCTTGCCCTTGAACTGGTCGGCGGCAAAGGACGGCAAGTGCACCGCCTGCATCGAGTGGAAAAGGAAGAACGGTTTGTCGGGGCTCTCTTTGACATGCTGTTCGAGGAATTTCTGGCTCTTGTCGAGAAACACCAGGTCGACCTCTTCATGATCGAAATTTTCGGCGACCATGCCGCGGCGACAGTCGTTGCCGTAGGGGTGCTTCGGTAGCTGGCTCTTGTCGAGAAGTTTTGTCGGGGGAACCGGGATGCGATCGCCATCGATGTAGGCGTAGAGCCAGTCGGTGGTGGGGCAGCAGGCGGTTCCGTAGAAGTGGTCAAATCCGCGATGGATCGGTGCGTCGGGAATCGCTCGCGAGTAGTCGATCTGTTGCACTCCCTTGACCCCGCCGGTTTTGATGTGGTTGCCGTCCTTATCGAGGAAAGTCATTCCGATGTGCCACTTGCCGAAACAGGCGGTGGTGTAACCGCGCTCACGCAGCATCTGTGGCAGCGTCAGGCGTTCCTGCTCGATCAAGCAGGGCCCCCCGACACCGGTAAAGACGCCGCGGTATCCGGTGCGAAACTCCATCCGCCCGGTCATCAGGCTATAGCGCGTCGGTGTGCAGACCGTTGATGGGCTGTGGGCGTCGGTGAATCTCATCCCCTCGCTGGCGAACTGGTCGAGGTTTGGAGTGGGGACCCGGGAATCGGAATTGTAGCAACCGACATCTCCGTAGCCGAGGTCGTCGGCAAGGATGAAGACGATGTTCGGCAATTGTGAATCTGGTCGAGCGTACAAGGAAAAGGTTCCGCCCATAGCCAATGCGGCTACAGACAGAACCATTGCCTTCACGAACAATCGTCTATTCATCGAGGATTAGCTGTCGAACTCGATGGTCGTCTTGATCATGTGGAGCGGTTCCGATGTGGCTCCGCCACCAGATCCTCTCTTCTCCAGTTCCTCGAGAACCGGCTGTCCCTCCGTCACCTCGCCATAGATGGTGTGATTGTCATCGAGATGGGGGGTCGGGGTGAAGGTGAGAAAGAACTGACTTCCATCGGTACCCGGGCCGGCATTGGCCATCGACAGCAGACCTTTACGGTCATGACGCGCGGTCGGTGCGAACTCGCCCTGGAACTTGTATCCAGGTCCTCCCATGCCGTTTCCAGCTGGGCAACCACCTTGGGCCATGAACCCGGTGATAACACGATGGAAGATGAGATCGTCGTAGAAACCCAGTTCGGAGAGGTACAAGGTGTTGCGAACATGGTTAGGTGCCACATCTGGCATCAGTTTGATCTTGACGGTGCCATGGTTGGTCTCGATCACCCAATAGAGCTGTGCGTCGGCGGCCACGGAGGTCTCCGGGAATTTGGGTAGAGAAGTCTTCCAACTGGCAGAACTGGTGTCGATTTCACCCGCTTCTTTGAGGGCGGCAATGGCGCCTCTCATGGCGGCTACGGTATCTGCGCTGCTACTCACTGTTTCTCCTTCTTTGGTGCTTCTTTCTTGGTCTTGGTTTCGGACTCGACCGAGATGGTCGCTTTTTCGATGAACAGTTTCTCGCTGGGACGTCCACTTTTGGAGCCACGCTTCTCGAGGGCTTCCATCGTCTCGTCGCCCTTACGAATCACACCGAAGATGGTGTGTTTACCGTCGAGCCATGGAGTTGGAACGAAGGTGAGAAAGAACTGGCTACCGTCGGTATTTGGACCAGCATTGGCCATCGAGAGCAGGCCCTTGCGATTGTGTTTGACCGCGGAATCGTATTCTCCTGCAAAGCGATATCCGGGATTGCCACGTCCGGTTCCTTTCGGGCAGCCACCCTGGGCCATGAATCTTGAAATCACCCGGTGAAATCCGAGGCCGTCAAAGAAGCCCAGTTCGGTCAGGTAGATGAAATTCGCGACGTGATTGGGAGCGACCTCGGGAAGGAACTCGACCTCGATATCGCCCTGGCTGGTCTTCAGGTTCCAGATGTACTTGCTTCCTGCCGGAAACTCGACCGTCGGGAACTTCGGAAGTCGTGACTTCCAATTCGGTGTGTCCTTCTTGATGCCTCCGGCATTGATTTGCTCGGTGCTGTAGGCGCGGACAGCCTTGATCACGGGATCATTCTCGAATGTTTTCTCTTTATCTCCGTCATCCGTCGGAAGTGCGATTCCTACCAGAGGGAAGATCAGTAACAGCAACAACAACAGCCAAAGACGGCGGATCTGTATCGTTTTCAAGTCAGTCTCCTTGTCGTTCAGGATATGGAGTTTTCCAGGATGGTTATTTCCTCACTCACCATTGAGATCAGTTCCTCCAGATTGTCACGGGAGAAATCAAACTGGATTCCGGTAGCGGCGAAGAGCTCGGGGAGTGACCGGGTATTGCCCAGTGACAATCCCGCTCGGTATTGCTGAATGGCACGGTCGGGGTCCTGGCGATGATTCCTCCACACCTGGAGCGCACCTAGCTGAGCGATGGCGTATTCGACGTAATAGAACGGGACCCCGAACAGATGGGACTGCCTGAGCCAGCGATGCGCTCGCAGTTCCTCGAGGCCGCTCCAGTCCATCTGACCGGTGGCATACCGATCCATGATGGAGGTCCAGGTCGAGATTCTCTGCTCTCTGGTATGACCGGGATGGGTGTAGATCCAGTGCTGGAAGGAATCAATCATCGCGACCCACGGGAACAGACTGATGATTCCCTCCAGGTGTTCGATGCGTGCTCGAATGACCTCTGTTTCCTTGTCATAGAAAACGTCGAGGTACGGGTTGCCCAGTAACTCCATCGCCATCGAGGCAACCTCACAGAATTCGATGGGAGCGTGGCGGTTCGCTATGAACTGATGCTCACGTGCTTCTATGCTATGGAAGGCATGTCCCCCTTCGTGAAGGAGGGTCTCGACATCGCCCTGTTTACCCGCTGCATTCATGAAGATGAATGGTTTACGGATCTCGTGATAATTGCACTGGTAGCCGCCTGGAGCCTTGCCGGATCGGGATTCGAGATCGAGCAGATCCCCATCGATGAGGATCCTGAACATCTGATCCAGATCCGGATGCACCTTGCCAAAAATCTGACGACAACCATCGATCAGTTCGACTCCACTCTCCAGAGGACGCAGTGGAGATCTTCCCTCGGGATCGACGGAAGTATCCCAGGGACGGAGTGTTTCGACTCCGAGCAAATCTTGACGTTTTTTCTGGCGTTCTTTGACCAGCGGCAAGATGACATTCTCGATGGAATCATGAAACTCCAGGCACTCTTCGGGTCCGTAATCGAAGCGTTCCAGCTGGCGGAAGCGAAGAGCCCGGTAGTCATCAAAGCCGGCATTCAGTGCCATCTGATGACGTAGCTCGAGTTGGTTCTCGTAGATGTCCTGGAGCTTATCCTTGTCCTGAAGGACTCGATCCCAGATGGCCCGATAGGCTTGCTCACGTCGGTCGCGATCAGTCTCTTGCAAAATTCTGCCCATGAAAGGCAGCGTTCTGGTTTCCCCGTCGAACTCGACCGACATGGCACCGATCGTTTCGTCATACTTGGCGTCCAGCTTGGCTTCTTCCGTCTGCAACGGAATGTTCTCCTCACGGAACAGTTCGACGCCATTGCGGACCGATTTGATCCAGATGCCGAACTCCCCGTCGGAGAGTTCCTCCAGCGCTGGTGAGGCGATGAACTTCCGATCCATGTCGAAGCCGATCTCCTTGAGACCCGGCTGGATCTTTTCGATCCATTCCATGTAACTGGCGGTAACGTCGGCATCGTCGGTGTAGCAGGTGTGCTGGACGAAGCGCCGGGCGGATTCCTCAGAAACGGCGGAGTCCACTTCACTCCAGTCACGGCACCAGCTTTTGAGAGAATCGTGGTCAGAAATATCTCGATCCAGCAGGGCCTGGTATATTTCCCTGATCGAGTCGAGATCCTTGGGTTTGAAATCCTCCGTGAGGAACCGACGAGGATAGGTAGTCTGCTCGGTCATCAATTTCCCTTCGCTGTCTGGCAAATTGGCGGTTGCCCGCGCTGTTGTAGAGAGAGATTCTAACCGCTGTGGCGGGCGGAATCACCGAGACCTGCAGAAAGGAACGGTACGAATTGCGAAGATTCGACGGGCAACAGGGCAATGTTGAGGTGGTAGAACACCGCTCTTTGATACTGGAAGGTAATCCGCTCGGAGATTCTCCTGTACGCAAAGTTGCAATTTGGACTCCACCTGGCTACTCCGAACAACCACAAATTCGTTACCCCTTACTGGTGGATCTTGCCGGATTCACCGGCAGTGGTTTGAAACATACCGACTGGTCGGCCTTCACCGAAAATTTACCGGAGCGACTCGACCGTCTGGTCGGTAGCTCTCAGATGGCCCCCTGCATCGTCGCGATGCCCGATGGCTTCACCGCACTCGGTGGCAATCAGTACATCGACTCCCCGGCGGTGGGTCCATGGGCTCGCTATCTGGTCGAAGAACTGGTGCCCTTCATCGATGGACGTTGGAAGACGCTGGCGTCCCGTGACCATCGCGGAGTGTTCGGCAAGTCTTCTGGAGGATACGGAGCCATCGTCCATGGCATGAAGTATGCCGATACATGGGGAGCGATCGCCTGTCACAGCGGTGATATGTATTTCCCGTACGGTTATCTCCCTGATTTCCCGATGGCACTGGATGTTCTACGGAAGTGCGGTGGCCGTGATGAATTCCTGAAGAAGTTTCGCAGCAAGGTGAAATATCGCAGTGCCGATGTGATGACTCTGATGATTCTCGCGATGGCTGCCTCCTATGACCCGGATCTGGAGAACCCGGGGGAGTACCATCTCCCCTTTGACCTCGAAACCGGACAGATCATCGAGCAACGCTGGCAATGTTGGCTGTCTCACGATCCGGTAGAGATGGTGGATCGGTATGTCGAATCGCTGCGATCACTCAGGTTACTCTTCATCGATTGTGGTATCCGTGATCAGTTCCGACTCCATCATGGATCGAGGATCCTGACCAAAAAGATGCAGCAACTGGAGATTCCTCACACGTACGAGGAGTTCGACGACGATCACTCCTCGGTTGACTATAGACTCGACGTTTCTCTTCCACTGCTGGCGAAAGCTCTTTCGCCGTAGCGATGCGAGGAACCGGAAAAGAACAATGCCTCCAGCGTCAATGTTTGACGCTGGAGGCATTCTCTTGATGGTACCTGGACAGGTTCTAACAGCCGTCGAACTCCTGACAGGTCAGGTTGTCGATGGTGTCGTCAGAGCCGCAACTTCCACTGGGAGTTGGCGGATTTGAACCCCCCTGGAACAGGTACTCGAGCAAGGATATGGCATCAGCGATGTTGGACATTCCATCGTCGTTGACATCCATGGAGTCGAGGCATGTACTCGGCTCCTGGCTGCTATCGAACATGAATAGCAACAGCTGGGTCACATCCAGCAGGTTCAGCGATCCGTCATTGACCACTTCACCGCGAATGAAATCTGATCCTGTTCCTGCCAGGTTGGCCGAAAGCAGGTAGATCACGCCCGTATCTTTGCCCACCACATAGGAGGCCGGTGTACCGAAGGGTCCGGTCTCTGTCGAACTGAGACTCACGATCTCTCCTGAGTTTGCCGAAGGAGCCAGATCGAATCCCAGTCCCACTGCCGCACCGTCAACGGCGCGTTCGACGCGACTGACACCATTGTTTTGCAAGGAGCCGATCGCAACATCGATGACGAGACTGGTGGAATCTGATCTCTCAGTGATTCCACCGAG